>NZ_JAQIRL010000004.1:0-512656 GCF_032601985.1 Klebsiella sp. 141203 | reverse complement strand
GACTTGGTATTCATTTATTGTCCGAAGACATTAAGAATCCATGTCACTTTGAGTGCCCACACAGATTGTCTGATAAATTGTTAAAGAGCAGTTGCGACGCGCTTTAGCGCTCTGTCGCGAGGTGGCGTATATTACGCTTTCCTCTTTCAGAGTCAACCCTGAATTTCAGAATTTTTCTCTTCAACCTAACCGGCTGTTTGTGTGAAGTGATTCACATCTGCCGTGTCAGTGGGTGCGCATTATAGGGATCCCATTTTTTTGCACAAGCCTTTTTTCGATCTTTTTTTCTGAATGATGGTTTTTCGCGCTTTTCGCGCTGTTATTGCTCAAATAGCTCAATTTTTATCAGAAAAAGGGGTTGCGGGAGCGCCAGAAAGCTTCCAAAGTCTGGTTATCTACCCTGATATTGAGGCAGCCATGTCCAGTTATTTACGTCCTTATAAAGAATTATTCCCTCAAATCGGTCTGCGGGTGATGGTGGATCCCAGCAGCGTTGTGATAGGCGACGTCAGAATTGCCGATGATGTAAGCATTTGGCCGTTGGTCGCCATCCGCGGCGACGTGAACTATGTATCGATCGGCGCACGTTCGAATATTCAGGACGGCAGCGTCCTACATGTTACCCACAAGTCTTCTTATAACCCTGAGGGTAATCCCCTGCTCATCGGCGAGGATGTTACCGTCGGGCATAAGGTCATGCTGCACGGCTGCACTATCGGCAATCGCATTCTTGTCGGAATGGGGTCAATTCTGCTGGATGGCGTGGTGGTAGAGGATGACGTGATGATCGGCGCCGGCAGCCTGGTTCCGCAAAACAAGCGTCTGGAAAGCGGATATCTCTACTTTGGCAATCCGGTAAAACAAATCCGCCCCCTGACGGAGGCGGAATATGCAGGCCTGAAGTATTCAGCCAACAACTATGTGAAATGGAAAGACGACTACCTGGATCAGGAAAACCAAATCCAACCCTGATGGTCTTCTTGCCGATCGCGAATCAGCGCTTCCGCTTCATCTTCCAGATCCCAGCGATGTTCACTAAAGAGAGCCAGCCACTGCGCTGGCTCATCGCCACCAAACCGTTGCTGCAGTGTCTTACCGCGAATCGCGCAAGTTAACTGCATCCCATTGACCAGCGCGGGGAAAACGATGCATTGCCGTTCGGCGTCCCACTCTTCTCTATCGGGAAATTGGATCGCCTGGTTCACGCATTCAGTTCCTGATGTAAAACAGCAATCACCGGGGCAATCTTCGGTAGTCTACCGTGCCACAACAGAACGGCATGGGCGGCCTGAGCCACCAGCATTCCTAATCCATCAGCCAGTTTTTTAGCGCCATACTGTTGGCACCAATGCAGAAATGGCGTATTTCCTTTCTGATAAAACATGTCATAACAGTAAACGTCGGCATGAATCAACGAAGATGGTATTGCCGGGATATCGCCGCTGATACCGCTGGACGTCGCGTTAATAATGAGGTCGAACTGATGGCCTTCCAGTTTATCCAGCGATAACGCGCTCACGCTGCCGGTATGAGCAAATAACGTTGCCAGTTCATGAGCGCGGGAAAAAGTACGGTTAACAATAGTGACCGCGCAATCTAAAGAGAGCAGCGGTAATAATACGCCGCGTGATGCGCCGCCTGCGCCAATCAATAAAATCCTCATACCAGGTTTGATAAAGCCCAGGCGCTCTAAATCGCTTAATAACCCTATGCCATCCGTATTGTCGCCAAGCAAACGGCCATCTTCCAGGCGCTTCAACGTATTGACAGCGCCAGCCAGCGCGGCGCGTTCAGTGAGTTCATCGGCGCGGGCAAATGCTTCTTCTTTAAAGGGAACGGTCACATTAGCGCCCTTACCGCCTGCGTTGAAGAAAGCGTCCAGAGTATTCACAAAATCATCTAATGGCGCCAGTACCCGACCATAGGGGTGCGCAATATCTAACTGTTTGGCAAACAGCTGATGAATAGAAGGCGACTTGCTATGGGCTATAGGGTTACCAAAAACGGCATAAGTTTCCATAAATTACCCCTGGCGGAACTGTTCACCCGTCAGGGCATCACGGATTTCAGATGGGTTTTGCCGCCCGCCCGTTGCGCCATCCACCACCGGAAAACTATCGCCAAACTGGGCGCGTACTTCAGCAGTGGTCCGACACGGCGGCTGCCCGGTTAAGTTGGCGCTCGTCGAGACCAGTGGTTTTCCGTAGGCTTCGCATAATTCAATCACCAGCGGATGATTAGTAACGCGCACGGCCAGCGAATCGAAGCGCCCCGTCAGCCAGCGTGGGGTATCCGGGCGCGCCGGGAACACGAACGTCACCGGGCCGGGCCAACAGGAAAAGATCGCTTCACGCTGCGCGTCGCTTAACCGGGAATCATCAATATACGGTTGCAACTGTTCAAAGCTGGCGGCGATAAGAATTAATCCCTTTTCAACAGGACGCTGTTTTAACGCCAGAAGGCGCATCACGGCCGTTTCGCTATCCGGATCGCAACCGACGCCGAATACCGCTTCGGTTGGATAGGCGATGACATGTTCATTATTCAGTACCGCCACAGCCTGTGCGACGGTTTCTGAGGGCAGGTTTTTATTCACTTATTTGTTCCGCCAGGATCGGCTTTCCACATTGTTTACTGGCGCAAAAGCGTTTAACGCCTTGTGCCGTTTTCTTTTCTATTAATAGCGGGTAATGGCATTCAGGGCATTCGCCCGCCACCGGTTTAAAATTAATTACGAACTGGCAATCAGGATAGCGATCGCAGGAATGAAAGGTTTTACCAAAACGGGAGCGACGCTGCACCAGATGACCCTGTCCGCATTGCGGACACGCGATAGCGGTCTCATCAGGTTTATCAATCAGCTCGGTATGTTCGCATTCGGGATAGCGACTGCAGCCGATGAACATACCAAAACGCCCCTGGCGTAACACCATGACAGCGCCGCAAGATGGGCACTCTTGCCCCTCCAGCACCTTGACGATATGTCCATCCGCCTGGCTTTTCAGGGGACGGACATAGTCACAGTCCGGATAGTGAGAACAGCCGAGAAACGGGCCATGTTTCCCGGAACGAATCACCAGTTCGGCCCCGCACTGCGGGCAGGGCTCGTTTTTACGCACCGAAAACAGTGCTGATTTGGTCATAACAACTCGATGTTGCTGCAATAAGATTAATGCAGCATACCTTCATTTACTTCGAAGAGTAATTCTTCCATTTGCTGATAGGCGTTTTCACAGCCTGGAATATTAAACAGAACCATCAGGATCACCCATTTCAGGTCTTCCAGTTCAAACTCTGCCGTATCCAGCGCCAGTACGCGCTCTATCACCATTTCTCGCGTTTCGAGGTTCAACACCTGGATCTGCTCGAGGAAGAGTAAAAATCCTCGACAGCTGGCATCCAGACGCTGGCACTCTTCATCGGTGTATACCCGAAGAGAGAGCGGGTCGGAGGCGAGCTGCATGGGTTCAACGAGACCTTCCTGATAATCAGCCAGTTTCTCGAGCCACATTAACGCGTTATAGATATCTTCCCGCTCAAAACCTGCATCGGTCAGATCCCGCGTCAGTTTGTCCTGATCCACGCGCATTTCTGCTTCGTTATGGATATAAGTCTCAAACAAATACATGAGTACGTCGAACATGGCTTGCCCTCCTTAATCGGACATAGCCGCCGGGTACAGCTGCGATCCAGCCTGCTAACTCCAGTTCAAGTAGCTGGGCTACGGTTACTGGCACAGATTGGCCGGCACGTTCAGCGACAACGTCAACAGGTGTTACCTCATCTCCTACGTTAGCCAGGAGCTCTGGAAATGGCAATGCTACAGGAGGCCGATCTGCGTAATTATTTAGCAAATCAGCGGTATCCTTCCTCGCTGACAGCTCGTATTGCCAATGTTCAAGGATCTCTTCCGGCGCGGTAACGGGAACCGCGCCCTGCTTTATCAGCCAGTGCGGCCCTTCAGAGCCAGGATTGCCAATGGGTCCTGGCAGGGCAAAAACGTCTCTACCCTGCTCCAACGCGCAGCGAACAGTTACCAGGGAACCGCTTTTCAAGGCGGCCTCAATGACCAGTACACCTGCGCTTAAGCCGCTGATAATCCGGTTGCGGCGCGGAAAATTACCCGGTAGAGGTGGCGCTGAGAGAGGAAATTCGGAAAGTAGCGCGCCGCCGCTTTCTACGATCTGCTTTGCCAAAGCCCGATGCCGGTGCGGGTAGACATCAGAGAGACCGTTACCTAATACGGCGATGGTTTTTCCCGTTGCCGCTAACGCCCCGCGATGGGCGATGCCATCAATGCCCATCGCCAGACCACTGGTAATGGTCAATCCATACTGCGCCAGCGCTTCACTGAAGGATTTTCCCCATTGCGCGCCGTACCACGAGTGCGCGCGGCTTCCGATGATAGCCAACTGTCGGCTACACAGGAGATCGACGTTACCGCAGACCAGCAGCGCGCCGGGATAATCATCGATAGCGCGTAGCTGCGGCGGATAGCGTGCATGATCAGCCGAAATCAGATGATGTTCTGGTTGCGCTAACCATTGCAGTGAGGCGTCAATCTCCTGTTGTTTAAAGGCAAGAAACTGTATTGCCTGTGCTTTAGTTAAACCGGCTTCACGCAACGTTTCATTATCCGAATGACCTGCGCCAGCCAGCCGTCGCGCAATCAGTACCATTTCATCGCCATACAGGTTATTCACCCGCATCAGGCGCAACCAAATATCCGTGGGCGTCATCCGTTCCCCCTGCCATTAGCGGCTCAGCCAATCCTTGTGATTGGTTAGCGAGACTGTCAATTAGAGGGGGTTTTGTCTAGAATAGAGGTAATAATCTTATCAACTACTGAATACGACTCTGGATCTTTATGGCAGTTTTGCAAGTGTTACATATTCCGGACGAGCGCCTTCGCAAAGTCGCCGAGCCGGTCAAAGAAGTGAATGCAGAAATTCAGCGTATCGTCGATGATATGTTCGACACGATGTATGCTGAAGAAGGTATCGGTCTGGCCGCCACGCAGGTGGATATTCACCAGCGTATTATCGTTATTGATGTCTCGGAAAACCGTGAAGAGCGCCTGGTGCTCATCAACCCAGAGCTACTCGAAAAAGACGGTGAAACCGGTATTGAAGAAGGTTGTTTGTCGATTCCGGAACAACGTGCGCTGGTTCCACGTGCCGAAACCGTAAAAATCCGCGCGTTGGACCGTGAAGGCAACGCTTTCGAACTGGAAGCTGATGGCTTGTTGGCTATCTGTATCCAGCATGAAATGGATCACCTGGTCGGTAAGCTGTTCATTGACTATCTGTCGCCGCTCAAACAGCAGCGCATTCGTCAGAAAGTTGAAAAACTGGATCGTTTACGCGCCCGTGCCTGATAACAAGGATTAACGTGTCACAAACACTACGTATCATTTTCGCCGGAACCCCCGACTTTGCAGCGCGTCACCTTGACGCGCTGTTGTCGTCTGAACATCAGGTGGTTGGCGTATTTACTCAGCCCGACCGCCCTGCTGGTCGCGGCAAAAAATTGATGCCGAGCCCGGTAAAAGTGCTGGCTGAAGCCAATAATCTACCGGTCTTCCAGCCATCCTCCCTACGTCCGCAGGAAAATCAGCAGTTGGTTGCCGACCTTAACGCCGATGTTATGGTCGTCGTGGCTTACGGACTGATCCTGCCGAAAGCGGTTCTTGAAATGCCGCGTTTGGGCTGCATTAACGTTCACGGCTCCCTGCTTCCTCGCTGGCGTGGCGCAGCGCCGATTCAGCGTTCGCTATGGGCTGGCGATGCCGAAACCGGTGTCACCATCATGCAGATGGACGTCGGTCTTGATACCGGCGACATGCTGTATAAGCTCTCCTGCCCGATTACCGCGGAAGATACCAGCGGCAGCCTGTACGATAAGCTGGCCGACCTTGGACCTGAGGGTCTACTGGCGACTTTAGCGCAGCTGGCAGAGGGTAGCGCAGAGCCTGAAGTTCAGGACGAATCGCTTGTCAGCTACGCCGAGAAGCTGAGTAAAGAAGAGGCCCGTATTGATTGGTCGCTTTCCGCAGAACAGCTCGAACGCTGTATCCGCGCATTTAATCCCTGGCCGATGAGCTGGCTGGAGATCGATGAGCAACCGGTGAAGGTGTGGCGTGCATCCGTTATTACAGAATCCGCCAACGCAGAGCCAGGCACGATCGTCGCAGCAAGCAAACAGGGGATCCAGGTCGCCACCGGCAACGGGATTCTGAATCTGGAATCGCTGCAGCCGGCAGGGAAAAAAGCGATGAGTGCCCAGGATTTACTGAACTCTCGCCGGGAATGGTTTATCCCCGGAAACCGTCTTGCCTGACGCACTTCTCTTCTAAAGCCCGGGTTCGCCGGGCATTTTTATTTTTGCGCTTATGAAAAAGAATATTAATTTACGCAGCCTGGCAGCCCAGGCCATTGAGCAGGTCGTTGAGAAAGGCCAGTCTTTAAGCAATGTTCTGCCGCCACTGCAGCAAAAAGTGAGCGAGAAAGACAAAGCGCTGCTGCAAGAACTGTGCTTTGGCGTCTTGCGAACCTTAAGCCAACTCGAGTGGTTGATCGGTAAGCTGATGGCCCGCCCGATGACAGGCAAACAGCGTACCGTACATTTCCTGATCATGGTCGGTCTGTATCAGCTGCTCTATACCCGTATTCCCCCGCACGCCGCGCTAGCGGAAACGGTGGAAGGCGCGGTGGCAATTAAGCGTCCGCAGCTTAAAGGGCTTATTAATGGCGTATTACGCCAGTTCCAGCGCCAGCAGGAAGAGCTGCTGGCCGAATTCGCCCAGCACGAGAACCGTTATCTCCATCCTAAATGGCTGCTTAAACGTCTGCAGCAGGCCTGGCCGCAACAATGGCAGGATATTGTGTCAGCCAATAATCTACGTCCGCCAATGTGGCTGCGCGTGAATCGCAATCATCATTCGCGAGATGAATGGCTCGCACTGCTGGAAGACGCTGGTTTACAGGGTTTCACTCACCCGGACTATCCGGATGCCGTCCGTCTTGCGACCCCAGCCCCGGTCCATGCATTACCAGGATTTGATAAAGGCTGGGTAACCGTTCAGGACGCCTCAGCCCAGGGCTGCATGCGCTACTTGCAACCGGCAAACGGCGAGCGCATTCTCGATCTCTGCGCGGCGCCGGGCGGCAAGACGACGCATATTCTGGAAGTCGCGCCGCAGGCGAATTTGATGGCGGTCGACATCGACCAACAGCGCCTGTCCCGTGTCTATGACAACCTGAAACGTCTGGGCATGAAAGCAGAAGTGAAACAGGGCGATGGCCGCTATCCTGAACAGTGGTGCGGCGATGAGCAGTTCGACCGTATTTTGCTTGATGCGCCATGTTCAGCTACTGGCGTTATTCGTCGCCATCCGGATATTAAATGGCTGCGCCGGGATCGCGATATCGCCGAGCTGGCGCAATTACAGGCAGAAATTCTCGATGCCACCTGGGCTCATTTGAAACCGGGCGGTACGCTGGTCTATGCGACATGCTCTATTTTGCCGGAAGAGAACAGCCAACAAATCGCCGCTTTCCTGACCCGTACCAGAGATGCCGAACTCCATGAGACGGGAACGCCGGAAAACCCGGGTCAGCAAAATCTGCCAGGGGCGGAAGAAGGCGATGGCTTCTTTTACGCTAAGCTAATCAAAAAGCGGAATTAATGGGTCACTGCTGATGAAGATTATTATTCTTGGCGCCGGACAGGTAGGCGGCACGCTGGCGGAAAATCTCGTTGGCGAAAACAACGATATTACCCTGGTCGATACCAACGGTGACCGTCTGCGCGGTCTGCAGGATAAGTTCGATCTCCGCGTCGTTCAGGGCCACGGTTCGCATCCGCGCGTGCTGCGCGAAGCCGGCGCCGATGATGCCGATATGCTGGTCGCCGTGACAAGCTCAGATGAAACTAACATGGTGGCCTGTCAGGTTGCCTATTCGCTGTTTAATACGCCGAATCGTATCGCCCGAATTCGTTCGCCGGACTACGTTCGCGATGCCGATAAACTTTTCCATTCAGAAGCGGTACCGATTGACCATCTGATCGCCCCGGAGCAGTTAGTCATCGATAACATCTACCGCCTGATCGAATATCCAGGCGCACTGCAGGTAGTGAACTTCGCCGAAGGAAAAGTGAGCCTGGCCGTTGTGAAGGCTTATTACGGTGGGCCACTGGTCGGTAATGCGCTCTCCACGATGCGCGAACATATGCCGCACATCGACACCCGCGTTGCGGCAATTTTCCGCCACGACCGACCGATTCGCCCACAGGGATCAACCATCGTAGAAGCTGGCGACGAAGTCTTCTTTATCGCCGCATCGCAACATATTCGCGCCGTAATGAGCGAACTCCAACGTCTGGAGAAACCCTACAAACGAATTATGCTGGTCGGCGGCGGCAACATCGGCGCGGGTCTCGCGCACCGCCTGGAGAAAGACTACAGCGTGAAGTTGATCGAGCGCGATCAACAGCGCGCGGCTGAACTTGCCGAAAAGCTGCAGAACACGATCGTCTTTTATGGCGATGCGTCGGATCAAGAGTTACTGGCGGAAGAACATATCGATCAAGTCGATCTCTTTATTGCCGTCACCAACGATGACGAAGCCAATATCATGTCGGCAATGCTGGCCAAGCGGATGGGCGCGAAGAAGGTCATGGTGCTGATCCAGCGTCGCGCGTATGTCGATCTGGTTCAGGGAAGCGTGATTGATATTGCTATATCTCCGCAGCAAGCCACGATTTCTGCATTGCTGAGCCACGTACGTAAAGCTGATATTGTCGGTGTTTCGTCACTACGCCGCGGCGTTGCCGAAGCCATTGAGGCCGTCGCGCATGGCGATGAAAGCACCTCGCGGGTAGTTGGCCGTTCAATTGATGAAATTAAGCTGCCGCCGGGAACGATTATTGGAGCGGTGGTACGCGGTAATGACGTAATGATCGCCAATAATAATTTACGTATTGAGCAAGGCGACCACGTAATTATGTTCCTGACCGACAAGAAATTTATCTCCGACGTTGAGAGACTATTCCAGCCAAGTCCGTTCTTCCTGTAATTCCAATGGGCGTCGCTCAGACGCCTTTTTATTATCCCTTATTTATCAATGGATAATATTTTCCGGCAATTATTCAACAGCAATGGAAAATGGAAATACATTTGATAAACTTATCAATGTCAGCTGGCTCAAGGAGAGTAAAATGGGTATGTTAAAAGAATTCCGCGAATTCGCGATGCGCGGGAATGTTGTCGATTTGGCAGTGGGTGTCATCATTGGTGCGGCGTTCGGTAAAATTGTATCGTCTTTAGTGGCCGATATTATTATGCCTCCGCTGGGTTTGCTCATTGGCGGTATCGATTTTAAACAGTTCGCCGTTACGCTACGCGATGCGCAGGGAGATGTCCCGGCCGTTGTCATGCATTATGGTGTGTTTATTCAGAACGTCTTTGATTTCATCATTGTTGCCTTCGCGATTTTCATGGCAATCAAACTGATGAATAAACTGAACCGTAAGAAAGAAGAAGCGCCTGCCGCTCCGGCGCCGAGCAAAGAAGAAGTACTACTGAGTGAAATTCGCGATCTGTTAAAAGAACAAAACAACCGTTCTTAATCAGCACACAGAAAGCAGAAGGCCAGTGGTAAAAAAGCGATTCGCTTGCTTGCCACTGGCCTCCCGATCATTCCGCCCCGCATGTTTATCTTTACGTTGATAGCTTCCCTTCCCTTTCTTATTTTTCTCAACCCGCTGTCTGAATAATGGGTCATGCAGTAATGCCTCAATCGCATTATCTTTAATTTGCCCTTTGGTATGCTGATAGCGACTCATAGTAACTCCAGTCAATGTATGAATTCGGCGCGAGTGTAGATCCGCGCACGGAAAAAATCAACGCCCGGCATGGCTACCGCTGGCGCCTTGCTCTAAAGCTTCGAGAATCGAGCAGTAAACGCTACTGTGCGCCGTGCCGCAACAGGCATCATTCAGACGCTGCAGAGAACGCCGCATCGTTTCCAGTTCTTTGATACGCGCTTCGACTTCACTTAGCCGGGCCTGGACGATCCCTTTAGACTCCTGGCAAGTATGATGTTCGGGATCGATACGGATCGATAATAATTCGCGGATCGATTCGAGGGTGAAACCTAATTGCCGGGCATAGCGGATAAAACGCAGGCGCTGCAGATCGTTATCCGAATAGAGGCGAAAACCGCCTTCAGTGCGAATATCGTGATCCATCATTTGCTGCTTTTCATAATAGCGGATGGTATCCGGGGTGACATCAGCCAGTTTGGCCAGTTCGCCAATCCGATACATAGCTACTCCTCGTTAATTTTGTGCCACAGTCTGTCGGCATAATCACCGCGTAGAAAATCGGTATTCATACCCGCCTGACGTAATTTCAGTTCAAACAGAGTCAAGCGACGGTTTAACTCGGTATACCGTGGGTCATCATGCTCTACGGTCTTGAGTAAGTCGCTCAACGCCATGGCATCTCTACGTAACTCAAGCTCCGGTGGTAAGCAGCCGGCGTTTTTTAATAAACGATAGCCGGCGCGCAGCTCCGTAGGCACGTGTGAATCATCATCCAGCGCCAGCGGTTCGCCGCTGCCCGTCAGATTATCAAACTCGCCTTTAGACTGTGCGTCGAGGATGTGGCGTTCCGCCCACTGGTCCAGTAACCACATTATACGGCTCCCAGGGATGAACAAAAAGAGTACAGATAGTGTAGTGAAGTGGGATTGCGGTAGATATAAAAAAACCCGCCGGGGCGGGTTTTTTTACGTTACTACAGATTACTCTGCAGCAGCTTCTGCTTTCAGCTCAGCACGATCAACCAGCTCGATGTATGCCATCGGCGCGTTGTCGCCTGCACGGAAGCCACACTTCAGAATGCGAGTGTAACCACCGGCGCGGCTCGCGAAACGCGGGCCCAGCTCGTTAAACAGTTTTGCCACGATCTCGTTATCACGAGTGCGGGCGAATGCCAGACGACGATTAGCAACGCTATCAGTCTTGGCAAGAGTAATCAGCGGCTCAACTACGCGACGCAGTTCTTTCGCTTTCGGCAGGGTCGTCTTGATGATCTCATGACGAACCAGCGAACCTGCCATGTTACGGAACATAGCCTGGCGATGGCTGCTGTTGCGGTTCAGTTGACGACCACTCTTACGATGGCGCATGACCTTATCCTTCTCAGTAAAACCTTAACCTGTGATCCGGTTACTCGTCAGCAATGCTTGCCGGCGGCCAGTTTTCCAGGCGCATGCCCAGAGACAGACCACGTGAAGCCAGCACGTCTTTAATCTCGGTAAGAGATTTTTTACCCAGGTTCGGCGTTTTCAGCAACTCAACCTCGGTACGCTGTACCAGATCACCGATATAGTGGATAGCTTCTGCCTTGAGGCAGTTAGCAGAGCGGACAGTCAATTCCAGATCGTCAACAGGGCGCAGCAGGATCGGATCGAACTCTGGTTTCTCTTCTTTCACTTCCGGCTGACGTACATCACGTAAGTCAACGAAAGCTTCCAGTTGTTCAGCCAGAATGGTTGCCGCACGACGAATCGCCTCTTCAGGATCGATTGTGCCGTTGGTTTCCATCTCGATGACCAGCTTGTCCAGGTCGGTACGCTGCTCAACACGCGCGGCTTCAACATTGTAGGCAATACGCTCTACAGGGCTGTAGCAGGCGTCGACCAGCAGACGGCCGATTGGGCGCTCATCTTCTTCCGAATGAATTCGGGCAGAAGCCGGCACATAACCGCGACCGCGCTGAACTTTGATGCGCATGCTAATAGATGCGTTCTCATCGGTCAGGTGGCAGATCACGTGCTGCGGCTTGACGATTTCGACATCACCGTCGTGGGTAATGTCGGCTGCAGTCACAGGGCCAATGCCAGATTTATTCAAAGTAAGGATGACTTCATCTTTACCCTGAACTCTCACCGCCAGCCCTTTCAGGTTGAGCAGGATTTCAAGGATGTCTTCCTGAACGCCTTCTTTGGTGCTGTACTCGTGCAGTACACCATCAATCTCAACCTCGGTCACCGCGCAACCCGGCATCGATGAGAGCAGAATACGGCGCAGTGCGTTACCCAGAGTATGGCCGAAGCCACGCTCTAAAGGCTCAAGGGTCACCTTGGCGTGCGTCGAACTCACTTGCTCGATATCGACCAGGCGCGGTTTTAGAAACTCTGTCACAGAACCCTGCATTGTGTCCTCTCTTTGGTACTAAGCTTTACTTGGAGTAAAGCTCGACGATCAGGTGTTCGTTAATGTCCGCAGACAGATCAGAACGCTCTGGCTGACGCTTGAACGTACCTTCCATCTTGCCAGCATCAACTTCCAGCCAGGTTGGCTTTTCACGCTGCTCAGCCAGCTCCAGAGCGGCTTTCACGCGAGATTGCTTTTTCGCTTTCTCACGGATGCTAACAACGTCATTCGCTTTTACCTGATAAGAAGCGATGTTAACAACACGACCGTTTACCATGATAGCCTTGTGGCTAACCAGCTGGCGTGCTTCAGCACGAGTGGCGCCGAAGCCCATACGGTATACAACGTTGTCCAGACGACCTTCCAGCAGAGCCAACAGGTTTTCACCGGTGTTGCCTTTCAGACGTGCTGCTTCTTTATAGTAGTTACGGAACTGACGCTCCAGCACACCGTACATACGGCGAACTTTTTGCTTTTCACGCAACTGCACACCATAGTCAGACAGACGCGGCTTACGCGCACCGTGCTGGCCAGGAGCTTGTTCAATTTTACACTTGGTATCGATCGCGCGAACGCCAGACTTAAGGAATAAGTCAGTGCCCTCACGACGGCTCAGCTTGAGCTTAGGACCCAAATATCTTGCCATTTTCTTTCTCCAACAATCCTAGAAACGAGGCGTTATACGCGACGTTTTTTCGGCGGACGACAACCGTTATGAGGGATCGGAGTCACATCAGTAATATTAGTGATGCGGAAACCAGCGGCGTTCAGTGCACGAATAGTAGATTCGCGACCTGGACCCGGACCTTTAACCATAACTTCCAGATTCTTGATGCCGTATTCTTTTACGGCTTCTGCGCAACGCTCTGCTGCAACCTGAGCTGCAAACGGAGTGGATTTGCGAGAACCACGGAAACCGGAACCACCGGCTGTTGCCCAACCCAGCGCGTTACCCTGACGATCGGTAATGGTAACGATGGTGTTGTTAAAAGAAGCATGGATATGAGCCACGCCATCAGAGACTTGTTTTCTTACACGCTTACGTGCACGAACTGGTGCCTTTGCCATTATTCAATCACCCCGATTATTTCTTGATCGGTTTACGCGGACCCTTACGGGTACGTGCGTTGGTCTTAGTACGCTGACCGCGAACCGGAAGACCACGACGATGGCGTAAACCACGGTAGCAACCAAGGTCCATCAGACGCTTGATGCTCAGGGTGATTTCACGGCGCAGATCACCTTCAACGACAAATTTACCTACTGCTTCACGCAGAGAATCAATCTGTTCTTCAGACAGCTCACTGATCTTAACATTTTCAGCGATACCCGTTTCAGCGCAGATGGCTTTAGAGCGGGTCTTGCCGATACCAAAAATTGCGGTTAAAGCAATTACGGTATGTTTCTGATCAGGAATGTTAATGCCTGCTATACGGGCCACTATGCACTCCTACTATTTAATATGTACGTACCATGCTGAAAAGCCCGTTTTCAGGATACTCAAATGGAAACGTACAGACATACAAAAGATTGGCTGGCTAATCTAGCCAGCTCAACCCAACTTTGCAAGAAAAATATGCGAATAAATCAGCCTTGGCGCTGTTTATGCTTTGGCTCGGCACTGCAAATCACACGGATGACACCATCACGCTTAACGATTTTGCAGTTACGGCATAATTTCTTGACGGAAGCACGAACTTTCATTTTTACTCTCCGTAACTTCTCGGGCGACCAGTTAGCGGCCATAGCCTTTCAGGTTCGCCTTCTTCAATGCAGACTCATACTGACTAGACATCATCAGAGTTTGCACTTGAGCCATAAAGTCCATAATCACGACGACAACAATAAGCAGCGAGGTTCCACCGAAGTAGAACGGCACTTTCATTGCATCACGCATGAACTCCGGGATCAGGCAGATAAAAGTGATATACAACGCACCGACCAGAGTCAGGCGGGTCATTACTTTATCGATATACTTCGCCGTTTGTTCTCCCGGACGAATTCCTGGTACAAATGCACCGGACTTCTTCAGGTTATCTGCTGTTTCACGCGGGTTGAAAACCAACGCCGTGTAGAAGAAACAGAAGAAGATGATTGCAGACGCATAGAGTAACACATAAAGCGGTTGCCCAGGCTGCAAATACAGCGAAATTGTTGTCAGCCAGTTCCAACCAGTACCGCCCCCGAACCATGACGTGATGGTCGCCGGGAACAGAATAATACTGGAAGCGAAGATTGCCGGGATTACCCCCGCCATATTCACTTTCAGCGGTAAATGTGTGCTCTGTGCAGCATAGACACGACGACCCTGTTGACGCTTAGCGTAGTTTACCACAATGCGGCGTTGACCACGTTCAACGAATACAACGAAGAAGGTCACTGCAAATACTAATACTGCAACCAACAGCAACAGGAGGAAGTGCAGGTCGCCTTGACGCGCTTGCTCGATAGTATGGGCGATGGCCGGCGGGAGTCCCGCAACGATCCCGGCGAAGATCAGGATCGAGATACCGTTTCCGATACCGCGTTCGGTGATCTGTTCGCCGAGCCACATCAGGAACATAGTCCCTGTGACCAGACTAACAACAGCGGTGAAATAGAATGCAAAGCCCGGATTAATCACCAGGCCCTGCATACCAGGCATATTCGGCAGACCGGTAGCAATACCGATCGACTGGAATATAGCCAACACCAGAGTACCGTAGCGGGTGTACTGGCTGATCTTACGACGACCAGACTCCCCTTCTTTCTTCAGTTCTGCCAGCGGTTGATAAACAACGGTCAGCAGCTGGACAATGATCGACGCCGAAATATACGGCATGATCCCCAGAGCAAAGATAGAAGCACGGCTGAGAGCACCACCAGAGAACATGTTAAACATTTCAATGATGGTGCCTCGCTGTTGCTCAAGCAGTTTGGCAAGTACAGTGGCATCAATACCAGGGATCGGAATAAAAGAGCCAATACGGAACACAATCAGCGCACCGATAACAAACAAAAGTCTGCGTTTCAGTTCGCCAATTCCACCTTTGGCACTTTGAAAATCTAATCCCGGTTGTTTAGCCATCTGCTACTTATTCCTCAATTTTACCGCCAGCAGCTTCGATAGCAGCACGAGCGCCTTTAGTCACGCGCAGGCCACGAACAGTTACCGGACGAGTTACCTCACCAGACAGGATCACTTTCGCGAACTCGATCTGGATACCGATAATGTTAGCCGCTTTCAGCGTGTTCAGGTCTACCACATCGCCTTCTACGTGAGCCAGATCAGACAGACGAACTTCTGCAGTGATCATTGCTTTACGAGAAGTGAAGCCGAATTTCGGCAGACGACGGTACAGTGGCATCTGACCACCCTCGAAACCGCGACGTACGCCACCGCCAGAACGAGAGTTCTGACCTTTGTGACCACGACCACCGGTTTTACCGAGGCCAGAACCGATACCACGACCCAGGCGTTTACCCGCCTTTTTGGAGCCTTCGGCCGGAGACAGAGTATTTAAACGCATCTCTTACTCCTCAACTTTAACCATGAAGGAAACCGCGTTGACCATACCACGAACAGCAGGAGTATCCTCGCGCTCTACGGTGTGACCAATACGACGCAGACCCAGGCCAAGCAGCGTTGCCTTGTGTTTCGGCAAACGACCGATTGCACTGCGGGTTTGAGTAATTTTAATAGTCTTTGCCATGGTTTATTTCCCCAGAATTTCTTCAACGGATTTACCACGCTTGGCAGCGACCATATCTGGAGACTTCATATTTTCCAGGCCATCAATAGTTGCACGAACCACGTTGATCGGGTTGGTGGAACCATATGCTTTAGCCAGAACGTTACGAACCCCAGCGACTTCCAGAACGGCGCGCATTGCACCACCGGCGATGATACCGGTACCTTCGGAAGCCGGCTGCATGAATACACGAGAACCCGTGTGAGTACCCTTAACCGGGTGCTGCAGGGTGCCAGTATTCAGCGCGACGTTAATCATATTGCGACGGGCTTTTTCCATCGCTTTCTGGATCGCTGCTGGAACTTCACGCGCTTTACCGTAACCAAAACCTACGCGACCGTTACCGTCACCAACTACAGTCAGAGCTGTGAAGGAGAAAATACGACCACCTTTAACGGTTTTAGATACGCGGTTTACCGCGATCAGCTTTTCCTGCAGTTCGCCAGCTTGTTTTTCGATGTGAGCCATCTTACACCTCTACCTTAGAACTGAAGGCCAGCTTCACGGGCAGCATCTGCCAGTGCCTGGACACGACCATGATATTGGAACCCGGAACGGTCAAAGGAAACATCTTTGATGCCTTTTTCCAGAGCGCGTTCAGCAACAGCTTTACCCACAGCTGCGGCCGCGTCTTTGTTACCGGTGTACTTCAGTTGTTCAGAGATAGCTTTTTCTACAGTAGAAGCAGCTACCAGAACTTCAGAACCATTCGGAGCAATTACCTGTGCGTAAATATGACGCGGGGTACGATGTACCACCAGGCGAGTTGCACCCAGCTCCTGGAGCTTGCGGCGTGCGCGGGTCGCACGACGGATACGAGCAGATTTCTTATCCATAGTGTTACCTTACTTCTTCTTAGCCTCTTTGGTACGCACGACTTCGTCGGCGTAACGAACACCCTTGCCTTTGTAAGGCTCAGGACGACGGTAGGCGCGCAGATCTGCTGCAACCTGACCGATCACCTGCTTATCAGCGCCTTTCAGCACGATTTCAGTTTGAGTCGGGCATTCTGCAGTGATACCGGCCGGCAGCTTATGTTCAACAGGATGAGAGAAACCTAAAGCCAGGTTTACTACATCCCCTTTAACCGCTGCACGATAGCCTACACCAACCAGCTGAAGCTTTTTAGTGAAGCCTTCGGTAACACCGATAACCATTGAGTTCAGCAGGGCACGCGCGGTACCAGCCTGAGCCCATCCGTCTACGTAACCATCACGCGGACCGAAGGTCAGAGCATTATCTGCATGTTTAACTTCAACAGCATCGTTGAGAGTACGAGTCAGCTCGCCATTTTTACCTTTGATCGTAATAACCTGACCGTTGACTTTAACGTCAACGCCGGCAGGAACAACGACCGGTGCTTTAGCAACACGAGACATTTTTTCCTCCGATTAGGCTACGTAGCAGATAATTTCGCCACCAAGACCAGCTTGGCGCGCTGCACGATCAGTCATAACACCTTTAGAGGTAGAAACAACTGCGATACCCAGACCCGCCATAACTTTCGGCAGCTCATCTTTACGTTTGTAGATGCGCAGACCTGGGCGGCTGACACGCTGAATGCTTTCTACAACAGCTTTACCCTGGAAATACTTAAGAGTCAGTTCCAGTTCCGGCTTGATGTCGCCTTCAACTTTAAAATCTTCAATAAAGCCTTCTTCCTTCAGCACGTTGGCAATTGCCACTTTCAGCTTGGAGGAAGGCATGGTGACCGCAGCTTTATTCGCGGCCTGACCGTTACGGATACGGGTCAGCATATCCGCGATCGGATCTTGCATGCTCATCTGTCTTTACTCCCGTGATTCAATTGGTGACAATTACCAGCTAGCCTTTTTCAGACCCGGGATTTCACCGCGCATAGCGGCTTCACGGACCTTGATACGGCTCAACCCGAACTTCCGCAGGAAACCATGCGGACGACCTGTTTGACGGCAGCGATTACGCTGACGAGACGGGCTGGAATCACGCGGCAGAGTCTGCAGCTTGAGAACAGCGTTCCAACGATCTTCGTCGGTTGCGTTCACATCAGAGATGATAGCTTTCAGTTCAGCGCGTTTAGCGAAGAATTTATCAGCTAAAGCCACGCGCTTTACTTCGCGTGCTTTCATTGATTGCTTAGCCATTAAGTAACCCTACCTTACTTGCGGAACGGGAAGTCAAAGGCAGCCAGCAGAGCGCGGCCTTCTTCATCAGATTTCGCAGTAGTGGTAATGGTAATATCCAAACCACGAACGCGGTCGACTTTATCGTAGTCGATTTCTGGGAAGATGATCTGCTCACGGACACCCATGCTGTAGTTACCACGACCGTCGAAAGACTTAGCGGACAAGCCACGGAAGTCACGGATACGCGGTACAGCAATAGTGATCAGGCGCTCAAAGAACTCCCACATGCGCTCGCCGCGCAGAGTTACTTTACAGCCGATCGGATAGCCCTGACGGATTTTGAAGCCTGCAACTGATTTGCGTGCTTTGGTGATCAGCGGTTTTTGACCGGAGATTGCTGTCAGGTCAGCTGCTGCGTTATCCAGCAGTTTCTTGTCAGCGATCGCTTCACCAACACCCATGTTCAGGGTGATCTTCTCGACCCGAGGGACTTGCATGACAGAATTGTAGTTAAACTCAGTCATGAGTTTAGCGACTACTTCGTCTTTGTAGTAATCATGCAGTTTCGCCATCGTACTACTCCAAATTACTTGATAGTTTCGCTATTAGATTTGAAGAAACGGACTTTTTTGCCGTCTTCGAATCTAAAGCCTACACGGTCAGCCTTGCCGGTTGCCGCGTTGAAGATAGCAAGGTTAGAGACTTGAATAGCTGCTTCTTTCTCTACGATGCCGCCTGGTTGGTTCAGGGCCGGAACCGGCTTCTGATGTTTCTTAACCAGGTTGATACCTTCAACAATGACCTTGCCGGAAGACAGGACATTTTTAACTTTACCGCGTTTACCTTTATCTTTACCGGTTAACACGATAACTTCGTCATCACGACGGATTTTCGCTGCCATGATTCGCTCCTTAGAGTACTTCTGGTGCCAGAGAGATAATTTTCATGAACTTCTCGTTACGAAGTTCACGAGTTACCGGCCCAAAAATACGCGTACCGATAGGTTGCTCGCTGTTATTGTTTAAAATAACGCATGCATTACCATCGAAGCGAATGACAGAACCGTCCGGGCGACGAACACCCTTCTTGGTGCGCACCACTACCGCCTTCAGCACATCACCTTTTTTGACCTTACCACGCGGAATTGCTTCTTTGATGGTGATCTTGATGATGTCGCCTACGCCTGCGTAGCGACGGTGCGAGCCACCCAGAACCTTGATACACATTACGCGACGTGCACCGGAGTTGTCGGCGACGTTCAGCATAGTCTGTTCTTGGATCATTTTAGTGCTCCGCTAATGTCAACTACTACTGTGACCCAAAAGCTGGGTCGTTAAAAAGCCCCATATCGAGGGCGCGGCATTATAACACCGCTTCTGCAATATGGGTAGAAAAAATAAACGGCCCATCGCTGAGCCGTTTATTCGTATTGAGAATGCGTACTCTATTACAGAACCGCTTTCTCTACAACGCGAACCAGCGTCCAGGACTTAGTCTTGGACAGTGGACGGCATTCACGGATTTCAACCTTGTCGCCGATACCACATTCGTTGTTCTCGTCATGTACGTGCAGTTTGGTCGTACGTTTGATGAATTTACCGTAGATCGGGTGTTTCACAAAACGTTCGATAGCAACAACAATGGATTTCTCCATTTTGTCGCTAACTACGCGACCTTGCAGAGTACGGATTTTATCGGTCATTACGCACCCGCCTTCTGAGTCAGTAAAGTCTTAACGCGTGCAACATCACGACGCACTTGCTTCAGCAGATGAGTCTGTTGCAGCTGGCCACTTGCAGCCTGCATACGCAGGTTGAACTGCTCACGCAGCAGGTTCAGCAGCTCAGCGTTCAGCTCTTCAACGCTTTTTTCACGCAGCTCTTTTGCTTTCATTACATCACCGTCTTAGTTACAAAGGTGGTTTTGATCGGCAGTTTCGCTGCTGCCAGGCCGAATGCTTCACGGGCCAGCTCTTCCGGTACGCCGTCCATTTCATAAAGGACTTTACCCGGCTGAATCAAGGCAACCCAGTACTCCACGTTACCTTTACCTTTACCCATACGAACTTCCAGCGGCTTCTCGGTGATCGGTTTGTCCGGGAATACACGGATCCAGATCTTACCTTGACGCTTAACTGCACGGGTCATAGCACGACGTGCTGCTTCGATCTGACGTGCAGTCAGACGACCACGGCCAACAGCTTTCAGACCGAAAGTGCCGAAGCTAACATCCGTACCCTGCGCCAGACCACGGTTGCGGCCTTTGTGCACTTTACGGAATTTTGTACGCTTTGGTTGTAACATCAGCGACGCTCCTTATTTACGGCCTTTACGCTGCTGCTTTTTAGGTTGAGCAGCCGGTTCCGGTTGTTCAACAGCAGCCATACCACCCAGGATCTCACCTTTGAAGATCCATACCTTAACGCCGATTACACCGTAAGTGGTGTGCGCTTCAGAGGTGTTGTAGTCGATGTCAGCACGCAGAGTGTGCAGCGGTACGCGACCTTCACGGTACCATTCGGTACGTGCGATTTCCGCGCCGCCCAGACGGCCGCTAACTTCAACTTTGATACCTTTAGCGCCCAGACGCATTGCGTTCTGTACAGCACGCTTCATAGCACGACGGAACATAACGCGACGTTCCAGCTGAGAAGTGATGCTGTCAGCAACCAATTTAGCGTCCAGTTCAGGCTTACGAACTTCGGCAATATTGATCTGTGCAGGAACGCCAGCGATATCCGCTACGACCTTGCGCAGTTTTTCTACGTCTTCGCCTTTCTTACCGATAACGATACCCGGGCGAGCAGTGTGAATGGTCACACGGATGCTCTTAGCCGGACGCTCGATAACGATGCGAGATACAGACGCTTTAGCCAGCTCTTTAGTTAAGAACTGACGTACTTTAAAATCGCTGTCCAGGTTGTCAGCGAATTCTTTGGTGTTCGCGAACCAGGTAGAGTTCCATGGTTTGACAATACCCAGGCGAATACCATTAGGATGTACTTTCTGACCCATTGCTAGTCTCCAGAGTCTCAGCGATCGGACACAACCACAGTGATGTGGCTGGTGCGCTTCAGGATGCGATCTGCACGACCTTTAGCACGCGGCATAATGCGCTTCATGCTCGGGCCTTCGTCTACGAAAATTTTCGCAACTTTCAGATCATCAATGTCAGCGCCATCGTTGTGTTCAGCGTTAGCAATGGCAGATTCCAGTACCTTCTTGACCAGTACAGCAGCTTTTTTGTTGGTGTAGGTCAGAATATCCAGGGCCTGCGACACTTTCTTACCGCGAATCAGGTCAGCTACAAGGCGAACCTTCTGAGCAGAAGAACGAGCATGGCGATGTTGAGCTAAAGTTTCCATCTCTTCCTCCTACCTTATTTCTTCTTCGCTTTTTTATCAGCAGCGTGGCCGCGATAAGTACGAGTCGGTGCGAATTCACCCAGTTTGTGACCAACCATTTCGTCGGAAACAAAGACTGGAACGTGCTGACGACCATTATGGACAGCGATGGTCAAACCGATCATGTTAGGAAAGATCGTTGAACGACGGGACCAAGTGCGCAGGGGCTTCTTGTCTCCGCTTTCCACCGCTTTCTCTACCTTCTTCAGCAAGTGCAGGTCAATAAAAGGACCTTTCTTGAGAGAACGTGGCATGGCTTATCCTCTAAAATTATTTGCTACGGCGACGTACGATGAATTTATCAGTACGCTTGTTGCTGCGGGTCTTCTTACCTTTGGTCTGCAGGCCCCACGGGGATACCGGGTGCTTACCAAAGTTACGACCTTCACCACCACCATGTGGGTGATCGACTGGGTTCATCGCAGTACCGCGAACGGTAGGACGAACACCACGCCAGCGTGCAGCACCTGCTTTACCCAGAACGCGCAGCATATGCTCAGCATTGCCAACTTCGCCCAGAGTAGCGCGGCAGTCTGCTTCGACTTTACGCATTTCACCAGAACGCAGACGCAGGGTGACATAAGCACCGTCACGAGCAACGATCTGAACGTAAGTACCAGCGGAACGAGCCAGCTGACCGCCTTTACCTGGTTTCATTTCTACGTTATGAACGGTAGAACCAACCGGGATATTGCGCATCGGCAGGGTGTTGCCTGCTTTGATTGCAGCATCAACGCCAGACTGAATCTGGTCGCCAGCTTTCAGGCCTTTCGGGGCCAGAATGTAACGGCGCTCACCGTCTTTGTACAGAACCAGCGCGATGTTCGCGGAACGGTTCGGATCGTACTCAAGACGTTCAACAACTGCCGGGATACCATCTTTGTTGCGTTTGAAGTCAACAATACGGTAAGCCTGCTTGTGACCACCACCGATATGACGAGTGGTGATACGGCCATTGTTGTTACGACCGCCGGATTTGCTGTTTTTTTCAACCAGCGGAGCAAAAGGTTTGCCCTTGTGCAGCTCTGGGTTGACCACTTTAACAACGTGGCGACGACCCGGAGATGTCGGTTTACATTTAACAACTGCCATTGTATTACTCCTCCGACTTACTCAGCGCCGCCGACGAAGTCCAGATTCTGGCCTTCCTTCAGGGTGACGTAAGCTTTTTTCCAGTCGCTACGACGACCGATACGCTGTCCGTGACGTTTAACTTTCCCTTTAACTACCAGGGTGTTAACGACTTCGACTTCGACTTCAAACAGTTTCTGCACAGCAGCTTTGATTTCTGCTTTGGTCGCGTCTTTAGCAACTTTGAGAACGATGGTGTTGGTTTTTTCCATCGCAGTAGACGCTTTTTCAGAAACGTGCGGTGCGCGCAGCACCTTCAGCAGACGTTCTTCACGAATCATGCCAGCATCTCCTCAACTTGCTTAACAGCATCAGCAGTCATTACGACTTTGTCGAAGGCGATCAGGCTAACCGGGTCGATACCAGTCGCATCGCGTACGTCAACCTTGTGCAGGTTACGTGCGGCCAGGAACAGGTTCTCGTCCAGCTCACCGGTGATGATCAGCACATCTTCCAGAGCCATGTCTTTCAGTTTCTGAGCCAGCAGCTTAGTTTTAGGCGCTTCTACAGAGAACTTCTCGACAACGATCAGACGATCCTGACGTACCAGTTCGGACAGAATGCTTTTCAGCGCGCCGCGGTACATCTTCTTGTTAACTTTTTGACTGTGGTCCTGCGGACGAGCAGCGAAGGTTACGCCACCGGAACGCCAGATCGGGCTCTTGATAGAACCTGAACGCGCACGGCCGGTACCTTTCTGGCGCCATGGCTTTTTGCCTGAACCAGTTACTTCAGCACGAGTCTTCTGAGCACGAGTACCCTGACGCGCACCAGCTGCATAAGCAACAACAACCTGGTGAACCAGCGCTTCGTTGAAATCACGACCGAAGGTAGTTTCGGAAACAGTCAGCGCGCTCTGCGCGTCTTTCAATACTAATTCCATTGCTATCCCCTTACGCCTTCACAGCTGGTTTAACGATCAGGTCGCAGCCGGTTGCACCCGGAACACCACCTTTAACCAGCAGCAGGTTGCGCTCAGCGTCAACACGTACTACGTCCAGGCTCTGAACAGTAACGCGTTCGTTGCCCAGCTGACCTGCCATTTTCTTGCCTTTGAACACTTTGCCCGGAGTCTGGTTCTGACCGATAGAACCCGGAACGCGGTGAGACAAGGAGTTACCGTGGGTAGCGTCCTGGGTACGGAAGTTCCAGCGCTTAACGGTACCAGCGAAACCTTTACCTTTAGAGGTACCGGTTACGTCAACTTTTTTAACGTCAGCAAACAGTTCAACGCTAATGTTCTGACCAACGGTGTATTCTTCACCATCTGCCAGACGGAACTCCCACAGGCCGCGGCCAGCTTCTACGCCAGCTTTAGCAAAGTGACCAGCTTCCGGCTTAGTTACACGGTTAGCTTTTTTAGCACCAGTGGTAACCTGAACAGCGCGATAGCCATCGTTAGCCAGATCTTTAACCTGAGTAACGCGGTTTGCTTCAACTTCGATAACGGTTACTGGGATAGAGACGCCATCTTCAGTGAAGATGCGGGTCATACCCACTTTTTTACCGACTAAACCAATCATTGTATCAACCTCTCAATCGCTCGATGACCTGATTAACCCAGGCTGATCTGCACGTCTACACCGGCAGCCAGGTCCAGACGCATCAGAGCATCAACGGTTTTTTCAGTTGGCTCAACGATGTCAACCAGACGCTTGTGAGTACGAATCTCGTACTGATCACGCGCGTCTTTGTTGACGTGCGGAGAGATCAGAACGGTGAAACGCTCTTTGCGGGTCGGCAGCGGGATCGGACCACGGACTTGCGCACCAGTGCGCTTAGCAGTCTCGACGATTTCCGCGGTTGATTGATCGATCAGACGATGATCAAACGCTTTAAGGCGGATACGGATTCTTTGGTTCTGCATGAGACCAGAGCTCCAATTATTTTATAGACGAAATGATTACTCCTCATACCCATTACGATTGATGGGAGAGTGTAACCGTTCTTACAGAGTTCCCCGATTGGGAACATTGTTAGGTAGCAAACTGCGCTACCAGGGCTCATATCGAACCGGCCGTCAATTTTGACAGGCCCGCGCATTATACGCAAATTCAGGCGCGACGCAAGTGCTGATTAGAAAATCATCACCACAATTTGCGCGTCTTCTCGCGTAGGCGCTCGGCAATGCAATAACACGATAAATAAGTCAGGAAGCAGCCATCCATCTTGCACAAATGCGCTTTGCGCTAACGCGCGACGATAAGCAAAGTGAGCGCATTATCCCCGAACAGGAGTGTTCCATGCTTACCGTCCTTCCCTTCTTAGTTTGTTATTGTGGATTAACCCTGGCGTTATGCCGGCAGGACCTGCTTCGCGGTCTTCTTCCCGACAGGCTCACCTGTCCCCTGCTGTGGAGCGGTTTTGTTTTTTACCTGTGTCTGGCGCCGCAGCGGCTTGAAGATGCCGTCTGGGGGGCAATTGCCGGCTATCTTTTTTTTGCCCTGCTCTATTGGCTATATCGCGGGCTTCGCGGATATGAGGGTTTAGGCTACGGCGACGTTAAATATCTTGCCGCCCTCGGCGCCTGGCACGGCTGGCAAAAGTTGCCACAACTGGTGTTGGTCGCATCTTTGGTTGCCGGTATGACATGGATGACATTGGCGTTGATTGGGAAGTATAAGCAACAACGAGGGGGATTGAACAACCCGCTGCCGTTTGGGCCATTTCTGACTGCAGCGGGTTTTTGGTGCGGGTGGCAGACGTTCGCTAGTCTGACACTTTGATCTGCGATTGAAGGTAATTTTGCAGACCGATTTTGCCAATCAGATCTAACTCGGTTTCCAGCCAGTCAATATGGCCTTCCTCATCGGCAAGGATTTCAATCATCATATCGCGACTGACATAATCGTGAACGCTGTCGGCATAGGCGATTGCCTCACGCAGGTTTTGCGCGCCTTCCAGCTCCAGCCTTAAGTCAGACTGCAACATTTCTTCGACATCCTCACCGATGCCAAGTTTGCCAAGATCCTGCAGGTTAGGCAGGCCTTCAAGAAACAATATACGCTCGATGTACTTATCGGCGTGTTTCATCTCATCGATAGATTCATGGTATTCAATATCGTTGAGGCGCATCAGGCCCCAGTTCTTGAACATTCTTGCATGAAGAAAATACTGGTTAATAGCAACCAGTTCGTTTCCCAATAATTTATTGAGATAACTTATGATTTTGACATCACCTTTCATTATAAAGTCCCTCCGCTTCCACTTATTGAAGCGTAGTCCGGGCTATAAGGATGTCAAAAAGAGAAGGGTCGCGATCAGGCGATTTCTTTGAATTCCGGCATGCTGGTTAATTCATCTTCCATCACTTCACGTGCCGCGCGGACGCACTTACCGCATTGATTTCCAACGGGAATAAACTTGCGTAATTGTTGAAAAGATTGCGGTTGAAATTGACGCACAACCTGACGGATTTTTTTATCGCTTACGCCATTGCACAAACAAACGTACATATAAACTCCCGTTCAATTTATGCACAAAGTTTAAATGAGAATAGTTATGATTACAATAGGCTGTTTATTAATTATCCGTAGTGGCGCACTTTATGAATATTTAAACCATCGCGGCTTATCACCAAATTATAGACAGCAAAAAGGGCGCCGAAGCGCCCTTTTTAATTCAAAGCTAACGAATTAGCCCAGAACTTTAGCTACAACGCCCGCGCCAACGGTACGGCCGCCTTCACGGATTGCGAAACGCAGACCGTCATCCATCGCGATCGGGTGGATCAGGGTAACAACCATTTTGATGTTGTCGCCCGGCATTACCATCTCTACGCCTTCCGGCAGTTCGATGGTACCAGTCACGTCAGTAGTACGGAAGTAGAACTGCGGACGGTAGCCTTTGAAGAACGGAGTATGACGGCCGCCTTCGTCTTTGGACAGGATGTACACTTCAGATTCGAACTTGGTGTGCGGCTTGATGCTGCCCGGCTTAGCCAGTACCTGACCACGTTCGATTTCTTCACGTTTGATACCACGCAGCAGAACACCTACGTTCTCGCCCGCACGGCCTTCGTCCAGCAGTTTGCGGAACATTTCAACGCCAGTACAGGTGGTTTTCGCGGTTTCTTTGATACCAACGATTTCAACTTCTTCACCAACTTTGATGATACCGCGCTCTACACGACCGGTAACAACGGTACCACGACCGGAGATGGAGAATACGTCTTCGATCGGCAGCAGGAACGGCTTGTCAATCGCACGCTCTGGTTCTGGGATGTAAGAATCCAGGAAGCCAGCCAGTTCGATGATTTTCGCTTCCCACTCTGCGTCGCCTTCCAGCGCTTTCAGAGCAGAACCACGAACGATCGGAGTGTCGTCGCCCGGGAAATCGTACTGAGACAGCAGTTCACGAACTTCCATCTCAACCAGTTCCAGCAGCTCTTCGTCATCAACCATGTCGCATTTGTTCAGGAACACGATGATGTACGGAACGCCTACCTGACGACCCAGCAGGATGTGCTCACGAGTCTGCGGCATCGGGCCGTCAGTCGCAGCAACAACCAGGATCGCGCCATCCATCTGAGCAGCACCGGTGATCATGTTTTTAACATAGTCGGCGTGGCCCGGGCAGTCTACGTGTGCGTAGTGGCGAGTCGGGGTGTCATATTCAACGTGAGAAGTGTTGATGGTGATACCACGAGCTTTTTCTTCCGGCGCGTTATCGATCTGGTCGAATGCGCGAGCAGCACCGCCGTAGGTTTTAGCCAGTACGGTGGTGATTGCAGCGGTCAGAGTAGTTTTACCATGGTCGACGTGGCCGATAGTACCAACGTTGACGTGCGGTTTTGTACGTTCAAATTTTTCTTTAGACACGGCTATATTCCTTACTATAGTGCTCTCCCCTGAGGAGAGAGCACGGGACTTAGGTTTTAATCCTGTGGATTATTTACCACGGGCTTCAATAACGGCCTGAGCAACGTTGTTCGGCGCATCATCATACTTCAGGAATTCCATGGTGTATGATGCACGACCTTTGGTCAGAGAACGCAGCTGAGTTGCATATCCGAACATTTCAGACAGCGGAACTTCAGCGTGGATCTTAACGCCAGTTACTTCAGATTCTTGACCGCGCAGCATGCCGCGACGACGGCTCAAGTCACCGATTACGTCACCGGTGTTCTCTTCCGGAGTTTCTACTTCAACCTTCATGATCGGCTCAAGCAGAACTGGTTTCGCTTTCTTAAAGCCTTCTTTAAAGGCGATAGAAGCGGCCAGTTTAAACGCCAGCTCAGAGGAGTCAACGTCGTGGTAAGAACCGAAGTGCAGACGGATACCCATATCAACTACCGGGTAGCCAGCCAGCGGACCAGCTTTCAGCTGTTCCTGGATGCCTTTATCAACGGCCGGGATGTATTCGCCAGGGATTACACCACCTTTAATGTCGTTGATGAACTCGTAACCTTTCGGGTTAGAGCCCGGCTCCAGCGGGTACATGTCGATCACAACGTGACCGTACTGACCACGACCACCAGACTGCTTGGCGTGTTTACCTTCAACATCGGTAACTTTCTGGCGAATCGCTTCGCGGTAAGCAACCTGAGGTTTACCGACGTTCGCTTCAACGTTGAATTCACGCTTCATACGGTCAACGATGATGTCGAGGTGCAGTTCACCCATACCGGCGATGATGGTCTGGTTAGACTCTTCGTCAGTCCATACGCGGAATGACGGGTCTTCTTTAGCCAGACGACCCAGAGCCAGACCCATTTTTTCCTGGTCAGCTTTGGTTTTCGGCTCAACGGCGATGGAGATTACCGGCTCAGGGAATTCCATACGCTCCAGAATGATCGGCGCATCCGGGTCACACAGGGTGTCACCAGTGGTTACGTCTTTCAGACCGATAGCGGCAGCGATATCGCCCGCGCGAACTTCTTTGATCTCTTCACGTTTGTTAGCGTGCATCTGAACGATACGACCGAAACGCTCACGTGCAGCTTTCACGGAGTTCAGTACGGTATCACCAGAGTTAACCACACCAGAGTACACACGGAAGAAGGTCAGGTTACCAACGAACGGGTCGGTAGCGATTTTGAACGCCAGTGCAGAGAACGGCTCTTCGTCGCTTGCGTGACGCTCAGCCGGGGTATCTTTACCGTCGTCCAGGATGCCGTTGATTGCCGGAACATCGATCGGGGATGGCAGGTAATCAATTACCGCATCCAGCATCGCCTGAACACCTTTGTTCTTGAACGCAGAACCACAGGTTACCAGGATGATTTCGTTGTTCAGAACGCGCTGACGCAGAGCTTTTTTGATCTCTTCTTCAGTCAGTTCTTCGCCACCCAGGTATTTTTCCATCAGCTCTTCGGAAGCTTCCGCAGCGGACTCGATCAGGTTCTGGTGCCATTCGTCAGCCAGTTCCTGCATGTCAGCCGGGATATCTTCGTATTCGAAGGTAACGCCTGCATCAGCTTCGTTCCAGTTGATGGCTTTCATTTTCACCAGGTCAACAACACCGGTGAAACCTTCTTCAGCACCAATTGCCAGCTGCAGCGGAACCGGGTTCGCGCCCAGACGGGTTTTGATCTGACCAACAACTTTCAGGAAGTTCGCACCCATGCGGTCCATTTTGTTAACGAACGCAATGCGTGGAACTTTATATTTGTTTGCCTGACGCCATACGGTTTCAGACTGCGGCTGAACACCACCAACTGCGCAGTAAACCATTACCGCACCATCAAGAACACGCATGGAACGTTCTACTTCGATAGTGAAGTCAACGTGCCCCGGGGTGTCGATGATGTTTACACGGTGCGGTTCATACTGTTTAGCCATACCAGACCAGAATGCAGTAGTCGCAGCGGAAGTGATGGTGATACCACGTTCCTGCTCCTGCTCCATCCAGTCCATGGTAGCGGCGCCGTCATGAACTTCACCGATTTTATGGTTTACACCGGTGTAGAACAGAATACGTTCGGTAGTAGTGGTTTTACCGGCGTCGATGTGCGCACTGATACCGATGTTACGGTAGCGTGCGATGGGTGTTGTACGAGCCATTTGATTCCTCGTTTATTTCTTTAGGCGTTCAGTTAAGTTATCCAGAGCGGGCGACTCATCTGAAACGCCCGCCTGGTGACTATGACTCCGAAGGGATTACCAACGGTAGTGTGCGAACGCCTTGTTGGCTTCGGCCATACGGTGAACGTCTTCACGTTTCTTAACTGCAGTACCTTTGTTGTCTGCAGCGTCAGTGAGTTCGTTCGCCAGGCGCAGAGCCATGGATTTATCACCGCGTTTACGAGCAGCTTCAACGATCCAACGCATTGCCAGAGCATTACGACGAACCGGACGTACTTCAACTGGAACCTGATAAGTAGAACCACCTACGCGGCGGGACTTAACTTCGACAGTCGGGCGCACGTTTTCGAGCGCAACTTCGAAGGCTTCCAGTTCAGTTTTACCAGAGCGCTGAGCCAGGGTCTCCAGCGCGCTGTATACGATAGTTTCTGCAGTAGATTTTTTACCATCTACCATCAGGATATTTACAAATTTAGCCAGCAGTTCTGATCCGAACTTCGGATCCGGCAGAATTTTACGCTGACCAATGACGCGACGACGTGGCATGGAAATACTCCGTTGTTAATTCAGGATTGTCCAAAACTCAAAGAGTTTAGTTTGACATTAATATAAAACGTTTGGCCTTACTTAACGGAGAACCATTAAGCCTTAGGACGCTTCACGCCGTACTTGGAGCGAGCCTGCTTACGGTCTTTAACGCCGGAGCAGTCAAGCGCACCACGAACGGTGTGGTAACGAACACCCGGAAGGTCTTTAACACGACCGCCACGGATCAGGATCACGGAGTGCTCCTGCAGGTTGTGACCTTCACCACCGATGTAGGAGGTGACTTCGAAACCGTTAGTCAGACGCACACGGCAAACTTTACGCAGTGCGGAGTTCGGTTTCTTAGGAGTGGTGGTATATACGCGAGTACATACGCCACGTTTCTGCGGGCAGGCTTCCAGCGCCGGCACGTTGCTCTTTGCAACTTTGCGCGCGCGTGGTTTGCGTACCAGCTGGTTAACTGTTGCCATTAAATAGCTCCTGGTTTTAGCTTTTGCTTCGTAAACACGTAATAAATCGCCTCATATAATATGAGGACGCAGAATTTTAGGGCGGTGCCGAAAAGGTGTCAAGAAATATACAACGATCCCGCCATTACCAGGCCAACTGACCTTCATGTTTGACCGTAAGACTGACGAAATCAGTATAGCCAACCCTGACGACACTGTCCGCAATTTGACCAGCCAGCCCGCGGGCTTCGATATCGTCTTGCAGAGCATGTAGGGTTATGGGGGCGGATTGCAGGATTTCAAGGAAACGGCCGCCGTCAATCGCCGCGACCACGCCATCGGAGAGCAGGAGCAGATCGTCGCCTGCCTTCACCAGACGCAGCATCGCGTCGATATCGACATGCCATGGAGAGACGCTTAGAGTGTGGAGCATCTGGGCCTCAGAATCGTAGAATCACGTTGAACTCATCAAGCCGGGCGCGCAGCGCCTCTGGCTCGAGGCTTTCTACATCCACCACCCACGGCGTATCGGCGGCCAGGCCGCGTTCGCGGGCAGACGCCGCGCATAACCAGCGCTGTTCGATGTCATACAGCGATAACAGCCTGAAGGTGGCGATATAATCACGGGCGAGGATTTTTCCCGGCTGCTGGCCAGGGATAATCTGAAACACGCCGTCGCCGACAAAGAAGACGCCGAGGTCGTCGGTGAGGGCCGAGGTCGCCAGTAAGGCGTCCAGCCCTTCCCTACCGGCTGCGCTGCCGTGCGGCGCGGAAGAAAATACGAAAGCCACGCGTTTCATCAGAACTGCACCATTCTATCGCAGGTTAACGACGCTTCAGCCAGTGCGCCTAGCCCGCTTAAGGTGAATCCCGGCTGCAGATTATGCGCCGGCAAGCCAAGCTGCTGCGCTTCGCGTTCATCGGTCACGCCGCGACGTAGCGCGGCTGCCACGCAAATGTGCAGCGCAACGGCATGTTCATCATGCAGGCGCTGCCAGTGACGCACCAGGTCTACCTCATCGCTGGCGGGGGCCGTCAGCTGATTAGCGTTGTAGATCCCTTCACGATAGAAAAATACGCAGGCCAGTTCATGCCCTGCGTTAATAACCGCCTGCGCAAACTGCCACGCGCTACTGGCCTGCTGAGTACCGTAGGCAGGCCCGGTTACGGTGATGGCAAAACGCATTACTTATCGAGCCCCTGGAAATCACCGCTTTTAAACTGGCGGATGTAGAGGTACACCGTGTGTTTAGAGATATTCAGGCGATCGGCTACCTGGTTAATCGCATCTTTGATATCGAAGATGCCTTTCTCGTATAGATTCAGCACGATTTGGCGGTTTTTCGCGTTATTCGATACGTTGCGATCGGCATTCACCTCTTCAATGGTGAACTCCAGCGTTTGCGCCACCAGATCATCCACCGACGAGGCAAAGTTAACCTGAGAGTTCACTTCCGGCGTTTCCGGTGGAATAAAGGTGCTCATAATCTGCGAGAACGGGACATCAAGGTTCATGTTGATACACAGCAGACCAATCACCCGATGTTCCCGGTTGCGAATAGCGATAGTCACCGATTTCATCAGCACGCCGCTTTTCGCGCGGGTAAAATAGCACTTCGATACGCTGCTATCTGCTCCCGTCATATCGTGCAGCATACGTAACGCCAGATCGGTAATCGGCGAGCCAATTTGGCGGCCGGTGTGTTCACCGTTAGCGATACGAATAGCGGAGCATTTTAAATCCTGCAGTGAGTGCAGCACGATTTCACAATGGGAACCAATGAGCATCGCTAACCCGTCCACCACCGCTTCATAGGATTTTAGGATATCGAAGTCGGTCTGGTCGAAAGGACGTTGATCCAGCAGGTCAAGCTCGCTGGTTTCGTTGGTTAAAAGCGACCTGGACATGTAAAAAAGCACTCCTTTTCAGGAGCCTGTCGTTATCGTCAGGGCAGGCTCATCATCATTATTAAGCTATCTAAAGTAATACAGCGCCTGAGGAATTTTCCAGTTTTAATTATATCTGCTGCCAATAAAAAAGCCGCCGCCCCTGAAGGCGGCGGCTTATGGCAGATTACTTCTTAGCGTCTGCAGCCGGTGCTTCGGCAGCGGCTTCTGGCTTAGCATCAGCCTTCGGAGCCGGTTTGATGTCCAGCAGTTCTACATCGAATACCAGCGTAGAGTTAGCCGGGATACCCGGAACGCCAGTTTTGCCGTAAGCCAGATCCGGTGGGATGACCAGCTTGATTTTGCCGCCTTTTTTGATGTTTTTCAGGCCTTCGGTCCAGCCAGGGATAACGCCATCAAGACGGAAAGAGAGCGGCTCGCCGCGGGTGTAAGAGTTATCGAACTCTTTACCGTCGATCAGCGTACCTTTGTAGTTCACCACGACGGTATCGCTGTCTTTCGGCGCATCGCCGGTACCGGCTTTCTCGACTTTATACATCAGGCCGGATTTAGAGGTTTTCACGCCCTTCTCTTTAGCGAAGGCGTCACGGAACGCTTTGCCTTTAGCATCGTTCTCGGTCGCATCTTTTTCCATCTTCTGCTGAGCGGCGGTTTTCACGCGGGTCTCAAAGGACTGCAGAGTGGTTTCAATTTCTTTGTCGGACAGTTTGCTCTTATCGGCAAACGCATCCTGCACGCCGGCGATCAGCTGGTCTTTATCCAGTTTGATACCCAGCTTCTCTTGTTCTTTCAGGGAGTTTTCCATGTAACGGCCGAGGGATGCACCCAGCGCATAAGCGGATTTTTGATCGTCATTTTTAAATGCCGATTTGCTGTCCGCCGCCGGTGCAGCTTTCGCTGCGGTATCGGCAGCAAAGGTCAGCGGTGCATTCAGGGCAACGGCCATCGTGGTCGCCAGCAGCGTTACTTTAAACAGTGATTTCATCCATTTCTCCAGGGCCGGGGCATCTCACCCCAGGGTTATCATAAAAAGCAAAAAACGTACTATAGAACGTTGCAGAACAAATCTACATACGGACCTACCTGAATATCGCCTCATTTCAGACTATTTTTGTATGAATTAGTTTCCTCTCTGACGTTACGATGCTGCGTTAACGCGGAAACTTGAGTAGAATCCGCCCGCAAACAAGACAGAAGAGGCGACCTATGAACGATAGCACAATGGAGACGCGTCTGGCGGAACTGGAAAGCCGACTGGCGTTTCAGGAGATCACCATCGAGGACCTCAACAAAACCGTCACGGCGCATGAAATAGAAATGGCCAAAATGCGCGAACATATGCGCTTGATGATCGAAAAACTGAAAGCGACACAGCCGTCGCACATCGCGTCACAGTCTGAAGAGACGCCGCCTCCGCATTATTGAGACGTAAAAAAAGCGGGTTTCCCCGCTTTTTTGGCTATTCGCGCGAACGCGACGCCATTAGTGGCAACCGCAACCGCCGTTACCGCAACCACCTTTGCCATGTTCATGGTCGTGACCATGATCGTGGCCGTGGCCGCCGCAGCAGCCGTCATGACCGTGGTCATGATCGTGATCGTGACCATGAGCGCCGTGTACGTGACCGTGTTCCAGCTCTTCTGCAGTGGCTTCGCGCAGGGCGACAACTTCTACGTTGAACTTCAGATTCTGGCCAGCCAGCATGTGGTTGCCGTCAACCACCACGAAATCGTCGCCGACTTCAGTGATTTCTACCGGTACCGGACCCTGGTCGGTTTCAGCCAGGAAGCGCATGCCAACCTGCAGTTCGTCAACGCCCATGAAGACGTCTTTAGGAACGCGCTGAACCAGGTTTTCGTCATACTGGCCGTACGCGTCATTCGCGCCGACTTCGACATCAAATTTATCGCCCACTTCGTGGCCGTTTAATGCGTTTTCCAGGCCGGAAATCAGGGAACCGTGACCATGCAGGTAGTCCAGCGGCGCACTCACCGGAGACTCATCAACCAACACACCGTCTTCTGTACGTACCTGATAGGCCAGGCTGACCACCAGGTCTTTTGCTACTTTCATGATATCTCCTGAGCATGGGAAGAATAGTGGCGCAGATTGTAGCGGAATTCTGCAGCCGTGTACCCTCTAGCTTAAAAAAAGGCGACAGATAACGCTAGTCCGGATGAAAAATGCCGATCACTTGCTCTTCTTTGCGAACGTGTTCGCGGACCTCTTTATCGGCCTCGCGCATCTGATGTCCGCACTTAACGCACTCAACAATATCGACATTATTCTCGCGCCACATCGCCAGTGAATCCTGCGCCTGGCACGCCGGGCATTTTGCGCCGGCAATAAAACGTTTACGTACCGCCATTTTGCTCTACCTTCTATTCAAACTCGTCCCAGCCGTCCAACTGCCGGCTTTCTTTCTGCATTTCACGCTCAAAAATCTCTTCCAGCTCGCGCCGGGCTTCCCGCACGCGAGATATCTGTACAGTATCAGTATGCACCGGCATTAACTCGCGCAGCATTCGCATATCGAGGCGTCGAAAGTGCAACTGCGCGCGCTGCGCCTGATGCGGATGCATTCCCAGAGTCACCAGCGCCTTGCGCCCCAATTCCAGGGCGCTGGAGAAGGTTTCTCGCGAGAACTGCGTCACGCCAGCCTGTAATAACTCATGCGCTTCTACGCGCCCCCGCGCTCGGGCCAGAATATGCAGGTGGGGAAAATGCTGTTGGCACATCTCCACCAGCTTCATGGTATCTTCCGGCTCGTTGCAGGTAATCACAATCGACTGCGCCTCTTCCGCCCCCGCCGAACGCAGTAGCTCAAGCTGCGTCGCGTCGCCGAAATAGACTTTGTAGCCATATTTGCGCATCAGGTTGACCGCGCTGATATCGCGTTCAAGCACGGTAATACGCATTTTATTAGCCATCAGCAGGCGCCCAATAACCTGACCAAAACGCCCGAATCCGACGATAATCACCTGTGGCTTATCATCCTCGACCCACGGCGCCTCATCAGTATCCTCCGCCGGGTTAAGCCGTCGCGACAGCACTTTATCAATGACCTTCATCAGGAGCGGCGTGGTCATCATCGATAAGGTCACGGTAACCAGCAGCAGCGCCATTTGATCGTTATGGAACAGCTTCTGCGAAGCCGGCATGGAAAAGAGAACAAAGGCGAACTCGCCGCCCTGGCTCAATACTCCGGCGAACTGCGTGCGCTCGGCGCTGCGCAAACCGTATACCCGGGCCAATACATAAAGCACCAACGCTTTAACCGCCACCAGCGCGGCAACGCTTAGCGCGACCCACAGCAAATGGGTGTACAGCACGCCAAGATTCAGCGCCATGCCGACGGAGATAAAAAATAGCCCCAGCAGCAAGCCTTTAAACGGCTCAATAGCGATTTCCAGCTCGTGGCGATATTCGCTTTCCGCCAGCAGCACGCCCGCGATAAACGTCCCCAGCGCCATTGACAGCCCCAGGGCATCCATAAACAACGCTGAGCCCAGCACCAGCAGCAGCGTGGCGGCGGTGAAGACCTCGCGCACGCCGGAACCGGCGATAAAACGGAATACCGGGCGCAGCAGAAAACGACCGCCAATCAGCATGCCGGCGAATGCCAGCACCTTCATCCCTACCGACATCCAGTTAAAGTTATCGTCGCCGTGTCCGGCGAGCAGCGGGACCAGCGCCAGCGCCGGGATCACCGCTAGATCCTGAAATAACAGTACTGAAAATCCAAGCTGGCCGGATTCGTTACGGCTCATTCCCTTCTCGCGCATCAGCTGCAGCGCCATCGCGGTAGAGGACATTGCCAGCCCAATACCGCCCACCACGGCCGCCTGCCACGAAAACCCGGTGACCACCAGCAATCCGCCAAGGATCGCCGCGCTAAACAACACCTGCGCCGCGCCGACGCCGAATATCGAGTTGCGCAGTTGCCACAGTTTGGCCGGATTGAGCTCAAGGCCGATGATGAACATCAGGAATACAACGCCCAGCTCGGAAAAATGGAGAATTTCATCCACATCGCTAATAAAGCCAAGCCCCCACGGGCCAATTGCAATCCCGGCCAGCAGGTAGCCGAGCACGGCGCCAATGCCCAGCCGGGCCGCCAGCGGTACCGCCACCACGGCGGCAAACAAAAACAGTACCCCTGCTAATAGCAAATCAGCTCCCGCCATTGACGCCTCCTGTTGCAACAGGATTCGCGAGCCAGTCGCGATACGCGCGGGCGTGGCTTTGCAAATCTTCCGGCCGCTGTCGGCGCGCCCAGTAGACAATAATCGGACTCAGCCAGTGCATGCGGCACATGCCGGCCGTTAACTCAAAAGGACGCAAAATATCGTTCATCGGATAGCGGTTAGCATCGCGGCGGTAAGCGCTCTCCGGCTCGCCGGTGGTGATCACACTGCGCCAGTACTTTCCCGCCAGTTGATTCCCTCCCGCGCCGCTGGCGAAGCCGCGGCTCAGCACCCGGTCCAGCCACTCTTTCAACAATGCCGGGCAGCTCCACGTATACAGCGGATGCTGGAAAACAATCACCTGATGCTGACGCAGGAGATCCTGCTCATGGGCGATATCAATAAAAAAATCTGGATAGTGCGCATAAAGATCGTGCACGGTGACATTCGGCAACTGTAAGGCCGGTTCAAGCAAAACCCGGTTGGCCACGGAATCCTGAGATTCTGGGTGGGCATACAGCAGCAACACTTTCGCTGTCTGAGACATCATTCCCCTCCCGAACGTCATCTGGCGGCTTGCGAAGCGGCTGCGTCTCGACGCAACCAGAATGACTTTGTCTATCGTCTTCATTTTGGGCTACCATTGCGGCCCTATGGAGCGTTTCGCTTCCACACTACATTATCATAAAGACAAATTAACATAGTCTGAACATACGGCGCCTTATGATTGTTTTCTCCTCGTTACAAATTCGTCGCGGCGTACGCGTCCTGCTGGACAACGCCACCGCCACCATCAATCCTGGCCAGAAGGTCGGTCTGGTGGGTAAAAACGGCTGCGGTAAATCTACGTTGCTTTCGCTTTTGAAAAACGAGATAAGCGCCGACGGCGGCTCCATGACCTTCCCGAGCAACTGGCAGTTGGCGTGGGTTAATCAGGAAACGCCGGCCCTGCCGCAACCGGCTATTGATTATGTTATTGATGGCGATCGCGAGTTCCGCAAGCTGGAAGCCGATTTACAGCAGGCCAATGAGCGCGACGACGGCCACGCCATCGCTACCGTTCACGGTAAGCTGGATGCCATTGACGCCTGGACGATTCGTTCCCGCGCCGCCAGCCTGCTACACGGCCTTGGTTTCAGTAACGAGCAGCTTGAGCGGCCGGTCAGTGATTTCTCCGGCGGCTGGCGTATGCGCTTAAACCTCGCGCAGGCGCTGATCTGCCGTTCCGACCTGCTGCTGCTCGACGAACCGACCAACCACCTCGATCTTGATGCGGTGATCTGGCTGGAAAAATGGTTGAAAGGCTATACCGGTACGCTGATCCTGATTTCCCACGATCGTGATTTCCTCGATCCGATCGTCGATAAAATTATTCATATCGAACAGCAAACGATGTTCGAATACACCGGTAACTACAGCTCGTTTGAAATCCAGCGCGCGACCCGTCTGTCGCAGCAGCAGGCCATGTATGAAAGCCAGCAGCAGCGCGTTGCCCACTTGCAGAGCTATATCGACCGCTTCCGCGCCAAGGCCACCAAAGCGAAACAGGCGCAGAGCCGTATCAAAATGCTTGAGCGCATGGAGCTTATCGCCCCGGCGCACGTCGATAACCCGTTCCACTTCAGCTTCCGCGCGCCGGAAAGCCTGCCGAACCCGTTACTCAAGATGGAAAAAGTCAGCGCCGGCTACGGCGAACGGATTATTCTCGACTCCATCAAGCTGAACCTGGTGCCCGGTTCGCGTATCGGTCTGCTGGGGCGCAACGGCGCCGGTAAATCAACGCTGATTAAGCTGCTGGCCGGTGAACTACAACCGCTGTCCGGTGAAATTGGCCTGGCTAAGGGCATTAAGCTCGGTTACTTCGCCCAGCATCAGCTCGAATTCCTGCGCGCCGATGAGTCGCCGATACAGCATCTGGCCCGCCTGGCGCCGCAGGAGCTGGAACAAAAACTGCGCGACTACCTCGGCGGCTTTGGATTCCAGGGGGATAAAGTCAGCGAAGAGACCCGCCGTTTCTCCGGCGGCGAAAAAGCGCGCCTGGTGCTGGCGTTAATCGTCTGGCAGCGCCCTAACCTGCTGCTGCTCGATGAACCGACCAACCACCTTGATCTCGATATGCGTCAGGCCTTAACCGAAGCGCTGATCGACTTCGAAGGGGCGCTGGTCGTGGTCTCGCACGATCGCCACCTGATCCGTTCCACCACTGACGATCTGTACCTCGTACACGACGGCAAAGTCGAACCGTTTGATGGCGATCTGGAAGATTATCAGCAGTGGCTGAGTGATTCGCAGAAGCAGGAAAACCAGGCCTCTGAAGCGCCGAAGGATAACGGCAATAGCGCGCAGGCGCGTAAGGATCAAAAACGCCGCGAAGCCGAACTGCGCACGCAAACGCAACCGCTGCGTAAAGAGATCGCCCGTCTGGAAAAAGAGATGGATAAACTCAACGCGCAGCTGGCGCAGGCGGAAGAGAAGCTGGGCGACAGCGAGTTATATGACGCCTCGCGCAAAGCGGAATTAACCGCCTGTCTGCAGCAGCAGGCGAGCGCCAAATCAGGTCTCGAAGAGTGCGAGATGGCGTGGCTGGACGCGCAGGAACAGCTGGAGCGGATGCTGCAGGAAGGTTAATGCAAGACAGTGACAACAAAAGGCGGGATATCCCACCTTTTTTCATTCGCCTGGCATCAACGCTGCGCCGCCAGCCGGGCGCGGATCTGTGACAATGATTCGTAACCAAACAGCTGGCCATCAAGGAAACGAGTGGTTAGCTCTCCCTGACCTTCTTGCTCCTGGCTTTGATCGTCATGCAGCCGTAGCTCGCCGCTGGCATCGCGCGCTACGCGTAACAGCCCGCGCGCAGAACGTTTCAGGCCATTGTCGGTTTTTGGCTCCTTAAAGAGCGCTCTTCCTTCGCCATTCACTTCTCCCCAGGTGGCTTTCATCGCAAAGCCGAAAGTATCACGCGTATTATACTGGTAGGTATATGAACCCACCCCGAATACCACGTTAGCGCTGGCAAAGCCTTTGGCTTCCAGGCGACACAGGATCTCATCCGCTCTCGCAAGCGTAATAGAATCGCCATAAATCAGACCTACGTGGGGGTCCAGCACCTTATACCCCTTCTCGTTAATCGTCCCGCCAAAGATTTCCCACAGCACCTCAACCGAACCTTTCTCTTCGGCGCAACGATCGCTGCGGGTATCATCATCGGCGGCAGTGCCGCAGAGGATAGCCACCGGATCGCCGCTGTCCGGTCGGAATACCACACGTCCCTGGCGTTGCATAATGACGGCTTTCAGTTCGCGGGTATACTCGGTCAGTACCTGCCAGTAATCCCAGGTATCGGAAACAATAGAGACAAACCCCTGCGGGTGGACGTCAGCGATGAGCCGGCGAAAAGTTTCTATCTCCCGATCCCGCTCGCCCATACACATCACGCTATGCTCGGTAGCGGGGATGCTGGAGCCGATCGTATCTTCTTCACCCCGAGTATAGTAATCACGAGCGTAGAGCAGCGCAGGCAGGCTATCAGTCCCTTTAAAGCTAATCAGATGTCCGCTGCCAGACTGTGCGGCGTCATGTAGCCCGGACATGCCGCGAAACGAAAAGTCGTGGCATTGAAAATCCAGATGTGTCAAATCGCTACAGGTTTGCTCCGCCCAGCGTTCGCAGATCAGACGATAGTGATGCGCGATAGTGGCATTAGTTGACGTTTTCCACAGTTCTGCCGAAAGGACCGTCTCCAGATAGTTCACCAGCCAGAAAAACTGCGGCAGGGTATTGGTGATGGTTAAAACCGGTACCTTCATCGGCACTTTCGTGCCCTCATCCAGCGCTTTGATGTGCAGCGGCAGGTAGCCTAGCTGATGCAGCTCGCGGATATGATCTACCGCGACACTATCCCGTCCCAGGTAGCCGTCCATAACCTGCTTATACTCGCTGACCACTTCCTCTTCCGGACGAGCGAAAAAGCCCTCGTTAAACAGATCGATGAGGAACCACTGTAAAAAACCCTGTAAGCCGAAGAATACCAACTTGCCATCCGCTAGCGGCGACTGAAAGAAACGGTCGCCGCGCGGCGTAAAATTCGAATAGACCTTAGTCGTCCCCTGTGGATACTGAACGCGATGGGAAACTTTATAACCATCGATAGCCAGAATCGGATTCATTTTCATTTTGTTATCCCCAATAAGCGCGGTAAATGGTTTCAATATCAATCAGTTCCAGCTGTGGATGGACTAAAGCCGCAGAGGAATAAGAGGTGGTGGAGTAAATGGCATCGATGCCATTATTCAATAGATGCGTAATGCCTTTAGAAAAGACGCCATGCGTCACGTACAGGCTAACGCTACGCGCGCCGGCGTCACGCAGGACCTGCGCCGAGCCGATAAACGTTCCACCGGCATCGCAAAGATCATCAACGATCAGTACCGCTTTACCCGCCACCTCTCCGGCCAGCAGCGAAAAGCCTGTTAACGCGCCGCTAGCGACATCTCGCTCCTTACTGAGGATCGCAAACTCGCTGGCGCCACAGGCTTTAGCGACATACTGAATTTTCTTTAACGCTCCAGCATCCGGCGCCACCAGCATTAACTCCCCGGCGGCGATGGCACGTCGCAGATGGGAGTTCTGCAGCAGGCACTGTTGTTGGCTAATCGCGACCAGGTTGTTTACCGCCGCCGCCGCGGCCTCACTATGCGGGTCGAGGACTACAATTTTGTCGAATCCCAGTGTATTCAGCTGCTGTGCAAAAACTTTCAGCGCAAAGCTGTCGCCTGGCACCATATGGCGATCCTGGCGCGCCCACGGCAGCCATGGCAGCTCCAGATGGCTGAAGGCGACATCGGTCACATGGCGAACGGCCTCCACCAACTGGGCCAGCAGCATAAAATCATTCATATCACGTAGCGCGACCGCCCGGATGCGCATTAACGCGGCGGAGGCCGGCAGCTCACCGGTCACTTTCAGCCAGCCTGCGCCATCAGGGAAGACGCCGCTGGCAAGGGTTACCGCTGTATCGTCCAGCAAAAGTGTGAATTTTTCGCTCATGATGGCCTCCTCGCCTAAATTATGTCTCTTGGACACAATTAATAATGTCCTTAAGACACTATTCATGCAAGCATTAAATATCGTTCCGCGACGAAAAATAATTAACCAATTGAAAAATAGATGGAAAAAATAGCCACTTGCCGCTCTGAAGGGGGCTGGTACACTTGTCGGCGTTCTTATTGCGCAGCGAGCATGTTATGACCACCGACGCCGATTACCTCAACCACTACGAAGCCAGCCGTTTTCCTTCACCGCTGGTAACCGTCGACAGCGTGCTGTTTACCCTTCATCAGGGAGCCCTGTGCGTACTGTTGGTTGAACGCGCGAATCCTCCACAGCAAGGCGCATGGGGGCTGCCCGGCGGATTTATCGATATGGCCCACGATGAGTCCACCCGCACTACGGCGCTGCGGAAACTGACGGAAAAAACTGGCATTTCCCCTTCCTGGCTGGAGCAGTTCGGTACCTTTTCCGGACCGGACCGCGATCCGCGCGGTTGGAGCCTGACCGTTGCCTGGTTCGCGCTAATCGCCTGGGTCGACTGTCAGCCGCATATCGCCAGCGTCAGCGATGCCCGCTGGGTGCCGGTCCAGCAGCTTGATGAATATCGCCTGGCCTTCGATCATCGGCAGATAGTCAGCGCCGCGCTGGAGCGCCTGCGCCAGAAAACGATGTATTCGTTATTGCCTGTTTACTGTTTGGGGGATACCTTTACCCACGGCCAGTTGCAGGAAGCGACCGAAATCATCCTCGGCCAGCCGATTCAGCGTAAAAGCCTAATCCGCCGTTTTGAGGCCTCCGGCATGTTCGAAGAAACCGGAGAAACGCTGGCGACAGGGGCGCGAAAGGCGCGATTGTGGCGGCTCAAGCCCGGTGCGGATATCCACCTCTTCTCGCGCAATCTGCTTGCCGATTAGCCGCAAGACCACATATTGGCTAACCGCCCACTTTTATGCGCGGTATAGTGTTCTAAAAGTTTCTTAATAATCCTGGTACTATGGTTGAAATAACCCCGACAGCAGTGACGCCCCCCGATAACGATTCGCGCGAATTCCATCCGATGCGCGGCGTGGGCAATCGTCATCTGCAAACCATGCTGCCGCGGATCATCCGCCGCAAGCTCCGATTTACGCCGCACTGGCAGCGCCTTGAGCTGCCGGATGGCGATTTCGTCGATCTGGCCTGGAGCGAAGACCCCGCCGGCGCTCACCACAAACCGCGTCTGGTGGTTTTTCACGGTCTGGAAGGCAGCCTGCACAGCCCTTACGCCCACGGTTTGATTCACGCCGCTATGCAGCGCGGCTGGCTCGGGGTGGTGATGCATTTTCGCGGCTGCAGCGGCGAGCCGAATCGTAACAGTCGTATTTACCACTCTGGCGAAACGGAAGATGGCACCTGGTTCCTGCACTGGCTGCAGCGCGAGTTCGGCGCCGCGCCGACGGCAGCGGTAGGCTATTCGCTTGGCGGTAACATGCTGGGCTGTCTGCTGGCGAAAGAAGGCGACAATATTCCGCTCGATGCGGCCGTCATTGTTTCGGCGCCCTTTATGCTGGAAGCCTGCAGCTACCATATGGATAAAGGATTTTCGCGCGTCTATCAGCGTTACCTGCTCAACCTGCTGAAAGCTAACGCCGCGCGCAAGCTAAAAGCCTATCCGGGCTCGCTGCCGGTGGATCTTCGCCAGCTCAAAAGCATGCGCCGCATCCGCGAATTCGACGACATGATCACCGCCAAAATCCACGGTTTCGCCGATGCGCTAGACTATTACCGACAGTGCAGCGCGATGCCGCGCTTAAGCGATATCACCAAGCCGACGCTGATCATTCACGCAAAAGACGATCCGTTTATGGACCATCATTCCATCCCGCCGCAGGAACAGCTGCCGGCAAACGTCGAATATCAGCTCACGGAACAAGGCGGCCACGTTGGCTTTGTCGGCGGTACGCTGCGAAAACCGCAGATGTGGCTGGAGCAACGTATTCCGGATTGGTTAACCCGCTGGCTGGGAGGACAGGCATGATTATTCCCTGGCAGGATCTCGATCCCGAAACGCTGGATAATCTGATTGAAAGCTTTGTGTTGCGCGAAGGCACCGATTATGGTGAACATGAACGTTCGCTTGCCGATAAAGTCGCCGATGTAAAACAGCAGCTTAAAACCGGGGAGGCCGTGCTGGTGTGGTCAGAACTGCACGAGACGGTCAACATCATGCCCCGCAAGATGTTTAACGGCTAAGCGCCATGCCCCTCTAACCGCGAGAGCCTGGCGCGATACGGCGACACACCATCACTTAATCAGGGAGTTGTTATGTCTGCCAAACATCCAGTGATCGCAGTCACGGGCTCCAGCGGCGCGGGCACCACCACCACCAGCCTCGCGTTTCGCAAAATTTTCTCGCAGCTGAACCTGCATGCCGCGGAGGTCGAAGGGGATAGCTTCCATCGCTACACTCGCCCGGAAATGGACATGGCGATCCGCAAGGCGCGCGATCAGGGCAAACACATCAGCTACTTTGGCCCGGAAGCCAACGACTTCAGCCTGCTTGAACGCACCTTTTTAGAATACGGCGAATTCGGCAAGGGCCAGTCGCGCAAATATCTCCATACCTACGATGAAGCGGTTCCCTGGAATCAGGTTCCCGGTACCTTTACCCCGTGGCAGCCGCTGCCTGAACCCACCGACGTGCTGTTTTATGAAGGGCTGCACGGCGGCGTGGTGACGCCGCAGCACGACGTGGCGAAACATGTCGACCTGCTGGTCGGCGTGGTGCCGATCGTCAACCTCGAATGGATCCAGAAGCTCATTCGCGATACCAGCGAACGAGGCCATTCGCGCGAAGCGGTGATGGACTCGGTGGTGCGTTCGATGGAGGACTACATCAATTTCATCACCCCGCAGTTCTCACGTACCCATATCAACTTCCAGCGCGTGCCGACGGTGGATACCTCGAATCCGTTTGCCGCCAAAGGCATTCCATCGCTCGACGAAAGCTTCGTGGTGATTCACTTCCGTAATTTGCAGGGGATTGATTATCCCTGGCTGTTGGCGATGCTACAGGGGTCGTTTATCTCGCATATGAACACCCTGGTGGTACCGGGCGGTAAGATGGGGCTGGCGATGGAGCTCATTATGGCGCCGCTGGTCGAGCGCTTGATGGAAGGCAAAACCATTAGTTAAGGGTAAAATAAAACCCCGGTCGCCGTGCTGCCGGGGTTAGTGTCCCGCTACGTCAATTCGTCTCAGGCTTCGATCACTTCGTAAGAATGGGTGATGTTGACCGCCTTTTCCAGCATCAGCGCCACCGAGCAGTACTTCTCCGCGGATAAATCCACCGCACGGGACACCGCCGCATCCTTCAGCTCTTTACCGGTGACGATAAAGTGCAGATTAATATGGGTGAACAGGCGCGGCGCCTCTTCACGGCGTTCAGAGGTCAGCTTCACTTCGCAGTTAGTGACGTTTTGACGCCCTTTTTGCAGGATAGACACCACGTCAATTGCGCTACAGCCGCCCGCTGCCATTAACACCATCTCCATCGGGCTGGGCGCTTTGTCCCCGGAGTTGCCATCCATTAAAATCTGGTGGCCGGAGGCCGACTCACCGATGAAGGTTAGACCTTCCACCCATTTCACACGCGCTTGCATAAAATTTAACTCCGCTGTTGCAATTTTCCTGACAGATTACGCGCACATAACAAATCTCGCAACGGAAGGCGACCTGGGTCATGCTGAAGCGAGACACCAGGAGACATGCGGTGAAAGCTATGCTAAAACAGTCTGGATGCTACAGTAATACATTGATGTACCGCATGTATGCTGAGGAGTTCACATTACAGGCTGCATAAATTGAGCAGCCAGCTTCCCAGGCATAGGGAAAAATACGATTGCATGCCCGGATGCCGTGTAGTGTCGGCGTCCGGAGATAGCTTATAACAGAGGATAACCGCGCATGGTGCTTGGCAAACCGCAAACAGACCCTACCCTTGAATGGTTCTTGTCTCATTGCCACATTCATAAGTACCCATCAAAGAGCACGCTGATTCACCAGGGTGAGAAAGCGGAAACGCTTTACTACATCGTAAAAGGCTCCGTGGCTGTACTCATCAAGGATGAAGAAGGTAAAGAGATGATCCTCTCTTACCTCAACCAGGGCGATTTCATCGGTGAATTAGGCCTGTTTGAAGAAGGTCAGGAACGTAGTGCCTGGGTACGTGCGAAAACCGCATGTGAAGTGGCCGAGATCTCTTACAAAAAATTCCGTCAGTTAATCCAGGTGAACCCGGACATCCTGATGCGCCTTTCTTCGCAGATGGCGCGTCGTCTGCAGGTCACTTCCGAGAAAGTCGGTAACCTTGCTTTCCTCGACGTGACGGGCCGTATTGCTCAGACCTTACTGAATCTGGCGAAACAGCCTGATGCCATGACCCACCCGGACGGGATGCAGATCAAAATCACCCGCCAGGAAATTGGCCAGATCGTCGGTTGCTCTCGTGAAACCGTCGGCCGTATTCTGAAGATGCTGGAAGATCAAAACCTGATCTCCGCACACGGTAAAACTATCGTCGTCTACGGTACCCGTTAAGTCGCTAAACGGCGTATTGCTCCGCGCAGTACGCCGTTTTTGTTTCTCCCATGTGGCGCAGGCTGATTTACCACCCGGAAGTCAACTATGCACTGCGGCAAACGCTGGTGCTGTGTCTACCTGTGGCCATCGGGCTTCTGCTCGGCCATCTGCAGCAAGGGTTGCTGTTCTCTTTAGTTCCCGCCTGTTGCAATATCGCCGGTCTCGACACCCCGCATAAACGCTTTTTCAAACGCCTGATCGTTGGCGGCTGCCTATTTGCCGGCAGCAGCCTGATTGTGCAATTGCTTCTGGCGCGGGACATCCCTTTGCCGCTTATCCTCAGCGCGCTGGCGCTGATACTCGGCGTGACGGCGGAAATCAGTTCGCTACACGCTCGCCTGTTGCCGGCATCGCTAATCGCCGCCATTTTTACCTTAAGCCTGGCCGGCAATATGCCCATCTGGGAGCCGCTGCTTATCTATGCGCTGGGAACCTTGTGGTACGGACTCTTTAATTGGTTCTGGTTTTGGCTCTGGCGAGAGCAGCCGCTGCGCGAGTCGTTAAGCCTGCTTTACCGCGAACTGGCTAATTATTGCGAGGCCAAATATAGCCTCCTGACGCAGCACACTGACCCGACGACCTCCCTGCCGCCGCTGCTTACCCGCCAGCAGAAGGTGGTCGATTTAATTACCCAGTGCTATCAGCAGATGCATATGTTAGCCGCCAACCAGCGTAGCGATCATAAGCGACTACTGCGCGCGTTCCAGGTTGGGCTGGATCTGCAGGAACATATTTCAGTGAGCCTGCACCAGCCGGAAGAGGTACAAAAACTGGTGGAGCGCAGCCATGCGGAAGCGGTCATCCGCTGGAACGCGCAGACCGTCGCCGCGCGTCTGCGCGTGCTGGCGGATGATATTCTCTACCACCGCTACCCGCGCCGCTTCCAGATGGATAAGCAAATCGGCGCGCTGGAAAAAATCGCTTATCAGCACCCCGATAATCCGGTTGGGCAGTTCTGCGCCTGGCACTTCAGTCGTATCGCCCGTGTGCTGCGTACCCAGCGCCCGCTGTACGCACGTAACCTGATGGCGGATAAAGAACGGCGCCTACCGCTACTACCGGCGCTGAAGAACTACCTGTCATTGAAATCCCCAGCGCTGCGCAACGCCGCGCGCATCAGCGTCATGTTGAGCATCGCCAGCCTGATGGGCAGCGCCCTACATCTGCCGAAGCCGTACTGGATCCTGATGACCGTGCTGTTCGTGACGCAAAACGGTTACGGCGCCACCCGCGTGCGAATTGTCCACCGGGCGGCAGGCACCCTGGCGGGCCTGGTGATCGCCTGGCTGACCCTACATTTCCACGTACCGGAGAGCTACACATTAAGCGGTATGTTGTTCATCACGCTGCTGAGCTATCTCATCATCCGTAAACACTACGGCTGGGCGATGGTGGGCTTTACCGTCACCGCGGTATATACCCTGCAGTTGCTAACGCTTAACGGCGAGCAGTTCATCGTCGCCCGCTTTATCGATACCATCATTGGCTGTCTGATCGCCTTTGGCGGGATGGTCTGGCTATGGCCGCAATGGCAGAGCGGCCTGCTGCGTAAAAACGCCCACGATGCCCTGGAGGCCGATCAGGAGGCTATTCGGCTGATCCTTAGCGCCGATCCGCAGGCCCCGGCGTTGGCCTACCAGCGCATGCGCGTCAACCAGGCGCACAACGCCCTGTATAACTCGCTTAACCAGGCGATGCAGGAACCGGGTTTTAACTCGCACTATCTGGAAGATATGAAGCTGTGGGTAACCCATAGCCAGTTTATCGTTGAGCATATCAACGCCATGACCACGCTGGCGCGCGAGCATACGATGCTAACGCCGGACCTGGCGCAGCGGTATCTGGAATCTTGTGAAATTGCGCTGCAGCGCTGTCAGCAGCGTCTGGATTCAGACGGGCCGGGCAGCGCGGGCGATGTGAATATTCTGGAATCCCAGGACGGGGAAGTGTTGCGTGGGCCGCTCAGCACCCTTGAGCAGCATCTGCAGCGGATCCTCGGCCATCTGAACACCATGCACACCATTTCGTCGGTGGCATGGCGTCAGCGTCCGCATCACGGCATCTGGCTACGCACGACTAGGCGCTAAGCACGTTTTTAACCGCCTGCGCAAAGCGCGCCATCCCTTCGGCGATATCGCTATCATCAATCACCAGCGACGGCACAAAGCGCATCACGTCCGGCCCGGCGTTTAACACCATCACCCCGGCCTGGGCCGCGGCATAGAGGAAATCGCGCGCGCGTCCATGATGCTGCGGTTTAAGCGCGGCGCCGATTAACAGCCCCATGCCGCGGATGTCGCTGAACAGATCGAACTGCGCATCGATCTGCTGCAGGTGTTCGACAAACAGCGCCCGTTTGGCATTGACGCCCGCCAGCACCTGCGGCGTGTTAATCAGGTTGAAAGCCGCGGTCGCCACCGCGCAGGCCAGCGGATTGCCGCCGTAGGTGGAGCCATGGGAACCGGCATGGAAGGCGCTGGCAATTTCATTGGTGGTCAACATCGCGCTAATCGGGAAACCGCCGCCGAGCGCTTTCGCGCTGGTCAGGATGTCCGGCGTCACGCCGTAATGCATATAGGCGAACAGCGAACCGGTACGGCCCATACCGCACTGCACTTCATCAAATACCAGCAGCGCCTGATGCTGGTCGCACAGATCGCGCAGCCCCTGCAGGAACGCCGGCGTCGCCGCCATCACTCCGCCCTCGCCCTGAATCGGCTCAACCACCACCGCGCAGGTATGGTCATCGATCACCGCTTTCACCGCCTCGAGATCGTTAAAGGGGACATGCACGATATCTGCCGGTTTCGGCCCGAAACCATCAGAGTATTTCGGCTGACCACCAACCGAGACGGTGAACAGCGACCGTCCGTGGAAGGCATTATGGAAAGCGATGATTTTGGTTTTGTACGGGCTATGACGAGTGATTGCGTAATGACGCGCCAGCTTGAACGCCGTTTCGTTGGCTTCCGTTCCGGAGTTCATAAACACCACGCGTTCGGCAAAAGTGGCGTCCACCAGTTGTCGACCCAGGCGCAGCGCCGGCTCGTTGGTAAAAACGTTGCTGGTGTGCCACAGGGTTTCGCCCTGCTCGTGCAGCGCCGCCACCAGCGCCGGGTGGCAGTGGCCCAGCGCGGTCACCGCAATCCCGCCGGCAAAATCAATGTACTCTTTGCCCTGCTGATCCCAAACGCGGCTGCCTTTCCCCTTCACCGGAATAAACTCCGCCGGTGCATAAATCGGCAGAATGACTTCATCGAATGTGGCGCGGGTGATTGCCGGTTGCTCTGTTGCCATGTGATGCCCATCCTTCTGTGTAATGTGCAATGATTGCGATGTTTTAATCACAAAATATGCATAATAAATCACTTCATGGCAACTACAAATCAGCGTTTAAGGAAGTTTTCCAGCAGTTGGTGTCCCTGTTCGCTAAGAATGCTCTCCGGGTGGAACTGCACGCCTTCGAGATCCCACTGGCGATGGCGGATACCCATGATTTCACCGCTGGCGCTGCGGGCGGTAACGATAAAATCATCGGGAAGAGTTGGCGGGTCGATAACTAATGAATGGTAGCGCGTAACGGTAAGCGGGTTGTTTAGTCCCTGAAAAACGCCCTCGCCGTTGTGCTCAATAAGCGACGTTTTACCATGCATGACCTGAGCGGCGCGCACGATGCTAGCGCCGAAGACCTGGGCGATGGCCTGATGACCCAGACACACGCCGAGCAGCGGGGTTTTTCCGGCATAGCGGCGGATAACGTCCAGCGAAATACCTGACTCATCGGGCGTGCAGGGGCCCGGCGAAATAACGATTTTCTCCGGCGCCAGCGACACTATCTCTGCCAGCGTTAACTCATCGTTACGCTTAACCAGCACCTCCGCTCCCAGTTCGCAAAAGTACTGGTACAGATTCCAGGTGAAAGAGTCATAGTTATCGATTAGCAGGATCATAGCGGCTCCGGAAAAAACAAAACCGGGCTATTCTACTCAGATTCCCGCGCTTCGCTTACCACTTTACGAAAGATCCGCTCCAGCGGCTCCGGGTCGCCCATCGCGCCCAGCTGGTTAGCCTGGCTCCACGCATCCGGATCGATGCCCCGCCAGTCGAGCAGGTAGCCGGCGTGAACGGCCAACTGTTCGAAGAAGATCCTTTGCGTCAGGCCGTTGCCAAGGCGGAACGGGTGCAGGACATTGATTTCGCCGTAGTACCAGCTCAGGCGCTCGACGAAGGTCTCCCAGGGGAGTTCACACAGATAGTCCTCTTCTTCCAGCTTGCGCATCAGCGCGTTACCCTCTTTCTCTATCCACGCGAAGTGACAAAACGGCGTATCGCCCTGGTAGATATCGATCTCCCGTAGCTTACCCGCCCAGTCAAAGAGATCCTGATAAAGTTGCCGGTGAATGGCGCAGAGATGCGGTAAGCCGCGTCCGCGCGGGCCCAACGGGATCGTCGCCGCGCGCAGCGAAGTGAATTCCCAGACCGTTTGTTCCAGCCGTTGTGCCTGATGGATACCCAGCCGGTTGCGCAGCACATCCAACGCCGGATAGAGATAGGGGTCGCGGTCGTCGCCATATTTATCGCTCATGACGCCTCCTCAGCTCGACAATACGCGCCAGCGCTTCCTCAGCCGTCAGGCTAACCAGCGGTACCGTCGCGCCTTCAAGGCGTCGGCTGGCCTGAAAATTGGCATTGCGGGTCTGTTCCCAGAGCCGGGATTTTTGCTTATCGGTGAGTAAACGCATGGTCGCCTCCCTTATCGTCCCCTGTGTGCCACAAGTATAAGCAGCAATTTCAGGTTACGCAGAGAGGCAAGCTGGGCGCAGGCGGACCGCCCGCGCCAGAAGAGGGTTACGGCAGTACTTTCGCCGAGAGAATGACGACCGGTTTGGACGGAACATTTTGGTACGGGCCGACGTTGTGGGTCGGAACCTGAGAAATTTTGTCGGCGACGTCCATTCCCTTCACCACTTTACCAAATACCGCGTAGCCAAAATCGCGCTGGCCGTGGTCGAGGAAGGCGTTATCGGCCACGTTGATGAAGAACTGACTGGTCGCGCTGTCCTGATCGGCGGTACGCGCCATGGCGATCGTTCCGCGGGTATTACGCAGGCCATTGTCGGCTTCGTTTTTAATCGGCGGGTTCGGCTGCTTTTGCTGCATCTGCTCATTAAAACCGCCGCCCTGCACCATAAAGCCCGGGATCACCCGGTGGAAGGTCGTGTTGTTATAGAAACCGCTGTTCACGTACTTCAGGAAGTTATCGACAGAAATCGGCGCCTTCTGGCTATTCAGCTCCAACTCGATGTTGCCAGCAGAAGTGGTCAGCAGTACGTGCGGGTCGCCCTTGGCCGCCATGGCGGGGGAGAATGCTGAAATGGCGAATACGGCAGCCATCGCCGCCAGAGTGGATTTGAGCATGGAAATTCCTTAACGGAGCAGAGTAAAAAGCAAGTGCCTTGATTCTAAAGAGCCTTTGCATAGCGGGCTAGCCTTTTACCTAATTTTACTTAGCTGAAACACTTGTTACGAACTGACTCAGGTGTGAGCAATCTTATTAATGTGATCAAAGTCACACAAAACCATGCAATAAGCTCTACATTTCAATATAAACGTTTGCCTTCATCACTTGAATGAATAAAATCTGTGCGCCCGGCGCAGCGTCAACGCGCTTTACCTATCTATTCACAGGCCTGTCATGACTAACAGCAATCGTATCAAGCTCACATGGATCAGCTTTTTCTCCTACGCCCTGACCGGCGCGTTGGTGATCGTCACCGGGATGGTGATGGGGAACATCGCGGATTATTTCCATCTGCCGGTGTCCAGTATGAGTAACACCTTTACCTTCCTCAATGCCGGTATTCTGATTTCTATCTTCCTCAATGCCTGGCTGATGGAGATCGTGCCGCTGAAAACCCAGCTGCGCTTCGGCTTTATCCTGATGCTGTTAGCTATCGCCGGGTTGATGTTCGGCCACAGCCTGACGCTGTTCTCCGCATCGATGTTCGTGCTCGGTCTGGTCAGCGGGATCACCATGTCGATCGGTACTTTCCTGATTACCCACATGTATGAAGGCCGTCAGCGCGGCGCGCGTCTGCTGTTCACGGACTCCTTCTTCAGCATGGCGGGGATGATCTTCCCGATGGTCGCCGCCGTTCTGCTGGCGCGCAGCATCGAGTGGTACTGGGTTTACGCCTGTATCGGCCTGGTCTACGTTGCTATTTTCGTGCTGACTTTCGGCTGTGAGTTCCCGGTGCTTGGCAACAAAGCGCTGGCGGAAAACAGCCAGCCGGTGGTGAAAGAGAAATGGGGCATCGGCGTGCTGTTCCTTTCCATCGCCGCGCTATGCTACATCCTCGGCCAGTTGGGCTTTATCTCCTGGGTACCGGAATACGCCAAAGGCCTCGGCATGAGCCTCGGCGACGCCGGTAAGCTGGTCAGCGATTTCTGGATGTCCTATATGATCGGTATGTGGTCGTTCAGCTTCATCCTGCGCTTCTTCGACCTGCAGCGCATCCTGACCGTTCTGGCGGGCCTGGCGACAGTCCTGATGTATCTGTTCATCAATGGTTCGCCGGAGCATATGCCGTGGTTCATCCTGACCCTTGGCTTCTTCTCCAGCGCCATCTATACCTCGATCATCACCCTGGGCTCGCAGCAGACTAAAGTCGCTTCACCGAAGCTGGTGAACTTTATTCTGACCTGCGGCACCATCGGCACCATGCTGACTTTCGTGGTGACCGGGCCGATCGTCGCGGCTAGCGGCCCGCTGGCCGCGCTGCACACCGCGAACGGACTCTATGCCGTGGTATTCGTGATGTGTCTGCTACTTGGCTTCGTTTCCCGCCACCGTCAGAACGCATCGGCGCACTAAGCCTTAGGCCCCTTTGCTTCGGCAAAGGGGCTATTTTTGGTAAAAAACAACTCCTCGCCGCCTTTATCGGTCTGTATCCACGTCTGCGCCAGCTGCGTAGTTGCAATGACCCTTCCCTGACGAATTGACCAACGCACCGGCACCTGGCAGCGTACGGCTTCAAAACCGTTTTCAGCAGGCAGGATCACCAGATTGGCCGGGTTGCCGGTAGCGATGCCGTAATCATTGAGACCAAAGGTTCTGGCGCTGTTGTGGGTAATCAGCTGTAGACTGTCGTTAATCTGCTGATAGCCCATCAGTTGGCAAACGTGCAGCCCCATATGCAGCACCTGTAACATGTTGCCGGTTCCCAACGGATACCATGGGTCGAACACATCATCATGGCCAAAACAGACATTAATGCCGGCCGCCATCAGCTCTTTAACTCGCGTCACGCCGCGCCGCTTCGGGTAGTCATCAAAGCGCCCCTGCAGATGAATATTGACCAGCGGGTTGGCGACGAAGTTAATGCCCGAGAGTTTTAACAGGCGGAACAGCCGCGAGGTATAAGCGCCATTATAGGAGTGCATCGCGGTGGCATGGCTCGCGGTCACCCGGGGGCCAATTCCCTCTTTTAACGCCAGCGCGGCGACCGTTTCGACAAAGCGCGACTGTTCATCGTCAATTTCATCGCAGTGGATATCCAGCGGACGCTGGTATTTCTGCGCCAGACGAAAGGCGATATGCAGCGATTCCACCCCGTATTCACGAGTAAATTCGAAATGCGGGATCGCCCCAACCACATCGGCGCCCAGCCGTAACGCCTCCTCCAGCAAACTCTCACCATTGGGGTAGGATAAAATCCCTTCCTGGGGGAAGGCGACTATCTGCAAATCGACCCACGGCGCTACCTCTTGTTTGACTTCCAGCATCGCTTTCAGCGCGGTCAACGTTGGGTCGGAAACATCGACATGGGTGCGGACAAACTGGATGCCGTTAGCGATTTGCCAGCGCAGGGTTTTCCACGCGCGGGCTTTCACATCCTCATGGCTTAGCAGCGCTTTACGCTCGGCCCAACGCTCAATCCCTTCGAACAGCGTCCCAGACTGGTTCCAGTTCGGTTCTCCCGCCGTCTGCGTGGTATCAAGATGAATGTGCGGTTCGATAAACGGCGGAATGGCCAATCCGCCGCGGGCGTTAAGCACTTCGTAGCTTTCGCTGCGTGCCTCTCCCATCGGCGTGATGTCGCCGAATCGCCCTTTATCAATCGCAATCTGCCACAACCCTTCCCTCTTTGGCAGATGGACGTTCTGAATTAACCACAGCGGCGTTGTCGACATAGTTTGCTCCCCTGAAGATTGCTTATTTCTTCCGCTGTCTTTGTACATAAAAAGAACAGAACGGAAAAGCCTGATTTTTCCATCACTTAGAAAAATCATTATAAATCATGAATATACTCATTAAGTGGTAGGTAAGTTCTAAATTGATTTGTATCAATGAGTGTAGTAGCTGAATCGTTAAGGTAGGCGGTAATAGAAAAGAAATCGAGGCAAAAATGAGCAAAGTCAGAATCGCTATTATCGGTAACGGCATGGTCGGCCATCGCTTTATCGAAGAGCTTCTTGATAAGGCGCCTGCCGGACAATTCGACATTACCGTGTTCTGTGAAGAGCCGCGTATCGCCTATGACCGTGTCCACCTGTCGTCTTACTTCTCCCATCACACTGCGGAAGAGCTGTCGCTGGTACGCGAAGGTTTCTATGAGAAACACGGCGTCAAGGTACTGGTCGGCGAACGCGCGATTACCATCAACCGTCAGGAAAAGGTGATCCACTCCAGCGCTGGCCGTACCGTTTTCTACGACAAGCTGATTATGGCGACTGGCTCATACCCGTGGATCCCGCCCATTAAAGGCGCGGAAACCCAGGATTGCTTCGTCTATCGTACTATTGAAGATCTTAACGCCATTGAATCCTGCGCCCGTCGCAGCAAACGCGGCGCGGTGGTCGGCGGCGGCCTGCTCGGTCTGGAAGCGGCTGGCGCGCTGAAAAATCTCGGCGTGGAAACCCACGTGATCGAGTTTGCTCCGATGCTGATGGCCGAGCAGCTCGACCAGATGGGCGGCGAGCAGTTGAAGCGTAAGATCGAAAGCATGGGAGTGAAAGTTCACACCAGCAAAAACACCAAAGAGATCGTTCAGCAGGGTACCGAGGCGCGCAAAACGATGCGCTTCGCCGACGGTAGCGAACTGCAGGTCGATTTCATCGTCTTCTCTACCGGTATCCGTCCGCGCGACAAGCTGGCTACCCAGTGCGGTCTCGCCGTCGCCCAGCGCGGCGGCATCATGGTCAACGATAGCTGCCAGACCTCCGACCCGGATATCTACGCTATCGGCGAATGCGCCAGCTGGAATAACCGCGTGTATGGTCTTGTCGCCCCGGGCTACAAAATGGCGCAGGTTACCGTTGACCATATCCTCGGCAACGACAATCTGTTCACCGGCGCCGACCTCAGCGCCAAGCTGAAGCTGCTCGGCGTTGACGTTGGCGGTATCGGCGACGCCCACGGGCGCACGCCGGGCGCGCGTAGCTACGTCTATCTCGACGAAAGCAAAGAAGTCTACAAACGTCTTATCGTCAGCGAAGATAACAAAACCCTGCTCGGCGCGGTACTGGTCGGCGACACCAGCGATTACGGCAACCTGCTGCAGCTGGTGCTGAATTCCATTGAGCTGCCGGAAAACCCGGATTCGCTGATCCTCCCGGCCCACGCTGGCAGCGGCAAGCCGTCTATCGGCGTGGATAAACTGCCGGACAGCGCGCAGATTTGTTCCTGCTTCGACGTCAGCAAAGGCGACCTGATCGCCGCTATCAATAAAGGCTGCCACACCGTGGCGGCGCTGAAAGCGGAAACCAAAGCCGGAACTGGCTGCGGCGGCTGTATTCCGCTGGTGACGCAGGTGCTCAACGCCGAGCTGGCGAAACAGGGTATCGAAGTGAACAACAATCTGTGCGAGCACTTCGCCTACTCTCGCCAGGAGCTGTTCCACCTGATCCGCGTGGAAGGCATCAAAACCTTCGACGAGCTGCTGGAAAAACACGGTCAGGGCTACGGCTGTGAAGTCTGTAAGCCGACCGTCGGTTCCCTGCTGGCCTCCTGCTGGAATGAGTACATCCTCAAACCACAGCACACGCCGCTGCAGGACACCAACGATAACTTCCTCGCCAACATCCAGAAAGATGGCACCTACTCGGTTATCCCGCGCTCCGCAGGCGGCGAAATTACGCCAGAAGGCCTGGTTGCCGTCGGTCGCATCGCGCGCGAATTTAATCTGTATACCAAAATCACCGGCTCCCAGCGTATCGGCCTGTTCGGCGCGCAAAAAGACGACCTGCCGGAAATCTGGCGCCAGCTGATTGAAGCCGGCTTCGAAACCGGCCATGCGTACGCCAAAGCGTTACGTATGGCGAAAACCTGTGTCGGCAGTACCTGGTGCCGCTATGGCGTCGGCGATAGCGTCGGCTTCGGCGTGGAACTGGAAAACCGCTATAAAGGTATCCGTACCCCGCACAAAATGAAGTTCGGCGTCTCCGGTTGTACCCGTGAATGCGCGGAAGCGCAGGGTAAAGACGTTGGGATCATCGCCACCGAGAAAGGCTGGAACCTGTACGTGTGCGGTAACGGCGGGATGAAACCACGCCACGCCGATCTGCTGGCCGCGGACCTCGATCGCGATACGCTCATCAAATATCTCGACCGCTTTATGATGTTCTACATCCGCACCGCCGATAAGCTGACCCGTACCGCGCCGTGGCTGGACAACATGGAAGGCGGCATCGACTATCTGCGCAGCGTCATCATCGACGATAAGCTGGGCCTGAACGATCACCTTGAAGAAGAGCTGGCTCGCCTGCGCGCCGCTTTCGCCTGCGAATGGACCGAGACCGTCAATAACCCGGCGGCGCAGACGCGCTTCAAACACTTTATCAACAGCGACCAGCGCGACCCGAACGTTCAGGTGGTGCCGGAACGTGACCAGCATCGCCCGGCCACGCCCTATGAGCGCATCCCGGTCACGCTGGTGGAGGAAAACGTATGAGCCAGTGGGTAAACATCTGCAAAATTGACGACATCCTGCCGGCGACCGGCGTCTGCGCGCTGCTGGGGCAACAGCAGGTGGCTATCTTCCGTCCGTACCATGACGACAGAGTGTTCGCCATCAGCAATATCGATCCGTTCTTCAATGCCAGCGTGCTGTCCCGAGGGATTATCGCTGAGCATGACGGCGCGCTGTGGGTTGCCAGTCCGCTGAAAAAGCAGCGCTTCCGTCTCAGCGACGGGCTGTGCATGGAAGATGAGAGCCACTCCATCGCCCACTACGAAGCCCGTGTTAAAGATGGCAAAGTGCAGCTGAAAGCCTGATGCCGCATGGTTCCCTCCGCGCCGCGGGGGGAACCATATCATCAGCTTATGACCACTAATAAGTAGAGGCGGCAAAATTCATATCTCCGTGAATCCCTCTGCTGCTATTCTACGACCGCATTCCCATTCCCCCCTTGCCGTGAGGATCTGCCGTGGACCACTTACCTATTTTTTGCCAACTACGCGATCGCGACTGCTTGCTGGTCGGCGGCGGCGATGTAGCTGAACGCAAGGCGCGTCTGTTGCTCGACGCAGGTGCCCGGTTAACGGTCAACTCACGCCGGTTTACTCCGCAGTTTCAGGTGTGGGCCGAGGCGCAAATGCTGACGCTGGCGCAGGGCGATTTTAATCCTGCGCTGCTTGATAACTGCTGGCTGGCGATCGCCGCCACCGACGATGATGTCGTTAATCAGCAGGTCAGCGAGGCCGCTGAATCACGGCGTATTTTCTGCAACGTGGTGGATGCGCCCCATCAGGCCAGCTTTATCATGCCGTCAATTATCGACCGCTCGCCGCTGATGGTCGCCGTGTCTTCCGGCGGTACCTCGCCGGTGCTGGCGCGCCTGCTGCGTGAAAAGCTCGAATCACTCTTGCCGCTGCATCTCGGACAAATCGCCCGCTATGCCGGGCAGCTGCGCTCAAGGGTGAAAAAACAGTTCGCTACCGTCGGCGAGCGCCGCCGCTTCTGGGAAAAACTGTTTGTTAACGATCGTCTCGCCCAATCGCTGGCGAACGATGATCGTCAGGCCGTTGCCGACACCACGGAACAGTTATTGAATGAGCCGCTGGAACATCGCGGCGAAGTGGTGCTGGTGGGCGCCGGTCCGGGCGATGCCGGGCTGCTCACCCTCAAGGGACTGCAGCAGATCCAGCAGGCCGATGTGGTGGTTTATGACCGACTGGTCTCCGACGACATTATGAACCTGGTGCGCCGTGATGCCGATCGGGTGTTTGTCGGCAAACGTGCAGGCTATCACTGCGTGCCGCAGGAGGAGATTAACCAAATCCTGCTGCGCGAAGCGCAAAGCGGCAAACGTGTCGTGCGCCTGAAAGGCGGCGATCCGTTTATTTTTGGCCGCGGCGGCGAAGAGCTGGAGACCCTCTGCGCGGCAGGTATTCCGTTCTCGGTAGTGCCGGGGATCACCGCCGCCTCCGGCTGCTCGGCCTACTCCGGCATTCCACTCACCCACCGCGATTTCGCCCAGGGCGTACGTCTAATCACCGGCCATCTGAAAACCGGTAGCGATCTCGACTGGCAAAATCTGGCGGCGGAAAAACAGACGCTGGTGTTCTATATGGGGCTAAACCAGGCGCCGGCGATCCGCGAAAAGCTGATCGCCCACGGCATGGCGGCGGATATGCCGACCGCCATCGTCGAGAACGGCACCGCGGTCAACCAGAAGGTCGTCACCGGCACCCTGGATCGGCTGGATATTCTGGCGCAGCAGATGGCCAGCCCGGCGTTGATTATCGTGGGCCGCGTTGTGGCGCTACGCGACAAGCTGAACTGGTTTTCTAACCATTAAGATAATGCACTCTCACAAAGACAAAAAAACCGGGATAATCCCGGTTTTTTTACCTTCAGCGAGCCTTATTACGGCTTAGCGACAAAGCCAATCGCTTCATATACCGCTTTCAGAGTCTTAGAAGCGTGCGCGCTGGCCTTCTCGGCGCCCTCTTTCATCACCTGATTAAGGAACGCTTCGTCGTTGCGGAAACGGTGATAGCGCTCCTGCAGCTCGGTCAGCATACCGGAAACGGCTTCGGCGACTTCGCCTTTCAGGTGGCCGTACATTTTACCTTCAAAGTGCTGTTCCAGTTCCGGAATGCTCTGGCCGGTGACGGCAGAGAGGATATCCAGCAGGTTGGAAACGCCCGCTTTGTTTTGCACATCGTAACGGACAACCGGCGGCTCGTCGGAGTCGGTCACCGCGCGTTTGATCTTCTTAACCACCGATTTCGGGTCTTCCAGCAGACCAATGACGTTGTTGCGGTTGTCATCGGACTTGGACATCTTCTTGGACGGTTCCAGCAGCGACATGACGCGCGCGCCGGACTTAGGAATAAACGGCTCAGGCACTTTAAAGATATCGCCATAGATAGCGTTAAAGCGCTGCGCAACGTCGCGGCTCAGCTCAAGATGCTGTTTCTGATCTTCGCCTACCGGTACCTGGTTGGTCTGGTACAGCAGGATGTCAGCGGCCATCAGTACCGGGTAGTCAAACAGACCGGCGTTGATGTTCTCGGCGTAGCGCGCGGACTTGTCCTTAAACTGGGTCATACGGCTCAGTTCGCCGAAATAGGTGTAGCAGTTCAGCGCCCAGCCCAGCTGTGCGTGTTCCGGTACGTGAGACTGGACGAAAATGGTGCTCTTTTGCGGATCGATACCGCAGGCCAGATACAGCGCCAGCGTATCCAGCGTTGCTTTACGCAGGTTCTGCGGATCCTGACGCACGGTGATCGCGTGCTGGTCAACGATGCAGTAAATACAGTGATAGTCATCCTGCATGTTTACCCATTGACGCAGCGCACCCATATAGTTGCCAATGGTCAATTCACCTGAGGGCTGTGCGCCACTAAAAACGATGGGCTTAGTCATTTTTTAATTCCTGAGTTTCACTGTACGGTAGCCCAAGAGCGGGCAAGAGTTCATTAAATTGGTCAAAGATAAAATCCGGCTCGCTCAGCGCTATCGGCTCGCCGTAGTTGTAGCCGTAAGTCAGACCGATAGAGCAGCAACCCGCCGCTTTCGCCGCCTGAATATCATTGCGCGAATCCCCGACGAACAAGAGTTCGGCAGGCGTCAGAGAGAGCTTTTCCGCCACCAGCAGCAGCGGATCCGGATGCGGCTTTTTATTCTTCACATCGTCGCCGCCGATCACCACGCTAAAGTATTTCGCGATATCCAGCGTCTCGAGCAAGGGCGCCACGAACGGCGTTGGTTTGTTAGTGACCAGCGCCAGCGGCAGGCCTTTGGCATACAGCGCGCCGAGCGTATCGGCCACCGACGGGAACAAGAAACTGCCTTCTTCCGCCGCTTCGGCGTAATAGCGGTCGAACAGTTTACGCAAAACGCGTAGCTGTTCGTCTTGCGGTATATCATGATCGTCGACGGAAGGTTTGCCCATCGAAGCACGTAACGTGGCGCGCTCCTGGCGAGCCCAGTTCAGCGCCCGTTCCATCAGGACGTCTGCGCCGTTGCCAATCCAGGTCACGACGCGTTCTTCACCTGCCACCGGCAGTTCCAGCGCGTAAAGCGCGCTATCAACGGCGGCGGTTAGACCCGGCGCGCTATCGACCAGCGTGCCGTCCAGGTCAAATGCCACGCCGCGGATGGCCTGTAATTTATCCATGACTAACCTTCGCTAATTCACTACGCATTTGATCAATAACTTTTTTGTAGTCCGGCTGGCCGAAGATCGCCGAACCGGCGACAAACATATCCGCACCGGCGGCGGCAATTTCACCAATGTTGCTGGCTTTCACGCCGCCATCGACTTCAAGGCGAATGTCGTAGCCGGATTGATCGATAAGCTGACGCACCTGACGCAGTTTTTCAAGAGTGTGCGGAATAAAGGACTGGCCGCCAAAGCCTGGGTTAACCGACATCAGCAGAATCACATCCAGCTTATCCATAACGTAATCGAGATAGCTCAGCGGCGTTGCCGGGTTGAATACCAGCCCCGCTTTACAGCCGTGCTCTTTGATAAGCTGCAGGCTGCGGTCGACGTGTTCAGAGGCTTCCGGGTGGAAAGTGATAATGCTGGCGCCGGCTTCGGCAAAATCAGGAATGATGCGGTCGACCGGCTTTACCATCAGGTGCACATCGATCGGCGCGGTAATGCCGTAGTTGCGCAGCGACTTCAGCACCATCGGGCCAATCGTCAGATTAGGCACATAGTGGTTGTCCATGACGTCGAAGTGTACGACATCCGCGCCCGCCGCCAGTGCCTTAGCGGTATCCTCGCCCAAACGGGCAAAATCAGCCGACAGAATCGAAGGGGCAATCAAATACTGCTTCATCCGCATCTCCTTGAAATTTATTTGGTCTTCGGCGGACGGTACAGCGCTAAGAGCTCGTCCACCTTTTTACGCGTACCACCGTTGCTGCTGATGCTGCGCCGAACCTTCACAATATGCGTTTCCGCCGCGTTTTTATACCACTCCTGCGTCAGCGGCGTGCGGTGGTTTGAGATAAGCACCGGGATCCGCTTTTTCATCAACGATTCCGCCTTTTTCGCCAGCATTACCTGCTGATCAAGGTTGAAACTGTTGGTGTGGTAGGCGGTAAAATTCGCCGTCGCCGTCAGCGGCGCGTACGGCGGGTCGCAATAGACCACCGCCCGGCTATCGGCTCGCTTCATGCACTCTTCATAAGATTCGCAGTAAAACTCGGCGTTCTGCGCCTTGGCGGCGAAGTGATAGAGCTCAGCCTCGGGGAAATAGGGCTTTTTGTAGCGGCCAAACGGCACGTTGAACTCGCCGCGCAGGTTGTAGCGGCACAGACCGTTGTAGCCGTGGCGATTCAGATACAGGAACAGCACCGCGCGACGCAGGGGATCCTGACTCTGGTTGAATTCATCACGGTACTGATAGTAACGCTCCGCGGCGTTGTTTTCCGGCGTAAACATCTCACGTGCGGCGCTGACGTATTCGTCGGTGCGCAATTTGACGATGTTATACAGACCGATCAGATCGCTATTGATATCCGCGAGGATATAACGAGAAAAGTCGGTATTCAGGAATACCGACCCGGCGCCCACGAAGGGCTCAATCAAGCATTCACCTTCCGGCAAATGCTTTTTAATATCGTCGAGCAGGGGGTATTTCCCCCCCGCCCACTTCAGAAAAGCGCGATTCTTTTTCATGCTGCCTAACTAATTACACTTTCTCCGGCTGTGGAGAAATCGCTCCGACAGCATCCTGCGCTTAAGACTACTCGCGGCATTACTTCAGGTCAGCTTGTACCTGGTGCAGCGGTTTTGCCCATGGATTTTTCGCCTGAACATCCGCAGGGAGCGTGGCGACAGCACGTTTCGCTTCATCTTTCGAAGCGTAGATGCCGCTGACCAGCACATACCACGGTTGACCGTTGCGAGTCGTCTCATAGACAACATATTTTTCCAGCTTCTCTTTCTTCGCCCAGTTGTTCAGGTTGTTGTAGTTAGAGGAGCTGCTGAGCTGCAACGTATAGTTGCCAGACGGCGCAGACTTCATCGAGCCAACATCGCCAGCCGTTTTGCTGCCAGCCGCTGCGGTCGCTGCAGGCGCGGTGGCCGCCGGGGCGGAGGTAGTGGCGGCAGGCGCAGTAGCCGTTGGCGCGGTTGTCGCAGCCGGTTTAGTCTGCGCAGTGGCGACAGGCTTGCTGGCGGTAGCCGCCGGCGCGCTCTCTACGTGTTTAGGTTTGGTTTCAACCGGCGCTTTGGCGGTAGCCTGCGGCTTGCTTTGCGGTTTCGGTTCAATCACCACCTGTTTACGCTCAGCAGGACGCGGCGTGGCGGCCGTCTGGCGTTCGGTCGTTTGACGCGGCGCGGCGCCATTACGCATCGGCGCAACGGTCGCAGGTTCGGTCGGTAAGGTGGAGTTAGCAACGGCGCTATCCAGTTGACCCTGCTGCTGAGTTAGCGCGTTATTCAGGTCGCCCTGAACTTCCACACGCTGCTGGCCCTGCGGCTCGGAGGCGGGTTGACCCTGAGTCGGATTGGAGGCGATCGGCGGCAGAGAAACGTCCTGCGGCTGTTGCTGGTTGGTGTTGCCCGCAGTTTGATCGACCGGCTGCGCGGCATTGTTGTTCTGGTCAGCGGTCATGCTTTGATCGCCAGACAGGTTAACGCTCTTCTCACCAGAAGCGGATTCATTGGAAGAAGATGGCGATTTCAGCGCCGAACCCACGCCGACAATCAGCAGCAGGAGTACCAGCACCCCGACGCCCATCATGACATACTGGCGGGAAGCCGGTTTAGCAGGGGCCTTTTTGCGTTTACGCGGACGGCGTTCAACCTGCTGCTCTTCTTCTACTTCTTCTTCGGACTCGAGGTCCTCTTCGTACTCTTCTTCATCGCGTTCACGACGGGCTTTGTTCGCGCGCGTCGGACGGCCTTCATCGGCCTCAAGATCGAGATCGTCGAAATTGATCTGCGGATCGGCGTCACGCTCGGAAGACTGACGGGAACGACCAGCACGACGATCGTTGCGATCGGCTTTCATATCGTCTTCTGGTTTGAAATCATCCATTTAACACCCCACTAAAAGGCTTATGCTCACGATTATTGCATGTTGCCCGAAATGATAACGCCGCGCGGACGCGGCTAGACCTTCTTATTGTTGCGCCTGCTGAGTATCAGCAATCGCGCCAAGAACTACATCGTGCGACACTCCGCCGCGGACCTCGCTCTTTCCTATAGCGAGCGGTAATACCAGGCGCATTTCGCCTGCCAGTACCTTTTTATCACGCATCATGTGAGGCAAATACGCTTCTGCAGACATTTCCTGCGGCCCGCGTACCGGCAACCCTGCACGTTGCAACAGCGCAATCATACGCTGCGTATCCTGCGCGCTAAACTGCCCTAAACGCTCGGACGTATGCGCCGCCATGACCATTCCGGCCGCCACAGCTTCGCCATGTAGCCAGTTACCGTAGCCCATTTCAGCTTCGATAGCATGGCCAAATGTATGTCCCAGATTCAGTAAAGCACGTAACCCGGTTTCGCGCTCGTCGGCAGCGACAACTTCGGCTTTTAGCTCACAACAACGGCGAATACAGTACGCCATCGCCGATTCATCCAGCGCCATCAGCGCATCGATGTTGTCTTCAAGCCAGCAGAAGAACTCGCCGTCAAGAATAATGCCGTACTTAATGACCTCAGCCAGGCCGGAGGAGAGCTCGCGCTTCGGCAAGGTTTTGAGGCAATTAAGGTCGACGACCACGGAAACCGGCTGCCAGAAGGCGCCAATCATATTTTTACCGAGGGGATGGTTTACGGCCGTTTTGCCGCCAACCGAAGAGTCCACCTGCGAAAGCAGCGTGGTGGGAACTTGAATAAAACGTACGCCGCGCTGATAGCTCGCAGCGGCAAAACCGGTTAAATCGCCAACCACGCCGCCGCCGAGCGCCACGAGTGTGGTGTCGCGGCCATGTGGTTTTTGCAACAGCGCGGTAAATACCGTATCCATCACCGCCAGGCTTTTATATTGCTCGCCATCCGGCAGGATCACGCTGTCGACGTTGACACCCGCTTGCTCCAGTACGGAGCGAACGGTATCAAGATAAAGCGGCGCCAGCGTTTCATTGGTGACCAGCATGACCTGGTCGCCTGATTTCAGTGGCAGAAAAGAAGCTGGATCGTTAAACAAACCAGCCGCGATGGTAATCGGGTAACTACGTTCCCCGAGAGTTACAGTCAGCTTCTCCATAACGCGACGTCCACCTCAGTTGCTTTACTCTGACGCACTTTATTAAGCCAGAATCAGTTGCTTTCCAGCATATGAATAATCTGGTTTGCAACGACTTTCGCACTTTGATCGTCGGTGCGGATAGTCACATCGGCGATCTCTTCATACAGTGGATTACGTTCATCTGCCAACGCTTCAAGAACTTCACGTGGCGGCGCATCTACTTGTAATAAAGGACGCTTTTTATCGCGCTGCGTACGAGCAAGTTGTTTTTCGATCGTTGTTTCCAGGTAGACCACCACGCCGCGGGCGGAGAGACGGTTACGCGTTTCACGGGATTTTACTGAGCCGCCGCCAGTGGCGAGTACGATTCCCTGTTTTTCCGTCAACTCATTGATGATTTTTTCTTCACGATCGCGGAAGCCTTCTTCGCCTTCGACATCGAAGACCCAGCCGACGTCTGCGCCAGTGCGTTTCTCAATCTCTTGATCAGAATCGTAAAATTCCATGTTGAGCTGTTGGGCTAACTGGCGCCCAATAGTGCTTTTGCCGGCACCCATAGGCCCAACCAGAAAGATATTGCGTTTCTCTGCCATTTTTTCGGTACTACTAAGACTATTCGTTAATGATAAACCCGCTTCGCAGACACCCAGCGCAGCAGGACATGAACTGAAACCTCATATGCAATAGAGCGAGAGTCAGACTAAAAATTATCTCAATACTCCGGCTGGTTTGGCAACAGAATAAAATCACCGGACATAAAGGGAGGATTGATGTCGTACCCGACTCTCAAATCGGTACCCCTTGTATGCTAAATCCGTCCCCGCGTCAAACACCTGAAACGTGTTTAGCATGAAAAACCCGCTTAATGTACTGCCAGAATCCGCGGCGTGATGAAGACAACCAGTTCACGTCGTTCATTATCTTTACCATCATGGCGAAACAGCTGCCCGAGTATGGGGATTTCGCCAAGCAACGGCACGCTGTCGCGCGCCGACTTATTCTTCTGTGAAAAAATACCGCCCAGCGCCAGGGTCTCGCCGCTTTTCACCTCGACTAAGGTTTCAATCTCTTGCTTATCAATTGCCAGCGCTTCGCCGTTTTCCTGCTGCAGAACCTGGCCTGGCGTATTTTCGCTAATGCGCAGCTTCAGGCGCACGCGATCCTGCTGCAGCACCGTTGGCGTCACCTCCATCCCCAGGACTGCCTCTTTAAACTCAACCGAGGTGGCGCCGCTTTCTCCGCTGGAGACCTGATAGGGGATTTCGCTGCCCTGTTTGATACTAGCGGGTTGCATATGCGACGCCAGCAGGCGCGGACTGGCGATGATGTCCACCTGCTGCTTTTGCTCCAGCGCGGAAAGCTCCAGCTCCAATAACCGCCCGTTAATCCGGCCGATATTAAAGCCGCCGCGGGTGGTTGCGTCTGACACCGCCAGATTGCTGCTCAGGTTGGTCATTTTCCCCATCCCCGGCGTGCTGCTGGCCTCCGCCAGGCTCCACTTCACGCCAAGCTCGCGCAGGCTGGTCGCGCTCATTGACACAATGTGCGCCGCCAGCTCCACCTGCCCGACCGGCAGATCCATCTCTTCAGCCCACGCCTTCAGCGCCGGCAGATGACGATCGTCGTCGCGGATTAACAGACGATTAGTTCGCCGATCGACGGTCATCGTGCCGCGGGCGCTCAACAGCTTGCTCCCGGATTTCGCCAGTTCGTCTGCGTCGGCATAGCGCAGCGGGATACTGTGGTTGCGTAATGGCAGATTCTGCCAGCGTTTAGCCTGCTCGGCTTCCAGCTGCGCTCGTTTTGCCTGCTGCCACGCCTGTGTATGGATGTACAACACCGTGCCCTGCCGGGCCATTGTCAGCCCGGCGCTATCGAGAACCGACTGGAGCGCCTGTCGCCAGGGAACGCTGTTTAAGTGAAGCGACAGCGTACCGCTGACCTCCGGCGCCACGATTACATTAAGATTTTGCATTTCCGCCAGGCTTTGCAGTACCTGAACCACCGGTACATCATCAACCACCAACGACACCGGCGGTTCTTTTTTCGCCGCCGCGGCCAGCAGCGGCAGCAGCAGAAGTAGCAGCAGGCTTATCCTTCGCATCATGTTGGCTTCCCTTTCGTGACCAGACCCAGCGTGCGGGTTCGCACCCGGCGCTGGCCTCCAGAGTTAATGTTTCTGCCGTTAGCTGTCGAATTCGCCAACCGCCAGGCAAAACGTCGTTAATTCGTACACGCCGCCACTGACCGGTATGATCCTGAACAAGACCCAGCCACTGGGCCGGGCGGCCAACCCCGCCGCCGTAACGCCACTGCGTCAGCTGCGCGGTCTGGCAGTGGTCCTCGACCGGTAAAAAAGGATCGCGCGCTCCTGCCAGCAGCGGGCAAACCAGCAGCAGCATGTATCCTTTATATTTCATCGTCGCGTTCCAGTTGCAACGACATCTGTAGCACCCCTTTTTCATCATTTAGTGAAAAAGCGCTAGCGTGTACCCCGCAATCGGCAAGCCAGGCGAACAGCGGCGGCACCGACTGCCAGTTAACCGCCGCCAGCATCTCACCGCCGCGCCCTCGCGGTTGCCAGGCCTGTAACAAGATACCGGCCACGGGTGGTTCCAACGGTGAAAAACGCCGGGCCGTCCAATCATGAACCACGCGTTGCTGCAGCGTGGCGCGCAGCGGCAATACTCGCCGCCATTGCGTCTGTAGGGGCGGCGGCGCAGGCTGCGAAGCGCTGACAGCAGCAAGCGAAAACGCCAGATACATTGCCGCGGCCAAAACTGTGGCGCAAAGTAACGCTAACGGCCATCCGCGCAGCGCCTGCAGGCGTTCAATCGCTGTCCGCATCGGCAATGTCTCCAGGTAGAAAAAAGCTAAATGACCAGCGTCCCTGTGTATCGCGATGCGTTCCTCCTGCCATCGCCGGTTGAAAACCCTCCAGCTTGCCAAGCGCCTTTTCCAGCGCCGCCACCGCCTTGAGGTTCAGCGCCAGGCCGCTGAGGGTGATGCCCTGCGGTTGGTAGTCCAGTCTGGTTAACCACAGCGGTTCCGGCAACAGCGACGCTAACGTGAGCAATCGTGTCTGCCAGGCCTGCATTTCGGCTCGCCGCTGCGCTTGCCGTGCCTGCCGCTCACCGCGCTGTATTTCCTCGCGCATCTCCCGCTCACGTTGTAACAACGCGGAATAAAGCAGATGGTCGGCCTGGGTGCGCATTACCTGCTGCGCCACGTCTATCTGACGTAACGTGCGCGTCGCTATCGTCAGGGCGATAATGCTTAGCGCCATCGCCGCCACCAGCAGCCCGCCCATACGCAAGCTTTGCCGCCGTCGCGTCTCGCGCCACGGCAGAAGATTAATCTGCTGCGCCATAGTTATTTACCCCCCAGCGCCAAACCAAGCGCGATAGCAAAGCGATCGCCGCAGGCGGGTAGCGGCGGCTGCAGGCGGTGGAGCACGCTCCAGCAATCAAAGCTATTTTCCGCCAACGGCAGGCTGCTACAGAGCTGGAACTGTTCATCATTGAGGCGCGAGGTTAAGTGGGAGAAAGAGGGGACTTCAGCGCATGGACAATAGCCCCAGCGCTCCTGGGTCGCCCATAACCACTGCGCGTCCCCCTGCCAGACCAGGCCCTGAGCAGCGCCAGTAAGCCAGGGGAAAAAAGAAGTGAGAGCAGCCGCATCCGGCACGATCGCCGTCAGGCGCAGCTTCAGCCGCCGCGTCAGTTGACGCAGGCTGTCGATATCCAAACGCTGAGCCGCCGTCGCCTGCCAGCCGTCGTTAGCCGCGCGGGCGGCGTAATCGATACACAGCGAAGAGGCAGGCATTTCCAGCTGACGCGCCATCGTGCCCGTTATCCATGTCGCACTTTCGCTTTCACGTAGCGACACCTGTGGCGCAGGCAGCTGCTTTTGCAGCGTACGGCTGGCAGGAAGCGCAATGCACACCTGATGTTGTAGCGGCAGCTCGCGGCGCCAATCACGTAACCGCTTCACCGCCTCATTAAGGTCAATGATGCTGCCCTGCACCACCAGGCCGGGCGGCAGCGGAATTCGCCACCAGCGACGCAACGCCCAGCGCCCGCGTTCGTACAACAGCGCCACGATGGCGACGCTATCCTGTTGAATGTGAATTCCTATACGCCAATTTCTGAAAGTCATGCTTAGATCTCCTTATCCGCGATTGCGATTCAAGGAGCAGCCTGGATATACCATGTGGCGAAATGGAGGCTTTTAGCGTCGATCGACACGCCGTCCGGAAGGCATAGCGCCAGCAAGCCGCCCCGTGGGGGTATATCAATGCTCCTGGCTTGCCTTTATACTACCGCGCGTTTGTTTATAAACTGCCCAAATAAAACTAAATGGGAATTCTCCGGTGAAGTTCGTAAAGTATCTTTTTATCCTTGCAGTTTGTTGCGTTCTGCTGGGAGCAGGCTCGATTTATGGCCTCTACAAATTTATAGAGCCGCAACTCCCCGATGTCGCGACCTTAAAGGATGTGCGTCTGCAGATCCCGATGCAGGTCTATAGCGCGGACGGCGAGCTCATTGCGCAATATGGCGAAAAGCGCCGCATCCCCGTCACTCTGCAGCAGATGCCGCCGGAGCTGATAAAAGCGTTTATCGCGACTGAAGATAGCCGCTTCTATGAGCATCATGGCGTCGATCCGGTGGGGATTTTCCGCGCCGCGAGCGTAGCGATGTTCTCAGGCCATGCCTCGCAGGGCGCCAGTACTATTACTCAGCAACTCGCGCGTAACTTTTTCCTCAGCCCGGAGAAAACAATAACGCGTAAGATCAAAGAAGTTTTCCTCGCAATCCGCATCGAACAGCTGCTGAATAAAGACGAAATTCTCGATCTTTACCTCAACAAAATTTACCTCGGCTACCGTGCCTATGGCGTCGGCGCCGCCGCGCAGGTTTACTTCGGTAAATCAGTCGATCAGCTGACGCTGAGCGAAATAGCGGTTATCGCCGGTCTGCCGAAAGCGCCTTCCACCTTTAACCCGCTCTATTCGCTGGACCGCGCGACCGCGCGTCGCAACGTGGTGCTGTCGCGAATGTTAAGCGAAGGCTATATCACCCAGGCACAGTTCGATCAGGCGCGCAGCGAGGCGATTGACGCCAGCTACCATACGCCGGAAATCGCCTTCTCCGCCCCGTATCTGAGCGAGATGGTGCGTCAGGAGATGGTCAACCGCTACGGCGAGCAGGCCTACGAAGACGGCTATCGCGTCTACACCACCATCACGCGTAAAAACCAACAGGCCGCCCAGCAGTCGGTGCGTAAAAACGTGCTCGATTACGACATGCGCCACGGCTACCGCGGCCCGGCCAACGTGCTGTGGAAAGTTGGCGAGACCCCGTGGGATAACAAAAAAATCCTCGATACGCTGAAAAAACTGCCGGGCGTCGGCCCGCTGGCGCCGGCGGTAGTCACCTCCGCGAATCCGCAGGAAGCAGTCGCGTTGCTGGGCAACGGCACGTCGGTGGCGTTAACGATGGATGGCGTCCGCTGGGCGCGTCGCTACGTTTCCGATACGCAACAAGGCTCGACGCCGCGCAAAGTGACCGACGTCATTCAGACCGGGCAGCAGATTTGGGTGCGCAAAGAGGGCGACAAATGGTGGCTGTCGCAGGTGCCGGAAGTGAACTCCGCGCTGGTATCTATCAACCCGCAAAATGGCGCGATTATCGCTCTGGTCGGCGGCTTTGACTTCAATCAGAGTAAGTTCAACCGCGCTACCCAGGCGCTGCGTCAGGTTGGCTCCAATATCAAGCCATTCCTTTATACTGCGGCGATGGACAAAGGCTTAACCCTCGCCAGTATGCTTAACGATGTGCCGATCTCCCGCTGGGATGCCGGCGCGGGCTCCGACTGGCGGCCGAAAAACTCGCCGCCGCAGTACGCCGGCCCTATTCGTCTGCGTCAGGGATTAGGCCAGTCGAAGAACGTGGTGATGGTGCGCGCGATGCGCGCAATGGGCGTCGATTATGCGGCAGAGTATCTGCAGCGTTTCGGCTTCCCGGCGCAGAACATCGTCCATACCGAATCACTGGCGCTGGGTTCCGCTTCCTTTACTCCGCTACAGGTTGCCCGCGGCTACTCGGTAATGGCTAACGGCGGCTTCCTGATTAACCCGTACTTCATTAGCAAGATCGAGAACGACCAGGGCGGCGTGCTGTTTGAAGAGCGGCCTAAAGTCGCCTGTCCGCAGTGTAATTCGCCGGTGATCTACGGCGATACGCCGAAATCCAATGTGCTGGAAAACCAGGATGTCGAAGAGGTCGCCACCTCTCAGGAGCCGCAAAACGGCGACGTTCCGCCGCAGCCGCAGCTTGAGCAGGCTAATCAGTCGCTGGTCGCGCAAAGCGGCGCGCCGGAGTATGCCCCGCATGTTATTAACACGCCGCTGGCCTTCCTGATTAAGAGCGCGCTGAATACCAATATTTTCGGCGAACCGGGCTGGATGGGCACCGGCTGGCGTGCGGGCCGCGACCTGCAGCGTCATGATATCGGCGGCAAAACCGGTACCACTAACAGTTCGAAAGACGCGTGGTTCTCCGGCTACGGCCCGGGCGTCGTGACGTCGGTGTGGATTGGTTTCGATGACCACCGCCGCGATTTGGGCCGTACCACCGCTTCCGGCGCGATTAAAGATCAGATTTCGGGTTATGAAGGCGGCGCTAAAAGCGCCCAACCGGCCTGGGATGACTTTATGAAACGGGTGCTGGAAGGCGTGCCGGAAGAGCCGTTAACGCCGCCGCCGGGTATTGTGACGGTGAATATCGACCGTAGCACAGGTCAACTGGCTAACGGCGGCAACAGCCGCGCCGAGTACTTCATCGAGGGCACGCAGCCAACCCATCAGGCGGTGCGCGAAGTTGGCACCACCATTACCGATAGCGGTGGCGAAACCCACGAGTTGTTCTAATAAAAAAAGCGCCTGCAGGCGCTTTTTTTATGTCCGGATGAGACGCTTATAACTACAAACGCCCCTGCGCCTGTAGCCATTCACGCACCAGAAACAGCGCGCTGACGTTACGCGCTTCATTGAAGTCTTCTTCTTCCAGTAGCGACATCAGCTGCGACAGTGGCCAGCGCACCTGCGGTAGCGGTTCCGGCTCATCGCCCGGCAGCGATTCCGGATAGAGATCTTCCGCAACCATAATATTCATTTTGCTGGAGAAATAAGATGGCGCCATGCTGAGCTTCTTCAGGAAGGTCAATTGACGGGCGCCGAAACCCACCTCTTCTTTCAGCTCGCGGTTGGCGGCTTCCATGGCCGTCTCGCCGGGGTCGATAAGCCCTTTGGAGAAACCCAGTTCGTAGGATTCGGTGCCGACCGCATATTCGCGGATTAAAATAATGTGGTCGTCAACAATCGGCACAATCATTACGGCTTCACGCGCGGTGGGCCGCATGCGTTCATAAACGCGACGCACGCCGTTGCTGAACTCCAGGTCCACGCTTTCAACATTAAAAAGACGCGAACGCGCTACCGTTTCAACGTTGAGAATGGTGGGTTTTTGTAATGATTTGCTCATTGTCATCGGTCTATGCTGTGATTACAGAAGTCATTGTGCGATACGCAGCACGGTTTCGGCAATCCAAATTGCCACTAATTTACATAGTTGCAACGTTTTGCTTGCAATGCAAAGATTCATAAAGATAAAAAAGTCAATAGGTTGAATTTGTTTTGAGAATTTACCGATTCCTGAGTTTTCCCGTTTTTGATAAGCTTACATGCTGCTGCATTGCACAATAAAATTTCCTGCATTAGACAACATGTGCCGATAAACAATTAAAATTACTATGACGATGGGATGGGCATGGGCACCTTTCTGACCTTTTTCACAGCTCTGCTACTCTGTGTCTTGCTTATCGGGTGGTGGTATCGATCTCATGCCAGACGTCGTCGCCTCCCCTTACTGCAAGCCTTTAGCGACGCGACGACCCGCAAGCTTTCTGATGATGAACGCCAGGCGGTCGAAAAGTATCTCGATGGCCTCAGCCAGTCGCAACAGGTACCGGCGACCGGCGCCAGCGTGGCGCCTGTCGCCCTGAAACTGAATGAGCAGAGCGACACCGTTTATACCGTCACCCGCGCCGTCACCCGCTATGGCATTTCGTCTGATGAGCCCAACAAATGGCGATACTTCCTCGACTCGGTGGAGGTTCACCTGCCGCCGTTCTGGGAACAGCATATCAACGACGAAAACAGCGTCTCGCTGATCCCAACCGACAGCCTGCCGCTGGTGATTGTTCTCAACGACCACACCTTGCGCGACTATCCGCAGGAAGCCCGCGGCTACGCGCTTGAACGCGCATCAGCTACCCAGGCGTCGATTCGCGGTGAGGAGAGCGAGCAGGTCGAGCTGCTGAACATCCGCCAGGAAACTCAGGAAGAGCATGCCCTCAGCCGTCCTGACAGCCTGCGCGAAGGGATCATGATCGTCGCAGCCTTCCTGCTGTTCTATTGCTGCCTAATCTCCCCTGACGTCTTTGCGCCGTGGCTGCTCGGCGGCGGCGTACTGTTGTTGGCTGCGGGCTTATGGGGCATCTATGCGCCGCCGCTGGCCGGTTCGCTACGCGAGATCCACTGCCTGCGCGGAATGCCGAAACGCTGGGGGCTGTTTGGCGAGAACGACCAGGAACACGTCAATAATATTTCGCTGGGGATTATCGACCTTATCTATCCGCGCCACTGGCAACCATGGATCGCCCAGGACCTGGGGCAGCAAACCGATATTGATATTTATCTTAACCGCCATGTGGTTCGCCAGGGGCGCTTCCTGTCGCTGCACGATGAAGTGAAAAACTTCCCGCTGCAGTACTGGCTACGCAGCGCGATTATCGCCGCCGGCGCGCTGCTGGTCGTCATCATGCTGTGGATTAGCGTCCCGCTGAATATGCCCTTTAAATTCACGCTCTCCTGGCTTAAGGGGGCGCAGACCATCGAAGCCACCACCGTCGGCCAGCTTGAGAAGGCGAAAGTGCGTATTGGCGACACGCTGCAATTAAAAGGTACCGGGATGTGCAACATCCGCACGCCGGGCGCCTGGAGCGCGAAAGAAGCCTCGCCGTTTACGCCGTTCGACTGTTCGCAGATCATCTGGAACGATGCGCCTCCCCTGCCGCTGCCGGAATCCGATATCGTCGGTAAGGCCACGGCGCTGGTCCAGGCGGTACAGCGCCAGTTGCATCCTGACCCGGACGACGATTCGCACGTTAGCCCGGCATTACGTTCGGCAATTCAGAAATCAGGAATGGTGCTGCTGGATGACTTCGGCGATATCGTGCTGAAAACCAACGAGCTCTGCTCGGCGAAAGATGACTGCGTGCGTCTGAAGAACGCGCTGGTCAACCTTGGCAATACCCGCAACTGGGAAGCGCTAACCAAACGCGCCACCGCCGGTAAGCTCGATGGAGTGAACGTGTTGCTGCGCCCGGTGAGCGCCGAATCGCTGGAGAATCTGGTGACGACCTCCACCGCGCCGTTTGTGATGCGTGAAACCTCCCGCGCGGCGCAGGCGCTAAATAGCCCGGCCCCTGGCGGATTCCTGATCGCCAGCGATGAAGGCAGCGAACTGGTCAATCAGCCGTGGCCGGCTATCAGCCTGTACGATTATCCCGCCCACGAGCAGTGGGGCGAGCTGCAGCGTCTGGCGGGCATGTTGATGCACACGCCATTCCATGCGGAGGGGATTGTCACCAATCTTTATACCGACGCCAATGGCACCCAGCATATCAACCTGCACCGCATTCCCGATCGCAGCGGGCTGTGGCGCTATCTTGGCACCACTCTGCTGCTGCTGGCGATGCTTGGCTGTATGTCGTGGCACGGCGTGCAGGCGATCCGCCGCTATCAGCGCCAGCGCCAGCGCATGGAAGAAATTCAAAAATATTATGAAAGCTGCCTGAATCCGGTTCTCATCCCTTCCCCGGATCATCAAGATTAATTCCTGCGCGACAGGGTGTGATACCCTGTCGCGCATTTCCCCCTCGCTGGAGACTCACCATGCAAATCAATATCGCGTGGCAGGAGGTTGATACCGTTCTGCTGGATATGGATGGCACGCTGCTCGACCTCGCCTTCGACAACTACTTCTGGCAAAAACTGGTCCCGGAAACCTGGGGCGCCGCGCGCGGACTCAACCTGCAGGAAGCCAAAGCGGCAATGCACCAGGAGTATCACGCCGTGCAGCATACGCTAAACTGGTACTGTCTTGATTACTGGAGCGAGCGACTGGGTTTGGATATTTGTGCGATGACCAGCGAACAGGGGCCGCGGGCAAAACTGCGGGAAGATACCGTGCCATTCCTTGATGCGCTGCGGGCCAGCGGCAAGCGCCGCATCCTGCTGACCAACGCGCACCCGCATAATCTGGCGGTGAAGCTCAAGCACACCGGTCTGGACGCGCACCTTGATTTATTACTTTCCACCCACACATTTGGTTATCCGAAAGAGGATCAGCGCCTGTGGCGCGCGGTGGCGGAAGAAACCGGCCTTGATGCGCGCAAAACGCTGTTTGTCGATGACAGCGAGGCTATCCTGGACGCGGCGGCGCAGTTCGGCATTCGTTATTGCCTGGGCGTCACCAATCCGGATTCCGGCCTGGCGGAAAAACAGTATGCCCGCCATCCTGGCGTGAACGATTACCGGCGGCTGATCCCTTCCCTGACTCCGGAGGAGAGGCCATGAAAGATAAGCCCGCAGAAAGCGTCAGGCTGGACAAATGGCTTTGGGCAGCCCGCTTTTATAAAACCCGCGCCATTGCGCGCGAGATGGTTGAAGGCGGCAAGGTGCACTACAACGGACAACGTAGTAAGCCGAGCAAAATCGTCGAGCTGAATGCCACCCTGACCCTGCGCCAGGGCAACGACGAGCGCACCGTTATCGTCAAAAGCGTTACCGAACAGCGCAGGCCAGCCAGCGAAGCCGTCATGCTTTATGAAGAGACGGCAGAGAGTATCGAGAAACGCGAAAAAGTGGCGCTGGCGCGTAAGCTGAATGCGCTAACGATGCCGCACCCAGACAGACGTCCGGACAAAAAAGAGCGCCGCGACCTGATGAGATTTAAACACGGCGACAGCGAATAGCGCTGCCGCCAGCAAGAGAGATGATTATGACTCAACACGATCAATTACATCGTTATCTGTTTGAAAACTATGCCGTGCGCGGTGAACTGGTCACCGTATCGGACACGTTGGAACAGATCCTGGCCAACCATAGCTACCCGCAGCCGGTGAAAACCGTGCTGTCGGAGCTGCTGGTCGCCACCAGCCTGCTGACCGCCACGCTGAAGTTCGCCGGAGATATTACCGTTCAGCTGCAGGGCGACGGCCCGCTCTCGCTGGCGGTGATCAACGGCAATAATCAGCAGCAGCTGCGCGGCGTCGCTCGCGTTCAGGGCGAAATCCCGGAAGGCGCGGACCTGAAAACGCTGGTCGGCAACGGCTACCTGGTCATTACCATCTCTCCACAGGAAGGCGAGCGCTATCAGGGCGTTGTTGGCCTGGAAGGCGATACCCTGGCGGCATGCCTGGAAGATTACTTCCAGCGTTCCGAACAGCTGCCGACTCGTCTGTTCATTCGTACCGGCGAGCACGACGGTAAAGCGGTAGCCGGCGGCATGCTGCTGCAGGTGATGCCGGCTCAGGACGCGCAGCTTAACGACTTCGAGCATCTGGCGACCCTGACCGAGACCATCAAGGCGGAAGAGCTGTTCACCCTGCCGGCGACCGATGTATTATGGCGCCTGTACCATGAGGAAGAGGTGACGGTATACGACCCGCAAGACGTCGAGTTCAAATGCACCTGTTCTCGCCAGCGCTGCGCCGATGCGCTGAAGACGCTGCCGGATGAAGAAGTCGACAGCATCCTCGCCGACGAAGGCGAAATTGATATGCATTGTGACTACTGCGGTAATCATTACCTGTTTAACGCGATGGATATCGCTGAGATCCGCAATAACGCCTCGCCGGCGGATCCGCAGGTACACTAATCGCCCTCTCGCCGGGCGTTGCCGGGTTTTTCTGACCCGACGCGCCTGGCGTCAACTATTTCGACCGCGTGTTGAATCGATTTTCACTGAAAGAGTTACGTAACTTTCTTTCAAGAAAGCGATTACATTCACATTTCAGCAGTTTTTTTAATTACTTTTTAACCATTCGGAAACATCTATCGCCACCTACGGCCGTTTTCCTGAGATAATCACGCGCACTTCGTGACAGGAGTCACTGTGTTTTTCGTAAGAAAGGCGTTTGTCGAGATACGTAAATCTATGAGCCTGGTCGCGGTCTATTCCCTGAAAGAAACCCTACAATTTAAAGCAGTACATATTGGCTAAGGAGCAGTGACATGCGCGTTAATAGTTTAACCCCGCAGGATCTCAAGGCTTACGGTATCAATGACGTCCAGGAAATTGTCCACAACCCGAGCTTCGATACGCTGTATCAGGAAGAGCTCGACCCGAAACTGGAAGGTTATGAGCGTGGCGTATTAACCAATCTTGGCGCCATCGCCGTCGATACCGGCATTTTCACCGGCCGTTCGCCGAAAGATAAATATATCGTCCGTGACGATACCACTCGCGATACCGTGTGGTGGTCTGATAAAGGCAATGGCAAGAACGACAACAAGCCGCTCTCCCAGGAAACCTGGCAGCACCTGAAAGGCCTGGTGACTCACCAGCTGTCGGGCAAACGCCTGTTTATCGTCGACGCTTTCTGTGGCGCTAACGCCGACACCCGCCTCAGCGTGCGCTTCATTACTGAAGTCGCCTGGCAGGCACACTTTGTAAAGAACATGTTCATTCGCCCGAGCGAAGAAGAACTGGCAGCGTTCGAGCCGGACTTTATCGTCATGAACGGCGCTAAGTGCACCAACCCGCAGTGGAAAGAGCAGGGTCTGAACTCCGAAAACTTCGTGGCTTTCAACCTGACCGAGCGCATCCAGCTTATCGGCGGCACCTGGTACGGCGGCGAAATGAAGAAAGGGATGTTCTCGATCATGAACTACCTGCTGCCGCTGCAGGGCATCGCTTCGATGCACTGCTCCGCTAACGTCGGCGAAAAAGGCGATGTCGCCGTGTTCTTCGGCCTGTCCGGCACCGGTAAAACCACCCTCTCCACCGACCCGAAACGCCGCCTGATTGGCGATGACGAGCACGGATGGGATGATGACGGCGTATTTAACTTCGAAGGCGGCTGCTACGCGAAGACCATTAAGCTGTCGGAAGCCAACGAGCCGGATATCTATCACGCGATCCGCCGCGATGCGCTGCTGGAAAACGTCGTGGTACTGGCTGACGGCACCATCGATTTTGATGACGGTTCGAAGACCGAGAACACCCGCGTCTCCTACCCGATCGACCATATCGAAAATATCGTTAAGCCGGTGTCGAAAGCCGGTCACGCCACCAAGGTTATCTTCCTGACCGCCGACGCCTTTGGCGTATTGCCGCCGGTTTCACGCCTGACCGCTGACCAGACTCAGTACCACTTCCTGTCTGGCTTTACCGCCAAGCTGGCCGGTACCGAGCGCGGCGTCACCGAGCCGACCCCAACCTTCTCCGCCTGCTTCGGCGCCGCGTTCCTGTCGCTGCACCCGACGCAGTACGCTGAAGTGCTGGTAAAACGCATGCAGGCTTCCGGCGCCCAGGCTTACCTGGTCAACACCGGCTGGAACGGTACCGGCAAGCGTATCTCGATTAAAGATACCCGCGCGATTATCGACGCCATCCTCGACGGTTCGCTGGATAACGCCGAAACCTTCACCCTGCCGATGTTCAACCTGCAGATCCCAACCGAGCTGCCGGGCGTCGATACCCATATCCTCGACCCGCGTAATACCTACGGTTCTCCGGAGCAGTGGCAGGAGAAAGCCGATCAGCTGGCGAAACTGTTTATTGAGAACTTCGAGAAGTATACCGATACCCCGGCCGGCGCTGCGCTGGTTACGGCCGGTCCGAAGCGTTAATCAGGTCGCAGAGACAACAAAGCCGGGCGATGCCCGGCTTTTTTATATTTCAACTCTCTTTCGCAGGCTTCGCCGGCGACAGCGCGCGATGCACCGGAATCGGTAGCCAGGCGCGGATCAGCAGGCCGCCGCGTTCGCTGGTGCCAATCTCCAGGCGACCGTTATGATTGTCGATAATACGCTGCACTATCGCCAGCCCCAGCCCGGTGCCGCTGGTGCTACGGGCGCTATCGCCGCGCACAAACGGCTGGAACAGATGTTCGCGCTGTTCCGGTTTAATTCCCGGGCCGTCATCTTCCACCTGGAACCAGGCACGGCTGGCTTCGCTGCCGCTGCTGACTTTAATCCAGCCCTTACCGTAACGAGCGGCGTTCACCACCATATTGGCTAGCGCGCGTTTAATCGATAGCGGATGCAGGCGCAGCGGAATTTCTCCGGCCTGCAGATCGGTGGCGATTTCCCGCTCGTAGCCGCTTTCGGCGGCGATCACTTCGCCTAACACGGCATTGAGATCCGCAAGCTCCATCGGCATCTCCTGGCCGGTGCGCAGGTAATCAATAAACTGCTCGATGATGGCGTTGCACTCTTCGATATCTTTATTGATCGACTCGGCGAGATAGCCGTCCTGTTCGCCCATCATCTCCGTCGCCAGCCGGATCCGCGTCAACGGCGTGCGCAAATCGTGGCTGACCCCGGCCATCAGCAGCGTACGGTCGTCCGCCAGCTGTTTGACCCCGGCGGCCATATGGTTGAAGGCGCGGGTCACCGAACGCACTTCCGACGCGCCGTATTCGCGTAGCGGCGGCGGAATAATCCCACGCCCGACCTGCAACGCGGCGTGCTCCAGATCGACCAATGGTCGGTTCTGGATACGGATGAATAGCCACGCGCCGCCAATGGCCAGTAGCATTATCGCCAGCGTATAACGGAATAGCGGCGAGAAATCGCCCTGATGGATTTCAGTCAGCGGCACCCGCACCCAGATATTCGGCGAAAGCCAGGTCTTCAGCCACACCACCGGCGAGCTTTTGTTGACCTCAACCCGCACTTCGGTCGGCCCGCCAAGCTGGTGCGCCATCTGCTGGCTTAAGAATTCATAATGCTGCGCCCAGCGCAGGCCTGCGTCTTCCGCCGCCTCATTGGAATAGAGCGAAATCCCCAGCTCGCGGTAAATTTCGCGGCGAAACGCCGGCGGTACCACCAGTTGGGTGCCGTCTTCCAGCTGCAGTTTATCGGTCATCAGCATACGGACTTCGTATGCCAGCACCTTATTAAACTGCTGCAGGCTCGGCAGGATCGCGAAATTCAGCACCACCAGATAAGTCGTCACCAGGCTGACGAACAGCAGGGTGACGATCAGTAACAGGGTGCGGGCAAATGAGCTTCGCGGCGAAAAACGCACGCGCTTCATGCCTTAGAACCGTCCGGCACGAAGACGTAGCCCAGTCCCCAAACGGTCTGGATGTAGCGCGGATGCGCCGGATCTTCTTCCACCATGCGGCGCAGGCGGGAGATTTGTACGTCGATGGAACGCTCCATCGCCGAGTACTCGCGGCCGCGGGCAAGGTTCATCAGCTTATCGCGGGACAGCGGTTCACGCGGATGGCTAACCAGTGCTTTTAATACCGCGAACTCACCGCTGGTGAGCGGCATCGGCTCATCTTCACGGAACATCTCGCGGGTGCCGAGGTTCAGTTTAAATTTGCCAAAAGCAATCACCGCTTCTTCTTGCGATGGCGCGCCCGGCAGCTCGTTCGCCTGGCGGCGCAGCACGGCGCGGATACGGGCCAGCAGTTCGCGCGGGTTAAACGGTTTAGGAATGTAATCATCGGCGCCGATTTCCAGGCCCACGATACGGTCCACTTCTTCCCCTTTCGCCGTCACCATAATGATCGGCATCGGGTTGCTCTGGCTACGCAAGCGGCGGCAGATAGATAAACCATCTTCGCCCGGCAGCATCAGATCCAGCACCATCAGGTGGAAGGATTCACGGGTCAGCAGGCGATCCATCTGTTCGGCGTTCGCCACGCTACGAACCTGGAAGCCCTGCTCGGTCAGATAACGTTCCAGCAGCGCGCGCAGGCGCATATCGTCATCCACAACCAGAATCTTATAATTCTCTTGCATTGTTTGTACTCCCAAAGGTTCACTGCAATCGTTAGTGCGTATTCTTAAAAACCCACGCTAATACGACCAGCCAAATCTGGTATATATTCTAGTCGAAATTGTTACAAAGCATATTAAACAGCAATTTATACCCGTCATTCTTCAAGTTGCACGTGCGTTGGCTGCGTGCGCTCACCCCAGTCACATAGTTATCTATGCTCCCGGGGATTCACACTCTTGCCGCCTTCCTGCAACTCGAATTATTTAGGGTAAACCCGTCATTCTGAGCAAAATTTACCACCGGCGCGACAAAAAAGAAAAAGGCGGAGGGTCTCCTCCGCCTTTTTAGCTAATTTTGCCGCTTACGCGCGTCGTTGGCTCATGCCGTACCACAGCACCACCAGGAAGCATAGCAGCGGCAACCCATAGGCCAACGCGGTACTGTAGCGGTCGGCCAGCGCCCCCATGAAGTAAGGCATAATCGCCCCGCCGACGATGGCCATAATCATAAACGAGCTGGCGCGTTTGGTATGGCTGCCCATGTTTTTAACGCCCAGCGCGAAAATGGTCGGGAACATAATCGACATAAAAAAGAAGACCGCAATGAGTGCCACCACCGACACGCCGTCAATGCTCATCATCACCAAACCGCAGAGCACGATATTGACCAGCGAGTAAACCATCAGCAGCGTCGCCGCCTGCACCCGCCCCATCAGCCAGGTACTGAAGAAACGACCGACCATAAAGCTAATCATCGCAATCGACAGCAGATAGGAAGCGTGCTGGTTTGTCACGCCATGCCAGTGCTCGGTCGCATAGTTGATAAAGAACGCCCCCACGCCGACCTGCGCGGCAACGTAAAAGAACTGGGCGATGACCCCGCCGGTAAAGTGGCGATGCTGCCACAGCCCCTGTGCCGCTTCTTGCTGACTGCCCTCATCCTCGCGAATATCCGGCATCGGCGTGCGGCGGAATAGCAGCGCGATAGCCAGCACCAGTACGGCGATAGCGACATAGGTGATTTTTACCGAGCTCTGGTCGCCGGTATTGCTCTGAGTGGCTGAAAAGAACAGCGTGCCGCCGATCAGCGGGCCAATAAACTGCCCCAGTCCGTTAAACGACTGCGCCAGATTCAACCGCCGCTCGGCGCCTTTACTGTCGCCAAGTACCGTCGCATAAGGGTTCGCCGCGGTCTCAAGGCAGCCTAATCCGCAGGCAATCACAAACAGTGCGAAGAGGAACAGCACAAAGCTATTCACGCTCGCCGCCGGCACAAACAGCAGCGCGCCAAGCGCATACAGGCACAAACCGACCAGGATCCCCGCTTTATAACCGCGTTTATCCATAAAATAGCCGGCGGGCAGCGCCACCAGGAAGTAGGCGCCAAAATAGGCCGCCTGCAGTAAACCGGACTGCGCTTTGGTGACGTGCAGAGTCTCCTGAAAATGTTTATTGAGAACATCGAGCAGGCCGTAAGAGAGCCCCCACATAAAGAATAGGCTGGTGACCAGCATAAATGCCCAGCGCAGATTAGGGGTCGCCCCGGCGCGGGCCGCCAGCGGCTCCGCCGTTTTATTCACTAGCATGGTGAGATCCTCAGTAGAGTACAGAGTTGTTTTATTGATCCTGCAAAGAGAATATGCGCTCCATCGACACCCATTTTTCGCCTGCCGGCGTCCAGGGGGTGGGAACCTGGTATTGCCACATCAGCGCTTCCCAACGCTGAATGACCGGGTGGTTCAGGCTGTGTTGAGCAAAGCGTTCGCCATCGAAATCCCCGGTGACCTCCATCACCATAAACAGCCGCGTGCCGAGCCGGTAAATCTCCATATCCAGCACGCCATGGTCGCGTAGATGCCCGGCGACTTCCGGCCAGATACGTTCATGCAGACGCTGGTATTCGGCAATTTTCTCCGCCGAATCGACTAAATCCAGCGCCTGACACAGCCGCCGCGCGGCGCTCATGACAGCGCCCTGTCGAGATGCAAATACCCGCCGTCTACCGACAGCCACTGCCCGGTAGTGTGCGACGCGCGCGAGGAGATAAGAAACACCACGGTATTGGCGATCTCTTCCGGCGTGGTCATGCGTTTGCCCAGCGGAATGCGTTGGTTAATCGCCGCCATCTGCCGCTGTGGATCGGGGAAGGTATTTATCCAGCGCTGGTACTGCGGCGTCAGCACTTCCGCCGGTACCACCGCGTTAACCCGCACGCCGCTCTCGCGCAGCGATACCGCCCATTCACGGGTTAATGCCAGCACTGCCCCTTTCGCCGCGGTATAGCCGCTGGTGCCGCCCTGGCCGCTGAGCGCGGTTTTCGAGGCGATATTGACGATAGCGCCCCGCGCCGCCTCCAGCGCCTCGCGGCACAGGTGGGCCATCTGGTAGTAGTGGATCAGGTTTTTCTCAAGCGATCCGAGAAACGCCTCACGCCCGGCCTCAAGCCCTACGCCATCGTTCACTCCGGCGTTATTCACCAGCGCATCAATGCGGCCAAAGCGCGCCAGCACCTGGCCTACCGCCGCGGCACATTCAGCCTCCTGGCACAGGTCGGCGATAATCAGCTCACTTTGCGGCGCGATTTGCTTCAGCCCATCCATAAACCCCTGCTCTGGCTGGGCATTAGTGACGATGACCGGCACCGCGCCCTCTTCCGCCAGCAGTTGCGTCACGGCCGCGCCGATCCCCGAGCCGCCGCCGGTGACGATAACCACTTTGTCTTTAAGAAATAGATCCACGCTTCGCCTCCGTTAAACCATAAACCCGACAGGCAGTGCCGCCCCAGATAGCTGACCGCTGCGTTTCCGTCAGCGGGGCCAGCGCCGTTTCGCACAGCTGGTAAACCTGGTGGTACTCCGCCGCCAGCAGGCATACCGGCCAGTCGGAACCAAACATCAGCCGCTGCGGGCCAAACAACTCCAGCGCGGCGTCGAAGAAAGGCAGCAGTTGCTGCTCGGTCCAGCATCCGCGCCCGGCTTCGGTCACCAGGCCGGAAAGTTTGCCCACCACATGCGGTAATGCGGCCAGCGGCCTCGCCTGTTCGGCCCAGTGGGCCGCGCCGCGCGCGATATCCGGCTTGCCGAAATGGTCGAGTACCAGCCAGTGATCATCGTGGCGGGCGGCAAAGCGTGCCGCCGCCGCGAGATGACGATGGGTAACCAGTAGATCCCAGCTATAGCCCTGGCGCTGCAACTGCTGCATTCCTCGCGAGACCGCCTCGCGCTCAAGCCACGCTGCCGGGTCGGCTTCATCCTGTACCTGATGGCGCAACCCGCACAGCTGGTCGCGCCACTGCGTCAGCTTGTCCTCGAGATCCGCGGCGGTAATATCCAGCCAGCCCACCACGCCGCATACGCCAACCGCCTGAGAAACCTGCGCCACCAGCCAGGCGGTTTCGTTTTCGTCATGACGCGCCTGCACCACCACCGCGCCATCGAGCCGGTGCTGCGCCAGCAGCGGCTGGAGCTGCGGGGGGTAAAAATCCCGGCGCAGTTGCGGCATGTCGTCATCAATCCACGGGTAATCCTGTGGCTGATAGCGCCAGTAGTGGTGGTGGGCATCAATGCGCAACATGCGCTTCTCCACGGTAGCGGTACTGCTCGATAGAAGCCTGATGCATTTCAATCGAGTAGCCCGGCGCCTGCGGCGGCATATAAGCTGCGCCGCGGATTTCGCAAGGGTGCAGGAAGTGCTCGTGCAGATGGTCGACAAACTCGATCACCCGCCCTTCATGGGTACCGGCGATGCACAGGTAGTCAATCATCGACAGGTGCTGGACGTATTCGCACAGTCCGACGCCGCCGGCGTGCGGGCAAACCGGCAGGTTGTACTTCGCCGCCATCAGCATCACCGCCAGCACTTCGTTGACGCCGCCTAACCGGCAGGCATCGATCTGCACCACGTCAATCGCGCCGCGCATAATGAACTGTTTGAACATAATCCGGTTCTGGCACATCTCGCCGGTGGCGACCTTCACCGCGCCGATGTTCTCGCGGATCTTGCGGTGACCTTCGATATCATCCGGGCTGGTCGGCTCTTCGATAAACCACGGGTTGGCGAAGGCCAACGCTTTGACCCATGGAATGGCGGCGTCCACTTCCCATACCTGGTTGGCGTCAATCATCAGTTTCCGCTCGGGGCCAATCACTTCACGGGCAATGCGCACGCGGCGGATGTCATCTTCAATATCGCGCCCAACCTTCAGCTTGATATGCGAGAAACCGGCGTCCACCGCCTGCTGACAAAGACGACGCAGTTTGTCATCACCGTATCCCAGCCAGCCCGCTGACGTGGTGTAACACGGATAACCCTGCGCCTGTAGCTGTTCAAGCCGCTGGGCTTTGCCCTCCTCACGGCTTTCCAGCAGGCGCAACGCCTCCTCCGGGGTAATGCAGTCGGTGATGTAGCGAAAATCAATGCAGCGCACCAGCTCGGCCGGGCTCATATCGGCGACCAGTCGCCAGACCGGTTTGCCTTCGGCCTTCGCCCACAGATCCCACACCGCATTGACCACCGCGCCGGTCGCCAGGTGAATCGCCCCTTTGTCCGGGCCAATCCAGCGCAGCTGGCTATCGCTGGTAAAGCGCCGCCAGAAGGCGCCCATATCGGCGGCGATCGTCTCGAGTTGCTCGCCGACGATTAAATGCTCCAGCGCCTGAATCGCCGCGCAGCAAATTTCGTTGCCGCGGCCAATGGTGAAGGTCAGCCCGTGACCGGTGAGCTGCGGATTGTCGGTTTCGAGGATCACGTAGGCGGCGGAGTAATCCGGGTCGGGATTCATCGCATCGGAGCCGTCCAACTGCTGCGAGGTGGGAAAGCGGATATCCTCTACCCGCAGGGCGGTAATTTGCGTCATTATTTGTCCTCCACGGTCAGCTGCTGCTGTTCGCCCAACCCTTCAATGCCCAGACGGATAGTCTGGCCGGCGCGTAGATAGACCGGCTGCGGTTTCTGGCCCATACCCACCCCCGGCGGCGTGCCGGTAGAGATGACATCGCCCGGCTGCAGGCTCATAAAGCGGCTCAGGTAGCTGATGATATAGGGCACTTTGAAAATCATGGTGCGAGTGTTGCCGTCCTGATAGCGTTTGCCGTCAACCTCCAGCCACAGGTTAAGGGAGTTAGGGTCGGGTATTTCATCGGCGGTCACCAGCCAGGGGCCGGTAGGCCCGAACGTGTCGCAGCCTTTGCCTTTATCCCAGGTGCCGCCGCGCTCGATTTGATACTCACGTTCGGAGACGTCATTAATCACGCAGTAGCCAGCAACGTGCTGCATGGCGTCGCGCTCGTCGATATAGCGCCCGCCTTTACCAATCACCACCCCTAACTCGACTTCCCAGTCGGTCTTTTGCGAACCGCGCGGGATAATCACGTTATCGTTCGGCCCGACCACCGCACTGGTCCACTTACTGAATACCACCGGTTCCTGCGGAATATCGGCGCCGGTCTCTGCGGCGTGATCGGCGTAGTTCAGGCCGATGCAGATAAACTTGCCGATACCGCCAACGCAGGCGCCGATACGCGGATTACCCTCTACCAGCGGCAGGCTGTAGAGATCCAGCTGCCGCAGACGCGCCAGGCTTTCCGGCTGCAGCGCGTCGCCGCGCAGATCGGTCACATAGTTCGATAGGTCGCGCAGGCGACCGTCGTTGTCGAGTACGCCCGGACGCTCGCTGCCGGGATTGCCAAAACGGAGTAATTTCATGCGTTTTCCTGATAGTGAAATAAAGCGCCGCGCGGTTAGTTGCTCCAGCCGCCGTCAATAATCTGTACCGTACCGGTGGTGTAAGCGCTGGCGTCGGAAGCCAGATACAGCGCCAGCTGGGCGATCTCTTCCGGCTTGCCAATACGGCCAATAGGCTGGCGGGCGACAAACGCCTCATAAACCGCCTCTTCGCTCAACCCTTGTTCGCGAGCCTGCTCGGCAATACGTCCACGCAGCGATGGTGAATCGACGGTGCCCGGACAAATCGCATTACAACGAATCCCCTGGGTGACGAAATCTGCGGCGACCGAGCGGGTCAGGCCAATGACCGCCGCTTTACTGGCGCTGTAGGCGAAGCGGTTTGGTACCCCTTTCACGCTGGAAGCCACCGATGACATGTTGATAATCGAGCCGCCGCCGCGGGCGATCATCGCCGGCAAAAAGGCGCGAATCGTGTGGAACATGGCGGTGACATTCAGATCGAGAGCGAACTGCCACTCCCGCTCGCTACATTCAAGAATGCTGCCGCTATGCACCACCCCGGCGCAGTTGAACAAGACATCCAGCGGGCCCAGCGTTTCCGCAGCGGCGGCAATGGCGTCGGCGCGGGTGACATCCAGCTGCAGCGGCTGTACGCCGGGGATATCGCTCAATCCGGCAATGTTGATATCGCTGGCAATCACTTCCGCGCCAGCGGCGGCAAATAGCCGCGCGCAGCTGTTGCCAATCCCCTGCCCTGCGGCGGTAATCAGAACGCGTTTTCCGGTTAGTTCCATTTCTCTCCCCTGGTCTAAAGGACTAATGGTCAGGCCATTGATGGTAGTCAAAGGCCTGACCTTTCGCATGACAAGTCAGGCATAACCCGCTATCGTGAAGCTCATATGTTGCAAAAACGGCCACAAACGGCACATTGGTTAACCAATTAATTACACTCGACTAACAAACACTCAAGTGTGCTGACCAATATTTGTGCGCTTTATCACTGTCTATCGCATGAGCAAAGGTGAAACATGCCGATTACCAGACTGGAAAACCCAAGGATTTACAGACAGATAGCAGACCAACTCAAGCGATTAATTGAGAACAACGAATTTCCGCCCGGCAGCCGTCTGCCGTCTGAGCGAGATTTAGCCCAGCAGTTGAACGTCAGCCGCGCATCGGTACGTGAAGCGCTGATTGCGCTGGAGGTGATTGGCCTGGTGGACGTGCGCGTCGGCAACGGGGTAATCGTCAAATCGCAGACGCCGCTCGTCGCCACCAAAGAGCCGGTGATGGCGCAGGCCGGTCGCGACCAGTGGACGGAGATCGACGACGAACTCAACATAGACCTCGATTTTAACGCCGAACTACCGCCATTTTCTCTGCTGCAGGCGCGTCTGTTAATAGAACCGGAAACCGCCGCGCTGGCGGCGCGCCATGCCAGCCCCGAGGAGCTGGCCGCTATCCGCGAGGCCTTTGAACAGAACTGTCGCGATAACCGTGCCGGTTCAACCACCCATCCCGGCGATCGCCTGTTCCATATCCGTATCGCTCAGGCCAGCGGTAACCCGGCGTACGCGTTTATCATCGGCCACCTACTCGGCCACCGTTACGGCAGTATGTTCCGCATGCTGCAGCGCCACTATACGCCGGACGATATGCCGCATCGCTCGGAACAAGAGCATCGCGCGATCCTTGAAGCCATTGAGGCCCACGACGTCCGTGCGGCAAAGAAAGCAATGAAAAATCATATTGATCAGGTGATTACCATTTTTACCCGCAGCCAGTAGCCGTGATTTCTGCGCCTGGAGCTTTACCTTGCCGAAACGGCTGGTTAAGGTACGGCGGGACGAGATTATTTTGGATGAACCACAGATGAAAACGCCGCTGATCACCCGTGAAGGGTATGAAAAACTGAAGCAAGAGATGGATTACTTGTGGCGTACAGAGCGCCCGGAAGTCACCAAGAAAGTGACCTGGGCGGCGAGTCTTGGCGACCGCAGCGAAAACGCCGATTATCAGTACAATAAAAAGCGCCTGCGCGAAATTGACCGCCGGGTGCGTTATCTCACCAAGTGTCTGGAAAATCTCAAAATCGTCGATTATTCCCCGCAGCAGGAAGGCAAAGTGTTCTTCGGAGCGTGGGTGGAAATCGAGAACGACAATGGCGATACCAAGCGCTTTCGCATTGTCGGCTACGATGAAATCTTCGGCCGCAAAGACTATATCTCTATCGATTCGCCAATGGCTCGCGCCTTACTAAAGAAAGAGGTGGGCGACCTGGCTATCGTTAACACTCCGGCGGGCGAAGCCAGCTGGTACGTCAATGAAATTGAATACGTGAAATAGCGCCGGAACATTCCGAGAGAACCCGGTCGCGGCTGGCATTTTAGCCTGTCACCCCGTATAACTATCCCCTGATTTTTGACCCTAATGATGAATAAAACCGATGATGAATGATTCGCTCTGCCGCATTATTGCGGGTGAACTTCAGGCCAGAGCCGAACAGGTAGAAGCTGCCGTTCGCCTGCTTGATGAAGGGAACACCGTGCCGTTTATTGCACGTTATCGTAAGGAAGTCACCGGCGGTCTGGATGACACGCAGCTGCGTAATCTGGAAACTCGCCTCGGGTATCTGCGCGAACTGGAAGACCGCCGCCAGGCGATCCTCAAATCGATCGGCGAACAGGGCAAGCTCAGCGAAGCGCTGGAAAAAGCCATCAACGCCACCCTCAGCAAAACCGAGCTCGAAGACCTCTACCTGCCGTACAAACCCAAACGCCGCACCCGTGGGCAAATCGCTATTGAAGCCGGTCTCGAACCGCTGGCCGATCTGCTGTGGAATGAGCCTTCCCACGATCCGGAAACCGAAGCGGCAAACTATATCGATGCCGATAAAGGCGTGGCGGATAGTAAAGCCGCTCTCGACGGCGCGCGCTATATTCTGATGGAGCGTTTCGCGGAAGACGCCGCCCTGCTGGCGAAGGTGCGTGATTATCTGTGGAAAAACGCCCACCTGGTGGCCAGCGTCGTCAGCGGCAAGGAAGAAGAAGGCGCTAAATTCCGCGATTACTTCGACCACCATGAACCGATCGCTTCCGTGCCGTCGCACCGCGCGCTAGCGATGTTCCGCGGGCGCAATGAGGGCGTGCTGCAGCTGTCGCTCAACGCCGACCCGCAGTTTGACGAGCCGCCGAAAGAGAGCCACTGCGAGCAGATCATTATCGATCATCTCGGCCTGCGCCTGAATAATGCCCCGGCGGACAGCTGGCGCAAAGGCGTCGTCAGTTGGACCTGGCGCATCAAGGTGCTGATGCACCTCGAAACCGAATTAATGGGCACCGTGCGCGAACGCGCGGAAGACGAAGCGATTAACGTATTCGCCCGTAACCTCCATGACCTGCTGATGGCCGCGCCTGCCGGCCTGCGCGCCACCATGGGGCTCGATCCGGGCCTGCGTACCGGCGTAAAAGTGGCGGTAGTCGACGGCACCGGCAAACTGGTGGCCACCGATACCATCTACCCGCACACCGGCCAGGCGGCTAAAGCCGCCGTCGTCGTCGCGGCGCTGTGCGAGAAACATAACGTTGAGCTGGTGGCTATCGGCAACGGTACCGCTTCCCGCGAGACCGAGCGTTTCTTCCTCGACGTGCAAAAACAGTTCCCGAAAGTAACCGCCCAGAAAGTGATCGTCAGCGAAGCCGGCGCATCGGTCTACTCGGCTTCCGAACTGGCGGCGCAGGAGTTCCCGGACCTCGACGTTTCCCTACGCGGCGCGGTCTCTATCGCCCGCCGTCTGCAGGATCCGCTGGCCGAGCTGGTGAAAATCGATCCGAAATCAATCGGCGTCGGTCAGTATCAGCATGACGTTAGTCAGACGCAGCTGGCGCGTAAGCTGGATGCGGTGGTGGAAGACTGCGTTAACGCCGTCGGCGTTGACCTTAACACCGCCTCGGTGGCGCTGTTAACCCGCGTTGCCGGCCTGACCCGCATGATGGCGCAGAATATCGTCGCCTGGCGCGACGAGAACGGCCAGTTCCATAACCGCCAGCAGTTGCTGAAGGTAAGCCGTCTGGGGCCGAAAGCCTTTGAGCAGTGCGCAGGCTTCCTGCGTATTAACCACGGCGATAACCCGCTGGACGCCTCAACCGTTCACCCGGAAGCCTACCCGGTGGTCGAGCGTATTCTGGCCGCAACCCAGCAGGCGCTGAAAGATCTGATGGGCAACAGCAGCGAGCTGCGCAACCTGAAAGCCTCTGATTTTACCGATGATAAGTTCGGCGTGCCGACGGTATCCGATATCATCAAAGAGCTGGAAAAACCGGGCCGCGATCCGCGCCCTGAGTTTAAAACCGCCCAGTTCGCCGACGGCGTTGAGACGATGAACGACCTGCTGCCGGGGATGATTCTGGAAGGCGCGGTCACCAACGTTACCAACTTTGGCGCCTTCGTCGATATCGGCGTGCACCAGGATGGCCTGGTCCATATCTCTTCGCTGTCGAATAAGTTCGTTGAAGACCCGCATACCGTGGTCAAAGCGGGCGATATCGTCAAAGTGAAGGTGATGGAAGTGGACCTGCCGCGTAAACGCATCGCGTTAACGATGCGCCTGGATGAACAACCGGGCGACAGCAACGCGCGCCGCGGCGGCGGCAACGATCGCCCGCAGGGTAACCGCCCGGCGGCAAAAGCGGCGAAGCCGCGCGGTCGCGATGCTCAGCCAGCCGGCAACAGCGCGATGATGGATGCGCTAGCCGCCGCGATGGGAAAAAAACGTTAATCCTTCCCTGCCCCTCTATACGAGGGGCAATTTTCCGCTTTTTAATGCCTGAGCCTCGATTAATATATTCCAGTAACCTTTCAATAAGTTCGAAATTTATAAAGTTTCATTCTGTTAACTAATGAAACCTTTATTAAACATTAAATGAAGAAATTAATTTTTCCCTTATTTTTGACTACAACAGGGTTCTTGCGTCATATCAAAAAATAAGCAAATTCCCAGGAAAACCGCATTTATTATCCTTGTCATGTATTGATGATACAAACCATTCTCATTATCATCGTTATCAGTTAAATTTTATTCTTCTTCGTTGGCTATAGTCCCCAGCGCCGCTTTAATAGCCGCGCCTGGAAATTCTCTTTTCGGTTAGCGATAACAAGTAGGCCCTATGCAATTCACTCCTGATAGTGCGTGGAAAATCACCGGTTTTTCCCGCGATATTAGCCCGGCTTATCGGCAGAAACTGCTCTCCCTGGGAATGTTGCCCGGCTCTTCGTTTCATGTCGTACGCGTGGCGCCGCTGGGCGATCCTATTCATATTGAGACCCGGCGCGTGAGCCTGGTATTACGTAAAAAAGACCTCGCGTTAATTGAACTGGAAGCGGTTGCGCAATAACACCTGACCCAGCACTAAGAGTCTGAAAAAATGAAAAAATTAACCGTTGGTTTAATTGGTAATCCTAATTCCGGCAAAACAACGTTATTTAATCAACTAACCGGCGCGCGCCAACGGGTGGGTAACTGGGCGGGGGTCACCGTTGAGCGTAAAGAAGGCGCCTTCACCACCACCGACCACCAGGTCACCCTGGTCGACCTGCCGGGCACCTATTCGCTGACCACCATCTCCTCGCAGACGTCGCTCGACGAACAGATTGCCTGTCACTATATTCTCAGCGGCGATGCCGACCTGCTGATTAACGTCATCGACGCCTCGAACCTGGAACGGAACCTCTATCTGACTCTGCAACTGCTGGAGTTGGGTATTCCCTGCGTCGTCGCGCTAAACATGCTCGATATTGCCGAAAAGCAGCAAATCCGCATCGACGTCGACGCGTTAGCGGCCCGTCTCGGTTGCCCGGTGATACCGCTGGTCTCCACCCGCGGCCGCGGTATCGAAGCGCTAAAAATGGCGCTTGACCGCCATGAGAAAAATCAGCCGCTGGAACTGGTGCACTATCCACAATCTCTGCAGCGCGAAGCCGATATGCTGGCGCAGGCGATGCCTGCTGATATGCCGCTGCGTCAGCGCCGCTGGCTGGGGCTGCAGATGCTGGAAGGCGATATTTATAGCCGCGCTTTCGCCGGCAACGCCGCCGACAAACTCGATCTGGCGCTGGCTAACCTGAGCGGCGAAATGGACGATCCGGCACTGTATATCGCCGATGCCCGCTATCAAAGTATCGCCGCGGTATGCGATGCCGTCAGTAACACCCTGACCGCCGAGCCGAGCCGCTTCACCACGGCGATGGATAAAATTATCCTTAACCGCTTCCTCGGCTTACCGATCTTCCTGTTCGTGATGTACCTGATGTTCCTGCTGGCTATCAACATCGGCGGCGCCCTGCAGCCGATTTTCGACGCCGGTTCGGTGGCTATCTTCATTCACGGCATCCAGTGGCTGGGCTACACCCTGCACTTCCCGGACTGGCTGACCGTATTCCTCGCGCAAGGGCTGGGCGGCGGTATCAATACCGTGCTGCCGCTGGTACCGCAAATCGGCATGATGTACCTGTTCCTCTCTTTCCTTGAGGACTCCGGGTATATGGCGCGCGCGGCCTTCGTGATGGACCGCCTGATGCAGGCGTTAGGCCTGCCGGGGAAATCCTTCGTGCCGCTGATCGTCGGTTTCGGCTGTAACGTGCCTTCGGTAATGGGCGCCCGTACGCTGGATGCGCCGCGTGAACGGCTAATGACCATCATGATGGCGCCATTTATGTCCTGCGGCGCGCGACTGGCGATTTTCGCGGTCTTCGCCGCTGCCTTCTTCGGGCAGAACGGCGCGCTGGCGGTCTTCTCACTGTACGTGCTGGGCATCGTGATGGCGATCCTCACCGGCCTGATGCTCAAATACACCATTATGCGCGGCGAAGCCTCGCCGTTTGTGATGGAGCTGCCGGTGTATCACGTACCGCACATCAAGAGCCTGGTTATCCAGACCTGGCAGCGCCTGAAAGGCTTCGTCCTGCGCGCCGGTAAGGTCATTGTGATTGTCAGTATTTTCCTCAGCGCGCTGAACAGCTTCTCGCTTAGCGGCAAAGTGGTCGATAACATCAACGACTCGGCGCTGGCTTCGGTTAGCCGAGTGATCACCCCAGTGTTTAAGCCGATTGGCGTGCACGAAGATAACTGGCAGGCAACCGTCGGCCTGTTTACCGGCGCGATGGCGAAAGAAGTGGTGGTCGGTACGCTGAATACCCTCTACACCGCGGAAGATATCCAGAATGAAGAGTTTAACCCACAGGAGTTTAGCCTTGGCGACGAGCTGTTAGCCGCCGTCGATGAAACCTGGCAGGGACTGAAAGACACCTTTAGCCTGAGCGTGCTGGCGAACCCGATTGAAGCAAGCAAAGGCGATGGCGAAATGGAAACCGGCGCAATGGGCGTGATGGGCAGTAAATTCGGCAGCGCCGCCGCCGCGTACAGCTACCTGATCTTCGTCCTGCTCTATATTCCATGCATTTCCGTGATGGGGGCGATTGCCCGTGAGTCCAGCCGCGGTTGGATGATGTTCTCGGTGCTGTGGGGGTTGAATATCGCCTACTCGCTATCAACGCTGTACTACCAGACCGTGAGCTTTAGCCAGCACCCGCGCTACAGCCTGGTGTGTATTCTGGCGGTGATTCTGTTTAACGTCGTGGTCTTTGGCCTGCTGCGTCGGGCGCGGAGCCGGGTAGACGTTTCGCTGCTGGCGACGCGTAAAACCCCGACGTCTTGCTGCCAGAGCCCGGCCGGCGACTGCCACTAAGGAGCAATCATCATGGCATCGTTAATCGAAGTACGCGATATGCTGGCCCTGCAGGGGCGCATGGAAGCCGCACAGCTGAGCGCCCGCCTGCATACGCCGCGGCCGCTGATCGACGCCATGTTGAGCCGCCTGGAAGCGATGGGGAAAGCGGTCAGAAAGACCGAAGATGCCGATGGCTGCCTTTCCGGCAGCTGTAAAAGCTGCCCGGAAGGGAAAGCCTGTCTGCGGGAGTGGTGGTCTTTGCGCTGAATAAGACATCCCGGATGGCGGCGCGTTGCGCCGTATCCGGGCTACCCAACGACGTTGAGCTGGAGCCCTGCCAGGCTGCGCCTGGCAGGGGAAATCGGGCTTACTTATACACGTCGGCGTTCGCGTGAACCGTCTTCTCGTTCTTCTCGCCGGCAATCACCACGAAGTACTTACCGCCCAACTCATCCGCCTTCTTAGACAGATCGCGCTTCGCGTCCATAGGCGACGTGGTACGGGAAGTCGTGATGCTGCCGACCTTGGTCAGATTCATTTTCGCGACTTCATCTTTCTGGATCTCTTTCGCCGCGAACGCGCCAAAAGAGAGGGAGCCAATCACCAGAGATGCAACAATACCTGTAACAAGTTTCATAGCCTTTACTCTCCATAAGGTTGTTATTTTTAGTTTGCGGCGGCAAAAACGAAATAATCAACCGCCGCAACAACCTAAGTATTGCCCGATCCTGATGATTTACCACGCGGCGCTAAAAATAATTATTCAGCCGCTTTTTCAACGCGATCAGAGGCTCACAAAATGGCTGGGGATGTGAAATAAACGGCGCATGGGCCGCCTTTTCGAAAATGATAGACTCACTTTGCGGCCACAGCTCATCCAATAGCGGAACGATTTTACGCGGCACCAGCCCATCCAGACGACCATAGAGGCGCAAAAACGGCATGGTCAGCGCGGCGAGCGGTTGACGCAAATCGGCGGTTTTGAGAATCTCCAACCCGCCGTTGAGAACCTCAGCAGGCGGCATCGGCAGCGACAGAACGGTGCTTTTCAGCGCACGGGCGTCCTGGCGCGCGCTTTCGGTACCCATGGTTTGCAGGGCGAGAAAACGCTCGACGGTACGCTGGAAATCTTCACTAAGCTGCTGCTGGAAGCCGCTCAGCACTTCCGGTTTAATCCCCGGCCACGGGTCGCGCGCGCCAAAACACGGCGAAGAAGCGACGGTCACCAGCGCCTGCACGCGTTGCGGATGCTGCAGCGCCACCAGGCTCGCTACCAACCCGCCCAGGCTCCAGCCAAGCCAGATGGCCTGCTCCGGCGCTTTTGCAACGACCTGCTGCGCCATCTCTTCAAGCGTTAAGGCGCCAAAACCACCGCTGCGGCCATAGCCCGGTAGATCCACCAGGTGCAGGGTAAAATGCGTAGCCAGTTCCGGCGTAATGCAATCCCACACGTTGGCATTCAGCCCCCATCCGTGCAGCAGCACAAGATGACAATTTCCTTCGCCCGTGGTTTGCCACCAGATGTCATTCATCAGTTACTGTTCTCTTTCCATCACTATGAGGGGAATTATGCTAACAGCACACAGCTTATGCTGGCTATGCCAAATGCCGCTGGCCATCGCTCACTGGGGGATTTGCTCGCGCTGCACCGCCTCGCAGCTCATCTCACAATCACTCTGCCCGCAGTGCGGTTTACCCGCATTGGCGCCCACCTTACCCTGTGGACGCTGCCTGCAAAAACCGCCGCCCTGGCAGCGGCTGGTGACGGTGAATAGCTATACCCCTGCGCTAAGCGGACTGGTGCATCAGTTAAAGTTCGGGCCTCGTCCGGAACTCGCCCCAGCGCTGGCGCGACTGCTTATTTTGCGCCTGCGCCTTAACCGCGGGCTGCCGCCAGTGGACCGGATTATCAGCGTGCCTCTTTGGCAACGCCGCCACTGGCGTCGGGGATTTAACCAAAGCGAGGCGCTATGCCGCCCGCTGGCGCGCTGGATGGGTTGCGCCTGGCGCGGCGATGCGCTGAAGCGAATCCGGCGTACCGCAACACAGCATCAGTTAAGCGCCAGATTACGTAAGCAGAACCTGAAAAATGCTTTCCAGGTTGAATTATCCGTTCGGGGCCACCATATCGCCATTGTGGATGATGTCGTCACAACCGGAAGCACCGTCGCCGAGATTTCCCGCCTGCTTTTGCGAAACGGCGCCGCGACGGTTCAGGTATGGTGTGTATGCCGTACCTTGTAGACCCCCGCTGATGGGCGTATTATAACCCAGTAAAATAGTCAACTATTAGGCCAACGCTATGATCCGTATTTCCGATGCTGCACAAGCGCACTTTGCCAAACTGCTGGCAAATCAGGAAGAAGGGACGCAAATTCGCGTATTTGTGATTAATCCCGGCACCCCAAACGCTGAGTGCGGCGTATCCTACTGCCCACCGGATGCGGTGGAAGACACCGACACGGCGCTGAAATTTGAACAGCTGACCGCGTATGTTGATGAACTCAGCGCGCCTTATCTGGAAGATGCTGAAATCGACTTCGTCACTGACCAACTCGGTTCCCAGCTGACGCTGAAAGCGCCGAACGCCAAAATGCGTAAGGTTTCCGACGATGCCCCGCTAATGGAGCGCGTGGAGTACCTGCTGCAGTCGCAGATCAACCCACAGCTGGCCGGTCACGGCGGTCGTGTCTCGCTGATGGAAATCACCGAAGACGGTCTGGCTATCCTGCAGTTCGGCGGTGGTTGCAACGGCTGCTCGATGGTCGACGTGACCCTGAAAGAAGGGATCGAAAAGCAGCTGCTGAACGAATTCCCGGAGCTGAAAGGCGTGCGCGACCTGACCGAACACCAGCGCGGCGAGCACTCCTACTACTAAGCTTCCGCCCTCTCGCCCGGCAACAACCGCTTGCCGGGTGACTTCTCCTTCCCGCATGTTACCGCACAACATTTCTGACTAGCCAGCACGGCAAAAACCCGGCAGAGAGTATGACTTAAGTCTCATATTTAAAATTTACCCGGTTCAGGGCATTCTCAAAGCTCACATGTTACCCGTATCATCCACGACAAGCACCACCGACAAAAAAATAGCCAGCTATCCTTTCTCTGGGTCAGGAATATGCCAGCTTTACGGTGCAAGACATCCTTGTTCCTCTGCGGAACGGATACTGTAGATGTTCAGACTTTAACGTTACCCATAACAAGTTAAGGCCAGGTAAATCATGCCATTAGTCATCGTAGCTATCGGGGTTGCCCTGTTATTGTTGCTGATGATCCGTTTCAAAATGAACGGCTTCATCGCTCTGGTTCTGGTGGCGCTCGCCGTCGGATTAATGCAGGGTATGCCTCTGGATAAAGTCATCGTATCCATCAAAAACGGCGTCGGGGGCACGCTCGGCAGCCTCGCACTGATCATGGGCTTCGGCGCTATGCTCGGTAAAATGCTGGCGGACTGCGGCGGCGCGCAGCGTATCGCCACCACCCTGATTGATAAATTCGGTAAAAAACATATTCAATGGGCCGTTGTACTGACCGGTTTCACCGTCGGTTTCGCCCTGTTCTATGAAGTCGGTTTCGTGCTGATGCTGCCGCTGGTCTTTACCATCGCCGCTTCCGCGCGTATCCCGCTGCTGTACGTTGGCGTACCGATGGCCGCGGCGCTCTCCGTCACCCACGGTTTCCTGCCGCCGCACCCGGGCCCGACCGCTATCGCGACAATTTTCCACGCCGATATGGGCAAAACGCTGCTCTACGGTACGATTCTGGCTATCCCGACGGTTATTCTCGCCGGCCCGGTTTTCGCCCGTTTCCTGAAAGGTATTGATAAACCGATCCCGGAAGGCCTGCACAACCCGAAAACCTTCACTGAAGAAGAGATGCCGGGCTTTGGCGTCAGCGTCTGGACCTCTCTGGTACCGGTGATCCTGATGGCGATGCGCGCCGTCGCCGAGATGGTTCTGCCGAAGGGCCACGCCTTCCTGCCCGTTGCCGAGTTCTTCGGCGACCCGGTGATGGCGACCCTGATTGCGGTGCTGATCGCGCTGTTCACTTTCGGCCTGAACCGCGGCCGCTCCATGGAGCAGATCAACGATACGCTGACCTCCTCTATCAAAATCATTGCCATGATGCTGTTGATCATCGGCGGCGGCGGCGCCTTTAAGCAGGTGCTGGTGGATAGCGGCATGGATAAGTACATCGCCTCTATCATGCACGAATCCAATATGTCACCGCTGTTTATGGCATGGTCTATCGCCGCGGTGCTGCGTATTGCGCTGGGTTCGGCTACCGTTGCCGCTATCACCGCGGGTGGTATCGCCGCGCCGCTGATTGCCACCACCGGCGTTAGCCCGGAGCTGATGGTTATCGCCGTGGGTTCCGGTAGCGTTATCTTCTCGCACGTGAACGATCCAGGCTTTTGGCTGTTCAAAGAGTATTTCAACCTGACCATTGGCGAGACCATCAAGTCCTGGTCGGTACTGGAAACCATCATTTCCGTGTGCGGCCTGGTTGGTTGTCTGCTGCTGGGGATGGTGGTGTAACCCTTCCTCCCTGAAATAAAAAGGCCGGGTGCGCATCATGCGCCCCGGCCTTTTTATTATTCGTTTCCCGGATAGCGGCGCAAAGCGCCTTATCCGGGCTACGGTCCTGGGGAGGGTGGTGTAATCCTCGTTCCCTTTTTGTTCTTCGGCTCTCAACCGTAGCCCCGGTAAGCGCAGCGCCACCGGGGAATTCTCTCTGGATTAGCGGGCCTTGCGGCGCTTATCCAGGTCTTTAATCAACTTATTCACCTGCGCATCGGCAAACATCTGCTCGAGCGTCACGCTAAGCTTACGCCGCCAGTTGGGATACTCGGTACTGGTGCCCGGGATGTTGACCGGTGAAGCCATCTCCAGCCAGTCTTCCGGCTGTAGTCCAAGCAGGGCGCTGTTGCTGTCGGCGATGTAGCGCTGCATCCCGCGATTAAGCGTTGAGGTCATCGCCATCAGCGAGGCTTTATGCCCGGCGCGCTTCGGCAAACAGCCGTGCCGATGCAGCGCATCCAGCAACCCCTGCTTTGCTTGCTCGCGATCGGCATATAAGCCGCGCAGCACCACTTCATCCGGATACAGGCCCAGCGTCTTCCCGAGCGTTAAATCGCCGCTCTCCCAATAACCGCGCAGCGTCGGTAGATCGTGGGTCGTCGCGACCGCCATCGACTGCTGCGGATAGGCCTTCGGCGCGCGGAACGTTTTATCAGGGCCATTTTCGAAATAGAGCACTTTATACGAGTAAACGCCGCTTTTGCGCAGCTTGCCGACGATCTCAACCGGTACGGTACCGAGGTCTTCGCCAATGACCATGCAGCGGTGCCGCTGGCTCTCCAGCGCCAGGATCGCCAGCAGGTCATCCACGGGATACTGCACATAGGCGCCATGGTCGGCGGTTTCGCCATACGGTATCCACCACAAGCGCAGCACCGACATCACGTGGTCAATACGCAATGCGCCGCAGTTTTGCATATTCGCCCGTAGCAGTTCGATAAACGGCTCGTAGGCGCGGGCAGCCATCACATGCGGATCCATCGGCGGCAGGCCCCAGTTTTGTCCCAGCGGGCCGAGGATGTCCGGCGGCGCGCCGACGGAAGCCCTGAGGCAATACAGCTCGCGATCGCACCACGTCTCCGATCCGCCTTCGGCGACGCCGACCGCCAGATCGCGATACAGGCCAATCGGCATCCCGTCCTGCTGGCTGGTGTGCCAACAGGCGGCGAACTGCGTATATGCCAGCCACTGCAGCCACAGATAGAAACTCACCTCATCGGCATGTTCCGCACAGAAAGTTTTCACCTGCGGGCTGCTCGTACTCTGATACGCCTCCGGCCATGCCGGCCAGCCCCAGCGCATCGGATCCTGCTGACTTTGCCACGCATGCAGCGCATCAAACGCCGCCTGCCAGTAGAGGCTTTCGCCCTCGCGTAGCACGAACTGACGGAACTCCGCCATTTGCTCATCTTCACGCGTAGAAAACTCGGCCCACGCCAGACGCAGCGCGGTCAGCTTCAGCGCGGTGACAGCGGTATAGTCGACATCAGCGGTCTGCCGCGCGGCCTGCAAGGCCTGCTGGGTTTCCGCAAGCTGCCACCATGCCTGCGCGGCAGGGCTACGCTGGAAATCCTCCACCGCGTTAACGTCGATATAGATGACGTTAAGCCAGCGGCGCGAGGACGGACTGTACGGACTGGCGCTCTCCGGGTTCGCCGGATAGAGCGCGTGAATCGGGTTGAGGCCGATAAACGCGCCGCCGCGACGGGCGATTTCCGGCAGCATGGCGCGTAGATCGCCGAAGTCGCCAATGCCCCAGTTGTTCTCAGAACGCAGGGTGTAGAGCTGGACGCAGGCGCCCCATAGCTTTTTGCCCTCTTTGAGCGCCAGCGGTTCGTAGCAGCGCGCCGGGGCGACGATCGCCCGGCAGTGCCAGCGTTCGCCGTCCCGCGTGAGGGTCAGGGTGTGATAGCCCGTCGGCAATCGCCCAGGCAAAGCGAGCGTTTCGCCGCCGCGCGTCTCACCCTGATACTGCTTACCTTCTTCGGTCGTCAGCAGCCAGTGAAACGCGCCGCTTCCCGCTACCGGCAACTGCATTTTTTTACCGTGGGTAAAAACCTTGACGCTGGGCAGCGGTTCTACTGCCGCTTTCGCGGCAGTAGCGGTACGATGCATAGCATCCAGCAAGCGTTGTTTAGTGGCCGCCGCGATCGACTGCGGCTGCCCGTGCGCATTGATATAGCTGGGGCTGATCCCCGCCGCCAGCGCGGCGTTATCAAGGCGTTTATTCTCCATAGGCCTGTCCTTAGCGTTTTGCCTGCCAGATACGTTGCTGATAATCACGAATAGAACGGTCGGAGCTGAACATGCCGCAGCGCGCGGTGTTGAGGATCGCCGCACGGGTCCAGGCTTCCTGGTCGCGATACAGTTCATCCACCTGCTTCTGCGCCGCGACGTAAGCGGCGAAATCAGCCAGCACCAGGTACGGATCGCCGCCTTGCAGCAGGCTATGCAGCATCTGATCAAAGGCGTGTTTGTCGCCGCCGCTATATTTACCGCTTTCCAGCTCTTTCAGCACCGCGTCCAGCAGCTTATCTTTCTTGCGCCATTTCAGCGGATCGTAGCCTTTCGCCTTCAGCGCCTTAACTTCTTCCACGGTATGGCCGAAGATAAAGATATTGTCCTCGCCAACCTGCTCGGCGATCTCAACGTTGGCGCCGTCAAGAGTGCCGACGGTCAATGCGCCGTTCAGCGCCAGCTTCATGTTGCCGGTACCAGAGGCCTCTTTACCCGCCGTGGAAATCTGCTCGGAGACGTCCGCCGCCGGGATCAGCATTTCCGCCGCCGATACGCAGTAATCCGGCAGGAAGACCACTTTCAACTTATCGCCCACCAGCGGATCGTTATTGATCGCCTCGGCCACCTTGTTGATCGCCAGAATAATATTCTTCGCCAGGTAGTAGCCCGGCGCGGCTTTGGCGCCAAACAGGAAGACGCGCGGTACGCGGTCGGCCTGCGGGTTTTCGCGGATCTCTTTATACTGCGCCAGAATGTTCAGCAGGTTGAGGTGCTGGCGTTTGTATTCGTGCAGGCGCTTAATCTGGATATCGAAAATCGCCTGTGGGTTGATGTCGATCCCGGTACGCCGCTTCACGAACTCAGCGAGACGCACTTTATTCGCCTGTTTAATGTCGCGATAAACCTGACGGAATTTGGCATCGTCGGCGTACTTCTCCAGCTTGATCAGCTGGTCGAGATCGTTGGCCCACTCTTTCTTCAGCGTCTTATCAAGCAGGGCAGCCAGCGCCGGATTACACTGTTTAATCCAGCGACGCGGCGTAATGCCGTTGGTCACGTTATGGAATTTGTTCGGCCACAGCTGGTGATATTCCGGGAACAGATCCTTCACCACCAGATCGGAGTGCAGCGCCGCGACGCCGTTCACCGCAAAGCCGCTCACCACGCACATGTTGGCCATGCGAACCTGTTTGTCATGCACCACCGCCAGCTTCGCCCACACCTGCTTATCGCCCGGCCAGGTTTTCTCCACCAGCAGTTTAAATCTGTCGTTAATCTCTTTGATTATCTGCATATGGCGCGGCAGCAGCGCCTTCACCAGCTTCTCATCCCAGCACTCCAGCGCTTCCGGCATCAGCGTATGGTTGGTATAAGCGAAGGTTTTGCTGGTGATGGCCCACGCATCGTCCCAGCTCATCTGGTGCTCATCAATCAGCACGCGCAGCAGCTCCGGGATGGCGATGGTCGGATGGGTGTCGTTCAACTGGATCACTTCATAATCCGCCAGCTCATGCAGCTTGCGGCCAGCCAGATGGTGGCGACGCAAAATATCCGCCACCGAGCAGGCGCACTGGAAGTACTGCTGCATCAGGCGCAGTTTTTTCCCCGCCAGGTGGTTGTCATTCGGATACAGCACCTTGGTCAATTTTTCCGCGTCGATACCTTGCTGCTCCGCGCGCAGGAAATCGCCGTCGTTGAATTTGGTCAGGTTGAACGGATGGGCATGCTTGGCCTGCCACAGGCGCAACGGCTGCGCGACGTTATTGCGATAGCCAAGCACCGGCAGATCCCAGGCTTCGCCGGTAATCACGAAAGCCGGTTGCCATTCGCCGCTTTTGCTAACTTTACCGCCGATGCCCACCTGTACATCCAGCGCTTCGTTGTGGCGGAACCACGGATAGCTGCCGCGTCCCCAGTCGTCCGGCGCTTCCATCTGCTGACCGTCGGCAAAGGACTGACGGAACAGGCCGTACTGATAGTTCAGGCCATAGCCGGTCGCCGATTGACCAACGGTGGCCATAGAATCCAGGAAGCAGGCCGCCAGACGGCCCAGGCCGCCGTTGCCCAGCGCCGGATCGGTCTCTTCTTCCAGCAGGTCGGTCAGCTGGATGTCGTACGCCTTCAGCGTCTCGCTCACCCCTTCATACCAGCCCAGGTTGAGCAGGTTATTACCGGTCAAGCGACCGATCAGGAACTCCATCGAAATGTAGTTAACGTGGCGTTGTCCTTTAACGGCTTCCGCCGCCGGTTGCGCCGCCAAAAGCTCCGCCAGCGCGCCGCTGACCGCACGCCACCACTGGCGTTGGGTCATCTCTGCGGCTGACGATAAACCGAAACGCTGCCACTGACGCGTCAGTGCAGCCTGAAACTGAGCCTGGTTAAAAGAAGTCTGTGACATAAGAAATCCTGGTCCTTTACTAAAACGTTAGCCTTAGTGTGCCGACCTCCCGAGGCCGCTGCCTCCTCCCGAGGGGGATTAGACAGGGAGGAGTAGCGGGGATGAGCGAAAATTGTGATCGCGGCCACTTTAACGTTAGCTCGTCGTCGGGAATTCGCCGCCCTATTGCGCGTGTAGAACAATAATTTCGCCAGCGCAACGCCCGGCAAATTTGTTACAGCGCAATTCATAGCGCAAAGCCAAATTCGCTCGTGCCATTATCGTGAAATAAAAAATAAACCACTGACAGAATAAAAAGATGCCATGACAAAAATACGTGAAATAGATTAACCCTAAGAATCCACTGACGATAATTTAATAAAAACAATCAACTACAAAAAATGCCGGGTAAAGTAATTTCGTCCCGGACGAAACCGTCGTAAACCGAGGAACGACGCGTACTGGTACCGGTTTAAAGCTAATTAAAAACCGAAGCGAGAAATTGTGACCGAGAGCAAATTCAAGAGCATCAATTTTGGACATAACTTGCAATAACTTTCATTATCACCGACCTTAGGAGTCATTAATTACGAAGCGCAAAAAAAATCCCCATCCCTTTCTTGCACAGCGAAAAAGTGAACTATGTTGATTCCGTCAAAATTAAGTCGTCCATCCCGTCTTGAACACACTGTGGTTCGCGAACGGTTGCTGGCGAAACTTTCCGGCGCGAACAATTATCGTCTCGCGTTGGTGACCAGCCCGGCAGGTTACGGCAAAACCACGCTCGTTTCGCAGTGGGCATCGGGTAAGCATGACCTTGGCTGGTTTTCGCTCGATGAAGGCGATAATCAACAAGAGCGCTTCGCCAGCTATCTGATTGCGGCGATTCAACAGGCGACAGGCGGCCACTGCGCCGCCAGCGAAGCCATGGTGCAAAAGCGCCAGTACGCCAGCCTGCCGTCGCTGTTTGCGCAGCTGTTTATTGAGCTTGCCGACTGGCAGCGCCCGCTGTACCTGGTCATTGATGACTATCACCTGATCACCAATCCGGTGATCCACGATGCCATGCGCTTCTTCTTGCGCCATCAGCCAGAGACCATGACGCTGGTAGTACTGTCGCGCAACCTGCCGCAGTTGGGGATCGCCAACCTGCGGGTGCGCGAGCAGTTACTGGAAATCGGCAGCCAACAGTTGGCCTTTACTCATCAGGAGGCGAAACAGTTCTTTGACTGCCGCCTCGCCTCCCCCATTGAAGCCGATGACAGCAGCCGCCTGTGCGATGACGTCGCCGGCTGGGCCACCGCCCTGCAGCTCATCGCCCTCTCCGCCCGGCAGAAAAATACCTCCGCCCAGCACTCCGCCCGTCGTCTCGCCGGCATTAACGCCAGCCACCTTTCCGACTATCTGGTCGATGAAGTGCTGGATAACGTCGATGCCCGTACCCGCAGCTTCTTGTTAAAAAGCTCGCTGCTGCGCTCGATGAATGACGCGCTTATCGTCCGCGTGACAGGCGAAGAGAACGGCCAAATGCAACTGGAAGAGATCGAACGTCAGGGGCTGTTCCTGCACCGGATGGATGACTCCGGCGAGTGGTTCCGCTATCACCCGCTATTCGGCAACTTCCTGCGCCAGCGCTGTCAGTGGGAAATGGCCACCGAGCTTCCGGAAATCCACCGCGCCGCCGCCGAAGCGTGGATGGCGCAGGGGTTCCCCACCGAAGCCATCCATCATGCGCTTGCCGCTGGCGATGCCGCCATGCTGCGCGATATTTTGCTCAACCACGCCTGGGGCATGTTCAACCACAGCGAGCTGGGTCTGCTGGAACAATCGCTGGCGGCGCTGCCGTGGTCGAACCTGCTGGAAAATCCGCGGCTGATCCTGCTGCAGGCCTGGCTGATGCAGAGCCAGCATCGCTATAGCGAAGTGAATACCCTGCTGGCCCGCGCCGAGCAGGAGATGGATGTCGAAATGGACACCGCGATGCACGGCGATTTCAACGCCCTGCGCGCGCAGGTCGCTATCAACGCCGGCGATCAGGACGAAGCCGAGCGCCTGGCAATGGTGGCCCTGGATGAGCTGCCGCTGGCGAGCTATTACAGCCGCATCGTCGCCACTTCCGTCCACGGCGAAGTGCTGCACTGCAAAGGCCACCTGAGTAAATCGCTGGCGGTGATGCAGCAAACAGAACAGATGGCTCGCCGTCATGACGTCTGGCACTACGCCCTGTGGAGCATGATTCAGCAGAGCGAAATTCTGTTTGCCCAGGGCTTCCTGCAGGCGGCATGGGAGATTCAGGATAAAGCTTTCCAGCTTATCCGCGATCAGCATCTTGAACAGCTGCCGATGCATGAGTTCCTGTTGCGCATCCGCGCGCAGCTGCTATGGGCGTGGGCGCGTCTTGATGAAGCTGAAGAAAGCGCCCGCAGCGGCATCGCGGTGCTGGCAAACTACCAGCCGCAGCAGCAGCTGCAATGCCTGGCGTTAATGGTGCAGTGCTCGCTTGCGCGCGGCGATCTCGACAACGCCCGCAGCTTATTAAACCGCCTGGAAAATCTGCTGGGCAACGGCCATTATCATAGCGATTGGGTCTCCAACGCCGATAAAGTGCGGGTGATCTACTGGCAGATGACCGGTGATAAAACCGCAGCGGCCAACTGGCTGCGCCAGACGCCGAAACCTGAATTCGCCAATAACCACTTCCTGCAAAGCCAGTGGCGCAACATTGCCCGCGCGCAGATCCTGCTCGGTGATTTTGATTCCGCCGAAATGGTGCTGGAAGAGTTAAATGAAAACGCCCGCTCGCTGCGGCTGATGAGCGATATCAACCGTAACCTGCTGCTGTTGAACCAGCTGTACTGGCAGGCGGACCGCAAGGGCGAGGCGCAAAAAGTGTTAATGGAAGCCTTAACCCTGGCTAACCGCACCGGCTTTATCAACCACTTCGTGATTGAAGGCGAAGCCATGGCCCAGCAGCTGCGCCAGCTGATTCAACTGAATACGCTGCCGGAGCTGGAGCAGCACCGCGCGCAGCGCATCCTGCGCGATATTAACCAGCATCATCGACATAAATTCGCCCACTTCGACGAGAGCTTCGTCGAACGGCTGCTGAACCACCCGGAAGTGCCGGAGCTTATCCGCACCAGTCCGCTGACCCAGCGCGAATGGCAGGTGTTAGGGCTTATCTATTCCGGTTACAGCAACGAGCAGATCGCCGGCGAACTGGATGTTGCGGCCACCACGATTAAAACGCATATTCGCAATCTGTATCAGAAACTGGGCGTCGCGCACCGCCAGGATGCCGTTCAGCATGCCCAGCGGTTGCTCAAAATGATGGGATACGGGGTATAACGCTGTTTAGCACAGCTCCAGCTGCAGGTTGTTGTCTTTAATCACCTTCAGCACGCCTGCGGGCGGCATGATATCGGTATAAACCGCATCGACCATACTAATGCTGCCCATGTTCACCATCGCATTACGCCCAAACTTCGAGTGATCCACCACCAGCATCACGTGGCGCGAGTTTTCGATAATCGCCCGCTTGGTGCGCACTTCATGGTAATCAAACTCCAGCAGCGAACCGTCGCTATCAATACCGCTTATACCAAGAATGCCGAAGTCGAGACGGAACTGGGAGATAAAATCGAGCGTCGCTTCGCCGATGATCCCGCCATCGCGGCTGCGCAGCTCGCCGCCGGCGAGGATAATGCGAAAATCGTCTTTCACCATCAGCGTATTCGCGACGTTGAGATTGTTGGTCACAATCCGCAGGTCATTATGATCGAGCAACGCATGGGCCACTGCTTCCGGCGTTGTGCCGATATCGATAAACAGGGTTGCGCCGTCGGGTATTTCGCTCGCCACTTTCCGCGCGATGCGCTCTTTTTCCGCCGTCTGGGTCGCTTTCCTGTCGTGCCACGAGGTGTTGACCGAGCTGGAAGGCATCGCCGCGCCGCCGTGGTGGCGCAGGATCATTTTTTGTTCCGCTAAATCATTCAGATCGCGACGAATAGTCTGCGGGCTGACGGCAAACTGCTCCACCAGCTCTTCGGTACTGACGTATCCCTGTTTTTTTACCAGCTCGATAATCGCGTCATGACGTTGTGTTTGTTTCATGAAATATCCCTGGGAATCACTACGTTCGTTTTCGCACATTTAGCGTATCGACAAACGCCATCGCCAGCCCGACTGCCAGGCCCGCCACGTGCGCGCCATTGGCGATCGACATGCCGAAAACATCAAACCATCCAGCCACTAACCACACTAAAGAGAAGAGGATCAGACCACGCTGCAGATAAATACCGCTCTGCGGGTCGCGCTCGCCGCGCAGCCAGACATAGCCCATTAACGCATAGACTACCCCCGACAAACCGCCGAACCACGGGCCGCTAACCTGATGCTGGACGAATCCGCTCAGCAGAGCGCTGATAATGGTAATCACCACCAGTTTGCCGCTACCGATGCGCTTCTCCACCGCACCGCCGAGGTACCACCACCATAGCAGGTTAAACAGAATATGCATCAGCGAGAAGTGCATGAAAGCATGGGTAAGGTAGCGCCAGGCTTCGAATTTCAGCGAAGGATCGTAGGGCCAGGCAAGCCAGATCATCATCGTCTGATCGCCCAGAACGTTTTGCAGAATGAAGACCAGGATACAGGCCAGCAAAATCGCCCACGTAAACGGCCCGGCGTTGTTACGCAGGGTAGCTAAAAAAGGAAAGCGTTGGTAATGCAATCCGCTATTGGTATGCCCCGATTGCCAGCTGGCGGCGAGATAGCGCGGGTCGGCCGGGTTTTCGAGAAAACGGGCCAGCTCGGCCTGCACCCGCGCGGCCTGGCTTTCATCTGCCAGCCAGACATCGCTCTGCGTGTGCTGTTGGATAGTCAGGATGACCCCCTGCGTCGCCATATAGTCGACAAACGCCTGGGCCACGCGCGGGTTGGCAAAAGAGGTAATCATTAACATACAGCGGATCGCTTATTCCACACAAAGGGGGCTAGTATATACCGTACCGCGCTTATAGCGAGCCGTGCGCGACTTCCGCCGGGAAATGACGATGCCAGGCGTCAAAACCGCCATCGACGCTGTAGACGTTCTCGAAGCCCTGCTGCAGCAGATACTGCGCGGCGCCTTTACTGCTGTTGCCGTGGTAGCACATCACCATCACCGGCGTCTCAAAATCGTTATCACGCATAAAAGCGCCCAGGGTATCGTTGGTCAGATGAAACGCGCCCGGCGTGTGCCCCATGGCATAGCTTTGCGGGTCGCGGATATCGACCAGCACCGCCTTCTGCTGATGCAGTTTCTGATGCGCTTCTTCTACATTGATACATTCAAATTGTTCCATGATTCTCTTCTCTATTGCACTTCATGACGGGCGATGACCGACCCTGATTTTACCCGCTAGTGTACCGTCAGGCGGTAAATAAACGCCAATATGTTACATGCATCACTCTGAAATGTTTTTTTGATGTTACCAAAAGCGCGTTTGTTTGCTATAGTGAGCGATATCGAACATTTATGAGCTTAAACGAAAGCGAACGAGGTGTGAGCGTGGAAATCAAAGATCTGATTGTGATAGGCGGAGGCATCAACGGTGCCGGTATCGCGGCAGACGCCGCCGGGCGCGGTTTATCCGTGCTGATGCTGGAAGCGAGAGACCTTGCCTGCGCCACCTCAAGCGCCAGCTCGAAACTGATTCACGGCGGCCTGCGCTACCTGGAACACTACGAATTCCGCCTGGTCAGCGAAGCGCTGGCGGAGCGCGAGGTGTTATTAAAAATGGCGCCGCATTTGGCCTTCCCGATGCGCTTCCGCTTACCTCATCGCCCGCATCTGCGCCCGGCGTGGATGATTCGTATCGGTCTGTTTTTATACGATCACCTCGGCAAACGCACCAGCCTGCCGGGCTCGACCGGTTTGCGCTTTGGCGCGGAATCGGTACTTAAGCCGGAAATCGTGCGCGGTTTCGAATATTCCGACTGCTGGGTCGACGATGCGCGTCTGGTTCTTGCCAACGCCCAGATGGTGGTACGTAAAGGCGGCGAGGTTCGCACCCGCACCCGCGCTATCTCGGCAAAACGCGAAAACGGCCTGTGGGTGGTGGAAGCGGAAGATATCGATAGCGGCGAAAAATTCACCTGGCACGCGCGCGGTCTGGTTAACGCTACCGGCCCGTGGGTGAAACATTTCTTCGATGAAGGCATGCATCTGCGCTCGCCGTATGGCATTCGCCTGATCAAAGGCAGCCATATCGTGGTGCCGCGCGTGCACACCCAGAAGCAGGCCTATATCCTGCAAAACGAAGATAAACGTATCGTGTTTGTCATCCCGTGGATGGATGAGTTCTCGATTATCGGCACCACCGACGTCGAGTACAACGGCGATCCGAAAGAAGTAGCGATCGATGATAAAGAGATCAACTACCTGCTGAACGTCTACAACGCGCACTTTAAAAAGACGCTGTCGCGCGACGATATCGTCTGGACTTACTCCGGCGTGCGGCCGCTGTGCGACGATGAGTCCGACTCACCGCAGGCGATTACCCGCGACTATACCCTCGATATTCACGATGAGAACGGTCAGGCGCCGCTGCTGTCGGTATTCGGCGGCAAGCTTACTACCTACCGCAAACTGGCGGAACATGCGCTGGAAAAACTGACGCCGTATTATCAGGGGATTGGCCCGGCGTGGACCAAAACCGCCGTTCTGCCCGGCGGCGATATCGGCGGCGACCGCGACGACTACGCGGCGAAACTGCGCCGTCGCTTCGCATTTATCAGCGAATCAATGGCCCGCCACTATGCCCGCACCTACGGCAGCAACAGCGAGTGGATCCTTGGCGAAGCGACTTCGCTTGCCGATCTGGGAGAAGATTTTGGCCACGAGTTTTATGAAGCCGAGCTGAAGTACCTGGTCGAACACGAGTGGGTTCGCAGCCTGGATGACGCTATCTGGCGCCGTACCAAGCAGGGTATGTGGCTGAATGCCGAGCAGCAGGCGCGCATCAGCGAGTGGCTGGCGCAACATACGGGAAAGTCTGAACTGTCGTTAGCATCCTAATATACCCCGGGCGGCGGCTTACGCCTGGCCCGGGCTACATTACAGTCTGTAGGCCCGCGCAAGCGTAGCGCCGCCGGGCAATAACCGTATCTACGGCTTGCGCCTGACCCGGGTTACCGATTCACAAATTAAACGAGACTTTTTTTCCAGTCGGCAACGTGACATTTATACTTAGTTCCCCACCCAAGGCCGCAATGTAGCGCTTTAGGGTCGAAAGCCTCGGGTCGTTATCAGCCTGTTCCATTTTAGCGATCGTTGGCTGCTTAACCCCCATAGCCGCAGCCATCTCCGTTTGTGAAATTTGTAACTCTTCGCGAAGCAAGTTTAAAGCGACAGACTGACGTATCTCTGCCGCTTTCGCTGCAATACGCTGCTGGCTTTCAGGACTCTGTTTCGCCATGAGTTCTTTTAGCGTGCCCATTATCGCTCCTTAGTCAGGTGCTGGCTGAATTCTCTATCAGCCAGGGTAATCATCTCTTTGTAAAAACGTTTCTCATTCATGCCATCCTTATTGCCCGCACATAAAACGATAGCTTTCCGAAGAGGATCAAAAGCAAAAAAGGCGCGGACCGGGAGCCCATGATGCTGAACCCGAAGTTCTTTCATATTCTGAAACTTTGAACCTTTTACCGTATCAACATACGGACGCCCAAGCTGCGGACCAAACTCAGACAGGATAAGCATCGTGGCCAACATATCCTCTTTTAAAGCTCTGCTTTGTAATTCGAACCAGGTATCAAACGTATCCGTCGTTTCTACATCCCACATAGACGATCCCTCATAGCCTAAAGGCTATCATCAACATTATAGCTATTAGGCTATGAACGTAAACTATTTGAGCATTTATCGTACTGCTGGCAAATTCACGTCAATAGTATATTCCCGCAATAGCCTGTATCCCTCCCGGCACTTTTCCGAATAAAACGTTCGCTACACAAACAGAAACGGGGCCAACTGGCCCCGTTTTGCTGATGCTTAACCGATTACAAACGAACCGGGTCGATATGCCAGATATGTTTGGCGTACTCCTGGATCGTGCGGTCGGATGAGAAATAGCCCATGTTGGCGATGTTCATCATCGCTTTATTGGCCCACTCCTCCGGATGACGGTACAGTTCGTCCACCTTATCCTGGCAATCAACGTAGCTGCGGTAGTCCGCCAGTACCTGATAGTGGTCGCCAAAGTTGATCAGTGAATCCAGCAGGTCGCGGTAACGGCCAGGCTCCGACGGGCTGAACAGGCCGGTGCCAATCTGCGTCAACGCCTGATGCAGCTCCTCATCCTGCTCATAATAGTCGCGCGGTTTATAGCCGTTGCTGCGCAGGGCTTCTACCTGTTCCGCGGTATTACCGAAGATAAAGATATTATCTTCGCCGACGTGCTCCAGCATTTCAACGTTAGCGCCATCCAGCGTACCAATGGTTAGCGCCCCGTTGAGCGCAAACTTCATATTACTGGTACCGGACGCTTCCGTTCCCGCCAGCGAAATCTGCTCGGAGAGATCCGCCGCCGGGATAATCAGCTGCGCCAGGCTCACGCTGTAGTTAGGGATAAACACAACTTTTAGCTTATCGCCAATCTGCGGATCGTTGTTCACCACCGCCGCCACATCGTTGATCAGATGAATAATATGCTTCGCCATATAGTAGGCCGACGCGGCCTTACCGGCGAAGATATTCACCCGCGGCACCCACTCCGCCTGCGGATCGGCTTTGATCCGGTTGTAGCGGGTGATGACGTGCAGGATATTCATCAGCTGGCGTTTATATTCGTGGATGCGTTTAATCTGCACATCAAACAGCGCCTTAGGATTGACCACCACGTTCAACTGCTGAGCGATATAGTTCGCCAGCCGCTGCTTATTCTCAAGCTTGGCGCGGCGCACCGCCTGGTTCACCGTCGGGTAATCAATATGCTGTAGCAGATCGCTCAACTGGCTTAAGTCGGTGCGCCAGGTGTGGCCGATATTCTCATCCAGCACCTGCGACAGCGGCGGGTTTGCCAACGCCAGCCAGCGCCGCGGCGTAACGCCGTTGGTGACGTTGGTAAAGCGCATCGGGAAAATCTTCGCAAACTCGGCAAACAGCGACTCGACCATTAAGCGCGAATGCAGCTCTGACACGCCGTTGACTTTATGGCTGACGACAACCGCCAGCCACGCCATGCGCACCCGGCGACCATTGGATTCATCAATGATCGAGGTACGGCTCAGCAGCGCGGTATCGTTGGGATACTGCTCCTGCAGCGTCTTGAGGAAGTAATCGTTAATCTCGAAGATAATCTGCAGATGGCGCGGCAGGATTTTCCCCAGCATATCGACCGGCCAGGTCTCCAGCGCTTCGCTCATCAACGTATGGTTGGTATAGGAGAAGACCTGGCAGGTCACCTCGAAGGCTTCATCCCAGCTAAATTTGTGCTCATCGATCAGCAGACGCATCAGCTCAGGGATCGACAGTACCGGGTGGGTATCATTGAGGTGAATGGCGATTTTCGCCGCCAGATTGTCGTAGGTGCGGTGCAACTGGTAGTGACGACTGAGGATATCCTGCACCGTCGCCGAGACCAGGAAATACTCCTGACGCAGGCGCAGCTCGCGCCCGGAATAGGTGGAATCATCCGGGTACAGCACCCGCGAAACGTTCTCGGAGTGGTTCTTATCTTCCACCGCCGCGAAGTAGTCGCCCTGGTTGAATTTACCGAGGTTGATTTCGCTACTGGCCTGCGCGCTCCACAGCCGCAGAGTGTTGGTGGCGTCGGTATCGAAACCGGGGATAATCTGATCGTAGGCTTCGGCGATAATCTCTTCGGTCTCTATCCAGCGGGTATTTTTCCCTTCTTGCTGCACGCGGCCGCCGAAACGCACTTTATAGCGCGTATTGTGGCGTTCGAACTCCCACGGGTTGCCGTACTCCAGCCAGTAATCCGGCGACTCTTTCTGCCGCCCGTCGACGATGTTCTGCTTGAACATCCCATAGTCGTAGCGGATACCGTAGCCGCGGCCCGGCAGGCCCAGCGTCGCCAGCGAATCGAGGAAGCAGGCGGCCAGGCGCCCTAAACCACCGTTGCCTAAGCCGGGGTCGTTTTCTTCATCAATAAGCTCTTCCAGATCGAGCCCCATATCGGCCAGCGCATTATTCACATCTTCATAAATCCCTAACGACAACAGCGCGTTAGAGAGGGTGCGACCAATCAAAAACTCCATCGACAGATAGTAAACCTGCCGCACTTCCTGCGACAGCTGGGCGCGGTTTGAACGCAGCCAGCGCTCGACCATGCGGTCGCGAACGGCGAACAGGGTGGCGTTCAGCCATTCGTGTTTGTTGGCGATCGCCGGATCTTTGCCGATGATAAACATCAGCTTATACGCGATAGAATGCTTTAACGCCTCAACGCTCAGCGTCGGTGATGCATAACTAAAGGGTGCATTCATAGCCATAGCTCCTGTGATTACATCAAGCGTTGATAGAGTTCACGATAGGATTTCGCCGCCACCTGCCAGCTAAAGTCCATATTCATCGCCTGACGCTGAACGTAGCGCCACAGCGATGGCCGCGACCACAACACAAAGGTGCGCCGGATGGCTCGCAGCAACGACACCGCGTTACTGTCCTCAAAGACAAAGCCGCTGGCGACGCCGTCGGCGAGGTTTTCCAGCGAACAGTCGGCCACGGTATCGGCGAGACCGCCGGTGCGGCGCACCAGCGGCAGGGTGCCGTATTTCAGGCCATACAGCTGAGTCAGGCCGCATGGTTCAAAGCGGCTCGGAACCAGAATCACATCGGCGCCGCCCATGATGCGGTGCGAAAACGCCTCGTGATAGCCAATCTGCACGCCGACCTGGCCCGGATGTTCGGCGGCGGCGGCGAGGAAGCCCTCCTGCAGTACCGGATCGCCGGCGCCCAGCAGCGCCAGTTGCCCGCCCTGCTCCAGCAGGCCCGGCAGCGCCTCCAGCACCAGATCAAGCCCTTTTTGGCTGGTCAGGCGGCTCACCACGGCGAACAGCGGCGCTTTGTCATCCACCTTCAGCCCCATGGCGATTTGCAGCTGCCGTTTATTCTCGGCTTTCTCTTCCAGACTATCGCGGTCATAGCGCGCCGCCAGCAGCAGATCGCTTTGCGGATTCCAGATACTATCATCGACGCCGTTAAGGATGCCGGACAAGCGGCCCTCGTGCTGGCGCTGGCGCAGCAGCCCTTCCATGCCGTAGGCATATTGCGGTTCGGTGATTTCCCGCGCGTAGGTTGGGCTCACCGCCGTGATATGGTCGGCATAGTACAGCCCGGCTTTGAGGAACGAGATCTGACCGTTAAATTCGAGGCCGTGCATGTTATAGAACGACCACGGCAGCTCTATCTCATTCATATGCCAGGAGTAAAACATCCCCTGGTAGGCGAGATTGTGCACCGTAAACACCGATTTCGCCGGCCGTCCGCGCGCCGCCAGGTAAGCCGGCGTTAGGCCCGCGTGCCAGTCATGAGCGTGCACCACCTCCGGGCGCCAGAATGGATCCAGCCCGCAGGCCATTTCGCTACCCACCCAGCCGAGCAACGCAAAGCGCAGCACGTTGTCGGTATAGGCATTCATGTTGGCGTCGTGATATGGGCTCCCCGGACGATCGTAGAGATGCGGCGCGTCGATCAGATAGATACCGACGCCGTTAAAATGGCCGAACAGCAGGGTGATGCGCCCGGCAAAGGTATCCCGGCGGGTGACAACCTGCGCGTCGGTAATCCCGCGGCGGATATCCGGATACCCCGGCAGCAGCACGCGGGTATCCACGCCGTCTGCTATCTGCGCCGCAGGCAGCGCGCCAATAACGTCAGCCAGACCGCCGGTTTTTAACAACGGGAACATCTCTGAACATACGTGTAAAACCTGCATTATCGCTCCTGTTTGTGCCCCAGTTTCCGCAGCATGTCGCGCGTAACCAGCACGATCCCTTCTTCTGAACGATAGAAGCGGCTGGCATCTTCTTCCGCATTCTCCCCAATAACCATCCCTTCCGGGATGACGCAGGCGCGATCTATCACGCAGCGGCGCAGGCGGCACGAGCGCCCGACCCAGACATCCGGCAATAAGACTGCCGAATCAATGTTACAAAACGAATTCACCCGCACCCGCGGGAACAGCACCGACTGCACCACCACCGAGCCCGAGATAATGCAACCGCCGGAAACCAGCGAGTTCAGCGTCATGCCGTGGCTGCCGGAGCGGTCCTGGACGAACTTCGCTGGCGGCAGCGATTCCATATGGGTACGGATAGGCCAGTGCTGGTCGTACATATCCAGCTCCGGCGTCACCGAGGCCAGGTCGAGGTTGGCCTTCCAGTAGGCTTCCAGCGTACCCACATCGCGCCAGTACGGCTCGGCTTGCGGGTCGGATTGCACGCAGGAGAGCGGGAAAGGATGTGCATAAGCCATGCCAGCTTCGGTAATTTTCGGGATGATATCTTTGCCGAAGTCGTGGCTGGAGTTTTCGTCGAGGTCGTCAGCGGCCAGCAGTTCATAAAGGTAATCCGCATCAAAGACATAGATACCCATACTGGCAAGCGAGCGGGTGGCGTCGTTCGGCATCGCCGGCGGGTTGGCCGGTTTCTCGACGAACTCGATGATCTTCTCGCTTTCGTCAACCGCCATCACGCCAAAAGCGGATGCTTCTTCGATGGGCACCGGCATGCAGGCGACGGTGCAGCGCGCGCCTTTTTCGACATGGTCGATCAGCATGCGCGAGTAATCCTGTTTGTAGATGTGGTCGCCGGCGAGGATCACCACATACTCGGCTTTATAACGACGAATAATGTCGAGGTTCTGCGTCACCGCATCGGCGGTACCGCGATACCAGTTTTCACCGTGTACCCGCTGCTGCGCCGGTAGCAGATCGACAAACTCATTCATCTCTTCGCTGAAGAAAGACCAGCCGCGCTGGATATGCTGCACCAGGGTATGCGACTGGTATTGGGTAATCACGCCGATGCGGCGAATACCTGAGTTAAGACAGTTAGATAACGCGAAGTCGATAATACGGAACTTACCGCCAAAGTGGACGGCAGGCTTCGCGCGCTTAATGGTTAAATCCTTAAGCCGGGTACCACGCCCGCCAGCAAGGATCAGCGCCACCGATTTGAGAGGAAGTTGACGCGCCAGCATCAACGGATCGTTCTTTTCAAGCCCAACCATGATTAACTCCTTTTGATTCCCCTGCTTCACGGCGCATTCATCATGAACGCGCCGAAAACCCCCAGGGACTATGACCTTTGAAATACGCAAACTCCGTGCGCGGGCCCATGCCAGACAGCCATGATGACCGGATTATCCTCTCCGGCGAATGGAGGAACGGCGCGCCACTCCCCCGCGGGTAAAACCATATCCGCCACCTCAGCGGTGGCATTCAGCGCGATCAACCAGCGATCGGATAACAGGATTTGCAGCCGCGCGGCGCCATGCTGCCACTCGTCGGCGTTTAACGGTTCTCCGCGCTGATTGAGCCAGCTCACGTTGCCGTCATGCTCCTGCCACCACTGATTACGGGTTAACGCCGGAATGCGCCGACGCAGGTGGATAAGCGCGGCGACAAACGCGGTTAATCCGTGATTTGCCCGCCGCCAGTCCAGCCAGGTCAAAGCATTGTCCTGACAGTACGCATTATTGTTTCCGTGCTGACTATGGCCATGCTCATCGCCCGCCAGCAGCATCGGCGTTCCTTGCGACAGCAGCAGCGTGGTCAGGAGCGCATGTACGCTATCGCGCCGCCGCTCAATCACGGCAAGATTGGCTTCTAATCCCTCTATACCATGATTGTTGCTGTAGTTATTGTTAGTCCCATCGCGATTCTCTTCACCGTTCGCCTGATTGTGTTTCTGATTGAAACAGACACAATCACGTAGGGTGAAGCCATCATGCGCCGTGATCAAATTGATCGTCGCCGCAGGCCGCTTGCCATCGCGGGCAAAGAGGTCGCTGGAGGCGGCGAAGCGCTGGGCGAAGTCACCCAACGACACGTTTTGTTGCAGCCAGAAACGGCGCGCGGTATCGCGAAAATGGTCGTTCCATTCGGCAAACAGCGGCGGGAAGTTCCCCACCTGATAACCTCCCTGGCCAATATCCCAGGGTTCGGCAATCAGCTTGAGCGCCGACAATACCGGGTCGCGGCGAATGGCCTCAAACAGCGGCGCGTCCTGACGAAATTCCGGCATGCGCCCCATCACCGACGCCAGGTCGAAGCGAAAACCGTCAACGTGGCACTCATCAACCCAAAATCGCAGGCACTGCAGGGCATACTCCACCACGCCAGGATGACTGAGGTTGAGCGTGTTACCGCAGCCGGTCCAGTTGTGATAATCGCCGTCGTCCCTGATCCAATAATAGCTGCGGTTATCGATACCGCGCAGGGAGACTGTCGGCCCTTCAAGATCGATTTCCGCGCTATGGTTCAGCACGATATCGAGGATCACCTCAATACCCGCCGCGTGCAGCGCTTTCACCGCATCGCGGAACTCATCGAGCGCCCGCTGCGGCTGGCTGGCGTAGCGCGGCTCCAGCGCAAACAGCGCCAGCGGGTTGTAGCCCCAGTAGTTGCTCAGCCCCATCCGCTGCAGGCGGGGTTCGCTGGCGAACTGCGCTACCGGCATCAGCTCCAGCGCGGTAATACCCAGGCGGCGGAAATAGTCGATCATCAACGGGTGGCCCAGCGCCTGATAGGTGCCGCGGATCGCCTCCGGCAGCTCCGGATGCAGCCAGGTCAACCCTTTGACGTGGGCTTCATAAATGACCGTTTCGCCCCACGGCGTGCGCGGCGGTTTATCGCCGAGCCAGTCGTAATGCAGATCGACTACCTGCGACTTTGGCGCGATGGCTGCGCTATCGCGGGCATCCGCTTCATGCATCCCGCCATGCAGACGCTCGTCGTCCAACAGTTCACCCGCCACCTGATGCGCGCAGGGGTCGAGCAGCAGCTTGGCCGGATTGAAGCGATGCCCCTGCGCCGGATCCCACGGCCCGTGCACCCGATAACCGTAGCGTAGCCCCGGACGCGCATCGGCCAGCCAGCCGTGCCAGATGTCGCCGCTGCGCGCCGGTAGGTCGTAGCGCCGCTCGTTGCCCTGCTGGTCGAACACGCAGAGCTCCACCCGCTCGGCGTGGGCGGAAAACAAGGTGAAGTTCACCCCTTTGCCGTCATAGCTGGCGCCCAAAGGCGCCGGTTTTCCCGCGGCAAGCGTCGTCATCAGGCCTCCCGTACCAGCCAGATGGTCGCCAGCGGCGGCAGGGTAATCGACAACGAATGCTGACGACCATGGCTGGCGACGGGCTCGCTCTCAACCACGCCGCCATTTCCGGCGTTACTGCCGTGATAATGCATCGAGTCAGTGTTCAATTCTTCGCGCCAGCGTCCCGGCTGGTTAATGCCGAAACGGTAGTTGTGGCGCGGCACCGGGGTGAAGTTGCTGGCGACGATAATCTCATTGCCGGCTTTATCGCGGCGCACAAAGATAAATACCGAACGCTCATGATCGTCGACCACCAGCCATTCGAAGCCGTAGGGATCGAAATCAAGTTCATGCAGCGCTTTATGGTGGCGGTAGGTGTGGTTCAGGTCGCGCACCAGCCGCTGGACGCCATGGTGCCAGTTGTCGCCGCCCTCCAGCAGATGCCAGTCGAGACTGGCGTCGTGATTCCACTCGCGGCCCTGGGCAAATTCATTGCCCATAAACAGCAGCTTTTTGCCCGGGAAGGCGAACAGCCAGCCGTAATAGGCGCGCAGGTTGGCAAAGCGCTGCCATGCGTCCCCCGGCATGCGGTCGAGAATCGATTTTTTGCCGTGCACCACTTCATCGTGGGAGAGCGGCAGCACGAAGTTCTCGGTGTAGTTGTAGAGCATGCCGAAGGTCATTTTGTCGTGATGGTAGCGACGATGAACCGGATCGAGCTTCATATAGTCCAGCGTGTCGTGCATCCAGCCGAGATTCCATTTGAACCAGAAGCCGAGGCCGCCGTCGGCGGGCGGGCGCGTCACGCCGGCAAAATCGGTGGACTCTTCCGCCATCGTTACCGCGCCTGGCGTCTGCTCGCCGAGAATACGGTTGGTGTTACGCAGAAACTCGATCGCTTCGAGATTTTCCCGCCCGCCGTATTCGTTAGGGATCCACTCGCCCGCTTTACGGCTGTAGTCGCGGTAGATCATCGACGCCACCGCGTCGACGCGCAGCGCGTCAATGCCGAAGCGCTCGATCCAGTACAGCGCGTTACCCACCAGGTAATTGCTGACTTCGCGGCGGCCGTAGTTATAGATAAGGGTATTCCAGTCCTGGTGATAACCTTCGCGCGGATCGCTATGTTCATACAGCGAGGTGCCGTCAAATGAGGCCAGCGCAAAGTCATCCGCCGGGAAATGGCCCGGAACCCAATCGAGGATCACGTTAAGGCCTGCTGCGTGGGCGGCATCGATGAAATAGCGGAAATCTTCACGGGTGCCGAAGCGGCGTGTCGGGGCGTAGAGGCCGGTCGGCTGGTAGCCCCAACTGCCGTCGAACGGGTGTTCGTTCACCGGGAGCAGTTCAAGGTGGGTGAAGCCCATCCATTTTGCGTAGGGCACCAGTTGGTCCGCCAGTTCGCGGTAGCTTAGCCAGAAGTTATTGTCGGTATGGCGGCGCCAGGAACCGAGGTGCACTTCATAGATAGAGATCGGCGCATCGAACTGGTTCGCGGCTTTGCGTTCCGCCGGCTGTTCGACTTTGGGCGGCAAATCGCAGATAAGCGACGCGCTTTCCGGGCGCATTTGCGACTCAAAGGCGTAAGGGTCGGCTTTGACGCGCAGATTGCCGTGGGCATCGATCAGCTCGAATTTATACAGCTGGCCATTAAGCGCGCCGGGGATGAAGAGTTCCCAGATACCAGACTCTTTGCGCAGGCGCATCGGATGGCGTCGACCATCCCAGTAGTTAAATTGCCCCACTACGGAAACCCGCCGGGCATTAGGCGCCCAAACCGAAAAGCGCGTACCGGTGACGCCATCCATGGTGTCGGCGTGCGCGCCCAGGGTTTCGTAAGGGCGCAGGTGCGTTCCCTCGGACAACAGCCAGGCGTCAACATCCTGCAGCAGCGGGCCGAAACGGTAAGGGTCGTCAATCAGGTTTTGCTGTCCGTGCCAGGTGACGGCCAGCTGGTAGCGAAAAGCGTTTTTACGCCGCGGCAGCAGGCCGCTAAAGAATCCGCGCGAATCGAGGCATTCGAGTTTGCCGACTTTACGCCCGGTTTTTGGTTCAATAACCCACACTTCGGTGGCGTCTGGTAATAATGCGCGAACTTCCAGCCCCGCCTCGGTGCGGTGCATGCCAAGCACGGAAAAGGGATCCGCGAAATGACCTGCAATAAGCGCATTAATCACGTCTCTATCGATTCGATTCGACATGCTTTCATCCTGTTGTAAGTGTCGCCCTTTCCTGTAACCGGCGACTTTTTTGACCTGAACGGCGCAGCACCAACGTGCATCCTCCTGCTCCGTCCCACCTTCAGGTAAGGAACTCCTTACTTAAAGCATAGCCAAGGCTGCGTTACCTCCGTGGGGAAAAATCCAACATCCGCGTTTACTCCTTGTATTACGCAAAAAAAAGGGGTGTATCCACACCCCTTATCGTTTGTCCTGCGTTTACGCCAGCTGTCGTAGCATGCGGCGCAACGGTTCGGCGGCGCCCCACAGCAGCTGGTCGCCGACGGTAAAGGCCGACAGGTACTCAGGACCCATGTTCAGTTTACGCAGGCGCCCTACCGGGGTGGTCAGGGTGCCGGTCACCGCGGCTGGGGTCAGCTCGCGCATGGTGATTTCACGATCGTTTGGCACCACTTTGGCCCACGGGTTATGCGCGGCCAACAGCTCCTCAACGGTCGGGATAGAAACATCTTTCTTCAGCTTGATGGTAAACGCCTGGCTGTGGCAGCGCAGCGCGCCGACGCGCACGCACAGACCATCGACCGGGATCGGCGACGCGGTGGCGAGAATTTTGTTGGTCTCCGCCTGGCCTTTCCACTCTTCGCGGCTCTGGCCGTTATCAAGCTGTTTGTCGATCCATGGGATCAGGCTGCCCGCCAGCGGCACGCCAAAGTTATCGACCGGCAGATCGCCGCTGCGGGTCAGCGACGTCACTTTGCGCTCGATATCGAGAATCGCGGAAGCCGGGTTCGCCAGCTCGCTCGCCACGTAGCCATGCAGCTGGCCCATCTGGCTCAGCAGTTCGCGCATATGGCGCGCGCCGCCGCCGGAAGCCGCCTGGTAGGTCGCCACGCTGACCCACTCCACCAGGTCATGGGCAAACAGGCCGCCGAGGGACATCAGCATCAGGCTCACCGTACAGTTGCCGCCGACGAAGGTTTTAATGCCGTTATTCAGGCCAGCGGTAATCACATCCTGGTTAACCGGGTCGAGAATAATGATCGCATCGTCTTTCATGCGCAGCGAAGACGCCGCGTCAATCCAGTACCCCTGCCAGCCGCTTTCGCGCAGCTTCGGGTAAATCTCGTTGGTGTAATCGCCGCCCTGGCAGGTAACAATAATGTCCAGCGCCTTCAGCGCTTCCAGATCGAATGCATCCTGAAGCGTCCCCCCGGTACTGCCGCCGAATGACGGCGCGGGCTGACCCAGCTGAGAGGTGGAGAAGAAAACAGGGCGAATGGCGTCGAAATCACGCTCTTCCACCATGCGTTGCATGAGAACAGAGCCGACCATTCCACGCCAACCGATAAAACCAACATTTTTCATAACGTATTCCTGCGAGGTGTGTGCTGTTAGTGCCAGGCCAGTTTCCAACTGGGATGTCCTTCACATTACAAAATGCAGCTAAAGTCGCAAGTGAAATTAATCAATGATTGCGCGCCAATCAGAAAAGCAACTTATCCCGCACTCCGCCTACCGTCGCTGGTAGTCATAAAAAGCGTAAAGATTATCGGGCAAATAACCCGCGTAATGGAATATTTTCCGTCGCTATTTTATTGATCCTGATTATGGATTCAGCGCGAAAAATATCGCTTTCACGCTTGCGAAAAAAAACGGACAAATCCTTGTGCCGCAAGGCCTGACGAGCAATACGATCATTGTCGTAGCGCTGATATTCACGGCAAAAGGAAGTGGAAAAGAGGGGAAAAAAGCGTGTTACCGAGGAGAATCCAGGGTAAGCGGTATTACCCTGGTTTTTCCCCCGGATACCGTGGTGGCGTCCGGGGAAATTATTTTTACTTAGCTCAGCAGCTGGAAAGCAATCATCCCGACAATGGCGCCGGTGGTGCCAAGGATGGTTTCCATCATCGTCCAGGTTTTCAGCGTCTGCGCTTCGCTGGCGCCGGTGAACTTACCGAACAGCCAGAAGCCGGCATCGTTTACGTGGCTCACCACAATCGAACCACCCGCGATACAGATGGAGAGAGCCGCCATTTGCGCGCCGCTATAGTTCAGTTGCTCAATGACCGGCATCACCAGGCCGACCGCCGTCAGACACGCCACGGTCGCGGAGCCCTGAATAATACGCACGGCAGCCGCCAGCACGAAGCAGGTAATCGCAATCGGCAGACCCAGGCCAGTCAGCGCTTCGCCGAGCGCCGGGCCGACGCCGGAGTCCACCAGCACCTGCTTGAAGACGCCGCCTGCGCCAATCACCAGCAGAATAATACCCGCCGGCTGCAGCGCCGCGCCGCAGATCTCCATCACGCGATCTTTCGCCATCCCCTGACGTACCGCCAGGCCGTAAATCGCTACCAGGCAGGCAACCAGAATCGCGGTGAATGGGTGGCCGATAAACTCGAACCATTCATAGGCGGTGGATCCCACCGGCACAAAGCGCGCGGCGATGGTTTTCAAGCCGACCAGCACCAGCGGCAGCAGGATCAGCGAGAGGCTAAAGCCGAAGGACGGCATTTTACCTTCGCCGAGATGCGGTTCGCTGATATCGTCAGGAATGTGCAGCTCAACGTAGCGGCTGATGAAGTTACCCCACAGCGGGCCGGCGATAATCATCCCCGGAATAGCAGCGCAGAGGCCAATCAGGATCATCCAGCCGAAATCGGCGTGCATCTGCGAAGCCAGCAGCATCGGCGCGGGCCCCGGCAGCAGGAATGCCGCGGCGGCGGCTACGCCGGCGAACAGCGGGATCACCAGCTTCACGAGGTTAGTGCCGGTATGGCGCGCCATGGAAAACGCGACGCTAATCAGCAGCACGATCGCCACTTCAAAGAATAGCGGCAGCGCGCAGATAAGGCCGGCAAGACCAATCGCATAGTGCGCGCGGTTGTGGCCGAAGGATTTCAGCATTTTCACCGCAATCTGGTCGACCGCGCCGGTTTCATGCAAAATTTTACCGAACATCGCGCCCAGCGCGACGACTATCGCCAGGAAGCCCAGCGTGCCGCCCATCCCTTTTTCCATCGTCGCCGCGATTTTATCCAGCGGCATACCGGAAAAGAGACCTGCGCCAATAGAAACCACCATCAAAGCCACGAAGGCGTGCATACGCGCCTTCATGACTAAAAACAGCAGCAGCAATACCGAGCCGACTGCTGTTAAAACAAGCGTTAAAGTACTCACTAGTTACTGCCTTTGTTAATCACCTCAATGGTGCTGGCGACCACGCCTTCCAGTGACTGGTCGATATCGACGATAAGCACATCGCTTTCGTCAGCGCCTGGTTCCTGCAGTGTTTCAAACTGCGTCACCAACATTTGGGTTTTGAAGAAGTGCCCTTTACGCGCCTTCAGACGGCTTTCAATCACGTCGAAGTCGCCTTTCAGGTAGATAAAGGAGAGGTTCGGGTTGCCCTTGCGCAGAATGTCGCGGTAGCTTTTTTTCAGCGCCGAGCAGACGATCAGCGAAACTTTGTTGGTACGCTGCATGGCGAATGCCGCGTCATTCAACGCCTGCAGCCACGGGGTGCGGTCATCGTCGTTCAGCGGCTCGCCGGAAGCCATCTTGGTGATGTTGCTGCGCGGATGCAGAAAATCGCCATCGAGAAACGCGGCTTTCAGTTGATGCGCCACTTCGCTGGCGACGGCGGATTTACCGCTGCCGGAAACGCCCATCAGGACATAGACGTGGTGATCATGGTTAGTCGTGCTCAAAGCGTCCTCCCACTGGACTGGTGCGCCGCGTCGGAGCTGACTGATACAGCGCGAAGGCGGCGTACTGATTAATGATTACGGGCAAGTGTTACGGGTAACTGTTATCGGTAACATTGTCATGCCGGACCCAGGGAGAAGCAATAACCATTCGTGCCAGATGTGAATATGTGTGATCTACTTCAAACTTGTCGGTTTAAATAGATCCACCCGGTGACAATGTGAAACCTAAATCTAACATCTTAGGGGTAATCGTCTCACCGCGGATGCGCGCCAGCAGACGCTCGGCGCCGATGCGCCCCATGCGCTCACGCGGGGTCAGTACGCTGGCGAGACGCGGCTCCATCACCTGACCGATATCGTGACCGTGGAAACCGGCTATCGCCATGTCGTCCGGGATCTTCAGCCCCAGACGCTGACACTCGAACGCCGCGCCGACCGCGAGGTCATCGTTGGTGCAGAAGATGCCGTCGAGCTGCGGATATTCGCGACGCGCTTGACGCATCAGCTCAATCCCTGACGAGTAGGAAGAGGATTGCTCCACCATCACGCTGTAGGGCGTCATGCCAGCATCGAGCATCGCCTGCTCGTACCCCTTCTGTTTGATGATAGTACGTTCATCAAGACGCGCGCCGAGATAAGCAACGTGGCGGTGACCGCGGGCGATAATCGCCGCCGTCATCTGCCGCGCCGCTTCGAAGTTATCGAAACCGACGGCAATGTCGAGGCACGGCGACTGGCTGTCCATCAGCTCAACCACCGGGATGCCGGCGACTTCAATCATTTTCAGCGTCCGCGGCGTGTGGGTACGTTCAGTGAGGATCAGGCCGTCAATATTCCAGGAGAGCATTGATTCGAGACGCTTCTCTTCCATCTCCGGCTTATAGCCGTAGTGCGCCAGCATGGTTTGATAACCGAAGGCGTCGGTGACGCTTTCGATGCCGCGCAGCACTTCCGAGAAGACCTGGTTGGTTAACGATGGCAGCAGCACGCCGATGGCGCGGCTGGTGGCGTTGGAGAGAATATCAGGAGCGCGATTGGGAATATAACCCAGCTCATCGAGTGCAACGGCAATCTTGCCACGCAGGGCCTCAGAAACCTGTTCCGGGTTACGTAAATAGCGACTGACCGTCATTTTGGTCACGCCGACAAGATCGGCTACATCCTGAAGTACGGGTCTTTTCTTTTTCATCGTCCTGACTGTGATCGGCTGGGAAACATTTTCTCAGTTTATCACGGACAAAGCGCAACCTTCCCCGATGTTGGAGAAGGTTGCGCAATTTATTTAACCTGGCTCAGATAACTATCAAACCGGCGGCAGATCGAACAGCAAAATTTCGCTATCGCTGTCGGCGTGAACCGAAATCGCCTGCTCGTCCCAAATCGCCAGACCATCGCTGGTGGTGGCTTTAGTGCCGTTAATCGTCACTTCGCCTTTCACTACCTGGATCCACACGCGACGTTCCGCGGCAATCTGGTGAACCGACTGCTCATCTTTCAGCAGCGCCCAGCGATACAGTTCCATATCCTGATGCACTTTCAGCGACCCTTCGCGCGCATCTGGCGACAGTACCAGCTGTTTGCCCTGCGCGGCATCAAAGCGGCGCTGCTCGTAGCGCGGCGTAATGCCGGTTTCTTCTGGAATAATCCAGATCTGATACAAACGCAGGCGGTCGGTGCTGCTCGGGTTGTACTCAGAGTGACGTACGCCGGTACCCGCGCTCATAATCTGGAACTCGCCAGCCGGAACCTGCTCTTTGTTACCCATGCTGTCCTGGTGCTCAACCGCGCCTTCCAGCACATAAGTCAGGATTTCCATGTCTTTGTGCGGATGGGTGCCAAACCCCTGGCCGGCGTCGATTACGTCATCGTTAATCACGCGCAGCGCGGAGAACCCCATAAAGTTCGGGTCGTAGTAGTTGGCGAAAGAGAAAGTATGCCAGGAATCCAGCCAGCCATGGTTAGCGTGGCCACGTTCGTTAGCTTTGCGTAAGTAGATCATGTTGCACCCCCGTATGTTTTCGATGGAATAAGTGTGGACCCATTCCGCCGGCGATCATAGAGGGTGAAAATTGACTCCTCTGTTCAAAAAATATGAACAAGCGACGAGGAGCCAGATTTTCTTATTTCGCGAGGGTAATAGTAGCCGGAGAAGGCTGTTCAAAGCCGCGCTGCAGAATCTCCATATTGGTGAGAACTTCAGATTCCTTGACGTAATTCGGCCGGCCGTTAACGAGGGTGTCATACAGCGCGTCATACACTCGTCCGTAGTCGCCGGTTTCCAGCGGCACCTCTTCACGTACCGCCACGCCCGCCTCGTTGATGTAGACCAGTTGCCCTACGCTGTCATCAGCGCCGAACCCCGCGTCGCCCGGCATAATGTTGGCCTTCAGGCTGGTCTCCTGCTGGTCAATGCCGTATTTCACAAACGAGCCTTTATGGCCATGAACGATAAATTTCGGGTAGTCAATCTGCACCAGATGGCTGGTTTTGACAATCGCTTTCAGGTCGCCATAAAACAGTTGAGCTTCAAACGTGTCATCGGGATTGGCTTTATTGCGTAGTGATCGCAGATCGTAGGAAACATGATCCGGGCGACCAAACAGCGAAATGATCTGGTCCATGGTATGCACCCCGAGGCCGTAGAAATCGCCGCTTTGCGGTCCCCCCTGGAGGGTTTCCGCCACCGGTCGGTAGTTATCAAAATGACTTTCAATTTCCACCAGTTCGCCGAGCTTCCCGCTTTCAATCACCTTTTTGGTGGTCAGGAAACAGGAATCGAAGCGGCGGTTCTGGTAAGGCGTCACCGTCAACCCTTTGCTTTTCGCCAGCGCGAACAGGGTCTTCGCCTCTGCAAGCGTCGGGGTGAAGGGTTTTTCAACCAGTACGTTTTTCCCTGCTTCCAGCGCCCGCTTCGCGTATTCGAAGTGGCTATCAGCATGGGTGCAGACCACTACCAGCTTGACCTGCGGGTCATTCAGTACTTCATCGAGGTCGCTGGTGAAGTGGATATGGGAATACGCCGGCGCCTGTTCTTCCGGCCTGGCGCTGCGGCGATAAATATGCGCGACGTGCCAGCGGTCTTTGCGATGCAGGACGTAAGGAAGATGGTAGCGGGTCGTGCTTTTACCAAAGCCAATAAATGCGCAGTGCAGAATCATAACGCTGTCCTTAGTTGATGTGCTGCCTTTAACCATAGCGCAAGCAGGCGGCTCACTTCATCCTCCTTTTCCTCTGAGCAGGAAAATTCACCGGCAAAATATTTCGGTTATCACTCATACGTAATTTTTAATAAGAGATTGATTAATAATCGATTAAAACGCCATTTTTCAACAGAAAGTCTTGATCCCAATGACGAAACTACGGATAAGTGGAGGGCAAAACCAGGACGTTGCTAAAGACTAACGGAGTAGCCAGCCGCTGCTGATGGAAAAAACGTATTTCGCCATAAACTGCGCCATTTTTTTCTGGCTTCTCGCACTGATCGCCTGGTTTAGCGATGAGACCGCGCTGGCGCGCCTGGCGGCCGCCTGTACCCTCTTCGCATTCCTTATTCATACCCAACGGGAAAAAATTAACGCTATGTTTATGAAGAAAAATAAAACCGAAGCGCAGGCTGCTGAAGTCGCTGCGCCTACCGTGGCGGCAGCAGAGCCAGAAACAGCAAGCGTCAAAAAACAGGAAACCACGGTGATCGCCAGCGGCGTGCATTTTGTCGGCAATATCGTCGCCTGCGGCCATGTCTATATCCACGGCCAGGTCACCGGCAACATTGAGGCCAAAGAACATCTCATTAAGGTGATGCGCGAGGGTCACGTGGAGGGCAATATCCACTGCCGGGAGCTGATCGTCGACGGCAAGGTACATGGCCAGTGCCGTGGCGAAAGCATTGCTATTGAGGAACATGGCAACCTCGACGGCACCCTCGCCTATCGCGCGCTGGCGATTAAAAAGGGCGGCCTGTTTACCGGCAGCGCGGAGGTGTTGGCCACCGCGGAGAGCAAAAATAAAAACAATATCGTCGGCCTGGTCGCAGAAGAAGCGGTGAAATCCGCCAAATCGCAACACGCCTGAAATGAGCGCAAAAAAAAGCCAGCACCCGGCTGGCTAAAGTAATACTGGAAGCAATGTGAGCAATGTCGTGCTTTCAGGCTTTCCGCAAGGGTCTCCCTGAATGCAGGACAATAATAATCATTCTCATTCGCACTTGTCTACATTTTTTTGCAAATAATGCGTGTTGACTCGAACGCCGGAGTCAGTGATGTTTAAAGGGTCTTTTTAACCAAATGAGGAACAAGGAATGAGTGACATCGTGATACGCCATGCTGAACCGAAAGATGTTGACGCGATTCGTCAAATTCACGCCCAGCCGGAGGTGTATCACAACACGCTACAGGTTCCTCATCCATCGGAGCATATGTGGCGGGAGCGGCTAACCGATACGCCGGGCGTGAAGCAGCTGGTGGCCTGTATCGATGGGCAAGTCGTGGGGCATTTATGCATTGCTGTCGCCCAACGTCCTCGCCGTAGCCACGTCGCCGATTTTGGTATCAGCGTAGATTCGCGCTGGCATAACCGCGGCGTCGCCAGCGCCCTGATGCGTACCATGATTGATATGTGCGACAACTGGCTGCGGGTCGATCGCATCGAGCTCACCGTCTTTGCCGATAACGCCCCGGCGGTCGCGGTGTATAAGAAGTACGGCTTTGAGATCGAAGGCACCGGCAGGCGCTATGCGCTGCGCAACGGTGAGTATGTGGATGCGTATTATATGGCGAGAATGAAGTAGCGTGTTGCCGGGTGGCGGCTTCGCCTTACCCGGCCTACGTTCGCACAATTGTAGGCCCGGTAAGCGCAGCGCCACCGGGCAACACCTTAATACCCCGCGGTCAAATCACCGGGCGAACGCGGATCGGAGGCGCCATACAGCGTACCGTCCGGCCCCACCATAATGCTCTGGGTACTACCCATCGCCTCTTTCAGCGCGACTTTCTGCCCTTTCGCTTCCAGCAATTTCACGGTATCCGGGCTAAAACCTTTCTCCACCCGCAGCTCGTCCGGCAGCCACTGGTGATGGAAGCGCGGCGCGTTGGTGGCTTCCGCGACGTTCATTCCGAAATCAATGGTGTTGACCACCATTTGCAGCACGGTGGTAATAATACGGCTACCGCCCGGGCTACCGGTCACCAGCCAGGTTTTCCCGTCTTTCACCACAATCGTCGGCGACATCGACGATAGCGGGCGTTTTTTCGGCCCCACCGCATTGGCGTCGCCGCCGACTAAACCATAAACGTTAGGCACGCCGGGCTTCGCCGAGAAATCATCCATCTGGTTGTTGAGTATAATTCCGGAGTCGCCAGCCACGATGCCGGTGCCAAAGGTGGTATTCAACGTATAGGTGACCGCCACCGCATTGCCGTCTTTATCGACTACCGAGAAGTGGGTGGTCTGGTTGCTTTCATACGGCGCCAGCTTGCCCGGACGGATCTGGCTGGAAGGCTTCGCCTTGTTCACGTCAATCTCGGCGGCAATCGCTTTGGCGTAAGCCTTGCTGGTCAACGCCTGCCACGGCACTTTGACGAAGTCAGGGTCGCCGAGATATTCAGAACGGTCGGCATAGGCGTGTTTCTCCGCCTCCGCCATTACCTGCATGGCGTCGGCGCTGCCAAAACCATATTTCTGCATATCGAAGTTTTCGAGGATATTGAGGATCTGCACGATGTGGATCCCGCCAGAGGACGGCGGCGGCATGGAGTAGACCTCATAGCCGCGATATTCACCGCTAATCGGCGTACGCTCCACGGCCTTGTAGTTGGCGAGGTCGGCTTTGGTGATAAGCCCGCCGTGTTTTTTCATCTCGCCGGCAATCTGGTCGGCAATAGCCCCTTTATAGAAGGCGTCCGGGCCGTGCTCGGCAATCAGCTCCAGGCTTTTACCCAGATTCTTTTGCACCAGCCGGTCGCCTTTTTTCAGCGGCTCGCCGTTCTTCCAGAAAATCGCTTTGCTGTTTTCATGCTGCGGGATCACTTCGCTGCCATAGGTTTTTAAATCGTCAGCCAGCGCATCGTTAACGATAAAGCCCTCTTCCGCCAGCTTAATCGCCGGGCGGATCACCTTATTCAGCGGCATGGTGCCGTATTTTTCCAGCGCGAGAGAGAAACCCGCAACGCTGCCTGGGGTACCGGAAGCGAGATGCGAAGTCAGCGATTTTTTACTGTCAGGATTGCCATGTTCATCGAGGAACATATCGCGGGTGGCCTGTTCCGGGGCCATCTCGCGGAAATCGATCGCCGTGGTTTTACCGTCTTTAGTTCGCAGCATCATAAAGCCGCCGCCGCCGATATTACCGGCCTGCGGATGCGTCACCGCCAGCGCATAGCCAACGGCAACCGCTGCATCGACGGCGTTGCCGCCCTGACGCAGAATATCTACGCCGACGCGGGTCGCCAGCGCATCCACCGAGGCCACCATCCCCTGCTGGGCGCGCACCGGGTGAAACACATCTTCCTCAACGCCATACGAGACAGGCGGCGGGGGCGGCGGATTGGCGGCGACGGTAAAGCTGCCCCCCGCCAGTAACGCTGCGATGACCACCTGACGCCATATTGTTGTTTTTATCATTGTCTTACTCCTGAAAAGTAGGTTTTATCTCCCGGCTTAAGCCTGGTTGATAACTCCTAAAAAATCATTGTTATGGCGAATTCGAGGTACACTTAAGTGATCCCACGCACGGGAGGAGAAAACAATGAAAGCGATTTTATTCCTGGCGGCGCTGATGCCGCTCGGCGTTTTAGCACAGCCGATTAACATCGATAACAACCCTAACCAGCCGGGTTATGTGGTGCCCAGCCAGCAGCGTATGCAAAATGAGATGAAGGTGCAGCAACAGCAGCAGCAAAGCATGCTGAAGCAGAATCTGAATAATCAGACGCATATGCAGCAACAGCATTTGCAAAATCAGCTGCAGACCAATCAGCAGCGCGCGGCGCAGGGCGGCAATCTCAATACGCAACCGCAGGTACTGCCGAACAACAACGGCGGGATGCTGCGGCAGACTAACCCGTAAAGATCGTCCGCCGCAAATCAGTCTTAAGGCTGGAAATTCGGCCCGATGACGTCAATAGCATCGGTGCAGATGCAGTCTACGCCCCAGCGCAGTAGCTCGGCGGCGCGCTGGGGTTTGTTGACCGTATACACCAGAATATGCAGGCCGGCCTGTTTCAGGCTCGCCACCCGCGCCGCATCCAGCAGCTTGTGGTTGAGATGAATTGACACGCAGCCCAGCCGGGCGGTCAATTCGCGCCAGTCATCGCGCCACTCATCCAGCAGCAACCCGCGCGGCAGCTCGGGCACGGCTTCCTGCGCCGCTTCCAACGCATCAATTTCAAAGGATGAGAGCAGCGGCGCGGTCATGCCTTTCCACAAATCGCGCGCGGCCAGCGCCACCACTTTGCCGGTCTGCGGCCCTTGCCCGGTAGTCGGCTTAATTTCGATATTCGCCATCATACCGTGACGACGGCAACGCTCCGCTACCTGGGAGAGCAGCGGCAGCGGTTCGCCCTTAAACTCGCGGCTGAACCAGCTGCCGGCATCAACCTTCAGCAGATCGTCCCACGCCAGCTCGCCCGCCACGCCCCAGCCGTTGCTGGTGCGTTCGAGATTATCGTCATGCAGCAGAAAGATCTGCCCGTCCTTCGACAGCTTGGCGTCAAATTCAATCATCGTGTGCCCGTAGCGGGCGCCGACGTCGATAGCCGCCAGGGTGTTCTCCGGCGCCAGTTTACCGCCGCCGCGATGGGCGACGATGCGGGGATAAGGCCAGTTACTCATGCGCGTTGTCCTGTTTCACCATCAAAGAGGTGCAGATGTTCCAATGGCAGATGCAGCCATAGCGTACTGCCGCCCGCCGGGCGCTGCTGATGCGGCAATCTGACCACCAGCTTCTGCTCTCCCCAGCGCCCGTGGGCGAGGTTATCGGCACCTAAAATTTCCAGCGTATCCATCAGCAGCGGGATGCCGCCTTGCGCCTGCGAGCTTAAAATAAAGTGCTCCGGGCGAATACCGAGAGTCATTTTACGCCCGGCGTAGCGCCGATGCTCGTGATTCATCGGTAGTTGTATGCCGCCTTCCAGCTCAAAGCGGCCGCCGTCATCGCTCACCCGCCCCTCCAGCAGATTCATTGCCGGGCTGCCTATAAAGCTTGCCACAAAGCGGCTGGCGGGCTTTTCGTACACTTCGACCGGCGTGCCGATCTGCTCGGCAATACCCTTATTCATCACCATCACCCGCTGGGCAAGGGTCATCGCTTCGACCTGATCGTGGGTGACATACAGCGAGGTGGTTTTCAGGCGCCGATGCAGCTGTTGCAGTTCCAGACGCATCTGCACGCGTAGCTTGGCATCGAGGTTTGACAATGGTTCGTCGAACAGGAAAACCGCCGGGTCACGCACGATAGCGCGGCCCATCGCCACGCGCTGGCGCTGACCGCCGGACAGTTCCCGCGGGCGGCGCTTGAGCAGGCCATCCAGCTCAAGAATACGCGCCGCCTCCTGCACGCGCTCGGCAATCAATCCCTTACCCATGCCGCGAATCTTCAATCCCCACGCCATGTTCTCTTCCACGCTCATATGCGGATAAAGCGCATAGTTCTGGAACACCATCGCGATGCCGCGATCCTTCGGTTCCATCTCGGTCACCCGTTTACGGTCAATCCAGATATCGCCGCTGGTCACTCGTTCAAGTCCGGCAACCATCCGCAACAGCGTTGATTTCCCGCAGCCCGACGGGCCGACCATGACGATAAACTCCCCGTCCGCCACGTCCAGCGTCAGCGGTTGAATTACCTGGGTTTTGCCATCCCAGCTTTTGCTTACTGCCTGTAGTTTTAAACCAGCCATTTTATTTCTCACTATCGACCAGGCCGCGCACAAACGCGCGCTGCATGGCTAAAACGATGACGACCGGCGGGATCAGGGTCAGCAGCATCGCCGCCATTACCTGATTCCACTGGGTAGTACCTTCACCGGTGGCGATCATGCCTTTAATACCGGCGACGGCGGTGCCAAGATTCACATCCTGAATAATCAGCAACGGCCATAGATACTGGTTCCAGCCGTAGATAAAGGTGATAACGAACAGCGCGGCGAGGTTGGTTTTCGACAGCGGCAGCACGATGTCGCGAAAGAAGCGCATCGGCGAAGCGCCATCAATACGCGCCGCTTCAATCAGCTCGTCCGGCAGAGTCATAAAGAACTGGCGAAACAAGAAGGTGGCGGTAGCCGAAGCCATCAACGGCAGCGTTAACCCGGCATAACTGTCGAGCATTTTGAGGTTGGCGATCACTTCCACCGTCGGAAAAATACGCACCTCGACCGGCAGCATCAAGGTGATAAAGATCATCCAGAAGAACAGGTTACGCAGCGGAAAGCGGAACCAGACGATGGCGAACGCCGAAAGCATCGACACCACGATTTTGCCGACCGTAATGGCGAACGCCATGATGAAGCTGTTGAGCATCATCAGCCAGAACGGCGCGCTGTTGACGCCGACCCCGTTCACCCAGATGGTCTTCATGTTCTCCAGCAGATGCCCTCCGGGAATCAGCGTCATCGGCGTTTCGAACACCGATTTGTTATCCAGCGTCGCCGCCACGAAGGCGACGTACAGCGGGAATAAAATGACGGCAATGCCCAGAATCAGCATGGTGTGGCTGAAAATCGTCAGCCCGCGACGGTTCTCAATCATTGGTAACGCACCTTACTTTCAACGTAACGGAACTGCACCACCGTCAGGATAATGACGAGGAACATCAGCACCACCGACTGCGCGGCGGAAGCGGAAAGATCGAGCCCGGCGAAACCTTCGCGATAAATTTTGTAGATTAGGGTGGTGGTCGCCTGCACCGGGCCGCCGGCGGTGGCGGCATCGATCACCGGGAAGGTGTCGAAGAAGGCGTAAACCAGGTTGACCACCAGCAGGAAGAAACTCACCGGCGCAATCAGCGGCAGCGCCAGCTTAAAGAAGCGGCGAATCGGCCCGGCGCCGTCGATGGCGGCGGCCTCAACCAGCGAACGCGGGATCGACTGCAGCGCGGCGAAGAAGAACAGGAAGTTGTAGCTTATCTGCTTCCAGACCGAGGCGAAGACCACCAGGAACATCGCCTGGCCGCTGTTTTGCGCGTGGTTCCAGTCGTAACCCAATTCGCCGAGGAAATGAGTGATCAGCCCGCGTCCGGGATTGAAGAGGAAGATCCATAGCACCGCCGCGACGGCGGGGGCCACGGCATACGGCAGCAGCATCAGCGTTTGATAAAAGCGGCTGCCGCGCACCACATAGTCGACCAGCGCGGCAAAAAACAGCGAAATAAGCAGGCCGCTGACGGTTACCAGGGTGCTGAATTTTATGGTCGTCCAGAAAGAGTCCAGATAGTACGGGTCGTGGAACAGCGTGACGAAGTTATCCAGGCCGACAAACTGGCTGGAAAGGCCAAACGGATCGACGCTCTGCAGCGAGTACCACAGCGCTTCGCCCGCGGGCCAGATAAAGAAAATCAGCGTGATAATCAGCTGCGGCGCGACCAGCACATAGGGCAGCCAGCGCGAGCGGAATACCGGACGGGATGATGACATGAAGATTTTATTCCTGAACAATGCCGGGTGGCGGCTACGCCTTACCCGGCCTACATAGGGCACATCGTAGGCCCGGTAAGCACAGCGCCACCGGGCAAGTTACAGATTACGATTTGGTTGCTTGCTCGAAACGGCGCAGCAGTTGATTCCCGCGCTGAACGGCGGAATCCAGCGCCTGTTGCGGGGTTTTCTTGCCGGTCCACACGCTCTCCAGCTCTTCATCGACGATGGTGCGAATTTGCGGCATGTTGCCCAGTCGCAGGCCTTTGGTGAACGGCAACGGCGGCTTGTTCAGCATCTGGCGGGTGGCGATATCAGCGCCAGGATTCTTATCATAGAAGCCCTGCTGGCGCGTCAGATCGTAGGCCGCGGTGGTAATCGGCAGGTAGCCGGTTTTCTGGTGCCACTCGGCGGCGTTTTCCGGTTTGGTGAGGAAGTCGAGGAACTTCGCCACGCCGGTGTAGGTCTCTTTGTCCTTGCCCTGCATCACCCACAGGCTGGCCCCGCCGATAATGGCGTTCTGCGGCGCGCCTTTCACATCGGCGTCGTAAGGCATCATGCCGACGCCATAGTTGAATTTCGCATACTGACGAATATCCGCCAGCGAGCCGGATGAGGCGGTAGTGATCGCGCAGTCGCCGTTATAGAACTTCTCGGTGGATTCATCCTTACGCCCGAAATAGCTGAAATCGCCCTTCTTGTTCATCTCTTCGAGCAGGGCGATATGTTTCACCTGCTCCGGCTTGTTGAACTCAAGCACCGCGTCGGTGCCGTCAAAACCGTTATTTTTCGTGGCGACCGGCAGGCCGTGCCAGGCGCTGAAGTTTTCAATCTGGATCCAGCCCTGCCAACCGCTGGCGTAGCCGCACTTCATTCCGGCCGCTTTCAGCTTCGCGGTATAGGCCGCCAGATCCTGCCAGGTTTTCGGCGGCTGCTCAGGGTCCAGACCCGCTTTCTTGAAGGCGTCTTTGTTGTAGTACAGCACCGGCGTGGAGCTGTTAAACGGCTGGGAGAGCAGATGGCCGGTTTTTGAGTCGGTGTAATAACCGGACACCGTCGGCACGAACTGCGATTCATCGAACTTAATACCCGCATCGCTAAAGACCTGGTACACCGGCTTAATGGCTTTTGACGCCATCATGGTAGCGGTGCCGACTTCATACACCTGCAGAATCGCCGGCGCGTTGCCGGTACGGAAGGCGGCGATACCGGCGCTCAGGCTTTGCTCGTAATTGCCTTTATACACCGGAACAATTTTGTAATCAGGATTGGCCGCGTTGAAACGTTGCGCCAGAGAATCAACTTCTTTACCCAGTTCCCCTTCCATCGAGTGCCAGAAAGGGATGGTGGTTACTGCCAGTGCCTGACCGGCAACTGCCAGGCTCAGCGCCAGTCCTAAAGCTGTATGTCGTAACGATATCATCGGTTATCTCTCTTGTTGTTCCGGATGCGCGATTTCACGCGTTTTATGTTCGCGGGGTAACATGACATGTTCGAATTACAGAAAAATAACTTTTTTATTACAAAAAAAAGATAGTAACGGGTCAGAGAGATGACAAGCCGATGAAAGGACGGGGGAAGTAAAGTGGGAGCTGAGACACGGATAATATTCGTGGGATCGGCTCCCGGGGTCGGCGCAAGCGCCTCGCCCGGGCTACAACGGCTTGGGTAGCCCGGCCAAGCGAAGCGCCGCCGGGTTGCAACGAGTTAACTGTCATCCGCGCAAGCGCGCGACAATCTGTTCCAGGGTAAGTTGCCCTGCTGCCGCCTCGACGGTCATGCCGACGAAGTCCGGATTCGCCGACAATATAATTCCATTTCGCTTTAAAAAAAGCAGGGTGATAAACAGTGCCGTACGCTTATTACCATCATTAAATATATGACCGCGAGAAATCGCCAGCAGATGCATCGCAGCGAGTCGCCACACGTCTGTCACACCTTCATATTCAATTTTATTTAGCACCCTATACATTATCGCTTCGGCACGCCCCGGATCGGGCATACCGGCAACGCCAGGCGTGACGCGGAGTAGCCTGTCGTGAAACTGTATTATCTCTTCCGCTGAGATAATCTGCAGCGTCATTTATCCGCAAGCTCCCTGATCTCATCACCATGAACCGCCATGATAGCCGCGAACTCATCATCCATTCTGGCCGCCTGGTAGCGTTCAAACTCTTCTGCGCTAATGATGACTGCTGATTTATGCCCACGACGGGTAATGGTCACAGGTACACCTGTCACTGCGCTTTCCAGCACATCGGCCAGATTTTGCCGGGCTTCGCTATAGTTAACCGTTCTCATAAAAACCTCCAAAGCTGTACTCTTTTATTGTACAACATACATGTACAAAAAAAGAGCCAACAGGCTCTTTTAAATGTATTTGTGCGTTCTGCTCCCGGGGTCGGCGCAAGCGCCTCGCCCGGGCTACAAACCGGCGAAGTGAACGACGCCGGGTTACGATGAACTAACCGCCGAGATAGGCGCTGCGCACCGCCTCGTTGGCCAACAGCGCGTCGCCGGTATCCTCAAGCACCACGTGACCGTTTTCCAGTACGTAGCCGCGATCGGCGAGCTTCAGCGCCTGGTTGGCGTTTTGCTCCACCAGGAAGATAGTCATCCCCTGCTCACGCAGCTGCTCGATGGTGTCGAAAATCTGCTGAATGATAATCGGCGCCAGCCCTAATGAGGGCTCATCAAGCAGCAGCAGGCGCGGCTGGCTCATCAGAGCGCGACCGATCGCCAGCATCTGCTGCTCGCCGCCGGACATGGTGCCGGCGCGCTGAATACGGCGTTCATGCAGACGCGGGAACAGCTCATACACCCATTTGATGCGGGTATGAAACTGGTCGCGGTCGGCAAAAAAACCGCCCATCGCCAGGTTCTCTTCTACCGTCATGCGCGAAAAGACGCGCCGCCCTTCCGGCACGATCGCCACCGCTTCACGCATGATTTTCGCCGTCTGCCAGTCGGTAATATCCTTACCGTCAAAGACAATGCGCCCGCTGGAGGCCCGCGGATCGCCGCACAGCGTACCGAGCAGGGTAGTTTTCCCCGCACCGTTGGCGCCGATAAGCGTGACGATCTCACCTTGTTTGATATGCAGGCTGACGTTGTGCAGCGCCTGGATCTTGCCGTAGTGGGCGCTGACATTGTCAAAAGTTAACATCGCTTTTTCCATCTTATGCGTCACCACCATTATGCTTCACCTAAATAGGCGCGGATCACGTCCGGGTTATTACGAATCTCTTCCGGCGTCCCGTTGGCCAGCGGCGTCCCCTGGTTCACGACGTAGATGCGATCGGAAATGCCCATCACCAGCTTCATATCATGTTCGATAAGCAGGATGGTGGTGTTGTGATGGCTACGCAACTCGGCGATAAGCTCATCCAGCTCTTTGGTCTCTTTCGGGTTAAGCCCCGCCGCCGGTTCGTCGAGCATCAGGATCTCCGGCTGCGTCACCATACAGCGGGCAATCTCCAGCCGGCGCTGGTCGCCGTAAGCCAGATTGCTGGCCTGACGGTTAGCGTGCTCCAGCAGGCCGATACGCTCAAGCCAGGTGGCGGCCCGATCCAGCGCTTCGCTCTGCGCGCGACGGAAGGCCGGCGTTTTCAGCAGGCCGGAGAAGACGCCGGTTTTCAGCTGTTGATGCTGCGCCACCAGCAGATTTTCAATCACCGTCATTTCGCGGAACAGACGCACGTGCTGGAAGGTTCGCACCACCCCCATCCGCGCAATCTGCTGGCCCGGCAGCCCTTCCAGGTGCTGGTCGCGCAGCATAATAGTGCCGCCGGTAGGTTTATAGAAACCGGTCAGGCAGTTAAAAACGGTGGTTTTTCCCGCGCCGTTTGGACCAATTAAGGAAACGATTTCCTGCGGACGTAGCTCAAGGGAGACGTTATTGACCGCCAGCAGGCCGCCAAAACGCATCATCAGGCCGTTCACGGATAATATTGGCTGACTCATGCCTGCTCTCCTTTCGCCTGACCGTTTTTCAGCTTCAGCTGCGGACGCGTCATCGGCAGCAGCCCCTGCGGACGCCAGATCATCATCAGCACCATCAACCCACCGAGCATTAACATGCTGTATTCGTTGAAATCACGCATCAGCTCGCGCGATACCACCAGCAGAATAGCCGCCAGGATCACTGCAAACTGTGAGCCCATCCCACCCAGCACGACGATCGCCAGCACAAAGGCCGACTCGGCGAAGGTAAAGGATTCGGGGCTCACGAAGCCCTGGCGCGCGGCGAACAGCGTGCCGGCGAAGCCTGCAAACGCGGCGCTGATAGTAAAGGCGGTCAGCTTGATGCGCGTTGGGCTCAGGCCCAGCGAACGGCAGGCGATTTCATCTTCACGCAGCGCTTCCCACGCCCGCCCGAGCGGCATCCGCAGCAGACGGTTAATAACGAACAGGCTGAGCACCACCAGCAACAACGCCACCAGGTAGAGGAAAATCACCCGGTCGCTGGGATCGTACTTCAGGCCAAAGAAGTTGCTGAAGGTATCCCAGCCGCCTTCGCGGGCGGTACGGCTAAATTCAAGACCAAAGAAGGTCGGTTTAGGGATCTGGCTGATACCGTTCGGCCCGCCGGTGATCTCGGTATTGTTGAGCAGCAGAATGCGCACGATCTCGCCGAAGCCTAAGGTCACAATCGCCAGGTAGTCGCCGCGCAGACGCAGCACCGGGAAGCCAAGCAGGAAGCCAGCCGCCGCGGAGACCAGGCCGGCCAGCGGCAGGCAGGTCCAGAAGCCGAGACCGTAATAGTGATTAAGCAGCGCAAAGGTATAGGCGCCGATGGCGTAAAACCCGCCGTAGCCCAATACCAGCAGGCCGGAAAGCCCAACCACCACGTTCAGTCCGAGACCAAGGATGATATAAATCATCGTCAGGGTGGCGATATCCACCGTGCCGCGCGACACCATAAACGGCCAGGCCACGGCAATGACCAGCAGGGCTATCAGGAACAGCTTCTGCTTGACCGTCGACCCGTCAATCGCCGGCATAATAAATTTCGGCCCGGAGACGTTCTTAACCGCTTTCTGGAACAGCGGGCGCAGCAGCTGGAAGAAAAAGACCACCGCAGTGCCGATGAAAATCCACTGCCAACGAATATCGGCGGCGGTATCGACCACCAGTTTGGTGCCATTCAGCTCCAGCTGCACGCCCATAAAGACGCCCGCCAGAACAAAGAACATCGCGGCGGAAAGCAGCGCCATCGCAATTTGCATCGGTTTCATACTTTTTCTACCTCCGGGCGGCCCAGAATGCCGGTCGGCATCACTAACAGCACCAGAATCAGCAGCGCGAAGGAGACGACGTCCTTATATTCGGTGCTGAGATAGGCAGAAGAGAGCGCCTCGGCGATACCCAGAATCAGGCCACCGATCATCGCGCCAGGGATACTGCCGATACCGCCGAGCACGGCGGCGGTAAAGGCCTTCATCCCGGCCATAAAGCCGATGTAGGGGTTAATAACGCCGTAGAACTGCCCCAGCAGAACGCCAGCGACTGCCGCCATCGCCGCGCCAATGACGAAGGTCAACGCAATAACGCGGTCGGTATTGATGCCCAGCAGGCTCGCCATTTTCAGATCTTCCGCACAGGCGCGACAGGCGCGGCCCATTCGCGAATAGCGAATAAACAGCGTCAGCGCCAGCATGGCGATAAAGGTAACGACCCAGATGACCAGCTGCATGGTAGTGATAGTGGCGGAGAAATTATCGCTGTGGCCGACAATCCACTGGCCGTTAAAGAGACTCGGCAGCGCAACATCGCGCGAGCCTTCGGTCAGGCTGACGAAGTTCTGCAGGAATATCGACATCCCGATGGCGGAAATCAGCGCAATCAGGCGCTTGGAGCTGCGTACAGGCCGATAGGCTACACGCTCGATACTCCAACCGTAGGCGCTGGCAATAATGATAGAGCCGATAAAGCCTGCGGCGACCAGCAGCCAGCCGGTATCGATCCCCAGCATCATTAGGGCGGCGATAATCATGAACGAGACGTAGCTGCCGATCATGTAGACCTCGCCGTGGGCGAAGTTAATCATGCCGATAATGCCGTACACCATCGTATAGCCGATGGCGATCAGCGCATAGGTACTGCCCAGCGTGACGCCGTTAAACATCTGCTGCAGAAAATAGAGAAACTGCTCGGACATAAGGTAACCTTTTTCATGCCGCCCGCGCGGTGCGGGCGGTGGGATAACGCGTCTTACTTAGCGACGGTGGATGAACCATCCGCGTGCCACTGGAAGACACCAAACTCAAATCCCTTCAGATCGCCTTTTTCATCCCAATTCAGCGGCCCAATCACGGTCTTCGCGCCGTGAGCTTTCAAATCTTTAATTAAATCCAGCGGCTGCTGGCTGCCGGTTCTGTCCATCGCTTGCGCCAGCGACTGAACGGCGGCATAGGTGATCCAGACGTACGGGCCGCTCGGATCTTTTTTATCCGCTTTCAGCGCATCAACAATAGCGCTGTTGGCCGGATCCTGGTCATAGCGTTTTGGCATCGTCACCAGCATACCTTCCGCCGCCGCGCCGGCGATGTTGGACAGCGAGGCGTTACCGACGCCTTCCGGCCCCATAAACTGCGTTTTCAGGCCGACGGAGCGCGCCTGGCGCAGCATCTGCCCCATTTCCGGGTAGTAGCCGCCGTAGTAGACAAAGTCGATATTCTCTTTCTTCAGGCGCGCCAGCAGTGCGGAGAAGTCTTTCTCGCCGGCGGTGATGCCATCAAAGAAGACGATATTGGCGCCAGCTTTCTTCAGGTTGTCCTGCACGGAACGCGCCAGCCCTTCGCCGTACTGCTGCTTGTCATGAATAATCGCAATACGCTGCGGCTTCACGTGTTCGAGGATATATTTCGCGGCGGTCGGCCCCTGGGAAGAGTCAAGACCTGCGGTACGCATGATGTACTGGTAGCCACGCTGGGTCAGTTCCGGATTGGTCGCCCCAGGGGAGATCATCAGGATGCCTTCATCTTCATAGATATCCGAAGCCGGCTGGGTGGAGGAGGAACAGAGGTGGCCAATAACGTACTGAATGCCGTCATTGACGATTTTGTTAGCGACCGCGACCGCTTGTTTCGGATCGCAGGCGTCGTCATATTCGACGCCAATCAGTTTGTCGCCTTTAATGCCGCCGCTGGCGTTAATGTCTTTAATCGCCTGGCGCGCGCCGTTGAATTCCATATCGCCCCACTGGGCAACCGGGCCAGACATCGCGCCGACGACGGCGACTTTAATATCCTTTGCCATCGCCGCGTGGGAAATCGCTAATGCAACGACTCCCGCGACGATCGTTTTCGCGTTCCTTTTCATGCTTCAGAACCCCGTTCGTGATGTGATGTAAATGTTTTGTATTTTTATGGTTAAAAAGCATTCTGTGCTTTTATTAAACAACGCCATTTTTACCATGAAGTTTAATGGTTTAGCGCGGTTTTTTACCTGAATTATGATTAAAATCTCTATTTTTCAGGTGATTAAGAAAAGATAATATTCTGGTTTTAGGCGAAGATAAACAAAAAAAAGTCCAGTTCACAGCATAAAATAACGGCATATAAGGCGGAATAAAACGCTACATATCAGGTTAAAATTCTGCTTATTTTTCGATCCATGATGTATTGCGCTACCCCCGTGCAACCAGGAAAACGAATCCCCTGATGAATGAGTGCAAAACAGCGCCCCGCCAAACAAGAAATTTGAGTACACTGTCGCATCTGTTTTGACTGGAACTGCCGCGTATGAAGCTCACTATTATCCGTTTACAGCACTTCAGCGATCAGGATCGCATTGATTTAGGCAAAATCTGGCCGTCGCAGGATCCTGCGGCGCTGATGCTGGACGATAACCATCGTATTTACGTCGCCCGCTTTAACGAACGTCTGCTCGGCGCCGTACGCGTTACCCTGCGCGGCGTCGAAGGCGAGCTCAGCGAGCTGTGCGTGCGTGAAGTCACCCGCCGCCGCGGCGTGGGGCAATATTTAGTGGAAGAGACGTTAAGCGATAACCCGAATATCAATAGCTGGCGCGTTGCCGATAGCGGGGTGGAAGACCGCGGCGTGATGGCGGCATTTATGCAGGCGCTCGGTTTCAGCGCCCAGCAGAATGGTTGGGAGAAGCATTAAGCCGTAGCCCCAATAAACGCAGCGTGACCAGGGAAGAACCCGGCGGCGCTTCGCTTAGCCGGGCTACCTGGAAATTGTAGCCCCGGTAAGCGCAGCGCAACCGGGGTTAAGGGCCGCAGACAACGCATCTGCGGCGTGAAAGGCGCAGGTTAAATTATTTGGCGTCGGTCGCTGTACCGTTAGCATGCCAGGTAAACACGCCGAACTCGAATCCTTTCAGGTCGCCTTTCTCATCCCACGACAGCGGCCCCATGACGGTATCCACCTTCGCCCCTTTCAGGTATTTCGCGATTTCCGCCGGATCTTCAGACTGATTTAACCCCGCCTGCAGCGACTGCAGCGCCGCATAGGTGGTCCACACGAAGGCGCCGCTCGGATCCTGCTTCTTCGCTTTGATGGCATCCACAATCGGTTTGTTCGCCGGAACCTGATCGTAGTTCTTCGGTTTGGTGACCAGCAGGCCTTCTGCCGACTCGCCGGCGATGTTTGACAGGGAAACGTTAGCCACGCCTTCCGGGCCCATAAACTGGGTTTTCAGGCCGGCTGCGCGCGCCTGGCGCAGGATCTGTCCCATTTCCGGGTGATAACCGCCGTAGTAGACGAAGTCGATATTTTCTTTCTTCAGACGCGCCACCAGGGTAGAGAAATCTTTCTCACCGGCGGTGATACCGTCAAAGAACACCACGTTGGCGCCGCCTTTCTTCAGGTTTTCCTGGACTGAGCGCGCCAGCCCTTCGCCATATTGCTGTTTGTCATGAACAACAGCGATGCGCTGCGGCTTCACCGTGCCGAGAATATATTTCGCCGCCGTCGGGCCCTGATCGGAGTCGAGACCGGTGGTGCGCAGAATCAGCTTATAGCCGCGCGCCGTCAGCTCCGGTGCGGTTGCCGCAGGGGTAATCATCAGGATGCCTTCGTCTTCATAGATGTCAGATGCCGGCTGGGTGGATGATGAACACAGGTGACCGATAACGTATTTAATGCCGTCATTCACCACTTTGTTCGCGACCGCCACCGCTTGTTTCGGGTCGCAGGCATCGTCATATTTTACGATCTGCAATTTATTGCCTTTGATGCCGCCCTTAGCGTTGATATCGGCTACCGCCTGCTCCGCGCCGGTAAATTCCTGGTCGCCATACTGGGCAACCGGGCCGGACATCGCTCCCACGACGGCAATTTTAATGTCTTCCGCCAGCGCGGAACCGCACATAATTAAAGCAATACATCCTGCCAGTAACGCTTTACCCTTCATATTCATCCTGAGGCTCCCCATTATTATGGTTTTTGCATTTGTTGTGATGTTGTTTGTTAGCGCATTATTCTGATTTTTAGTCCATACCAAGAATAGTATGACTGTATTTGGGTCTGCCGCCTGCGCTTTTGCAGCACACTATGCCAAAACATACCCCATTTTTCAGAATTTGAAACAACAATTTGCAGGAGATGTAAAAGTTATGTGACTGAAGCTAAACGTCGCGGCAATTCGCGCCGGGAGAGAAAACGGGTGTGACGGGGATATAAAACAAAAAGCCCCCGCTGAAACAGCAGAGGCTCAATTTACTACGGCGTTAAAAGACGAAGATTAGGCTTCGATAGCGGCGCGTAGTTTTTTCATCGCGTTCTTTTCCAGCTGACGAACACGTTCAGCCGAGACGCCATAACGATCCGCCAGCTCCTGCAGCGTGGACTTGTTGTCCTCGTCCAGCCAGCGAGCGCGGATGATGTCCTGGCTACGCTCGTCCAGGCCTTGCATCGCGTCAGTCAGTTTATTAGCAGCCTGCTCTTCCCAGTTATCGTCTTCGATGCCGTCGGCAAAGTTAGACGTTTTGTCCTGCAGATAGAGCACCGGTGCCATCGGCTGGCTATCGGATTCGTCATCGGACGACATATCAAAGGTCATGTCCTGCGCTGCCATACGTGATTCCATCTCACGCACGTCTTTGCTCGACACACCCAGCTCGCGGGCAACCATTTCCACTTCGTCCTGGTTAAACCAGCCCAGACGCTGCTTGGTTTTACGCAGGTTGAAGAACAGCTTACGCTGCGCTTTGGTGGTTGCGACTTTAACGATACGCCAGTTACGCAGCACGTATTCGTGGATTTCCGCTTTAATCCAGTGCACGGCGAAGGAAACCAGTCGCACACCCACTTCCGGGTTGAAACGACGTACGGCTTTCATCAGACCGATGTTGCCTTCCTGAATCAGGTCCGCCTGCGGCAGGCCATAGCCCGAGTAGTTACGAGCAATATGAACAACAAAGCGCAGGTGAGACAGAATCAGCTTTTTCGCTGCTTCCAGATCGCCCTGGTAATGCAGCTTTTCAGCAAGCTCCCGCTCTTCATCAGCCGATAACATCGGCCAAGTGTTGGCTGCCCGGATGTACGATTCCAGGTTACCAACGGGGGCTAAAGCTAAAGTTTGCATTTCTTTGGTCATTCAAATCCTCTCAATCGATAGTGTCTGACATGATCTTGTCCCCATCAGGCAACAAACATGCCAGCATTTATGAGCAACGAGAATATCACCCACAGTAGTATCAGACAGTGATTTTATCCACAAGTTCCATGCAACGTTGTGAGTAAATTACGCACAAAATGTGACATGGAGATGAAAGATTAGGGAAGAGGCGAACAGGGACTCTTTCCCTGCAGAGAGATATTCAGTGCAGGGAAAGATTATACCAGAAAATTTTTAGTCGGGGGTAAAGTGACGTAAATGTTGCACCGTCGCCAGCCAGGCTGCGACCCAGCCAATCATCGAGCAGACGATTAGCATCAGCAGGCACTCATCGAAGCCCAAGCCGCTGAGTTCAAATTTAGTACCAAACACTTTCGCCACTTCGGTTACCGCCGAGGAGAGGCGCATCACCAGAATCTCCGACAGGATCAGCGACAAAAACGCCCCGGCGAAGCCCAGCAGCGCGCCACCGTAAAGGAACGGACGCAGGATGAAACCATCGGTAGCGCCGATCAGCTTCTGGACGTTAATCGTGTCGCGACGAGCGAAGATGCTCAGACGTACGCTGTTGCCAATCACCAGGAATACCGCGGCGATCATCAGCACGCCGATCATCGCCGACACCCGGCCGACCAGCCCGGTCAGCGACGCCAGGCGCGCAAACCAGCTATCGTCCATGCGCACTTCGTCGACACCCTGAATACGGGAGACGCGATCGCGCAGGGTGTTAAGCGAATCGGTATTCTGGAAATCGAGCTTCGGCACCACAATCGCCACCGCCGGCAGCGGGTTCTCTTCCAGCATATCCAGCGCGCCGCCAAACCCGGACCAGTTACGGAACTCGCCCAGCGCCTCATCTCGCGACAGGTAATTTACTTTCTCAACGCCCTGCTCCGCCTGCAGCTGGCCAACCACCCGCGCCGCCGCATCGTCATCCAGCGTTTTTTCCAGATAGACGGTGATCTGCGGCGACGGATAATACTGCGACGCCGCGCTGTTAACGTTTTTGTAGACCATATAGCAGACGCTCGGCAGCGTCAGCGAAATGGCGATCACCATGATGGTGAGGAAGGTCGCCAGCGGCGTGCTTTTTAAATCCTGTAACGCGCCGTGCCAGGCGTAGCGCACCTGCTCGTTAAAGACGTTACTCTTCCGCGATGCCGGGTTCGGCGCCGCTTTTGGCCTTTTTGGCGCATTACGCCCGCCGTTGCCGCCGCCGGTGGCGTTACGGAGACGATCGAACTTGCTGCCGAACTGGCGAATCTGGTTCACTGCGTCGCGCTTATTCACCCCGATGGCCTCCATGCATATGACCGTCGCTCAGCGTCAGGACGCGGTACGGACGGCTGGAAATAAGCCCCAGGTCGTGCGTCGCCATCAGTACCGTTACACCTACGCGGTTAAACTCTTCAAACAGACGTAAAATCCCTTCCGAGAGCGCCTCATCGAGGTTACCGGTCGGTTCATCCGCCAGCAGCACCGCCGGCTTGTTGACCACCGCGCGGGCAATGCCCACGCGCTGTTGCTCACCGCCGGAGAGTTGGATGGGGAAATTTTTCGCTTTGTCCAGCAGCCCGACTTTATCCAGCGCTGCGGATACGCGGCGACGAATATCATCGCCGCTGGCGCCGGCGATAATCAGCGGAATCGCCACATTATCGAACACGGTGCGATCCATCAGCAGGTGGTGGTCCTGGAAAATCATGCCGATTTGGCGGCGCAGGAACGGCACCTCGCGGCTCTTCAGGCGGCTGATATCATGGCCGCTGAACAGAATTTTCCCGGCGCTCGGCCGTTCGATACCACAGATAAGCTTCAGCAGGGTACTTTTCCCCGCGCCGGAATGGCCGGTCAGGAACGCCATCTCGCCCTGCTGCAGGTGGAATGTCACCCCCTGCAGCGCTTGTCTCCCACCGAGATAGGCTTTGCTGACTTGTTCAAAGCGAATCATTCTTAATCCTCTCGGGCAAAAAGTGCCTCAATAAAGTCGCCCGCATTAAACGGACGCAGATCTTCAATACGTTCGCCGACGCCAATATAGCGAATCGGAATACTGAACTGGTCAGCCACTGAGAAGATAACCCCGCCCTTCGCGGTTCCGTCAAGCTTAGTCAACGTAATGCCGGTCAGCCCCACGGCTTCGTGGAACAGTTTGGCCTGGCTAATCGCGTTCTGCCCGGTGCTGGCGTCGATGGTTAGCATAACTTCATGCGGCGCGTCGACGTCCAGTTTCTTCATTACGCGGACAATCTTCTTCAGTTCTTCCATCAGGTGCGATTTATTCTGCAGACGACCCGCGGTATCGGCAATCAGCACATCAATATTGCGCGCTTTCGCCGCCTGGATGGCGTCAAAAATAACCGAGGCTGAGTCAGCGCCGGTGTGCTGGGCAATCACCGGGATCTCGTTACGCTGGCCCCAGACCTGCAGCTGTTCCACCGCCGCCGCGCGGAAAGTATCCCCCGCCGCCAGCATCACCGATTTACCCTGCTGCTCGAACTGACGCGCCAGCTTACCGATCGTAGTGGTTTTACCCACGCCGTTAACGCCGACCATCAGAATAACAAATGGCGTTTTCCCTTCAACATTCAGCGGTTCCTCAACTTTCGTCAGGATCTCGCTCATCTCTTCTTTCAGCAGACCGTATAACGCCTCGGCATCGCGCAGCTGCTTACGGCTGGCCCCCTCGGTAAGATTGGTAATAATCTTACGCGTGGTTTCCACCCCAACGTCGGCAATCAGCAGCTGTTCTTCCAGCTCTTCAAACAGATCGTCGTCGATTTTTTTACCGCGGAACAGGCTGATAAATCCGGAACCCAGATTCTGTTTGGTTTTTACCAGGCTGCGTTTTAAGCGGGCGAAGAAACCTTCTTTGGTCGGTTTTTCCTGCTCCTGCGGCGCCGCTTCCTGAGTTTCCGCTTCTTCTTCTGGCGTCTCTTCAACGTCTTGCGCCGCCAGCGCCTGCGCTTCGAGCTCTTCATCGCTTAGTTCGGCTTCGGGCTCTTCCGGGAGGACCTCATCTTCGATGACCTCAGGCTCCGCGACGATAACCTCTTCCGGCGTCTGTTCAGCGACCGCTTCGGCGATAACCGGCTCGGCTATTACCTCTTCAACCAGCGGTTCAGCGACTTTTTCTTCTACCGCAGGAACAACCGGCGCTTCTTCAAAAGCGGCCTCTGGGACAGAAATTTCTTCCGCCACCGGCGATTCAGCCACTTTTTCTTGCGAAACGGCTTCGGTCGCCACCGGATGCGACAGTTCGCTTTCAACAACCTGTTCGGTGACTTCTACGACCTCGGCGGCAAAGGCCTCCGGGTCTTCTTTTACCGTTTCCGCCGCGGGTACGGCTTCCGCAGGCGTTTCCGCCGCCGGAACCTGTTCCGCAACCTCTTGTTGTTCTTCTACTTTTTGTTCTGTTTCGCTTTCCTGAGCCTGTTCTTTTTGCCCAAAGCCCAGCCAGGAAAAGAAGCCACGTTTTTTCTCTTTTGCCATTTGCGACCACACTCCTCGCTGTTTATTCATGGCGCAGCTTCGACACAACCGCTTCAGAAGCTGAAAAAATGATGAAATTAGTTGGATAGTCTATCACTTAACTTAACTCGCATCACCGCCCCCGGATTAAGGTTTCGTCAATGGTCTTCGATCGTTAGAATAGCAGGCTGGAAGTTGAGACTTGAGCAAAGAGATGAAGAAACCAAATCACGCAGGCAGCGGCCAGATCCGCATTATCGGCGGACAATGGCGGGGCCGTAAATTACCGGTGCCGGAGAGCCCGGGTCTGCGCCCAACCACCGACCGGGTTCGGGAAACGCTATTTAACTGGCTGGCGCCGTCGATGGTCGACGCCCACTGCCTTGACTGCTTCGCCGGCAGCGGCGCGCTGGGGCTGGAAGCGTTGTCACGCTATGCCGCCAGCACCACGCTACTGGAAATGGAGCGCGGCGTCGCGCAGCAGCTACAAAAAAATCTCGCGACGCTGAACGCCAGTAACGGCAAGGTGGTCAACACCAACACGCTGGCGTTTCTCAGCCAGCCGGGTACGCCGCACCATATTGTCTTCGTCGATCCCCCCTTCCGCAAAGGGCTGCTGGAAGAAACGCTCAGCCTGCTGGAAAAAAACCACTGGCTCGCTGATGAAGCGCTGATTTATGTCGAGAGCGAAGTAGAAAACGGACTACCGCCGGTTCCGGCAAACTGGCAGCTGTATCGCGAAAAAGTCGCCGGACAGGTCGCCTACCGCCTGTATCAACGCGAGGCACAAGGAGAAAACCATGCTGATTAATTTAGGCCGCCTGCTGATGCTATGCGTTTGGGCGTTTTTGCTGTTGAATCTGTTTCAACCTTTCCCAAAACCGCTGAATATCTTCGTTAACGTGGCGCTGATTTTTATTATTCTGATGCATGGCCTGCAGCTGACGCTGTTGAAAGCGACGCAGACGAAAGACGCGCCGCCGTTGAGCCGTTTTGAGCAAATTCGTATTTTCATCTTCGGCGTATTTGAACTGGTGGCCTGGCAGAAAAAGCTAAAGGCCACGCTGAAGAAAAAGTAACGGTTAATCCAGGGCTCAGTTATCGGCAACAAAGTCGACGAATCTTGAGCCCTTATAGCTCAACATTCCCCGGTCGCCGACGCTCAGCGCGTGATATTGCGGCGCATCAAGGCGGAACACCACTTCCAGTCCGCCATTTTCCGGGCGGAAGCTCGCTTCATAACGCATCTCGCTGCCGGCTGGCGTCACCGTCTGCTGGCGCGAACGGCGATCGTTAATCACCTTTTCCCGCTTATTGCTGACCACCACCCGCTTCTGCAACAGCGGCGCGGCGTCGTTATCCATTTTTTCCCGGCGCTGCTGCACATAGCGAAACGAGGCCGCCACCACAATCACCGCGACCACCAGCACAAAAAATAGCGGAACTTTACTCATTTGCGTACCCATAAGAATTATCAGGAATAAGGATAACGCGCATTGAATAACGTTGTCATCTTCTGGCCCAAACCACTACACTGAGATCCAGTACCGTAAGCGCAATCGCTTATTTAATGATAACAGATACAGGGACTTACTATGCTTTGGTCGTTTATTGCTGTCTGTTTCTCCGCATGGCTATACGTCGATGCGTCCTATCGTGGGCCGGCCTGGCAGCGCTGGGTCTTTAAACCGGTCACCCTGCTTCTGTTGCTGCTGTTAGCCTGGCAGGCGCCGATGTTCAACGCCATTAGCTACCTGGTGCTGGCGGGCCTGTGCGCTTCGCTGCTCGGCGATGCCTTAACCCTGCTGCCGCGCCAGCGGGTGATGTACGCGGTCGGCGCATTCTTCCTCTCTCATCTGCTGTATACGATCTGGTTCGCCAGCCAGATGACGCTATCGTTCTTCTGGCCGCTGCCGCTGGTCTTGTTGGTGCTCGGCGCGCTGCTGCTGGCAATTATCTGGACGCGCCTGGAAGAGATGCGCATGCCGGTGCTGACCTTTATCGGTATGACCCTGGTGATGGTGTGGCTGGCGGGTGAACTGTGGTTCGTACGGCCGACCGATACTGCGCTTTCCGGCTTCCTTGGCGCCGCTTCGCTGCTGTTGGGTAACGCCGTCTGGTTGATTAGCCACTATCGCCGTCGTTTCCGCGCCGATAACGCCATTTCCGCGGCCTTCTACTTTGCCGGGCACTTCCTGATCGTTCGCGCGCTGTATCTGTAATTTACTGCTTGACTCTGGAGTCGACTCCAGAGTGTATCCTGCGGGTAATGAGAAAATTATCATTACCCGGAGGGTGCCATGTCGACACCAGAATCTCAGGACAAAAAAGTCCCCCAGTTCTCGTCATTCAAATTTACCCCGGCGACAGAGCCCGCTGAAAGCTGCTGTGCCGATCGCGCCTGCGCCGGGGAAACCGCCGCCGCTGAGCAGCCGCTCAATGGCGCCCGTTATAGCTGGCAGGTAGACGGCATGGACTGCGCGGCCTGCGCCCGCAAGGTGGAAACCGCCGTGCGCCAAATCGACGGCGTCAGCCAGGTGCAGGTGCTGTTCGCCACCGAGAAGCTGCTGGTCAACGCCGAAAGCGATATCCGTTCGCAGGTCGAAAACGCGGTACGCGCCGCGGGTTATACCCTGCGCGATGCTGACGCGCCGCAGGAAGAGAAACCGCAACGTTCATGGCTGCAGGAAAACCTGGCGTTATTGAGTCTGGTAGTGATGATGGCGCTCAGCTGGGGGCTCGAACAGTTTAACCACCCGTTCGGCAAGCTGGCGTTTGTCGCCACTACCCTCGTCGGCCTGTGGCCGGTTGCCCGCCAGGCGTTGCGGTTGATTAAAAGCGGCAGCTGGTTTGCCATTGAAACGCTGATGAGCGTTGCCGCTATCGGCGCGCTGTTTATCGGTGCCACCGCCGAAGCGGCAATGGTTCTGCTGCTGTTTCTGATCGGCGAACGGCTTGAAGGCTGGGCCGCCAGCCGCGCGCGCCAGGGCGTGAGCGCCCTGATGGCGCTCAAACCTGATACCGCCGTTCGCCTGCGCAACGGCGAGCGTGAGACCGTCGCCCAACGTGACCTTCGCCCCGGCGATGTGATTGAGGTCGCCGCCGGCGGGCGTCTGCCGGCCGATGGCGAGCTGCTATCACCGTTTGCCAGCTTCGATGAAAGCGCATTGACCGGCGAATCGGTACCGGTGGAACGTAAAGCCGGCGAGCGCGTAGCGGCGGGCGCCACCAGCGTCGATCGGCTGGTGCAGTTGACCGTTATCTCCGAACCGGGAGATAGCGCCATTGACCGGATCCTCAAACTGATTGAGGAAGCCGAGGAGCGCCGGGCGCCGATTGAACGCTTCATCGATCGCTTCAGCCGGATCTACACCCCGGCCATTATGGTGGTCGCCCTGCTGGTTGCCATCGTACCGCCGCTGTTCTTCGCCAGCGCCTGGCTGCCGTGGATCTATAAAGGCTTAACGCTGCTGTTAATCGGCTGCCCTTGCGCATTGGTCATCTCCACCCCGGCGGCGATTACCTCCGGTCTGGCGGTCGCCGCACGGCGCGGGGCGCTGATTAAAGGCGGTGCGGCGCTGGAACAATTGGGCCAGGTGCGCCAGGTGGCGTTCGATAAAACCGGTACTCTGACCATCGGCCAACCGCAGGTCACCCGCGTTATCGCCGCCGCCGACGTTGATGAAAACGGCCTGCTGGCACTGGCGGCAGCGGTTGAACAAGGCTCCAGCCACCCGCTGGCGCAGGCTATCGTACGCGAAGCGCAGCAGCGTAAGCTGACTATTCCCGTTGCGCACAACCAGCGGGCGCTGGCCGGTTCCGGGATAGAGGCCGAGGTCAACGGCAGCCGCATCTTAATCTGCGCGGCCAGTAAGGCCGCACCTGCTGAGCATGAGGCGCAGATCCAGCAACTGGAGAGCGCCGGACAGACGGTGGTGCTGGTGCTGCGCGATGATACCCTGCTCGGCATTCTGGCGCTGCGCGATACCCTGCGCGACGATGCGCGTCAGGCGGTGGATGAGCTGCATCAATTGGGCGTACAGGGGGTGATTCTCACCGGGGATAACCCGCGCGCTGCGGCGGCTATCGCCAATGAACTGGGTCTGGAGTTCCGCGCCGGATTGCTGCCGGCAGACAAAGTGCAAGCGGTGATGGCGCTTAACGCCAACGCGCCGCTGGCAATGGTCGGCGACGGCATCAACGATGCCCCGGCGATGAAAGCGGCGACCATCGGTATTGCAATGGGCAGCGGCACCGATGTAGCGCTGGAGACCGCCGACGCGGCGCTGACTCATAATCGCCTCACCGGCCTGGCGCAGATGATTTCGCTCGCGCGCGCCACCCATGCCAATATTCGCCAGAATATCGCCATCGCTTTAGGGTTAAAGGGGATTTTCCTCGTCACGACCCTTCTCGGCCTGACCGGGTTGTGGCTGGCGGTGCTGGCGGATACCGGCGCGACGGTGCTGGTAACGGCTAACGCTCTGCGGTTATTGCGTAAAAAGTAATGTTGAAGCGATATTCCCTGCTTGCGCAGCACGGTTCCAGATCGTTGGGTAGCCCGGATAAGGCGCAACGCGCCGCTATCCGGGGGTATTCCCTGCTCGCGCTGCGCTTAGCAGGGCTACGGTTCCGGGCCGTTGGGTAGCCCGGATAAGGCGCAACGCGCCGCCATTCGGGGATATTCCCTGCTCGCGCTGCGCTTAGCAGGGCTACGGTTCTGAGCGTTGGGTAGCCCGGATAAGGCGCAACGCGCCGCCATCCGGGGGTATTCCCTGCTCGCGCTGCGCTTAGCAGAGCTACGGTTCTGAGCGTTGGGTAGCCCGGATAAGGCGCAACGCGCCGCCATCCGGGGGTATTCCCTGCCGCGCTGCGCTTGGCAGGGCTACGGTTCCGGGCCGTTGGTTAGCCCGGATAAGGCGCAACGCGCCGCCATTCGGGGATATTCCCTGCTCGCGCTGGGCTTAGCAGGGCTACGGTTCTGAGCGTTAGGTAGCCCTGATAAGGCGCAACGCGCCGCCATCCGGGGGTGTTCCCAGCCCGCGCTGCGCTTAGCAGGGCTACGGTTCTGAGCGTTAGGTAGCCCGGATAAGGCGCAACGCGCCGCCATCCGGGGGTATTCCCTGCTCGCGCTGCGCTTGAGAGGGCTACGGTTCCGGGCCGTTGGGTAGCCCGGATAAGGCGGATTCAGTGGCTTTTGCGGATCAGGTAGCGGTACGGCAGGGCTTCGGTTTCCTGCGCCACCAGTTCATGCTCCATAAAGAGGCAAAAACCGGGGATATCGCGGGTCGTCGCCGGATCGTCGGCAATGATCAGCAGGGTCTCGCCCACCGGCATGGTACGCACGGTTTTACGCACCATCATCACCGGCTCCGGGCAGCGGAGCCCAAGGGCGTCCAGCGTATGGTCAGGACTGGAGAAAAGTTCGCTCATTTTTATCTCACTTCAACAAAACGGCCCTAGTTTACCCCCACTTCGCCAGTACGCAAGCCAGGTTAACGTTTGCGCGAAAAACAACCATTGCATTACGCTCTCAACGCAGTATCATGCAGCCGTTTTTAATTGGGTTCCCTCACCCCAACGTTCCGCTCCCGATTCCTTCATTGATATGAAGCATGACGGGCATAAAAAGGTCACAATATGAATCCCTTTACTACCGTACAGCGTAAGAAAGCGCTCGTCTGGCTTTCGCTATTTCATCTGCTGGTGATCACCTCCAGCAACTATCTGGTCCAGCTGCCGATCTCCATTTTTGGTTTCCATACCACCTGGGGCGCGTTCAGTTTTCCCTTTATTTTTCTCGCCACCGATCTGACGGTGCGCATTTTTGGCGCCCCGCTGGCGCGACGCATCATCTTCGCGGTGATGATCCCGGCGCTGATTATTTCCTATGGCATTTCGGCGCTGTTTTATATGGGCGAGTGGCAGGGCTTTGCCGCGCTGGGCACCTTTAATCTGTTCGTCGCCCGTATCGCCGCCGCCAGTTTTATGGCCTATGCGCTGGGGCAGATTCTCGACGTCCACGTCTTCAACCGCCTGCGTCAGAATCGTCGCTGGTGGCTGGCGCCGACGGCGTCGACCCTGTTCGGTAACGTCAGCGATACCCTAGCCTTCTTCTTCATCGCCTTCTGGCACAGCCCGGATCCGTTTATGGCCGCCCACTGGGGGGAAATCGCCATCGTCGACTACTGCTTCAAAGTACTTATCAGCATCGTCTTCTTCTTGCCGATGTACGGCGTGCTGTTGAATATGCTGTTGAAAAGACTGGCGGATAAATCTGATTTGTCGGCATTGCAGCCAGGTTAAAGGTACTCGCTAACGGTTGTGATAAGATAACCGGATGAGCCGTTAATGGCCGTTTATCGAAAGGAAGATGTCAATGCGCAATTTGGTTAAATATGTCGGTATTGGCCTGCTGGTTATGGGGCTTGCGGCCTGTGATAACAGCGATTCAAAAGCGCCGACCGTCGGGGCAGCAGCAGAGAGCAACACCAGCGGCCAGGCGATTAGCCTGCTGGATGGTAAACTGAGCTTCACTCTGCCGGCAGGTATGGCCGACCAGAGCGGTAAGCTCGGCACCCAGGCCAACAATATGCACGTCTATTCCGACGCCACCGGCCAGAAAGCGGTGATTGTGATCGTCGGCGACAGCACTAATGAAGATCTGGCGGTGCTGTCCAAACGTCTGGAAGATCAGCAGCGCAGCCGCGACCCGCAGCTGCAGGTCGTGTCTAACAAATCAATTGAGATCAAAGGCCACACCTTACAGCAACTGGACAGCATTATTTCCGCCAAAGGGCAGACCGCATGGTCCTCCGTGCTGCTCGGTAAAGTCGATGACAAACTGCTGACCCTGCAGGTCACTCTGCCAGCGGACAACCAGCAACAGGCGCAGACCGAAGCAGAAAGCATCGTCAACACGCTGGTCATTAACTAATTTTATTGCCCTGATGCAGCGGCCTCCGGTTCCACCACCGGGGGCCGTTTTTTTAACCGCCAGCCCAGCAGTAGCGCCGCCATCACCAGCCCTGCCGCCGCCAGATAAATCGTTGGTATCCCGGTCCACGCCATCAAAAGACCGGCCAACGGCCCGGTCACTCCCAACGACAAATCCATAAATACGGTATAGGTCGCCAGCGCCGAGCCCTGATTGTGCTGCGGCACTGCTTTTACTGCGACTACGCCGAGCGCAGGGAAAACCAGCGAGAACCCCGCGCCGGTGAGGAAAGTCCCGACTTTCGCCATCAGCGGCGTCAGTGCAAAGCCCACAAGCAGCAGGCCAATAACCTCCACGCTAAAACAGAGCATTGCCACGTTCAGGCCGCCGAGGCGGTTAATACCGTTGGGAAAAAGCAGCCGCGTGCCGACAAACGCGCAGCTGAACAGCGTTAACGCAAAGGCCGCGCCGTCCCAGCCTTTTGCGTCATAAAACAGAGTTATAAAGGTCGCGATCACCCCGAAGCCGGCAGAAGCCAACGCCAGCGCCATGCCGTAAGGCCAAATCCGGCCGAGCACCGCGCGAAATGACATCGCTTTACCTTTCGTCGCTTTCACCGCCGTTCGCGGTAGCGCGCAGAGGATAGCCACCAAAGCGACCGCCATAATGACCATCGCCAGGCCGCCGAGGCCAATATATGAATAGCACAGCACGCCCAGCGGCGCGCCCATCGCCATCGCGCCGTAGGTCACAATGCCGTTCCACGAAATCACCCGCCCGATATGCAGCGAGCCGACAACGCCTACACCCCATAGCGTCGAGCCCGTGCCGGCGAAGCTCTGGCCAATGCCGAGGATCGCTCGTCCCAGACATAACAGCAGCAGACTCAGCAACGGCCAGCCGCTACTCCAGGCCGCCAGCAGATAGCTCAAACCACTCAGGAAACAGCCGCAAAGGCCGAAAACGACAATCTTTTTCGGTCCAAGCAGATCGGCGTAGCGCCCGGCGTGCGGTCGGCTCAACAGCGTGGCGAAATACTGCAGACTAATCACCAGCCCGGCCCAGAAGGCGCTAAACCCCATCACATCGTGAACGTAGCCTGGCAGAACCGCCAACGGCAGGCCGATAGTGAGATAGCTGGCAAAGTTAAAAATTACGACGGAGACAATCCGCAGATTGAGGCGCAGTCCACTGAGCGCCGGTTCGGCGACGGGTTCAGGCATTAGGTTCCACCAAATTGATACGACACGCTTCACTATTACCACGACGTGTACAGAAAAGCAGCCCTTAGCCGCAATATTACCCTGGCAATAAATCAACGGTGATTGGCGATTTAAAATGCGTAAAATTAAGACATAACTTACCGATTATATTCATTGATTAAGCGGAGTTAATTTACTTATACTTCACCCCGCAGCATACCTGCGCCGTCGCTTTATCCGAAAATCAGCATTCCTATAACATTAGGATATTTATTTGTCACATTTTTAAAGTAAAACAAATTAAATAAACAACCTGAATAAAAACACGACATCACGACGATATTATTATTTTTGACATTGACCTAAGTATTTTCTCAACAAATATATCGATAGGGAGTATTCATGAAAAAGGTTATTCATTGGATTGTTGCCGCCACGGTTGTCGGCGCGCTGGCGGGTTGCGCGCGCACTGCGCCGATTGAACAGGTCCAGACTACGGTTAGCGCGGGTCATACCGAAGCTCAGGTCAAGAATGCTATTCTCCAGGCGGGTATTCAACGTGAATGGATTATGTCCGATGCAGGTCCTGGCGTTATCAAAGGGCATTTGCAAAACCGAGCCCACTCCGCGGATATTAAAATTAACTACTCAGCAACAAGCTATTCTATTAATTACGTGAGCAGCCTTAATCTAATGGCTTCCGGCGGAAAGATTCATAGAAACTATAATCGCTGGGTGCACAATCTCGATAAAGATATTCAGGTTACCCTCGCCGCTAATACGGCGTTGCAGAAGTAACTCCTCAACGGGCCAGTATTGGCCCGTTCCCCTCTCATTGATTGAAAAAGGTTGTGCCGAACGTGTACCAACAGGACTCTCTTAGCGCACTGGATGCTATCACGGAAGCGCAACGCATCGCTTTCGCCCCTATGCTCTTTCAAACCGCGTTATGTCTGCGTAACTCAGGCATCCTGGATTATCTCGATCGGCAAGGTAAACGCGGCGCGACCCTTGAAGCAATTAGCGAAAATTGTGAGGGAAATGAATATGCTGTAGGCGTTTTGCTGGATATGGGATTAAGCGGGCGTATTGTTACCTATAAAGAAGAACGCTATTACCTCGCTAAAGTGGGACATTTCTTACTCCATGATACGATGACCCGTGTAAATATGGATTTTACTCAGGACGTTTGTTATCAGGGATTATTCTTTCTGGAAAATGCGTTACAGGAAGGTAAACCATCTGGTTTAAAAGTTTTTGGTGAGTGGCCAACGATTTACCCGGCATTATCGCAACTTCCGCAAGCGGCGCGTAAAAGCTGGTTTGCTTTCGATCATTACTATTCCGACGGTGCCTTTAGCGCCGCGCTGCCACATGTATTCGCCAGCCGGCCCGCAACCCTGTACGATGTCGGCGGAAATACCGGTAAGTGGGCGCTACGCTGCTGCCAGTATGATGAAAATATCGCGATTACGTTATTAGATTTGCCACAACAAATTGCGCTGGCCCGCGAAAATATAGAAAATGCGGGCCTTACCCATCGCATTGACTGTCATGCTGTGGATATGCTGAGTGACGCCCCCTTACCAGGAGAGGCGGATATCTGGTGGATGAGCCAGTTCCTTGACTGCTTTTCCCCGGAACAAATTATCACGCTACTCAGTAACGTCGCGCAGGTCATGAAACCCGGCGCGCGCCTGTGTATTCTGGAGCTGTTCTGGGATGCGCAAAAGTTTGAAGCAGCATCATTTAGTCTGAATGCGTCTTCGCTCTACTTTACCTGTATGGCCAACGGCAACAGTCGTTTCTACAGCGTAGAGAAGTTTTATCGCTATCTGGAAATGGCGGGTTTCCGGGTAGAACAACGTCACGATAATTTGGGCGTTGGACATACCTTGTTGATATGTCAGAAAAATAATTGATTTTTCGCGGACGCGTGTAGATGACATTTTCATTTAACATAGTTGATTGGCAGGCCTTCGCGCCTGGAGTCAGTGGCACCGAGCAGTGGCAACGGTGGTCACAGCATTTGCACGCCATCGATCCAGCCGCAGCGCCGGCCAAACTTAGCGAATTACCGATGATGACCGCCCGCCGACTTAGCTCCGGCAGCAGGCTAGCCGTGGAGTGTGGGCTGGCGATGCTGCGCCGCCATGCGATCGATGCTGTGCTCTATACCAGCCGTCACGGTGAACTAGAGCGAAACTATCGGATCCTCCACGCCCTGGCGATGGAGCAGGCGGTCTCGCCTACCGATTTCGCCTTGTCGGTACATAATTCCGCCGTCGGTAATTTGACGATTGCGGCGAAAAAACCCATTGCGTCGTCATCCCTTTCTGCCGGTCGCGATACTTTCCAGCAGGGTTTATATGAAGCGATGGCTCTACTACAGGCGGGCTATCAGCGCATCTTGATGGTTGATTTCGATGGTTTTCTGCCGGAGTTTTATCACTCGCAGCTACCACCGGCGATGCCAACCTGGCCCTACGCGGTGGCGTGGGTCATTGAAGCGGGAAGCCAATGGCGCTGCAAAGCGCAACGTCATGACGCAGTCGAAGAGAGCACGCTGCCGCAAAGCCTGTTGTTTTTACAGTATTATTTGCAGAATGCGCGCGCATTCACGCTGCCCGGCGAACGCGTGCAATGGCAGTGGAGCCGTTCATGAACACTCTTCTGTGTCGCCTTAATCGGCTCTGGCGCGCGGCGATGACCGGTTTTTGTTTCGCGCTGTTTGGCCTTGGCGGGCTGCTGCTCTCTGTTGTCTGGTTCAATCTATTGCTGGTCCTGGTGCGCGATAAGGCCCGACGTCGCCGCATCGCACGGCGCAGTATTTCGCTCAGTTTCCGTTGTTTTCTCAGCGTGGTGAAAGGCGTCGGCGTACTCGATTACCAGATTAAAGGGCGCGATATTTTACGTCAGGAGCGCGGTTGCCTGGTGGTCGCCAACCATCCCAGCCTTATCGACTACGTTATGCTGGCCTCGGTGATGCCGGAGACCGACTGCCTGGTGAAAAGCGCGTTGCTGAAAAACCCATTTGTCAGCGGCGTGATCCGCGCGGCGGATTATTTGATTAACGATCGCGCCGATGCCCTGCTCCCGGCCAGCCGGCAGCGCTTACAGCAGGGCGATACCATTTTGATTTTCCCGGAAGGAACCCGAACGGTGCCGGGAGAAAAAATGCAGCTGCAGCGCGGCGCGGCCAATATCGCCGTGCGCTGCGGCAGCGACTTGCGCGTCGTCATCATCCGCTGCACCGAGCATATGCTGGGTAAACAGAGCAAATGGTACGACGCGCCGCGAACGAAGCCGTTATTTACCGTCGAAGTCGGAGAACGGCTGCGAATAGACCAGTTTTACGAGGCAAATAAACAAGAACCGGCGCTGGCCGCACGGCAGTTAAACCGGCATATTTTGCTTAAATTAGAATCAGGCACTACACCTGAAACAGGAATTAATGATGCAAGCGCTTTATCTTGAAATTAAGAATCTGATAATCAGTACATTGAACCTGGACGAGTTGTCCGCTGATGATATCGACACCGATGCCGCCCTGTTTGGCGATGGCCTGGGTCTGGACTCCATCGATGCGCTGGAGCTGGGCCTGGCGGTGAAAAATCAGTACGGCGTGGTGCTGTCGGCTGAGAGCGAAGAGATGCGTCAGCACTTCTTCTCCGTCGCCACGCTGGCATCATTTATTCAAGCGCAGCGTGCCTGAGGAGAACCGTCATGACCGAACAACAAGCCATTTACGAAGAAGTCTCCTCGCTGCTGGTGAAGGTATTTGAAATCGATCCGCAGGATATTAAGCCTGAGGCCCGCCTGTACGAAGATCTCGAACTGGACAGCATCGACGCCATCGACATGATCGTCCATCTGCAAAAGAAAATCGGCAAGAAAATCAAGCCAGAAGAGTTTAAAACCGTACGCACCGTGCAGGATGTCGTCGATGCGGTAGAACACTTACTGAAAGAAGCGTAATTCACCGTGTCGGGCATACGCTCGCTGCCGGTCGTTCCGTTAATGACAGGGGTATTGCTGCTGGCCTGGCCGTTCTTAGTCTGGTTTGGCCTCGCGCATAACAGTCTGCAATGGCTACTACCGTTAATGGCGCTGCTGCTGTTTTTACGCTTTCGCCAGACCCGGCGACAGGCGGGGCCACTGAGCGTGGTTACTCAGGTCGTAGCGGCAGCCGGCATGACGCTGTGCATTGCCAGCTATCTGCTAAAAACCCATCAGCTGCTGCTGTTTTATCCGGTAGTAGTAAATAGCGTCATGCTGGCAGTGTTTGGCGGTTCGCTGTGGTCAAGCATGCCGATAGTCGAGCGCCTGGCGCGGCTGCGGGAACCGGTTCTTCCCGAGCGCGCCGTGCGTTACACCCGCCGGGTTACCCAAATCTGGTGCGCCTTTTTCATCCTCAACGGCGGCGTTGCGCTGTTTACTGCGCTATACGGCGATATGTCCCTGTGGACGGCGTGGAACGGCATGATTTCCTATCTACTGATGGGAACTCTGATGGCCGGCGAGTGGCTGACCCGCCAGCAGATGATTAAACGAGATAAACCATGAAGCAGCCCCTTATGCTGGCCCAGTGGCTCAGCACAGCGCGTGCGGCGGACACGCTGATTGCGTGGCAGGAAGAACACCGCTGGACGCTGGCGCATCTGCGCTACGATGTCGCCCAGCTGCTTCCCTGTTTGCAGCAACAGCAAGGCGAACGCTGGGCGCTCTGTTTTGATAACAGCTACCTGTTTCTGGTCGCCCTGCTAGCCACGCTGCATGCGGGAAAAACGCCTGTGCTTCCCGGCCACAGTCGCGCGTCGTTATTAAACGAACAGCGGGCGCTTTTCGACGGCATATTGAGCGATAAGCCGCTGGCGTGGCGCGGGCCGCTACAGGTTGTGCATTCCGCCATGACGACCGCCCCCCACGAATACGCATTCCCGGCAATCGACGATGACGCCGATATTGAGCTTTTTACCTCCGGTTCTACCGGTGAACCGAAGCGAATTAGTAAGCCCGTCAAGAGTCTCGACCGCGAGGCGGCGCTGTTAGCCGCGCACTATGCCGGACGCCTGGCAGACTGCCAGGTAGTGGCATCGGTCGCGCCACAGCATTTATATGGCCTGACGTTCCGCCTGTTCCTGCCAATGGCGCTAGGTTTGCCGCTCCACGCGGCGATGATTGAGTACGCCGAGCAGTTAACGGCATTGAACCCTGACCATCGCTATCTTTTTATCAGCAGCCCGGCTTTCCTCAAACGTCTCGATCGCCAGTTGCCCCCGCCACCGGTCGCGATGATTTTGTCCGCCGGCGGCAAGCTTCTGTGGCAGGATGCGGTGCAAACCGCCAGTTGGTTTGCTGTCTGGCCGGATGAAATTTACGGCAGCACGGAAAGCGGGGTTATCGCCTGCCGCCAGCGCCTGCAGGATGATATGCCGTGGCAGCCGTTCCCCGGCATCCGCCTTCAGCCGCAGGGCAACACAATTCGTCTATTTTCGCCGCTTATCGCCGACGATAGCGGCCTAGTTATCGATGATATTTTGCATTTCAATGAAAGCGGTCAATTCCAGCTGGCAGGTCGTCGCGACCGGGTGGTGAAAATTGAAGAGAAGCGCATTTCACTAAGCGAAGTGGAACATCGATTACTGGAACTGGATGGCATTCTTGAAGCCGCCGCCCTGCCTATTACCCGCGGCAGTCGCCAGAGCGTTGGCGCGTTGTTAGTTCTGCACCCAGACGCCCGTCGCCGCTGGGGAAAAAGTCAGGAATTACAGTGGCGAAAAGCGCTGCGCGCCTTGCTGGAACCTGTGGCCATCCCTCGCTACTGGCGGGTGATTGACGAGATCCCCGTTAACAGCATGAACAAGCGTGTCTACGCGCAATTACAGGAGTTATTTCATGAAGCCCCATGAAATTGAGCGCCGTCAGCCGCAAGCCGATCGGGTTGAAATCGTACTCTCTCTCGACCCGGCGCTATTCTGGTTTCGCGGCCATTTTGCCGTGCAGCCGCTGCTTCCCGGCGTCGCGCAGATGGACTGGGCGATGCATTACGCCACCAAGCTGCTGGCCCCCGGCTGGCGTTTTCACAGCGTTCAGAATGTGAAGTTTCAGTCGCCGCTATTGCCGGACACGACCGTTACGCTCGCCCTCAACTGGCAGGAGGCGCGCCAGACTCTGACGTTTAGCTATCTGCGCCACGACGGCGAAGCGCGACACACCGCCAGCAGCGGGAAAATTCGCTTATGCCGCTAGATTTCTCTCCCTGCGTTCTGATCCCCTGCTATAACCACGGCGCAATGATGCCGCGGGTGCTGGCGCGCCTGCAGCCCTTTGGCCTGCCGTGCATCGTGGTGGACGACGGCAGCGATACCAGTACGCGGCAGCAGCTGGATCGGCTGGCGGCGGAAACCGCCAATCTGACCCTAATCCGCTTACCTCGGAACGCAGGCAAAGGCGCTGCGGTGATCCGTGGACTACAGGCCGCTGCGGAAGCTGGGTTCAGCCACGCGGTGCAGGTCGATGCCGATGGTCAGCACGCCATCGAAGATATTCCGCAACTGTTGGCGCTGGCGCAGGCCCATCCCGAAGCGTTAATTTCCGGGCAGCCGATTTACGACGACTCCATCCCGCGTTCGCGCCTGTACGGGCGCTGGATAACCCACATCTGGGTATGGATTGAAACGCTATCACTGCAGTTGAAAGACAGCATGTGCGGCTTTCGCGTCTATCCGGTGATGCCAACGCTGCGGCTGGCGCAGCGCGTGACGCTCGGCCAGCGCATGGATTTCGATACCGAAGTGATGGTGCGCCTCTACTGGCAGGGGAACACCAGCTACTTTATTCCGACCCGCGTGACCTATCCACCGGACGGTTTGTCGCATTTTGATGCCTTCAAAGATAACTGCCGCATCTCGCTGATGCACACGCGTCTGTTCCTCGGCATGCTGCCGCGGATCCCCTCCCTGCTGTTTCGCCGCGCCTCGCCGCACTGGGCGCGCCAGCAGGAGGTAAAAGGATTATGGGGAATGCGCCTGATGCTGCTGGTGTGGCGACTGCTGGGGCGCAAGGCGTTCACGCTGCTGCTTTATCCGGTAGTCGGCGCCTACTGGCTGACGGCCGCGACGGCGCGCCGCGCGTCGCAACAATGGATCACCCGCGCGCGCGAACAGCTCGCCGCGCGCCAGATGCCGATACCGCCAACCCTGACCAGCTACCGGCACTTCCTGCGCTTCGGCGAGGCGATGCTGGATAAAATCGCCAGCTGGCGCGGCGAGCTACAGTTTGGTCGCGACGTGGTCTTTGCCGCAGGCGCCGAGGAGACGCTGAATATCAGCGATCCGCGAGGAAAACTACTGCTGGCCTCTCATCTCGGCGATGTCGAAGCCTGCCGCGCGCTGGCGCAACTGCAGGGCAGCAAAACCATCAACGCCCTGGTATTCAGCGAAAACGCGCAACGTTTTAAACAAATTATGGCGGAGATGGCGCCTCAGGCCGGGCTGAACCTGATGCCGGTGACCGATATCGGCCCGGAAACCGCCATGTTGCTGCAAGAAAAGCTGGATCGCGGCGAATGGATCGCTATTGTCGGCGACCGTATTGCGGTTAACCCGCAGCGCGGCGGTGAATGGCGCGTCTGCTGGAGCCGTTTTATGGGGCAAGCCGCCCCCTTTCCACAAGGGCCGTTTATCCTGGCAGCCATTTTGCGCTGCCCGGTTAATTTGATTTTCGCCCTACGCCAACAGAGCAAACTACGCATTTACTGCGAACCGTTCGCCGATCCGCTGCTGCTGCCGCGCGCCGAACGCCAGCAGGCATTGCAACACATCATCGACCGCTACGCCGAACGGCTGGAACACTACGCGCTGCAGTCGCCGCTCGACTGGTTCAACTTTTTCGATTTCTGGCATCTGCCGGATCCCAAAGACAAGGAGTAAAGGGTGCTTAACGATCCCCGTTTTACTGCTGAAGTAGAGCTGACAATTCCGTTTCATGACATCGATATGATGGGTGTCGTGTGGCATGGCAACTATTTCCGCTACTTCGAAATTGCCCGTGAGGCGCTGCTTAACCAGTTCAACTACGGCTACCGGCAGATGAAAGATTCTGGTTATTTGTGGCCGGTGGTCGATACCCGCGTGAAATACCGCGACGTTATCACCTTCGAGCAGCGCATTCGCGTCCGCGCGCGGATAGAAGAGTTTGAGAACCGTCTACGCATTGGCTACGAAATTTTTGATGCCGATAGCGGCAAACGTACCACCACCGGCTACACCATCCAGGTCGCGGTGGACGAAAATAGCCGCGAGATGTGTTTCGTCAGCCCGGATATCCTGTTTGAACGCATGGGGGTCACGCCATGAGATTACTGCTGCTGTTAGGGCTGTTTATCAGCCCGTTGGTCAGCGCCCTGACGCTTGATACCCTGCAACAACGTTTTACCGAACAGCCGGTGGTGCGCGCCCACTTCGATCAAGTTCGCACGATTAAGGATCTGCCGCAGCCGCTGCGATCCCAGGGACAGATGTTGATCGCCCGCGATAAGGGTTTACTGTGGGACCAAACCTCGCCGTTCCCAATGCAGCTGTTGCTGGATGACAAACGGATGGTGCAGGCAATTAACGGTCAGCCGCCGCAGACCATCACCGCTGAAAACAACCCGCAGATGTTCCAGTTCAACCATTTGCTACGCGCGCTGTTCCAGGCGGATCGTAAAGTCCTGGAAGAGAACTTCCGCGTAGAATTTGCCGATAAAGGCGAAGGCCAGTGGACGCTGCGCCTGACGCCCATCACTACGCCGCTGGATAAGATTTTTGCCCGCATCGATTTGGCCGGAAAAACCTATCTGGAGCATATTCAGCTCAACGACAAACAAGGCGATCGCACCGATATTACGCTTTCCCAACATCAACTGACGCCAGCGCAACTGACCGATGACGAACGCCAACGCTTTGCCGCCCAGTAAACGCCCTGCGCTGTTATGGGCTATCGTCTGCCTGATCCTGGCGGGCGCGCTGCTGGCGCTGCTGCCGCAGGCCCGGCTTAACAGCAGCGTACTGGCTATGCTGCCGAAGCAGACGCTTGGCGCAATCCCGCCTGGCCTGAACGACGGTTTTATGCAGCGTCTTGACCGCCAACTGGTGTGGCTGGTCAGCCCCGGTAAACAGGCCGATCCGCAGGTGGCCCGCGACTGGCTGCAGCGGCTGCAACAATCGCAGGCGTTGGCCGAGGTAAAAGGCCCAATGGATGCCGATAGCCAGCAGGCCTGGGGCGCGTTTTTCTGGCAACATCGCAACGGTTTAATTGACCCCGCTACCCGCGCGCGCCTGCAAAACGGCGGCGAAGCGCAGGCGCAATGGATCCTCTCGCAGCTCTATTCGGCATTTTCCGGCGTCAGCGGCAAAGAACTGCAAAACGATCCGCTGATGCTGATGCGCGGTTCGCAGCTGGCGATGGCGAAAGGCGGCCAGCGGATGCAGCTGCAGGACGGCTGGCTGGTGACCAAAGACGCCCAGGGCAATGTATGGTATCTGTTGCATGGCGAACTGGCGGGATCGTCATTCGATATGCAGCAGACGCACCGGCTGGTCACTACCCTCGGCGAGCTGGAGAAGGAGTGGAAAACGCGGTATCCGCAGGCGCAGCTATTGTCACGCGGCACCGTGTTCTACAGCGATTACGCCAGCCAGCAGGCGAAGCACGATATTTCTACGCTCGGCGCGGCGACGCTGTTCGGCGTGATCCTGCTGATCGTCGCGACGTTTCGCTCGCTCCGCCCGCTGTTGCTATGTCTGCTCTCTATCACGATCGGCGCGCTGGCCGGCACCGTCGTCACGCTGCTGCTATTTGGCGAGCTGCATCTGATGACCCTGGTGATGAGCATGAGCATCATCGGCATCTCCGCCGACTATACGCTCTATTATCTGACCGAACGGATGGTGCATGGCGCGGAACTAACCCCGTGGCAGAGTCTCGCCAAAGTGCGTCATGCGCTGCTGCTGGCGCTGCTCACCACCGTCGTGGCGTATCTGATTATGATGCTGGCCCCCTTCCCGGCGATTCGCCAGATGGCGCTATTCGCGGCGGTCGGCCTGAGCGCCTCATGCCTGACGGTAATTTTCTGGCATCCATGGCTATGCCGGGGGCTCCCCGTGCGCCCGGTGCCGGCGATGGTGTTGCTGTTGCGCTGGCTCGCCGCCTGGCGGCGCAATAAAAAGCTGTCCATCGGCCTTCCCGTTGCACTGGCGCTGTTGTCGCTGGCGGGGCTCGCGACGCTGCGGGTGGATGATGATATTTCGCAGCTCCAGGCGCTGCCGCAGGATATCCTGGCTCAGGAAAAAGCGATTACTGCGCTCACCGGACAAAGCGTCGACCAGAAGTGGTTTGTGGTTTACGGCGAATCCGCCCAGCAAACGCTGGAGCGCCTGGAAGCATTTATACCCGCGCTGACGCAGGCGCAAACCGACGGCCTGCTCGGCGGATATCGCGCTATTCCGCTGAATTCACTCGCCCGCCAGCAGCAGGATCTTACCCTGCTGCAACGCGCCGCGCCCACCGTCAGCAAAGCGCTAAATCACGCCGGGCTGACGACGGTCAATCCCGATCTCAACGCTATGCCAGTGACCGTCGATGACTGGCTTGCCAGCCCGGCCAGCGAAGGCTGGCGGCTGCTATGGCTGACGCTACCGGATGGCGAAAGCGGCGTGCTGGTCCCGGTGAGCGGCGTGAAAGACAGCGCGGCGCTAAAAACGCTTAGTACAAAACAGGCTGGCGTTGTGTGGGTCGATCGCAAAAGCGATTTCGACCAGCTGTTCGCGCTCTACCGCCATATTTTAACCGGGCTGCTGGGCGTTGCGCTGGCGGTGATTGCCTGTGGCGCCGTTATCCGCCTTGGCTGGCGCAAAGGGCTAATAAGCCTGGTGCCGTCCGTATTGTCGCTGGGCTGCGGGCTGGCGGCGCTGGCGCTTAGCGGCCACCCGGTTAACCTGTTCTCCTTGCTGGCGCTGGTGCTGGTACTGGGCATCGGCATTAACTACACGCTGTTTTTCAGCAACCCGCGCGGCACGCCGCTGACATCGCTGCTGGCGGTCACGCTGGCAATGATGACCACCTTATTGACGCTTGGCATGCTGGTCTTTAGCGCCACTCAGGCCATTAGTAGTTTTGGTATTGTTCTGGTAAGCGGCATTTTCACCGCCTTCCTGCTTTCGCCGCTGGCGATGCCGACCAAAAAAGAGAAAAAAAGACGATGATAAGACCATCATTCTGGCGCGCCTTCGCGCTACTCGCCGCCTTATTACTGGCCGGCTGCAGCCATTCGCAGCCGGAGCCGAAAGGCCGTCCGCAGGCGTGGCTGGAACCGGGTACGCGCGTCACGTTGCCGCCGCCTGGCATCTCGCCGGCCATAGACTCGCAGCAGTTACTCACCGGCAGCTTCAACGGCCAAACCCAGTCGCTGCTGGTCATGCTTAATGCCGATGATAAAAAGCTCACGCTGGCGGGCCTGTCGTCCGTCGGTATCCGTCTGTTCCTGGTGACCTATGATGAAAGAGGGCTGCGCGCGGAACAGTCGATGGTGGTTCCGCAACTGCCGCCAGCCAGCCAGGTACTGGCCGACGTGATGCTCAGCCACTGGCCGGTTAGCGCATGGCTGCCGCAGTTGCCAAAAGGGTGGACGTTGACCGACCGCGGCGACAAACGCGAACTGCGTAACGCGCGCGGGAAGCTGGTCACGGAAATCACCTATATCAACCGCAAAGGCAAGCGCGTGCCGATAAGCATCGAACAGCACGTCTTTAAATACCACATCACCATTCAATACCTGGGTGACTGAGATGATCTACATTTCTGCCGTCGGCATGATTAACGCGTTAGGGCGCGATAATCATGAAATCGCCGCCAATCTGGTTCGCGGTATCGCGCCAGGCATGCGCCCGCGCGAGGGGTGGCTACAGGGACATCCGCAGGCGGTTTTCGCAGGCGTGGACGGCGAATTACCCGCCATTCCCGATACCTTTAGCGCCCATCGTTCGCGCAATAATCAGTTGCTGCTGGCGGCGCTGGCGCAAATTCAGCCGCAGGTGGATGACGCCATCGCCCAGTACGGGCGGGAGCGCGTTGCCTTGGTACTTGGCACCAGCACCTCGGGGCTGGATGAGGGCGACGCGCACGTCACTTCGACCCTTAGCGGCGCGGAAAGCGCGGCCTGGCAATATCCGCAGCAGGAGCTGGGAGACCCATCGCGTTTTCTCAGCCACTGGCTGGCGCTGGATGGCCCGGCATTTACGCTGTCAACCGCCTGCTCCTCCAGCGCCAGAGCGATTATCAGCGGGCGCCGACTGATTGAAGCCGGGCTGGCGGATGCGGCGATTGTCGGCGGCGCGGATACCCTCAGCCGTATGCCGATCAACGGTTTTCACAGTCTGGAGTCGCTCTCCACGACCCTGTGCCAGCCGTTTGGCCGCGATCGCTGCGGCATCACCATCGGTGAAGGGGCAGCGCTGATGCTGCTGACCCGCGAACCGCAGCCTGTCGCGCTGCTGGGTATCGGCGAGTCCAGCGACGCCTGGCATATTTCCGCCCCGCATCCTGAAGGAGAAGGGGCGATCCGCGCCATTCAGCAGTCGCTGGAGGATGCGGGAATCGCCCCTGAACAGGTGGGCTATATCAACCTGCACGGCACCGCCACGCCGCTTAACGATCGGATAGAGTCTCACGTCGTCAACGCGCTATTTGGCGAGCAGGTTCCATGCAGCTCCACCAAACATCTGACCGGGCATACGCTGGGCGCGGCGGGGATCACCGAAGCCGCCATCGGCATGCTGATCCTGCAACGCAATCTGCCGCTGCCGGCGCAGGATTTCAGCCAGTCGCCGCGCGACGCCACCCTTCCGCCGTGCGGGATTATCGAACGCCCCCTGCCGCTGTCGCGGCCGATTATCCTGTCGAACTCGTTTGCCTTTGGCGGCAATAACGCCAGCATTCTGCTCGGGAGCATTCAATGAGCCACTATTTATCGCCCGGCGCTTATTTACCGCACGAGTCGCCAATGCTGCTGCTGGAAGAGGTCATCAATGTCACCGACGAAACCGCTACCTGCGGGGTCACTGTCTCTCCCCATGGCGTCCTGGCGCCGTTTCTCGATGCAGAGGGCAATCTCCCCGGCTGGTTCGCCCTGGAACTCATGGCGCAAACCGTTGGCGTCTGGTCCGGATGGCACCGCCAACAGCGGGGGCAAACGTCCATCGCACTAGGTATGGTGCTTGGCGCACGCGAGTTAGTCTGCGCGACAGGATGCCTACCGGGCGGCAAGGCGCTGTCCGTTACCGTGAAGCTGTTAATGCAGGACGAGCGTTTCGGCAGCTTCGAATGCGCCATTACGGCAGGCAATGAAGAACTGGCAAGCGGACGGGTCAATACCTTCCAGCCGACGCCAACAGAACTTAACACCCTATTTCAACAAGGAGCGTCAGAATGAGTCGTTCAGTTTTGGTCACCGGCGCCAGTAAAGGCATCGGTCGCGCTATCGCCTGTCAGCTGGCGGCGGATGGCTTTGTCGTAGGCATCCACTATCATCGCGATGCGTCGGGCGCACAGCAAACGCTGGAGGCGATTACCTCGGCTGGCGGCTCGGGTCGTCTACTGAGTTTTGATGTCGCCAACCGCGCGCAGTGTCGCGAAGTGCTTGAGCAGGATATGGCCGAACACGGCGCATGGTACGGCATTATCAGCAACGCCGGCATCGCCCGCGACGGCGCCTTCCCGGCGCTCGGCGAGGATGACTGGGACGCGGTGATCCACACCAACCTCGACAGTTTCTATAACGTCATTCATCCCTGCATCATGCCGATGATTAGCGCGCGCAAGGGCGGGCGTATCATCACGCTCTCGTCCGTATCCGGCGTCATGGGCAACCGGGGTCAGGTCAACTATAGCGCCGCTAAGGCGGGGATCATCGGCGCCACCAAAGCGCTGGCCATTGAACTGGCGAAGCGCAAAATCACCGTCAACTGCATCGCCCCGGGGCTTATCGACACCGGGATGATCGAAATGGAAGAGACTGCGCTAAAAGAGGCGATGTCGATGATCCCGATGAAACGCATGGGACAGGCGGACGAGGTGGCAGGGCTTGCCAGTTATTTAATGTCGGATATTGCGGGATATGTCACCCGACAGGTCATTTCAATCAATGGAGGGATGTTATGACACGTCGTGTGGTCATTACCGGGATGGGCGGCGTCACCGCCTTTGGCGACAACTGGCAGGATGTTTCGGCGGGGCTGCAGAGATATAAAAACGCCGTGCGCGCCATGCCGGAGTGGCGCATTTACGACGGATTGCATACGCTACTGGGCGCGCCGATCGATGATTTCACCCTTCCGGCCCACTATACCCGTAAGCGTATTCGCGCGATGGGCCGCGTGTCGCTACTTTCTACCCGCGCCACTGAACTGGCGCTCGAGCAGGCCGGGCTTATCGACGATGCCGTGCTGAGCAACGGCGAGACCGGCATCGCTTACGGCTCGTCAACCGGCAGTACCGGCCCGGTGAGCGAGTTCGCTACCATGTTGACGGAAAAGCACACCAACAATATTACCGGCACCACCTACGTGCAGATGATGCCCCATACTACCGCGGTTAATACCGGGCTGTTTTTCGGTCTGCGCGGCCGCGTTATTCCGACGTCAAGCGCCTGTACTTCCGGTAGCCAGGCGATCGGTTACGCCTGGGAAGCTATTCGCCACGGTTATCAAACGGTGATGGTCGCCGGCGGCGCAGAAGAGCTATGCCCGTCGGAAGCCGCGGTATTCGACACCCTGTTCGCCACCAGCCAGCGTAATGAACAGCCCGACCTCACCCCCGCCCCGTTCGATGAACAGCGCGATGGACTGGTGATAGGCGAAGGTGCCGGTACTCTCATACTGGAAGAGCTGGAGCACGCCAAAGCGCGCGGCGCGACTATTTACGGCGAAATCATCGGCTTCGCCACCAACTGCGATGCCGCGCATATCACCCAACCGCAGCGCGAAACCATGCAGATCTGCATGGAACAATCGTTAAAAATGGCGGGCTTAAGCGCCCGGGATATTGGCTACATTTCGGCCCACGGCACCGCGACCGACCGCGGCGATATCGCCGAAAGCCAGGCGACGGCGGCGATTTATGGCGACAATGTGCCGATCTCCTCGCTGAAAAGCTATTTCGGCCATACCCTTGGCGCCTGCGGGGCGCTGGAGGCGTGGATGAGCCTGCAGATGATGCGCGAGGGCTGGTTCGCGCCTACGCTGAATCTGCATAATCCGGATGCTAACTGTGGTAATCTTGACTACATCATGGGCGAATCGCGCAAGATTGATTGTGAATTTCTGCAAAGCAACAACTTCGCCTTCGGCGGCATTAACACCTCAATCATTATTCAGCGCTGGCCGTAAGATGTATCAGCTTATCCTCGGCCACATCTCAATCCTTAGCGCCCTGCCGTTGCCGCCTGTGCTAATGGCGCAGGCGCCGGACGGCCCGCGGCGGGCCAGCTGGCTTGCCGGGCGCGCGCTGCTGGCGCATGCGACTACCCCGCTAATGGATATTCAGTATGGCGAACAGGGTAAACCGGCTTTCCCTCCCGGGAGTGGACAATGGTTTAACCTTAGCCACAGCGGCGACCATATTGCCCTAATGCTGAGCGATGAAGGCGAAGTTGGCTGCGATATCGAAGTGATTCGCCCGCGCAACGGCAGGCAGCGGCTGGCTAACGCCCTGTTCAGCGAGGGCGAGCACCAGGAACTGGAGCGTGAACCGCCGGAGCGACAGTTAGCCGCCTTCTGGCGTATCTGGACGCGCAAAGAAGCGCTGGTGAAACAACGCGGCGGCAGTGCCTGGCAGATGGCCTCTGTGGACAGCGCCTTTCACGGCGCGCTGTCATTGAGCCAGATTCAGTATGAAGGGTTAAGTATTGCGGTCTGTACGCCAACGCCGTTTAAGCTGACGGCAGCGCACATTCAATGTTTTAACGGCGCGGCTTGACCGGCCAGAAGATGGTCAGCACGCCAGCGATAATAATCAGCACACCCAGCAGCGATTGCCAGTAAAACGGTTCATGCCAGCCGGGCAGCCAGATGGCGGCGGCCCACACCAGAATATAGCTCAGGCTTAGTAGCGCGTAAGCTTTGGCCAACGGTAAGCGGTGTAGCGCGAAATACCAACAGACCATCGACAGCAGATAGCCAACCAGGCCGAAACCCAGGCTGAAGGTACCGGTGCGAAAATGCAGCAGATGATTGAGGAAGGTCAGGATATCGGTCAACGGCGGCAGTTCGACCATCGCGCTGCGCAACAGCAGCTGTGCGCCGCTGACGAGGCCAACGCTCAATAACGCCCAGATTAAGCCCATCAGACGCTACTCCCCAGAACGGCGATACCGACTACGATCAGCCCGACGCCAAGCCAGTGGCGGCGCGCCACCGGCTCGCGCCAGATGCCCCATGCCGCCAGCGTCACCCAGACAAAATTGAGGCTCAGCATCGGATAGGCAATACCGACCGGAATTGCCTGCAGTACCCCCAGCCACAGCAGCATACCGCCGCCGAGCGCCAGCAGGGCTAATCCCAACCAGACCAGGATATGCCGCCCGCGCCGTCCGCTACGGGACGGCCGGGTTGCCTGCTTCTGGCACAGCTGACCGGCGCAGCTAAGCAGGCTGGCGAGTACCAGACAGAACCAGACACTCATTGCGGCAGATACTGAATAAACACCACGCGCCCCAGCTCGTAGGAGTTATCAGGTTTCGGTAACGCCAGTTCGTTCATCGTTTCACCTTTATCCATCAGCAGCACCAGTGAGATCGGTCCCTGCTGGCGGTGCGCCGCCAGCCAATCAGCAAATTCGTGAGTCGCCAGGAATTTGCTCTGCGCATCCGGCCAGCCGAGGCCATATTTTAGCTCCCCCTGCTTGTCATACAGGATGATGTCGTCACGCTTGAGCTCCCACGCCAGCCCCGCGCCGATACCGACGCTGTTGGTCAGTACATAGCGGCTTGGCGCCAGCGATTCACTCACGATATCCACCAGGAACTGCGGCTGTTTGCTGTCAATAACCCGGTCCGGAATAGCGAAGCCCACCAGCAGCGCCAGCCCCAGCGGGCAGATGGCGGCCAGCGTCCAGCGACGACCATTGTCCTTGATTGCCAACCAGCCCATTAGCGCCCATACGGCAAAGGCGATCGCCGCCAGCAGACATTTATACAGCTCGATCTTCGTCCACACCGGTTTATGCATGACGCCCCACGGTGAGACCACCAGCACCGCGACCAGGCCAATCAGACCAAAACCGAGGTTGATCATGCCGTTGATGCGCAGCGCTTTCGCCCCCGCCTTCGCGGCATCCAGCGCGTAGCGGGCCATCAAAATCGACAGCGGCATAAAGCACGGCAGAATGTAGGTCGGCAATTTTCCTTTGGCGATGCTGAAGAACAGGAACGGCATCGCCACCCAGCCTAGCAGATACAGTGCGCCGCGGGCATCATCGCGTTCGCTCCAGCCGCGCTTGAGCGCGCCCGGCAGCAGCGCCAGCCACGGCAGGCTGCCGGCTATCAGGAACGGAATGTAGTACCAGAACGGCGCTTTATGCTGGGCGTCTTTCTCGGCGAAACGCTGGATATGTTCGACCCAGAAGAAATAGCGCCAGAAATCCGGTTCGCGATTAGCGATAGCCAATCCCCACGGCAGCACCACCAACGTACAGACCACCACCGCCAGCCAACCGTAGGTTAGCACCTCGCGCCAGCGCTTACGCGCAATCACCCACGGCAGCACGCCAACTACCGGTACCGCCAGCGCCAGGAAGCCCTTGGTCATCACCCCCATCCCGCAGGCGAAGCCCAGTACGATATAACCCAACAACTTCCCGCCGCGGCTCTGCGCCTGGGAGGCACCCCAGAAGCTGCACATCGCCAGCGCCATCCACATGGTGATCATCGGATCCAGCACCGCATAGGTGCCAATCGCGTAGACCAGCATCGCGGTGAGGAAGATAACCGGCGACAGGATCGCCACGCGTTTATCGCGGAAAATACGCCACGCCAGCCACGCCACCAGCAACGCGCTGACGGTAATGGCGAAAACCGCACCGAAACGCACGCCGAAGTTATTATGGCCGAATAACCACTGGCCGATACTGTTAATCCAGTAACCGGCAATTGGCTTTTCAAAGTAACGCAAACCCAGCAGATGCGGCACAACCCAGTCGCCGGAAGCCAGCATTTCACGGCTGATCTCGGCATAACGGGTTTCATCAGGCTGCCACAGCAAACGGAAATTCAGCGGCAATAAGTAATACAGCGCAAAGAGTACAACCAGAGAGACGCCATAACGAATGCTTTTCATACACCCGAGCCCAGTAATTGTTCACGTCCAAGCCAACCTTCCCGGCCAGCCAGTTCACCACGGACCACTTTGCCTGACGGCAGCTCGCTAAAGTCAGCGGGCAACAGCTGGCTCAGTGGGCAAAATTGTATTTCTTCTTCCTCCGCCATGGTCAGCAGCGCATCGAACTGGTCGGCGTAGGCAATGCCTTCCACTTCGGCGTGGATGGTATAGACCGGCGTTCCCTTGTCGCGATGGATGCAGTCCAGCAGATAGCGGTTAAAGCCGGCGATATCGACGGCGCTACCGACTACTTCATCCCAGGTGGGAAGCGTCACCGGGATTTGTACGGTGCCGGAGGCCCCGCCGCCAAGCTGCGGCAGGAATGGCCGCGTGCCGCGACAATCGCTGTTGTAGAGGAAATCGAAGGATTCTTTCGCTTTTACCACCCGCTGGTCGGCGCGCCAGCCGGCGACGGCTGAGCAGGTCACCGGGCGACCGATAATGCGTTCCAGTTCGAGCAGACCGCGTTCCACTTCCAGCGTCAGACGTTCCTGCGGCCACACGCCGCTCCATGCCTGCCAGCTGTAGTGGTCCCAGGCATGCAGGCCCACTTCATGGATCTGCGCGGCGGCGCGAATAACCTCTTCGTTACCCGCGCCAATCCTGCGCCCCGGCCACGCGGTACCGGCCAGCAGAATATCCCAGCCGTACAGCGACGCCGCGTTAGAGCGCAGCATTTTCCACAGAAACTTCGGTTTTACCAGGCGCCATAAATGGCGCCCCATATTGTCCGGCCCGACGCTGAAAAAGAAGCTTGCCTGAATTCCATGCTTGCCCAGCAGGGCCAGCAGCCGCGGTACGCCATCACGCGTCCCGCGAAAGGTATCGACATCTATGCGTAAGCCGACTTGTTTCATGAGTTTTTATCGTCCGTGAGCTCAACGGTGCGCAGGAAGAAGTCCAGAGTGTGCTCAACGGTCTCCTCCATCTCGACGGTCGGTTCCCAGTTCAGGCAACGTTTTGCGTTACGAATGCTCGGCTTACGATGCTCAACGTCCTGGTAGCCTTTACCGTAGTAATCGCTGCTTTCCACTTCACGGAAACCGGCGAACGGCGGGAAGCGATCGCGCAGCGGGTGGCGCTCGAAGCAGGCAAGCAGCATTTCCGCCAGCTCTTTGATGCTCGCTTCGTTTTCCGGGTTACCGATGTTGATTATCTGTCCATCGCAGCGACCGTCTTTGTTCTCAATGATGCGGAACAGCGCTTCGATACCGTCGCTGATATCGGTGAAGCAGCGCTTCTGCTTACCGCCTTCGATAAGCTTAATCGGCGAACCTTCCACCAGATTGAGGATCAGCTGAGTGATGGCGCGGGAGCTACCGATACGCGCGGCATTAAGGTTATCCAGACGCGGTCCCATCCAGTTGAACGGACGGAACAAGGTGAATTTGAGGCCGTTCTTATCGCCATAGGCCCAGATCACGCGGTCCAGCAGCTGTTTAGAAACCGAGTAGATCCAACGCTGTTTGTTGATCGGCCCGACCACCAGGTTGGAGGTATCTTCGTCGAAGTTTTTGTCGGTGCACATGCCGTACACTTCCGAGGTCGACGGGAAAATGATGCGCTTATTGTATTTCACGCAGTCGCGGATAATCTTCAGGTTCTCTTCGAAATCCAGCTCGAACACGCGCAGCGGGTTACGGGTGTATTCGATAGGCGTAGCGATCGCGACCAGCGGCAGTACCACATCGCACTTCTTAATGTGGTATTCGATCCACTCGGAGTGAATGCTGATATCGCCTTCTACGAAGTGGAAACGCGGGTTATCGAGGAAACGGCTGATGGCGTCAGAGCCGATATCCAGGCCGTAAATCTCATAGTTGTCGTCCTGCAACAGACGTTCGGTCAGATGGTTACCGATAAAGCCGTTGACGCCGAGGATCAGCACGCGGGTACGGCGCTTAATCGCCACCACCGGTTTGCTGCTCAGTACCGCGCTGGTCACCAGCCCCAGCGCCTGCGCCAGTTGGGTTCCCTGCATATAAACGCCGCGTTCGGTCTGGCCGGTGACGATTTCCAGCGCCCCCTGCTGACAGGCCACTACCAGCGGCGCGACAGAGATCACGGTGCCGGGCTTGGCTGCTGGCAGGTCGGCGCGCACGCGGGATTTCCAGACGATAAATTTATTCGCGCCGGCATAGGCGAAGGCGCCCGGCCACGGATCGGACACCGCGCGCACCAGATTATGCAGAGTCTGCGCCGGTTTGTCCCAATCGAGACGCCCGTCTTCCGGAGTACGACGACCCACGTAGGTCGCCTGGCTGTGGTCCTGCGCGCGTTCCTGAGTCTTACCCTCACGAATAGCCGGCAGCGCCTGGCCCAGCAGATCGGAGGCGGCGGCGCACAGTTTACGGTGCAGCGCCAGCGCCGCTTCATCCGGGCCGATAGCCACAGCTTGTTGAGCGACGATATCGCCCGCGTCGGCGCGGTTAACCATTCGGTGCAGGGTCACGCCGGTTTCACTTTCGCCGTTGACCAGCACCCAGTTCAGCGGCGCGCGACCGCGGTATTTCGGCAGCAGAGAACCATGCAGGTTGAAAGCCCCCTTCGGCGCGATATTCAGGATCTCATCGCACAGCAGGTTGCGGTAGTAGAACGAGAACAGCACATCCGGCTTCATCTCGCGAATACGTTCAATCCACAGCGGATGGTTGACATCTTCCGGCGCCCATACCGGGATACCCTGCTCGGCGGCAATACGGGCAACGGAACCAAAGAAATGGTTTTCGCCAGGGTTATCCGGATGGGTAAAAATAGCGGCGATTTCATAACCGGCATCCAGCAGTGACTGAATACCTGCGCAACCCATATCGTGATAAGCGAAGACTACTGCTTTCATGAACGATCTTCCTCTTGAGACGCCGTTTCCGGCTGACGAACAACACGTTGAATAAAGTAACGGGGACGGGCGCGAACATCGTTATAGATGCGGCCGATATACTCCCCGAGCAGGCCCATACCGACAAACTGAGCGCCGATGAACATGAACAGCACGGCGAAGAGCATGAACACCCCGTCAGCCGCCCACTGCGGACCGAAAGCCAGACGCAGCACCACCAACAGCAGGCCGAAGGCGAAGCCCAACAGGGCTATCACGCTGCCGAAAATGCTCAGTAAACGCAGCGGGGTGGTGGTCAGACAGGTCACCAGGTCATACATCAGGTTAATCAGACGCATGAAGCTGTATTTGGAGTCGCCGAATTCGCGCTCGGCGTGCATCACCGGGATCTCGACCGCCCGGCGGGCGAAAGTATTCGCCAGAATCGGGATAAAGGTGCTGCGCTCATGGCAGTTGAGCATGGCGTCAATGATATGGCGGCGATAGGCGCGCAACATGCAGCCGTAATCGCCCATGGCTTTACCGGTGGTTCGCTGAATCAGGCGGTTAATCATCTTCGAGGCAGATTTACGGAAGATGCTGTCCTGACGGTTCTGACGTACGGTACCGACCACGTCGTAGCCTTCATCGGCTTTTTCCACCAGCCGCGGGATCTCTTCCGGCGGGTTTTGCAGGTCGGCATCAAGGGTGATGATCAGATCGCCGGTGACATGGCTGAAACCGGCCATAATCGCCGAGTGCTGGCCGTAGTTACGGTTCAACAGCACCGCCACCACGTGGCTGCCTTCGGCTTCGGCGGCCTCGGTCAGCATGCGCGCGGAATCGTCGCTGCTGCCGTCGTCGATCAGCAGAATTTCATATTGGCGCCCTAGCGTCGCACAGGCGGCGTCGGTACGACGCAGCAGCTCCGGCAGACTATCCTGTTCGTTATAAACCGGGATAACCACCGAAACTTTTTTTACGGGAGGATAAGTAAGCATATCAACGTCCTGACAACTGATGCAGCGCGGTAATGACGCGGGTGACATCGTCGTCGGTCATATCCGGGAACAGCGGGATGGAACAAATGCGCGCGCTGTTCCATTCGGTATTCGGTAACGAAACTTCAGGAAAACGCTCGCGGTAATACTTTTGCGTATGGGCCGCGCGGAAGTGCAGACCGGTGCCTATGCCCATGGCTTTGAGTTTTTCCATCAGGGCATCGCGGCTGATGCCGCAGGCCGCTTCATCAACGCGGATAATAAACAGGTGCCAGGCGTGCTGGTGATCCCATGCCGGAACGGTCAGCGGCTTAAACGGGGTATCCGCCAGCTCGCGCAGGTAGCGCTGGGCGATTGCAGCGCGACGTTGATTCGCCTGCGCAAGCTTATCCAACTGCACCAGCGCCAACGCGGCGTTGATATCGGCCAGATTGTATTTGAAGCCGGGTGTAATCACTTCCGCCTGCGGCGCGCGGCCGTGGGTCTGGCGGTCGTAGGCGTCAACGCCCAGGCCGTGGAATTTGAGGCTGCGGATGCGGGAAGCCAGCTCGTCATCATCGGTGACGATAAGCCCCCCTTCGGCACAGGTCATATTTTTGATCGCGTGGAACGAAAAAATCGCGGTGCCGCGCCAGCCGACATGGCGGCCCTTATAGTGCGTTCCCGCGGCATGCGCAGCATCTTCGATAACCGGAATACCGTGGCGCTCGCCAACGGCGCGGATCGCATCGATATCCGCAGGCGCGCCCGCGTAGTGGACGGGAATAATCGCTTTCGTCCGCGAGGTGATCGCCGCTTCCACCGCCTCAGGGGTAATCATCAGATTGTCGTGATCGACATCAATCATCACCGGCGTAGCGCCCAGCAGACAGATCATATTCAACGTCGACACCCAGGTTTGCGAAGGGGTGATCACTTCGTCGCCAGGGCCAATGCCCATCGCCATTAGCGTGACGTGCATACCGCCGGTGGCGGAGCTGACGGCGATGGCGTGGCGGTTGCCGGTCAGTTGGCAAAATGCTTCTTCCAGCGCCTGGTTTTTAGGACCGGTAGTAATCCATCCTGATTGCAAAACTTCACGCAGCGCAGCCAGCTCTGCGTCGCCCATCGACGGGCGCGAAAACGGCAGAAATTCGCTCATCTTTTTCCTGTTCTATTAATAACCCACTAAAAAAAGGGGTCGGTAGAAAGAAATATCCTGCGCCAGCGGACTTAAACAAAATGAAAATGAAGTCGGTTCACCGCCACATTTCATTCCAGGGTATTTCGACGGTTATAAATCTAGTCGCTGTTGCTTAGGATAATATTAAGAAATTAATATTTTTCGCGAGAATAGTAATATCTCATTGAGAATCAGATGGATAGTATTTTCTTATGGCAGGAATTAGTAGTAAAAAGCCCCAGTTTCATAGAGAAAACTGGGGCTTAACGGGTAAAAGTAAACGAATCGTCAACCAGCCCGCAATAAATATTTATTTACGTTTTAATCTATCGGTAAAAATTAGCGTTAGATCACAGAATTATTTCTGCTGTATTACAAATTTGCAGGAAAATCAGCAGGTAATTCATTAGCAGGGCAATTAATAACTTCGTTATTATCCGCGCCGCAATCGCGAACAAAGGTAATAGTCGCGAATTCATCAATCACTTCGGTCGGGTAGGCCGGGCCGGCGTCACGATAGGCGTTCATTAACGGAATATGATCGTTCTGGAAGCAGACGGTTTTTTCCGGGTTATTCATGATCCAGCGGGGGAAGAAAATGGTGCCGTGGAACAGTTTGTCGCCCAGGTTGACGATCAGGCTGACGTCGGTACCGGTTGGTTCGGTCCAGGAAATTTTATAAATTCTTTCGCCTACCCGCACGATGTACGCATGCTGGTCTTTCACCCACCGGTTGGCAACGATGCCGCTGTGAATACGATAATCCAGGGTGGTGCCATTTTTAACGTAAATTTCGTAGTTCCAGCCGTTGTCGTAGGTATAAACCAGATGTTTACCGATAAAGCCGCTGAGGTCATGTTTATCGAAAGTGCTCATTATTTATTCTCCTCTGTTTCGTTGAGGTAAGAATAAGGCTTTAAAAATTGAATGAATAACGCTATGTTTGGATGAAAATAATCTAATTTTTAGATGAATTATGCACAAGACCACGCTGGAACAATGGGCGCTATTGGAAAAGGTGATTGAGCTGGGCAGCTTTGCCAAAGCCGCGGAAGAGACCAACCGCAGCCAGTCTTCGGTGAGCTATAACCTGGCGTTGCTGCAGGAACGTTTAGGAGTGGCGCTGCTGGCGCCGTCCGGGCGGCGGGCGGTGCTGACGCCCGCTGGCGAACTGTTGCTCAATCAGGTGAAACCGCTACTGAAGGCCTTTTCGTGGGTTGAGACCCACGCCGCGACGCTGCGCAACGGCGCGCGCACCCGGCTGGATCTGGTCGTCGACAGCATTTTTCCCCGCCAGCGGCTGTTCGCCATTCTGCGTCAGTTTCAGCAACGCTACCCGCAAACTCAGGTTCGGCTGACCGAAGTACTGGAAAACGTCGATGAGGCAAGCGCCGTCCGCAGCGAGGCCGACGTGATGGTCTTAACCCGTCGCCAGGATATTACCGGGCGCGGTGAATGGCTGATGAATATCGACTTTATCGCGGTCGCCCACCGCGACCATCCGCTATCGCAATCGGATGAATTGCTGGATGACAACGCACTGGCTCCCTGGCCGCTGATCCGCATTGCCGACCGTAGCGGCGATGCCTCATCCACGCGCGATGCCTGGACCTTTTCTACTATTGATGCCGCTATAGATGCGGTGCTGTATCAGGTGGGATTCGGCTGGTTACCTGAGGAGCGAATCCGCGCACACCTGGAACAGGGCGTGCTGAAAGCGCTGCCGCTGAGCCATGGCGCCCGCCGCGCCACGCCGCTGCATTTGATAGTGAAGCGGGACCTGGCTCCGCTCGATGAACAGGTCACCACCCTGCTGGATTTGTTCAGACAATCGTAATCATATGCTACATATGATTTTGTTATAGTTTTCTCCCAACATATTGATCCAGGTTACTCCTTAAGTATGACAAATTATTAAAATCGTCATACTTTTCGTTCCTTCTGGATGTAAACCTTGTCTATTTTCCGCACCACCTTGCTGGCGCTCTGCGCCTGCATTCCTCTGCTCGCGCCCGCCGCCATGCATGAAATCGCCATCGCCTGGCCGGTTAACGTCGGTCCTCTTAATCCACATTTGTATACGCCGAACCAAATGTTCGCCCAAAGTATGGTGTATGAGCCGCTAGTCAAATATCAGGCTAATGGCCGGGTTACCCCCTGGCTGGCTACCCGCTGGATCCACTCAGCCGATGGTAAAATCTGGCGTTTCACCCTGCGGGATGATGTCTACTTCTCCAACGGCGAACCTTTTAACGCCCAGGCCGCGGTGGCCAATTTTCAGGCGGTGCTGGCCAACCGCCAGCGGCACGCCTGGCTGGAGTTGACCAATCAAATAACGGACGTTCAAGCGCTCAGCGATAACGAACTACAAATCACCCTGAAAAGCGCCTACTACCCGTTCCTACAGGAACTCGCCCTTCCCCGCCCGTTTCGTTTTATCGCCCCCTCGCAGTTTGTTGACGGTAGTACGCAGCGAGGCATCAAGGCGCCCATCGGCACCGGTCCGTGGATGCTGGCCAGCTCGCAGCTTAATCAGCAGGATGTACTGGTACGCAACCCGCGCTACTGGGGCAAAAAACCGGCGCTTGAGAAAGTCACCGTGAAAGTGATCCCCGATGCCACCAGCCGGGCGGTCGCCTTTGAAACCGGTGAAGTTGATCTGCTATACGGCGATGAAGGGCTACTGCCGCTGGATACGTTCGCCCGTTTTCGCCAGCAGGACGAGTACCGCACGCGTCTTTCCGCCCCGTCGCAAACCGTGATGCTGGCGCTCAATACGCTGCAAGCGCCAACGAATGAACTGGCGGTACGCGAGGCGCTTAACTATGCCGTCAATAAACAGGCGCTCATTGACGGCGTGCTGTACGGCACTCAGCAGGTCGCCGACGCGCTTTTCGCACCGTCGGTACCTTACGCGCCGGATGATCTGCCGCCGCGCCGCTTCAATCCAGATAAAGCCCGAACGCTACTGGAAAGCGCTGGCTGGAAACGAATATCCGGCAAGGATATTCGTGAAAAAGACGGGCGCCCGTTGCGACTTGAACTGGCTTTTATCGGCACCGATGCGCTGGCTAAGTCGATGGCGGAAATTATCCAGGCCGACCTGCGCCAGGTAGGTATCGATGTCGGGCTGGTCGGCGAAGAGGAGAGCAGTATCTATGCCCGCCAGCACGATGGCCGCTTCACGATGATCTTCAACCATACCTGGGGCGCGCCCTTCGACCCGCACGCGTTTATGAGCTCAATGCGCGTCGCTTCGCACGCCGACTATCAGGCGCAGCGCGGCCTGCCGGATAAAGCAGTGATTGATCAAGAGATAGGAGAGGTACTGACTACCACCGACGAAGGCCGCCGTCGCGAACTGTATCGCGATATCCTCACCCGTCTGCACAACGAAGCGGTCTATCTGCCGATAAGCTACGTCTCGCTGATGTCCGTCGCCCGCAAAACGCTGGGCGAAGTGCCCTTCGCGCCGGTGACCACCGATCTGCCGTTAGAGCTCATTACGCCGGTGACACCATGATGTTGAAATATCTCCTTCGCCGCCTGCTACCGCTGCCGCTGATGCTGCTTGCCGCCTCGGCGATCATCTTCCTGTTGTTACGTCTTGGCGCCGGCGACCCGGCGCTGGACTATTTGCGCCTTTCTAACGTGCCGCCCACCAGCGAAATGATTGCCGCTACCCGCGAGCAGCTCGGGCTCAATCAGCCGCTGGCGCTACAGTATCTACACTGGCTGTGGCGCGCGCTGCATCTCGATTTTGGCGTCTCCTACGCCAGCCAGCGCCCGGTGCTGGACGACCTGCTGCATTTTTTGCCCGCGACGCTACAGCTCACCGGCGCGGCGCTGGTGATTATTCTGCTGACCTCGCTGCCGCTGGGGATCTGGGCCGCGCGCCATCGCGACCGATTACCCGATTTCGCCGTACGTTTGATTGCCTTCCTCGGCGTCTCAATGCCCAACTTCTGGCTGGCCTTTTTGCTGGTGATGCTCTTTTCCGTCCATCTGCGCTGGCTGCCGGCAATGGGCTACGGCGGCTGGCGACATCTGCTGCTGCCGGCGTTTTCCATCGCCCTGATGTCGCTGGCGATCAATGCCCGTCTGCTGCGCGCCAGCATGCTGGAAGTGTCCAGCCAGCGCCACGTGGTCTGGGCGCGTCTGCGCGGGCTGAGCGAAAGTCAGGTGGAGCGGCGACACGTGCTGCGTAACGCGACATTGCCGGTAGTGACGGCGCTGGGTATGCACATCGGCGAGCTGATTGGCGGCACGATGATCATCGAAAATATCTTCGCCTGGCCCGGCGTCGGTCGCTATGCGGTTTCCGCGATTTTCAATCGCGACTATCCGGTTATCCAGTGCTTCACCCTGATGATGGTGGCGGTGTTCGTGCTGGCCAATCTGGCGGTCGACCTGCTTAACGCCGCGCTCGATCCGCGTCTGCGTCGCCATGAGGAGGCTACAGTATGACGCTGTTCGCAACCTTCCGCTGGCCGGTAAAACTGGCGCTACTCATTATTGCGCTGCTGGCGGCAATCGCCATGAGCAGCGGCTGGTGGCTGCCCTATGACCCGGCGGCCATCGATCTCCATCAACGTCTGCTCTCTCCAGGTGACGCCCACTGGCTCGGCACCGATCATCTCGGCCGGGATATTTTCTCGCGCCTTCTCGCCGCCACCCGAGTCTCGCTGGGCGCGGTGATGGCCTGCCTTCTGCTGGTGCTGCTGATAGGCCTTGCGGTCGGCGGCAGCGCCGGGATGGTGGGCGGCCGCGTCGATCGCGGCCTGATGCGCCTGGCCGAACTATTTATGACCTTCCCAACCTCAATACTGTCGTTCTTTATGGTCGGCGTACTCGGTACCGGTCTTAGCAACGTGATTATCGCCATTGCGCTGTCGCACTGGGCCTGGTACGCAAGGATGGTGCGTAACCTGGTGGTCTCTCTGCGCCAGCGCGAGTTTATTCTCGCCGCGCGCCTGAGCGGCGCGGGACATTGGCCCTTGTTCCGTGACCATCTGGCCGGCGCGGTGATCCCTTCGCTACTGGTGCTCGCCTCGCTGGATATCGGTCATATGATGCTGCACGTGGCCGGTATGTCGTTCCTCGGCCTCGGCGTCAGCGCGCCGACGGCGGAATGGGGGGTGATGATCAACGACGCCCGTCAGTATATCTGGACGCAGCCGCTGCAAATGGTCTGGCCCGGGCTGGCGCTGTTTATCAGCGTGATGGCTTTTAACCTGGTGGGCGACGCGCTGCGCGATCGTCTCGATCCTCAGCTGATCGCGGAGCATAACCACTGATGCCGCAAAAGATCCAACTGGAACAACTTTCGCTCGTCGCCGACCGTCCGCTGGTCAGCGACGTTTCCCTTACCCTGCGCCGCGGTCAGGTTCTGGCGCTGCTCGGCAGTAGCGGCAGCGGTAAATCACTGACCTGCGCCGCCACGCTCGGTATTTTACCGCCTGGCGTCAGGCAAATCGCGGGCCGGGTGCTGCTCGATGGTATCCCGGTGTATGGTGAACAGCTGCGCGGCTCGATCATCGCCACCATTATGCAAAATCCGCGCAGCGCCTTTAATCCGCTACATACCATGGCGGCGCACGCGCGGGAAACCTGCCGGGCGGCGGGTTACGAAGTCAATAACGCCGCCCTGCTGGCGACGATGGAAGAAGTGGGGCTGGAAAATCCGCTCTCGCTACTTAAGCGCTACCCCTTCGAGATGAGCGGCGGCATGCTGCAGCGGATGATGGTGGCCCTGGCCCTGCTCAGCCGCGCGCCGTTTATTATCGCCGACGAACCGACCACCGACCTTGATGCCGTTGCCCAAGCGCGCATTCTCGACCTGCTGGCGGATATCGTCGCCAACCGCGGGCAGGGGCTGCTGCTGGTGACGCATGATATGGGCGTTGTCGCCCGTCTGGCGCATGACGTGGCGGTGATGGAAAACGGCCGTCTCGTTGAACGCTGCGACGTCAACACGCTATTTAGCGCCCCACAGCACCCGCTCAGCCAGCGCCTGCTGGCCGCCCATCTGGCGCTGTATGGTCTGGAGAAAACACCATGAATTTACTCAGCGTAAACGCAGTGAGCCACGATTACCCTCATCATGGCCCGGTATTGCGCGATATCCAGTTCGACATCGCCCCCGGTGAAACGGTGGCGCTGCTCGGGCGCAGCGGCTGCGGCAAAAGTACCCTGGCGCGGATGCTGGTCGGTCTCGAAACGCCGCGGTATGGCGATGTCGCCTGGCGCGGCGCGTCGTTGACCTCCCTGAAGGGGGAAGCGACCGGCGCCTTTCGCCGCGATATTCAGTTGGTGTTTCAGGATGCCATTAGCGCGGTGAATCCGCGCAAAACGGTACGCGAGATTATCAGCGAGCCGCTGCGGCACCTGTTTAGTTTATCGCGCGATGAGCGTACGCAGCGGGTGGAGGAGATATTGCTTGCGGTTGATCTCGCCCCGGCGCTGCTCGACAAGCGTCCGGCGCAGCTCAGCGGCGGACAGCTGCAGCGCGTGTGCCTGGCGCGGGCGCTGGTGGTCCGTCCGCAGCTATTAATTCTCGACGAAGCGGTATCGAATCTCGATCTAATGCTTCAGGCGGAAATTATCGCCCTGCTCAAACGCCTGCAGGCGCAGTTCGCCACCGCCTGCCTGTTTATCACCCACGACCTGCGGCTGGTGGAGCGTTTTTGCCAGCGGGTGCTGGTGATGGATAGCGGACGCATCGTTGAAACGGCAACGGTTAGTCTGCCGCTGCGCCTTACATCCGCTGCCGGACAGGCGCTACAGCGCGCGGTGCTCCCGCCCTTTCCCAACACTCTGCTTAACGAGGCCATGCCATGCAGCGCGTAACCCTGACTCTGGATGATGACCTGCTGACCGCGCTCGACGCGCACAGCGCCCACCGCGGCTACCACAACCGCTCGGAAGCGGTGCGCGATATTCTGCGTGACGCGCTCCACCACAATCCGCTACAGCAGGCGGCGCAGCGCGGCTATGCGGTCCTGTCGTACGTGTATGAGCATGAAAAACGCGAACTGGCGAGCCGGCTGGTCGCCTCTTCGCATCAGCATCACGATCTTTCGGTCGCCACGTTACATGTCCACATCAATCATGATGACTGTCTGGAGATCGCGGTGCTGAAAGGCAACATGGACGAAGTACAGCATTTTGCCGACGAGGTGATTGCCCAGCGCGGCGTGCGGCATGGGCATTTGCGGTGTTTAGCGGATGATAATTAAAACGATGGCAATTTGATGCAGACTGTTTTAAGCCTGTTTGAGACGTTCATTGAGCGTCTCAAGGATCCAGGTATTTACGGAAACCTGCTCCTCTGCAGCGGCGGAGCTAAGACGCTCACCAAATGATTCAGGATAGCGCAATGTGAAGGTTTTCAACTTTTCCGGCTGAGCATAAGGCTCGATGCCCGCTTCACGACAATCAGCAAGATATTCCTGTAATGATATCTCGCCCTCCTGTTGTAACCCTTGAATGCTATCGGAAACAAAATCGCAATATCCTGATAATCCCAGGAACTTACCGCGGAATGCATTGAGTTCAGGCACGTAGTTGATAACAGCAGGCTGCCCGGCAATCTCCATTGAATTTGGCGTTTTAGGTTTGATCATGGTTTTACCCCTCCTTGCCGCATGAGTTCACCTACTGAAATCATTTTTCTGATAGCACAATGTGAAGTCAACTTCTTACCAGGCAAACTTTGTTTATCAACAGTTGATAAACCACATAAACTATACACTTTGTTAATTATCCCTGTTCGCCAATAATGGCGCCTCATTTAACGATCTCGTTATGGCGAGGCTCCTGCATAAATACAAGTTACCGCCCTGTTGGTATCGAGAGAGACCACTCAGGGAAATACAGGCTTCCATCGAATCAAGGTGTTGCCAAGGTAACTTCTGGCGGTCATAACCGTTCAGATACGTTATGCAGTGCTAAAACCAGGACGTAGGGATCTGCCTGCGCTAACCCTGTCTTGTTCGCCCCTATGAGTGATTTTTTATAGGGATTTTAATCATGTCTTCCATTCAACTCTGCGCCGCGCATCAGGCGACCTCTGGCTTCGACGGCGATGCGATCGCCCAGTACATGCGTACCGACTTTATTACGCTGCAGGAACATTTCAGCGTCCATGAGGCGCGTGAACACTTTATCTCGCAGCTCGCCAGCGACGATATCCCCGGCCAGGTATTTGTCGTCGCTGGTAACAAGCTGCGCGGCAGCTTATCGGTCAAAAAACTATTGCAGGAGGCAGAGGTAGGCCAGTCTATTCGCTACCTGATGGACAGCTGTCTGTTCCGCGTTAAACCCGACGATGAGCGTCCTCAGGTCATTGCCGAACTCACCGAGCGCGGCCTCGATCTGGTGCCGGTTGTCGATAAAGGCGAGCTGGTCGGCTGCCTGATGGAAAAAGAAATTGCTCATCTGCTGGAGGATGACGTCACCGAAGACGCCCAGCTGCAGGGGGCGACGCTACCGCTGGAAAAACCGTATCTGGAAATCAGTCCGTGGACGCTGTGGAAGAAACGTTCGGTCTGGCTATTGCTGCTGTTTGTGGCCGAAGCCTACACCAGCAGCGTACTGCAGCATTTTGAAGAGGCGCTGGAATCGGCCATCGCGCTGGCCTTCTTCATCCCGTTACTGATCGGCACCGGCGGCAACAGCGGAACTCAGATAACCTCAACGCTGGTGCGTTCGATGGCGTTGGGTGAAGTCCGCTTACGTGACATGGGACGGGTAATCCGCAAAGAGGTGTCGACCTCGTTTCTGATTGCCCTGACACTGGGTCTGGCGGGCTGCCTGCGCGCCTGGATGATGGGGATTGGCATGGAAATCACGCTGATCGTCAGCCTGACGCTGGTCTGCATTACTCTGTGGAGCGCGGTGGTGTCTTCGGTTATTCCGATGTTGCTTAAGCGGATCGGTATCGACCCGGCGGTGGTTTCCGCGCCGTTTATCGCCACGCTGATTGATGGCACCGGGCTGATTATCTATTTCAAAATCGCCCAGTATTTTCTTGGGCTGAACTGATCGAAAAAGCCCGGGCATCCTGATGCCCGGGCTTTTTCGATTAAACTTCCGCCAGCGCCTGCGCGCAGGCCCAGGCGCTTGACCACGCCCACTGGAAGTTATAGCCGCCGAGCCAGCCGGTGACGTCCATCACTTCACCGATAAAGTAAAGCCCCGGCGCTTTACGCGCTTCCATAGTACGTGACGAAAGTTCGTTGGTATCCACACCGCCGAGCGTCACTTCCGCAGTACGATAACCTTCAGTGCCGTTCGGCTGCACGCGCCAGGCAGTTAACGTCTCCACCAGCATCTGCCGATCGCGAACGTTCAGTTGTTTTAGTGTTACATCAGGTATCTGCCCAAGCTGCTGTAAACATTCGACCAGCCGCTTCGGCAACTGCATCGCAAGGGTGTTTTTCAGGCTTTGGTTCGGATGATCGCCCCGCTGCTCGTTGAGGAATGCCTCAAGATCGCAGTCCGGCAGCAGGTTGACGGTGACAAACTCACCGGGCTGCCAGTAGCTGGAAATCTGCAGCACCGCCGGGCCGGAAAGGCCGCGATGGGTAAACAGCAAATTTTCGCGGAACAGCATACCGTTCTCGGCGGTAATGGTAGCTGGCACCGAAACGCCGGAAAGCACCTGCAGCTGTTCAAGCAGCGGTTTATGCAGAGTAAACGGCACCAGCCCGGCGCGGGTTGGCAGCACCTTCAGGCCGAACTGCTCGGCCACCTTGTAACCAAACGGCGATGCGCCCAGCCCCGGCATCGACAGACCGCCGGAGGCGATTACCAGCTTCTTCGCCGCCAGCGTTTCGCCGTTCACCTGTAGCCGGTAGCCTTGTTCATCGCGTTCGACGCTGAGAATTTCGCTGCGCAGACGGATCTGTACGCCGCCTTTTTCACATTCAGACAACAGCAGGTTGACGATTTGCTCCGCTGAATCATCGCAAAACAGCTGACCTAAGGTCTTCTCATGCCAGGCGATGCCATATTTGCCAACCAGCTCGATAAAGTCCCACTGGGTGTAGCGCGCCAGCGCAGATTTGCAAAAATGCGGGTTTTGGCTGAGATACGCCGCGGGCTCGACATACATGTTGGTAAAGTTGCAGCGGCCACCGCCGGACATCAGGATTTTGCGCCCCGGCTTTTTGCCATTATCGAGCAGCAGTACACTGCAGCCCAACTGCCCCGCCTGCGCCGCACAAAACATTCCCGCCGCACCGGCGCCGATCACAATGGCATCAAACCTTTCCACTCAACTTTCCTCATTCCCGAATTGTCGGGAATTGTAAATATTTCACTCTGGTCGCACCAGCACGAAAAAAACAACAATCAGTTACGTCTTTGAAAGATATAGGATTACTCCCAATCGGGTAAAACCCAAACAGGAAGAAAATCAAAAAAAGTCTATATTTCACTTTGCCCGCGCCGCTAAAGTCACTGATAATGCGCCGCGTTCATGTCCTCAAAATGGCGTAACGTCCTATGCTACATTTATTTGCCGGTCTGGATTTACATACCGGACTATTATTATTGCTTGCTTTAGCTTTTGTACTGTTTTACGAAGCGATTAACGGTTTTCATGATACCGCAAACGCTGTTGCAACGGTGATCTACACTCGCGCAATGCGGTCGCAGCTTGCTGTTGCGATGGCGGCACTCTTCAACTTTTTCGGCGTTCTGCTGGGCGGCCTCAGCGTAGCCTATGCCATCGTGCATATGCTGCCAACGGACCTGCTGCTTAACATGGGTTCCGCACATGGCCTCGCCATGGTGTTCTCTATGCTGCTGGCGGCAATCATCTGGAACCTCGGAACCTGGTATTTCGGCCTCCCGGCCTCCAGTTCTCACACCCTGATTGGCGCCATCATCGGTATTGGTTTAACCAATGCGCTGATGACCGGTACTTCAGTGGTTGATGCGCTGAATATCCCGAAAGTCATCGGCATTTTTGCCTCGCTCATCGTCTCGCCGATCGTTGGCCTGGTGGTAGCAGGCGGCCTGATTTTCATTCTGCGTCGTTACTGGAGCGGTACCAAAAAACGCGCTCGTATCCACCTGACCCCAGCGGAACGCGAAAAGAAAGACGGTAAGAAAAAACCGCCGTTCTGGACCCGTATCGCGCTGATCCTGTCCGCTATCGGCGTGTCGTTCTCGCACGGCGCCAACGATGGGCAGAAAGGCATTGGTCTGGTCATGCTGGTACTGATTGGCGTCGCGCCGGCGGGCTTCGTGGTCAACATGAACGCATCTGGTTACGAAATCACTCGTACCCGCGATGCGGTCAACAACGTGGAAACCTTCTTCCAACAGCGCCCTGAGCTGCTGAAGAAAGCCACCGGCGTTGATCAACTGGTTCCGTCACCGGAGACCAACACCGCGGCCAACGGCGAGTTCCACTGCCATCCGGCGAACACAATCAATGCGCTTGACCGCGTGAAGACGATGCTCACCGGAACGGAAAGCTACGATTCGCTGTCAGTGGATCAGCGCGGCCAGCTGCGTCGTATTATGCTCTGCATCTCCGACACCACCGACAAAGTGGCAAAACTGCCGGATGTGAGCTCTGACGACCAGCGCCTGCTGAAGAAACTGAAAACCGATATGCTGAGCACCATCGAGTACGCGCCAATCTGGATCATTATGGCGGTCGCGCTGGCGCTGGGTATTGGCACCATGATCGGCTGGCGCCGCGTGGCGACCACCATCGGCGAGAAGATTGGTAAGAAGGGTATGACCTACGCGCAAGGTATGTCCGCCCAGATGACCGCCGCGGTGTCTATCGGCCTTGCCAGCTACACCGGGATGCCGGTTTCCACCACCCACGTGCTCTCTTCCTCGGTTGCGGGGACAATGCTCGTTGATGGCGGCGGTCTGCAGAAGAAAACCGTCACCAGCATTCTGATGGCATGGGTACTCACCCTGCCGGCAGCCATTTTGCTGTCAGGCGTGCTGTACTGGCTGGCTCTGAAGCTTATCTAAGCAGTAGTCATGCGAAAAATGGGTCAGGAAACTGGCCCATTTTTTTTGCCGTCTATTCAGCACGGCTCAATGCCAGATAAGCAACGCAATCATACTCACCAGCACCAGACCACACAGCGCGCTGGTCAGGATGAACTGCCGGCGAACACGCTCACAGCGACGAATAAACTCGTCATCATGATGATCGCGATATCGTTGGGCATAGATATACCAAACCAGCCGCATTTGTTTACTGGGCTGCCCATGCGAGGTGAAAAAACCTCCGCCATCAACATATTGATAGAGCAAGGGATCGCAACCACGTAGCACAACCAATAATGCACGCAACGATGAGAAGTAACGTGCCATATTCACCACACAAACGATACACAGGGCCCAAAACAGCGCAACAGTGCTGATCATACTTCCTCCCCGGCGACCCATCCACGGAGATCCCTCCGGGACTACCGCTCCCCAATATCATCCAACCCACCGTACAGTAAAAGAGTGCGATTCCGGTCACGTTTATTTATCCGACCGGCTCATTAAATAGTGTAGGAGATCAGTTAATTTTTTTACCACAAGGTTAATCGTTATCAATACGTAAGACGGAATAATTTGTTTAACTAACGGTGAACCAGGTGCATTGACGGAGTGCGAGGGGCGCTATATTGTAGAAATTATCTTCTACAATTAAGTCCTTAAAGGCTTACCCCCCGCGAATCTAGCTTGCAGGACGCGGGCGAATCGACAGCACAGGCTGTCTGGTCCAACGGTCATCGACAACTTATGGAAGGAGTAACACTATGGCTTACAAACACATTCTTATTGCAGTAGACCTATCACCGGAAAGCAAAGTGCTGGTAGAGAAAGCGGTTTCTATGGCGCGTCCCTACAATGCGAAAGTTTCCCTGATTCACGTGGATGTGAATTACTCCGACCTCTACACCGGTCTTATCGATGTCAATCTGGGCGACATGCAGAAACGCATCTCTGAAGAGACGCACCACGCGCTGACCGAGCTTTCCACCAACGCCGGCTACCCGATTACCGAAACCCTGAGCGGCAGCGGCGATCTTGGCCAGGTGCTGGTCGACGCGATTAAAAAATATGATATGGACCTGGTGGTCTGCGGTCACCATCAGGACTTCTGGAGCAAGCTGATGTCCTCCGCGCGTCAGCTGATCAACACCGTTCACGTTGATATGCTGATCGTACCGCTGCGCGACGAAGAAGACGAATAATCGCTTTTCCTCGCCAGCCAACGCCCGCGCCTGCGGGCGTTTTTGTTTTTATGCTGCATCCCGCCTGAATCCCATTGACCCCATCAGGATATCAATCCAGATAATTAATATCAGTTAGTGTGATCAACCATTTATTAGAATTAATATCTATATAATAATCTATACATTCAGCCAATGGCCGCATCATTACGGGCCATCAGACTTTTTCGGCGCGTTTTGGCAGACGCGTTCATACTTTTTGGGATAGCACTAAAAGGCGAAGGAATATGAAAACAACTGCACCTACGGGCTTGCTGCAGCAACCCCGTCCGTTCTTCATGATCTTTTTTGTAGAGTTATGGGAGCGTTTTGGCTATTACGGCGTCCAGGGCATCCTGGCGGTGTTCTTTGTTAAACAGCTTGGTTTCTCTCAGGAACAGGCATTTATCACCTTTGGCGCCTTTGCGGCGCTGGTCTACGGCCTCATTTCCATCGGCGGCTATGTCGGTGACCATCTGCTGGGAACCAAACGCACGCTGGTGCTCGGCGCCGTCGTGCTGGCTATCGGCTACTTTATGACCGGCCTGTCGCTGCTCAAACCCGACCTTATCTTTATCGCGCTTGGCACTATCGCCGTCGGCAATGGGCTGTTTAAAGCCAATCCAGCGAGCCTACTGTCAAAATGCTATCCGCCGAAAGACGCCCGTCTCGACGGCGCCTTCACCCTGTTTTATATGTCGATTAACATCGGCTCGCTACTGTCGCTGTCGTTGGCGCCGGTTATTGCCGATAAGTTCGGCTACGCGGTGACCTACAACTTGTGCGGCGCCGGGCTTATCGTCGCGCTGCTGGTCTACTTCGCCTGCCGCGGAATGGTGAAAGATATCGGTTCAACCCCGGATCATCAGCCGCTGAGTTTCCGTAATCTGCTGTACGTGCTGGTCGGCACCGTGGTGATGATTTTCCTCTGCGCCTGGCTGATGCATAACGTTAAAATCGCCAACCTGGTGCTGATTGTGCTGTCCATCGTGGTGACGATTTTCTTCTTCCGCGAAGCCTTCCGCCTCGATAAAACCGGCCGCAACAAGATGTTCGTCGCCTTCATCCTGATGCTCGAAGCGGTGGTGTTTTATATCCTGTACGCCCAGATGCCAACCTCGCTGAACTTCTTCGCCATCAATAACGTGCATCACGACATTCTCGGCATCGCGATTAACCCGGTGAGTTTCCAGGCGTTGAACCCGTTCTGGGTGGTGGTCGCCAGCCCGGTACTGGCGGCTATCTACACCCGTCTTGGCAACAAAGGTAAAGACCTGACCATGCCGATGAAATTCACTCTCGGCATGTTCCTCTGCGCGCTGGGCTTTCTGACCGCCGCCGCGGCCGGGATGTGGTTTGCCGACCCGCAGGGGCTCACCTCGCCATGGTTTATCGTGCTGGTTTATCTGTTCCAGAGTCTCGGCGAACTGCTGATTAGCGCCCTGGGACTGGCGATGGTCGCCGCGCTGGTTCCGCAGCGGCTGATGGGCTTTATTCTGGGGATGTGGTTCCTGACACAGGCCGCCGCGTTCCTGATGGGCGGCTATGTCGCGACCTTCACCGCGGTGCCGGAAAATATAACCGACCCGCTGCAGACGCTGCCGATCTACACCAACGTGTTTAGTAAAATTGGCCTCGTGACCCTGGCGGTGACGGTGGTGATGGCCTTTATGGTGCCGTGGCTGAACCGGATGATCAATACCCCGGCCAGCGCCGAGTAACCCGTTAGCCGCCCCGGCGACAACCGCCGGGGCGCGCGGCCTAGTTCTTACGCGCCGCGATCCACTCCTGCACTTCAATCACAAACTCATCCGGCGCTTTACGGTACATCTTACGCGCCAGATCGAGGATAGTATGCTGGCCTAACGCCTCTTCCATTCGCTGCTGCGCCATATCCATGACCGCACGCACACCGCAAATACCTTCGCAGGCCCACTGCGGCGGCTGCTCATCAAACACCGCAAGACGCTGGCGGATCTCACGGCACTCGAAAATACGCTTTTCGCCATCAATAGCGTTGGCAACATCCAACACGGTGATGTGCTCAGCCGCTCTGGCAAGCTGAAAGCCGCCGCCTTTGCCTTCAATACTGCGCACCAGGCCCGCTTTCGATAGGCGGGTAAAAATCTTGGCCAGATAATCGTAGGGCACGTTTTGCAGCTCGGCGATTTCGCGCACGCTCATATCGCGGGCGTCGCCTTTGCTGTCCACCATACACATCAGGCTATGGATGCCGTACTCAACTCCGGAACTGTAAAATGCCATTCACTTATCTCAGCCAATATTAATCTGAGTTATTGTAGCTTTTCCCACCGCCTCATTCCAGATATCTGATATCTCCCCTCGCAAGACAAAAATTTAATTTATTATTTATCAGTATATTAAATAAAAACGCTGCTAAAGGATCCTCAGGATCGCGTGAGAGGCGTTGCTTTTCTTAACTACGACCAATAAAATCCGAGTAAATGAATCGTAGTTAACAGCGAGTGAAAAAAAGATGCGTAAACAAATCCTGATCGTAGGCGCCGGTTTTGCCGGGATGTGGGCGGCCCTGAGCGCCGCGCGTTTAGCGGAAAAAAATCAACAGCAGGCCGTTGATATCACAGTCATTGCGCCGCAGCCTGAGCTGCGCATTCGTCCTCGTTTCTACGAAAGCGACGTACCGTCGCTGGTTGCGCCACTACAGCCACTGTTCGATGCTACCGGGATCCGTTTTCTTCGTGGCAGCGTGTCGCAGATCCATCCCGCGGATAAAACGGTAACCTGGACCGATAGCAACGGCGAAAGCCACGCTCAGTACTGGGATCGTTTAGTCCTGGCGAGCGGTAGTCACGTCAACCGCGCGATGGTCACGGGCGCGGCACAGCACGCTTTCGACCTCGATCAGCTCGAAAGCGCTACGACGCTGGAAAACCACTTAATTGCTTTAGCACAGCGTCCGCAAAGCGATGCGCGCAACACCGTGGTAGTCTGCGGCGGCGGCTTTACCGGTATCGAGATGGCGATGGAATTACCGACCAAGCTGCGCGCGATCTTCGGCTCGAATTCTAAGACCAGAGTAGTCGTAGTTGAACGCGGTCCGCAGCCGGGCTCTCGATACAGCGATGCGCTGCGTGAAGTCATCATTCAGGCCTCAAAAGAACTGGGCGTCGAGTGGCTTGTGAATGCTGAAGTGGCAAGCGTCGATGCCGCTGGCGTGAACCTGAAAGACGGAAAGCGTATCGACTCGCAGACCGTGATTTGGACCGTCGGCGTGCAGGCGAATAATCTAACAGCGCAAATCGATGCGCCGCGCGACCGTCAAGGGCGTCTACATGTCAACGCCGAACTACAGGTGGTGGGTTACGATGATATCTACGCGACCGGCGACGTGGCCTATGCCGCGACCGATGATAAGGGCAATCACGCCCTGATGACTTGCCAGCACGCTATCCTGCTCGGTAAATTCGCCGGTAATAACGCCGCCGCCGGCCTGCTGGGCGTCGCGCCGCTGCCCTATCGCCAGGAAACCTACGTTACCTGTCTGGATCTCGGCGCCTGGGGCGCGGTTTACACTGAGGGTTGGGATCAGCAGGTGAAACTGACGCGCGAAGAGGCAAAAAAGGTGAAGGTGTCGATCGTCAGCGAACTTATCTATCCGCCGAAAGCCGATAAAGCCGCCGCGTTTGAGATTGCCGATCCGCTGGCGCCGTTTGTTTAAGTATTGCGGTTCCCGGCTTGCGCTACGCGAGCCGGGTGATATCACAATGGCGAAAAATTACGCCGGCGTACCGGCATAAATATCAAAACGATGTCCTTTGGTCACCACCGCGTTCGGCGTGGCGACATCCGCCAGCGGCGGCGCATAGTCCGGACGCTTCACCACCACTCGTTTGGTCGCCAGCTGTCGAGCCGGCGCCAACAGACCATCGGCGTCTAAATCCGGCCCCACCAGCGACTGAAATACCCGCATCTCTTTTTTGACCAGCGCGCTTTTCTGCTTATGGGGAAACATCGGATCCAGATAAACCACCTGCGGGCGCGGGGTGATATCGGTCAACGCATTGAGGCTGGAGGCATGAATCAGCTGTAAGCGCTCCTGCAGCCAGCCGCCGATCTCCGCATCGGCATAGCCACGTTTCAAACCATCGTCGAGCAGCGCGGCGACCACCGGATTACGCTCCAGCATCCGCACGCGACAGCCGACCGACGCCAGCACGAAGGCATCACGCCCCAGCCCGGCGGTAGCGTCGACAACATCCGGGAGATAATCGCCTTTAATGCCCACCGCTTTGGCTACCGCTTCACCGCGGCCGCCGCCAAACTTGCGCCGATGGGCCATCGCGCCGCCGACGAAATCGACAAAGATGCCGCCAAGCTTGGGTTCATCGCGCTTACGCAGCTCCAGATGCGCGTCCGTCAGCACCAGCGCCATCGGATTCTCAGCATCATGCTCCAGCCCCCAACGGGCGGCCAAAACAGATAAGGCGCCGTCACCGGCGCCTGTTTCATCAATTAAGCAGATCTTCACGTAGCAATCAGCCTTTGATCCCGTAATGCTCAAGCATCGCGTCCAGCTGCGGCTCGCGCCCGCGGAAGCGTTTGAACAGCTCCATGGGCTCTTCGGAACCGCCGCGGCTCAGGATATTGTCGAGGAATGACTGACCGGTTTCACGGTTGAAAATCCCCTCTTCTTCGAAGCGTGAGAAGGCATCTGCCGCCAATACATCGGCCCACAGATAGCTGTAGTAGCCCGCGGCATAGCCACCCGCGAAGATATGGCTGAACGCATGCGGGAAGCGCCCCCAGGTTGGGCCCGGCACCACGGCGACCTGTTTTTTAATCTCGGCCAGCGTCTCGAGGATTTTCGCCCCCTGCTCCGGCGAATATTCCGCGTGTAGACGGAAATCGAACAGACCGAACTCCAGCTGGCGGAGAATAAACATCGCCGCCTGGTAGTTTTTCGCCGCCAGCATTTTCTCCAACAGCTCCTGCGGCAGCGGTTCACCGGTTTCGTAATGACCGGAGATAAAGGCCAGCGCTTCCGGCTCCCAGCACCAGTTTTCCATAAACTGGCTCGGCAGCTCGACCGCATCCCACGGCACCCCGCTGATGCCGGAAACGCCGGCAGTATCAATGCGGGTCAGCATATGATGCAGACCATGGCCGAACTCGTGGAACAGGGTGATCACTTCATCGTGCGTGAACAGCGCCGGTTTACCGTTTACCGGACGGTTGAAGTTACAGGTTAGATAAGCGACCGGTTTCTGCAGGGAACCATCCAGCTTACGCATCTGGCCGACGCAGTCATCCATCCACGCCCCGCCGCGTTTATGTTCGCGGGCATACAGGTCAAGATAGAAGCTGCCGCGCAGCTCGTTATTTTCGTCATACAGCTCGAAGAAACGCACTTCCGGATGCCACACATCGACATCGGTACGCTCTTTGGCGGTAATACCATAAATACGCTTAACCACTTCAAACAGGCCGTTAACGGCTTTGTTTTCCGGGAAATACGGGCGCAGCTGCTCATCGCTGATGCTGTAGAGATGCTGCTTCTGTTTTTCGCTGTAGTAAGCGATATCCCACGGCTGCAGTTCATCGACGCCAAACTCGGCTTTGGCGAAAGCACGCAGCTGAGCCAGCTCTTTCTCGCCCTGCGGACGCGCGCGTTTTGCGAGGTCGGTCAGGAAATCGAGCACCTGCTGCGGGTTTTCGGCCATTTTGGTGGCCAGAGATTTAAAGGCGTAGCTGTCAAAGCCCAGTAGTTGCGCCAGCTCGTGACGCAGCGCGAGGATCTCCGCCATCACCGGGCTGTTATCCCATTTACCGGCGTTCGGCCCCTGATCGGAGGCGCGGGTGGAATAGGCGCGATACATCTCTTCGCGCAGCGCCTGGTTATCGCAGTAGGTCATCACCGGCAGGTAGCTCGGAATATCCAGGGTCAGCAGATACCCTTCCTGCTCTTTCGCCTGCGCCTGGGCCTGAGCGGCGGCCAGCGCGCTTTCCGGCATGCCTGCGAGGTCGGCGACGTCGGTCACCAGCTTGTTCCAGCCCATGGTGGCATCAAGCACGTTGTTGCTGTACAGATTGCCAAGTTCAGAGAGGCGCGCGGCGATTTCGCCGTAGCGTTTCTGCGCTTCTGCCGGCAGGCCAATCCCGGATAATTCAAAATCGCGCAGCGCGTTATCGACCGCTTTTTTCTGCGCGGTATTCAAGGTGGCGTAGTTGTCGCCGTCGCGCAGGTCGCGGTAGGCTTTATACAGACCTTCATGCTGGCCGACCCAGGTGCTGTACTCGGAGAGCAGCGGCAGCGTCTGTTCGTAGGCTTCACGCAGCTCCGGGCTGTTTTTTACCGAATTCAAATGGCTGATTGGCGAGAAGATGCGTCCCAGCACATCGTCCACTTCCGCCAGCGGCTGGCAAAGATTTTCCCAGCTATACGGCGCGCCGTGCGCCACCGCGCTTTCCACCGCAGCCCGGCAATCATCCAGCGCTTTGGTGACCGCAGGGACCACGTGCTCCGGTTTGATTGCAGAAAATGGCGGCAATGAAAAAGGCGTCAGTAATGGATTGGTCATATGCGCTGTCCTGTTGAAGAGGGTGAATGAAGCGCGCGTTCCGGCGCTTTTGCATGAGATCTAGAATGGGGGATAGTTGCGGGAATTTCAATGACAGGCGGTGCGACAGCGGCAATCCTGGGCGAACTGCGGTAAACTGTCGGTTAACTTGTTTATTTCCGGAATCTCTGCATCCATGCTCAGTTATCGCCACAGCTTTCACGCAGGCAACCACGCCGACGTCCTTAAACACACCGTTCAGAGTTTGATCATTGAATCGCTGAAAGAGAAAGAAAAACCGTTTCTCTACCTGGACACCCACGCCGGCGCGGGCCGCTATCAGCTGAGCGGCGAGCACGCCGAACGTACCGGCGAATACCTTGAAGGCATCGCCCGTATCTGGCAGCAGGACGATCTACCGACCGAGCTGGAGCCGTATATTTCGGTCGTCGAGCACTTCAACCGCAGCGGCCAACTGCGTTACTACCCTGGTTCGCCGCTTATCGCGCGCCAACTGCTGCGCGAGCAGGACAGCCTGCAGATGACCGAACTGCACCCGAGCGATTTCCCGCTGCTGCGCGCCGAGTTCCAGAAAGACAGCCGCGCGCGCGTCGATAAAGCCGATGGCTATCAGCAGCTGAAGGCCAAGCTGCCGCCGGTTTCCCGTCGCGGTCTGATTCTTATCGATCCGCCGTACGAAATTAAAACCGATTATCAGGCGGTGGTCACTGGGATCAACGAAGGTTATAAACGCTTCGCCACCGGCACCTACGCGCTGTGGTATCCGGTGGTGCTGCGCGCGCAGATCAAACGCATGATTAAAGATTTAGAAGCCACCGGTATTCGCAAAATTCTGCAAATCGAGCTGGCGGTGCGTCCGGACAGCGACCAGCGCGGCATGACCGCCTCCGGGATGATCGTCATCAACCCGCCATGGAAGCTGGAACAGCAGATGAATAACGTACTGCCGTGGCTGCACAGCAAACTGGTTCCAGCCGGTACCGGTCACGCGACCGTGAGTTGGATCGTACCGGAGTAATCGCAACCATCGGTGGAACCTTTTAAGCCTCGCGCTACAATCGCGGAAATTAACGATTAAGGACATATGGGCATGAGCAAACATTATGATTACCTCGCCATCGGCGGCGGCAGCGGCGGTATCGCCTCGATTAACCGTGCGGCGATGTACGGCCAGAAGTGCGCGCTGATTGAAGCCAAAGAGCTGGGCGGCACCTGCGTCAACGTCGGCTGCGTGCCGAAAAAAGTAATGTGGCATGCGGCGCAGATCCGCGAAGCAATCCACCTGTATGGCCCGGATTACGGTTTCGATACCACCATCAATCATTTCGACTGGGATAAGCTGGTCGCCAGCCGCAGCGCCTATATCGACCGTATTCATACCTCTTACGACAACGTGCTGGGTAAGAATAAAGTTGATGTTATCAAAGGGTTCGCTCGCTTTGTCGATGCCCATACCGTGGAAGTCAACGGCGAGACCATTACCGCCGATCATATCCTGATCGCCACCGGCGGCCGCCCGAGCCACCCGAACATTCCGGGTGTGGAATACGGTATTAATTCCGACGGTTTCTTCGAACTGCCGGCGCTGCCGAAGCGCGTAGCGGTAGTCGGCGCGGGCTATATTGCCGTTGAACTGGCCGGTGTGATTAACGGCCTCGGCGCCGAAACGCACCTGTTCGTGCGTAAACACGCGCCGCTGCGTAGCTTCGATCCGCTGATCGTTGAGACTCTGGTGGAAGTGATGAACGCCGAAGGCCCGCAGCTGCACACGAACGCAATTCCGAAGGCGGTAGTCAAGAATGCCGACGGCAGCCTGACTCTGGAGCTGGAAGATGGCCGCAGCCAGACCGTAGATTGCCTGATTTGGGCGATTGGCCGCGAACCGGCGACCGATAACTTCAACCTGGCGGCAACGGGCGTTAAAACCAACGATAAAGGCTACATCATCGTTGATAAGTTCCAGAACACCAACGTACCGGGTATCTACGCGGTGGGCGATAATACCGGCGCCGTCGAGCTGACGCCGGTCGCCGTGGCGGCAGGCCGTCGTCTGTCCGAACGCCTGTTTAACAACAAGCCGGAAGAGCACCTGGACTACAGCAACATCCCGACCGTGGTCTTCAGCCACCCGCCAATCGGCACCGTTGGCTTAACCGAGCCGCAGGCGCGCGAGCAGTACGGCGATGATGCCGTGAAGGTGTACAAATCGTCCTTCACCGCGATGTATACCGCCGTGACCTCTCACCGCCAGCCGTGCCGCATGAAGCTGGTCTGCGTCGGCCCGGAAGAGAAGATTGTCGGTATTCACGGTATCGGCTTCGGAATGGATGAGATGCTGCAGGGCTTTGCGGTAGCGCTGAAGATGGGCGCGACCAAAAAAGACTTCGACAACACCGTTGCCATTCACCCGACGGCAGCGGAAGAGTTTGTCACCATGCGTTAATCCGCGCAGCCCCGTCTCAGGACGGGGCTTCATTTTGACTCCGTCACCAGATTACGTAGGATCTGATGGCCGATGTAGTTACTCCAGTTAAAGCTGTTTTGCAGCACCACCACCGCATTCTGATTCGCTTTATCGAAGCCGATATAGCTCGAATAGCCGCCGATGTATCCCACCTGATAGGTCAATTGCTGCCGGCCAAATGTGTCGGTCACCCAGGCAATGTTCGCTGCTTCAATTTGCCGCGGATAATAATCGACGCTAACGTCCCTGAATGCCTTATCGAGCACCGTCTGCCCCGTGGGCGCGAAGTGAGCGCGGGCATAATTAATCAGATCGGCGGCATCGCTGTACAAACTCGCCGCGCCAACCATGTTATTGGTGAACTGCCAGTCCGGCGTCAGCGCGCCGCGCGGTTTAAACTTCGGCTGATCGCCTGCGTGCCCCAGCGCCCGCCACGGATATTCGCGCAGCGTTTGCGGCAGAAAGCTGGTATTCCCCATCGCCAATGGTCGGAAGATCATCCGTGAAGCCAGCGTCTCAATCGATTCGCCGGTTTGGTATTTGAGAATATACCCCAGGATAGCAAAACCAAGATTGGAATAACCCGGCTCGCGCTCCAGCGGCGCATTGAAGTTGCTCAGATAGCTCAGCACGCCGTCGGCATCAAGTTCGTGATAAAAGTTTTCACCATTGTTGAGATACGCCAACAGATGCTCAAGCGACAGCATGTTCATCGGCTGACGCGGCAGCCCGGAGGTATGGGTGACCAGTTGCAGCAAGGTTATCTTGCGGGCGTCGTCGCTGAGCACGGTCCCCGGCGGCAGCAGGGTTTGCAGCGTATCGTTCCAGTGCAAACGCCCCTCGTTGACCAGCATTGTGACCACTTCAGCGGTCACGCCTTTACTTAAAGAGCCGAGGGCAAAAAGCGTTTGCGGAGTTATCGGGTAGCGTTGCTTTTCATCCGTCACGCCGAAGCAGTGAAACTCCGCCGGACCGTTGTGATGAATAATCGCCACTACCACGCCGCTGACCTGCTTCTCGCGCATGTAATGGCTGACGAAAGTATCGACGGAAAGCCGCTGCCCGTTATGCCCCACCAGGCTGGTTTCATTGCTGGGAGGGCTCATTTGCGACAGCGTGCCGGAGCAGCCTGAAACCAACAGTAATGCCAATAGCACAAGGCCTAACCGCTTGTTCAAACTTCACCTACCTGCCGCGCGTTTTTGGGATGAGATAAAAAATAGACGCGGATCGTAGCGGCATTACCCGGCCAGCGCAAAGCGAATACGCTGAAAAATAAATAAGGCCGTCGGCATAGATAGCCGACGGCCCGGGCTTTATACCAATCCGGTGGCGTAGTAAATGCCGATAATGAAAAAGGCACCGAGGATTTTAAACAGCGTGATACCGAGAATCGGTTTATAGGCCTGGCGATGCGTCAGTCCGGTCACCGCCAGCAGAGTGATGATCGCGCCATTGTGCGGCAATGTATCCATGCCGCCCGCCGCCATCGACGCCACACGGTGCATCACTTCCAGCGGGATCCCCGCAGCATGCGCCGACTCCACAAAGCGGTCCGCCATCGCCGCCAGGGCAATACTCATTCCACCGGAGGATGAACCGGTGATCCCGGACAAAATATTGATCGTAATCGCCTGATTGAGTAAAGGATTTGGGATCGCTTTCAGCGCATCCGCCACCTGAACAAACCCCGGTAGCGCGGCAATCACCCCGCCAAAACCATACTCTGATGCGGTATTCAGCGCCGCCAGCATCGCGCCGCCAACGGCGACTTTGCTACCGTCGGCCAGCTTACCCTTCAGGCTACGCCCGGCAAACAGGAAGATAGTGATAATTCCGCACAACAAGGCCGCCATCACCGCCCAAATCGCCACCATCTTCTTCACGTCGCTTTCCATCGGCGCTTTCAGTCCCGGCAGGTCAATCAGGAAATGGCTACCGTACGCCTGAGGGATAAGCCAGGTGAACAGCAGGTTGGCGACGCCGACGATTATCAACGGCAGCAGCGCGATCATCGGATGCGGCAAATTAAGGTCTGCCGGGGTTTCAGGTTCATTCACGAGCTCGCTTCCATAACCTTCGCCCCTGTGCTGCGCTTTACGGCGCATCGCCTCCAGATATAACCAGCCTCCAATAGCCACAAACGCAGAGCCCAGTACCCCAAGCCAGGGCGCCGCCCAAGAGGTCGTACCGTAGAAGGTAGTCGGAATAATATTCTGAATCTGTGGCGAACCCGGTAGCGCATCCATCGTAAAAGTGAAGGCACCCAGCGCGATACTCGCAGGCATTAGCCGTTTCGGAATTTGGCTCTGGCGGAACATCTCAGCGGCGAAGGGATAGACCGCAAATACCACCACGAATAACGAAACCCCACCATAGGTTAACAACGCGCAGACCAGAATAATCACCGGCATCGCCTTGTTTTGTCCCATCAGTCGGGTAACAGCACTTACGATTGAACGGGAAAATCCGGAAAACTCAATTAATTTCCCGAAGACCGCGCCGAGTAAAAAAACCGGGAAATAGAGTTTTACAAACCCTACCAGCTTATCCATGAAGATATCGCTGAATACCGGGGCAACAGCGGCTGGCTGGGTGAGTAATACGGCGCCGAGCGCAACCAAAGGGGCAAAAAGGATCACGCTATAGCCGCGATAGGCGGCGAGCATCAGCAATCCTAACGCCAGTAAGGCAATCAATACGTCCATAGGGTTATCCGTCAGCATGGCCGCCGCTTATTTCCTTGTTATCGGGCGGCCGATGTTAAGTTGGGGAGCGTATCCCGCTTCCCGTTTCAGACCTTACGGGTTATTCAGGAATCCCAGCGTAAGGAACGTCTTTATTGCCGTAGCGGCGCACGCGGACATTGGCCTGTTCACCGTGGCCGGAGAAACCTTCGAGGGCGCACAGACGCGAACAGTACTCGCCGATCTGCGCGGAGGCGCTATCGGTAAGAACCTTTTGATAGGTGCAGGCTTTGATGAACTTCCCAACCCACAGCCCTCCGGTATAACGCGCCGCTTTACGCGTCGGCAGGGTATGGTTGGTGCCGATAACCTTATCGCCATAAGCTACGTTCGTTCGCGGGCCCAGGAACAACGCGCCAAAGTTCTGCATATTTTCGAGGAACCAGTCCGGGTCGCGGGTCATTACCTGCACATGTTCGAACGCCAGCTCATTGGCGATTTTCAGCATTTCTTCCCGGTCTTCAGCCACAATGATTTCGCCAAACTTCGCCCACGACTGGCGCGCGATTTCCGCGGTGGGCAGCACCGCCAGCAGGCGTTCAATTTCCGCCAGCGTTTCGCGCGCCAGCGTTTCCGAGGTCGTCAACAAAATCGCCGGAGAATCAGGGCCATGCTCCGCCTGACCTAACAGGTCGGTGGCGCAGATTTCGCCATCCACGCTTTCATCGGCAATGACCAGGGTTTCCGTCGGCCCGGCGAACAGATCGATACCGACGCGGCCAAACAGCTGGCGCTTGGCTTCAGCGACAAAGGCGTTGCCCGGCCCTACCAGCATATCCACCGGGGCGATACTCTCGGTACCGACTGCCATCGCCGCCACGGCCTGAATACCCCCCAGGCAGTAGATTTCGTCGGCCCCCGCCATATGCTGCGCCACCACAATCGCCGGCGCCGGTTTACCGTTAAACGGCGGCGCACAGGTGACAATGCGCGGCACGCCTGCAACTTTCGCGGTGATAATCGACATATGCGCCGACGCCAGCAGCGGGTATTTCCCGCCCGGCACGTAGCAGCCCGCCGCGCTGACCGGAATATTTTTGTGTCCCAGAATGACGCCCGGTAGCGTTTCAACCTCGATATCTTTCAGGCTGTCGCGCTGGTGCTGCGCGAAGTTACGCACCTGCTCCTGCGCAAAGCGGATATCGGCAATATCGCGCTCCGACAGCTGCGCATAGCAATCATCGATTTCCTGCTGCGACAGGCGGAAGTTTGCGCGATCGAGCTTATCGAACTTAATCGACAGCTCGCGCACCGCTGCGTCACCGCGCGCTTCAATATCCGCCAGGATTTTCTCTACCGCTTCACGAACCGTACGGTCGTGAGATTTCATTGCTTCAGATTCCGCACCGCGCTTGAGCCAGATAGCCATAACTTGCCTCACTATAATGTTAATAAAATGCTAATGCATTCGAATTCACTTGCATCCTGGCGTGAATGAAATGTTATGTGAAGCAGTAATGCATTCGAATGCAACAGAGATCGCAAAATTAGTGACAGGGGGGAAGATTCACGCATAATGACGGGGCATGGGTCAGGAGAGGCAACGGAATGGCAGGTCAAAACAAACGAGCAGTCACCAGTTACGATGTCGCGAAAGCGGCTGGCGTCTCGCAGTCTGCGGTATCCCGCGCCTTTACCGAAGGAGCGAAAATCTCGCCAGCCACCAAAGAAAAGGTACGTAAGATCGCCGCCGAACTGGGCTATCGTCCGAGCTTTATCGCCCAGTCGCTGATCACCCGCCGCTCAACGCTTATTGGTATCGTCGTTCCGGGGTTGGTGAATCCCTTCTACGCCGCGGTGCTGGATGAACTGTCACAAGCGTTGAACCTGATGGGATACCGGGTACTGTTGTTTTCGACGTACCGCGATGATGACACTACCCCAATCATGGAAGAGATTCTGCGTCATCGTGTTGAAGCGCTAGTGCTGGTGTCCAATAGCCTTTCTTCACACTTTGCTCATGAATGCCAGCAGCTCGGGCTGCCGGTGCTGCTGCTCAACCGCAAAAACGACAGCCGATCGGTTTCCAGCGTCACCAGCGATAACCTGGCCGGCGGCGCCGCGATTGCCGATTTCCTGCTGGATCTCGGCCATCAGCAGCTGGCATTTGTTGCCGGTAGAGATACCTCCTCTACCAGCCGCGACCGGGAGACAGGCTTTCGACAGCGTCTGGAGGCCCGCGGCGCCCGCCCGATGCTGCGCGATAGCGGAATGTGGTCGATAGAAGAAGCGATGAACGCCACCCGCAGGCTGATGGCGCTACCAACGCCGCCGGACGCGCTATTTTGCGCCAACGATATGATGGCCATCGCCGCCCTCAACGTGGTTGTCGGCGAAATGGGCATGAAGGCGGGCGAAGATATCTCCATCGTCGGGTTCGATGATATCGCCATGGCCAGCTGGCCGCTGATAAATTTAACCACCTGGGTCCAGCCGCTATCGGAAATGGTGGATACCGCCATCGCCGTACTGAAAACGCAGCTGGGCGCGGTTGAAACCAGCGCCGTTCAGCACGTTCTGCAGGGGAAGCTTATCGTCAGGGGCAGTACCCGCCCGCGACGCTAAATCAGCCGCTACGCCACGCCGTTATTACCGTGGCGCATAAATGCCGGACGCTGGTTAAGGGCCATATACCAGCGTTCGACGTTTGCCATCTCCGGGTGGGCGAACGGCGTCATTTTCCAGCGGTGCACCGAAAGCCCCAGCACGATATCCGCCAGCGTAAACGTCTCGCCGGTCAGCCACGCGCCGGTGCGCAGCAACTGGTTGTCGACAATCTGTACGCAGCGCGTCCACGCGGCAATACTCTCTTTAATCGCCGCCGGGTCCTGAAAACGCGGGTCTTTACGCACCAGCCCCGTGAAAGCGTAGCGCCAGGCGCTATTAAACTCCGTCGCCTGCCAGTCCATCCAGTGTTCTACCTGCGCCGCGGCACGTAACGTAGAGGGCAACAAATCCTCACGACCGGCCTTACGCGCCAGATAGCGGCAGATGCTGTTCGACTCCCAAAGGACAAAATCATCATCCACCAGCACCGGCACTAACGCATTCGGATTGAGCGCCAAAAATTCCGGCGTATCAAGCGGGCTATAGCCGCTGCCATAATCTTCCTGCTGATACTCGACCCCCGCCTCTTCGCAGGTCCAGAGCACCTTGCGCACGTTAATAGACGAGCGTTTACCCAAGATTCTTATCATCGTCAGCAACCCTTTTTCGTAATATGGCAGACATGAAGCTTGCCGGATAATGTGTATAGTGGATTGCAGAATAATTATCCACTACAGGTACTCTTACACATGGTCACTCCCTTCAACATCTTAACGCCGGGCAATATCCGCTTTGGCCGCGGGCAGGCCCGCAGCGCCGCGCCGTGGCTGGCGCAATATGATGCCCCGGTGCTGCTGGTTCACGGCGCGACCAAAAGCCGCGCTCAATTTTTACTGAGCGAACTGAGCGCATTGCATCTTCAGGTCAGCACTTTTGCTATCGCCAATGAACCCACGCTGGACGATATTGAACGCGGCGTACGGCTAGCGCGCGAGCGCGGCGTTGGCGCGGTGGTCAGCCTCGGCGGCGGCGCGGTCATTGATGCCGGTAAAGCCATTGCCGCGCTGGTCCCGGCAAGCGGGCCTGTCATCGACTATCTGGAAGTCGTCGGAACGGGGAGAATACTGGAAGCCAGCCCGCTACCGTTTGTCGCTATTCCCACAACGTCCGGCACCGGCGCGGAGGTCACTAAAAACGCGGTCATCAACGTCCCGCTGCAGCAGCGCAAAGTCAGCCTGCGCGACGATCGCATGCTGCCGCAGCTGGCGATTGTCGATCCGGCGTTAACGGATAACGCCCCCCGCGCCGTCACCCTCGGCTCCGGCCTTGATGCCTTAACTCAGGTTATCGAACCCTGGCTGTGCACCCGGGCGACCCCCTTCACCGATGCTCTGTGCCGGGAGGCGATCCCCCGCGGCATCGCCGCGTTAAAAACGCTGATGGAAAAAGAGTGTGCCGACAGCCGCGACGAGCTGGCCTGGGTCAGCCTGTGTGGCGGGCTGGCGCTGGCCAACGCCGGGCTGGGCGTGGTTCACGGTCTTGCGGGGCCGCTTGGCGGGCTAAGCGATGCCTCCCACGGCGCGCTCTGCGGCTGCCTGCTGCCCTTTGGGCTGGAACTCAATGAGTCGCAGGTAACCAATCCGGCGCTGCGCCAGCGTTTCCTCGACGTGCGCCAGTGGATCGCCGCCGGGCTTGGCGTCTCGCCGGATGACGCCTGGCAAAGCCTGCGCGAATGGAGCCAGCGCTCGGGGCTCGGCAATTTACGCGACCTCGGCGTGCCGCGCGAAGCGCTGGAACCCGCCGCGCTGGCGGCCAGTAGTTCATCGTCGATGAAAGCCAATCCGGTCACGCTGGATTCAGAGCAACTGCTGGAGATGCTGGAAGCCGCCTGGGAGTAAACGAGCCAACCGCCTGCGTTTACCGGGGCGGTTCAAATTTTGTTGCATAATGAATGCTCCGAATTTCGTTTTCGCGCATTCACGATAACGGTAAATATTCACCCTTTAATTTCAAAGACCTGCTCTTCTTCTCCGCCGTTTTTTCTTAGCGAAAAGCGTGACGTGACGCACAGTTTATCTTCCGCAGACCGAAGCGAGTGTCTACGCTTATTAGAGAGCCCGGGCATGCCCGGCCCCTAAACTCACGCTATCCGGAGGCCTGTATCGCTATGTTCAGCCAGAAACTACGCAACGTTGATGACGACGAGTTGAGGATCGAAAACGATCCGTGCTACGAAGCCGATCCGTATGAGTTAAAACTGGATGAAATGTTCGACGCCGAACCGGAGCCGGAGATCATCGAAGGGCTACCGGCGTCTGACGCGCTGACCCCCGCCGACCGCTATCTCGAGTTGTTTACCAACGTCCAAAAGTCGCGCATTTTTCTTGATAGTAAAACCTTTCCCGACTGCGCGCCGAAACACGATCCGCTGGATATCCTGATGCACTATCGACGGGTTAAGCGTACGCCGGAGTTCGATTTGCGTCAGTTTGTGGAAGACAACTTCTGGCTGCCGGATAACCGCGCCGATGATTACACCTCTGATCCGAAACTGACGCTAAAAGAGCATATCGATAAGCTGTGGCCGGTGCTCACACGTGAACCGCAGGATCATATTCCGTGGTCGTCGTTGCTGGCGCTACCGCAGTCGTACATCGTCCCCGGCGGGCGTTTTAGCGAGACCTACTATTGGGATTCCTACTTCACCATGCTGGGGCTGGCGGAAAGCGGCCGTGAAGATTTGCTCAAATGCATGGCCGACAACTTCGCCTGGATGATTGAAACCTACGGCCACATTCCTAACGGCAATCGCACCTACTATCTCAGCCGCTCCCAGCCGCCGGTGTTCGCCCTGATGGTTGAACTGTTTGAGGAAGATGGCGTTCGCGGCGCGCGCCGCTATCTCGACCATCTCAAATTAGAGCACGCCTTCTGGATGGACGGCGCGGAATCGCTGATCCCTAACCAGGCCTACCGTCACGTGGTGCGTATGCCAGATGGTTCGCTGCTTAACCGCTACTGGGACGACCGCGATACGCCGCGCGATGAGTCCTGGCGAGAAGATGTCGAAACGGCGAAGCATTCCGGCCGCCCGCCAAACGAGGTCTATCGAGACCTGCGCGCCGGTGCGGCTTCCGGCTGGGACTACTCCAGCCGCTGGCTGCGCGATATCACCAGGCTTGCGAGCATCCGCACCACCCAGTTTATTCCCATCGACCTCAACGCTTTTCTGTTTAAGCTGGAAAATACCATCGCCAATCTTTCCGGCCTGAAGGGCGATCGCGAGGCTGAAGCCGAATTTCGCCGTAAAGCCAACGCTCGCCGGGAGGCGGTGACCCGCTACCTGTGGGATGAAGAGTGCGGCTGTTTTCGCGATTACGATTGGCGCCGTGAGCAGTTGGCCTTGTTCTCCGCCGCCAGCATCGTCACGCTGTATGTCGGGATGGCGACCCACACCCAGGCCGAACGGCTGGCGGATGCCGTACGCGCGCGTCTGCTCACCCCTGGCGGCATCATGGCGACGGAATATGAAAGCGGCGAACAGTGGGATAAACCCAACGGCTGGGCGCCGCTGCAGTGGATGGCGGTACAGGGATTCAAAATGTACGGCCACGACCCGCTTGGCGATGAAATCGCCCAGAGCTGGCTGCAGACGGTGAATCAATTTTATCTTAAACACCACAAGCTCATTGAGAAATATCATATCGCCAGCGGCGTCCCACATGAGGGCGGCGGCGGGGAGTATCCGCTGCAGGATGGCTTCGGCTGGACCAACGGCGTCGTGCGGCGACTCATCAGCCTGTACGGCGAGCCGAGGTCTTCATGAGGCACTTTCCGTCGGCAGGCTGTGCTGTTAAGGTTTTATTTTCCCTTTGCCAGAGCCGACAACATGCCCGAACTGCTTACGCCGCGGCTGCGCTGCTCGCCGCTGCAGCTTGACGACTGGTCTTTTTTTCTCAGCCTGCAACAGGATCCGCAGGTGATGCTCTATGTCGCGGATAACCGGCCCATCGCCGATATCCGCGCCGCGTTTGATGCGCGCCTGCCGGTCTGGTCGCCTAAGGCCGCGCACTGGCTGTGCCTGGTGGTTCGCGATCGGCAAAGCCATACGCCCCTCGGCCTGACCGGCTATTGCCACCACGATGATGATATTGCCGAAGTGGGCTTTCTCTTCGCCCCACAGGCGCAGGGCCAGGGCTACGGATATGAATCACTGCGGGCGCTATGTGATTACGCGTTTTCTACAGGCGGCATCCGTCGCCTGACCGCCAGCGTCACCGCCGGGAACCAGGCCTCAAAACAACTGCTGCTAAAAACAGGATTTATTCAGGAAGGAGAGCTACGCGAGAGCTACTGGCTACATGGCCGTTGGCACAATGACTGGCTGTTTGGCCTGATGCGCCACGATTACCAATAAGGCCTTGGGCCATCCGGCGAATGGGGGCGACCCCGCTTTTCCTCTACACTGCCGCCAACCACAGAGGAAAAGATCATGACCGTCACCACGTTAAGCCTGCCGGGGCTGCGTTTTATCCAGCGGACGCAAGGGCTGGCGCTGCTGCCGTATCAGGACAAATTTGGGCAATGGCGGGTCGGCTACGGCCACGCTATCGGTGAAGATGAGAAAGAGACGCCCATCACCGCCGAACTGGCGATGATGCTATTGACGCTAGACCTGCTGCGGTGCCAACAGATATTACAGCGCAGGTTAGTCGTGGAACTGACTCAGCCGCAGTACGATGCCTTGCTGGCGCTGGTGTTCAGTTTAGATGGCGGCGCCCAGCCGCAGTTGGACGCTATTTTGCATTATCTTAACGGCCACAACATGACGCAGGCGCTGGCGATATGGCGGCACATTGACCGCGATAACGCCTATCGCCTGCAGGAGTGCGAGCGGTTTTGTCAGACCAGTTAATTGTCACCGACGCTATTAAATGCCATCGCCGCCTGGGTTCGGTTTTTCACATCCAGCCGCCGATATAACGACTCAAGATGCGCTTTCACAGTCCCTGCGCTGATATTTAACGTACGGCTAATTTCCTTATTAGAGCTGCCTTCCGCCAGCAGTTTTAAAATTTCCTGCTGGCGGCGACTGAGATGCACCGCATGTTTATTGCGATCCGCAGAGGTCATTAACCAGGTGCCCGGCAGACACATCATCCCCAACATGATGCTATTAATGATCTGGGCAAACATATCGGCGCTATCCTCACGTTGGGCAATAGCGCGCACGTTCCACGCCAGCGCTCGTTGCAGCCAGCTTTTATTATCATCCGAAACCACTAATAATACTTTGGCATGCGGAAAACGCTGCTGCTTCTCCTGGAGCAACCAGCAACAAAATTCACTGTTCAGGTCGCCATCAAGTATGAGGAGCGCCTGCGGATGAGCCGTGAGCAGCTGCCACAGCTGTTCTGCCTGACAGGTACTATGAATATTAATTTCAGGAATACGTTGTTGTAAGCCGACTTTCATTCCATGAATAAATATTGACTGCCTGTCAAACATGATTACTTGCATGGACTGCTCTCCATCGAAAAAATACCCCTTAAAAAGTGGGGGAAGGGTAATATCAGCCGACAAAAATAAGAACTCGCCGTATGACCTAAGCCATTTTACCGATGGAGTAGATGATATAAACATCATGATGATGAATAGTTACACGCCAGCGCGTAACGATTACTCATTCATAATATTTATTACATTTGGCGTAAGAAATTCCTTAATTAAACGGATAGCTAACAGGATAATAATATTATTTCTGCCAGTGTAATCCAACCGCTTAAAATCAGCGATACGCATGATGCAAAAGAGTGTTACGGAATAATAAAACGCACAATATGGTGACGCCCTACGCCATTATGCGCAGGGCGTGGTCATTATAAAAACATGCCGCCGGAAACCTCAACGCGCTGGGCGTTCATCCAGCCAAGCTCGTCGCTCAGCAGCGCAGCAATAGCATTGCCGATATCATCCGGCAGGCCGACGCGCCCCAGCGCCGTCTGGGCGGCAATATGCTGGTTAAGCTGGGCATTATCACGCACCGCGCCGCCGCCAAAGTCGGTCTCAATCGCGCCGGGCGCGATGATATTGACCGATATCCCGCGCACGCCGAGTTCCTTCGCCTGATAACGGGTTAACACCTCCATCGCCCCTTTCATCGCCGCATAAGCGGAATAGCCCGGCAGCGCAAAGCGCGCCAGCCCGCTGGAGACGTTCAGAATGCGCCCGCCGTCTTTAAGCAAAGGCAGCAGCTGCTGGGTAAGGAAGAACGGCCCCTTAAAGTGGATGTTCATCAGCTCGTCAAACTGCGCTTCGCTGGTCTCACTAAACGTCGCAGTCAATCCGATGCCAGCATTGTTCAATAAATAATCGAAGCTGTCGCGCTGCCACTTCTCCTTCAGACATTGCGTCAGCTGTTGCGCAAAGCCAGCAAAACTGGCGCTATCGCCGACGTTCAGCGGTAATGCCGCCGCTTGCGCGCCTGTTTGCTCAATTTCGCGCACCACTTCCAGCGCCGCCTGCTGGTTGCTGTGGTAGGTCAGAATAATATCGGTTCCCTTCGCCGCCAGCTTCAGCGCCGCATTTTTTCCCAGACCGCGACTGCCGCCGGTCACTAAAGCGATACGTTGTGTCATCAGAAACCCCTTCGTCATTACGTGTGTGTGAATAAAGAGCTTATTAGCAGACGTAGTAACAATAAATGCGCTAAATTACGTTTTACTGTTTCGTTAATAACAACAATAGGCAGTAGGTATGGATAAAATTCACGCAATGCAACTCTTCATCCGCGTCGCGGAACTGGAGAGTTTCTCTCGCGCCGCCGATACCCTTGGGTTGCCCAAAGGTAGCGTATCGCGACAGATCCAGGCGCTGGAAAGCCATCTCGGCGCCCGCCTGCTGCACCGCACCACCCGCCGGGTGCAGCTGACTCAGGACGGCATGGTCTATTACGAACGCGCCAAAGACCTGTTAAGCAATCTCGAAGAGCTGGATGGTATGTTTCAGGGCGATCCATCGAGCATCAGCGGCCGCCTGCGTGTCGATATGCCGATCAGCGTCGCCAAAAAACTGGTCATCCCGAAACTTCCCGCGTTTTTACAACAGTATCCCGGCATTGAAATCGAACTGAGCAGTAGCGACCGGCTGGTCGATGTGGTGCGCGAAGGTTTCGACTGCGTGATCCGGGTGGGTACGCTTAAAGACTCGGGACTCATCGCCCGCCCGCTCGGCAAGCTCACGCAAATTAACTGCGCCAGTCCGCATTATCTGGCGCGCTTCGGCTACCCGGAAAGCCTCGACGATCTGGCGGATCATGCCCTGATCCACTACGCCAGCAACTTCGGCGCGCGGCAGCCTGGTTTTGAAGTCGTCAGTGATGGCGCCGTGCGCTGGGTGAAAACCGGCGGCGTGTTGACCGTCAATAGCACCGAAACCTACCAGGCCGCCTGTCAGGCCGGGCTCGGCATTATTCAGGTTCCGCGCATCGCGGTACGCGAACCGCTGCGCACCGGCGAGCTGGTTGAGATCCTGCCGCAGTACCGCGCCGAACCGATGCCGGTATCGATTATCTATCCACATCGGCGCAATCTCTCCCGCCGCGTACATCTCTTTATGGAGTGGCTGGGCGGATTGATGAAAGGTTATGTCGATTAATCAGCGCGAGTCGTCAATACCCGTCTGGCCGATGGGCGCCTGCAAGATGCGTCGTTTAAGGTATACTTCTGGCTGAATATCGCTGTAAAGAAAGGAAGAAATCACTTATGACGCCGGAAAACGACGATCGCCAGCCGCCACAGGAAACGGACCAGCAGCCGGAGAAAAACAAAAGTACGCTCGCCGCCATCAACGATTCCGCCGTTGGGCAGAAAGCTAACCAGGCGCTGAAAACGGTCACCGGAACGGCGGCCAAAGTCCAACGTAATCCGGTGATAGCCCACCTGCTACGCGCCGCCGAGCGCTTCAATGACAGGCTTGGCAATCAGTTTGGCGCAGCCATTACCTACTTCTCATTCTTGTCGATGATCCCGATTCTGATGGTCTCGTTCGCCGCCGCCGGTTTCGTGCTGGCATGGCATCCGACCCTACTGCAGGACATCTTCGATAAAATTCTGCAAAACGTCAGCGACCCGACGCTGGCGGCAACGCTTAAAAACACCATCAACACCGCCGTACAGCAGCGTACCGCCGTCGGGCTAGTCGGCCTGTTGGTCGCGCTCTACTCCGGTATTAACTGGATGGGCAACCTGCGTGAAGCGATTCGCGCCCAGTCGCGCGACGTGTGGGAACGTACGCCGCAGGATCAGGAAAAAATCTGGGTTAAATACTTCCGCGATCTGATCTCGCTGATTGGCCTGCTGGTCGCGCTGGTGATCACCCTGTCAATTACCTCCGTCGCCGGGTCTGCGCAGCAAATGATCATCTCCGCGCTGTATCTCGATTATATAGAATGGCTGAAACCCGCATGGCGCCTGATTGGCCTGGCGATTTCCATCTTCGCTAACTATCTGCTGTTTTTCTGGATCTTCTGGCGACTGCCGCGCCACCGTCCACGCCGCAAAGCGCTGTTCCGCGGTACGCTAATTGCGGCGATTGGCTTTGAGATTATTAAAATCGTGATGACCTGGACGCTGCCGGCTCTGGTGAAATCCCCCTCCGGCGCCGCCTTTGGTTCGGTACTGGGGCTGATGGCCTTCTTCTACTTCTTCGCCCGTCTGACCCTCTTCTGCGCCGCATGGATTGCGACCGCAGAGTATAAAGACGATAAGCGGATGCCGGGCAAAACCCACGATTAAAGTCATTATCGGGCTGAATAAAGACGCAAAATTCAGCCCGACCTATCATTTCAGCAGATAAATCCAACGCGTAACTTTTATTTAACCTAAAACTGGTTTTATTCTCTAATATTTTAATTATGTGAAGCATTTCATAGAAGATATTTTCTCAGGGCGAAAATTATCCGCTTTTTGCCTGTTTTTTGCGCGATGGCGAGTTTTGTTACAGATTGAAATGTCTCTTTTGCTGTGGCTATATGGCTTTTCGTTCGCTCAAAAATAAGAAAGATCTATGCAAGCCACAGCCACTACTATCGACAACGCGCAAGACGCCACGCCGGTTAACTCGCGTAATAAAGTCGTCGTCGCCTCGCTCATCGGCACCGCCATTGAGTTCTTCGACTTCTATATTTACGCCACCGCCGCGGTTATCGTCTTCCCTCATATCTTTTTCCCACAGGGTGATGCTGCCGCCGCGACGCTCCAGTCGCTGGCGACGTTCGCCATCGCCTTTGTCGCGCGCCCGATTGGCTCAGCGCTATTCGGCCACTTCGGCGACCGCGTAGGCCGTAAGGTCACACTCGTTGCCTCGCTGCTGACCATGGGCATCTCCACCGTGGTCATCGGCCTGCTGCCGGGCTATGAAAGCATTGGCATTCTGGCGCCGATGCTGCTGGCGCTGGCGCGCTTTGGTCAGGGTCTCGGCCTTGGCGGCGAATGGGGCGGGGCGGCGCTGCTGGCGACGGAAAACGCTCCGCCGCGCAAACGCGCGCTATATGGCTCCTTCCCGCAACTGGGGGCGCCAATCGGCTTCTTCTTCGCCAACGGCACCTTCCTGCTGCTGTCGTGGCTGTTGAGCGACCAGCAGTTCATGGAATGGGGCTGGCGCGTGCCGTTCATCTTCTCTGCGGTACTGGTCATTATCGGTCTGTATGTTCGCGTGTCGCTGCATGAAACCCCGGTCTTCGCTAAAGTGGCGGCGGCGAAAAAACAGGTCAAAATCCCGCTTGGCACGCTGCTGACTAAGCACGTGCGCGTGACCGTGCTCGGCACCTTCATCATGCTGGCGACCTATACCCTGTTCTATATCATGACCGTTTACTCCATGACCTTCAGTACCGCTGCCGCGCCGATTGGTTTAGGTTTGCCGCGTAACGAAGTGCTGTGGATGCTGATGATGGCGGTCATTGGTTTCGGCGTGATGGTGCCAGTGGCGGGCCTGCTGGCGGATGCCTTTGGCCGTCGTAAAAGTATGATTATCATCACCACGATGATTATTCTGTTCGCGCTGTTCGCCTTTAAACCGCTGCTCGGTTCCGGCAACCCGATTCTGGTCTTCGCCTTCCTGCTGCTGGGCCTTAGCCTGATGGGGCTGACCTTCGGCCCGATGGGCGCGCTGCTGCCGGAGTTGTTCCCGACGGAAGTTCGTTATACCGGCGCCTCTTTCTCCTATAACGTGTCGTCGATCCTCGGCGCGTCGGTCGCACCCTATATTGCCGCCTGGCTGCAGGGCAATTACGGCCTGCCGGCTGTCGGTATCTACCTGGCGGCGATGGCGGCGCTGACGCTGATCGCTCTGCTGTTGACCCACGAAACCCGCCATCAATCGCTGTAAGTTGCAGGCCCTGACGCTGTTGCCGTCAGGGCCATCACTCATCTCATCCTTACTTTTTCATCTGCGACAAAATTGTCCGGCACTGATTCGCCTCGCCTTCCGCCGGCGAGATCAGCGCCAGTAAAGCGGCCGCCGGCGTGACCAGCGTCGCTAACGCTGCCGCCACCGCGCCGCGGGCAATCAGCGGCCCGGCTTTCACCCCGGCATCCGGCGATTTAAAGGTACCGCGCACGTACAGCGGAGAACGCAGAGTAATCACCCGCAGGCCCTTACTTTCCGGGTCAACGGTCAGATCCAGCTGTTCAGAGGCAAAGCTGGCGGTGCCGGTAATGTTAATCAGCGCGTTCTCGGTATCGAAGGCGAAAATTTGCGGTCGCGCCACGCCGTTGACCACATCAATATTGGCCGCCGCGCAGTTCACCCGAACCTCCTCATCGCCAAAAATCTGCCCGATGATAAAGTTACCGACGTTTAAGCCGAGGATTTCCATCAGGTTACGGCTAATCAGACCATCATTCATCAGCAGCTTAAGGTTGCCGTTGCTGTTGCCGAGCAGCGCCGCCACCGAATTACCGCTGCCGCGCAGTTGTACATCGCCGCTCATCTCACCGAGCGTTTTCTGCATCATTTCAACGTTCGGCATCAGCGCCTTAAGCTTGAGCCGCCGCGCCTGCAAATTGGCTTCGCCCTGTAGCGGTTTTTTATCGCCCTGCAGATGCACGCTGCCGGCAATCGAACCGTTGGCCAGACCAAAGCGCACCGGTTGCAGGCGCAGGTCGCCGCGCTCAAGAATAATGTGGGTCGCCAGGTCGCTGATGGGCAGAGTACCGCCGTGTTCGATTCGCCGCCCCTTGAAGCGCACATCGGCGTCCATCACCTGCCATTTATCCGTCTCAAAGCGATCGGCCGGCAGGACTTTTCCCGCTGGCTGTACGGCATCGCCCGCTTTGCGTGATGAGGATTTCTTCGCCCCGCCTCCGGAATCAACGCCAATCAGCGGGCCCAGATCCGCCAGCCGCAGCTGTTTAGATTCCAGATCGCCGGTGAGCTTCGGTCGTGGTTTACCGGTGGTATAGGTCAACGAACCGTGGATATCGCTGTCGCCAATCCGGCCGTTAAAATTGCGATAGTCAAAACGCATGCCGTTTTTATGCTTAAAGTCGGCGCGCAGGCGGCCATCGGTGGAAAACGACGGCGTTTCCGGCAGCAGGACGCCGGTCAGATCGTAGAGGTCGCGCAGCGAGTCGCCGGCAAATTTCAGCCGCAGATCGATCCCGCCGACATTAAGCGGATCGCTGACCGTACCGCTAAACGCTATCCGGGTATTACCAGAGTGAAAATCCCCTTGTAGCGGGAACGGCGTACTATCGCTACGCAGCGCCAGCATGCCGCCAATTTTGCCGCTGCCGCTCAACGGCTGGCCTTTGTAGCGCCCCTTCACCGACAGGCCAAAGATATAATCGCCGGCTTTTGTCGCCTGCGCTTTGTCGCCCGCACCGGTGACTTCGCTAAACGGCAGCGCTTTGCCAAGCGGATCGACCACGATCGCGATATCGCTGCGGGTTACCTTATCGTCAATGGCGATGTTGCCGCGATCGAAGAGAATATTATCAAGGCGGAAAGACCAGGCCGATGGCGGGTTAGCTTTTTCGGATGCCGGGTCAGAAGCTAATTTAAAGGTCCAGTTATTGCTGTTTTCCGTCAGCCTTATCAGCCGGACGTCGGGCTGCTCGAGCTTAATCCACGGCAAATAGACCGTTTTGCTCAGCAGCGCCAGCGGGGCCAGCGTCGCTTCCACGCGCGGCAAATGCACCATCGTCACTTGCGGAATGTCGGGTGGGTTACCCAGCACAATATCTTCGGCATGCACATGCGGCCACGGGATCCAACTGCGCCAACCGCGCTCCTCAGGCTGTCGCTCCCACACCACGCCCAGGTCGCCGCGGATGGCGAATGGCCGATTGAGCTCGGCGGAAACTTTCTGATTGATCGTCGGCTTGAGCCGGTTCCAGTCAAAGGTCGCCAATACGATGAAAAAAAGAACGATTAACAGCACAATCGTTCCCGAGATAATAGCAATCGTTTTACGGGTTCTGGTCATCCCCTCTCCGCTCCTTTTGCGTCTCGTCACTCCTCACTATAGTTGAAGAGCGGAGATTCATCCGCCAAATGCGCTTTTCGTCACATTTTGCGCGTCAGGTCAAAAAATAATGGAACGATGTTTTAATATGGTTGACCCTGTCTGGTACCCAGCGCAAACTACCGCTAATTTCGATTCAATTTCAGGTCAGCACTATGTCTAAGAAAATTGCCGTGATTGGCGAATGCATGATTGAACTGTCAGAGAAAAACGCGGCGGTGAATCGCGGTTTCGGTGGCGATACCTTAAACACATCCGTCTACATCGCGCGCCAGACCAGCGCCGATGCGCTTAGCGTGCACTACGTGACCGCGCTGGGTACCGACACCTTCAGCCAGCAGATGCTGGAGTCCTGGCAGGGCGAACAGGTAAAAACCGATCTGATTCAGCGTATGGCTGACCGTCTGCCTGGCCTTTATTACATTGAAACGGACGAGACCGGCGAGCGCACCTTCTACTACTGGCGCAACGAAGCGGCGGCCAAATTCTGGCTCGAAAGCGAGCGCGCTGACGCCATCTGCGAAGAGCTGGCTACCTTTGATTACCTCTACCTGAGCGGCATCAGCCTCGCCATCCTCAGCCCGTCCAGCCGGGAAAAACTGCTCACGCTACTGCGCGAATGCCGCGCTAACGGCGGGAAAGTGATTTTCGACAACAACTACCGTCCACGCCTGTGGGCCAGCCAGCAAGAGACTCGCCAGGTGTACCAGCAAATGCTGGAATGCACCGATATCGCTTTTCTGACGCTGGATGATGAAGATGCGCTATGGGGAGCGGTACCGGTTGCCGAGGTTATCGCCCGTACCCACGCCGCTGGCGTCGAAGAGGTGGTGGTGAAGCGCGGCGCGGACTCTTGCCTGGTGGCGATTGCCGGCCAGCCGCTGCTGGAGGTGCCCGCGGTGAAGCTGGCGAAAGAGAAAGTGGTGGATACCACGGCGGCGGGCGATTCGTTCAGCGCCGGCTATCTGGCGGTGCGCCTGACCGGCGGCGACGCGGAATCCGCGGCGAAACGCGGACACCTCACCGCCAGCACGGTTATCCAGTATCGCGGGGCGATTATCCCGCGCGAAGCGATGCCGGACTAAGCTCCGATTCCCTCTGCTACCAAATCGAACAGTACTGTAGCCCCGGTAAGCGGTAGCGCCACCGGGGATTTTGAGGCCACCAACACCGGCTATAAATTAAAGGCAAGTCGTACGAACCGTAGGCCGGATAAGGCGTAGCCGCCATCCGGCGCAAAAGCGGCTCCGCGCCCGCTGCCTGTGTTACTGCCCAGGGGGAATATCCGTCGCCTCATTATGCGCATCAACCGCATCCGGCGTGGCGCTCATCGCCGCAGCGGGCGCTGGCGCCATCAGTTTTTCCCACGTCGCTTTCAGATCTTTCATGTTGTACTCCGGCTCGCCTTTCGGCTGCTGCAGCACCAGCGCCATATCCTGCGATAACTGCTGGCGCAGATACTGGTTCAACATGTCGACCGTCAGTGAGTTCAGGAACTCCTGGCGCAGTTTCTGATACTGCTCCGGCGCGATATCCACCACCTGATTTTGCAGCGAACGCATACGTTGGCTAATCAGGATATCGGTATCCGTGCGCGCGTAGGTGGCGAACAGCTTTTGCAGTTCAAGATTCTTTTGCGCAATCAGCGCATCGAACTCTTCCTGAGGCAGACCATTGTCGCGTACCTTCGCCAGCTCGCGCGATACCGCGCTCAGGTTGGCGTTCAGGCGTTCGCCCGGCGAGTCGATATTGATCGCGCACTGGGCGCGCTGATACAGCACGCGGCAATCAAAACCGAGGCCGATATCTTTTACGTTGCTTTTACTCAGATTCTGCTGCACGTGCCAGAACAGCGCTTCCCGAGCCAGGTCATCGCGCCAGTAGCGCTGCAGCGCGGCGGAATCGCGGATCGGCTGCCATGGGGAATCCCACATGATCGACAGCTTATCCTGACGTACGGCATCGGTCATGATGCTAACCGGCGTAGCTGGCAGAGGTGAAAGCGTTGGCACCGCCGCCGGGGTCTCGCGTTTACCTTTCAGTTCGCCGAAGATTTTGTTGATTTGCTCCGCGACGCTGCGGCTATCGACGTTACCGACGACAATCAGCGTCATCGCGTCCGGGGTGTACCATTTCTGATAAAATTCTTTCAGCTGTTTAATATCAACTGGTTGCTTCAACGGCGCCGCCGGATCGTGACCGAGCATCGTTGAGCCCTTCAGGCGATAGCGCCACCAGCCTTCCTGGGTATCCAGCGGCCAGGTCGCCACCATATCGCTGCCCTGCAGCGCATGATTGACCGCTTGCTGGGTGATGCTCAACTTACCGTTGGCGTCCGCCAGCCAGTTCAACGCTTCTTTAAGCAGGTCGTTGCGGTTGTTCGGCAGGCTCAGATTAAACAAGGTGAAATCATACGAAACGATCGCCGGCGGCAGAGGACGCTTCGGGTCAATACTCTGCTGCCACAGCGAACGCGCCTGCATCGTCGGGAGGCTGCCGCTTTGGGTCAGCGCCAGGCGCGGAATGAAATGACTGAAGCCGCTCTGCTGAGTGCTTTCGCTCAGCGAGCCAATATTCACAGCCAGGCGGACTTCGACGCGATCGCTAGGACGCTGCGGCGTGGCCAGCACCTGCCACGAAAAACCGTTCGCCAAAGTCCCCTGTTGCCAGGCCGGGTCCGGCTGGAGCGCTTCTGCCTGCACAGAACCGGCCGTCACTATCATCAGCAAACCACCGGTTAAGAGTCGAATTTTTGTGCCCTGCATGTGAACCCCTGATGAACATTCCTGGTTACATAGGCAACCCATCGCCGGGTTGCCGAAAAAGGTGTTGAATCAAATACGTCGGTTAGACCACGCGAAGGCGAAAATGTCGCATGAAGACGTAAAATAATCATGAGGTATCATTCCCCCAGAAGGGGAATGATACCTAATTTTGCGCAGGAGCCCATAGTTCATGGGCATAACATGAGGAATTACGAGGATAATTCTTGTGATTTGTCCGCGGGAACGCGGTTATTCAACACATCATCGAGCTGTTTGGCGTCGAGTTCTTTCACCCATTTCGCGACGACCACGGTCGCCACGCCGTTACCCACCAGGTTGGTCAACGCGCGCGCTTCCGACATAAAGCGGTCGATACCGAGAATCAGCGCCAGACCCGCCACCGGCAGATGCCCCACCGCGGAGATGGTTGCCGCCAGTACGATAAATCCGCTACCGGTAACGCCCGCCGCCCCTTTCGAAGAGAGCAGCAGCACCACAAGCAAGGTAATCTGATGGAAGATATCCATATGGCTATTGGTGGCCTGGGCGATGAACACCGCCGCCATCGTCAGGTAGATGGAGGTGCCGTCGAGGTTGAAGGAGTAGCCGGTCGGTATTACCAGCCCCACCACCGATTTGCGGCAACCCAACTTCTCCATCTTATCCAACATTCGCGGCAGCGCGGACTCCGAAGAGGAGGTACCCAGCACAATCAGCAGCTCTTCACGGATATAGCGAATGAACTTGAAGATGCTAAAGCCGGTAGCCCGCGCGATAGAGCCCAGTACCAGCACCACGAACAGAATACAGGTGATGTAGAAGCAGATGATCAGTTGGCCCAGCTGTACCAGAGTACCGACGCCGTATTTACCGATGGTAAATGCCATGGCCCCGAAAGCACCGATCGGCGCCAGGCGCATAATCATGTTAATGATGCCGAAAATGACCTGCGAAAAGCTTTCAATGACGTTGAAAATCAGCTGCCCTTTGCTACCTAAACGATGCAGCGCAAAGCCAAACAGGACGGCAAACATCAGCACCTGCAAAATATTACCGCTGGCGAAAGCGCCAATTACGCTTCCCGGGATAATATCGAGTAAGAAGGCGACAACACCCTGATCTTTAGCCTGCTCGGCATAGACCGCCACCGCGTGCGCGTCCAGCGTCGCCGGATCGACGTTCATGCCCGCGCCGGGTTGCACCACGTTGACAATGATAAGACCGATAATCAACGCAATGGTACTCACCACTTCAAAGTAGAGTAACGCCACCGCACCGGTACGACCAACGGCCTTCATGCTTTCCATCCCGGCAATCCCTGTCACAACGGTACAGAAGATAACCGGGGCAATGACCATTTTAATCAGTTTTACGAAGGCGTCGCCGAACGGTTTCATCTGCGCGCCAAGCTCCGGGTAGAAATGGCCCAGCAAAATACCGATGGCTATGGCCGATAAAACCTGGACATAGAGGCTTTTGAAGAGAGAGAGTTTCATAGGGTGTCCTTTGGGAATAACCACAGACAATGAAAGGTTATCTGTGTCTGTGGCTTAAAAATAACACCCTGGAAACATTTCAGAAATAAGTAACCGCGAAGTTGCAACGGAATTGTTAAAATATTTGAGCTGACTCGCACAAACAACTAAAAATGTTACAAACTTGCATCATCCTTTTCAGCGTGCAGGAAGCGCTGCATAAAGCTTTCCAGCGGTAAGGCGCAACCAAACAGGTAACCCTGGGCGATGTCCACCCCAGCCGCTTGCAACCATTTCAGCTGTTCTTCTTTTTCGACGCCCTCAGCGACGATTCGCAGCTTGAGCCCGCGCGCGAGCTGAATTATCGCCGGGACCATGCTGGTATCATCCGGCACCATATCAATAAACGCCTTGTCGATTTTCAGAATATCCACCGGCAGCGATTTCATATGTTGCAGCTGGCGCAACCCGGCATAACCCATGCCGAAATCATCCAGCGCAATACGCGTACCGGCGTCGCGCAGCGGGCGCAGCAGGGCAATCACCGCCTGTGGATCGTCAAGGCGGCGGCTTTCCGTCACCTCCAGCACCAACGTGCCGGGGGCGATACGGTAGCGTTCAATAAGTGCCAACAGCTCAACGCCGCGCTCGGGATGCAACAACTGCAGTAGCGAGACATTCACCGACAGCGGCAGCATGATGCCCTGCTGCTGCCAGGCTGCCAGTTGACGGCAGGCTTCTTCCATTACCCAATAGCCTACCGGCACCATCAACCCGCAGTTTTCAATTCGCTCAATCAGATCGCACGGCAGCGACCAGCTGCCATCGGCCTGTCGCTGACGCAGCAGAACTTCCGCACCGCAAATATCGCCGCTGGCAATATCCACCTGCGGCTGGAACCAGATGGCGAACTGCTGATTATCGAGCGCGGTGAGGATGTCGTGCTCTTCCATTAACCGGCGCTGGGCTTTTTCCATCTGCTCAGGGTCAAAGAACTCGATTTGATTTTTACCCTTACGCCGTGCCGTCACCGCGGCGGAAACCGCACGGCGATAGAACTGTTCGGCGTTCAGCTCGCTATTAAACATCGCGATGCCGACACTGGCACAGGGACGCAGCTGGACACCGTGCAGCGGCAATCGCTCGCTAATAGAAGTGAGCACTCGCTTACTTAGCAAAACCGCTTCCCAAGGCTCGCTAAGTCCGGGCGCGTAAATGGCGAAATCGTAACCGCTCACCTGCGCCAGTACCATATTGGCCGGGATAACTGCTTTTAGTTTCTCGACCAGCGTTAAGAGCAGCATCTCGCGCTGGCTCTCTTTCAGGACGCCCGCGGCATCTTGCAGGGTTTCACACGCCACCACCAGCAGCGCCGAAGGCTGCGGACGGGTCGCGGTCTGCTCCAGCATCGCCATCAAAAAGGCTTTGTTGGGGAGCTCAGACACCGGAAAACGGGTCGATTGCAGCGATAGCTCATCATGCTGGCGCAGCAAAGACTGCTGATTGCGGTTGTAGCAGCGCACCAGCATGCCAATTTCATCGTCCTGGTGCAGTCGCGGTAGGCTCAGTTGATGTCCAAGACGATCCTGAGGCGGAATATCGTTGAGTTCGCGGGCGATGGCGCGCAGCGGGCGAACAATCAGTCGGTTGATGCACCAGGTGAGCGCTACCGTTAAAACCAGCACCAAAAGTAAGTAAGTGGTCACCAATGTTGCAAGCGCGCTCATGACGAATTTGTACATGCGATAGGAATCCGCCTGCAGTACCAGATAAGCCAGCGGCTGCGGGTTAGCTGGGCGTTCCAGCGAGTAGATTGGCAGAGATATCTGCACCGGCAGTTCAAACAAGCGAGTGATCATCACCGGCACCGGACGCTCGGGAATAAAGCGCATCCGCAGCGCCTGGAATTGATTCGGTAGCACCACATCCGCCCGGCTGACGATGCCAGCAGGCTGAATGCGGCCCAAAATGGCTTCCGCTTCGGGAATGTCGGCTTTCAAAATAGCCGCCGACAGCGGCTCGCGAACGGAACGGGCGATACTTTCTAATTGCGTGGCCGTGGTATAGCGACTCTGTTGCACAAAGTGAAACAGCAAAATAGAACAAAAGACCAGGACAAACGCCATGGACACGCTCGCGACCATCGCCATCTGTTTAATTGTAAGTGAGCGGCTGACGCGCAACTGTGTTCTCCACTGAAACTGAACGACTATCCGGCAAGATCCATCGCTACCGGTCGTTTTCAGGCTGATTATATACGCAAATGGTTCGCTCTCGCCCGCAAGGCGGGTTCTTCCCGAAAGCGGCGGGCGAGGTACGGCGAGTATACGCGAACAGCGCGGTGGATTGGCGATTAGCCGTAGAAATCAGGCTAATCTGCTACCAATCCGCATAAGGCACCAACGGCTGCGGCGGCATATCCATGTCGCCCTGCCAACCGGAAGCGGAATAGCGCACGTACAGCAGCGCGTGGCTCGGCGTGTAATCTTTGGCCTGCTGAATATCCACCGCCGCGCCGACAAACCAGTTGCCGGTAACCCGCCGTTCCACCAGCGCCCGCGCGGTATAACCGAAGCCCTGGCTGCTGCTGCCCTGTTCTTTTAGCTGGCTGGCCTCGTAGCGATACTGCGACGGAATCAAATTCAGCAACGGATAGCGCGCCTGAGTTTGCGTGCGCGAATGGGACCACGACACCGACCCGCCGAGTTCCCATGACCAGTTTTCGGTACGCTGACGCCAGATGACCGGCACCGAGAAAGAGAGATACTCCTGCGGGCTGTAGTAACCGCCCTGACCCAGGGTGTAGCCGCTGAGGTCTTTGTCGTAGTGCCAGATCATATTGGTCAGGCCGACGGTCACCCGGCGATTATTTTCATTGATCGCTTTATAGTAGTAACCGGTCATCCAGCGCACGCGCCAGTTGTCCTCGACGTTTTTGCCGGTGAGTTGGTCAGCACCCAGCGATGACCAGATGCCGTTAGCCTCGCCTTTATCGTAGCTCAGGCTGATACCGCCGCCGGCGGCGCGTACCCCGCCCCAGGTGGTACCGGTGTGGCCGTCGTTAGGGTTATCTTTTTGCCCGCCGAAGGAGAGCAGCGAGCTGGAAATGGGCCGCCGGTGGACGTTGACGGTATAGCCGACCGGGCCGGCATCGCCGCTGTAACTCAGCCCCCCCACGACATCGACCACGTTAAAGCCCATCGGCGTGGTGCCGATATCACCGCTCCAGGTGTCGTTCTTCCAGCCGACCGCCACGCTGGCGCCGCCGTCGCTCTGGTTTTTGCTACCGCCATAGCAGCTAATTTCGCCGCAGGTCCCCCAGCTCGGCGAGTAGCCGCCGTCGCTATTGGTGGAAAACGTCCCGGCGTTCATATTCACCACATCGGTACGGAAGAACATCCGTCCGTCATACAGCGGCGCGTCCACCTGCAGCATGGTGGTGTGCGCTTTGAGGTCTGAATAACCGCCGGTGCCGCTCGATCCCCAATAGTCGTGCTCAAGGGTAACGTTAAGATCCTGCTGGCGATAGAGATCGGCGGCGTCGCTGCGGATCCCGCGCTTCAGCCAGTCATCCTGGCTATCGTTGCGGGTCAGGCGGGTAAAGGCGTCATTATCCTGCGGGCGAACGCGGGTCACGCCCGAGGCCACCATCGCGTCTTTATAGCTTTCCAGGGCCTGCTGTGGTTGATCGGTTTGCGTCTGGAAGCGCGCGGCATCACGCAGCACCAGCGCGCTTTCCATCGATGGCGGCTGGCTTTTCGCCTGCGGCACGATGCGGTCGAATATTTGTTGCGCGCCCGCGGTATCGTCAAATCCGGCGCGGGCCAGCGCTACCCGGCGCTGCATGTTGATCGATTCCGTATCCGCATCCTTCAACTGCGCGACCTGCGCGCGGGCGGCATTTTTATCGCCCTCAGCAAGATAGACTTCCGCCAGTCCCAGGCGCGCATCGCCATTATCAGCCTGCTGGCTCAGCACCCGATGGTACTGGGCTATCGCCGCCTCGCTATCGCCGCGCTGCTGCGCCCAATCCGCCAACGTCAGATCGTAGCGTACCGATTCCGGCTGCTGTTTAATCAAGGCGATAGCCTGACTTTCCTGTCCGCTATCGCGAAGTTGGTTGGCCTCGCGCATCACTTTGTCGCTTTGCAGACGCCCTTCCAGTTCACGAATATTGTCGGTCCACTGTCCGCGCGGCAGCGCGTTAATTTGCGCCAGCGCGGCATCATCCTGATTATTACCGGACAGATAGAGGCCGTAGGCGTAAACCCGTTCGGCATCGCCCGGCTTGCGGTTGGCCATGTTACGCATCAGCGCGTCCGCTTCCGGCCGCTGGCCGGCGCTGACCAGATCTTTCGCCAACCGATAGGTTATCCACACGCTTTCGGGATCCAACGCCAGACGCCGCCGCTGCACCTCCGCGGCCTGCGCCCAGTTGCCCTGGTTTTCCAGCGCTTCGGCCTGTTTTTCCAGTCGGTCGTTAGTGAGGCTGCGTTCAATATCATCAATACTACGCCGCTGGCTAGCGGGGAGACTGGCAATATAGGCGCTGGCTTTTTCCGGCGATTCACGACGATAAACATTCGCCAGACCGCGTACGGCGAGATTATTGTCGCGATCCATGCGTAACGCCTGGCGATAGTAGCGTTCGGCGGTGGAGTCATCTTTGCGCGCCACGGCGACATCGCCTAACCCCAGCACCGCGTAGCTGTCGGTGTTATCCACCCGCTGCGCCTGGGCATAGGCGTTTTGCGCCTGCGCCAGTTGGCCTGCTTTCAACGCGTTATCGCCCTGTTTAATCAACAGCCAATAGCGGTTGGTCTTCAGCAGACTGTCCCACTTATCGCGATTCGGGCTTTTCGGATCCATCGCGATCGCTTTATTGAGCTGCGCCACCGCCCGCGCCCGGTCGCCGCGCTGTGAGTAGGCAGCGCCCAGCGCGCCGACGGCATCGCTATCGCGGGCATCGGCGCGTACCGCCTGCTGCAGATCGGCCACCGCCTGCGCCGCATTACCGGATTTCACCGCCGCCAGTCCTTCGCTTTTAGCGCGGAAAGTCGGATCTTTCAGTTGAGTTTGCTGCTTATCGAGTAGCACCCGGGCATTAGCAACCGTTTCTCCGGTGGTGAATACGACCAGAAAACGCTGCAGCGCTTGCACGCTGGCGCGGCTAACCGGCAAATTTTTAATTTCATCAAACCACATCGCCGAAGCCGCATCTCGCCCGGCGGCCGATCGAGACATCTGTTCGAGATAAGCGAAACCTTCATCCGGTTTATTATCGGCAAACATCTGTTTTGCCAATGTCGTTTGCAATGCCACGTTACCCGGCGAGCTGGCATTCAGTTTTTTCAGTTGGCTAATGCCTTCGTTATGCCGCGCCGGCAAACGCGAGACCAGTGTCCAGTATTCAATAGCAAAATTAACATCCGCCGGAACGCCGTCGAATAGTTTTTCATAGGCGACGATGGCCTCGTCGACATGCCCGGAAACGCCTAGCAGGCGCGCCTGCTGCAGTTCTTGCTGACCTTTGCCTCCGCTGAGATCGATCTCGCTGCGCGTCGCTTTTAGCGCCGATGATTCAGGAGCCAGTTTCGCCAGCAGATCGAGCTGCTTTTGCGCGCCGGCGGTGTCGCCCTGGCGCAGCAGGTAGCGAGCCCGGGCGGCGAGATAATCGGGATTATTCGGGTCGATTAGCTCCAGTCGATAAAGCGACTGACGCACCAGATCTTCACGGTTGCTCGCCTCGCCGAGACGCACTTGTTCCAGCAGATGCTGCTGCGCAGGGGTATTCGCCGCCTGCGCCAGCGGCAGCAGCGCGAGACTAACAGACAGCGTGATGAAGCTTAGTGAGAACTTGCGCATTCCTGGTTCCAGTCAGGTTGTAATTCGCCACCCGCGGCGAAACGAAAACGATGTTGATCCCACCCCTGGCCGAACAGCGTCAGCACCGCACTGTAGTAGGCGTCCGCGTCGGGGTAATGATCGGCGACCCGTTGACGCTGTACCGCGCGGGCGTCGTCATCTTGCAAAAACGGCAACATGGAAGCCGAGAAACCAACCGGCCCCTCACCGGTGGTTTTCCCGCTGGCGATATTGGTTTTTTCCGGCGGCAATCCCAGTTTGATAGTCTGGGTCGCCATCGGTTTGAAACGCGCCAATAGCGGCGCTTTTTGTTTATCGGCGTTATTGAGCATCCCGACCCACAGATAGACGCGAATAGCGTCATAGCTGCCAATAATCGGCTTATCGGTTTTCAGCTGCCAGCCGCTGCCTTTCTCATAGCGCACCCAATCCGGCGAGAAGCCTTTTGGCGCCGTTTCCAGCAGCAGCCGCAGATTGCCGTCGCGGATCTTCAGCCACGGCGCGCCAAAGCGGGTAAAATAGGTTGCGAGCTGCGGCGGCAGGTAGCTTGGGTTAAAGCGCCAGCCCTTGTCGTCCGCGAAACCGACTTTCCCAGGGAGCACCGACGGCCCCAGTCCAGGAACATCGGCGACTTCTTCATCGGCAATCCGCGCCAGCAGCGCTTTTCCTACCTCAGTATAGTTAGCGACCTTCCACAGGCGTCCGGCTTCCAGCAGTGACCAGGCAATCCACAAATCAGAATCCGATGCCGAATTGCTGTCCAGCACCGTCCATTCGTCCTCGCTTTTTTTCCCCCATAGCCATCCCGGCAGATGGGCGCGCAGATCGCCCTGCGCCAGGTTGTTCTGCGTCCACTGGAATAGCTTATCGAAGCCCTGGCGATCGTTGGCCGCCAGGGCGAAGAACAACGCGTAGCTTTGTCCTTCGGAGGTGGTGATTTTGCGCGCATCGCTGGGGTCGATGACTCGCCCTTCGGCGCTGACATACGCTTTTTTAAACTGCTCCCAGGCGGGCCACTGGCAGGCGGCGCTAACCTGCCCCGCCGCCAGTATGAATACCGAGAGAAGTACCCCACGAAATGCGTTCATCAGCAATTACTCATCATCAGGATCAAGACGGCGACGGCTGAGAATACGCAGCATGCGCCACAGCACCCACGCCAGCAGCACAATGCTGACGGCCGCCAGAATCGCCAACAGTATCGGATGGCTGGAGAGCGCAAACCAGATGCGCTCGAACCACGGCAGGTGGCCGACATAATAGATATCGCCAACCCGCAGGCTATTGACGCCAGATTCGCGAATCACCGCCACCGAACCGAACATCGCCGCCCGTTTACCGCTGTCATTTAAGGCGTTTGTGAGTAGTTCATTGCCGCGCGGGCTATCGGCCATCAGGGCGATCACACTGCGCTGGTCGTTATACGGCGACTGGAAGCCAATAATGGCCGCCATCGGCCCGGAAGAGGTGATATCGGTCCGCGTATGCGGCGTGCGGGCATCATCGTCCGGATAGATGCTAGCCAGGTCATAATGACGCATCGGCGTTTTCACCCAGCTTTTGGTCGCCTCGACCAGCAGATTGATTTTAGTATCGTCTTTCAGCGATGGCGGGATAGCGCCAATCAGCATCAGATCGGCATCTTTGCCCTTAATTTGGTTGCCGTCGTCGGTCATCTGCATGCTGATAGCCGCCAGCCCGGTCTGCGCGCCAATGCCGCCTACCGCCTGCAGCAATGTCTCCACCTGACCCGCATCAGGCGTTTTCGGCACCACGATTAGCGTCTGAGAGAGATCGGCCATGCGGGTATACGGAAAACCGGCATTAGCGAAGACGCGCAGGTCCGGCATCGCCAGGAAGTGGTAATATTTCGAAAAATCGATGGTGGAGTCATCGCCGATCACCACGTGGTTCTGCACCGGCTGGAAGGTAATACAGTTATCGATGTTGCCGCCCGGCATCGGGTTCATATACTGAAAATCGAAGCGCAGCTGGTTCATCGCGCCGAGGCGCAGCGCGGGTATGGTCACCTGGTTCTGGCCATCCAACAGCCCCTGCAGCACCGGCAGGCGTAAAATCAGCTTATTCACATCCTGCGAGCTATTGAGGCTAAACGACTGCAGGAACTGATCGTTAAGGCTGATATCCATCCGCGAGCTATCTTTGATAGGCGGCATGGTATAGCGATATTTCAGGTCCATATCGATGCCGTTGGCGCGAAGCAGGTACAGATCCGGCGGCAGATTCAGCGCCAGGTTAATCGAATCTGGCACCAGCCCGCTTGATTGCAGCTGCTGTTCATAAGTTTTCAGCTCGCCGAAAGTCACCGGCCTGTCGGTACGAACCCAGTTTGGCGCGTCATACGGCTGGCGGGCCTTCAACTCTTTCACGCCATCCACTACCACGCTATCGCCGCGGAATAGAATATTGCCCTGGGCAATACCCTTCGCCGCCACCAGCAGATCTTGATCATCACGGCCGAAGATCACCAGCAGCTTGACGTAGGGGTTGCTCGGGTGGTTGACCATTTCGATGGTCGGCGCTTTTACCGGCGGATGGTCGCGCAGGAAGTCCGGACGCTTATCGTTGGTCGCGAAGATGATAGCGTTACGTTCCGGTATCTCATTGAAGCGGACCGGGAACTGCTGACCACGCCAGCCGGCCTTGCTGCCAAACCAGGAGGCGACAATCGCCGCCGCCTGCTGCTGTTTGACGTCAGGCGCAGAAGCAAAAACCATCGGCAACGTCAGCGGACGGTTGTCGCGCGAGTCGTAAAACGGAACCGGAAAGTGAGACAGGTCGTTACGTACCTGCAGCGACTGATAGGTTAAATCCAGCGAGCTCTCACGGCCGATATCAAGCCACAGCGTACTGCTGGCCGGGTTTTCGCAAACGTCGCGATAGTGGCCGACAAACTCCAGCCGCACGCGGTTAAAATCGGTGATATACAGCGGATCGACCGGGATCTGGGCGCTCACTTTTTTACCCAGCTGCTCTTTGGTGACCGGCAACACGCCCATTAATTCGTCGTTGAGATAAACCTTCAGCTGTGATTGCACCGGCAGCAGCGATGGCGAAGGCGTGTAATCAAGATTGAGCAGCGCTTTAGCGACTACTTCATCACTGCGCATGCCGAATTCCACGGCGCCCTCTGGATGCGAACCGCGCAGCACCATGCTACCCGGCGGCGGCGCGATTTGCGCGAAAGTCAGCTTCACGTCGCGAGTCGGGATATTGTCCGCCACCACCACCGGCGCGGCAGGATCGATAACCGCCGCCGTCGGCTGGCTATCGTTAATCACCGGCGCTGGCTGAGCCGTAACCGTTGTGGCGGGAGCGTCGACCACCGCGGCATTAGGCGTCACCGCCGGAGCCGAAAATGTTGCGAAGGGGTACCAGCTGCTCATTCCCACCGCCACTGCACAAATCAAGGAAAGTTTTCTTTTCATCGCATTATCATCATTGTTGAGCCATTGCCGGTTCTGCCGAGAGCACCGCCGCGGCACGTTCGGGACGGCGCGGTAAAAATGATACAACCCAGGCCACCAGCGAGGTGAGCGAGCGGAAAATAACCTTCACCGACGGCGGTGAGAACTCCGCCAGGTGACGATATCCACGGAACCCCAGCTTGAGGATATCCAGCAGGCTTTCCATCGGTTTATCTTCCGGGAAGCTGTCCTGCCAAAGCGCCCACGTATCAGCGCGGGCAAACGTACACTGCACAAAATCAATATGTTGCTGGTTAGTCAGCGGCAGCAATTGCAGGCCGACTTCACCGCCGTTCACCCGCGCGACGCGAACCGGGAAAACGTATTCTTGCTGTCCGCGTTTGAGCAGCAAATTCACGTGTTGCCCTTCCAGTACCCGCGCTTCGCCGTGAATTTTTATCCCCAGCCCGCCGTCGGAGTAGTCATGAACGGTACAGGAGAACAGGTGACCATCCGGGCGAGCAATCGCCGCCGGCATCGACATCTCTACGCGGTGCGAACGCCGCACCTGCTTGCTCTCCACCGACACCGCCACGGCGCCGCCGAGGATGATTAAGTTATAAAACACCCAGATGATACTGACCCAGACGGTCAAAATTTCGTTCTCGGGTCCGTACATAAAGCGCCAGATGCCGACCGCCACGCCCACCAGATTAAGCAATACCAGATAAATGTAGGGGCGGGAGATAACCCAATCGACATACTCGTCTTTCACCAGTCCGCCTTTGGCGGTGACGTTGAACTTGCCTTTGTGCGGGTTAATCAGCGCGACGAAGGTCGGCGGCGCGATATACCATGCCAGCACCGTTTCGTAGATTTCACTCCAGAAGGAGTGGCGGTACTTACCCTGAATCTTCGAGTTCGTCAGGCTGGCGTGAATCATATGCGGCAGCACGAACAGCGCGATCATCAACGCGGGCGCATAGATGATATAGGCGTGTAACAACAAGAATGCCAGCGGCGCGGTGAGGAAGATAAGCCGTGGGATACCGGACAAGAAGTGCAGCATCGCGTTGACGTAGCAGATACGCTGCGCCAGCTTCAACCCTTTACCAAATAAGGGGTTATCGAGACGGAAAATCTGCACCATCCCGCGCGCCCAGCGAATACGCTGGCCGATATGCGCCGATAAGCTTTCCGTCGCCAGACCCGCCGCCTGCGGGATGCGCATATAGGCGGAGGTATGGCCACGACGATGCAGACGCAGTGAGGTATGGGCATCCTCGGTGACCGTTTCAACGGCGATACCACCGATTTCATCCAGCGGGCCGCGGCGAATTACGGCGCAGGATCCGCAGAAAAAGGTCGCATCCCACATGTCGTTGCCGTCCTGCACCAGGCCGTAAAACAGCGTCCCCTCGTTCGGCGTCTTACGAAAACGGCCCAGGTTGCGTTCGAACGGATCCGGCGAGAAGAAGTGGTGCGGCGTCTGCATCATCGCCAGCTTTTTATCCTTCAGGAACCAGCCCATGGTCATCTGCAAGAAGGAACGGGTCGGCACGTGGTCGCAATCGAAAATAGAGACGAACTCGCCTTTCGCATACTTCAGCGCATTGTTGATATTACCGGCCTTGGCATGTTCGTGGCTGGTACGCGCGATGTAATGGACGCCGACGTCTTTCGCGAACTGGCGAAACTCTTCGCGCCCGCCGTCATCAAGGATCCAGATATTGAGCTTATCCTTCGGCCAGTCGATACCCTGCGAAGCATAGATGGTATTTTTCACCACGCTAAGGTCTTCGTTGTAGGTCGGGACGAAGATATCCACCGTCGGCCATTCGTTCATGTCTTCCGGTAGCGGCACCGGCTGGCGATTAAGCGGCCACACCACCTGGAAATAGCCCAGCACCAGCACAATCCAGGCGTAGGTTTCGGCAAACAGCAAGATCAGCCCACATACCAGGCTGACCGGATCGTTCCAGTTAAGCGTGGAGGTATAGCGCCACCAGATATAGCGACAGGAAACGGTCAGCGACAACACGATCAGCATCAGGGCGGAGAAACGCCCCGGAATACGCCGCACCAGCAGCGCGACGCCCCACAGCAGCAGCAGGAAAATAAACTGTGACAGCGGGTTAAACGGCTGGGTAATGCACAACAACGCCAGAATCAGTGAGAAGAAGGTGACGGTGCCAAGCACTAGCCGCCGCAATTGCGGATGCAGGTGCTCAAGCTCTTTCTGCTTATCGAGGTGGCCGGTACGGGTGTTGACCTTTTCCGGTAATTTTTCCATCCACTGCGCGTAGCGCCCGTGAACCCCTTCCAACGCCGCCAGCGAGCGCCAGTTAATTTTTTTATCCGGTTCCGGCACCCTGGTCGCCAGTAGCCAGAGCGACTGCAGCAAATAGCGCAGCGGATCTAACGGGCGTGGGCGATGCGGATTAATATGCGGAAAATAGTCGGCATGGTGTTCGCGAATAGCTTGCCAGCGCGGCGTCTCAAGCGGCATTAACGCCCACGCCAACGACACCCACAGGCAACCGAGAAAAGCCGAAAGCACCGACGCGCCATGCTGACGATAGTCATCATAACGTTCGCTCAAGCGCTCGCCCACCGGCGGCGCCAGCAGCAACGTACTCAGGCGGATCATGCCGCCCCCTCCCTGGCATAGTGCAGCAGGCACCAGTTGGCCAGCGTCAGCACCTCTTCCGCCGCCAGGGCATCCTGACGATATTCGCCAAGCGGCTGTTTCGCCGCCAGACACTCCGCCATCGCTTCATCGCGGTGAATCGTGACCGGCAGGATCCGCCGCTGGCTTTCCAGCCATAGTTGATAGAGATCTTCCTGCAGTTGGCTGCCTACGCGTAGGTCGTTAATCAAAATCTCCGCGTTCGCAGGCAGCGCCTGCTGATGCAGGCGAATATGGCTGTTGCCGTCCGGGTGCACAACCTGTAGCACACGATCGCACACGCTCAGCAACTCGCGGGTAAGCGGAGAATAACCCTCTGGTATATCAATCAGCAGCCAGCGGTGGCTTCCCTGCTGGTCGAGCAATTTGATTTGTTCCGCGATGGGTTCAAGCGCTGAACTGAGTTTATCAACGTGCTCACGTTCGCCAGGCGTCAGTCGGCCAAACGGCAGGAGATCGATATGCGCGGTGTAGCGCAGTCCGGCGTCGCGCCAGTCACCACCGTCAATCAACGAGCGTGCCCAGCCGTTGCGATGGTCGAAATCAACGTTGAAGAAAAAGCGCAGCATATTGTCCGGGCTGGCATCGACCACCAGCACAGTTTCACCGAGCAGCTGTAGTGCCCAGGCCAGTGCGGCGGTAATAGATGTGGTGCCTACGCCGCCGCGTATGCCTTGTAATCCCAGAATCGCCATCGACGGCTTCCTTACTTTTTCTCAGCTAATTCGGCCAACAGCGGCCAGCGTTGCAACGCCGCAGCGAGCTGTTCGCGTCGGGAAATGTCGTGGTAATCAATATCCGGCAGGGAAAATGCCCGGCTTAATGCCAGGAAATCATTTTGGAAGGTATATCCCAGCGTCGCATCGCCAGGTACCGCAGGGTCTTTTTCCGGCATTTCTCTGTCCATTCGAAAAACACATTATAAAACCAGGAAGTGTAAACCGCTCATCCCTAAAATTACGTGTACATGCTAAAACTGATGTCCTTTAATTTCAATGTTAGGTTTACTCTCACGCTTTCGCTAGTAAACTAATCATTGTAAATAGGGCGCGCGAGGGACATCGTGGATATTGTATATACGTTGGGTATTTCATCGTTATGGGACGAAGTATGCCATATGCCCGTTGGCGGGGTATGGTGGCTTAATGTCGACCGCTATGCCGACGCCGTCAGCCTGCTGAATCAAACGCTGGAAAGCCAGGCGCAGGACAGCAAGGTCGCGGCCATAGTGATGGGTAAAAAACCTAATGAAGTCATATCATTAAAAAAAGATCGCGGTCCCAACAAAATCGCATTATTCACTATGCCCGATCGCCCGGAAGGCCTGCAGGAGTTGCACCGCGACATACTTTGTTCTATGGAACCTGGCAACTATTTATTTATTCTGCTATGTACAGAAAATTCCTGGCAAAATATAAAAATAGATGAATTACTCCATTGGGTAGAAAAATCTAATCGATGGACCAAATACCATAACTGCTCTCTTATGGTACTTAATTCGGCTAACGATACCGATAAACAACTTTCTCCATTATTACGCCAGTACCGCGCCCTTTCCGGGCTGGCAAGCATTCGTTATCAGGGCGACAGCCATCTATTTGATATCGCGTGGTGGGGAAGCGAGAAAGGTATTAGCGCACAGCAGCAACTGGTTATTTTACACGATGATGAGGGTTGGCGGCTGGCGCAGAACGAAGAAGCTGTGGTACAGCCACGCAGCGACGAAAAAATCGTCCTCAGTAATTTGCGCGTGCTGGAAGGGGCGCCTGCGCTTTCCGAGTATTGGACGCTGTTCGAAACCAACGATGCGGTCTTTGAAGCCGGTCGTACCGCGCAAGCGGCCACCCTGCTATTTTCCATCACCCAGAACGAACAAATAGAGCAGCTCGGCCGCTATATCCATATCCTGCGCCGCCAGCGCGGCAGCGCCTTAAAAATCGTGGTACGCGAACAAACGCCAAGCCTGCGCGCCACGGATGAACGTTTGCTGCTAAGCAGCGGCGCCAACATGGTGATCCCCTGCAGCGCCGGGCTTTCGCGCTGCCTGACGCTGATTGAAAGCGTGCAAAAACAGAAGTTTACTCGCCACGTTCCGGAAGACTTCAACACGCTGCTAACCTGGAGCCGGCCGCTTAAACTTCGCGGCTATCAAAAGTGGGACGCCTTCTGCGAAGCGGTCAGCAATATCATGGGCAACACGCTGCTGCCGCCGGATAGTAAAGGGGTGATGGTGGCGCTGCGCCCCGCGCCGGGACTACGTGTCGAACAGGCGTTAACCCTGTGTAAACCCAACCGCATGGGCGATATCGTGACGATCGGTAATAATCGATTAGTGCTGTTTTTATCGTTTTGCCGGGTAAACGATCTGGACACGGCGTTAAACCATATCTTCCCATTACCGACTGGAGACATTTTCTCTAACCGTATGATTTGGTTCGAAGACAAGCAAATTTCTGCGGAAATACTGTTGATGCGGGGCCTCTCCCCGGACAACTGGAACACGCCGCTGCCAATTACGGTGGGCAAAAACGAAGCCCTTAACGTTAAGCACGATGGTCGCCAGTGGCGGCGAATCCCGGAACCCTGGCGCCTCTCCACCGACGGAGAACCGCGGTCATGATGTCTATCGCCGATATCATTCAGCTGATTGTACTGTGCGCCCTGCTGTTTTTTCCGCTGGGGTATCTAACGCGCCATTATCAGCGCCGTATTCGCACGACTTTACGTTTGATGTTCTTTAAACCCCGTTACGTGAAACCGGCCGGCGTGCTGCGCCGGGATAACGCGACCAGGCAGGGCAAACTGAAAAAATGACCAAAACAAAAACTACCGCTACGCCGCTTCCGCTATGGCAGTACTGGCGCGGCCTGTCTGGCTGGAACTTCTATTTTCTCGTGAAGTTTGCCCTGCTGTGGGCGGGATACCTGAACTTCCATCCAATGCTTAACCTGGTGTTCCTCGCCTTTCTGCTGGTGCCGATCCCCAGCGAAAAACTGCACCGGATACGCCACTGGATAGCGATTCCGCTCGGCTTTGCCCTGTTCTGGCATGATACCTGGTTACCCGGTCCGGAAAGCATTATGAGCCAGGGCTCGCAAATCGCCGGTTTCAGCGCCGATTACATCTGGGACCTGATCACCCGCTTTATTAACTGGAATATGGTCGGCGCCTTCTTTGTGCTGCTGGTGCTGTGGCTATTCATCAGCCAGTGGCTGCGCGTTACCGTATTTGTTTCGGCGATCATGGTCTGGCTGGTTATCAGCCCGCTGCTGCCCTCCTTTACTTTATGGCCCGCCGGCCAGCCGACCACCGCTGCGGCCACGCCGGCGGCAACGACTGGTGGAACGACAACAGCCGCGGCATCCGCCAGCGCTGACGCCAGCGGCGATATCCCGCCGCAGACCGAACCGCCCACCTCGGCTAACCTTAGCAACTGGCTGAAAACTTTCTATGCTTCTGAACAGAAAAGAAAAACGCCGTTCCCGGATCAGCTTCCTGGTGATGCGCAGCCGTTCGATCTGCTGGTAATCAATATCTGTTCCCTGTCATGGTCAGACATTGAGGCTGCCGGGTTGATGGACCATCCACTGTGGAAACATTTCGATATCGTCTTCAAAAACTTCAACTCCGCCACCTCCTACAGCGGCCCGGCAGCGGTTCGCCTGCTGCGCGCCAGCTGCGGCCAGCTATCACATAACAACCTGTATCAGCCGTCGGGCAACGAGTGCTATCTGTTCGAAAATCTGGCTAAACTCGGCTTTACCCAACAGCTGATGCTGGGACATAACGGCGTATTCGGCGACTTCCTGAAAGAGGTTCGCTCGCTCGGCGGTATGCAGAGTCCATTAATGGATCAGAGTGGTTTACCGGTTATTCTCCAGGGCTTCGACGGATCGCCGGTTTATGACGATCGGGCAACGCTCGATCGCTGGCTACAAACCACAGAAAAGCTCAACACGCCACGTACCGCGACCTTCTACAACACGCTGCCGCTGCACGATGGCAACCATTATCCCGGCCAAAGCAAAACGGCCGACTATAAGGCCCGCGCGCAGAAATTCTTTGATGAGCTGGATGCCTTCTTCACCGCGCTGGAAAAATCCGGGCGTAAAGTGATGGTGGTGGTGGTACCAGAACACGGCGGCGCGCTGAAGGGTGATAAAATGCAGGTCTCCGGGCTGCGCGATATTCCAAGCCCGTCGATCACTAACGTGCCGGCGGCGGTGAAATTCTTCGGCATGAAGGCGCCGCATCAGGGCGCCGCGGTGGAAATCACTCAGCCTTCCAGCTACCTCGCAGTTTCTGAACTGGTGGTACGCGCCCTCGACGGTAAGATGTTTACCGAGGATAACGTCAACTGGCAGCAATACACCGCTAACCTGCCGCAGACCGCTGCGGTATCGGAAAACTCCAACGCTATTGTCATTCAGTATCAAGGCAAACCTTACGTGCAGCTCAACGGCGGCAGTTGGGTACCGTATCCGCAGTAAATACGAAAAAGGCCGCAGGAGAATTCCTGCGGCCTGTTCGGGCGCAAATTGCCAACGCAGCAGACTCACGCCCGCCGGTCCGTCACTTCTGGTTATGCATCCAGCTGACGATAATGCTGACCACGATGCCAGCGATTATCGGCGCCGCCAGATCGTCCCATAAGATCAGACCTAACTGTGTGAGCGTCATAGAGCCGCCTGTATTGCAATGGCAATCGTTCGCGGCTATCTTTAACTTGCTTGGAGTTAGTGATAGCCCTCGTTCAGTTGCCTGGTTAACACCAGCAACGTGCGAGGGTTTTCTCTTTCCAGCAACTTATCTATGCCGCCGGGGTTCAAGCCCCCGCAACATTGCGCCTCACCGGGCGAACCCGGCTTGGCGTCGATTCTACTGCTCCGTGTCATCGCCTTCACCACGCCCTTCGGCAATCTGCGAGGCGCATTCCAGCAACCAACCACATTCTGCGTGCAGCCTGGCAAAACGAAAAAGGCCGCAGGAGAATTCCTGCGGCCTGTTCGGGCGCAAATTGCCAACGCAGCAGACTCACGCCCGCCGGTCCGTCACTTCTGGTTATGCATCCAGCTGACGATAATGCTGACCACAATGCCAGCGATTATCGGCGCCGCCAGATCGTCCCATAAGATAAGACCTAACTGTGTGAGCGTCATAGAGCCGCCTGTATTGCAATGGCAACCGTTCGCGGCTATCTTTAACTTGTCTGGAGTTGTCGATAGCCCTCGTTCAGTTGCCTGGTTAACACCAGCAACGTGCGAGGGTTTTCTCTTTCCAGCAACTTATCTATGCCGCCGGGGTTCAAGCCCCCGCAACATTGCGCCTCACCGGGTGAACCCGGCTTGGCGTCGATTCTACTGCTCCGTGTCATCGCCTTCACCACGCCCTTCGGCAATCTGCGAGGCGCATTCCAGCCCACCCCCGCAGAATTCATCACGCGACAACCCGCCTACCATCACGCTCGCGCTTTCTCCGGATTCTCATCCTGATCAACGGCAAAGCAGGCCACCAGTTGGCCGCCGTAATCCTTTAGCTGCGGCTGAAGCTGGGTGCATGGGCCAAAGCGTCGGCGGCAGCGCGCATTGAAGGCGCAGCCCGGCGGCGGATTCAGCGGGCTCGGCAGTTCGCCGGTCAGCTTGATACGCTCGCGACGATCGTCCGGGTTCAGACGCGGCGTCGCCGACAATAGTGCCTGGGTATACGGATGACGTGGGTTATTAAAGATCTGGTCTTTGGTCCCCTTCTCCACGCAGCGGCCAAGATACATCACCATAACTTCATCAGCGATGTGCTCAACGACCGATAAGTCGTGGGAGATAAACACGTAGGACAAACCTAAATCCTGCTGCAGGTCCATCATCAGGTTCAGCACCTGCGCACGTACCGAAACATCCAGCGCGGAAACCGGCTCATCGGCAATCACCACATCCGGATCCAGCATCAGCCCGCGGGCAATAGCGATACGCTGACGCTGACCGCCGGAGAACATATGCGGGTAGCGATCGTAATGCTCCGTTTTGAGGCCCACCTTCGCCATCATCGCCAGCGCCTTTTCACGTCGCTGCTCTTTGCTCAGACTGCTGTTAATCAACAGCGGCTCTTCCAGAATCTGCCCCACTTTTTTACGTGGGTTCAGCGAGCCATACGGGTTCTGGAACACAATCTGGATTTTTTGCCGCCGCAGCTTTTGCGCCTGCGGGTCGTGCTTAAGCAGATCCTGCCCTTGATAATACAGCTCGCCGCCGGTCGGAATTTCAATCATCGTCAGCAAACGACCCAGCGTCGATTTGCCGCAGCCTGATTCCCCCACCACTGCCAGCGTTTTACCGCGCTCAAGAGTAAAGGAGACGCCGTCCAGCGCTTTCACCAGCCGTTCCGGAGCAAACAGCCCCTTCTTTACCGGATAGTGTTTTTTCAGATCAATGGCCTGCAACAGCGGTTGTTGCGTGGCGACCTTTTGCGTACTCATAATCCAGGCCTCCCGGCATCATCGAGTGGGTAGTGGCATTTAGACTGACGGCCGCCGTCGAGATCCGCGAGCGCGGGCTCTTCGCTCCGGCATTTATCCGTTGCATAGGGGCAGCGCGGGTTCAGCAGGCAACCATTCGGACGATCGTATTTCCCCGGCACCACGCCCGGTAACGACGCCAGACGCGCTTTATCCTGGGCAAACTCCGGCAGCGCGCGCAGCAGCGCTTGGGTGTAAGGATGACGCGGCGCGCGGAAGATATCTTTCGCATCGCCGGTCTCCACCACCTGACCCGCGTACATGACGATAATTTTATGCGCGGCTTCCGCTACGAGCGCCAGATCGTGGGTAATCAGCACCAACGCCATATTCTCTTGCTGCTGCAACTCCAGCAGCAGTTCGATAATCTGCGCCTGGATGGTCACATCCAGCGCGGTGGTCGGTTCATCGGCAATCAGTAGCTTTGGCCGGCAGGCGATCGCCATCGCGATCATCACGCGCTGGCTCATCCCACCCGAAAGCTGGTGCGGATAAACGTCCAGCCGCGACGCCGGGTCAGGAATACCCACCAGGTTCAGCAGATCGATCGCCCGCTGGCGGCGGGTTTGCTTATTGCCGCCCTGATGGACCTTAATCGCTTCCATAATCTGGTAGCCGACGGTAAAGCACGGGTTGAGGCTGGTCATCGGATCCTGGAAGATCATCGCCACTTCCGCCCCCACCAGCTGGCGCCGCTCTTTTTCCGAAATACGCTGCAAATCGCGGCCGTTAAATTCCAGTTTGTCCGCCATCACCCGGCCGGGGTAATCAATCAGCCCCATAATCGCCAGCGAGCTCACCGACTTACCGGAACCCGATTCACCCACGATGCCAACTACTTCACCCTGCTTCACGCTATAGCTGATGCGGTCTACGGCGCGGAACGGCGCATTCTCATCGCCGAAATGCACCGATAACTTATCTACATTTAATAACGCCATCTCGAACCTCTTACTGCTTCAGTTTGGGATCGAGCGCGTCACGCAGACCGTCACCCATCAGGTTAAATGCCAGCACCGTCAGCAGGATCGCCACACCCGGGAAGGTCACCACCCACCAGGCGCTTTGCGCGAACTGCAACACGTCGGAGAGCATGGTGCCCCACTCAGGCGTCGGCGGCTGCGCGCCCATGCCGAGGAACCCCAGCGCTGCCATGTCGAGAATGGCGTTAGAAAAGCCCAGCGACGCCTGAACAATCAGCGGCGCAAGACAGTTAGGGAGAATATTAACGAACATCTGGCGCATTGCGCCGGCGCCCGCCACGCGTGAAGCGGTAACGTAATCGCGGTGCACTTCCACCAGCACCGCCGCACGCGTCAGACGCACATAGTGCGGTAGGGCGACGAAGGTGAGCGCCAGCGAAGCATTGACGATTGATGGTCCGAAGATAGCCACCAGCACCAACGCCAGCAGCAAGCTCGGCAGCGCCAGCATGATATCGACCACACGCATGATGATGGAGTCCACCACCCCGCCGAAATAGCCAGCAACCAGCCCCAGCACCACGCCGAGGATCAGCGACAGCACCACCACCAGACAGCCCACCAGCAGCGACAGGCGCGCGCCGTACATCAGGCGCGAGAGAATATCGCGACCCACATCATCGGTGCCTAGCAGATGCGCCAGGCTGCCGCCATCCTGCCAGAACGGCGGCGCCAGCAGCGAATCACGGAACTGATCCGCCGGGTTATAAGGGGCGAGAAAGTTGGCGAATACCGCGATGATAATCATCACCGCCACATACACCAACCCGACGACGGCACCCTTATTGCGTTTGAAATAGTGCCAGAACTCCTGCAGCGGGGTCATTGGCACCGGTGCGGCGACAACTTTATTTTCTGTAATTTGTGACATGATGGCCCCTTACTTCTTATGCCGGATACGCGGGTTCACCACGCCATACAGCAGGTCGACCAGCAGGTTGACGAGAATAATCATCGTCGCCACCAGCAGAACCCCGCCCTGCACAACGGGATAATCGCGGCGCTGTAGCGCATCGATGAGCCAGCGGCCTAAACCTGGCCACGAAAAAATGGTTTCGGTCAGAATGGCGCCCGCCAGCAGCGTGCCCACCTGCAGACCAATCACCGTCACTACCGGCAACATCGCGTTGCGTAGCGCATGGATGACAATCACCCGCATGCGGGTCAGCCCCTTGGCGCGAGCGGTACGGATGTAATCCTCGCCCAGCACTTCCAGCATCGACGATCGGGTCATACGCACGATCACCGCCAGCGGAATCGTGCCCAGCACGATGGCGGGTAGGATCATATGCATTAAGGCATCGATAAAGTCGCCCTGCTCGCCCCAGATAGCGGTGTCAATCAGCATAAAACCGGTCAGCGGCAGGGTATCGTCAAGGAATACCGTATCACTGATACGCCCGGAGACCGGCGTCAGGTTCAGCTGTACCGAAACCAGCATAATCAGCATCATGCCCCACCAGAAGATAGGCATCGAGTAGCCAGTCAGCGCCAGGCCCACGGCGGTGTGGTCAAAGATGGAGCCGCGTTTTACCGCAGCCAGCACGCCCACCGGAATACCGACCGCGACGGCGAAAATCATCGCGCAGACGCCCAGTTCGAGGGTGGCCTTGAAGCGCGGCACAAACTCTTGCCACACGGGAATTCGGCTTTTCAGCGAGATCCCTAAATCACCGTGCAGTACGCCCCAAATATAATGGGCATATTGCTGCCACAGCGGCTTATCAAGGCCCATTTCGGCCAGCAGCTGCGCGTGACGTTCGGGGGAAATACCACGTTCGCCCGCCATAATCATCACCGGATCGCCGGGGATCATATGAACGAAAGCAAAGGTGAGAAGGGTAATACCGATAAATGTCGGGATGACGAGTCCCAAACGTCGGAGAATAAACTGCAACATAACCCGGTTTCTCTATAGTGACGCCAGGCCTGGTGACAAGGCGTCTGTATTGCTCACAAAAGTATTCCCCGAATAGCGGGAATACGCCCCCCGCCTCTCCCGCGCGGGGAGAGGGGGTCAGGCATCGTGCTTATTATTCGACAGAGACGTTATCGAAGTGGTGTTTGCCAAGCGGATCAACCACATAGCCTTTGACTTCTTTACGCACTGGCTCGTAAACGGTGGAGTGGGCGATGATCAGCGCCGGAGCCTGGTCATGCATCACTACCTGAGCCTGTTTGTACAGTTCAATACGCTTGTTGTGGTCGTCGGTGGCGCGCGCCGGTTGAATGAGGTCTTCAAACGGCTTATAGCACCAGCGAGAGTAGTTAGAGCCGTCTTTCGCCGCGGCGCAGCTGAACAGGGTCGCGAAGAAGTTATCCGGATCCCCGTTGTCGCCGGTCCAGCCCATCATCACGGTCTGATGCTCGCCCGCTTTCGCGCGTTTCAGGTACTCGCCCCACTCGTAGGTGACGATCTTGGCCTGTACGCCGACTTTCGCCCAGTCGGCCTGGATCATTTCAGCCATACGGCGCGCGTTCGGGTTATACGGACGCTGTACCGGCATTGCCCACAGGTCAATGGTGAAGCCTTTTTCCATGCCTGCTTCTTTCAGCAGTTGCTTCGCCTTCTCAGGATCGTAGGTATAGTCTTTAACGTCATCGTTATAGCCCCACATGGTCGGCGGGATCAGGTTCTTCGCCGACTGGCCTGCGCCCTGGTAAACGGCTTTGATGATCGCTTCTTTGTTCACCGCATAGGTCAGCGCCTGGCGAACTTTGACGTTATCCAGCGGTTTTTTCTCCGTGTTGAAGGAGAGATAACCCACGTTCAGACCCGGCTGTTCCAGCAGGTTGATGTTTTTATCTTCCTTCATGCGCGCGATGTCAGCCGGGTTCGGATACGGCATCACCTGGCATTCGTTTTTCTGCAGCTTGGCGTAGCGTACGGAAGCGTCGGGAGTGATGGAGAAGACCAGGCGATCGATCTGCGGCTTGGTGCCCCAGTAGCCCGGGAAGGCTTTATACAGAATGCGCGAGTCTTTTTGGTACTGCAGCAGTTGGAATGGACCGGTACCGATTGGGTTAAGGTCTACTTTTTCCGGCGTGCCGGCTTTCAGCATATTGTCGGCATACTCTTTCGACAGGATAGAAGCAAAGTCCATCGCCAGGTCAGCAAGGAACGGCGCTTCCGGGCGAGTCAGCACGAACTGGACGGTATTATCGTCCACTTTCTTCACTTCGCTAATCAGGTCCTGCAGGCCCATCCCTTCGAAGTACTCATAGCTGCCGCCTGAGACTTTATGGTACGGGTTTTTGTCATTTTTCTGGCGGTCGAAGGAGAACACCACGTCGTCGGCATTCAGCTCGCGCGTTGGTTTAAAGTCTTTATTATCCTGCCACTTCACGCCTTTACGCAGGTGGAAGGTATAGGTTTTACCGTCCTCGCTGACATCCCACTTCTCAGCCAGGCCAGGAATAACTTCTGTCGTACCGGTTTTGAATTCAACCAGGCGGTTGTAAATAGGCACCGAGCTGGCGTCATAGGTGGTACCAGAGGTGAATAGCTGTGGGTTAAAGCCTTCCGGCGAACCTTCAGAACAATAAACCAGGGTTTTAGCTTGTACGCTTGCGGCGACGGTCATGGCGACCAGGCTCAGACCAAGCTTCAGCATCCCTGACTTTTTCAAGGAAATACTCATTATTCTGCTCCAAAACTGTGATGTTGTTTGCATATAGCCGCCAGACCTTTATTTATTTTTTACCCGGTCTGGTCGGTGGTGCCCGAAGGCGTTGAGAGAGATGGGGATTCCGTTCGCTAAAACGACTGAGTTGCAGTACGGATTCTCCATGAAATGCCCCTCATGCCGTACAATCTGTCAACAGAATGGAGAAACGTCAATACAGCTAACCGGGTTTTGCGTCAGGGGTGAGAATCGGTGGGCAAAGATTAAAAAAACTTGATGGCGCTATTTTCAGCAGAGAAATTTATGCTACCGGCAATAAACCAGAATAAAGCCCTTAATAGTTTGCAACATCTGGTGATAAACAATTCTTAAAAATGGTGAAAATTTCTTCCCGTGTGACCATTATGTGAGCGATTAATAGCGCGAACGTTAAAACGCACAGCGGAAAATGCTGTAGTTAGCCATAAGCTTCGCGAAAAAAGATCTGTTCATCGATAAAAAAATGCAATGGAAGATGTCACAAAATAGCGAATAGCTGGCGAGATACCTGGGGAGATGCGATTTTTGTGACTCTGGCGGGGTTTTCGCCCCGGCTTGCGCTGCGCTGAGCCGGGCTACCGGGCTGCGATCGAGTCGAACCTTTGCCCCCGGAGGTTCTCATCCTCTTCGGGCCGCAGATGCAAAAAAGCCTGCTCGTTGAGCAGGCTTTTCGAATTTGGTCGGTGATAGAGGATGACTCGCCACTTCGTGGCTCGCCCTACGGGCCGTTGCTGACGCAACGTTCTCTCGCTACGCTCGAGTCGAACCTCTGCCCCCGGAGGTTCTCATCCTCTTCGGGCCGCAGATGCAAAAAAGCCTGCTCATTGAGCAGGCTTTTCGAATTTGGTCGGTGATAGAGGATTCGAACCTCCGACCCCTTCGTCCCGAACGAAGTGCGCTACCAGGCTGCGCCAATCACCGAATGCGGGGCGCATCTTACTGCTGGGATGCACCCCCGTCAATGCCTTATTAGCAAAAAATCAATCAAGCGGCGAGAATCTCGCCACTACTGCTATTCCTTCGCCGCTTTCTTCGAAGCCGGTACGCGACACCAATTGTTGTTTTCATTAATCCCGCCATCCGGCGAGGTATAACCAAGACAACCCATAATGGTGTCATACAGCTCAACGTGACGGTGCGGAGCCTTCGTCGCCGCCTGCTGCTTGAGACGCGCAAAGGAGGCGGCATGGTCCGGGTTCGCCAGATATTTATCCGACATCCAGACCATCATCGGCACGCGGAACTGCTCCGGCGGCGCCATCATGCGCGGCGTACCGTGCAGATGTTCGTGTTCATTAATCGACTCGCCGTGATCGGCGGCGTAGAACACGATAGCCTTTTTATCCCGCAGTTGGTCCAGCACGCTGACGATAAAGTGATCCACGTAGGTGACGCTGTTATCGTAGGAGTTAATCAACTCGGCCTTCGAGCATTTGCTGTCCACGCCGATACACTCCGGTTTCCATTGCGCGAAGCTGCGCGGATAACGCTGGGTGTAGTTAAAGTGCGATCCCTTGGTATGCAGGATAATCAAGCGCTTGCCATCAGGATTTTGCTCCATGCCGCGCTTCATTTCATCGACCAGCAGCATATCATCCACGTTCTTGCCGCGATTGCGCGGCTCGGCGCCGATCTGCTCGCGATAGGCGATATTGTTGGCCATCGTATTGCTGTAGAACCACATCTCACTCTGCATGGCGTACAGGTCGCCTGCAAAGCCCAGCTGATGCAGTACGGCAAACACATTCTGCTCTTTCAGCGTCCGTTGCGGATTATCATCCGCCCCGCCCTCGCGTACGAACATACAGCGCAACGATAACTTGGTGGCGGTATCGCAAGAGGTGCCGCGGAAGGCGACAAGATTCTTCTCCTGCGCCAGCTTCGGCGTGGTATTACGGTTATAGCCCAGAATACCCATATGATCCCAGCGGGTGGTCTCGCCGATAATAAACACCACGTAAGTATCATCAAGATCCTGCGGCGCCACATAGGTAAATTTTTTCGCTGGGTTAATCAGCGACTTATTATCAGACGATTCATCCACCTGCGCCCAGGCGTACAGCCCAAGCGCCGACAGCCAGTTCGAAGGCAGATACGAGTTGGCAATGACGCCGCCGTAGCTTGGCATATCGACTTCAGAGTTACGCTCGATATCATGCTGACGTAGCTCAAGCAGGCGAATCGGCCCCCAGACCATCAGCCCGGCCAGCACGACTATCAGGATATTTTTCACCCGCTGACCCGGCGTTTTGACCTGTTGCAGCAGCGTCTTACGGCAGCGGTTGCTCCAGATAAGAAGGAGCGGCAAAACGCTAACCGCGGCCAGCCACAGGATCAGATGCCAGCCGATAACCTCTTTCGACAGGTCAATATCGGTGGTCATCACCGAAGCGATTATGCCGTAGCCAATGACCACATTAAGGAAAGTCATGTAATAACTTGCCCCAGCGGAAAACAACACCACCAGCGTAGCTAAGATGCGCCAGACCCGGCGACCAAATAACGAGAGCAGACGCAGCAGGAAGAAGGTGACCAGCACCGTCGCCACCAGTTCCACCACTCCGGACAACCCTTTCCAGACGGTAAACTCTTGAGCGTAACCATCGAAACGACGGAAAAACACCGCGGCGTTCATAAACCAGCCGATGTACAGCGCAAGCCAAAAACTCAGCTTCTGCTGTGACATCGTTTTAATGTATTTCATGCAAGCAAACCTGGGAAACGAAGAGATAAAACCGCCCTGATTAAAACGATATAAACAGGAAGATTAATTAAGTGCGTCTGGGTTGGTTATCGGAAACCTCTACAAAGCGCGCTAAGTAGACCACAGCAAATGGCAAAAGTATCCGCGAGGAATGTGATTCAGCCAGATATTTACAAAATATCTGGCTGGCAAGGCATTATTAGCTTAGGAAAGGTGACGCTATCAGGCGTGCGCCTGGTGGTAAATTTCGCTTTTCGGCTGGCGAATTGTGGTGGAAAGCGCCAGTGACAAAATCAGCAGAGCGAAGATGACACAGAAGGTGACATAGAAGCCGCCGAACACGGAGGCAATCAGCGAACCGCAAATACTACCGATACCGAAGCCGAGATAAATCACACCGTAGTTTTTCGCCAGGTTATTGAGGCCAAAGAACTCGCTTACCAGCGAAGGGAAGACGGTAATGGTGCCGCCGAAGTTAAAGGCCACACAGGCAATCGCCGCAAAGAAGGTCATCGCATTTAGCGGCGCGAACAGCAGGGCCGCCATACCGACCAGGGAGACCACCTGACCGATGGTAATCACGCGGATACGGGAGATCTTATCAGACAGGATGCCCAGCACCAGGCGGCCGCTCAGGTTGGCGATAGAAATCACGGTAACCGCATTCGCCGCCGTCGCCACATCGAGGTGCACCATACCCTGGGCGATATCTTTTGCTACGCCAATCACATACAGTCCGCTCATGCAGGCCGTCAGGAACATCACCGCCAGCATCCAGTACTGCGGTTTACGCATGGATTCAGCGAGGGTGAAATCATTTTCGACGACGCCGTTAGCGGTGGTCGTCGCGGGATGATTCGGCGCATCTTTCATCAGGGTGGCGCCAAAGACGATCATCACCAGTACGATAGCGCCCCAGATAACAAAGGTTTTTTCCAGCCCGACCGTCGCCAACAGGTGGCTATCGATAAATTTAAAACCGAGGCTGCCAAGGCCATAAGCGCCAATCGAGAAGGCGGAAATCAGACCTTTACGCTCCGGGAACCACTTCACGCAGTTCGACAACGTCAGCAGATAGCCCGCGCCGTCCGCCAGACCGACCAGCAGGCCGGCGCTCAGCCACAGCATCATCAGGCTGTTGGCATGGGCCGTGAGGAAAAAACCGACGCCAAGCAGGATACCGGATGCCATGGTGACGCGCTTCACGCCAAAGCGTTCCTGCAATTTACCGGCAACGGAAGAGGATAACGCCAGCCCAAGACTTAACAGGCCGAAGGAAAATGCCACCTGGCTTACTGGCTCGTCCAGTTTGCTGGCCAGAGAACTATTAAACAAACTCCATGTATAAACCGATCCCAGTGCGAATTGCGTAATGATCGTGCCAATCAGCGTGAGCCAACGGGTATATTGAGTGTTTGCAGCGTTCATAGCAGATGTCCTGAAGGATTAACTGCCGCCACAATAACCAAATCCCCAAATCCGGTGGGGGAAAACGGCATGAACTGCCATCAACGAGGAATGAAATGCATTTATGGCGGAATGAATGACATTGCAAAACATTCATTCCCTAAATTTTACCTAAAAAGTTAGTGTGCGCTATCTCACAGAAACGCGCCGTTACTGAGATTTAACAGTAACGACTGCGTTTCAAATGCGTAACAAAACAGGTTAGAAATTGGCGCTGACGCCCATCAGATATAGCGTATTTTCACCCGACGGCACATTATCCGCCTGCGAAAGTGTGGCCCATGCCGCCAGATGAGAACCAAGCGGCATATCGGCGCCCAGCGTCACATCGCCCCAGCTACCGTCTTTGCCGCGGCTAATCGACGCATTGTTATCGATAGAGATAGACTGGTTATAGCTCACCTGCGCCCATGGATGCACGCCCCACAGCTGCTGATAATCCATACGCCAGCCGAGCGTGTTGACGTAAATACTTTCGCCCGCGCGACGCGTCGCTGGCGGCGGGTTGAGATCGCTACGCAAGCTGGCGACCGGCCCGGAGGTCACGCCGCTGGCCAGTGAATAGTTCCATCCCACGCTCATGCCGTGCCCCAAATCCGGCGGCGCCAGCGCCTGATTCAATGCCAGTCCGGCGGGCGCTTCTGACGCTCTCATACGCTCGGCAAGAATGTCTTCATAACGCGGTTGGTGATCGCTATCCCATGTATAGCGTTCGGACGTATTACTTTTTGTATCGTTAGCGATATATTCCTGTTGCCAGGCATTAGCGCCTGAAACACACGACACCCAGATAGTGATGCACGCCGGGATCAACCCACCCCGGAGGCCATTGCATTTCTTTATTATCATTAATGCGACTCCAAAAGAGCCGAATCGGCAATGTTGCTGTGTTTTTATACTCAAAATAATTCGAGCTGCCGCCCACTTCTACGCAACTTGAAGTATAAGGAGTTGATGGGAAGTGGTTTCCCTGTATTAACTATTATCTTTATCTTTCAGCCGTCAAGGCGGATGAAAAAGTTTTCTGACGAAAGGGAGAGAAACATGCAACGTTGCGGATGGGTAAGCCAGGATCCTCTTTATATCCAGTATCACGATAACGAATGGGGAGTCGCCGAGAGAACGCCGCAAAAGCTGTTTGAAATGATCTGCCTCGAAGGCCAGCAGGCGGGGCTTTCGTGGATAACCGTACTGAAAAAACGGGAAAACTATCGTCAGGCCTTTCACCAGTTCGACCCAGTTCGCGTAGCGGCCATGGATGAAGCAGACGTCGAGCGCCTGCTACAGGATGCGGGCATCATCCGCCATCGGGGAAAGATCCAGGCCATCATCGGCAATGCGCGGGCGTTTCTCGCCATGGAAGCCAACGGCGAAGCATTCAGCGATTTCGTCTGGTCATTTGTCGAGAACCAGCCGCAAATTACCCATGCCGCGACGCTCGCCGAAATCCCCACCACCACACCAGCCTCTGATGCCCTATCTAAGGCGCTGAAAAAGCGCGGCTTTAAGTTTGTCGGCTCCACCATCTGTTATTCGTTTATGCAGGCCTGCGGGTTAGTCAACGATCACGTGACAGGCTGCTTTTGCCACCCAGGGAGACCAGCATGATCCAAAAATGGGATGCCACAGAGACCGGCCCGCTGCTCGAGTTGTGGCTGGAAAGCACCATTTATGCGCATCCGTTTATTGCCGAAAGCTACTGGCGGGAGAGTCTGGAAGTCGTGCGTGATGTCTATCTCCCCGCCGCCGCCACTTGGGTGTGGCAGGAGAATGACGCGCTGAAAGGGTTTGTCAGCGTGATGGATTCGCGCTTCGTCGGGGCGCTTTTCGTCGCCCCGCAAGCGATCCGCCACGGTATCGGCCGCGCGCTGCTTGATGAGGTCAAGCAGCACTACGACTGGCTAAGCCTGGAGGTTTATCAGAAAAACGTGCGGGCGGTGAATTTCTACCACGCGCAGGGCTTCCGAATAGAAGACTGCGCATGGCAGGACGACACCCAGCACCCAACCTGGATTATGCATTGGCCGGCGGATCAAATGCGCTGAGCGCCAGCGCGGGCCCATCATATTTTTCCAGCCATGCCAGCGCCGTATTCCCGGCGCAACCGTTGCCCAGACGCGAGGTCGGAATATCTTTCGTCAGCACGTTCACCGCACCGTTTTTGCATATTCCGGCATCGGGGTCGATATCCGGCCATGCGCCTTCATGCAGGCAAATCACCCCCGGACGAATACCTTCCGTGACCACCGCGCCGGCCAGTACCTGACCACGTGAATTCCACACCCGCACCAGATCGCCGTCGGTGATATTGCGCGCCTGCGCGTCCAGCGGATGGATAGTCAGCGGCTCACGCCCGGCCACCGCATACCTTTCGCGCAGCGAGGTCTGGTTCAACTGGCTATGCAGGCGGTGCGCCGGATGGGCGGAAAGCACCTGTAGCTGACCTTCCTCGGCGTTGCCGTGCCACTCATCAGGTTCGAGCCACATCGGGTGCGGCGGACAATCGGCATAGCCAAAGCCGGCAATGGTCGGCGAGTGAATTTCAATTTTCCCGCTCGCGGTTTTTAACGGGTTAGCCTGCGGGTCTGCGCGGAATGCCGCGAAACGAGAGAAACGGGCGTTATCCGGGTTTTCCGGCATTTCAATTAGCTGGTTAGCCTGCCAGAATTCGGCAAACGGCGGCAGCGTCACCTGCTGCTGCGCCCCGCGCTGGGCGGCAATCTGGTAGAAGCTCTCCAGCCATTGCAAATCGTTTTTTCCTTCGGTGAAGCGTTCGCGGCCGCCCGCCTCCCAGCGTTCGCTCAGATCCGCAAAGACATCAAAATCGTCGCGCGCTTCATCGCGTGGCGCGACCACCCGCTTCATCGGCACCAGATGCTGATTGCTGTAGTCCCCGGTCATGGTCAGATCGTTGCGCTCAAACGAAGTGGTCGCCGGTAAGACGATATCGGCATGGCGCGCGGCGGCGGTCCAGAAACATTCGGAAATCACAATCAGCTCCGGCTTCTGCCAGGCCTGAATCAGGCGGTTGGTATCTTGATGATGGGTAAAGTTGGCGCCGCCCGCCCACCAGATAAAGCGGATGTCGGGAAAGCGCCGCGTCATCCCGTTGTGCTGATAGCTTGCCCCTGGGTTTTCCAGCGCCTCAACGATACGGGCGACCGGGATTTTTTCCACCGCGTCTACGCCGCCCGCTACGCTGCCCTGCATGGAAGCCAGCACCGCGGCGCGGCGCGTCGGGTTGCCGCCGTTGGCAAAGTGGTAAGAAAGCCCAAAACCGCCGCCTGGCGTGCCAATCTGCCCCAGCATCGCCGCCAGCGTCACCAGCATCCAGTGTTTTTGCTCGCCGAATTGCTGGCGCTGCATGCCCCAGCCGGACATCAGCATGGTGGTGTTTTCGTGGAAAAGTTTCGCCAGTTCACGGATTTTATCCGCCGGTACGCCGCAGATTGCCGCCGCCCATTCGGCGGTTTTGGCGATGCCATCGCTTTCACCACTCAAATAGCGGGCGAAAATGTCATAACCGCTGGTACAGCGGGCGAGGAATTCATCGTCCTGCCAGCCATGCTCTACCAGGGTATGGGCGATCCCCAGCATCAACGCGACGTCAGTGCCCATATGCGGCGCGATCCACTCCATTGATTCGCCAAAGAAATCAACGCTTTCCGATCGCATAGGATCGATGCAGATCAGCCGTTTGCCGCTCTGGCGCAGGCGGTCAAACCAGGGGACCCCTTGTTCATCCGAGGCGTTCCAGGCAATTTTCAGCGTATTCAGCGGATTGGCGCTCCACAGTACCACCACCTCGCTGTGCTCCAGAATAAGCGGCCAGCTGGTTTGCTGTTGATAAACTTCATTACCGCCTACCACATAAGGCATGATCGCCTGCGCCGCGCCGGTTGAATAATCGCCGAGGTGTCCGGTATAGCCCCCGGCAAGACTCATATAGCGCTGCAGCAGGGTTGCCGCCTTATGCAACACGCCGTTAGAACGCCAGCCATAGGAACCGGCGAAAATCGACTGCGGGCCGAAGCTTTCGCGGATCCGTCGATGCTGAGCATCAATCAGGTCAAGCGCCTGCTCCCAGCTTACCCGCACGAATTCATCCTGGCCGCGTACGCCCTGCGGCTGTTGTGGCGAAGCAAGAAAGCCCTTTCGCACCATCGGATAGCGAACGCGAGTTTTACTGTGCACCTGTTCGCGCACCGCCGTTTGCAGCGAGTTGGCGAAGGGGGTGTCCAGCGCGCCGCGGGACGAAATCACATTTTCACCATCCGTCTCCACCAGCATTGGCCCCCAGTGGGCCGCGGTTAAGATGGTTTTAGTTGCAGATGAGGTTGGCAAAGCAGGCTCCTGGGTCAGCGAATGCAGGTGTTGTGACGGTTTGTTAGTCAACCGTTCAATGTTACTTACAAAAAGAGATACCCTGCGGGGAATTTTCTCCGTATTCGGACGTCATAATCAACCGTCACGCTTGCGGTGGCAAAGAATAAAAAGGATTAAGGAAATAAGATGAAAAAACGCGTACTCATGATTGCTGCTATCGTTAGCGGCACACTGGCTATTTCTGGTTGTACTACCAACCCTTATACCGGCGAACGCGAAGCGGGAAAATCCGGCATCGGCGCGGGTATCGGCTCCTTAGTGGGCGCAGGCGTCGGCGCGCTCTCCTCTTCCAAGCATGACCGCGGCAAAGGCGCGCTGATTGGCGCAGCAGCAGGCGCGGCGCTCGGCGGCGGCATCGGTTACTACATGGACGTGCAGGAAGCGAAACTGCGCGAAAAAATGCAGGGAACCGGCGTCAGCGTGACGCGAAATGGCGACAACATCGTGCTTAACATGCCGAATAACGTCACTTTTGACAGCAGCAGCGCCAACCTGAAACCTGCAGGCGCCAACACCCTGACCGGCGTCGCGATGGTGTTGAAAGAGTACGAGAAAACCGCCGTTAACGTCGTCGGCTACACCGATAGCACCGGCAGCAACGATCTGAACATGCGTCTGTCGCAACAGCGTGCCGATAGCGTCGCCAGCGCGCTCATCACTCAGGGCGTGGCGGCCAACCGTATTCGCACCACCGGCATGGGCCCGGCGAACCCGATCGCCAGCAACAGCACGGCGGAAGGCAAAGCGCAGAACCGTCGCGTGGAAATTACCCTCAGCCCGCTGCAGTAATCCTCTTGTTTCCGGCCCGGCAGCCTTCCTGCCGGGCAAAATGCTTGATATCGCTATTTTTCGCGCTAAGGTGTTGGCAGATTTTCAGCAAAGGAAGCCATCATGGCGAAAGCGGCGCGAGCAACCATCAGCGACGTGGCGAAAGCCGCGAAAACCGGTAAAACCAGCATTTCACGCTATCTCAACGGCGAAAAGCATCTGCTTTCCGACGATCTGCTGGCGCGGATTGAGAAAGCGATTGCCGAGCTCAACTACCGTCCCAGCCTGATGGCCCGTGGCCTAAAACATGGTCGTACCCGCCTGATTGGCCTGATCATCGCCGATATCACCAACCCTTACTCCGTGAACGTGTTAAGCGGGATTGAAGCCGCCTGCCGCGAAAAAGGCTTCACCTTGCTGGTGTGTAATACCAACAACGAAATCGATCAGGAGCTTCACTATCTCGACCTCCTACGCAGCTATCAGGTTGAAGGGATTGTGGTTAATGCGGTCGGCATGCGCGAAGAAGGCCTCAACCGCCTGCAGCAATCCTCGCTGCCGATGGTGCTTATCGACCGTAAAATCCCCGATTTCGCCTGTGATGTCGTGGGGTTGGATAACACTCAGGCCGCCACCACCGCCACCGAGCATCTGGTGGAAAAGGGTTTTGAAGCGCTGTTGTTTTTAAGCGAGCCGATAGGCTCCGTAAACACCCGCCGCGAGCGCCTGGACGCCTTTCGCGCGACTCTGCAGCGCCATACCGGAATAGTGGCGGAAAACGCCGAGGTCCCGCTCAACGACGGCGCCATGATGGATAACGTCCTGCGTCAGTTCCACGCCCGCCACCGCGGAATGCGCAAAGCGGTGATTTCCGCCAATGGCGCCCTGACGTTACAGGTCGCCCGTTCACTGAAGCGCGTTGATCTCATCTGGGGCAGCGATATCGGCCTGCTGGGCTTCGATGAGCTGGAATGGGCGGAGCTGGCGGGCGTCGGTATCACCACCCTCAAACAGCCAACCTGGCAGATTGGCTATGCCGCGGTCGAACAGGTCGTCAGACGTATCGAAGGCGGCAGCGACCCCATCTGCGAGCGGGTCTTCTCCGGCGAACTTATCGTCCGGGGATCAACGTCTCGTTAACGATTCATCGTGATGACGATCATAAATTAAACATCCTGGCCTTTTCTTTGGAACCGGTACCATCTAGCGTAATAGGGAGTTAAGCCCCACCACGCCAGGAGTTTGTTCAATGGCCAGAAAAATCATTGTCGTCACCGCCGCTTATGGCAACGACCACGTTAAAGCGCTTGGCGGGCAGTCCGCCGTATTACCCTTTATCGCCGGTTCCGGCGCCGATGGCGTGGAAATTCGCCGCGAGCTGTTCAGCGCGGCGGAACTGAAGCAGTTGCCAACGCTGGCGGCCGACATTGAAAAACAGGGGCTGCTGGCCTGCTACTCCGCGCCACAAGCGCTGTTCACCGACCACGGCGAGCTCAATCCCCATCTCCCCTCGTTACTTGAGGAAGCGCAAACCCTCAACGCTCTGTGGCTGAAGCTCTCCCTCGGTCATTTCATCCATAACCAACAGCTGGAGACGCTGCGCGACATTCTGAGCGCCAGCGGCATGGCGCTGGTGGTGGAAAATGACCAGACCGATTGCGGCCAACTGGCGCCGATGCAGCGTTTCAAAGCCGCCTGCCGGGTCCATCAGATGCCGGTGACGCTGACTTTCGACATGGGGAACTGGCTGTGGGCCGGCGATTCGCCGGAAGAAGCCGCGCGCTACCTCGCCCCTGCAGTCAGCTATATTCATGTGAAGGCGGCGGAGCCTCATCATGAGAAGTATCGCGCCGTCCCACCGGACCAGGCGGACGCTCGCTGGCTGGCGCTGCTCGATAACCTGCCCGCCGACGCGCCGCGCGGTATTGAATTCCCGCTGGTCGGCGACGACCTGACCGCCGTCACCCGCCATTACGTTGATCTGTTACGCGAGGATTAAGCCATGGAAAACTTAGATGTCATTACCATTGGCGAAGCCATGGCGATGTTTGTCGCCACCGAAACCGGCGAACTGGCGGAGGTTGAACGCTTTATCAAACGCGTCGCCGGCGCTGAACTGAACGTGGCGACCGGCCTGGCGCGCCTGGGGCTGAAGGTGGGCTGGGTGAGCCGCGTCGGCAACGATAGCTTTGGCCGCTTCGTGCTGAATTCGCTGGCCAAAGAAGGCATCGACGCGCGCGGCGTAGTCATTGACGAGCGCTACGCTACCGGCTTCCAGATGAAATCTAAAGTCGAAAATGGAACCGATCCCATCGTGGAATATTTCCGTAAAGGATCGGCTGCCAGCCATCTGTCGACGGAAGATTTCCGCGCTGATTACTTCACCAGCGCCCGCCATTTGCACTTAAGCGGCGTCGCCGCCGCGCTGTCCGACAGCTCGTATGCATTGCTGGAACATGCGGCCAGGGTGATGAAAGCCGAAGGGAAAACCCTCTCATTTGATCCAAACCTGCGCCCGGTACTGTGGAAAAGCGAAGCCGAGATGGTGGAGAAACTGAACCGCCTCGCCTTCCAGGCTGATTGGGTTTTGCCAGGCTTAAAAGAGGGCGTCATTCTCACCGGCCAACAGACGCCGGAAGGTATCGCTGATTTCTATCTGTCGCGCGGCGTTAAGGCGGTGGTGATTAAAACCGGCTGCGACGGCGCATGGTTCAAGACCGCCGACGGCGAACAGGGTGCCATCGCCGCGATTAAAGTCGATAACGTGGTGGACACCGTCGGCGCGGGCGATGGCTTTGCCGTCGGGGTGATCAGCGCGCTGCTGGAAGGCAAAACGCTGACGCAAGCCGTGAACCGCGGTAACAAAATTGGCTCGCTGGCCATTCAGGTACAGGGCGATAGCGAAGGGCTGCCCACCCGCGAAACGCTGGGCGAATAAACTTTTCACCTAAAACAGCCGTCCTGTACCCTACATGCAGCGCGGCACAGCAGCGCCCGTCCCGGCGGGCGTATGTCACCTCATTGACAGAGGCAAGCCTATGAACAGTTCAACAAATGCAGCAAAACGTTGGTGGTACATCATGCCTATCGTGTTTATCACGTATAGCCTGGCGTACCTTGACCGCGCCAACTTCAGCTTTGCATCGGCCGCGGGCATTACCGAAGACCTTGGCATCACTAAAGGCATCTCATCGCTGCTTGGCGCTCTTTTCTTCCTTGGATATTTCTTCTTCCAAATCCCTGGGGCAATTTACGCCGAACGCCGCAGCGTGCGTAAACTTATCTTTATCTGTCTGATCCTTTGGGGCGGCTGCGCCTCGCTGACCGGCGTAGTGCATAACATTCCGGCGCTGGCGGCCATCCGCTTTATCCTTGGCGTGGTGGAAGCGGCGGTCATGCCGGCGATGCTGATTTACATCAGTAACTGGTTCACAAAATCAGAGCGCTCGCGCGCCAACACCTTCCTGATCCTCGGCAACCCGGTCACCGTACTGTGGATGTCGGTCGTATCGGGTTATCTGATCCAGGCCTTCGGCTGGCGTGAAATGTTTATCCTTGAAGGGATCCCTGCGGTGATTTGGGCCTTCTGCTGGTGGGTACTGGTGAAAGACAAACCGTCGCAGGTGAACTGGCTGGCGGAAAGTGAAAAAGCGGCGCTGCAGGAACAGCTGGAGCGCGAACAGCAGGGTATCAAAGCGGTGCGTAACTATGGCGAAGCCTTCCGTTCACGCAACGTGGTACTGCTGTGTATGCAATATTTCGCCTGGAGCATTGGCGTGTACGGTTTCGTACTGTGGCTGCCGTCAATCATCCGCAGCGGCGGCGAAAACATGGGGATGGTCGAGGTAGGCTGGCTCTCTTCAGTACCCTATCTGGCGGCAACGATTGCGATGATCGCCGTCTCCTGGGCTTCCGATAAGATGCAGAACCGTAAGCTGTTTGTCTGGCCGCTGCTGCTCATTGGCGGGCTGGCGTTCATCGGCTCGTGGGCCGTCGGCGCCAACCATTTCTGGGTCTCTTATACCCTGCTGGTGATCGCCGGCGCGGCCATGTACGCCCCGTATGGCCCGTTCTTTGCGATTATCCCGGAGATGCTGCCGCGCAACGTCGCCGGCGGCGCGATGGCGCTGATCAACAGTATGGGAGCGCTGGGTTCCTTCTTTGGCTCGTGGTTCGTCGGCTATCTCAACGGCGCAACCGGCAGTCCGTCCGCCTCGTACATTTTCATGGGTGTGGCGCTTTTCGCCTCGGTATGGCTTACTTTAATTGTTAAGCCTGCTAAGAATCAAAAACTTCCGCTTGGCGCTCATCACGCCTGAACTACTTACGCTACGGAGATTCGCATGAAGCCGTCTGTCATTCTCTATAAAACGCTTCCCGACGACCTGTTACATCGTCTGGAGGAACATTTTTCCGTCACCCAGGTGAAAAACCTGCGTCCGGAAACCGTTTCGCAACACGCGGAGGCCTTCGCCCAGGCGGAAGGTTTACTGGGTTCGAGTGAAAAGGTTGACGCCGCGTTACTGGAGAAAATGCCGAAGCTGCGTGCGACCTCTACCGTTTCCGTCGGCTACGACAATTTTGATGTCGATGCGTTGAACGCGCGCAAGATTTTGCTGATGCATACGCCGACCGTGCTGACCGAAACCGTCGCCGATACGGTGATGGCGCTGGTGCTGAGCACCGCGCGTCGGGTGGTTGAGGTCGCTGAACGCGTGAAAGCGGGCGAATGGACCAAAAGCATCGGGCCGGACTGGTTCGGCTGCGATGTGCACCATAAAACCTTAGGCATCGTCGGCATGGGCCGCATTGGCATGGCGCTGGCGCAGCGCGCGCATTTCGGTTTCGGCATGCCGATTCTGTATAACGCGCGTCGTCAGCATCCGCAGGCGGAAGAGCGCTTTAACGCCCGCTACTGCGATCTCGATACCCTGTTACAGGAAGCGGATTTCGTCTGCCTGATCCTGCCGCTGAGCGAAGAGACCCACCACCTGTTCGGCGAAGCGCAGTTTGCCAAAATGAAATCTTCCGCCATCTTCATTAACGCCGGGCGCGGTCCGGTAGTTGACGAGCAGGCGCTGATTGCGGCGCTGCAGGCCGGTGAGATTCACGCCGCCGGTCTTGATGTCTTTGAACATGAACCACTGGCAAAAGATTCGCCATTACTGAAACTGCCGAATGTGGTCGCGCTGCCGCATATTGGTTCAGCTACCCACGAGACCCGCTATAACATGGCGGCCTGCGCGGTAGACAATCTGATTGACGCGTTGAACGGCAAGGTAGAGAAGAACTGCGTGAACCCGCAGGTGAAGTAAGCGAGGAAAGGAAAAGCCCGGCTGACGGCGTTTGCGCAGTCAGCCGGGAGAACAGCGATATACCGATTAACGCGTGGCGTTAACCGCCGCCGTCCAGGCCTGATTAAAGGCCTGATGCTGAGCGGCCAGCGGAGCAATCAGCGCATTATACTGACTCGCCTGTTGAGACGTCGGGAACTGAATACCGTTAGCCACGAAGCTCACCTGCGTCCCCTGCTGAGCGACAAAATCACCCACCTGGACCAGCTGCTGAGTAAAGACCTGCGCGGCCGGGATCAGCGGCTGCAGCGCATTCGCCGGCGCCGTCACGACTTTATTAAACACCTGGTCATAAACCGGCTTAAGGTCTTCAGCCTGCTTCAGCGCGCCATGCGCAGCATCGGCCTGCATTTTGGCGTTTTCCAGCTGCTGGCTCAGCACGCCCAGCGCGCCGTTAGCCTGACGCAGCGGTTCACGCTGAGTGGTATAATCCTGCGCCACGCGAATGGCGTTAACGCTATCAACCACCGGGCGCAAACCCGCATCCATCGCCTGGCTGACCTGCTGTGAATAAGCGTAAATCACCGCATAATCGGAAACGAAGGGGCCGAACTGTTTTTTCTGATCGGCGGTAAGCGTTGGCAGACGTTCGCCGCTACGCATCGCCGTATTCTGCAGGAAGTCGATGAACGCTTTGCGCTGATCGCCTTCTTTATCAAAACACCCACTCAGGCTAACCACCATTAATATGGCCGCAACGGCCGCAAACCAGCGAGAGCAGGACTTTCCTGTCGCCATTTTTTTACTCCTTCAGCCAAAAAAAGCGCAAACAGGCACACGCGTGCCAGACGCTGACAAGGATAGTCCAGGACGGGCTTGCAGGATACCCTTTCCTGATAATCTTACCGCGGAAAACGCCCTTTTTCGCCTCCCCGCGTAAGCCAGGCCCGCTGTTAAGTTCATCACATTTAACGCGATAACGTAACCCGCAAAAATAGTAAATATCTTTTTGATTTAATTAAAATTAATGAAATCACCAGCCAAATAAATGGGCAAAGCGGACGATAATCGCACGCTTCCTGAAGGCGGCGCATTGTCTACAGGCAGGTTCAATGGTTTGATTAATGAGCGATTAACGGCGTTATGTTCGATTATCGCACAAACAACATCAATGACAGCGAGGGAGACTATAACAATACCTCTGTCCCCCGCTCAGCCTGCCAGGAATGCCGTATGAAGAAAACAACCATCGATATTCAGGCTTTTATCAACGAACATCCATTCACGAAGTACCAATGGATGATTCTCGCCTTATGTTTTATTACCGTCGCGATGGACGGATTTGATACCGCGATTATTGGTTTTATCGCCTCAGACCTGGTACAGGAATGGGGCGTTGAGAAATCCGCGCTGGGCCCGGTAATGAGCGCCGCTCTGGTCGGGCTCGCCGTCGGCGCGCTGACGGCCGGGCCGCTCGCCGACCGTATTGGCCGCAAGAAAGTGTTGATTATGTCGATCCTGGTATTCGGCGGCTTTAGTTTGTTAACCGCGTTTGCCAGCAGCCTTAACCAGCTGACATTATTACGCTTCCTCACCGGGTTGGGCTTAGGCGCGGCAATGCCGAATGCCGCGACGCTAATGAGCGAATATGCTCCGGAACGCCGCCGCGCGCTGATGGTAAACCTGATGTTCGTCGGCTTTCCGATGGGGTCGTCGCTGGGAGGGTTTCTGTCAGCCTGGATGATCCCGCATTATGGCTGGCAAAGCGTGCTGGTGCTTGGCGGCGTGATGCCGCTGCTGCTGGCGGTAGCGTTAATATTCCTGCTGCCGGAATCCGCCCGCTATATGGTCGTGAAACGACAGCCGGCACAGCGGATCGCCGCTATCCTGAAGCGTATCGCGCCGCTGCCGGATGCGGTTGAATTTGAGCTACGTGAAGCAGGCCAGGTGAAGGAAAAGTCAGCCATTGGCGTGATTTTCTCCCCGCGCTACGCCGTGGGCACCGTGATGCTGTGCCTGACCTATTTTATGGGATTGCTGATTTTCTATCTGCTGACCAGTTGGCTACCGCTGCTGATCCGTGAAACCGGAGCCTCGATGAGCCAGGCTTCTATCATCACCGCCCTGTTCCCACTCGGCGGCGGGATTGGCGTGCTGATCCTCGGCGCGCTAATGGACAAGATCAACCCTAACAAGGTGGTTGCCGTCGGCTGGCTGCTCACCGGCGTCTTTGTTTGCCTGGTCGGATTCTCAACCAGCAACCTGCTGTTGATGGGAGTAATGGTGTTTATCGCCGGCAGCATTATGAACGGCGCGCAATCATCAATGCCGGCGCTGGCTGCTGGTTTCTATCCAACCCAGGGCCGTGCCACCGGCGTTGCCTGGATGCTCGGTATCGGCCGCTTCGGCGGGATCCTCGGTGCCTTCAGCGGCGCTTTCCTGATGCAGGCGCAATTGTCGTTTGAGACCATCTTCACCATGCTGGCGATCCCGGCGTTTTTATCTGCTATCGCTCTACTGGTGAAATACAAAATGAGTCAGCGCCAGCCAGGCGTCAGCGAAAATGACAGCAAGAATTTACAGAAAGCCTAATCAATCCAGCCAGCGCTCTGCGCTGGCTTTTTCTTGCCGCTAACCATCATTTACATAAATTTTCCAAAGCTGCTGACACTCTTAGTAATCATCCCCTTAGCTTTTACGCACGCCGCTTTTCCAGGTGATTAACGAAACCACGCCGACAAATAATCACTTCGGTTATTATTTTCCTTGTTTTTGCGACTATTCTTAAATGGCTCGATGTATTTTCCTCTCCGCAGTGAGACAGAATAGGAGCTCTCAATGGAATATAAAGATCCCGTATTTGATTTGTTGAGTAACCTGGAACAAATTGTTTTTAAAGATCAGCCGCAAACGGCCACGCTTGCCCGTACCCCAAGCGTTTTTAATGAATTTGAACAGCTGCGTAAGGGCACAGGACTTAAGACCGATGATTTCGCCAATGCCATGGGCGTCAGCGTTGCGATGGTTGAAGAGTGGGAGTCGCGACGGGTTAAACCGTCATCCACTGAGCTCAAACTGATGCGCCTGATGATGGCCAATCCCCAGCTCTCAAGGCAGCTAATAGATTGAAAAACTGGTTTACTATCTTCTTTTGGTAACGGTCCTGATGCAGGGCCGTTTTATATCCTGATGAAAAAAAGTTTGCTATCCGACTGAGAACATGCGTTAATGCTCGCAGGTTTGATTTACAGACCACAGAGCAGTCGAATAGAGCAGTCCTTCAAAGGTTATCCATTAGATATCCCCGTAGTGAACTTTCCCTTTATCGCTTTAAATCTGTAGTCCAGACCACTACGCCGCAAGGCTCACTAATTTTTTTAAAGGTAATTCACTATGTCCGGTAAAATGACTGGTATCGTAAAATGGTTCAACGCTGACAAAGGCTTCGGCTTCATCACTCCTGACGATGGCTCTAAAGACGTGTTCGTACACTTCTCCGCTATCCAGAACGATGGCTACAAATCCCTGGACGAAGGTCAGAAAGTTTCCTTCACCATCGAAAGCGGCGCTAAAGGCCCGGCAGCTGGCAACGTAACTTCTCTGTAAGTTCAAGCCGCTAAGAATAATAAATCCCTGCCTTATGGCGGGGATTTTTTTTATCTGTCATCAACAGGCGCCATCAGCAGATGGCGCCTGTTGTCATTCAGAGGGCGGCAAAATGCCAGCCCGTATCCCGCCACTCCAGGCTATGGGTCAATTTCAGGCCTTGTAAAAATGCCTCGTCATGCGATACCACCAGCATAGCGCCGGGAAACGCCGCCAGCGCGCTTTCAATCGCCTGCGTTGAAGCCAGATCGAGATGATTGGTTGGCTCATCCAGTAGCAGCAGTTGGGTTGAGTCCCGCCGCCAGAGCACGCAGGCAAGCGCCGCTTTCAGTCGTTCGCCGCCGCTTAGCGCCGCTAGCGGAAGACTCACCTTGTCAGCCCCCAACTGGAGCTGCGCCAGACGGCTACGCAGCATTCCTTCATCCAGCGGAGTGTTTCCTAAGTTCAAGTGCTCCATTACCGATAGTGATAAATCCAGCTGCGTCAGATGCTGATCGAGATACGCCGCGCTCACCGACAGCCGAACGTCGCCAGCAGTTGCCTGCTCCAGCCCCATCAGGGTTTTCAACAATGTTGTTTTGCCGCAGCCGTTTGGCCCCCTTAGCGCAATGCGCATCGGGCCATCCACCCGCCAGTCGAGCGGGGCGGGGGATGAGTGAGCTAACTGCAGTGATTCCAGCACCAGTACCTGCTTGCCGGCGGCCACTTCACTGCCCGGCAGCGTAAACATCACCGGATTATCTTCTTCTACCCGCTCCCGCGCCTGCTGCACGGCGGCATTCAGGCTACTGTTCTGCTCTCGATGCTGACGGCGCAGCGTTCCCGGACGCTCTTTTGCCGCCCCTTTGTACTTCACGCGTTCGAAAGAAGCGATATTCAGCGCATCGACGGTACGCAGCGTCTGCGCCGATCGCCGCTGGGCCGCATCATGCTCCTTTTGCATCCGCGCCCGGGTGCGCCGCCGTTCGATTGCGGCATGCTCCAGCGCCGAGCGGGCGGCCTGTTGCTCCGCTTCATGCTGCTGCTGATATTCGGCATAATTACCACCGTAGCTGCGCAGCGCCGCCGGCGTCAGCTCAATAATCTTCGACATTCGAGCCAGTAATTCACGGTCGTGGCTGGCGATTAATGCCCCGCCCCGCCAGATTTCCAGTTGCTGATACAGCCACTCCCGGCCCTGACGATCGAGATGATTAGTAGGTTCATCCAGCAGCAGATAGTCCGCGCCGGAAACCAACGCGCCGCACAGCAGCGCCTTCATCCGTTCGCCGCCGCTGAGCGAAAAAGCGGGACGATCGGCGGAGAATGCCGGGAGATCGGCATCGCGAAAGGCTGAACTCAGGCGATCGGGCAGATCCCAACGACCATCTAACAGTTCGAAGTCATCCGCCAGCCCTTTCCCCTGTTCAAGACGGGACAAGGCGTCAAATAGCGGTGCATAACCCAATAGCGAGGCAATGGTGGTCCCGGCCGTGAGGGTCGGCTGCTGCGCCACCCAGGCAACCGTAGCCGACCGTTCGATATGCCCGCCGGAAGGGGAATCTAGGCCCGCCAGCAGACGCAACAGGCGTGTCTTGCCAACGCCGTTGCGTCCAACAAGGCCGCAAAGCAACGGTTCCAGCGATAAATTCAGCGGGCCAAAAAGCGTCTGTCCCGTCGCGAACTGACAGGTGACCTGATGTAAAACAAAAGAGGGGGTGTGGGCGCAATGAGCCATAAGCACTCCTGAATGAAATCAATACTCCCCTACCCGCAGCCTCTGCGAGGTAAGGCGTGAAATTCATCAGTCGTGTTTGTTCATTTGTCGTGTGCGCTCCAGTGAGACGAGGGATTCGTCGGGGCATAGGATAGCCAGACCTGAGCCTGGATTTCAAGATTATTTTTTCACCATGGCAATAAGGCAAAAAAAAGCCTGCCGGATGGCAGGCTTTTGACCTCTCACGAGATAGTTACTGCAGCAGTGAAATATCCGCAACCTGCAGGAACAGCTCGCGCAGTTTGGACAGCAGCGTCAGACGGTTGATGCGAACATCTTTGTCTTCAGCGTTAACCATCACATTTTCGAAGAACTCATCAACCGGCTCGCGCAGCGCAGCCAGCTCAATCAGCGCATCCTGATAACGGCCTTCGGCGAAGTACGGCTGCAGCTTATCGCGCAGCACCACCAGATTACCGGCCAACTTGATTTCCGCCGCTTCTTTCAGCACCGAGGCATGAACGATATCGTTCAGGGTCTCGTCGGATTTCGCCAGGATGTTGGATACGCGTTTGTTTGCCGCCGCCAGGGCGGAGGACTCTTCCAGCGTACGGAAGTGTGACACGGCCTTCATGCGCGCATCGAAATCCGCCGGGCGGGTCGGACGACGCGCCAGTACCGCCTGGATAGTGTCAACACCGTAGCCTTCGTCCTGATACCAGGCACGGAAGCGGCCCAGCATGAAGTCGATAACGTCATCAACGACGTTGGCGTTAGTCAGCTTCTCGCCGTACAGACGCACGGCTTCTTCGGTCAGCGTTTGCAGATCGAGATTCAAGTTCTTCTCAACGATGATACGCAGCACGCCCAGCGCGGCGCGGCGCAGCGCAAACGGGTCTTTATCGCCTTTCGGATGCTGGCCGATACCGAAGATACCCGCCAGAGTGTCCATCTTGTCGGCAATAGCCACCGCGCAGGCAACCGGGTTAGACGGCAGCGCATCGCCGGCAAAACGCGGCTGATACTGCTCGTTCAGCGCCACTGCGACATCTTCCGCTTCGCCGTCATGACGCGCGTAGTGCATACCCATCACGCCCTGCGTGTCAGTAAACTCGAAGACCATGTTGGTCATCAGGTCACACTTGGAGAGCAGACCCGCGCGGGTCGCATGGTTAACGTCAGCGCCAATTTGTTCGGCAATCCAGCCCGCCAGCGCCTGAATGCGATCGGTCTTGTCGCGCAGGGTTCCCAGCTGCTGTTGGAACAGCACGGTTTCCAGACGCGGCAGGTTATCTTCCAGACGTTTTTTACGGTCGGTATTGAAGAAGAACTCGGCATCGGCCAGACGCGGACGAACGACCTTCTCATTACCAGAGATGATCTGCTGCGGATCTTTGGACTCGATATTCGCCACGAAGATGAAGTTCGGCAGCAGTTTGCCGTCATTAGCGTAGACCGGGAAGTACTTCTGGTCGCCCTTCATGGTGTAAACCAGCGCTTCGGATGGCACCGCGAGGAATTTCTCTTCAAACTTCGCCGTCAGCACTACCGGCCACTCGACCAGAGAGGTCACTTCTTCCAGCAGGCTTTCGCTCAGATCAGCGTTACCGCCAATCTTACGCGCCGCCGCTTCAGCATCCGCTTTGATTTTGGCTTTACGCTCGGCGTAGTCCGCCATCACTTTACCTCGCTCCAGCAGAATCTGCGGATACTGGTCGGCATTGTCGATGGTGAATTCCGGCTCGCCCATAAAACGGTGTCCGCGAATGATACGGTCGGAAGCGATACCCAGAATGGTCGCCGGGATAACCTGATCGCCCAACAGCAGGGTTACGGTGTGTACCGGACGCACGAAGTGAACGTCGGAAGCGCCCCAACGCATCAGTTTCGGGATTGGCAGCTTCGCCAGCGAGGTCGCAACCATGTTCGGCAGCAGCGTTTGCGCGCTTTCACCTTTAACGTGGGCGCGATACAACAGCCATTCGCCTTTATCGGTGGTCAGACGTTCAGCCTGATCGACGGTAATACCACAGCCACGCGCCCAGCCTTCGGCCGCTTTGCTTGGTTTACCTTCCGCGTCAAACGCCTGGGCAATGGCCGGGCCGCGTTTTTCGACTTCACGATCCGGCTGCGAGGCGGCCAGATTCGCCACTTTCAGCGCCAGGCGGCGCGGCGCGGCAAACCATTCGACGGCGCCGTGCGCAAGGCCAGCGTTGTCCAGTTCCGCAGTAAAGTTGGCAGCGAAGGATTCAGCCAGGCTGCGCAGTGCTTTTGGTGGCAGCTCTTCGGTGCCGATCTCCACCAGGAAAGTTTTCTCAGACATGGCCGCCTCTTATTTATCTTTGTTGCACATCGGGAAGCCAAGGGCCTCACGGGAAGCATAGTAAGCTTCTGCCACTGCTTTAGTCAGGGTGCGAATGCGCAGAATATAGCGCTGACGCTCGGTGACGGAGATGGCTTTACGCGCATCCAGCAGGTTAAAGCTATGGGCGGCTTTCAGAATACGTTCGTAGGCTGGCAGCGGCAGCGGGTTTTCCAGCGCCAGCAGTTGCTGCGCTTCTTTCTCATACTGCTCGAAGCAGGTGAACAAGAAGTCTACGTCCGCATATTCAAAGTTATAGGTGGATTGTTCCACTTCGTTCTGGTGGAACACGTCGCCGTAGGTGGTTTTGCCCAGCGGACCATCGCTCCAGACCAGATCGTAGACGCTGTCCACGCCCTGGATGTACATCGCCAGACGCTCCAGGCCGTAAGTGATTTCACCGGTCACCGGTTTACATTCCAGGCCGCCAACCTGCTGGAAGTAAGTGAACTGCGTCACTTCCATACCGTTCAGCCACACTTCCCAACCCAGCCCCCAGGCGCCCAGCGTCGGGTTTTCCCAGTTATCTTCAACGAAGCGGATATCGTGGATAGTCGGGTCCATACCCAGCTCTTTCAGAGATCCGAGGTACAGCTCCTGAATGTTGTCCGGAGACGGCTTAATCACCACCTGGAACTGGTAATAGTGCTGTAAGCGGTTCGGGTTTTCGCCATAGCGACCGTCGGTCGGGCGACGAGATGGCTGCACGTAAGCGGTCGCCATCGGCTCTGGCCCCAACGCGCGTAAGCAGGTCATCGGGTGAGATGTGCCGGCGCCGACTTCCATGTCCAGTGGTTGAACAATGGTGCAGCCCTGACGAGCCCAGTAATCCTGTAAGGTCAGGATCAGGCCCTGGAAGGTCCTGGTATCAAACTTTTGCATATTATTTCGTGCTGGATACGTGTGGATTTAAAGGAAGGGATCAGTATACCCGCTGGCTGCGAGATATACAGTATGAAACGCCTTTGTTTAGCGAAATTTGAGCAAAGCGGCGCCATCATGCGGCGTTTAAGCCGCATTTAGCGCATAGAAAGATGCAAAAACTGGCCGTCCGGATCAAAAGAACAGATAAAACGCTCATTCCGCGAAGTCAGGCCGGAAAGCTCATAGCTTGCCTGGAACTGCTCGAAATGATTAACGTCGACGCGACGGGTGTCTGTGCTATAACGTAACGCCGCCTGATCCTTGCATAGTTTCTCCATGTTCAGCGTCGTTTGCGGCGTGATACGTGCCTTTTGCGCTTTTTGGACAGGTTGAGCAGGTGTCTGGCTGCAGCCAACCAGCAGCAGCGCCACCAGGGCAGATACGAAATATTTCATCACCATTTTTCTCAACCGCCTTGTTAGCCAATTGTTATCGTGCAGACCATGTAAAACCAGACAAACATTTTGCGAATCTCGCGGATGCTCTACAAGAGTGTGGCGATAAACTCAGAATATTCCATTGTGATGACGACAAACTACGGGAGTCAGACTCTTTTTACGCAGGAGCCAATGAGGTACAGATGCAGGAAAAAATAAGCTGGATTACCAACTTGCGCGGCATAGCATGTCTGATGGTCGTGATGATTCACAGCACCACCTGGTACATTACCCATCCTCATAGCATCAGCTTGTTTGAATGGAATATCGCTAACCTGCTTAACTCGGCATCGCGCGTCAGCGTCCCGCTTTTTTTCATGATTTCAGGTTATCTGTTTTTTGGCGAGCGCAGCGCCCAGCCGCGCCATTATCTGCGCATCGGACTGTGCATTCTGTTCTACAGCGCGCTGGCGCTGCTCTATATCACCCTGTTTACCCATATCAACGTTGAGCTGTCATTAAAAAATTTACTGCAAAAGCCGGTGTTTTATCACCTGTGGTTTTTCTTTGCCATTGTGGTGATTTATCTGCTCTCACCGCTGATTCAGGTGAAGCAGGTCAGCGGCAAAATGCTGCTGGCGCTGATGCTGGTGATTGGCCTCATCGCCAACCCCAATACGGTAAGCATTAAAGCCGGCGGCATTGAATGGCTACCGGTAAACCTCTACATCAACGGCGATACCTTTTACTACGTACTGTACGGAATACTGGGCCGGGCGATCGGCGCCATGAATACCGACCGAAGAGGGTTAACCCTGCTGTGCGCGCTGCTGTTTACCGCCGCGGTGTGGGTCATTTCACGCGGCACGCTGCATGAACTGCAATGGCGCGGTGATTTCGGCGATACCTGGTATCTGTACTGCGGGCCGGCAGTGTTTGTCTGCGCGACCTCGTTGCTGACGCTGGGCAAAAACGTCCTCAATAGCCGTGAGCTTCCGGGTATTGCGTTAATTTCCAGACATTCATTAGGCATTTATGGTTTTCACGCGCTGTTTATACACGCGCTACGCGCAAGTGGCCTGGAACTTAACCGCTGGCCATTACTGGATATTGCATGGATTTTCGCCGCCGCGCTGTTGGGTAGCCTGGCGCTCTCTATACTGGTTCAACGAATTGACCGTCGCCGGTTAGTGAGCTAAAAAAAGCGCCCGCCGTTTAACGCGGGCGCCGTCGATTACTCCGCGGTCTCTTCTGTTACTGCGCTCCCCTCGCTTAGCGGCGAGCGATCCCAGGCATCGCGAATATTCTTCTGTACTGCTACCGCGCCGAACAGGCTCAAAAAGAATGCCAGGCCATAAAAGCCTTTCTCGCTTAGCATCAGCGTTGCGTTCCACAATCCCACCACCAGCAGACCCACCGCAATCACGAAAGCGATCAAGCAGGACATGTAATACATAGCGGTGGTTGGAATTTTGTCGTATTTATCACGAACCGTTTTCTGATAAGAAGCGGCGGAAAAAAGACCCAGCACCAATACGGCAAAATAGTAGCCCTTTTCATTGAGCTCCATTGGCGCATTCCACAGGCCAATCAAATACACGAGGATACCGCCCACCAGCGCAATCCATGAGATCAGGTGAAACGCGGGTGAATATGTCGTCGCTTTCATTTCCATTGCTGACTACCTCTCTTCGCTGTCGACTGACAGCTTATTCCACTGAGCTATTGCGAGCTTTATCCGCGACTCTGGCGGGATAAGATATCGCTGAAGCGCCATACATACAGACAAACCATGCCACCACGTAGATGCTTTTTTCACGCCACGGCGCCGGGACAAACCAGGCGCCGACCAGCAGCAATCCCACCGATAGCAACAGCACCAGCCGGCACAGAGAGATAAAATCATCGTCTCGCTGCGCTTCCAGCTCCGTTCGCTGATGCGTAAGTACGGCAAACATTCCCATCACCAGTACACCAAGAAAGTAACCTTTGCCGCTGAATAGCGGGCACGTTCGCCAGATACCGATTAAGTAAACCAGCGAGCCCAGCAGCATGACTAATCTTGCCGTCGTACGTTTTAATTTCATTGCGCCTCCCTGGCCATGGTAGCGCTCATTATGACCGGGGAATTGCCGGTTGCGGCAGTTTCCGCAAATTGAAACCCACAATTCGGAATAAATAAATATGTGAATTAAATCAATGCAAAGCGAATCATTCAGAAAGGAAATTCGCCCCAATAAATGGGGCGAGAACAACTTATGACATCAGTGGCTTAAGCTGCTGATAGATCTGGCGGAACGTTTCACGACGCGGCGCATAACGGGCAAACCGTTGAGCATCAGGCAGGTGCGCCTGCTCCAGCGGCAGCTGCGGCAGGAGGTCAGAGAAAGCCGCATCGTGATGAACGCCCAACTGCGCCAATCTTGCCGCGCCTAACGCCGGGCCGACATCGCCGCCGGTGCGGAAATCCAGCTGCTGGCCGCTAATATCGGCGAGCATTTGTCGCCAGTATGCGCTACGCGCGCCGCCGCCGATAAGGGTGACGCTGTCTGGTTTCACGCCGCAGGAGTGCACAACATCCATGCCGTCGGCCAGCGCGTAGCCCACCCCCTCAAGCACCGCCCGCGCCAGTTCGGCGGGACCATGTTGATGGGTAAGGCCGAAGAACACGCCTTTAGCCTGCGGATTGTTGTGCGGCGTACGCTCGCCGGAAAGATAAGGCAAGAACCACACCGGGTCGGCATTGTCATCCGCCGACTGCGCCGCGGCGATCAGCGCCGGTACGCTGCCGAGGCCGGTCAGCTTTGCCGCCCAATCCAGACAAGACGCGGCGCTGAGCATCACCGACATCAGGTGCCAGCGGCCCGGCAGGGCGTGGCAGAAACTATGCACCGCGCTTTCCGGTTTACTCAGAAAACCATCGCTGACGGCGAAATAGACGCCTGAGGTCCCCAGCGATAACATCGCCTGACCGGCATCGGCCATGCCAACACCGACAGCGCCTGCCGCGTTATCACCGCCGCCCGCTACCACCAGCGCCCGCGGCATATTCCACGCCTGGGCTACCTCAGCACGCAGTTGGCCGGTCACTTCGCAGCCTTCAAAAAGGGCCGGCATATTGTCGCGGCCGAGCCCGCAGGCGGCGAGCATCTCATCGCTCCAGTCGCGTCGCGCGACGTTCATCCACATCGTGCCGGCGGCGTCGGACATATCGCTGGCGAATTCGCCGCTCATGCGTAGCCGCAGGTAATCTTTCGGCAACAGGACCTTATCGACCTGTTTAAAAATTTCGGTTTCGTGACGCTGTACCCACAGCAGCTTCGGCGCCGTAAAACCCGGCATCATCAGGTTGCCGGTGATTTGCCGCGAAGCGCCGACTTTTTCTTCCAGCAGCATGCACTCTTCGCCGCAGCGGCCATCATTCCACAAAATCGCCGGACGCAGGACCCGCTGCTGTTTGTCGAGCAGCGTGGCGCCATGCATCTGTCCGGCAATCCCTAAAGCTTTTACCTCGCGCAGAGAGTGTTGCGCGCCCAGCGCTTGCATCGCGGTATTCGTCGCCTGCCACCACTGTTCGGGATCTTGTTCGGACCAGAGCGGATGCGGGCGCGAGACGGTCAGTTTTTCGGTATGCGTCGCCAGTACGTCGCCCTGTTCGTTGAGCAGAATGGCTTTTACGCCCGAGGTCCCTAAATCAATCCCGATATACATGCAGCGTCTCCTTAACACGAACGCCACGGCAAAGCGTGGCGCAGCAAAAATGGTTATAGCCAGCGCCCGGATTTACCGGGCGCTTTTGTCGGCATTACTTATCGAACAGGTAATGATTCACCAGGTTTTCCAGCAGTTCCTGGTGCCCGCTGTGGTGCTGCGGCGCCAGGTTGTGCTGAGTCGCATAGTGCGCGATGTCGGTCAGGGTCATCTGGCCTGTGAGGATCTGCTGGCCCAATTCACCGTTCCAGCCGGCGTATCGTTTCGCCACGCGTTTATCCAGCTCGCCGTCTTCAATCATGCGCGCCGCAACTTTCAGCGACAGCGCCATAGTGTCCATCGCGCCGATATGACCGTAGAACAGGTCGTATTTGTCGGTGCTCTGGCGACGAACTTTAGCATCAAAGTTCAGGCCGCCGGTGGTGAAGCCGCCCGCTTTGAGGATCTCATACATCACCAGGGCGTTCTCTTCTACGCTGTTCGGGAACTGGTCGGTATCCCAGCCCAGCTGCGCATCGCCGCGGTTAGCATCAACCGAACCGAACAGGCCCAGCGCAATAGCCGTGGCGATCTCGTGGTGGAAAGAGTGGCCGGCAAGGGTGGCGTGGTTAGCTTCAATATTCAGTTTAATCTCTTTTTCCAGACCAAACTGTTTCAGGAACCCGTAAACCGTGGAGGCATCATAATCATATTGGTGCTTGGTCGGCTCCTGCGGCTTCGGCTCGATCAGCAGGGTGCCCTGGAAACCAATTTTGTGTTTGTGTTCAACCACCAGTTGCATAAAGCGGCCAATCTGCTCGCGCTCCTGACGCAGATCGGTATTAAGCAGGGTTTCGTAGCCTTCGCGACCGCCCCACAGCACGTAGTTTTCACCGCCCAACTTGTGGGTCGCATTCATTGCGGTAACTACCTGAGTCGCCGCCCAACTAAAGACTTCCGGATCGGGGTTCGTCGCCGCGCCTGCGCCATAACGTGGGTTGGTAAAGCAGTTTGCCGTCCCCCACAGCAGTTTCACGCCGCTCTGCTGCTGTTTTTCCGCCAGCACATCCACCATCTGAGCAAAGTTGTTGCTGTACTCTTTCAGCGAAGCGCCTTCCGGGGAAACGTCGACATCATGGAAGCAGTAATACGGCACATTCAACTTATGGAAAAACTCAAATGCCACTTCGGCTTTACGTTTCGCCATTTCCAGCGCTTCGCCCGGCTGCTGCCATGGACGATCGAAGGATCCCACGCCAAACATATCCGCGCCATTCCAGCAGAAAGTGTGCCAGTAGCAGGCGGCGAAACGCAGGTGGTCTTCCATGCGCTTACCCAGTACTAATTCATCCGGATTGTAGTGACGAAAAGCCAGCGGGTTAGTCGATTTCGGGCCTTCATAACGAACGCGATCGAGTTGATCGAAATAGGTTTGCATAGAGAACTCCATATTCAGGGGTGCGGCGAGTAACAAGTGATACGCCAATATAGAATTCCATTTTCATCTTCCTCAATTACGTTATTTCACACCGCCATTGAGAGAATCCACAAACGTGCGCCAGCTCGCAAAAACAATTCCTCTTTGCATCATTTCTGGAACCCTATGATGGAAGAAGAATGAAATAACCTGCATACTCTTGAATAAAATACGATCGCGGTCATAAATTACGAAACAAACTAAATTTCATAATGCGAAAATAAGAACAGGTAATTGCCAGCCCTCGCTTCCCCGTTAAGAATCTGCAACGTATCTGCAACCTGAAGTTTATTCCTGTTCGCCTTACCTACCCTTTGAAAAGGTATCGTTATTATGAAGATAAAGAACCTTTGCCTTACGCTCTGCGCCTCATCGCTCCTTCTCGCCAGCATGGCGGGTATGGCTAAAGAAGTTAAGATTGGGATGGCCATCGACGATCTTCGTCTGGAACGTTGGCAAAAAGATCGCGATATTTTCGTTAATAAAGCGGAATCCTTAGGCGCCAAAGTATTTGTGCAGTCCGCCAATGGCAACGAAGAAACGCAAATGTCGCAAATTGAAAATATGATCAACCGCGGCGTCGATGTTTTAGTGATTATTCCTTACAACGGCCAGGTGCTCAGTAACGTTATTAAAGAAGCGAAACAAGAAGGAATTAAAGTTCTCGCCTACGATCGCATGATTAATAATGCTGACATCGACTTTTATATTTCTTTCGATAATGAAAAAGTCGGTGAAATGCAGGCCAAAAGCCTGGTCGACAAAGTGCCGCAGGGAAATTATTTCCTGATGGGTGGCTCGCCGGTGGATAATAACGCCAAATTGTTCCGCGCCGGTCAGATGAAGGTGCTCAAACCTTATGTTGATGACGGCAAAATTAAGATCGTCGGCGATCAGTGGGTCGACGGCTGGCTGCCGGAAAACGCGTTAAAAATCATGGAAAACGCGCTGACGGCGAATAACAACAAAATTGATGCGGTAGTGGCTTCCAATGATGCGACCGCCGGCGGCGCTATCCAGGCGCTTAGCGCCCAGGGGCTGGCGGGTAAAGTCGCCATTTCCGGGCAGGATGCCGATCTGGCTGGCGTGAAACGTATTATTTCCGGCACCCAGACGATGACCGTTTATAAACCGATTACCACGCTTGCCACTAACGCTGCCGAAATCGCCGTTGAATTAGGTAATGACCAGCAACCCAAGGCCGACGCCACATTGAATAACGGCTTAAAAGATGTCCCTTCGCGCCTGTTAACGCCAATTGAAGTCAATAAAGAGAATATTGACGCCACGGTGATTAAAGACGGTTTCCACAAAAAGAGTGAACTGTAATGGCTGACGCCCCGCCTCGGGGCGTCGTTTTCGTCCTGCCGGATATCGCTTTTGCGGAGTCTCTATGTCCTGGTTACTCGAAATGAAGAACATCACCAAAGCCTTCGGCGCGGTTAAGGCCGTGGATAACGTCAGCCTGCGGCTGAATGCCGGGGAAGTGGTGTCGTTATGCGGTGAAAATGGTTCGGGAAAATCGACGCTAATGAAAGTGCTGTGCGGCATCTACCCACACGGCAGTTACGATGGTGAAATCATTTTCGCCGGCGAGTCGCTGCAGGCGAATCATATTCGCGATACCGAGCGCAAAGGTATCGCCATTATTCACCAGGAGCTGGCGTTGGTGAAACATCTCACGGTGTTGGAAAATATCTTTCTCGGTGCCGAGATCTCACGCCATGGCCTGCTGGATTACGAAACCATGACCCTGCGCTGCCAGAAACTATTAGCGCAGGTGAATTTATCGATCTCGCCCGATACCCGCGTTGGCGATTTAGGCCTCGGCCAGCAGCAGTTGGTCGAGATCGCCAAGGCGCTGAATAAACAGGTACGGCTGCTGATCCTCGATGAACCCACGGCATCGTTAACCGAACAAGAAACCGCGACGCTGCTGGCGATTATTCGCGATCTGCAAAACCACGGCATCGCCTGTATTTATATTTCGCACAAGCTCAATGAAGTTAAAGCCATCTCCGACACTATCTGCGTGATACGTGACGGCCAGCATATTGGCACCCGCGACGCCAGCGGGATGAACGAAGATGACATCATCACCATGATGGTCGGACGCGAGCTCACGGCCTTGTATCCAAACGAACCACATAATCATGGCGATGAGATATTGCGGGTCGAGCATCTCACCGCCTGGCACCCGGTTAACCGCCATATCAAGCGCGTCAACGACGTGTCGTTTTCCCTCCGCCGCGGCGAAATCCTCGGCATCGCCGGGTTAGTCGGCGCCGGGCGCACCGAGGCGGTACAGTGTCTGTTTGGCGTCTGGCCGGGGCGCTGGCAAGGAAGCATCTTTATCGACGGACAGCCGGTGACGATTAAAAACTGCCAACAGGCGATTGCCCATGGTATCGCCATGGTGCCGGAAGACCGCAAAAAAGACGGCATCGTGCCGGTGATGGCAGTCGGCAAGAACATCACTCTCGCGGCGTTAAATCAGTTCACCGGCCCGGCGAGCAGCCTCGACGACGCCGCGGAGCAGCACTGCATTCAGCAATCGATTCAGCGGCTGAAAATCAAAACGTCATCGCCGGATCTGGCGATTGGCCGCCTGAGCGGCGGCAATCAACAAAAGGCGATTCTGGCCCGCTGCCTGCTGCTCAACCCGCGCATTTTGATCCTCGATGAACCAACCCGCGGCATCGATATCGGCGCGAAATACGAAATCTACAAGCTTATCAATCAACTGGTGCAGCAAGGCATCGCCGTCATCGTGATCTCATCCGAATTGCCTGAAGTGCTCGGGCTAAGCGATAGGGTACTGGTGATGCACGAAGGCAAGCTTAAGGCCAATTTGCATAATCAAGGTCTGACCCAGGAACAGGTGATGGAAGCCGCGCTGAGGAGCGAACGCCATGTCGAAAAACACGTCGTCTGAAATCAAACTTACCCCATCCGCCCCTGCCGCTTTCCCGGCGCTGAAAGGGCTTAACCTCCAGGTTTTCGTGATGATCGCCGCGATTATCGCCATTATGCTGTTCTTTACCTGGGTTACCGACGGCGCCTATTTGAGCGCGCGTAATATTTCCAACCTCCTGCGGCAAACCGCCATCACCGGCATCCTCGCCGTCGGCATGGTGTTCGTGATCATTTCGGCGGAAATCGACCTCTCCGTCGGCTCAATGATGGGTTTGCTCGGCGGGGCGGCGGCGATTTTCGACGTTTGGCTCGGCTGGCCGCTGCCGCTCACCATCCTCGTTACGTTGGTCATGGGGCTGCTGCTCGGCGCGTGGAACGGATGGTGGGTCGCCTATCGCAAGGTGCCCTCTTTCATTGTGACCCTTGCCGGCATGCTGGCGTTTCGCGGAATTTTAATCGGCATTACCAACGGTACCACCGTCTCGCCCACCACGCCGGCGATGTCGCAAATCGGTCAAAGTTATTTACCGGACGGCATCGGCTTTGGAATCGGCGTTATTGGCATGGCGGCTTTTATCATCTGGCAATGGCGCGGTCGGATGCGCCGACAGGCGTTAGGGCTGGCGACCACCAGTTCTACCGGCGCGGTTGGCCGTCAGACCATCACCGCGGTTATCGTGCTGGGCGCTATCTGGCTGCTCAATGATTATCGCGGCGTGCCGACGCCGGTACTCATACTCGCCGCCCTGCTGCTGGCGGGCATGTTTATGGCGACCCGTACCGCTTTTGGCCGCCGCATCTATGCCATTGGCGGTAATCTGGAAGCGGCCCGCCTCTCCGGGATTAACGTCGAGCGCACCAAGCTTGCGGTCTTCGCCATTAACGGCCTGATGGTCGCCATCGCCGGGTTGATTCTCAGCTCGCGACTGGGAGCGGGATCGCCTTCTGCCGGTAATATCGCCGAACTCGACGCCATCGCCGCCTGCGTGATCGGCGGCACCAGTCTGGCCGGCGGCATCGGCAGCGTGGCAGGGGCGGTAATGGGGGCGTTTATTATGTCGGCGCTGGATAATGGCATGAGCATGATGGACGTCGCCACCTTCTGGCAATACATCGTTAAGGGCGCCATTTTACTATTGGCGGTCTGGATGGATTCGGCTACCAAACGGAGAACATAACGGTATCACGATGAAAAATGCCCGAATAACTTGCGCCACCGCCAAACTTCGCCATAAGGCGCTTGAAATAATTCGGGCATTAGCCGGTATTGTATGACCGGGGTAAGAGCAGGAATATCATCTATGTTTGAAAAGCGTCACCGCATTACGCTGTTATTCAACGCCAACAAAGCCTATGACCGTCAGGTGGTTGAAGGCGTTGGCGAATATCTGCAGGCATCGCAGCTGGAATGGGATATTTTTATCGAAGAGGATTTTCGCGCGCGTATTGAAAACATCAAAGAGTGGCTGGGTGATGGCGTTATCGCCGATTACGACGACCCGGAGATAGAAAAACTGCTGGCAGATGTCAAAGTACCGATTGTCGGCGTCGGCGGCTCCTATCATCAACCAGAGTGCTACCCGCCAGTCCACTATATCGCCACCGATAATGCCGCGCTGGTCGAAAGCGCGTTCCTGCATCTGAAAGAAAAAGGGGTGAACCGTTTCGCTTTTTACGGGCTGCCGACCTCCAGCGGCAAGCGCTGGGCGAGGGAGCGCGAACATGCCTTCTGCCAGCTAGTCGCCAAAGAGAAATACCGTGGCGTCGTCTATCAGGGGCTGGAGACCGCGCCGGAAAACTGGCAGCATGCGCAAAATCGGCTCGCCGATTGGCTGCAAACGCTGCCGCCGCAAACCGGCATTATCGCCGTGACCGATGCCCGCGCCCGTCACGTCCTGCAGGCCTGCGAGCTGCTGCATATTCCGGTGCCGGAAAAACTGTGCGTCATCGGTATCGATAACGAAGAATTGACCCGCTATCTCTCCCGCGTCGCGCTCTCTTCCGTGGCGCAGGGTACCCGGCAGATGGGCTACCAGGCGGCGAAACTCCTGCATCGATTACTGGAAAACGAAGCGCTACCGCTGCAGCGGCTGCTGGTGCCGCCGATGCGCGTCATTGAGCGGCGCTCCACCGATTATCGCTCGCTCACCGACCCTGCGGTGATTCAGGCGATGCATTACATCCGCAATCACGCCTGCAAAGGCATTAAGGTTGAGCAGGTGCTCGACGCCGTCGGTATTTCCCGATCGAATCTGGAGAAACGCTTTAAAGAAGAGGTCGGGGAAACCATCCACACGGTGATCCACAGCGAAAAGCTGGAAAAAGCGCGCAGCCTGCTGGTCTCCACCACGCTATCGATAAACGAAATTTCGCAGATGTGCGGTTATCCGTCGCTGCAGTATTTCTATTCGGTGTTTAAGAAAGAGTACGATGTGACGCCGAAAGAATACCGCGATCGGCACAGCGAAGTGATGATGTAGCGGGAAAGAAAAATGCCCGGGCTTACGCACCGGGCATTGATGATTACATATGAGCGGCAATTAAGCGCTGATTGTCCTGATACATGGCGAAGAGATAGTTGTTATAGCTCGACCCTTTCGTCGAGTACCCCTTCAGCTTGTGGATCATGGTGCTGGCAGTTACTTCCTGGTCCGTCTTACGCAGCTGTGCGCGAGACTTACGGAAGGATGAATAAGCCGGGTGCGTATTCAGGTTTTTAACATAGGCCTGAACCGACTGCTCGACAGATTCAAACTGGGAGTAGCCTTTCATTGCACCGCGGCAGTTGCCGCCGCCACACTTCATACCAAACAGGTTGTTGTTCTCACGCGCCAGCTTCGAGGTACCCCAACCGCTTTCCGCCGCCGCCATGGTTGCCACCATGCTGTTCGGAATAATGTCGACGCGCTCAAGCAGCGAGTTCCACGGTATATGGCGAGTATTGCCAGACCACTTCACTTTGTAACGTGAAGCGATGTCTTTCAGACGCGCCTGCTCGCTCGGCGACCAACGGCCGTCGTATTGCTTAGAGACAAGCCAGTTACGATCTGCCGTGATCGCTTGATTTTGCTTTGTAATGTAAGGCATAACCGTCCGGAGAAACGCTTTTTTCCTTGGTGTCCCGGAAGGGTATTTTCGCAAATCAGGAAGTGAACTGCTCTTTACACTATTGCGAGAATACTCTTGTTTACTGCTAACCTTGATACTACTGGGCTTCTTTACTTTCTTAACTACTGAGGCTTTATGACTCTTTGTTGCTGTGTGCGTTGTCGCCAACACACTACCTGAAAAGATACAGGTAAGTAACATAAGTATCGCAGCCCCATATCGTCGCATGGGAATCGATATCATTAGGTCTCCTGGTCGGATTTACTCATTCCAACACCTTGTTTTTCGCAAAAAATCGATAGTTGAATCGCGAATAGTATCAAAAATACCCAGAGAGAGCATCAAGAGAAATAGTCCAATTCCGAATCGCTGTCATCTGAAATCGGTTTCTGCACCGTCGCGAAGGTGCAGAAATGCTATCTCCGTCTCATTTATAGCTCATTTTTTGAACTAAATCACTCACCCCTTTTCATCCTCCCCGCAAAATTACCGGCAGGATGAGTTCAACCTTATGGCGCGCAGGCACACTGTGATAAAAACCGCTAACAGGACTCCGGCATGAAACTCGCTGCGCTCGCCTCGCTACTGCTGCCCGGGATGGCCTTTGCCGCCTGGACAACCGCTGACTTTCCCACCTTCACTGAACAGGATACTGGCCGCTTCACGACGCAAAATGAGGTGACGAAGGGTACCCGCCCTTTGCGGATAAGTTTTGACCAACAGTGCTGGCAGCCTGCGGGGGCGATAAAACTCAATCAGATGCTGTCGCTGGAACCTTGTCGGGATACGCCACCGCAGTGGCGCGTGTTCCGCGACGGGCGCTATACGCTGGAAGTCGATACCCGCTCCGGCACGCCAACGCTGATGCTGTCGCTGGCGGCACAGGACACGGCCAGCACGCAGCCGCTGATGCGCCAGTGTCCGAAATGGGATGGTAAACCGCTAACGCTCGATGTCGGCCAGACGTTTGCCGAGGGAAGCCAGGTGCGTGATTTTTACAGCGGTAATCTCGCCACGGTGAAAGCAGGTAAAATCACGCTGCAGCCCGCCGCAGGCAGTAATGGGCTCGTGCTGCTTGAAAAAGCGGATAGCGCCGCCAGCGCGCCGTTTAACTGGCATAACGCCACTATCTATTTTGTCCTGACCGATCGCTTCGTTAACGGCAATCCGGCCAACGACAACAGCTACGGGCGCCATAAAGACGGTATGCAGGAGATAGGCACCTTCCACGGCGGCGATTTACAGGGGCTGACCAGCAAGCTGGATTATCTTCAACAGCTTGGCGTCAACGCGCTATGGATAAGTTCACCGCTGGAGCAAATTCACGGCTGGGTCGGCGGCGGCACCAAAGGCGACTTTCCCCACTACGCCTATCACGGTTACTACACCCAGGACTGGACCCGTCTTGACGCCAACATGGGCGACGAAGCCGACCTTCGGCAACTGGTTGATGAGGCCCATCGGCGCGGCATGCGCGTCCTGTTTGATGTCGTCATGAACCATACTGGTTACGCCACGCTTGCCGATATGCAGGAATTTCACTTCGGCTCGCTGTACCTGAAAGGCGATGAACTGAAAAAAACGCTTGGCGAGCGCTGGACCGACTGGAAACCAGCGCCAGGGCAAAGCTGGCACAGCTTCAATGATTACATCAACTTCAGCGATAAAGCAGGCTGGGAACAATGGTGGGGAAAAAAATGGATCCGCACCGATATCGGCGACTACGACAATCCCGGTTTCGACGATTTCACCCTGTCGCTGGCGTTCCTACCGGACCTGAAAACCGAATCGACACTCCCTTCTGGCTTGCCAAATTTCTACCGTCACAAGCCGGATTCCGCCGCCAAAGAGATAGCCGGCTTCACGCCGCGCGACTATCTGACCCACTGGCTCAGCCAATGGGTACGCGATTACGGTATTGACGGCTTTCGCGTCGATACCGCAAAACACGTCGAACCGGACGCCTGGCAACAGCTCAAAACGCAGGCCACGGCCGCGCTGGCGGAATGGAAAAAAGCGAATCCTCAGAAAGCGCTGGATGACGCGCCATTCTGGATGACCGGCGAGGCCTGGGGCCACGGCGTGATGCAAAGCGACTACTATCGCCACGGCTTCGACGCGATGATCAATTTCGATTATCAGGATCGGGCGGCGAAAGCGGTGGACTGTCTGGCAAACATGGACGCCACCTGGCAGCAGATGGCGGACAAGCTGCAGGATTTCAACGTGCTGAGCTATCTCTCCTCGCACGATACCCGCCTGTTCCGCGAAGGCGGCAGCCGGGCGGCGGAACTGTTATTACTCGCCCCAGGCGCCGTACAACTCTTCTATGGCGATGAGTCTTCGCGCCCATTCGGCCCCACGGGTTCCGACCCGCTGCAGGGTACCCGCTCCGATATGAACTGGCAGGATGTTGCCGGTAGCGCATCCGATAACGTCGCGCACTGGCAAAAAATCGCCCAATTCCGCGCCCGCCATCCGGCCATTGGTATGGGAAAACAACAGACGCTGACGCTAGAGCAGGGCTATGGTTTCGTACGTGAAAGCAGCGCTGATAAAGTGATGGTTGTCTGGGCCGGACAGCAATAGCAGTCGCTTACCGGGCTCCTTGCCGCTGGCGGGAGCCTTTTCAGCACAAATGACTAAAACTTACACTGTTAGCAGAACAAAAAATAAATCGCTCCCTCCTGTGCCGATTTGCACCGCGTTGACGCTGGCGTTATGGTAATTCCCTTTCCAGAAGACCAACAGAATATCCGCGATGACATTTTCACTTTTCGGCGACAAATTCACCCGTCATTCAGGCATCACCCGCCTGATGGAAGACCTCAATGACGGCCTGCGCACACCGGGCGCGATCATGCTGGGCGGCGGCAACCCCGCGCAAATCCCGGAGATGAATGAATACTTCAATAGCCTGCTGGCCGATATGCTGGATAACGGCAAAGCCCTTGATGCGCTTTGCAATTATGATGGTCCGCAAGGGAAAAGCGAGCTTCTGACCTTGCTTGCGCAAATGCTGCGCGAAGAATTAGGTTGGGAGATCGAACCACAGAATATTGCTCTGACGAATGGCAGTCAGAGCGCATTTTTCTACTTATTTAACCTGTTTGCCGGCCGCCGTGCCGACGGCACCACCCGCAAGGTGCTGTTCCCGCTGACGCCGGAATATATCGGCTACGCCGATTCCGGGCTGGAAGAGGATCTGTTTGTCGCCACCCGCCCCAACATTGAGCTGCTGCCGGAAGGCCAGTTCAAATATCACGTGGACTTCGAACACCTGCAGATCACCGAAGAGACGGGAATGATCTGCGTCTCCCGGCCAACTAACCCGACCGGCAACGTCATTACCGACGAAGAGCTTATTAAGCTTGATGCCCTCGCCAATCAGCACGGCGTGCCGCTGGTTATTGATAACGCCTATGGCGTGCCTTTCCCGGGCATTATTTTTAGCGAAGCGCGCCCGCTGTGGAACCCGAACATCGTGCTATGCATGAGCTTATCCAAGCTCGGGCTGCCGGGCACCCGCTGCGGAATCATCATCGCCAACGAGAAAATCATCACCGCGATCAGTAATATGAACGGCATTATCAGCCTCGCTCCTGGCGGGATTGGGCCGGCGATGATGTGCGAAATGATCAAGCGTAAGGACCTGCTACGGCTGTCGGAGACGGTGATTAAACCGTTCTATTATCAGCGTGTTCAGGAAACCATCGCTACCATTCGCCGCTATTTGCCGGAAGAACGCTGCCTGATTCATAAACCAGAAGGGGCGATTTTCCTGTGGCTGTGGTTTAAGGATCTGCCGATCTCCACCGAGCTGCTGTATCAGCGCCTGAAACAACGCGGCGTGCTGATGGTGCCGGGCGATTACTTCTTCCCGGGGCTGGACAAGCCGTGGCCGCATACGCATCAGTGCATGCGCATGAACTACGTGCCGGACCCGGAGAAAATCGAGGCGGGGGTTAAAATTCTTGCCGAAGAGATTGAGCGCGCCTGGCAGGAGCAAGACGCCTGATGGTGTTTCCCGGCCATGACTGACCGGGGACATCCGATTACATTGCCTGCGCCGCCCAACGGCGGCGCTCGGCGCTTAATCTTTCCAGCTCGGCGGGCTCAATACAGCGCAGCGCCTGAGTCGGACAGGCCGCTACGCACGCCGGCCCCGTTTGCCGGTGCGCGCACAGATCGCACTTCAGCGCCTGCACGCCTTCGTCGGTCAACATCACCGTCATCGCCCCATAAGGGCACGCCACCATACAGCTTTTACAACCAATGCACAGCCGTTGATCGACACGCCAGACGTCGCCTTCATGGCGTATTGCCCCTTCCGGGCAGACGTTCGCGCAGGGCGCATCCTCGCACTGACGGCACAGCGTCGCCGTTGATAGCTCATCGCTCTTCACTACCCGGATCCGCGGCGCAAAGCGTCTTGCAGAAACGGTAGAACAATCCTGCCCCTGCTGATGCGACACCACGCAGGCCACCTCGCAGGTTCGACAGCCGATACACTTTTGCGCATCGGCGATAATAAACCGGTTCATCCTCAACTCCATTCGGGATAAAAACGCAGCGTGCCAGAAAAACCCCGCTGTGCGCTTTGATCCTGAATGGAATCAGCTGCGTTTTAGGCAAATACCCAGCAAGATCTCGCCAGTTGCCTTAGCCTTCGCGAATCACAAACCCCAGCTCGCGGGAAATCGCCTCTGCCGTTTCACGCAATGGTTTGAGCAGATTTTTCTCACCAACCTGTTTCAGGCGCGAAGTCGACAGCGAAATCGAAATGGCATAAGGCACGCGGCCGTGAATATCGAATACCGGTACCGCCAGGCACGAGACGCCGAGTTCGTTCTCTTCGCGATCCATCGCCATATTACGTTCGCGAATCTGCGCCAGCTCGTCGTTCATCGCCGGCAGGCCGGTAATGGTGTTACGGGTCAACGGCTGAATAATATCCTGATGACTGTCCCAGTAGCTGGCAACGTAGTCAGGATGGCCGAACGCCATGTAGATCTTGCCCATCGCCGAACAGTACAGCGGCATATGCTGGCCAATATAGGCGCGGGTACGCAGCATACCGGTAGTCGGCTCCAGCTTGTAAATCAGAATCGCGTGATCGTCCTCACGGCTGGAGAAGTTCACCGTCTCGCCGGTGGCGATGTTTAAAGCTTCAAGATGCGGCGCAGCGACATGAATAATATTCAGCGACGACAGCGCCTTTTGCCCAACGGCAATAAATTTGGTGGTCAGGCGGTAACTTCCGGCGGCAGGCGCCGGAGTAACGTAGCCGCAGGACTGCAGGCCCTGCAACAACCGATGCACGGTACTTTTATTCAGGCCCGCCAGTTCAGACAGATGCGCCAACGGACAACCGTTTGGATAGTTACTGAGGATCTCAATCAGCATTAACCCGCGAAATAGACTCTGGCTTCCGGCTGGCCTCTCTTTCTCTTGCGTCATTTCACTCTCTTTTGTGCCCATCGCTTCGGCTTCCTTTTTAATCGCGCTCTGATGGTAGCGCAAAGTGTGGTTCAGTTCACGATCTGAACCAAAAAAACACAACCAACTGATTTTAATGATTTTTAAAAATAGCATCTGCCGTTGATCTGTCAAAAATTGATCGTTATATTTGAAATCAGATTTCGATATGTGAAACGTGAAGATAAAAAATCACTCAAACCCTAAGGGGAACACGGGAATGAAAGTAACTTTTGCGCAGCTAAAAGAGGCGTTCAATCGGGTATTACTCTCACGCGGTATTGCGGCGGAAACCGCCGACGCCTGCGCGGAAATGTTCGCCCGCACCACGGAATCCGGCGTCTACTCACACGGAGTGAATCGCTTTCCACGTTTTATTCAGCAACTGGATAACGGCGATATCATTCCGGATGCGAAACCTCAGCGCGTCACCAGCCTTGGCGCTATTGAGCAGTGGGATGCCCGGCGTTCGATTGGCAATCTGACGGCGAAAAAGATGATGGATCGCGCCATTGAATTGGCCTCCGACCATGGCATTGGCCTGGTGGCATTACGCAACGCCAATCACTGGATGCGCGGCGGCAGCTACGGCTGGCAGGCGGCGGAAAAAGGCTATATCGGCATCTGCTGGACCAACTCTATCGCCGTCATGCCGCCGTGGGGCGCTAAAGAGTGCCGCATTGGCACCAATCCGCTGATCGTGGCAATTCCATCCACTCCGATCACAATGGTCGATATGTCGATGTCGATGTTCTCCTACGGCATGCTGGAGGTTAATCGCCTGGCTGGTCGCACGCTGCCGGTAGATGGCGGGTTTGATGATGACGGTAATTTGACGAAAGAGCCCGGCGTGATTGAGAAAAATCGCCGTATCCTGCCGATGGGCTACTGGAAGGGTTCCGGTTTATCAATTGTGCTGGATATGATAGCCACCCTACTTTCCAACGGTTCCTCCGTTGCTGAAGTCACCCAGGACAATAGCGACGAATATGGCGTATCGCAGATTTTCATCGCTATTGAAGTCGACAAGCTCATTGATGGCAAAACGCGTGACGCCAAACTACAGCGGATCATGGACTTCATCACCACCGCCGAACGCGCCGATGAAAATGTAGCGGTCCGCCTACCGGGCCACGAGTTTACGCGATTACTGGAAGAAAACCGCCGTAACGGGATCACCGTCGACGACAGCGTATGGGCCAAAATTCAGGCTCTGTAGGGGAAACCACTATGATTTTCGGCCATATTTCACAACCGAATCCTTGCCGTCTACCGGCAGCGATTGAAAAGGCGCTCGATTTTCTTCGCACTACCGATTTTCGCCACCAGCCCCCCGGCGTCGTCGAAATTGATGGTAAGAATATTTTTGCGCAGATCATCGATCTGACTACCCGTACGGCGACAGAAAACCGTCCGGAGGTACATCGGCATTATTTAGATATTCAATTTCTCGCTTCCGGTGAAGAAAAAATAGGTATCGCCATTGATAATGGGAATAACCAGATCAGCGAATCGTTATTAGAACAGCGCGATATTATTTTTTATCACGATAGTGAACACGAATCGTTTATTGAAATGATACCCGGTAGCTATGCCATATTCTTCCCACAAGATGTACATCGACCTGGGTGTATTAAAAGCACCGCCACCCCTATTAGAAAAATCGTCGTTAAGGTAGCTATCGATATTCTGTAAAAGAACTAATCATCTCATTAAATTTACAGGAGCACATAATGAATATTACTACCGGTTATATTATCGGTGCGTATCCCTGTGCACCCTCATTTCACCAAAAGAGTGAAGAGGAAGAGAAGGAATTCTGGCGACAACTTGCCGATACTCCAGATATTCGTGGCATAGAACAGCCTTGTCTTGAGCATATCCATCCATTAGGCGATGAGTGGCTGCTGCGCCATACGCCGGATAACTGGCAAATTGTGATTACCGCCATTATGGAAACCATGCGCCGCCGCGGAGAAAACGCCGGCTTCGGCCTGGCCTCCAGCGATGAACAACAGCGTGTAGCCTGCGTTGAATACTACCGCCACCTTCATCGCAAAATTAATAAAATCAACGGTATTCAACCCGGTAAAGTCACCGCGCTTGAGCTACAGGCCGCGCCGCTGGCGGGAGATCAAAACATCGCCCAGGCAACGGACGCCTTTTCACGCTCGCTCAAAGAAATCGCCAGTTGGGACTGGCGCTGCGATCTGGTGCTGGAACACTGTGACGCGATGAATGGCCCAGCGCCGCGTAAAGGCTTTCTGCCACTGGATAATGTACTGGAAGTCATTGCCGACCATGAGATAAGCGTGTGCATCAACTGGGCGCGCTCGGCCATTGAAGGCCGCGATACCGCGCTGCCGTTGGCCCATACCCGGCAGGTTAAACAGGCCGGTAAACTGGGCGCGCTGATGTTTTCCGGCACCACCCGCCAGGGTGAATATGGCGAATGGCAGGATTTACACGCGCCATTTGCGCCCTTCTGCCCGCAAAGCCTGATGACCGCGCAGCATGCCCGCGATATTTTCGCCTGCGCTGCAGGCGCATCGTTGCAGTTCGCCGGTATTAAATTATTGGAAATAGACCCAAATGCCGATGTTAACCACCGCATAGCCATTTTGCGTGACGGTATCAGCATATTAAAAAACGCATAAGAACAACTACGTTTTCATTGTCATAATATTTACTCTACGAGAATATTAATATGAACATGACCTCTCGCCCTACAGCAAAAGATATTCCACGCCAGCGTTGGCTGAGAATTATCCCACCGATTCTTATTGCCTGTATTATTTCCTATATGGACCGCGTTAATATCGCATTTGCGATGCCGGGCGGTATGGATGCCGAACTGGGTATTTCTGCTACCATGGCGGGGCTCGCTGGTGGTATTTTCTTTATTGGTTATTTATTCTTACAAGTCCCTGGCGGAAAAATCGCCGTACACGGCAGCGGCAAGAAATTTATCGGCTGGTCGCTGGTCGCCTGGGCCATTATTTCCGTACTGACCGGTTTAATCACCAATCAATACCAACTGCTGATCCTGCGCTTCTTATTAGGGGTGGCGGAAGGCGGCATGCTGCCGGTGGTGCTAACGATGATCAGCAACTGGTTCCCGGACGCTGAACGCGGCCGCGCCAACGCCATTGTGATTATGTTTGTGCCGATTGCCGGGATTATTACCGCCCCGCTGTCAGGCTGGATCATCACCGTTCTCGACTGGCGCTGGCTATTTATTATCGAAGGCTTGCTCTCGGTGGTCGTGTTGGCGCTGTGGGCATACACCGTTTACGACCGCCCGCAGGAAGCGCGCTGGATATCAGCAGCGGAAAAAAACTATCTGGTCGAAACGCTGGCGGCGGAACAAAAGGCGATTGCCGGTACTGAAGTCAAAAATGCCTCGCTCGGCGCGGTGCTCTCTGACAAAACCATGTGGCAGCTCATCGCCCTTAACTTTTTCTATCAAACCGGGATTTACGGTTACACCCTGTGGCTGCCGACCATTCTGAAAGAGTTGACCCATAGCAGTATGGGGCAAGTCGGCGAGCTCGCTATTCTGCCCTACGTTGGCGCGATTGCCGGTATGTTCCTTTTCTCTTCGCTCTCCGACCGTACCGGCAAACGCAAGCTATTCGTCTGCCTGCCGCTGATCGGCTTCGCACTGTGCATGTTCCTCTCCGTGGCGTTGAAAAATCACATCTGGCTGGCCTATGCCGCGCTGGTTGGCTGCGGATTCTTCCTGCAATCCGCCGCAGGCGTGTTCTGGACCATACCGGCGCGCCTGTTCAGCGCCGAAATGGCCGGCGGCGCCCGCGGGATGATCAACGCTCTCGGTAACCTCGGCGGCTTCTGCGGCCCTTACGCCGTAGGCGTACTGATCACCCTCTACAGCAAAGATGCCGGCGTTTATTGCCTGGCTATCTCACTGGCGCTGGCGGCCCTGATGGCGCTGCTGCTGCCGGCAAAATGCGATGCCGGCGCAGCACCCGCAAAGACCATGACTCCGCGTAACCACGCAGCTTAAAACTGCCCCGGACGGCCAGGCGTCGTCCGGAAAACTGGAAGACTAAGATGAGTGAAAAAGAGACCTTCTGGCTGGGTATCGATTGTGGCGGTACTTATCTAAAAGCCGGTTTATATAACAGCCAGGGCGTAGAGCGGCGTATCGAACGCTGCCCTTTACGCACCCTCAGCGCGCAGCCGGGCTACGCCGAGCGGGAAATGGATCTGCTCTGGCAACGTTGCCATGAAACCATCGCCAGGCTGCTCAACGCCGCTAACGTCAATGGTAAGCAAATCAAGGGCATCGCTATCTCCGCGCAGGGTAAAGGGCTATTTCTGCTTGATAAACAGGATCGCCCGTTAGGTAACGCAATACTCTCCTCCGATCGCCGGGCGTTAGATATCGTTCAGCGCTGGCAACAGGATGGCATCCCTGAGCAGCTTTACCCCCTCACTCGCCAGACGCTGTGGACCGGCCATCCCGCTTCACTGCTGCGGTGGCTGAAAGAAAATGAACCGCAGCGCTATGGGCAAATCGGCTGCGTCATGATGGCCCATGATTATCTTCGCTGGCGTTTAACCGGGATGAAGGGCTGCGAAGAGAGCAACATTTCTGAGTCCAATCTCTACAACATGCACAGCGGGCAATACGACCAGCGCCTGACCCGGTGGTTAGGCATTAGTGAAATTGACGAGGCGCTGCCGCCGATCGTCGGCTCTGCGGAAATATGCGGGGAAATCACCGCTCAGGCGGCTGCCGTTACCGGTCTGGCGGCGGGAACGCCCGTCGTCGGCGGTCTGTTTGATGTGGTTTCTACCGCGCTTTGCGCGGGCCTCAACGATGAATCAGTGCTCAATGCGGTGATGGGAACCTGGGCGGTCACCAGCGGGATCACCCACGGACTGCGTGAGCATGAGGCTCATCCTTACGTCTATGGCCGGTTCGTCAATGACGGCGAATACATTGTGCACGAAGCGAGCCCCACCTCTTCCGGCAACCTTGAATGGTTTACCGCGCAGTGGGGAGGGCTCTCATTTACCGAGATTAATGAGGCCGTCGCCAGCCTGCCAACAGCCGGTAGCGAGCTCTTCTTCCTGCCGTTCCTTTACGGTAGCAACGCCGGCCTGGAGATGACCGGCGGTTTTTACGGCATGCAGGCCATGCACACCCGCGCGCATTTGCTACAGGCGGTGTATGAAGGCGTGGTCTTCAGCCATATGACGCATCTCAACCGCATGCGTGAGCGCTTTACCCATGTCCAGGCTCTGCGCGTCACCGGCGGACCGGCGCATTCCGAGGTATGGATGCAAATGCTGGCGGACGTCAGCGGCCTGCGCATCGAACTGCCGCAGGTTGAAGAGACCGGTTGTTTTGGCGCCGCGCTTGCCGCCCGCGTCGGCACCGGCGTCTATCGCCACTTCCGCGAGGCCCTGAGCAGCCTGCAGCATCCGGTACGAACCCTGCAGCCTGACATGACCGCACACCGTCTTTATCAGCGTAAATACCGCCAATACCAGCAGTTGATTAGCGCACTACAGGGCTATCACGCCCGCATTAAGGAGCACACATTATGAGCCGACCATTACTACAACTGGCGCTCGACCATACCAGCCTGGAAGCCGCTCAGCGCGATGTCGCCGTACTGCGCCATCACGTTGATATCGTGGAAGCGGGCACAATTCTGTGTCTGACCGAAGGACTCAACGCGGTAAAAGCCCTGCGCGCCCAGTGTCCGGATAAAATTATCGTCGCCGACTGGAAAGTCGCCGACGCTGGCGAAACGCTGGCTCAACAGGCCTTTGCCGCAGGCGCCAACTGGATGACCATTATCTGCGCCGCGCCGCTGGCGACCGTTGAGAAAGGCCATGCCGTCGCCCAGTCCTGCGGCGGCGACATTCAGATCGAACTCTTCGGTAACTGGACGCTGGACGACGCGCGCGACTGGTACCGCATCGGCGTCCGCCAGGCGATTTATCACCGCGGCCGCGATGCGCAGGCCAGCGGCCAGCAGTGGGGCGACGCCGATCTGGCGCGTATGAAAGCGCTGTCGGATATCGGCCTGCAACTGTCTATTACCGGCGGCATCACGCCGGCCGACTTACCCCTGTTTAGCGATATTGACGTCAAAGCGTTTATTGCCGGACGCGCCCTGGCGGGCGCGGCGCAGCCCGCGCAGGTGGCAGGTGATTTCCACGCCCAAATCGACGCCATCTGGGGAGAACAGCATGCGTAATCATCCCTTAGGTATCTATGAGAAAGCGCTGGCGAAAAACCTTAGCTGGCCGGAACGGCTGGTGCTGGCGAAAAGCTGCGGTTTTGATTTTGTCGAAATGTCGGTCGATGAAACCGATGAGCGTCTGGCGCGCCTGGAGTGGAGCGCCACCCAGCGCGCCTCGCTGGTCGCGGCGATGCTGGAAACCGGGGTAGCCATCCCCTCAATGTGCCTGTCTGCCCATCGTCGCTTCCCGTTTGGCAGCCGCGATGAATCAACCCGGCTGCGGGCGCGCGAGATCATGACCAAAGCCATTCAACTGGCTCGCGATTTAGGGATCCGCACCATCCAACTGGCAGGCTATGACGTCTATTACGAAGAACACGATGACGGCACACAGCAGCGTTTTGCCGAAGGACTGGCGTGGGCGGTCGAACAGGCGGCCGCGGCGCAGGTCATGCTGGCGGTCGAAATTATGGATACCGCATTTATGAACTCCATCAGCAAGTGGAAAAAATGGGACGAGATGCTCGCCTCGCCGTGGTTCAGCGTCTATCCGGATGTCGGCAACCTGAGCGCCTGGGGCAACGACGTCAGCGCCGAGCTCAAACTGGGCATCGACCGCATCGCCGCTATCCATCTTAAAGACACGCTCCCCGTAACCGCACAATCGCCGGGGCAGTTTCGCGACGTCCCCTTCGGCGAGGGTTGTGTCGATTTTGTCGGCATCTTCAAAACGCTGCATGAGCTGAACTATCGCGGTTCATTCTTAATTGAAATGTGGACGGAAAAAGCCAAAGAGCCGGTACTGGAAATTATACAGGCGCGCCGCTGGATAGAAGCGCGGATGCAAGAAGGAGGTTTCACATGTTAGAACAATTGAAGTCTGAGGTATTAGCCGCCAACCTGGCGCTACCTGCGCATCAGCTGGTGACGTTCACCTGGGGCAACGTGAGCGCCGTCGACGAAACGGGAAAGCTGATGGTTATCAAGCCATCCGGGGTGGAGTACGACGTCATGCAGGCTGACGACATGGTGGTCGTCGATATCGCCAGCGGCCATGTGGTTGAAGGCGCTAAAAAGCCCTCCTCCGATACGCCAACCCACCTTGCGTTGTACCGCCGCTACCCGCAAATCGGCGGTATCGTTCACACCCATTCGCGCCACGCGACGATCTGGTCGCAGGCAGGGTTGGATTTACCGGCCTGGGGCACCACGCACGCGGATTATTTTTATGGCGCGATCCCCTGTACCCGCCTGATGACCGCCGATGAAATTAATGGTGAATATGAATATCAAACCGGAGAGGTGATCGTTAAAACCTTTGAAGCGCGCGATCTCGATCCTATGCAAGTCCCGGCAGTGCTAGTGCATTCACACGGTCCGTTTGCGTGGGGTAAAAACGCCGCCGACGCCGTGCATAACGCCGTCGTCCTCGAAGAGTGCGCCTATATGGGGCTTTTTTCCCGTCAGCTCACGCCGCAACTGGCCGATATGCAGCAAGAACTGCTCGATAAACATTATCTGCGCAAGCACGGCGCCAATGCTTATTACGGGCAAAACTAACATCACCCGGCGGCATATCACCGCCGGGGAGTTTTTCGGATTACATCGCGGCGCGGAAAATCGCCATAATCTCTTCGTGGGTCGCCTGAATCGGATTGGTTAAACCGCAGGCATCTTTCAGCGCGTTGCTGGCCAGCAGCGGGATATCCTCTTCTTTAACGTTCAGATCGCGCAGACCAGCCGGGATGCCGACTTTACGCGCCAGCTCGCGGATGGCCGCGATGCAGGCTTCCGCACCCTGTTTGTCATTCAGCCCGGCTACGTTCACGCCCATCGCCTGCGCGCAGTCACGCAGACGCGCGGCGGCGACGCTGCAGTTGTACTCCTGCACAAACGGCAGCAGGACGGCGTTGCAGACGCCGTGCGGCAGATCGTAGAAGCCGCCCAGCTGGTGCGCCATCGCGTGGACGTAGCCCAGCGACGCGTTGTTGAAGGCCATACCGGCAAGGAACTGCGCATAGGCCATCGCTTCACGCGCCTGTTCATTACTGCCATCTTCCACTGCATGAGTTAAATTCTGTGAAATCATGGTCATGGCTTTCAACGCGCAGGCATCGGTAATCGGCGTCGCCGCGATGGAAACATAGGCTTCGATAGCGTGAGTCAGCGCGTCCATACCGGTAGCGGCGGTCAGAGATTTCGGCATACCCATCATCAGCGAAGAGTCGTTAACCGACAGAACCGGCGTCACGTGTTTATCGACAATCGCCATTTTGATGTGGCGATCGACATCGGTAATGATGCAGAAGCGGGTCATTTCGGAAGCCGTACCGGCGGTGGTATTGATAGCGATCATCGGCAATTGCGGTTTCGCCGAACGGTCCACCCCTTCATAGTCACGGATGTTGCCGCCGTTTGCCGCGACCAGCGCGATGCCTTTCGCGCAATCGTGCGGCGAGCCGCCGCCCAGGGAAATTACGCAGTCGCAGTTATTTTCTTTTAGCAGCGCCAGACCGCTTTCGACGTTCAGGGTCGTCGGGTTCGGGTGCACGCCGTCATACACCACGCTGAAAATATCCCGTTCCTGTAACGCCTTTTGTACTTCACCCGCCATACCTAATTTATTCAGCATCGCGTCGGTGACGATTAATGCCCGACGATATCCGTATTGCTGGATAGTATTCATCGCTTCAGTAACAGAACCAGTGCCAATGACGTTCACTGGCGGAATATAAAAAGTCGATGCAGCCATGATGATTCCTTCATTTAGGTGAATATCATGGAAGGGTACGAGGATGTCGTAATAAAAAACATGACCTGAACGCCATTTCCGGCAAGAAATTGGATGAAAAACAGTACGTTAATATTCCATTTTTTAACGTACTGTTAAACATTACCGGCTTAATTTTTCATTTGCGTTATTATTCGCCGTTTTTATTTTCAGGGAATAACAGCGCATCGCGGAGTAGATGATCGTTGCCCCGGCGGCGGGTAAAGCCAATGCGGTCAAAATATTCGAGTATTTGAATCGCCAGTTTACGGCCAATATTTAACGTATCGCGAAAATCCGCCGCGCAGGTGGAACCGCGCTGCAGATCCAGACGGCGGATCAATTGCGCAAATTCAACAATCCGATCGTTACGATAATAACGATCTTTCACGATCGCCGTAATCATCCCCTGCTGCGCCGCCTGGCGCAGCACCGCGCGCATCAACGACTCTTCGACGTTCAGATCGCGCGCCAGGTCGCGTACCCACCATGGCTCATCGGCGAAGAGCGGCTCCGCACGCTGCCAGATGGCCTGCTGCTCATCGGTAAACCCGGCTTTATGCTCCGGCAGGTGCAGCCAGCCGTGATGGCTTTGAATGACGCCGCTGCTGCGCATCTGCTCAATCAGCAGCAGTACCAGCGCTTCATCTTCCATCGGCAGCGCAATCCGCCGCAGACGTTCGCGCCCCGGCCCCGGTTCATCGCGATGCTGGTCGTGATAACGGGCCAGCGCGTCGAGCAGTTTTTTCTGCCAGCGGGCGGCCAGCGGCGCGCTAAGCAGGCTATTCCCGGCCTGCAGATAGTCCGGACGGTTAATTAATGCCGTGAGGCCGTCAGCGCTCAGCTGCCGCGCCCAGGCAAACTCGTCAAGACGCACCGCATCGCGCTGCAGATGTATATCCAACGCCTGCGCGTCGTCGCCCTGCGCTTCGGCCAGCGCGTAAAGCCACTGCAGATACTCCGGCTTGCGTTTACCGCGGCGCGGCGGATTCAGCGTCACCACCCGCGCGCCGGCCAGCGTCAAGCGGGCGGAAATATCGCGCAATACCAGGCGATCGTTATCCGCCAGCCACAGCGGCGTATCCAGCACCAGCTCGGCCAGATTGCCTTCCAGTAGCGAAACGCGGCCGGTGATATGGCTGGCGGCATGGTGGATATGCAGCGACTGCCACTGGCTGAGCGGCGCGTGACAGGTCAGCTCGACGATCGCCCGCTCGCAAGGTTCTGCGGGCTGAGCCGAGAGCAGCCAGTCACCGCGGCTGAGATCCTCTTTTTGCGCATCGCCAACGATATTCAGCGCGATGCGCTGCCCGGCCCGCGCCTGTTCAACCGGCTGATTCTGCGCATGTAGCCCGCGGACGCGCATGGGTTTATTGGCGCCGGTCAGCCAGAGGGTATCGCCGATTTTTACCTCGCCGGATAACGCCGTCCCGGTCACCACCAGCCCCGCGCCCTTGACGGTAAAGGCGCGATCCAGCGCCAGACGAAAACGCTGCTGTTGCGGATGCGCGCGCTCGGCCAGCTGTAGCAAATGGCTGCGCAGTTCGGCAATGCCGAGGTTTTCCGTTGCCGCGGTAGCGAAGAAAGCGGCGGCGTCGAACCCCAGCTCGCTCAGCGTGGATTCCACCTGCGCCCGAACTTCGGCAACGCGCGCCGCTTCCACGCGGTCCGTTTTGGTCAACGCGACGGTTAACGTCGGTTTTCCCGTCAGCTGCAGAATCGCCAGATGCTCGCGGGTTTGCGCCATCACGCCGTCATCGCAGGCCACCACCAGCAGCGCGTGATCGATCCCGCCCACGCCGGCCAACATGTTGGACAAAAACTTTTCATGCCCCGGCACATCGATAAAACCTAACACCCGGCCATCAGGCTGCGGCCAATAGGCGTAGCCGAGATCGATAGTCATCCCGCGCGATTTCTCTTCCGGCAGGCGATCGGCGTTAACGCCGGTAATCGCCTGCAGCAGCGTGGTTTTGCCGTGGTCCACATGTCCGGCGGTGGCAATAATCATCTCAATAACATCTCCATAAACCGGGGTTCATCTTCAAGACAGCGCAGATCCAGCCATAAGCGGCCATCATAAATTCTGCCGATCGTCGGTATCGGCAAGGCGCGCCAGCGGGCGGCCAGCGCTTCCAGCTGGCTGCCGCGACCATCGCGCGGCGTAAAGGTTAACGCGGCGCTGGGCAGTCGGTCGACCGGCAACGACCCGCTGCCGATCTGCGACAAACACGCTTCGACGCGCACGTCAAAATCGCTATAGTGCGCCGCTAACGCAGGCTGAATACGCTCGCCCTGCTGGCGGATATCCTCGGCGCGGCGGGTTAGCAGACGTAGCGTCGGCAGATCGTTGGTCAGCGCTTCCGGATGCAGATACAGCCGCAGAGTCGCCTCCAGCGCCGCCAGCGTCATTTTATCCGCCCGCAGCGCGCGCTTAAGCGGATGACTCTGTAACTTCGCGATCAGCGCCCGATCGCCGACGATAATCCCCGCCTGCGGCCCGCCAAGCAGCTTATCGCCGGAAAAGCTCACCAGGTTCACGCCCGCCGCAATCAATTCCTGCGGCATCGGTTCTTTCGGCAAGCCGTACTGGCTCAAATCCACCAGCGAGCCGCTGCCGAGATCGGCCACCACCGGCACGCCATGTTCGCGGCCAATTTCCGCCAGCTCCGCCTCATCGACCGCTTTGGTAAAGCCTTCAATGCTGTAGTTGCTGGTATGCACTTTCATTAGCAGGGCGGTCTGCTCATTGATAGCCTGACGATAATCTTTGGCGTGGGTGCGGTTAGTGGTGCCCACTTCATGTAGCAGACAACCGGCCTGGCGCATGACATCGGGGATGCGAAATGCGCCGCCGATCTCGACCAGTTCGCCGCGCGAGACCACCACTTCTTTCCCGCTGGCCGTCGCCGCCAGCATCAGCAGCACCGCCGCCGCGTTGTTATTGACGATACAGGCATCTTCCGCGCCGGTGATCCGGCACAGCAGATCGGCCAGCGCCCGGTCGCGATGACCGCGCCCGGCATCGTCGAGATCGTATTCCAGCGTGACCGGCGCGCGCATCGCCTGCGCCACCGCCTGCACCGCGGCTTCCGCCTGAATGGCTCTCCCCAGATTGGTGTGCAGCACGGTGCCCGTCAGGTTGAATACCGGACGCAGCGCGCTCTGCTGGCTATGGTTCAGCCGGCTGGCGGTCTCCTGAGGCCAGTCGTCGCACCACTCTGGCAATGCCTGCGCCTGGCGGATATGCTCCCGCGCCTCATCCAACATCTGGCGCAGCAGCGCCACGATTTGCGAATGGCCATGGCGATCGAGCAGTAAAGCAAAAGCGGGATCGCGAAGTAAACGATCAATGGCCGGAAGCCGGGTATAAAGCGCGCGAGTATCGGTAGACATGAGTGAACCTGACGATAAGTTATTTTCCCCCCTCCCGACGGGAGAGGGAGTCAACAATGAGTGGCGATTGTAACGCCTGCGCGAGGAAACTGTTACCTGCCTGGGTCAACTCCCTGGCGGTTCGGTACGTGCAAAACTGGCGCGCTGAAATAACGTCTCGACCAGTTTGACCAGTTTTGGCCGCGTCGCGCACCAGCCGGGCGCCACGCGACGGAAATTGAGATAAGCAATGGCGCAGGCGGCAGTAATGGTCGCCAGATTCAGCTCACCGTGACGCAAGGTGCCGTCGGCGGCGTACCCTTCCAACATATCAAGACCGCGGGCGATTTTTTCCCGCTGGCGGAGCAGTTCGGTTTCTGACTGCTGCGCCGCCGGACGCGCTTTTTCCCTCACCAGCGCGATCGCCGCCTCCATGATGCCGTCAGACAAGGCTTCAAGCTGCCGCATCTTCAGCGCCGCCAGAGGTTCCGTAGGCAGCATCGCCGGCGCGACGTAAAGCAGTTCAAGATATTGCGCAATAATGGGCGAATCAAACCAGCATGCGCCGTCATCGGTCAGCAGCGCCGGAACTTTACCCAGCGGGTTGTACTGCGCCACGCCGTTGACGTCGTTATAGGGGAATTCGTTCACAAACTCGAAGGGGATCGCCTTTTCCAGCAAGATGACAGAAATTTTGCGTACAAAAGGACTGGTGTAGCTGCCGATAAGTTTCATTGCCTGCTCCTTTCGCCAACGAAAAGATCAGTATGGTTCAGGCGCAGGCAAATGGCAGGCGCGACATTGTCTCAACCTGCCGCCGATCGCATTAATGATCGAGATAGAGGTAGTGCATCCAGCTGGTCATGCGCAGCAGCACTTTTCTCATCACCGACACGTGGGTGAAATGGTCGGAATAGACCGCCACCTGGGCATAGATGCCGTCGGGTAGCGCATCGACCTGCGCATCCGGATCCAGCTCAATTGTCGCCAGCACGCCATCGCTACCCGGCGTGACGCTCAGCGACTGCAGCGAACCCTGCGCCTGATAAGTCCCGCCAGGCACCACCGGCAATACGTTGACCAGTTTACCGTGGAACACCTGCCCTGGCAGGGCGTTAAACACCGCTTCGGCATCATCGCCAGCCTCCAGCCTGAGCAACGAATTCTGGCGGAACTGAGCGACAATCAGCCGTTTTTGTTGCGGAATAAAGACCATCACCGGGCGCAGCGGCAGCGACGCGGCGTAGGTTCCCGGGCGAATCAGCACCTGGGTAATGTAACCATCGCTCGGCGCGCGGACGGTGGTCTGATCAAGGTTATATTTCGCTTCCGCCAACTGTGCGCGCAGGCTCACCACCTGCGACTGTTCGCCATTCAGCGTACTATCCAGTTGGCTCTGAATCTGCGCCTGCTCGGCGACCGAGGCTTTCACCAACGCATCCTGGGCAAGGTAGTTTTGCCGCGCATTATCGATATCGCTTTCCGAAAACGGATTGACCCGCGCCTGGCTGCCTTTCAAATAGCGCTGATAATCTTTATACAACCGGTCGCGCTCGGCGGAGACGCGCACGGTGTTCGCCTGGGCTTCCTGCAGTTGGGCTTTCAGGGTATTGATACTATGCAACGCGGTGACCAGATCGGCCTGCAGCCTGTCGACACGCGCCTGGTAGCGCGCCGGGTCGATAGTAAATAGTACTTCGCCCTTTTTCACCCGCTGGTTGGCTTTATCGGTCACGCTGCTAACAATGCCGGTAACCTGCGGCGTAATAGGAATGGAAATAACCGCTTTCTGCGCAGTAAAAGTATAAGGGTGGTTATAGTTCATTAATAAAATAAGCGCGCTAACAATAAATACACCGCCTAAGGCCGCTGTCGGGACTGTCCATTTATTTACCGGAATATGGAATATTTTAAATACCGACCACGCAATGGCCACGTACGTCAAAATGATCAACAGGTCCATGATTATTTCTCCGGCGAGGACGGCGGCGCTGTCGGCTGCAAATGCGCGATTTTATGTTCAAGTTCCGCAATACGCTGATTGAGCTGCGCCAGCTCGCTGTCGGTGCCATCAGGCTCTGCGTCATTCGGCTTATGCTGCATTCCCCAGCCGCGTTCCGGCTGATAAAGGGTCGCCCAAATCCATAAAAATGGCCATATTACGTGCAGCGTAAACAGGCTAACCCACCCTGCGACGTGAATCGCATCAGAGTGCGGGTGATTACGTTTCTTCGCGATCAGATACGGAATATCGTGCAAAATAATAATCCCGTAAAAAATAACCAGGAAAACGAAGATCAGAACGCCCAGCGCAAAATAATTGAGAAACATAATTTCCTCGATTCACGCTAATAGATTATTGGAATTGTGAGCGCCGCTGAAGCGACGCCTGACTGACAATTTGAGCATAATTCACCGCTTTCATTTCCGCCATCAGCGGCAAAAAATGTTCTTCATGCAGGTGAGTTGCAAAGTTACATCGTTGGCCGCTGGGGAAGACAGAACCTGCCGCAGATCACACATGACGGAATTGAGCGCAAAATATTTTGTGATGTACGTCACAAACAAATAACAAAAACACAAAGTTATAATGTGATAAACATCACATAAAAATGCGATTTATGGCCATTCATCTCCTGTTGTTGTTTTTTTACACATCATTTTTGTGATGAAGATCACTACATATAAGTACCAGACACCTATATTCATGTGACGCAAATCACATAAAAAGCCGCTCACTGGACAGCTTAACGATTCAGTGCCAGATTTCGCACTATCAATCAGGGTCCGGCTACCTCTGCCGCCACATTAACAACAAACCTCGGGCGTTCAGCCTGCGCGATAAGCAAAACAGAAGAAGGGGTGTTTTATGTCATCCGATATCAAGATCAAAGTGCAAAGCTTTGGTCGTTTCCTCAGCAATATGGTGATGCCGAATATCGGCGCGTTTATCGCGTGGGGGATTATCACCGCGTTATTTATTCCAACAGGGTGGTTGCCGAACGAGACGCTGGCGAAGCTGGTCGGCCCGATGATCACCTACCTGCTGCCGCTGCTGATCGGTTATACCGGCGGTAAGCTGGTTGGCGGCGAACGAGGCGGCGTCGTCGGCGCTATCACCACCATGGGCGTTATCGTTGGTGCGGATATGCCGATGTTCCTCGGCTCGATGATCGCCGGCCCGCTCGGCGGCTACTGCATTAAGAAATTTGACGCCTGGGTAGACGGTAAGATCAAATCCGGTTTCGAAATGCTGGTGAATAACTTCTCCGCCGGCATTATCGGGATGATCCTTGCCATTCTGGCGTTCCTCGGCATCGGCCCGGCGGTTGAAGTGCTGTCAAAACTGCTGGCGGCCGGCGTTAACTTCATGGTGGCGCACGACATGCTGCCGCTGGCGTCTATCTTTGTTGAACCGGCGAAAATCCTGTTCCTCAATAACGCGATTAACCACGGTATCTTCTCGCCGCTGGGTATCCAGCAGTCCCATGAGCTTGGCAAATCCATCTTCTTCTTGATTGAAGCTAACCCGGGTCCGGGGATGGGCGTTCTGCTGGCGTACATGTTCTTTGGCCGCGGCAGCGCGAAGCAGTCTGCGGGCGGTGCGGCAATCATCCACTTCCTGGGCGGTATTCACGAAATTTACTTCCCGTACGTGCTGATGAACCCGCGTCTGATTCTGGCCGTTATCCTCGGCGGTATGACCGGCGTCTTCACCCTGACTATCCTCAACGGCGGCCTGGTTTCCCCTGCTTCCCCGGGTTCCATTCTGGCGGTACTGGCGATGACGCCAAAAGGCGCCTACTTCGCTAACATCGCGGCCATTATCGCGGCGATGGCGGTCTCCTTTATTGTCTCTGCCATCCTGCTGAAAACCAGCAAAGTGAAAGAAGAAGACGATATCGAAGCGGCGACTCGTCGCATGCACGACATGAAGGCCGAGTCCAAAGGCGCGGCGACGCCGCTGGCGGCGGGCGACGTGGCTAACGACCTGAGCCACGTGCGTAAAATCATCGTTGCCTGCGACGCCGGTATGGGTTCCAGCGCCATGGGCGCCGGGGTACTGCGTAAGAAGGTGCAGGATGCCGGACTGAGCAACATTTCGGTTACCAACAGCGCAATTAACAACCTGCCGCCGGATGTCGACCTGGTGATCACCCACCGCGATCTGACCGAGCGCGCCATGCGCCAAGTACCACAGGCGCAGCACATTTCGCTGACCAACTTCCTCGACAGCGGCCTGTACACCAGCCTGACCGAGCGTCTGGTGGCGGCGCAGCGCCACATCGACAACGAAGTGAAAGTCACCGATAGCCTGAAAGATAGTTTTGATAATGACGACAAAAACCTGTTCCAGCTGGGCGCGGATAACATCTTCCTTGGGCGCAAAGCGGCCACCAAAGAAGAGGCGATTCGCTTCGCCGGTGAACAACTGGTGAAAGGTGGATACGTTGAGCCGGAATATGTGCAGGCGATGCTCGACCGCGAGAAGCTGACCTCGACCTATCTTGGCGAATCCATCGCGGTACCGCACGGTACCATCGAAGCGAAAGACCGGGTGCTGAAAACCGGCGTCGTCTTCTGCCAGTATCCGGAAGGCGTGCGCTTCGGTGAAGAAGAAGATGAAGTCGCACGTCTGGTCATTGGTATCGCCGCCCGCAACAACGAACACATTCACGTTATCACCAGCCTGACCAACGCGCTGGATGACGAAACCGTGATTGAGCGGCTGGCGAAAACCACCAGCGTCGAAGAAGTTCTGTCGCTGCTGAATAAATAACCCGCGAGGTCCATTCCCTCTCCCTCTGGGAGAGGGTTGGGGTGAGGGAAATGCCTCACCCCAGCCCTCTCAGGTAAAAACATTAATTGAAGGTTAATACTATGAAAGCATTACATTTTGGCGCAGGTAATATTGGACGTGGCTTCATTGGCAAACTGCTGGCTGACGCCGGTATCACCCTCACGTTCGCCGATGTTAATCAGGTGGTCCTTGACGCCCTGAATGCCCGTCATAGCTATCAGGTTCACGTGGTGGGCGAAAACGAACAGGTTGACACCGTCTCCGGCGTGAATGCCGTCAGCAGCATTGGCGATGAAGTGGTGGATCTGATCGCCACTGTCGACCTGGTGACCACCGCCGTCGGTCCCGTCGTTCTGGAGCGTATCGCTCCGGCCATCGCCAAAGGCCTGGTGAAACGCAAAGCGCAGGGTATTGAACGCCCGCTGAATATCATCGCCTGCGAAAACATGGTGCGCGGCACCACCCAGCTGAAAGGCCATGTGTTTAACGCGCTGGCGGAAGAAGATAAAGCATGGGTTGAAGCGCATATCGGCTTCGTCGATTCCGCCGTAGACCGCATCGTGCCGCCATCGGCTTCCGCTACCCACGATCCGCTGGAAGTCACCGTTGAAACCTTCAGCGAATGGATTGTGGATAAAACCCAGTTTAAAGGCGAGCTGCCGAACATCCCAGGAATGGAATTAACCGATAACCTGATGGCATTTGTCGAACGTAAGCTATTCACCTTAAACACCGGGCATGCTATAACCGCCTACCTCGGGAAACTGGCGGGCCATCAAACGATTCGCGACGCGATTCTCGATGAGAGCATTCGCGCCGTCGTAAAAGGCGCGATGGAAGAGAGCGGCGCGGTGCTGATCAAACGCTACAGCTTTGATGCGCAGAAACACGCGGCTTATATCCAGAAGATCCTCGGTCGTTTCGAGAACCCGTATCTGAAAGATGATGTGGAGCGCGTCGGCCGCCAGCCGCTGCGTAAACTGAGCGCGGGCGATCGTTTAATCAAGCCGCTGCTTGGCACGCTGGAATACGGCCTGCCGCACCGGAATCTGGTAAAAGGAATTGCCGCGGCCATGCATTTCCGCAGCGAAGACGATCCGCAGGCGCAGGAACTGGCGGCGCTGATTGCCGAAAAAGGGCCACAGGCCGCGCTGGCGCAGATTTCCGGTCTGGATGCCGCAAGCGCTGTAGTGGCGGAAGCCGTTAACGACTATAACGCGATAAAATGATGTACAACCTGGCGCGGCCGATGCCGCGCCCAATACCACTCCTGTCCGATATGCAGGCAATAATGGAAGAAACACAGGCATTTGAAAACCGCGTACTTGAGCGTTTAAATGCTGGTAAGACCGTAAGAAGTTTCCTGATAGCCGCCGTCGAACTCCTGACGGAGGCGGTCAATATTCTGGTACTTCAGGTATTCCGCAAAGACGATTACGCGGTGAAATACGCAGTGGAGCCATTGCTGGACGGCAGTGGGCCGCTGGGCGACCTTTCCGTACGCCTGAAGCTTATCTACGGCCTTGGGGTGATAAGCCGCGCCGAATACGAAGATGCCGAGCTATTGATGGCCCTGCGTGAAGAGCTCAATCATGACGGCAATGAGTACGCTTTCACCGACGATGAAATTCTCGGGCCGTTAGGCGAGCTGCACTGCGTCGCCGCGCTTCCGCCGACGCCGCTGTTTGATGAGAGCGATAAGGAACTGCTGGCAATGCAGAAACTGCGCTACCAGCAGATGGTACGTTCTACGATGGTGTTGTCTCTGACTGAGCTGATTTCCCGAATCAGCTTAAAAAAAGCCTTCCAGAAATCAACGCTCTGACTCCGTTTCTTGCTGGTCGCACGTCGGCCGGTACAGCTGCCGGTAATACTCCAGACGACTCAGAAATAGCGCTTTTTTATCCTCAGGAATATCGCGCGGTATCCGCTGTAAACGCGGGCATTTTTTCAGATATTCCATAAACGCCTGGCTCGAGGCCATGAAATCTACCGTTTTATCGATGATACGTGGGATGCCGTCGCCGATTTTCGCCATCACGCTCTCCTCTGTTCAGGGGGATCTGATTAAGGATTGGCGAAAAAAAGGAGCAAGTTGAGGAAAACGTGCGGAATGGCCGTCAGGCTTCACAAAAATGACAAACAGCTGAGTTAAAACGACAATATCATTATTATTCAGTCAATTATAATATATTGATTCTTATGCTTATGGCCGTGTCGCCGCGAGTATTTCGATAAAAAACTATCAACAAAGGCCCGCCCGGCCCATACTATGTAACGTCGAAGCCCTTTTATTCACAGATAAAATTACCATGAAAGAAGTCGAAAAGAATGAAATCAAGCGTTTGAGCGACCGTCTCGACGCCATCCGCCACCAGCAGGCCGACCTGTCGCTGGTCGAAGCCGCCGATAAATACGCGGAGCTGGAAAAAGAAAAAGCGACCCTGGAAACGGAAATCGAACGTCTGCGTTCCGTTCAGTCGCAGAAGCTGAGCAAAGAAGCGCAGAAGCTGATGAGCATGCCGCATCGTCGCGCCATTACCAAGAAAGAGCAGGCCGATATGGGCAAGCTGAAGAAAAGCGTGCGCGGACTGGTTGTCGTCCACCCGATGACCGCGCTGGGCCGTGAAATGGGCCTTAAAGAGATGACCGGCTTCGCGAAGAGCGAGTTTTAATCTTTTGCCCGCTGTGAGTTCGTCGTCTATTACCCGGTAGCCCTACCGGGCCGTGAACTCACAGCCAATTTCCCCTTTCTCGCCAAATTGGCCCAACCAATTATTTCTTAAACCGTCAATCGGTTCACATATCCATCACCTTGCATCACAAACGCGTTGCCATGCCATAACATTTGGTTAACCATCAATTGTCGTTAACCCTACAATCGCAATTTGGCTGGGCCAATTTTACAAACAGTGTGATCGGCAATGGGCGCAGACCCAACCTGACGCATTGGATGTGGCCCGATGGAGACCTGCATGAACCTCTGGCAACAAAATTACGATCCGGCTGGTAATATCTGGCTATCGAGCCTTATCGCCTCACTACCGATTCTGTTTTTCTTTTTCGCCCTGATTAAGCTCAAGCTTAAAGGCTATGTCGCCGCCACCTGGACCGTAGCCATCGCGCTGCTTGTCGCCCTGCTGTTCTACAAAATGCCGGTCGATCGCGCCTTATCGTCGGTGGTATACGGCTTCTTCTACGGCCTGTGGCCTATCGCGTGGATTATTATCGCCGCGGTCTTCGTCTATAAAATCTCGGTGAAGACCGGGCAGTTCGACATTATCCGCTCGTCGATTCTTTCAATTACGCCGGACCAGCGCCTGCAGATGCTGATTGTGGGCTTCTCCTTTGGCGCCTTCCTCGAAGGGGCCGCCGGTTTCGGCGCGCCGGTGGCGATCACCGCCGCGCTGCTGGTCGGGCTTGGTTTCAATCCGCTGTACGCCGCCGGGCTGTGCCTGATTGTTAACACCGCGCCGGTGGCCTTCGGCGCCATGGGGATCCCGATTCTGGTCGCCGGTCAAGTGACCGGCATCGATAGTTTCGCCATCGGCCAGATGGTTGGCCGCCAACTGCCGTTCCTGACCATTATCGTGCTGTTCTGGATCATGGCGATTATGGACGGCTGGCGCGGGGTGAAAGAGACGTGGCCTGCGGTGATGGTCGCGGGCGGCTCGTTCGCTATCGCACAGTACCTCAGCTCTAACTTCCTCGGCCCGGAACTGCCGGACATCATCTCTTCGCTGGTGTCGCTGGTATGCCTGACGCTGTTCCTCAAGCGCTGGCAGCCGGTACGTATCTTCCGCTTTGGCGATATGGGCGCCGCGCAGGTTGATCAAACGCTGGCGCGCACGCATTACACCGCCGGTCAGGTCATTCGCGCCTGGTCACCGTTCCTGTTCCTCACCGCCACCGTCACCCTGTGGAGCGTACCGCCGTTTAAAGCGCTGTTTGCGCCGGGCGGGGCGATGTATGACTTCGTGGTTAACATCCCGGTACCGTTCCTCGACAAAATGGTCGCCCGTATGCCGCCGGTGGTGAGCGCCGCGACACCGTACGCCGCGGTGTATAAATTCGACTGGCTGTCGGCGACCGGCACCGCCATTCTGTTCGCCGCTATACTGTCTATCGTCTGGCTGCGTATGAAGCCAAAGGATGCGCTGACCACCTTCGCCGGGACGTTGAAAGAGCTGGCGCTGCCGATTTACTCCATCGGTATGGTGCTGGCGTTCGCCTTTATCTCGAACTACTCCGGGCTGTCATCGACGCTGGCGTTGGCGCTGGCGCATACCGGCCATGCGTTTACCTTCTTCTCGCCGTTCCTCGGCTGGCTGGGGGTCTTCCTGACCGGTTCGGATACCTCGTCTAACGCGCTATTCGCCGCGCTGCAGGCGACGGCAGCCCAGCAAATCGGCGTCTCCGATATTCTGCTGGTCGCCGCGAATACCACCGGTGGGGTGACGGGCAAGATGATTTCGCCGCAGTCGATCGCCATTGCCTGCGCCGCGGTAGGCCTGGTGGGTAAAGAGTCGGACCTGTTCCGCTTTACCGTCAAGCACAGCCTGATATTCACCTGCATGGTGGGCCTGATTACCACCCTGCAGGCTTATGTCTTAACCTGGATGATTCCGTGAAAGTGATGCCAAAACGCCTGGCTGACGACGTCGCAAACCGCGTCCGGGCGCTGATAGAAGAACAACAGCTGGAGGCGGGCATGCGTTTGCCCGCCGAGCGCCAGCTTGCCGTCCAGCTCGGTGTTTCACGCAATTCGCTGCGTGAAGCGCTGGCGATGCTGGTCAACGAAGGGGTGCTGCTTAGCCGTCGCGGCGGCGGCACCTTCGTGCGTTGGCAGCATGAACCCTGGTCGGAGCAAAACATCGTCCAGCCGCTGAAAACGCTGCTCGCCGACGACCCCGACTACAGTTTTGATATTCTCGAAGCCCGCCACGCTATTGAAGCCAGCACCGCCTGGCACGCGGCGATGCGGGCCACCGACGCCGAAAAAGAAAAAATCCGCCTCTGTTTTGAAGCCACCCTCAGCGATGACCCGGATCTCGCCTCACAGGCGGATGTTCGCTTCCACCTGGCGATCGCTGAAGCCTCACATAATGTGGTGCTGCTGCAAACCATGCGCGGTTTCTTCGAGCTTCTGCAATCCTCGGTGAAGCAGAGCCGCCAGCGCATGTATCTGGTGCCGCCGGTGTTCGCGCGTCTGACCGAACAACATCAGGCGGTAATGGAAGCGATCTTCGCCGGCGACGCGGAAGGCGCCCGCCAGGCGATGATGGCTCACCTCGGTTTTGTCCACGCCACCATTAAACGTTTTGATGAAGACCAGGCCCGCCAGGCGCGCATTACCCGCCTGCCCGGTGACCACAATGAAAATTCCAGGGAGAACTCGTGATGATTATTTCCGCCGCCAGCGACTATCGCGCCGCCGCACAGCGTATCCTGCCACCGTTTCTGTTCCACTATATCGACGGCGGCGCCTACGCCGAACATACCCTGCGCCGCAACGTTGAAGACCTCTCCGACGTGGCGCTCCGTCAGCGCATTCTGCGCAATATGTCGGATCTGAGCCTGGAGACCACGTTATTCAACGAGAAGCTAGCGATGCCGACGGCGCTGGCGCCGGTCGGACTGTGCGGCATGTACGCGCGCCGCGGCGAAGTGCAGGCGGCGGGCGCGGCGGACGACAAAGGCATCCCGTTTACCCTCTCTACCGTTTCCGTTTGCCCGATTGAAGAGGTCGCCCCGACCATCAAGCGCCCGATGTGGTTCCAGCTGTATGTCCTGCGCGATCGCGGATTTATGCGCAATGCGCTGGAGCGCGCCAAAGCTGCGGGCTGCTCCACGCTGGTCTTTACCGTGGATATGCCGACCCCCGGCGCGCGCTATCGCGACGCCCATTCTGGCATGAGCGGTCCGAACGCCGCCATGCGCCGCTACTGGCAGGCCGTCACTCATCCGCAGTGGGCATGGGACGTCGGTCTCAACGGTCGCCCGCACGATCTGGGCAATATCTCCGCCTACCTCGGCAAACCGACCGGGCTTGAGGATTACATTGGCTGGCTGGCGAATAATTTCGATCCGTCGATTTCATGGAAAGACCTGGAGTGGATCCGCGACTTCTGGGACGGCCCGATGGTGATCAAAGGGATCCTCGACCCGGAGGACGCCCGCGATGCGGTGCGCTTCGGCGCTGACGGTATTGTCGTCTCTAACCACGGCGGCCGTCAGCTTGACGGCGTGCTCTCTTCCGCCCGCGCCCTGCCCGCCATTGCCGATGCGGTTAAAGGCGACATCACTATTCTCGCCGACAGCGGCATCCGCAACGGTCTCGACGTGGTGCGGATGATCGCCCTGGGCGCTGACAGCGTGCTGCTGGGCCGCGCGTATCTGTACGCGCTGGCGACCCACGGCAAGCAAGGGGTGGCGAATCTGCTCACTCTTATCGAGAAAGAGATGAAAGTGGCGATGACGCTGACCGGGGCGAAATCCATCAGCGAAATCAGCCGTGATTCGCTGGTGCAAAATGCCGAAGCGCTGCAGACCTTTGATGCGCTCAAGCAGGGCAACGCCGCGTAATTCCCCGCGTTTTCCCTTACACCGCCCCTGCTGGAATCGGTTTTCTCCCTCTGGGAGAGGGTCGGGGTGAGGGTTCAACAAATATCTGCTATTCTGCCCCCCGCAATTAAGGGGGCAGTATGCTGAACATCGTGTTATTCGAACCAGAAATCCCGCCGAACACCGGCAATATCATCCGCCTGTGCGCCAACACCGGCTTCAATTTACATATCATTGAGCCGATGGGCTTTACCTGGGACGATAAACGCCTGAGACGCGCCGGGTTGGATTATCACGAGTTCACCGCCGTACAGCGCCACGCGGATTACGCAGAATTTGTCGCCAGCGCGAAGCCGCAGCGGCTGTTCGCCCTCACCACCAAAGGCACGCCCGCCCACAGCGCGGTAAGCTATCAGGATGGTGATTTCTTGATGTTTGGTCCGGAAACGCGCGGCCTACCGGCCAGCATTCTCGATGCCCTACCGGCGGAGCAAAAAATCCGTATTCCGATGATGCCGGACAGCCGCAGCATGAACCTGTCAAACGCGGTGTCGGTGGTGGTGTATGAAGCCTGGCGTCAGTTGGGATACCCTGGAGCCGTGTTGCGCAGCTAACCTGAGCGGTTCCCGGATTGCGGCGCGTTGCGCCTTATCCGGGCTACCTCTCTGAGCTTAACAGCGGCAAATGGCAATAAATCAAATCCCGTCGCCGTACTCGAAGGTATGGTGGATGCCATTAAAATGCTGATCCATATCCATCGCCGGCTTGTCGCTCTCCGGCTTGCCGACGATGCGCGCCGGTACGCCTGCGGCGGTGGTATGCGGCGGCACAGGTTGCAGCACCACGGAACCGGCGCCAATCTTCGCCCCGCGCCCGACTTCGATATTGCCGAGGATCTTCGCCCCGGCGCCAATCATCACGCCTTCGCGAATTTTCGGGTGACGGTCGCCGCTAGTTTTGCCGGTACCGCCGAGGGTCACGGACTGCAGAATGGATACGTCGTCTTCAATCACCGCCGTTTCACCGACCACGATACCGGTGGCGTGGTCGAGCATGATCCCACGGCCAATCTTCGCCGCCGGATGGATATCGACCTGGAAAGAGACGGAGACCTGGTTTTGCAGGAAAATAGCCAGCGCGCGACGCCCCTGATTCCACAGCCAGTGGCCAATGCGGTAGGCCTGCAGCGCATGGAAGCCTTTCAGGTAGAGCAACGGCGTTGAGTATTTATCGACCGCAGGGTCACGGGTACGTACCGCCTGGATATCGCAGGCGGCGGAAGCGATCATCTCCGGGTCAGCGGCATAGGCCTCTTCCACCACTTCGCGAATGGCGATAGCGGGCATAATCGGCGAGGCCAGCTTATTCGCCAGCATATAGCTCAGGGCGCTGCCCAGATTTTCGTGCTTGAGTAGCGTTGCGTGGTAAAAACTGGCGAGCATCGGCTCACAGTCGGCCAAAGCCCGGGCTTCGGCTTTAATATTGTTCCAGACGATATCCAGTTCTTCACACGGCATTGCATACTCCAGACGGTAAGAATTATGACCGGTCAGTTCTTCGCTGACCGGGTCATACAGGTAACAGACTTTCCCTGCGGCTAGTTGGCGCTGCGTTCGTCCTTGCGTGCGCGACCTAATAAGGTCAATGCTGCCTCGCGCGCAATTTTTCCGCAATACAATACCTGATAAATTTCCTCGGTTATTGGCATTTCGACGCCTAAACGCTGCGCCAGAACGCGAACCTCTTTGGTATTGCGATAGCCTTCAACCACCTGGCCAATCTTGTCCTGCGCGCTTTGCACGTCCATGCCCTGTCCGAGCATCATGCCAAAACGGCGGTTTCGCGATTGGTTATCGGTACAGGTCAGTACCAGGTCGCCCAACCCGGCCATGCCCATGAAGGTTTCCGGATCGGCGCCCAGCGCCGCGCCGAGACGGGACATTTCCACCAGCCCACGGGTGATCAACGCCGTACGGGCATTCGCGCCAAAGCCGATACCGTCAGACATTCCGGCGCCGATGGCGATAACGTTTTTCACCGCGCCGCCCAGCTGTACGCCGATAAAGTCCGGGTTGATGTAGACGCGGAAGCTTTTACCACAGTGCAACAGGCGCTGAAGGTCTTCCGCAAACTGCGGATCCGTCGCCGCCAGCGAAATCGCCGTCGGCAGGCCGGCGGCCAGCTCTTTGGCGAAAGTCGGACCGGAGATGACCGCTAATGGGATGTCATCGCCCAGCGCTTCACGCGCCACGTCCTGCAGCAGACGGCCGGTTTCGGCCTCCAGACCTTTCGTCGCCCACACCAGCCGCGCATCGGAACGCATCAGCGGTTTAATCTGGCGCAGAACCTGGCCGAAGACATGGCTCGGCACCACCACGAGGATATCGCGGCTGGCGGCCAGCGCCGTCGCTAAATCGCTCTCAAGGCGCAGCGTGTCCGGGAAGGGCACATCGGGAAGGAACGCGGCGTTGCAGCGATCGTGTTGCAGCGTCGCGATATGTTTCGGGTCATGACCCCAGAGGACGACCTCGTGGCCATTTCTTGCCAGGGTGATGGCAAGAGCGGTGCCGTAAGAGCCGGCACCGATCACAGTCATTGCAGCATTAAGCGCGTTCATCAGGCATCCTGATGTTGTTCAGCACCTTCGCCAGCCTGCTGTTGCAGATAGTTCATAAACAGCGCGTCAAAGTTCACCGGCGCAAGGTTCAGTTGCGGGAAGGTGCCGCGGGAAACCAGGCTGGTAACGGTCTCGCGAGCGTACGGGAACAGAATGTTCGGGCAGTACGCGCCGAGGCAGTGCGCCATCTGGTTGCCATCGATGCCGTCGATGGAGAAGATGCCGCCCTGCTGTACTTCGCACAGGAATGCGGTTTCTTCGCCCAGCGAAGCAGTTACGGTGACACGCAGCACCACTTCATAAACGCCTTCAGCCAGCTGGCTGGAAGCGGTATCCAGATCAAGTTTAACTTCAGGCTGCCAATCTTTCTGGAAAACTTGCGGCGCATTTGGCGCTTCGAAGGAAACGTCTTTGGTGTAGATGCGCTGAATCTGGAAAGTCATTTCGGTGCTGTTTTGTTCTGACATAGTAAAACCCTTTCGTGTTGTCCTTAAATACGCGCCCCTGAATGGGGAAAGCGTAAAAATTAGCGCAAGAGGGGATCAAGTCCACCACGTGAATCAAGCGCATACAAGTCGTCACAGCCGCCAATGTGCTGCGCATCAATAAAAATCTGCGGAACCGTCGTCCGGCCGCTGCGCTGGATCATCTCTTCGCGCTTCGCGGCATCGCCATCGATAGGCAGTTCGTTGAACGTCACGCCCTTGCTGTTCAGCAGCGCTTTGGCGCGGATGCAGAACGGGCAGGTCGCTTTGGTATAGATCTCAATATTGGCCATGACACACTCCTGTTTTTACCCCGAGGGATTTTACGCCGCAGATGCTCCCCCGCCGCCTGAGGGGTTATCGGGGGAACCGCTGCGCCATAACGACGCGGGGGTAAATTATTTGCCGCGTACCAGCGGAAGGTTCTCGCCGCTCCAGCCTGCGATGCCTTCTTTCAGTACAAAGACTTTTTCGAATCCGGCTTTATTCAGCAGGCTGGCAGGTTCTTGCGCCTGCATGCCGGACCCATCCACAACAATAATGGGTTGTGCTTTGTGTTTTTCCAACTCGCCGACGTTATTTGCTTTGATATCGGCAGGCAGCAGGTTGATAGCGCCGGCGATATGGCCTTTACGGAAGTCGTCACGCTGACGCAGGTCGACAACAACGGCTTCTTCTTTGTTGATAAGACGCGTCGCTTCACCACGGGTGATGACTTTAACTTTCGACATCAAGCCCTTAAAGGTGGTGAACAGTACCGCACCCAGCAGCGCGATCCACGCGATGCTCAGGACCGGGTGACGGCCGATGAATTGCATAATTTCTTGCATGGGGGGTTACAACTCCCGACTAAGTGATAAAAAAACCAGGGAAGGAGTATACCTGTGCATTGCGGCAAATACAGCCAGTGAGCGCGATGTAATGTATTTTCTGCGGCCCGTCACGAAAAAAAAGCCGACTTCGCCATCAGCTCTGGCGTCGCCCCTTCCCTTTCTTTGATCTTTTACGGTGATTTGATCGATTCAGCTGTAGTAAAATTACGCAAATTTTCTGTCTTTGAGCATGAGGTTGTCGCAATGTCGGTTACTAAAAAACCTATGGTACTGGTGATTCTGGATGGCTACGGCTACCGTGAAGACCAACAGGATAACGCCATTTATAGCGCTAAAACGCCGGTAATGGACGCGCTGTGGGCAAAACGTCCGCACACCCTGATTGACGCATCCGGTCTGGAAGTCGGCCTGCCTGACCGCCAGATGGGTAACTCCGAAGTGGGCCACGTAAACCTCGGCGCGGGTCGTATCGTGTATCAGGATCTGACCCGTCTGGACGTTGAAATCAAAGAACGCACCTTCTTCGCCAATCCGGTGCTGACCGGCGCGGTCGACAAAGCCGTCGCCGCCGGTAAAGCGGTACACATCATGGGCCTGATGTCGCCAGGCGGCGTTCACAGCCACGAAGACCACATCATGGCGATGGTAGAACTGGCCGCCGAACGCGGCGCAGAGAAAATCTATCTGCACGCTTTCCTCGATGGCCGCGACACGCCGCCGCGCAGCGCTGAAGCCACGCTGGCTAAATTCGAAGCTAAATTCACCGCGCTGGGCAAAGGCCGTATCGCCTCTATCATCGGCCGCTACTACGCCATGGATCGCGACAACCGCTGGGATCGCGTAGAACAAGCCTATGACCTGATGACGCTGGCCAAAGGCGAATTCCAGGCCGACACCGCGGTGGCGGGCCTGCAGGCAGCCTACGCCCGTGATGAAAACGACGAGTTCGTCAAAGCGACCGTTATCCGCGCCGCGGGCCAGGCCGATGCCGCGATGGAAGACGGCGACGCGCTGATCTTCATGAACTTCCGCGCTGACCGCGCGCGCGAAATCACCCGCGCCTTCGTTAACGCCGACTTCGACGGCTTCGCGCGTAAGAAAGTGGTTAACCTCGATTTCGTGATGCTGACCGAATACGCCGCCGACATCAAAGTCGCTTGCGCTTATCCGCCAGCTTCACTGGTTAACACTTTCGGCGAGTGGATGGCGAAGCACGACAAAACCCAGCTGCGCATCTCCGAAACCGAGAAATATGCGCACGTGACCTTCTTCTTTAACGGCGGCGTAGAAGATCCGTTCAAAGGCGAAGACCGTATTCTGATTAACTCGCCGAAGGTTGCCACTTACGACCTGCAGCCGGAAATGAGCTCTGCCGAGCTGACCGAAAAACTGGTTGCGGCCATCAAAGGCGGCCAGTATGACACCATCATCTGTAACTACCCGAATGGCGATATGGTTGGCCATACCGGGGTGATGGAAGCGGCGGTGAAAGCGGTTGAAGCGCTGGATCACTGTATCGAACAAGTGGCCGCGGCCGTTGAATCCGTCGGCGGTCAGCTGCTGATCACCGCCGACCACGGCAACGCCGAGCAAATGCGCGATCCGGCGACCGGACAGGCGCACACCGCGCATACTAACCTGCCGGTTCCGCTCATCTACGTTGGCGACAAAACCGTGAAAGTAGCCGAAGGCGGCAAGCTTTCCGACATCGCGCCAACCATGCTATCGCTGATGGGAATGGAAATCCCGCAAGAGATGACTGGCAAGCCGCTGTTCATCGTGGAATAATCCTTCCCCATGAGGGGAAAGGCGACTTATTCAAATACATGGATCGCAACGGCTGTTCGATCCGTTCTTTACGCCAGCGCGCTTAGCGCTGGCGTATTGCTGTGCGCCGCATCCGCTCACGCCGATGACCGCGACCAGCTGAAATCCATTCAGGCCGATATCGCCGCCAAACAGCGCGCGATTCAGCAACAGCAGCAGCAACGTTCCTCTCTGCTCGCCCAGCTAAAAGCGCAGGAAGAGGCGATCTCCGCCGCCGCGCGTAAGCTGCGTGAAACTCAGGATACCCTCAACCAGCTCAATAAGCAGATCGACGAGATGAACGCGTCTATCGCTAAGCTGGAGCGCCAGCGTGCCTCCCAGGAACGTAACCTCGCCGCGCAGCTTGACGCCGCCTTCCGCCAGGGGCCGCATACCGGCATGCAGATGATCCTCAGCGGCGAAGAGGGGCAGCGCAACCAGCGCCTGCAGGCCTATTTTGGTTACTTTAACCAGGCCCGTCAGGAGACCATCGCCCAGCTCAAGCAGACGCGCGAAGAAGTCGCGGTACAGAAATCGATGCTGGAAGAAAAACAAAGCCAGCAGCAAACGCTGGTTTACGAGCAAAAAGCGCAGCAGGCCAAGCTTGAGCAGGCGCGCAACGAGCGTAAAAAGACGCTCTCCAGCCTCGAATCCTCCATTCAGAAAGGCCAACAGCAGCTCAGCGAACTGCGCGCTAACGAATCGCGCCTGCGCGGCCGCATCGCCCAGGCGGAAGCGGCAGCCAAAGCCCGCGCCGATCGCGAGGCTCGTGATGCCCAGGCGGTACGCGACCGTCAGCAGGAAGCCTCGCGCAAAGGCACCACCTATAAACCAACCGAAAGCGAACGTTCATTGATGTCGCGAACCGGCGGCCTCGGCGCGCCGCGCGGTCAGGCCTTCTGGCCGGTTCGCGGAACAATTCTTCATCGTTATGGCGAACAGCTGCAAGGTGAACTACGTTGGAAAGGGATGGTTATCGCTGCGTCTGAGGGCACCGAAGTCAAAGCCATTGCCGACGGTCGGGTGATCCTCGCCGACTGGCTACAGGGCTACGGCCTGGTGGTCGTCGTTGAACACGGCAAAGGCGACATGAGTCTTTACGGCTATAACCAAAGCGCGCTGGTCAGCGTCGGTACCCAGGTCCGCGCGGGCCAGGCTATCGCGCTGGTAGGCAGTAGCGGCGGTCAGGGTCGTCCGTCGCTCTATTTCGAAATTCGCCGCCAGGGTCAGGCGGTCAATCCACAGCCGTGGTTGGGAAGATAAGTTTTGCTTCAATTTCGCATGATTGCACTTGCTGTAGCCGGTTCACTGGCTATTGCTGCGCCGGTTTTCGCCGGTAAACTCTCTATCGTTATCGATGATTTCGGCTACCGTCCGCAGACGGAAAATAAGGTGCTGGCGCTGCCGCCCACCATCTCCGTTGCCGTGCTGCCGAATGCCCCCCACGCCCGGGAAATGGCCACCAAAGCACATAATCTGGGCCATGAAGTATTGATCCACCTGCCGATGGCGCCGCTCAGCAAGCAACCGCTGGAAAAAGACACCCTGCGCCCGGATATGAGCAGCGATGAGATCGAACGTATTATTCGTGAGGCTTACGGTAAAGTGCCTTACGCGGTCGGGTTGAACAACCACATGGGTAGCGCCATGACTTCTAACCTGTTCGGCATGCAGAAGGTGATGCAGGCGCTGGAACGCTACAATCTCTATTTTCTCGATAGTGTGACTATCGGCAACACCCAGGCCATGCGTGCCGCTCAGGGAACCGGCGTTAAGGTAATTAAACGCAAAGTGTTTCTCGACGACACCCAGAACGAGGCGGACATCCGCACTCAGTTCAATCGCGCCATCGCGCTGGCGCGGCGTAACGGTTCGGCTATCGCCATTGGTCATCCCCATCCTTCAACGGTGCGGGTACTACAGCAAATGGTTTATAACCTGCCGCCAGATATCACGCTGGTGCGCCCGAGCAGCCTGCTAAACGAACCGCAGGTCGACAACTCGACGCCGAACACGCCTGCCCAGCCAAACGTGCCGCAGCAGCAGAAGCCGCGTAACCCGTTCCACGGCGTGAAGTACTGCAAACCGAAGCGTCCGCTGGAGCCGGTGAACGCCAGCCGCTTCTTTAGCATTCTGAGCGAAAGCATCAGCCAGAGCGCACTGGTCCAGTATTACCAGCTTAAATGGCAGGGCTGGGATAGCCCCACCAACTAATCTTCATCAGGGATCCGTGCGCTTCTCCGTCACGGTTCCCTGCCGCTTACCGTCGTGAGCATACCAGGCTTTAAAATACTTCATGAAGCTGTACAAGGTGGCGTACAAGCCGGTTACTGCCCCCACTTTGCCGCTGCGCCACGCGCCGCTGAACAGATACCACTTAAAAAATGCGCCGATAGCGCTGATGATCCCGCGACTGAGCGACGGCCTGACCTTCTGCGCCTTCACCAGCCGGGTGGTATAGCTGTTGAGCTTGTTAAACACCTCATGCAGTGAATAGAAGGTGTCGTGGCGGACAAAGCCCGGAAGCCTTATCGAGGTCAGATGGCCGACCACCTGATCGTCTACCGGCCGCTGGTTAAAACTGGCCCGCTGGCGGTTGAACAGGCGTACCGGGTAATCCGGCGATGAGATGGGATAAATAGTCCGCACCTGTTCGCCAAGCACGAACCAGTAGCGCGGCAGGCGCCATGCACAACTGGGGTCCGGCTCCTCTCCCGCCTTAAGCGCCAGAATCGCCGCAACCACTTGTTCATCCAGAATTTCATCGCTATCCATACATAGCACCCAGTCATGGGTCGCCAGCGAGGTCGCATAGTTCATCTGCAGGCCGTGGGCGGCATAGGGGTGGTGATGAACCGTTATGCCAAACTGCTGACATATCTGCAGCGTTTCATCCGTACTGCCTGAATCAACGACAATAAACTCATCCGCCACCCGCAACAGCGGCGGCAAGACTTCCCGTAATAAGCGGGCCGAATTACAGGTAAGCAAGCATACTGAGAGCTTAAACATAGGGTTTATGCGATTAAACGAAGAGTAAACCAACTGTATAAACGAATAGGCAAAAGATCGATGCGGAAATAGTGCGGTAGATACGTATTATTTTAGAAATGTTATCCAAATCTAAATAAATCTACCTTGAGATAAATTTCATCACCTTGCCCGATACCGCCAGGTGTCAGTTATCGGGTTTGAGATGCTCCCTCCTGATGTACCCCCGTTTATCACTCATACGGTCCGCTTTGCTGTCATCGTAAAGAGCGGCATAGATCCAGTATTTGTTAATAGTGCGTATTTTAACCACCACGTCATCAGCCATAACGGAATATGTATTATTCGCATTATCATCTGGCCATTCTTTGAATGAATGCTGATTCCATTCATGCTGTAAATGATATGTCGTTAACCAGGGATAGCGTCCGTCCCCGCCGCAGGGGACCTGAGCATGCATATCGTCGATATTGGATACAGGTTTATTTTGCGCAGGAACAAAAGAAAGCAATACGGCGCTATAATTCTCACTGCTGCATTCAGTATACTGCGCGATATTGTTAACCAGCAGACTGCCCTGCTGGTTAACGTACCACTCGCGAAATCTGATAAAATTTTCCGGGATATCACTAAAGTTCTGCCGAATAAACAGCAACTGTTCTTTCAGCGTTCCCTTAACATATATATTGATGACTTTTTTAAATTTCCCCTGATCATCCAGCCAATAATAGCGAAATCCGAGGGCCGGAACATTAATGGTCGCATTATCGCTCCATTGCGCCTTCCAGTAGGCTTGCAGCACGCCATGTTCAAGCCTTTGCTCAGCCAGGATGCTGAAACTCATAAAAAACAGTAATGCCGGTAAAACAATACTCTTCAATTGCCAAAGACGGTTGATAAAAATAGGGTGCGCCATATATACCATCCTTGTTAAATGAAGATATGGCAGAATATAAATAAAACTGGGTTCAGTTCAATAGTGGCTGTGGTAATAACAAAAACTTTATTATCAATATATATGTGAAGAATATGCTGCCCATAAACTATGGGCAGCAAGAATGCTTATTAGCGTCATCCTGACGATAATAAGTTTAATCCCAGCTCAGTACCACTTTGCCAGACTGGCCGGAGCGCATCGCGTCAAAGCCTTTCTGGAAGTCATCAATACCGAAACGGTGGGTGATAATTGGCGAAAGATCGAGGCCAGACTGGATCAGCGCCGCCATCTTATACCAGGTTTCAAACATTTCGCGGCCGTAAATCCCTTTGATAAACAGCCCCTTGAAGATGACCTTGGTCCAGTCGATAGACATATCCGACGGAGGAATACCCAGCATCGCAATACGTCCGCCGTGGTTCATGGTATCAAGCATGGTGCGGAACGCCGGCGGCGCGCCGGACATCTCCAGACCCACGTCGAAGCCTTCGGTCATCCCCAGCTCCGCCATCACATCGTTCAGATTCTCTTTGGCGACGTTAACCGCACGGGTGACGCCCATTTTACGCGCCAGCTCCAGGCGATATTCGTTAACATCGGTAATCACCACGTTACGCGCGCCGACATGTTTCGCCACCGCCGCGGCCATCACGCCAATCGGGCCAGCGCCGGAAACCAGAACATCTTCACCGACCAGGTCGAAGGAGAGCGCGGTATGCACAGCGTTGCCGAACGGGTCGAAGATGGATGCCAGATCGTCAGAGATATTGTCCGGGATTTTGAAAGCGTTGAAGGCCGGGATCACCAGATATTCAGCGAAACAGCCCGGGCGGTTTACCCCCACGCCGATGGTATTACGGCACAGATGCGTGCGACCGCCGCGACAGTTACGGCAGTGTCCGCAGGTGATATGCCCTTCGCCGGAAACGCGATCGCCAAGCTTAAAGCCGCGAACTTCCTGACCGATACCCACGACTTCGCCGACATACTCATGCCCCACCACCATTGGTACCGGGATGGTTTTCTGCGACCATTCGTCCCAGTTATAGATGTGTACGTCGGTACCGCAAATCGCGGTCTTACGGATTTTAATCAGCAGATCGTTATGGCCGACTTCCGGTTCCGGTACGTCGGTCATCCAGATGCCTTCTTCCGCTTTCAGTTTGGATAACGCTTTCATCTCACACCCTTATTAGGCGATGACGCCCAGTTGTTTGCCGATGCGGGTAAAGGCTTCCACCGCACGTTCAATTTGTTCAGGGGTATGCGCCGCCGACATCTGGGTGCGAATACGCGCCTGGCCTTTTGGAACCACCGGATAGAAGAAACCGGTGACGTAAATACCTTCTTTTTGCAATTCGCGCGCGAACTCCTGGGCGACGGTAGCTTCACCGAGCATCACCGGGATAATCGCGTGGTCGGCGCCTGCCAGGGTAAAGCCTGCTGCGGTCATTTTTTCGCGGAACAGGCGCGCGTTAGCCCACAGGCGATCGCGCAGTTCGCTGCCCGCTTCCACCATCTCCAGCACCTTGATGGAAGCGGCGACAATGGCCGGCGCCAGGGAGTTGGAGAACAGATAGGGACGAGAACGCTGGCGCAGCCACTCAACGACTTCTTTGCGCGCGGCGGTGTAACCGCCTGACGCGCCGCCCAGCGCTTTACCCAACGTGCCGGTGATGATGTCGACGCGGCCCATCACGTCGCAATATTCATGGGAACCGCGGCCGTTTTCGCCGACAAAGCCCACGGCGTGAGAATCATCGACCATCACCAGCGCATCATATTTATCCGCCAGGTCGCAGACGCCTTTCAGGTTGGCGATCACGCCGTCCATCGAGAAAACGCCATCGGTAGCGATCAGCACGTGGCGAGCGCCGGCTTCGCGCGCTTCTTTCAGACGCGCTTCCAGCTCCTGCATATCGTTGTTGGCATAGCGGAAACGCTTAGCTTTACACAGGCGCACGCCGTCGATGATCGACGCGTGGTTCAGGGCATCAGAGATAATGGCATCTTCCGGCCCCAGCAGCGTTTCAAACAGGCCGCCGTTGGCATCAAAGCAAGAGGAGTAGAGAATCGCGTCTTCCATACCGAGGAAATCCGCCAGCTTCTTCTCGAGCTGCTTATGTGTGTCCTGGGTACCGCAGATGAAGCGCACCGAGGCCATCCCGAAGCCGTGGCTGTCCATGCCGGATTTCGCCGCGGCAATCAGTTCCGGGTGGTTCGCCAGGCCCAGATAGTTGTTGGCGCAGAAGTTAATGACGTGGCTGTCGCCGACGGTGATGTCCGCCTGCTGAGCCGAAGTAATGATACGCTCTTCTTTAAACAACCCTTCCGCGCGCGCGGTATCCAGGTCATTGGTTAACTGTTTGTAGAAATCACCACGCATTGCAACTCTCCAGATTCGGCAAAATTTGGCACATATTACCCAAAGCTATACGTTGATACGAGATGATGCATGCCTGAATGAATAATTTGCAGCATAAATCACGCACGGCCAGCACCTTTTCGGCGAATGGCTGAAGCCTTTCGGATGTAGTGATATGATAGGAGTATTCATGTCCGGATTGTTTCCGGGCTTTCTACTTCAAAGGTACAGTTATGATCATCGTAACCGGCGGCGCAGGCTTTATCGGCAGCAACATCGTTAAAGCCCTGAATGACAAAGGCATCACCGATATTCTGGTTGTAGACAATCTGAAAGACGGCACCAAATTCGTAAACCTGGTGGATCTGGACATCGCTGACTACATGGATAAAGAAGATTTTCTGATCCAGATTATGGCCGGCGAAGAGTTTGGCGAGATTGAAGCGGTATTTCACGAAGGCGCCTGCTCTTCCACTACCGAGTGGGACGGCAAGTATGTGATGGATAACAACTATCAATACTCCAAAGAGGTGCTGCACTACTGCCTGGAGCGCGAAATCCCGTTCCTGTACGCCTCTTCCGCCGCCACCTACGGCGGGCGCACCAGCGACTTTATCGAGTCCCGCGAATTTGAAAAACCGCTGAACGTCTACGGCTACTCTAAATTCCTGTTCGACGAATACGTCCGTCAGATCCTGCCGGAAGCGGATTCGCAGATCGTCGGGTTCCGTTATTTCAACGTCTACGGGCCGCGCGAAGGGCACAAAGGCAGCATGGCGAGCGTGGCCTTCCACCTCAATACCCAGCTGAATAATGGCGAAAGTCCGAAACTGTTCGAAGGCAGCGACGGCTTCAAACGCGACTTCGTCTATGTCGGCGACGTCGCCGCGGTGAACCTGTGGTTCTGGGAAAATGGCGTTTCCGGTATCTTCAACCTCGGTACCGGCCGCGCGGAATCTTTCCAGGCCGTCGCCGATGCGACCCTGGCGTACCATAAGAAAGGCAGCATTGAATACATCCCGTTCCCGGACAAACTGAAAGGCCGCTATCAGGCATTCACGCAGGCCGACCTGACTAACCTGCGTAAAGCGGGCTATGACAAACCGTTCAAAACCGTTGCCGAAGGCGTAACGGAATATATGGCCTGGCTCAACCGCGACGCGTAAGAAACAAGCATGAAAATATTGGTGATAGGCCCGTCTTGGGTGGGCGACATGATGATGTCGCAAAGTCTTTATCGTACGCTCAGGGCGCGCTATCCCCAGGCGATTATCGACGTGATGGCGCCGGCATGGTGCCGTCCGTTGTTATCGCGCATGCCGGAAGTCAACGAAGCGATCGCCATGCCGCTCGGCCACGGCGCGCTGGCTATCGGCGAACGCCGCAAACTCGGCCACAGTCTGCGCGATCGTCGCTACGATCGCGCTTACGTGCTGCCGAACTCGTTTAAATCGGCATTGGTGCCATTCTTTGCCAACATCCCGCTGCGCACCGGCTGGCGCGGCGAGATGCGCTATGGCCTGCTTAACGACGCCCGCGTGCTGGATAAAGACGCCTGGCCGCTGATGGTGGAGCGCTACGTGGCGCTGGCCTACGACAACGGCGTCATGCGCTGCGCTAAAGACCTTCCGCAGCCGCTGCTATGGCCGCAGCTGCAGGTCAACGACGGCGAAAAATCACAGGCCTGCAACGCCTTTAATCTTTCAAACGATCGGCTCATTATCGGCTTCTGCCCCGGCGCAGAGTTCGGCCCTGCCAAACGCTGGCCGCATTACCACTACGCCGCGCTGGCGAAAAAGCTCATTGACGATGGTTATCAGATTGCGCTCTTCGGCTCGGCGAAAGATAACGATGCCGGCAAAGAGATCATCGCCGCGCTTAGCAGCGAGCAGCAGGCCTGGTGTCGTAACCTGGCTGGCGAAACCCAGCTGGAACAGGCCGTGATTCTGATTGCCGCCTGTCAGGCCGTGGTCAGCAACGATTCGGGGTTGATGCACGTCGCCGCCGCGCTGGACCGCCCGTTGGTGGCGCTTTACGGCCCAAGCAGCCCGGACTTTACCCCGCCCCTGTCGCATAAAGCGCGGGTTATTCGCCTGATTAGCGGCTACCACAAGGTGCGCAAAGGCGATGCCGCTGAGGGCTATCATCAAAGCCTGATCGACATCACTCCAGAACGCGTCCTGCAAGAGCTGAACGAACTGTTAGCGGAAAAAACCGAGCACGAGGAAGCGTAGCGGATGCGGGTATTGATCGTAAAAACCTCGTCCATGGGCGACGTGCTACACACGCTGCCCGCGCTAACCGACGCCGCGCAGGCCATCCCCGGTATCCGCTTTGACTGGGTGGTTGAAGAAGGCTTCGCGCAGATCCCTTCATGGCATGCCGCCGTCGAGCGGGTGATTCCGGTGGCGATTCGCCGCTGGCGCAAAGCCTGGTTTTCCGCGCCTATCAAAGCGGAAAGAAAGGCTTTTCGCGATGCCGTACAGGCCGTCAACTACGATGCCATTATTGATGCGCAGGGGCTGGTGAAAAGCGCCGCGCTGGTAACGCGTCTGGCGCACGGCGTCAAACATGGCATGGACTGGCAGTCCGCCCGCGAGCCGCTGGCAAGCCTGTTTTATAACCGTCGCCACCATATTGCTGTCGAGCAGCACGCAGTAGAGCGTACGCGCGAACTGTTCGCCAAAAGCCTGGGCTATGCCAGGCCGCAAACGCAGGGTGATTACGCCATCGCGCGCCACTTTATTCGCCCTGACGCACCGGCAACAGAGCCGTATCTGGTCTTCCTGCATGCCACCACCCGCGATGATAAACACTGGCCGGAAGCATGCTGGCAAGCGCTTCTCGATCTACTGGCAGGTAGCGGCGTACGTATTAAGCTGCCGTGGGGCGCGCCGCACGAAGAGGCGCGGGCAAAACGGCTGGCGGAAGGACGCGATAACGTCGATGTACTGCCGCGCATGAGCCTTGAGCAGGTTGCGCAGATTCTGGCTGGCGCACGCGGCGTGGTTTCCGTCGACACCGGGTTGAGCCATCTGACCGCGGCGCTCGATAAACCCAATTTCACGCTCTACGGCCCAACCGATCCGGGACTGATTGGCGGATATGGTAAAAACCAGCATATTGTCCGCCCGCCGCACGGTAGCAGCACCGGCGATATTACCGCTGAGCATGTTCAGCAACTGTTGCAAGCACAGGGATTGGTTTAATGGGATCGCTATTCAAGCAAATTTATCGCTATACCCGCCCGCGCGCCTATCGCCACAATGAAAACCTGTGGCCGTGGGTAAAGATCCGCCGGGCGGAAAGCGGTGAAATTTGTGCCTTACAATACAAGGGCGAATCGGTACCGCTGTGTAGCCTAAGTGAATTAAAAAACGCTTTCTCCGGGCCAATGCTGCTCACCGCGACCGGCCCATCGATCAACGATGTCGATTTTTCGATTATCCCGTCATCGTTGCCGGTAATGGGCGTCAACGGCGCTTACTTTCTCGAAGGAAAGCTAGGGTTTTCTCTGTATCTGATCGTTGATATGGAGTTTTTTGATCGTAAACCCGAGGTTATCGCCGGTATTGTCAGTAATCCGCGAATCCTCTTTTTTACCACTACCCACGGTATTGCCAAAATCATTGAGCGCATCGGGCTCAACAATATTCAGTGTCGACTCGCCCTGATTGAAGATGCCTGTTATAAGATTTACCAGCCGAAGATCCCCGGAAACGATATCGCAACGGCCTTTAGCCGCTCCCCAAGTGCGCTTTTGCACCAGCACTTAAGCCATATTGGTTTCTCAACCGATATTCGCAAAGGGATATTTGATGCAGGAACGGTGGCTTACTGGGCGCTGCAGATTATCGCCTGGCTGGGATTCAACAGAATTATTATTGCCGGTCTGGATATGAATAATTTTGAGCAACCGCGATTTTATGAAAACGGCGACAATAAGCTCCCATCCTATCTCGCAGATAAAGTAGATGATATGGTTTTCCCCGCCTTTGAACTCGCCAGCCGTCATTTACAGGCAAAGGGTATTACGGTAATTAATCTTTCCCTTAATAGCGCAATTCCTGAACAGGTATTTCCTAAAATGCCGTTATCTCAAGCGCTACATGAAGTGGCCTGAACGGCCACTTCATCATTCCATCACGATTCTTCCGCAGACTTTTCCGGCGATAACGCCGTGAAAACGGCTAACGCCACAATAAACATAATGATAAATCTGTCGTGGATAAACAGAGTATCGACGCAGCCAAAAAGAATCACCGGCGCGCCAATAAACGCCACTGCACATTTCAGCGTCGCCTTTCTGTAAACATAGAGCAGCATCGCGCCATACAACGCCAGCAGGAAGAGGCCGCCAATAACGCCCTGTAGCGACATGGTTTCGATCAAATCATTATGAAGATGATAAACAATGTTGCGTAACCCCTCGGGATTCCCCTGCTCTTTCTCATACATCAATTGCGAGAGGATCTGGAAACGCTGCTGCGAGCTTACGCCACCGGGATGAGCAATAATTTCATAGATCCCGGTATGCCACATACTGAGCCGGGAACCCATCGAAGTATTGTTATCGCTTTGATAATCCGAGATCTCGGTGACCGCTTCACTCGCCCGATCTTTCAGCGAGGGAAACGCCAACTCAATCACTGCCAGGCCAGCAACTAACAGCATCAGGCACGCCAACGCTGATTTTTTCTTCGACATCACGTTACCGGTCAGTAGGGCATAGAGCAGTACCGCCGGATAAATAAGCAGCGCCGAGCGAGTTTCGGTCAGGAAAATAATCCACAGCGAGAAAAATATCACACCGCTGGCAATATAGTTGCGATAGCGGATATTGACGCAAGCTAAAGCATACAGCGTCAATAACGAGTATATCGTATAAAGATAGGCGCTTAGAGTTGCGGAGTTATCGATTCTCAGACGATCGCCGGAAACAAAAAAATGATAATGTAAAGCGTACAACGTCAATACTGAAAAGCCCGCGACTAATGTGTAACTCAAGCTTTTGCCATATTGTATTACTGTTGTCCGTAATACCGCTGGCAAGAGTAGCATCATCACCGAGCCGATCATCAAATAAGCGCCTGAGCGAGGATAGCTAACATCAGCCATATAAATTTCAGACGGATTACCCGGAAAGCGATATGACCAAATAAGCTGTGAGGCCCCTAACATCAATAACGTCAGAGACAGAAATATCTCCTCTTTTTTAAAAGTAAGACGCTTTCTGTTAATTACGGCATAAATTAAGGTAATCACCGAAGACAGGTAAAAAAGATTCCTACCCATGATTTTCTCCGGCATCACAAAAACACATGACAATATTGCCAGAAGCAATATTGTCACAGGCGACATCACTTTACTCATAAATAATTAAGCTTTCTCAAATGGTGGCACCCAGGCTTCACCGCAGTCCCAAGGACGTGGTTTTCCATGGAAACAGACAATTCGCGTCCCCGCAGGCACGGTGCCATCACCGGTGGCATGTTCATTCTTCTTCTTATGAATGACATGCTTTTTATAGCTAACGATCTGTCCGGGTAAAATGTCCTGCCAGATAGCGGCGTGTGGATAGATTTTGCTGATAAACTCCTGGTCGCCACCGCTCTGATAGCGCGTCATGAATAGCTCAGGATAGCGCTTAAACGCTTCCCAGACCTTGTACTTTTCCTCATGCGGAACGCGCATGATGGCGGAGTTTTTCGTTTTCTGAGGAAAGAAAAAATCACTCAGCATGGTCAGCTGTTTATTTGCCAGAATATCGCTAATATCACCGACAACGACGACATCTAAATCAAGATAAAAAATATCTTCGGCAACCGAATCCGGATTAAACATCTCGATTTTTGACCACCAACCTGGCAAATCTTCAGTTAGTTTAATGGTGTTAACGCCAGGAATAGTTAAATCGGTAAAGCACACTTTCTCGATGTCTGCTGGCAATTGTTTGTATAACCACTGCACATGGCTTTGGTTATAATCACCGCCAGAGCGTAGTACGGTTGCTATCTTCATAAAACCTCAGTATCTTAATAATTCAGGCGTTAATTATTCATTAGACTGATGATATTACACCAGATTAACGCCGCACCTCTATCAGTAATGATTGTTTTATGTAAGATTTCTCTTGAAATTATAATATTCTGCTAAAGACATTCCGCGGACCTGCGGCGCAAGCCAGCTAAAGAACGCTTCCAGATCGGCATATAAACGTTCAATATCTTGTTCATTCTTAAAGGTCGGGCTACCGCCTGGCATATACTCCGATGAATGCAGCATATACTCAACATAATCATTACCCTGCGCCAGCGTCTGCTGAACTACTTTTTTCATGGTTTCGACGTTGCCGCCCATTGGACGCAGCCAGTGCACGGACGGTGAACGAACTTTACCGCGTAGTCTATCGTAACCCTGCTTCACGCTATTCATCCACGCCGAGTGCTTATACTGAATGCTCATCGGCACTTCCAGCAGCGGGGAATGACCTTCGCGGCTGATATCATTTTCATCGAGAAAATAAGCATGTTGCGGGAAGCGGCGATAATCCGTACCGCCATCGCCCTGCGGCGCGCCCTTAGCGGTTTTCCAGTTCACCCGCGGCGTCACCGAGCAATCCACCTGATAACCGTACTCCACCAGCAGGCGCGCGTAGCGCTCGTCAAACGCCCAGCGCCCGGCGCGATGGCTCACCATTTTGGTCTGGAAGGTATCTTCCAGTAGATGAGTCATATAGTCGACCTTTTCACGCATGGCGGCATCGCTGTACTCGATGAGATAAGGCTTATGACGCCAGTCATCCGCGGTCAGCGGCTCGGTTGGCGGGCTGTTCCAGGCGTGCAGATGCATACCGATTTCCGCGGTGCCGCGCGCAATCACATCTTTAGCAAATTCGATATAAAAAGGGTCGATGGCCATTTCATAATTGGTCAAATAGACCGGTTTGAAGCCATACTTTTCGCAAAGCTGCTGAAAACGCGGAAGATAGCGCGCATTCTCCGTGGTGATGCTGTCATGTTTTTGCCAGAGGTTATCACCCTCTGTATCAATCGTGATGAGAAATGCGGGATTGTGCACGAAAACGTCCTCAGGCCATACGTATCGGTCCATGGTAGAGCAATACAACGCTTCTCTCAATCTACGCGATCCCCTAGAATCGGAACCCTTATCCTGGATGAAGAACAGAGTATGACGCCTGAAACCCTCTCCCCCGGCCAGCAGAACCCGGCGCGGATCCTGGTCATTAAGCTGCGCCACCACGGCGACATGTTGCTGATCACCCCGCTTGTAAACGCGTTAAAACAGCAGTATCCCGCCGCTCGCGTCGATGTACTGCTGTATGCTGAGACCAGGGATATGCTGGCGGCAAACCCGGAGATTAACCAGATTTACGCGATCGATCGCAGCTGGAAAAAGCAGGGCAAGCGGCATCAGCTTAAGATGGAATGGCAGCTCATTCGCAGCCTGCGCCAGCAGCGCTACGATATGGTGCTCAACCTTGCCGATCAATGGCCCAGCGCGATCATTAGCAAATTAACCGGCGCGCCGACGCGCATCGGTTTCGATTTCCCTAAGCGCCGTCATCCGTTCTGGCGATACTGCCACACCGCGCTTGCTTCTACCCAGCAGCACAATCAGCTGCATACGGTGCAGCAAAACCTCTCTATTCTGGCGCCGCTGGGGCTTGAGATAAACGATGCGCCGGCGCGGATGGGCTACAGCGAATCTGACTGGGCCTCCAGCCGCGCGCTGCTGCCGGATGGCTTCCAGGAAAATTACATCGTGATTCAGCCGACTTCGCGCTGGTTCTTTAAATGCTGGCGCGAAGAGCGCATGAGCGCGCTGATTAATGCGCTGTCAGCAGAAGGCTACGCGGTGGTGCTTACCTCTGGCCCTGACGCCAAAGAAAAGCAGATGGTAGAGAACATCATCAGCGGCTGCCCGCAGGCGCGACTGCACTCGTTAGCCGGCCAGTTGACGCTCCGCCAGCTGGCCGCGGTTATCGATCACGCCCGCCTGTTTATCGGCGTAGATTCGGTGCCGATGCATATGGCGGCAGCCCTGGGTACGCCGCTCGTCGCGTTATTTGGCCCATCAAAGCTGACCTTCTGGCGGCCGTGGCAGGCGAAAGGCGAGGTTATTTGGGCAGGCGACTTCGGCCCGCTGCCCGACCCTGACGACATCAACACCAACACCGAAGAACGCTATCTTGATTTAATCCCTACCGACGCGGTCATCGCGGCGGCGAAAAAGGTACTGGCATGAGTAAATTCCGGCTGGCTCTGGTACGGCAAAAGTATCGCCCTGACGGCGGCGCGGAGCGCTTTGTCTCCCGCGCGCTGGAAGCCCTCGACAGCAGTAATCTGGAACTGAACGTCATCACCCGCGAGTGGCAAGGGCCTGTCAAACCGGACTGGCATATTCACATCTGCAACCCGCGCAAATGGGGGCGCATCAGCCGGGAACGCGGTTTCGCCAACGCCGCGCGCGCGCTCTGGCAGAGTGAATCATTCGACCTGGTGCAAAGCCATGAGCGTATTCCGGGTTGCGATCTCTACCGCGCCGGCGACGGCGTCCATCGCCGCTGGCTGCAGCAGCGCTCGCGCATTTTACCGGCCTGGAAAAGCCGCCTGCTGTTCGCCGACCGCTACCACCGTTATGTGATGCAGGCGGAACGCGAGATGTATCAGGACGCGCACCTGCGCGGGGTGATTTGCAATGCGGAGATGATTAAGCAGGAAATCATTGAAGACTTCGGCCTGCCGGCTGACAAAATCCACGTCATCTACAACGCTATTGATAACCAGCGGTTTCTGCCGCCAGGCGAAGAAACCTTTGCCGCTTTACGCGCCAAATGGCAGCTACCGCTGCAGGCAAGCTGCCTGATTTATGTCGGTTCCGGATTTGAACGAAAAGGGCTGGATGCGGCAATCCGCGCCATCGCCCCCACCGACCGTTATCTGTTGGTGGTCGGCAAAGATAAAGAACAGAACCGCTATCAACAGCTAGCAAAATCGCTGAACTGCGAAGATCGCGTGCGCTTCTTCGGCATGCAGTCCGAAACGCTACCGTTCTATCAGATGGCCGATGGTCTACTGCTGCCAACGCTATACGACCCGTTCCCGAATGTGATCCTTGAGGCGATGGCCTGCGGTCTGCCGGTTATCACCACCACCGGCTGCGGCGGTGCGGAGTTCATCACCGAGGGCGATAACGGCTACGTTTGCGACGCGCTGGATATTGCCGCGTTACAGCAGGCTGTTATGGCGCTGCCCGCGCGCGCGCTGGGCTCCGCTGAAGGCGCACGCGCCCGCGAACGTATTACGGATTGCACTAGCGAGCGACTGTCGACGCAGCTGCTTTCCCTCTATCAGGATCTGGTGAAATAACGATGCGTATATTGTTTGTTATCGACGGTCTGCCGGGGGGCGGCGCGGAAAAAGTCGTGCTCACGCTGGCGGAACATTTTCTTAGCCAGGGCGAACAGGTATCGCTGTTTTCGCTGCGCGACGTCTGCGATTATCCGCTGCCGGAAGGGCTCGATTATCAGATTATCGCCGACCGCTGCCGCAAACCGTGGCGCAAGCTAACGGAACTCTCCCGCCGCGCGCGCCAGCTTGATCGCGCGATTGAACAAGCAGAACAGCATGGTCGCTTCGATCTGGTACTGTCAAATCTGCACAAAACCGATCGCATCGTCGCCCGCAGCCGGGCATTGCAGGGGCGAAACGTCTGGTTCTGTCTGCACGGCGTTTTCTCTACCTCTTATCTTGGCCATCGCAGCGGTTTTGATCGCTGGATGAAGCAGCAGAAAATCAAGCGGGTATACCAGGGACGCAACGTGGTGGCCGTTTCCGATGCGGTTGGAAAGGATTTAGTTGAGCAGTTCGCGCTTCGCCCGGCACAGCTTAAAACCATCTATAACCCGTTCGATATCGCCGCCATTCGCGCGGCGGCAGAGGCGCCGGCCGATATTCCTCAAGGGGACTATATTATCCACGTCGGCCGCTTCCATCTGGGTAAACGCCATGACCGGCTGATTGAAGCCTACGCCCAAAGCGGTATCGACGCGCCGCTGGTCCTGCTCGGTCAGGGAAAACCGGAGCAGGAACAGCGGCTTCGTCAACTGGCCCAGCAGCTGCAGGTCGGCGATCGGGTGCTGTTTAAAGGCTTTCAGCCCAACCCGCTGCCGTGGATTAAACATGCGAGAATGCTAACGCTCAGCTCCGACAGCGAAGGGTTTGGCAACGTCATTGTTGAAGCGCTACTGCTGAATACGCCGGTTGCCAGCACCCGCTGTCCTGGCGGGGTCAGCGAGATCCTCAGCGGCGAGCTGTCCCGCGGTCTGGCCGATCTCAACAGTTCTGCGCTAGCCCAGACGATGCAAAGCATTTACCATAGCCCGCCGGCCATTGATTCCGCCGCGCTGGAAAAATTCAGCGTAGAGTCGATTTGCCAACAGTACCGTCAGCTGCGCAGCGCCTGACGTCGTTTTTTAACCAGGATCGAATGAGTTATGAGTCAAACGCCTTTATTGAGCATCGTGGCCGCCGTGTATAACGGTGAAAAATTCCTTGCGCAATTCTTTGAATGCCTCGAACAACAGCAGTTGGCAAGCTATGAGCTGATCCTGGTGAACGACGGTTCTACCGACGGTAGCCTGGCGGTTATCGACCAATGGAAGGACAGGCTGCAGAACGTGACCGTGCTGGAGCAGGAGAATCAGGGCGTCTCGGTAGCGCGTAATACCGGTATGGCGGCGGCAAGGGGTAAATACCTCGCCTTCCCGGATATTGACGATAAGTTCTATCCCGGCATGTACCGCACGCTGCTGGAAATGGCCGAGAAGGGCAATCTCGATGTCGCGACCTGTAATGGCCGCTATGTGTACGAAAGCCGCGACGATATCCACCCAATTTTCCCGCCGGAACGCCTGCAGTCCACTGGCGTCCTGCCGGGTTACGTCTGGCTAAAGCAGGCGCTCGACTCGCGTAAGTTCCTGCACGTCACCTGGCTGAACATCTATCGCCGTGATTTTATTAACCAGCACCATTTCCACTTTGAGCCGGGCCTGCGCCATCAGGATATTCCCTGGACGACGGAAGCATTGCTGGCCGCCGAACGCGTGCAGTACACCAGCGAGCAATTTTACGACTATTACATTCACTCGGAATCGGTGTCGCATAAGCCAGACAACGACGATACGCTGATGCGCTCAGCGCGCCATTATATGAAGATCCTCGAGATGCTCAGTGCCATCAACCAACGCTATCCGGACAAGGTACGGCACATTTCCGCCTGCCGCTGGCAGATAGCCAAAGAGGGGTTGGGGATTATTCATACCTTCGACTGCATGAAAGATGAGTCGAAAAAGCATATTATCATCAAAGAATTCTTCGAACGCGGCATCTGGCGCCTGATCTGGACTAACGCCTGCACGTTCCGTTTACGCTGGCGTCTGGGACGCCGCTATTTGCGCATTAAGCGCTATCTCAACGCCGCATAGGCCGAAATCCCTCGGTTTCCGCCAAAGAGATAGCTTTACGCGGGTTAAATGCTTAGAATTTGCCCGCAAAAAACCTAAAACGGATAAATAGTTTGGAATTGCTTTATACCACCCTACTCTACCTCATTCAGCCGCTGGTATGGCTGCGACTGCTGCTGCGCAGCCGTAAGGCGCCGGCCTACCGTAAACGCTGGGCTGAACGTTATGGCTTCTGTCAAAACAAGGTAGTGCCGGATGGCATTCTGCTGCACTCCGTTTCCGTCGGTGAAACGCTGGCGGCTATCCCGCTGGTGCGCGCGCTACGCCATCGTTATCCGTCACTGCCGATCACCGTCACGACCATGACGCCGACCGGTTCTGAACGCGCCATGTCCGCTTTTGGCAAAGATGTTCACCACGTCTATCTGCCGTATGACCTCCCCTGCGCCATGAACCGTTTCCTCAACAGCGTGCAGCCGAAACTGGTCATCGTGATGGAAACCGAGCTGTGGCCGAATATGGTCAGCGCGCTACATAAGCGTAAAATTCCGCTGGTGATCGCCAACGCGCGCCTGTCAGAACGTTCCGCGAAAGGCTATGCCAAACTCGGCGGCTTCATGCGCCGCCTGCTCAGCCGTATCACGCTTATCGCCGCGCAGAATGAAGAAGACGGCAACCGCTTCCTCGCACTCGGCCTTAAACGTAACCAACTGGCGGTCACCGGCAGCTTGAAATTCGATATCTCCGTCACCCCTGAACTGGCGGCCCGCGCCGTTACCCTGCGTCGCCAGTGGGCGCCGCACCGTAAAGTGTGGATAGCCACCAGTACCCACGATGGCGAAGAACAAATCATCCTGCAGGCGCATAAAAAACTGCTGGAAACCTTCCCCGACCTGCTATTAATCCTCGTACCGCGCCATCCGGAACGCTTCGGCGACGCTCGCGATATGGTGCAAAAGGCCGGTATGAGCTTCACCATGCGCAGCACCGGTGAAATTCCGTCTAACAGCACCCAGGTGGTGATTGGCGATACCATGGGCGAACTGATGCTGCTCTACGGCATTGCCGACCTGGCATTCGTCGGCGGCAGCCTGGTAGAACGCGGCGGGCATAATCCGCTCGAACCCGCCGCCCATGCTATTCCGGTGCTGATGGGCCCGCACACCTTCAACTTTAAAGATATCTGCGCCAAGCTGCAGCAGGACGATGGCCTGATCACCGTCACGGACGCCGACTCGCTGGTCAGAGAGGTTTCTACCCTGCTGACCGACGAAGATTATCGACTGTGGTACGGCCGCCACGCGGTGGAAGTGCTGCATCAAAACCAGGGCGCGCTGTCGCGTCTGCTACAGTTACTGCAACCCTACCTGCCGCAGCGGAGCCACTAATGTCGACCCGACTTTCCGTCGTGATGATCGCCAAAAACGCCGCCGACCTGCTCGCCGATTGCCTGGCATCGGTAAGCTGGGCGGATGAAGTGGTGGTACTGGACTCCGGCAGTACCGACAATACCGTCGAACTGGCCCGTAGCCTCGGCGCCCAGGTCTATAGCAATACCGACTGGCAAGGCTACGGCATTCAGCGCCAGCGCGCGCAAGACTACGCCACCCACGACTGGGTGCTGATGATTGATACCGACGAGCGCGTTACGCCGGAACTAAAAGAGGCTATCCTCAAGGTACTGGACGCGCCGCAGCGCGGCGTTATCTACAGTATCGCCCGGCGTAACTACTTCCTCGGACGCTTTATGCGCCACAGCGGCTGGTATCCCGATCGGGTGATGCGCCTGTACGAACGCGCGCGTTACCGCTATAACGATAATCTGGTGCATGAATCTTTGGATAGCCTTGGGGCCGAAGTGGTGCCGCTCAGCGGCGATCTGCTGCACCTGACCTGCCGCGATTTCTCCGGCTTCCAGCAGAAACAGCTCGCTTATGCCGCGGCCTGGGCGCTTGAGCGCCATCAGAAGGGCAAGAAGACCTCGATGGCGGGGATTTTCAGCCATACGCTGGGCGCCTTCGTCAAAACGCTGCTGCTGCGCGGCGGCGTGCTGGATGGAAAACAGGGTTGGCTGCTGGCGGTAGTCAATGCGCAATACACGTTTAATAAATACACCGAGCTGTGGGCACTCAGCCGCGGCTACTCGGAGAAAGTGTAATTATGGGCACAAAAGCGATCTATCCGGGCACCTTTGACCCTATCACCAACGGCCATATCGATATCGTCACCCGCGCGGCGGGTATGTTTGATAAGGTTTTGCTGGCCATCGCCGCCAGCCCGAGCAAAAAACCGATGTTCAGCCTCGATGAACGAATTGCGCTGGCGGAGCAGGCAACGGCGCATCTGGTCAACGTTGAGGTGATTGGCTTTAGCGATTTGATGGCCAATTTCGCCCGCGCGCAGCAGGCGAATATTTTAATCCGCGGCCTGCGGGCAGTGGCGGATTTCGAATATGAAATGCAGCTGGCGCACATGAACCGCCATCTGATGCCCACGTTGGAAAGCGTGTTCCTGATGCCGTGCAAAGAGTGGTCGTTTATCTCTTCATCGCTGGTTAAGGAAGTGGCGCGCCACCAGGGCGACGTCTCCCACTTCCTGCCGCCTAACGTACATCAGGCGTTGTTAAATAAGCTGAAGTAGGCATTTCCTGCCCCGCTCGCGCTGCACGTAGCGGGGCTACCAGCTTACCCGGCCTGGTATAATCCCCAACCCTCTCCACTACTTCTGACACTGGCGGCAATAAAAGGTCGCTCGCTGAGCGTGTTTGCTGGCGATAATCGGCGTACCGCAGATCCGGCACGGCTCGCCTTTGCGGCCATAAACCTGTAGCTCCTGGGCGAAATATCCCGGTTTGCCGTCGCTTTGCAGGAAATCCTTCAGCGTCGTTCCACCTTGCTCAATTGAGCGTAGCAGCACCAGCTTAATCATCTTCACTAACCACTCGCATTCTTGATACGAGAGCGACGAGGCCAGCCGATCGGGATGGATCCCGGCGGAAAACAGCGATTCGCTGGCGTAGATATTCCCCACGCCCACCACCAGCTTGTTATCCATCAGCCAGGGTTTGATGGCGGTTTTCTTCTTCGCGCAACGCTGCTGAAGATAGTCGGCGTTGAATTCATCGCTTAGCGGCTCCGGGCCGAGATGCACCAGCACCGGATGACCATCCAACTCTTTGGTCCATAGCCAGGCGCCAAAGCGGCGGGGATCGGTATAGCGCAGCACTTTACCGTTACTCAGCACCAGGTCGACGTGGTCGTGTTTTTCAGCCGGCTGCTCTTCACTGAGGATGCGCAGGCTACCGGACATGCCAAGATGAATAATGATCCAGCCGTGGCGCAGCTCCAGCAGCAGGTATTTGGCGCGTCGGCGCACGCTCAGCACCGGTTCGTCGCTCAGGCGGTAAATCTCTTCGGATACCGGCCAACGCAGACGCCCGTTGCGTACCACGGCATGCAGGATGTTAGCGCCTACCAGATGTGGCTCAATGCCGCGACGGCTGGTTTCGACTTCAGGTAATTCAGGCATTTTTTTCCTCTTAACCACACAGTTTCGGGTGACAGGGAGGCGACGGGAAGAGTGGCCGGGAGGCTTAACGAAGCAAGCGGCCAGGCTGTACGCATGCAGCCAACGCACCTGTAGCTCGAAGGATGAAGCATAAAACAAAAAACCCCGCCGGGGCGGGGTTTTAGTACAAGGAGACTAAAATTATTTGATTTTAGCTTCTTTGTAGATAACGTGCTGACGTACAACCGGATCGTACTTTTTCAGTTCCATTTTTTCCGGTTTGGTACGCTTGTTCTTCGTGGTGGTATAGAAGTGACCAGTACCAGCGGAAGAAACCAGCTTGATTTTCTCACGAATACCTTTAGCCATGATTTATTTCCTCTAAGTACTTAGTACTTTTCGCCACGGGCACGCAGTTCAGACAGAACTGTATCGATGCCTTTCTTATCGATTACACGCATACCTTTAGCAGATACGCGCAGGGTGACAAAACGCTTCTCGCTCTCAACCCAGAAACGGTGAGAGTGCAGGTTCGGCAGGAAACGGCGTTTAGTCGCGTTCAGTGCGTGGGAACGGTTGTTACCGGTCACCGGACGCTTGCCAGTAACTTGGCAGACTCGGGACATGTCTATTCTCCAAAAATCAAATTAGCTCGAGCTTCGTATGGGGTATTGGCGCCTCGTCAGGCTTTACAGCCCGGTCATCGCATAGTTCTATTGAACTCTCGATTGCCAGGCCCAAATGCCAAACCCGAGATTCTCAAAGGTGGCGTAGTATACGCTGACTCGGCGGTGTGCTCAAGTCCCGAACAGACAAAGATCCCGATAGATCGCATGATCGGGGCTAAATCCAGCCACGTTCGGCAAAAGAGACGTACGCGCCGCGGCCAATAATCAGATGATCAAGCACGCGTATCTCCATGAATCTACAACACTTAACCACCCTGTCGGTCATCAACTTATCCGACTTACTCGGTTCAGGACTACCTGAAGGATGATTATGGGCAAGGATCACCGCGGCGGCGTTCACTTTGATTGCTTCGCGTACAATTTCTCGCGGATGCACCTCTACGTGGCTAAGAGTACCAGAAAAAAGGCGGCTATGTTTCAATACCCGGTTCTGATTATCTAAAAAGATCGCCATAAAGATCTCCCGCTCTTCATCGGCGAGCTGGCTTTGTAAAAATTCTCGCGTCATGAGCGGCGTCACCAGCGACGGTTCTTCTCTCATCCGCAGGCTAAAATAGCGCCGCGCCAGCTCGGCAATACCTTTAAGTTGCGCATATTTTGCTATACCGATACCGTCGATATCTGCAAATTGTTCTATCTCAGCCGATAACAGTCCGTACAGCGAACCGAAGCGCTGTAGCAAGCTGTGTGAAAAAGCCAGCACATCCTGGGTACGTGTACCGGTACGCAGAAACAACGCCAGCAGCTCAACGTCACTCAACGTTTCAATGCCGTCGCGCAGCATTTTTTCCCGCGGCATCAATGATTCCTGTATATCCATTACCCTGTCTCCTTATCCGTTCCTCGCCCATCCTGGCATACCCTTTCCGCGCTGCCGACCGGTGATTTCAGGGCCTGCGTAGCCGTTCGCAAAGTGAGTGCCCGGCATACGCACGATGCCACAGGGATTGTGATAAGATGCGCGGATTCTGGTGTATTTCAACAGGACAAAATCATGATGAGTCTGGCTGGTAAAAAAATCGTTCTTGGCGTGAGCGGCGGCATCGCCGCCTATAAAACGCCGGAACTGGTGCGCCGACTGCGAGAACGCGGCGCGGATGTTCGCGTCGCCATGACGGAAGCCGCCAAGGCCTTTATTACCCCGTTGAGCCTGCAGGCGGTTTCCGGTTATCCGGTCTCCGATAGCCTGCTGGATCCGGCTGCCGAAGCGGCAATGGGCCATATTGAACTGGGCAAGTGGGCCGATCTGGTTATCCTTGCCCCGGCAACCGCCGATTTAATCGCCCGCGTCGCCGCCGGTATGGCGAACGATCTGGTCTCCACGATTTGCCTGGCTACGCCCTCGCCGGTGGCCGTCGTCCCGGCGATGAACCAACAGATGTATCGCGCCGCCGCCACCCAGCACAACCTTGCCACTATTGCCTCACGCGGCCTATTGGTATGGGGCCCGGATAGCGGCAGCCAGGCCTGCGGTGACGTTGGCCCGGGCCGCATGCTCGATCCGCTGACTATCGTGGAGATGGCGGCGCAGCATTTCTCGCCTGTCAAAGATTTGCAACATCTCAACATCATGATTACCGCGGGCCCAACCCGCGAGCCGCTGGACCCAGTGCGCTACATCACCAACCATAGCTCCGGCAAAATGGGCTTCGCGATTGCCGCCGCCGCCGCACAACGCGGTGCGAACGTCACGCTGGTTAGCGGCCCGGTGTCGCTGCCGACGCCGCCGTTTGTGCAACGTATAGATGTGGGTACCGCGCTGGAAATGGAAGCTGCAGTGCAGAATGGCGTGCAACAGCAGCATATTTTCATCGGCTGCGCCGCCGTTGCCGACTACCGCGCAGCGATTATCGCCGACGAGAAAATCAAAAAACAAGGTGATGAATTAACAATAAAAATGGTCAAAAATCCGGATATCGTCGCCGGGGTGGCCGCACTAAAAAATCACCGCCCGTACGTTGTTGGATTTGCCGCCGAAACGAATAATGTGGAAGAATACGCCCGGCAAAAACGTGCCCGCAAAAATCTCGACCTGATTTGCGCCAATGATGTTTCTCAGCCAAATCAAGGTTTTAATAGCGATAACAACGCATTACACCTTTTCTGGCAGGATGGGGATAAGCGCTTACCACTTGAGCGCAAGGAATTCCTGGGCCAATTATTACTCGACGAGATCGTTACCCGTTATGATGAAAAAAATCGACGTTAAGATTCTGGACCCGCGTGTTGGCAAGCAGTTCCCATTGCCGACTTATGCCACCTCCGGCTCGGCCGGACTTGACCTGCGCGCCTGTCTTGACGACGCCGTAGAGCTGGCGCCGGGCGCAACTACCCTGTTGCCAACAGGCCTTGCGATTCATATCGCCGATCCGTCTCTGGCGGCGGTGATTCTGCCGCGTTCTGGTCTGGGCCATAAACATGGCGTGGTGCTGGGCAACCTGGTCGGCCTTATCGACTCCGACTACCAGGGGCAGCTGATGGTTTCCGTGTGGAACCGCGGCCAACAGAGCTTTACTATCGAACCAGGCGAGCGCATCGCGCAGATGGTCTTTGTGCCGGTGGTACAGGCGGAATTTAATCTGGTGGAAGAGTTTGACGCCACCGACCGCGGCGAAGGCGGCTTCGGCCACTCAGGGCGCAAATAAGCCCGGCTATACGGAACCCGCATCCCAAAGCGCATAATGCAATAACATCACCGCAAACTAAGGTTTGCGGTCGCTTTGTGGATGCCTGCCTGACAAGTGCTTATTTTCAGGGGTATTTTAAAACATGGCAGAAAAACAAACTGCGAAAAGGAATCGTCGCGAAGAAATACTTCAGTCTCTGGCGCTGATGCTTGAATCCAGCGATGGTAGCCAACGTATTACCACGGCGAAGCTGGCGGCCTCCGTCGGTGTTTCCGAAGCGGCGTTATACCGTCATTTTCCCAGTAAAACCCGCATGTTTGACAGCCTGATCGAGTTCATTGAAGACAGTCTGATTACGCGCATCAATTTGATTTTGAAAGATGAAAAGGACACCACGGCTCGTCTGCGCCTGATTGTTCTGCTGATTCTTGGGTTTGGCGAGCGTAATCCTGGGCTGACGCGTATCCTCACCGGCCACGCCTTAATGTTCGAACAGGACCGTCTGCAGGGCCGTATCAACCAGCTATTTGAACGCATCGAAGTTCAATTACGTCAGGTGATGCGTGAAAAGAAAATGCGTGAGGGAGACGGCTACACCCTCGACGAGACGCTACTGGCAAGCCAGCTGCTGGCATTTTGCGAAGGCATGCTGTCGCGTTTTGTGCGTAGCGAGTTCAAGTACCGCCCAACGGATGATTTCGATGCCCGCTGGCCGCTGGTCGCGGCGCAACTGCAGTAAAGCTTTATATGCAGCCGCAAGGCTGCATGACTCATCATTCACATTCTCAGCGTGCTCTGGCTATACCGGCAGCCGCTGGCTGCCGGGCTCATCATCAGACGCCGTAGGCTTCGCGGTAAGCGCGTACCGATGCCAAATGCTCAGCCATCTCAGGCTTTTCTTCCAGATAGGCGATAAGATCTTTCAGAGTGACAATAGAAATCACTTTGCAGCCATAATCACGTTCCACTTCCTGAATCGCAGAGATCTCGCCGCGGCCGCGTTCCTGGCGATCAAGCGAAATGAGTACGCCAGCCAGCTCCGCGCCATTAGCCTGAATAATTTCCATTGATTCACGAATTGCGGTACCGGCGGTAATCACGTCGTCCACCAGCATCACGCGGCCCTGTAGCGGGCTACCGACCAGGTTGCCGCCTTCACCGTGGGTCTTCGCTTCTTTACGGTTGAAGCAGTACGGCAGGTCACGGTCATGATGTTCAGCCAGCGCGACGGCGGTGGTGGTGGCGATAGGGATACCTTTATAAGCCGGGCCGAACAGCAGGTCGAACTCGATCCCGGAATCCACCAGCGCCTCGGCGTAGAAACGGCCCAGCAGAGCCAGATCGCGCCCGGTATTAAACAGGCCGGCGTTGAAGAAATAAGGGCTCTTACGCCCGGATTTCAGCGTAAATTCGCCAAATTTAAGAACCTGCTTGCTAAGCGCAAACTCAATAAACTGGCGCTGATACGGCTTCATGGATTCGCTCCTTTTAGTACTGTCATCATTGTCGGACTACGCGCCCTATCCTTCGCAGGTGTCATGAGGGATAAAGCGCAAAAAAAAGGCGACTTCTCAGTCGCCTTAATCATTAATTTTCTAACGCCGCTTTCTGCGTCGCAATAATGGATTCGATTCCCCCTCGCGCTAGCGCCAGGAGAGTGAGGAGCTCTTCATGGGTGAACGGCTCGCCTTCCGCCGTGCCCTGCACCTCAATAATGCGGCCGTCTTCGGTCATGACCACATTCATATCGGTTTCCGCGGCAGAATCTTCCACGTACTCCAGATCGCAAATGGCTTCGCCATTAACGATACCAACGGAAACGGCAGCTACCATGCCCTTCATCGGGTTGGTTTTCAGTTTACCGGCAGCCACCAGCTTGTTCAGCGCATCGGCCAGCGCAACGCAGGCACCGGTAATGGATGCGGTACGGGTACCGCCATCGGCCTGCAGCACGTCGCAATCGAGCGTAATGGTGAACTCGCCCAGCGCTTTCAGATCTACCGCGGCGCGCAACGCGCGAGCGATCAGACGCTGGATTTCCATAGTGCGGCCGCCCTGCTTGCCTTTTGCGGCTTCGCGAGCGTTACGGGTATGGGTGGAACGCGGCAGCATGCCATATTCGGCGGTGATCCAGCCCTGGCCCTGACCTTTCAGGAAGCGCGGCACGCCTTCGTCGATGGAGGCGGTGCACAGCACTTTGGTGTCGCCAAATTCGACCAGCACGGAGCCTTCAGCGTGTTTTGTATAGTTACGGGTCAGGGTTACTGGACGCACCTGATTAGCGCTACGGCCTGCTGGACGCATGATTACTCTCCGGCTTGAAACGAATGTGGCTGCGCATTATACACAAATTCGGCCAAGTTGCATCGCGACGACACGCGCCAGCCAATGTGGATAATGCGCGCTTATTCCTATCCTGAAAGGGCCTCGAAAGCTATAATCCTCCCCACTCTCCTTAAAAAACAGGAACGTCTATGATCCGCAGTATGACCGCCTATGCCCGGCGTGAAATCAAGGGTGACTGGGGTAGCGCCGCGTGGGAACTGCGCTCGGTAAACCAACGCTATCTGGAAACCTACTTCCGCCTGCCGGAACAGTTCCGGAGCCTGGAACCCGTGGTTCGCGAGCGCATCCGCTCTCGCCTGACTCGCGGCAAAATCGAATGTACCCTGCGTTTTGAGCAGGATCCCAGCGCCCAGGGTGAGCTGATTCTTAACGAAAACCTGGCCAAGCAGCTGGTTAACGCCGCTAACTGGGTAAAAATGCAGAGCGATGAAGGCGAAATCAACCCGGTTGATATCCTGCGCTGGCCTGGCGTGATGGCCGCTCAGGAGCAAGACCTTGATGCCATCGCCGCTGAAATCCTCAACGCCCTGAATGGCGCGCTGGATGATTTTATTGTCGCTCGCGAGACCGAAGGCCAGGCATTGAAAACGCTGATCGAACAGCGTCTGGAAGGCGTCAGCGCCGAAGTCAGCAAAGTCCGCGCCCATATGCCGGAAATCCTGCAGTGGCAGCGCGAGCGCCTGGTCGCCAAGCTTGAAGACGCCGAAGTGCAGCTGGAAAACAACCGCCTCGAGCAAGAGCTGGTGTTGATGGCGCAGCGTATTGACGTCGCCGAAGAGCTCGATCGCCTGGAAGCGCATGTTAAAGAGACCTACAACATTCTGAAGAAGAAAGAAGCCGTCGGTCGCCGCCTCGACTTCATGATGCAGGAATTCAACCGCGAGTCGAACACTCTGGCCTCCAAATCCATCAATGCCGAAGTGACCAATTCAGCGATTGAGCTGAAGGTGCTGATCGAGCAGATGCGCGAGCAGATCCAGAATATCGAGTAATCTCTTCCCCGGCTGGCCTGCTCCGCGGGCCAGCATTACTTTTTCTTATTCATTTTTGAAGAGCAAAAGCCAAGCTCCCCATAGTGATTGACCATATCAATCATTCATCATTAGCTTTTTTCATGAAAATCAGCTCACTTTAGAAAAACTCAATCGTGATCTGCCGCACAAATCGCTACCCTTTGCCCATCATTGTGGGGGATTTATGCTGCTTCATGTTCTTTATCTGATTGGTATTACGGCGGAAGCGATGACCGGCGCCTTAGCGGCCGGGCGTCGCCGGATGGACACTTTTGGGGTAATTATTATCGCTACCGCCACCGCGCTCGGCGGGGGCTCCGTGCGGGACATCCTGCTCGGCCATTTTCCGCTCGGTTGGGTGAAGCATCCGGAATACGTCATCATTGTGGCGGTTGCCGCCGTTCTCACTACCATCGCCGCGCCGGTGATGCCGCACCTGCGCCGCCTGTTCCTGGTGCTGGATGCCCTGGGCCTGATCGTGTTCTCGATTATCGGCGCGCAAATCGCGCTGGATATGGGCGAAGGGCCAATAATCGCGTCTATTGCCGCTGTGATCACTGGCGTCTTTGGCGGCGTGCTACGCGATATGTTCTGTAAGCGTATCCCGCTGGTGTTTCAGAAAGAACTGTACGCTGGTATCTCTTTTGCCGCCGCGGTGCTCTATATCGCATTACAGCACTACGTCAGCAGCCACGACGTAGTGGTCATCGCCACGCTGCTCTTCGGCTTTACCGCGCGTATGCTCGCCCTGCGCTGGAAGCTCGGCCTGCCGGTCTTCTACTACAAGCACGACGCTCATTAATTCCTCAGAAACCCGGGATACGTTGCCCGCTGAGCCACTGCGCCAGCACGGCAATATCCGGGTTTTGCAAAAAGACGACCAGCTGGCGTGCCCTTTCCTGCCCCACTCCCGGTAATCGTCGCCACTGAGACTCATTGCGCTCCCGCAGCTGCCGCCAGTTTTCTGCCGCAACGCTTGCCTGCGCGGCCTGAGGTATTGGTACCCCCAGCGCCAACACCCAACGAATAAACGGCTGCTCACGGGTCAAATTGAACTGATGCCACAGACGCAGGCCGCGCTCGCCGCTAATTCCTGGCACGCTCTGTAGTTGTTCAGGCGTCAAAGCCAACCATGAGAAAAGATGTATCATGTGGCGATCTTCCATTAATGTGCGCCAAAGCGCCTCTCCTGCGCCTGCAATATCCAGAACTGGCTTAGACGATAGCCAAACAAGGCGGGAGAGAAACTGCCCGGCGCACTCGGGCGTCGCAAAATAACAAGTTAAGGAATGAAAGCGAGGCGAAGGCGGTTGTGGCGCATCGCGTTGGCTGGCCCGCCAGACCACGCTATCCAGACGCGGGATCCCCTGTCCGGCCAGGCTTATTAACACCTGGTCTCCGGCGACGATGTCTAACTGCCGCCAGCGGGACACCGAACCAATATTGACCCGCCGCACCAGCTTGTCGTCCAGTTTTACCGGTTCGAGATGCGCCACAACGGCTATTTTACCGCTACGCCCGATGGCAAACTGGATAGTGGTCACTTCCGCCACCTGCGAAAACGGTAGATATTTCCAGGCCGCCACCCAGAACCCCTGTCCTGGAAGCCAACTGCCCCCGGCGGGTTCTTTTTCCGCACGGATCACAATGCCGTCGGTGACAAAGGGCAGCGGCGAGCTAAACCAGCGCTCCCGCCAGGCGGCAGCCTGCTGCCAATCTTTAACCGGATGGGAATAGCGCTGCGCCAGAGGAAACCCGCCAGCGGCAAGCAGCGCCAGACGAGAAGGCATCTGGGCCGGGCCATCAGGCCAGGCCCAGATAAACAGCCCCAGCGTTTTCAGCTCAGCCGACGACGCTTTGCGCATCAGTATCCCGGCCACTTTCGCCCGTGAATTCATACCGCCCGCCTGTTTTTGTATATGCCCCTCTTGCAGCTGAAAAATTTCTCCCTGTAACACACTGTTTGCCAGCGCTCCTGCGGTAGTTTGCGGTACGCCGGGGATCTGGCGCACTTTTGCCGTCCAGTCTTCCCCTGCCAGACCGTCACCGCGGCTAATCGCCCGTATTAACCTGCCGCCGCGATATACCAGCGTCACCGCTACACCGTCGACTTTTGGTTGTAGCCACAGGTCTGTTTTATCGCGCATCCAGCGCCCGACGCTCATGGCGTCAGGCAGCTTGCGCACGCCGGTATGCGCGATGGGGTGCTTGACTTCGCCGCGCGGCGGCGGCAGATCGTCTTCAGTCGGCGTCTCCTCACCGAAGCAGCGCCGCCACTGCGCCAACCGGGCCGAAAGCATGTCGTAGACTTCGTCGCTGACTCCGCTACTGCCCTGCTGCCAGTAGGCCGCTTTCCAGTCGGCAATCTGCAGGCTCAGGCGGTCTATCTCCTGCCCGGCTCGTTGCGAAGACCACGCCGGGCAGGCCGCCGTTGCCAGTGCCGCCGCCATCCATAACGCTGCCGCTATCAGCCATTTGCACATGCCTTTACCTCCTTGTTTTACCTTGCGGCATCGTGCGCTAAAGACCGAAGCCGCGGCGACAGGCAAATCATTACGCTGCGAGCGGCTTTCCAGGATTTACGCATCGTTGCTGCAACTGCTTAAGAAATCAGGAAAGCGGCAGGCAAAATGAAAGAAACAGCGGCAAAAAGTGTGACAATGACTGCGTCACGCAGCGGCGGCGTGTATAATAGGCTCGTATGTAGCATCTCTTTCGACAATCACATACAAAAGACACTCATGGCTCAAGGCACGCTTTATATTGTTTCCGCCCCTAGCGGCGCGGGTAAATCCAGCCTGATTCAGGCTTTATTGAAAACCCAACCGTTGTACGATTCCCAGGTTTCTGTTTCGCATACCACGCGCGATCCGCGCCCGGGTGAAGTTCACGGTGAACACTATTTCTTTGTGGATCACGATAAATTCAGATCGATGATTAGCGAAGACGCTTTCCTTGAGCATGCAGAGGTTTTCGGCAACTATTACGGCACCTCTCGTGAAGCTATCGAGCAGGTTCTGGCGACCGGCGTCGATGTTTTCCTCGATATCGACTGGCAGGGCGCCCAGCAAATTCGTAATAAAATGCCCGGCGCGCGCAGTATCTTTATTCTGCCGCCGTCAAAAGACGAGCTTGACCGCCGCCTGCGCGGCCGCGGTCAGGACAGCGAAGAAGTCATCGCAAAACGTATGGCGCAGGCAGTTGCAGAAATGAGCCATTACGCGGAATATGATTACCTTATTGTGAATGATGATTTTGATACCGCTTTAGGCGATCTGAAAAACATTATCCGCGCTGAACGTCTGCGCATGAGCCGCCAAAAGCAGCGACATGGCGCTTTAATCACCAAACTATTGGCAGACTGAACCCACATTCAGTATCATGCCCAGTCATTTCTTCACCTGTGGAGCATTTTAAGTATGGCACGCGTAACTGTTCAGGACGCTGTAGAGAAAATTGGTAACCGTTTTGACCTGGTACTGGTCGCCGCGCGTCGCGCTCGTCAGATGCAGGTAGGCGGAAAGGATCCGCTGGTACCGGAAGAAAACGATAAAACCACCGTTATCGCACTGCGCGAAATCGAAGAAGGTCTGATCAACAACCAGATCCTCGACGTACGTGAGCGCCAGGAACAGCAAGAGCAGGAAGCCGCTGAATTACAAGCCGTTACCGCGATTGCTGAAGGTCGTCGTTAATCACACAGCGGGTCGCCCTTGTATCTGTTTGAAAGCCTGAATCAGCTGATTCAAAACTACCTGCCGGAAGAGCAAATCAAGCGCCTTCGGCAGGCGTATCTCGTTGCACGTGACGCTCACGAGGGTCAGACACGTTCAAGCGGTGAACCCTATATCACGCACCCGGTAGCGGTGGCCTGCATTCTGGCCGAGATGAAACTCGACTACGAAACGCTGATGGCCGCGCTGCTGCATGATGTGATTGAAGATACCCCTGCCACCTACCAGGACATGGAACAGCTTTTTGGTAAAAGCGTCGCCGAACTGGTAGAGGGGGTGTCGAAACTTGATAAGCTCAAGTTCCGCGATAAGAAAGAGGCGCAAGCCGAAAACTTCCGCAAAATGATCATGGCGATGGTGCAGGATATCCGCGTCATCCTCATCAAGCTTGCCGACCGCACCCACAACATGCGCACCCTGGGCTCACTACGCCCGGATAAACGCCGCCGCATCGCCCGCGAAACGCTGGAAATTTATAGCCCTCTGGCGCACCGTTTAGGTATCCATCACATCAAAACCGAGCTCGAAGAGCTGGGCTTTGAAGCGCTGTACCCTAACCGCTACCGCGTCATTAAAGAAGTGGTCAAAGCGGCGCGCGGCAACCGAAAAGAGATGATTCAGAAGATCCTCTCTGAGATCGAAGGGCGTTTACAGGAAGCGGGGATCCCCTGCCGCGTTAGCGGTCGCGAAAAGCATCTGTACTCCATTTATTGCAAAATGGTGCTCAAAGAGCAGCGTTTTCACTCGATCATGGACATCTACGCCTTCCGCGTTATCGTTCACGATCCTGATATCTGCTATCGCGTGCTGGGCCAAATGCACAGCCTCTACAAGCCGCGTCCAGGTCGTTTCAAAGATTACATCGCCATTCCAAAAGCGAACGGCTATCAATCTTTGCACACCTCGATGATTGGTCCCCACGGCGTCCCAGTCGAGGTGCAAATCCGTACCGAAGATATGGACCAGATGGCGGAGATGGGGGTAGCGGCGCACTGGGCTTATAAAGAGCACGGCGGCGAAAGCAGCACGACCGCGCAAATCCGCGCCCAGCGCTGGATGCAAAGCCTGCTGGAACTGCAGCAGAGCGCCGGTAGTTCGTTTGAATTTATCGAGAGCGTTAAATCCGATCTGTTCCCGGATGAGATTTACGTTTTCACCCCGGAAGGGCGCATTGTCGAACTGCCTGCCGGCGCCACGCCGGTGGACTTCGCCTACGCGGTGCATACCGATATCGGCCATGCCTGCGTCGGCGCGCGCGTCGACCGCCAGCCCTATCCGCTGTCGCAGCCGCTCTCCAGCGGTCAGACTGTCGAAATCATTACCGCGCCGGGCGCACGCCCGAATGCCGCATGGCTGAACTTTGTCGTTAGCTCGAAAGCGCGCGCCAAAATCCGCCAACTGCTGAAGAACCTTAAGCGCGACGATTCGGTCAGCCTTGGCCGCCGATTGCTCAACCACGCGTTAGGCGGCAGCCGCAAGCTGGCAGAGATCCCGCAGGAGAACATCCAGCGCGAACTTGACCGCATGAAGCTGGCCACGCTTGACGATCTGCTGGCGGAAATCGGTCTCGGTAACGCAATGAGCGTGGTGGTGGCGAAAAACCTGCAGCAGGGCGAAGCCTCTGCCGCACCGGTGCCGGCCAACGCGTCGAATCACGGCCATCTGCCGATCAAGGGCGCCGATGGCGTGCTGATTACTTTCGCCAAGTGCTGTCGTCCGATTCCAGGCGATCCGATCATCGCCCACGTCAGCCCAGGCAAAGGGTTGGTTATCCACCATGAATCCTGTCGTAACATCCGCGGCTACCAGAAAGAGCCTGAGAAGTTTATGGCGGTCGAATGGGATAAAGAAACTGCGCAGGAATTTATCGCCGAAATTAAGGTGGATATGTTCAACCACCAGGGCGCGCTGGCTAACCTGACGGCCGCAATCAACACCGCGTCTTCCAATATTCAGAGCCTGAATACGGAAGAAAAAGATGGCCGCGTTTACAGCGCCTTTATCCGCCTGACCGCGCGCGACCGCGTGCATCTGGCGAATATCATGCGCAAAATTCGCGTCATGCCGGACGTGATTAAAGTCACTCGTAACCGAAATTAGCTTTTACAAAAATCGAATCCCCAGGAAGGTACTGAAGTACGTGACTGGGGTGAGTGAGTGCAGCTAACGCCGAGGCAGTTCGAAGGATTAAGTAGAATGAATTCACAGCGTTATGCGCGTATCTGCGAGATGCTCGCCAGGCGTCAGCCTGATCTGACGGTCTGCATGGAGCAGGTCCATAAACCCCATAACGTCTCTGCGGTCATCCGCACCGCAGACGCCATCGGCGTACATGAAGTACACGCCATCTGGCCTGGCAGCCGCATGCGCACCATGGCCTCTGCCGCCGCCGGCAGCAATAGCTGGGTGCAGGTAAAAACGCACCGCACGATCGGCGATGCCGTCAGCCACTTAAAAGGCCGGGGCATGCAAATCCTCGCGACGCACCTTTCCGACAAAGCCATCGATTTTCGCGAAATCGACTATACGCGCCCGACCTGCATCCTGATGGGCCAGGAGAAAACCGGCATCACCCAGGAAGCGCTGGCGCTGGCAGACCAGGACATCATTATCCCTATGGTCGGTATGGTGCAGTCGCTGAACGTCTCCGTCGCCTCCGCGCTGATCCTTTACGAAGCGCAGCGTCAGCGGCAGAACGCTGGAATGTACCAACGCGCTAATAGCATGCTGCCGCCTGAAGAGCAGCAGCGGCTGCTATTTGAAGGCGGTTACCCGGTGCTGGCGCGCGTCGCCAAACAAAAAGGGCTGCCTTATCCCCACGTCAACGAGCAGGGCGAAGTAGAAGCCGATGCCTCGTGGTGGGCAACGATGCAGGCGGCGAGGTAAATCCGATGTCAGGCCGCCTGTTAGATGCCGTCCCGCTCAACTCGCTGACCGGCGTTGGCGCCGCACAGAGCAGCAAACTGGCGAAAATCGGTCTGCATACGGTTCAGGACCTGCTACTTCATCTGCCACTGCGCTATGAAGACCGGACTCACCTGTACCAAATCGGCGAACTGCTGCCGGGCGTCTACGCAACCGTAGAGGGAGAAGTGCTCAACAGCAATATCACCTTCGGCGGCCGCCGGATGATGACCTGTCAGATAAGTGACGGTTCCGGCATCCTGACCATGCGTTTTTTCAACTTCAACGCGGCGATGAAAAACAGCCTGGCGACCGGTCGTCGGGTGCTGGCCTACGGCGAAGCTAAACGCGGCAAGTTTGGCGCCGAGATGATCCACCCGGAATATCGCGTGCAGGGCGATATGAGTACCCCGGAGCTGCAGGAAACCCTGACTCCGGTCTACCCGACCACTGAAGGCATTAAGCAGGCGACGCTGCGCAAACTCACCGATCAGGCGCTTGAGCTGCTGGAAACCTGCGCGATTAGCGAACTGCTGCCGCCGGAGCTGGCGCAGGGGATGATGAGCCTGCCGGAGGCGCTGCGTACGCTGCACCGCCCGCCGCCGTCGCTACAGCTCAGCGAGCTGGAGAGCGGTAAACATCCGGCACAGCAGCGTCTTATCCTGGAAGAGTTGTTAGCGCATAATCTCAGCATGCTGGCGCTCCGCGCCGGCGCCCAGCGCTATCATGCTCTGCCGCTCAGCGCCAACGACACGCTGAAAACCCAGCTTCTGGCTTCCCTGCCCTTTAAACCAACGGGCGCGCAGGCGCGCGTCACCGCTGAGATCGAGCGCGATATGGCGCTGGACGTGCCGATGATGCGCCTGGTGCAGGGCGACGTCGGATCCGGCAAAACGCTGGTCGCCGCGCTGGCCGCCCTGCGCGCTATCGCCCATGGCAAACAGGTGGCGCTGATGGCGCCGACCGAACTGCTCGCCGAGCAGCACGCCAATAATTTCCGCAGCTGGTTCGCGCCGCTGGGCATTGAAGTCGGCTGGCTGGCGGGCAAGCAGAAAGGCAAAGCGCGCCAGGCGCAGCAGGAGGCCATCGCCAACGGCGAAGTGCAGATGATTGTCGGCACCCACGCCATTTTCCAGGAGCAGGTGCAGTTTAACGGCCTGGCGCTAGTGATTATCGACGAACAGCACCGTTTTGGCGTTCATCAACGCCTGGCGCTGTGGGAAAAGGGCCAGCAGCAGGGCTTCCACCCGCATCAGCTGATCATGACCGCTACGCCGATTCCACGCACCCTGGCGATGACCGCCTATGCCGATCTCGATACCTCGGTTATCGACGAGCTGCCGCCGGGCCGTACCCCGGTAACGACCGTCGCTATCCCGGATACCCGCCGCAGCGACATTATCGACCGCGTGCGCAACGCCTGCACCCAGGAAGGTCGTCAGGCCTATTGGGTCTGTACGCTGATTGAAGAGTCCGATCTGCTGGAAGCCCAGGCGGCGGAAGCCACCTGGGAAGAGCTCAAACTGGCGCTGCCGGAACTTAATATCGGCCTCGTCCACGGGCGGATGAAACCAGCGGAAAAGCAGGCAGTGATGCAGGCCTTCAAGCAGGGCGAGATGCACCTGCTGGTCGCCACCACGGTGATTGAAGTCGGCGTTGACGTCCCTAACTCAAGCCTGATGATTATCGAAAACCCGGAGCGTCTGGGTCTGGCGCAGCTGCACCAGCTACGCGGGCGCGTCGGGCGCGGCGCCGTCGCCTCCCACTGCGTGCTACTCTATAAATCGCCGCTCTCCAAAACGGCGCAGAAGCGCCTGCAGGTGCTGCGCGACAGCAACGACGGTTTCGTCATCGCCCAGAAAGACCTTGAAATCCGCGGCCCCGGCGAGCTTCTCGGCACCCGCCAGACCGGCAACGCCGAATTTAAAGTAGCGGACTTGCTGCGCGATCAGGCCATGATCCCCGAGGTTCAGCGCATTGCTCGCCATATTCACGAACGCTATCCGCTGCAGGCACAGGCGCTGATTGAGCGCTGGATGCCGGAAACCGAACGCTATTCCAACGCGTAGCGCGTCCTTCTTGCCGCGCTACGGGCAACTTTTCTACACAATGAGTGGATTATGAAACGAGAACTGGCCATCGAATTTTCGCGTGTCACCGAAGCCGCCGCGCTGGCGGGCTATAAATGGCTGGGCCGCGGCGATAAAAATACCGCCGACGGCGCAGCGGTTAACGCCATGCGCATTATGCTTAACCTCGTCAATATCGACGGCACCATCGTCATCGGCGAGGGCGAAATCGATGAAGCGCCGATGCTCTATATCGGCGAAAAAGTGGGTACCGGCAAAGGCGACGCGGTAGATATCGCCGTCGATCCGATTGAAGGTACCCGCATGACGGCCATGGGCCAGGCCAACGCGCTGGCGGTGATGGCGGTTGGCGATAAAGGCTGCTTCCTCAACGCGCCGGATATGTATATGGAAAAGCTGATTGTCGGCCCCGGCGCTCAAGGCGCCATCGATCTCAATCTGCCGCTGGAAGAGAACCTGCGCAACATCGCCCGCGCGTTGAATAAACCGCTCGACGAGCTGACCGTCACCGTGCTGGCAAAACCCCGCCACGACGCGGTCATTGCGCAACTGCAGCAGTTGGGCGTGCGCGTGTTCGCGATCCCCGATGGCGACGTGGCGGCCTCTATCCTGACCTGTATGCCGGATAGCGAAGTCGACGTGCTGTACGGCATCGGCGGCGCGCCGGAAGGCGTGGTTTCGGCGGCGGTGATCCGCGCGCTGGACGGCGATATGCAGGGCCGCCTGCTGGCTCGTCACCACGTGAAGGGCGACAGCGAAGAGAACCGCCGTATCGGTGAAAACGAACTGGCGCGCTGCAAAACCATGGGCATCGAAGCGGGCAAAGTGCTGCGTCTTGATGAAATGGCGCGCAGCGATAACGTCATCTTCTCCGCCACCGGGATTACCAAAGGCGATCTACTGGACGGCATTACCCGCAAGGGCAATATGGCGACTACTGAAACGCTGCTGATCCGCGGTAAATCGCGGACTATCCGCCGTATTCAGTCGATTCATTACCTCGACCGAAAAGACCCGGACGTCCAGCAACACATCCTGTAAAACATTTGATCAATCGAGCTTTCCAGCCTTTTCGGGCTGGAAATCTTCTCCCGTCGCGGTGAAGATAGACTGACGAGATTGAAAGGAGAGACGCAATGGCAAACTGGGTTACAGGTAAAGTTGTAAAAGTGCAAAACTGGACCGATGCACTGTTTAGCCTCACCATTCACGCGCCCGTTGAGCCGTTCACCGCAGGGCAGTTTGCTAAACTGGGCCTGGATGTTGACGGCGAGCGCGTGCAGCGCGCCTACTCCTACGTCAACGCCCCCAGCAATCCCGATCTCGAGTTCTACCTGGTCACCGTTCCGGAGGGTAAACTCAGCCCGCGACTGGCCGCGCTGAAACCCGGCGACGACGTTCAGATTGTCAGCGAAGCCGCCGGTTTCTTCGTGCTGGAAGAGGTGCCGGACTGCGACACGTTGTGGATGCTCGCCACCGGTACGGCGATCGGCCCCTATCTGTCGATTCTGGAAGAAGGGAAAGACCTGGATCGCTTCAAGAATCTGGTGCTGGTGCATGCGGCGCGCTATGCCGCCGACCTCAGCTATTTACCGCAAATGCGCGAGCTGGAGCAGCGCTACGCCGGCAAATTGCGTATCCAGACCGTGGTCAGCCGAGAGACAGCGGAAGGTTCGCTGACGGGCCGGGTGCCGTTCCTGATTGAAACCGGCGCGCTGGAAGAGGCGGTCGGCCTGCCGATGACCGCCGATACCAGCCACGTGATGCTGTGCGGTAACCCGCAGATGGTGCGTGATACCCAGCAGTTGCTGAAAGAGACCCGGCAGATGACCAAACATCTGCGTCGCCGACCGGGCCATATGACGGCAGAGCACTACTGGTAATCAGGCGTCCGCTTTCCAGCGGACATCCTGCGTCTCTTTGCCAAACTTATTTTCGCCCTGGGTGCCGACGAACGCGCCCAGGTCGATCAACATCATGACGATAATCAGCGTCGGTACAAAGCGCCCAACGCCCCACTGCCAGACCTGCGGCAACATCGCCCAGTTGCCCGCCAGCAGCATCCACGCCAGAATCATCAGCAGCGCCCAGAGGCCGGATCTCCCGCGATCGTGCAGACGCTTCACCACGACTGCCGCCGTCGGCCAGAGCAGGCAGACGAGAATAAACGCCGCGGTCTGCAAACTCAGTAAATTGCTGCCCGCGAGGGTAAACAGCGCGCTCATGGTCAACACCCAGATAACGATCCAAATCCAGAAATCCCGGCGGCCAATACGGCCTTTAATTGAGAATAACCACTGCTGTAGGGTCATGTTTTATTCCTTATCATCATCATTCGCGTAGTTTACCCTGAAGGCGTCACTTTTTGACAAGCGTGACGGTTCCCGTTTTAATCGTCGGCAGGCAAAAAAAGGAAAGATGGGCATGAAGAAGTGGGCAATCTTAAGTTTAATTGGGCTGACAGCGTTATCTGTCGGCCCGATGGCGTTGTCCGCAGAAACGGAATCCGCCGCCACCGCCCCCTATTTACTACCCAGCGCGCCGATTTTTGATGTCAGCATCAGCGAGTTCCGCGAGAAATTTAATGCCGATAATCCGAAACTGCCGCTAAACGAGTTCCGTTCTATCGCCTCCAGCCGCGATAAAGCCAACCTGACCCGCGCCGCCACCAAGATTAACGAGAATCTGTATGCCTCTACCGCGCTGGAGCGCGGCACGCTGAAGATTAAATCAATGCAGATAACCTGGCTGCCGATTCAGGGGCCGGAACAAAAGGCGGCGAAAGCGAAAGCGCAGGAGTATATGAGCGCCATTCTTCGCGCCTTTGTGCCGACCCTAAGCCCACTGCAGAGCCAGCAAAAGCTGCAAAAACTGCTGACCGCCGGCAAAGGCAAACGCTACTACACCGAAACCGAAGGCGCGGTGCGCTATGTGGTGGCAGATCACGGGGAAAAGGGGCTAACTTTCGCCATTGAACCGATTAAGCTGGCGCTATCTGAAACGCTGGAAGACAACAATAAATGACAAAAAGCAAAGCCTTTCCAGTGACGAGTCTCTATACTGTTTCACAGACCATGCTGCCCTCTGGGGCGGCTATATTCCTTAATTCGCTTAGTAGCGTGGAGAATTAAAATGCGACATCCTTTAGTGATGGGTAACTGGAAACTGAACGGCAGCCGCCACATGGTAAACGAACTGGTTGCTAACCTGCGTACTGAACTGGCCGGCGTAAGCGGCTGTGCAGTGGCAATCGCACCGCCGGAAATGTATCTCGACCTGGCTAAGCGTGCGGCAGAAGGCAGCCACATCCACCTGGGCGCGCAGAACGTTGACGTGAACCTGTCCGGCGCATTCACCGGTGAAACCTCCGCTGAAATGCTGAAAGATATCGGCGCGCAGTACATCATCATCGGCCACTCCGAACGCCGTACCTACCACAAAGAATCCGACGAGCTGATCGCGAAGAAATTCGCTGTACTGAAAGAGCAGGGTCTGACGCCGGTTCTGTGCATCGGTGAAACCGAAGCTGAAAACGAAGCGGGCAAAACTGAAGAAGTTTGCGCGCGTCAGATCGACGCCGTGCTGAAAACTCAGGGCGCAGCCGCTTTTGAAGGCGTGGTTATCGCTTACGAACCCGTATGGGCCATCGGTACCGGTAAATCCGCTACCCCAGCGCAGGCTCAGGCGGTGCACAAATTTATCCGTGACCACATTGCTAAAGCTGACGCTAAAATCGCTGAGCAGGTCATCATCCAGTACGGCGGTTCCGTTAACGCCGGCAACGCCGCAGAGTTGTTCACCCAGCCGGACATCGACGGCGCGCTGGTTGGCGGTGCATCCCTGAAAGCAGACGCTTTCGCGGTGATCGTTAAAGCTGCAGAAGCGGCGAAAAAAGCGTAATTCGCTTTCCCGGTGGTGAAACGCCGCCGGGGTTGCTGACAAATTCGCACGAGTAATAACCCGGCTTAGCGCAGCGCGAGCCGGGTTTTATATTATCGCTACAATTTCCCCAATAGCTGATACCACGCGTAATCCAACGGCAGCAAAATCAAATAGCTCACCGCCGCCAGCGCCAGACATAGCAACATCCCCGCTCTCGCCGGGACTTTACCTAATCCCATCGCCACCACGATCGGCGACGCCTGGTACGGCAGCAGCGGCGTGGAATAACCCAGCACCTGAATCATAATCACGCTCAGCAGCGGAAAGCCGGTCGCGTCGGCAAAGCTCTGCGCAAAAGTCGTATACAGCGCCGGGACGCCGTTAGCGGTCATAATAAAGTTCAGCGCGCTGGTAATTCCGGTCAGCGCCAGGAAGCTGGTGAACGGATTATCTTTATCCAGCGGCATCACCTGCAGCAGCGCGTTACCCACCGCGCCGCCAATCCCGGTTTGGGTCACGGTAATCGCCAGTCCCAAAATGCCGGCAACATAAATGCAGGTGCGCATATTCACCCCGCTGGCGAACTCCTCGCCGCTGATAAATCCCACTCGCGGCAGCAGCGTGACCACCGCTGCCGCCAGGCCGGTCCACGCCGGGCCGACGCCGTGCCAGCTCTCTGTCACCCATAACGTCAACACCACCGCCAGTAGCCACGCCAGACGCTTTTCATCGCGGCTCATTGGCGCCAGCGACGCCAGCTCGCGCGGCGGATGCGGCTTGCCGGGAAACAGCCAGCAGATCAACGCCACCAGCACCGCCCCTTTCAGCCAGCCAAGCACCGGCGTATGCAGCAGTAAATAGGGAACGTAATTCAGATGGATCCCGTAAGAGCCTTCCGCCGCCCCGCTCATCACCAGATTCGGCACGTTAGCGGGCAAAATGGTCGCAGAAAGCTGGAAGGTGCCAAAGCCCACCGCCAGCGCCAGGCCGTACCAGCCGCGCGTGCCGTCGGCGATCCCCGCGCGCCGGGCCATCGCCGCCACGATCGGCATCAACAGCGCGATGCGCCCCATGTTTGACGGCATCACGAACGCCAACGCATAACTCAGTAATACGACGCTGCCGACCATCCGCGGCCAGGAGTCGGTGAGCCGCGCCGATAGCGCCTGCGCCGCTCTATCCGCCAGTCCGGTCTTACGGATGGCGATCCCCAACACAAAGCCGCTGAATACTAGCCAGAACGCCGAGGAAGCAAAACCGCCGAAGATCACCTCCGGCGGAGCGATTTTGGTCATCATCGCCGCCGCGAAGAACAGCAGCGCGGTGATAAATTCCGGTAACAGTGAAGTCGCCCAGAGCACAATGGTGATGCCGACGATCAGCGAAGGGAGGAACAGCGGGTGGGTTAGCCAGAGCGACATGCCTGTCTCCTGTCGTTTTTTTCAGCAAGAATACGACGACAGGAAAGACAGGTAAACGCCAGAACTAGTGGTTTGCGTTAAGAATTGCGCAGCTATGATCCTGAATTTCTTCCGCCGAAGCACGGTTCAAAGTCAGCAGGTTACGTTCTGTCGCCAACAGCACCAGCGAGCCGTCGCTTTGACGCGCCATCGCTAACGCATAACGCCCCATATGTTCGCGCGCTTCCGGTACCTCTTCCGCCAGCATCAGGAACGGGCTGCGCTGAGCCAGCTCGGTTTCCGTTACCCGACGCGCCAGATATTGATGGCCCTGCAGACCGCCCGGCAAGGGTAGCCAGCGGCTGCTAATTGTCGCCGCATCATTATCTAACTGCGCGCGGACATCGGGACGCAGGCAGGAGATATGAATATGGAAGTGGTTTTGCGTGCGCCCGCTGCGCGAGTTAATCGCCAGCGATACCGCGTTATCATCAATTGGCGCGCCGCGGCGCTGGCTCATAATTTCGCGCCCCTGCCACGCCTGCCAGAAGAAATTCGGCGTCAGCGGATCCAACAGCAGCGGACTTTCGGTACCGTTAATACGGTAGGTCGGCATCAGCAGATATTGCAGCGGGCCGTTGCGATCTTTAAACAACACGTAGCCGCCTTTCAGGTTCACTTCCGCGCACGGCGACGGATTTTGATGTTGCTGCTGATTGGGTACGCACTGCTGCAGGACAATATGACGTAACGCGTTCGGGTTGCCGGAATGCAGCCAATAGTAGCCGCCAGCCAGCGCCGCCAGAATAACCACCAGCAGCGCCCATAAAAGGTATCTTACTCTTCTCATTATTGTTCCCTGTTAAGCCTGAACCGGAAGAGTAACGTAATTTGATGACTAAATAAAAACAGATGGCGGGCGGGGAGTTACCCCGGGTGGCGGCTGTCGCCTTACCCGGGATACCAAATGGCGCAGAACTGTAGCCCTGCTAAGCGTAGCGCAAGCAGGGCCAAGAGGATTAACGCTGGCTAATCTGGTCGAAGGTGCAGCCGTTAGAGAAGTGCTCTTTCTGCGCTTTCGTCCAGCCGCCGAACTCCTGATCGATGGTAAACAGCTTCAATTTCGGGAACTCGTTGGCATATTTCTTCGCCACATCAGGATCGCGCGGACGATAGAAGTTCTTCGCCGCAATCTCCTGGCCTTCCGGCGAGTAGAGATACTTCAGGTACGCTTCCGCCACCTGACGAGTGCCTTTCTTATCCACCACTTTATCGACGACGGAAACCGTCGGCTCGGCCAGAATAGACTCGCTCGGCGTCACGATTTCAAACTTGTCCTTGCCCAGCTCTTTCGTCGCCAGCAGCGCTTCGTTCTCCCAGGCAATCAGCACATCGCCGATCCCGCGTTCGACGAAGGTGTTGGTAGAACCGCGCGCGCCGGAATCCAGCACTTCCACGTTTTTATACAGCGCCTTCACGAACTCCTGCGCTTTAGCTTGATCGCCGTGATTCTGATGCAGGGCGTAGCCCCATGCCGCCAGGTAGTTCCAGCGGGCGCCGCCGGAGCTTTTCGGGTTCGGGGTGATGACCGACACGCCAGGTTTAATCAGGTCGTTCCAGTCATGGATCTGTTTTGGGTTGCCCTTACGGACGAGGAACACGATGGTTGAGGTATACGGCGCGGAGTTATCCGGCAGGCGCTTCAGCCAGTTTTTATCGATACGGCCACGTTCAGCAATGGCGTCTACGTCGTAGGCCAGCGCCAGGGTGACGACATCTGCTTCAATCCCGTTGATAACCGACGTCGCCTGTTTGCCGGAGCCGCCGTGCGACTGACGAATCACCACGTTATCGCCGGTTTCCTGCTTCCAGTGCGCGCTAAACGCTTTATTATACTGTTCGTACAGCTCGCGCGTCGGATCGTACGATACGTTTAACAGCTGATAATCTTTTGCCAGCACGCTGGCGGATGCCAGCAACAGAGTTAACCCTACGCCCCACTTATTCATCGCACCGCTCTCTTTATGTCGTGTTGTGATGAACTAAGCGTGCCAGAAAGCGAATCAATGATTAAAGAATAAAAAAAGATTGGCTATAACCTGGAGATATAAAGCGGAGGATAAAGAAAACCCCCTCCCGGACGGGAAGGGGCGAGAAGCGATTAGACTTCTTCCATGCGGCCCAGCAGCGCCTGCAGACGATCCTGCCAGCCCTGCTGTTGTTCTCTCAGCTGGCTATTTTCACGCTCCAGCTCTTCACGACCGTGCTGCGCGCTCTGCACTTCCTGCGCCAGCGTGGTGTTCTTTTCTTTCAGCTCTTCGATTTCCATCTGCAACAGAGTGATGGTATCAATCGCCTGCTGAACTTTAGATTCTAATTTCTCAAACACTTCTAATGACATCGTCATACCTCTCCTGATCTTGCAAGGCGTTGATAGAAACTCGTGTTTCGTATACGCGGTCCCGCCTTAACGAATTAGCGCACAATAGCGGTGTTGTCGTCGATTGTATGAATCCCCGCCTCACCTGTCCAGCGACAACCCGCGCAGATTGCGGTTTGCAACACTTTTCAGTCTTTACCTGGTGCGTTCGCGGCAATTGCCCCGAACTTCTCTGGCGATTGTTAATCAATGAGATAACAAAATACGCAGAAAAAGGTGGGTAAATGTGCCGCAACACGCGTTTATGGCGCGAAAACGCTCATTTTCTTGACGAGGGACACAAATTTAAATTTCGATATTTCTCGTTTATGCTCGTTAACGATAAATTAACACTATGCCTACAAGGCACCGTGGTCGTCCACGACCAACATACTTACAATAATCACTTCGCTTCAGGATCCGATTATGAGCCAGACATCAACATTAAAAGGCCAGTGCATCGCAGAGTTTCTCGGTACCGGGTTGTTGATCTTTTTCGGCGTTGGGTGCGTAGCTGCGCTCAAAGTCGCAGGAGCCAGCTTCGGTCAGTGGGAAATCAGCATCATCTGGGGTCTGGGGGTGGCTATGGCTATCTACCTGACCGCGGGCGTATCCGGTGCGCACCTTAATCCGGCGGTCACCATCGCCTTATGGTTATTCGCCTGCTTTGATGGGCGCAAAGTTGTTCCTTTTATTATTTCGCAATTCGCTGGCGCCTTTTGCGCTGCGGCATTAGTTTACGGGCTTTATTACAATCTTTTCTTCGATTTCGAACACACCCACAATATGGTACGCGGCAGCGTGGAAAGCCTTGAGCTCGCCGGTATCTTCTCGACCTACCCTAACCCGCATATCAATTTTGTGCAGGCCTTCGCGGTAGAAATGGTGATTACCGCTATCCTGATGGGCGTGATTTTAGCGCTGACCGACGACGGCAACGGCGTGCCGCGCGGCCCGCTGGCGCCGCTGCTGATCGGCCTGCTGATTGCCGTTATCGGCGCCTCCATGGGCCCGCTGACCGGCTTCGCGATGAACCCGGCGCGTGATATCGGACCGAAAGCCTTCGCCTGGCTGGCAGGCTGGGGCAACGTCGCCTTCACCGGCGGCAAAGATATTCCTTATTTCCTGGTGCCGCTGTGCGCACCGGTGGTCGGCGCGGCGCTGGGCGCATTCAGCTACCGCAAATTCATTGGCCGCCATCTGCCTTGCGACACCTGCGTCGAGGAAGAAAAAGAATCCGCTTCTTCCGCGTCGCAACAAAAAGCTTCGCTGTAATCTGACTACGGGACACCAATTATGACCGAGAAAAAATATATCGTTGCGCTCGACCAGGGCACTACCAGCTCCCGCGCCGTCGTGATGGATCACGACGCCAATATCGTCAGCGTGTCACAGCGTGAATTCGAACAAATTTATCCGAAGCCAGGCTGGGTTGAGCACGACCCGATGGAGATTTGGGCCTCGCAGAGCTCTACGCTGGTCGAAGTGTTGGCAAAAGCCGATATCAACTCCGACGAAATTGCCGCCATCGGCATCACCAACCAGCGTGAAACCGCCATCGTATGGGAGCGTGAGACCGGCAAGCCTATTTACAACGCTATCGTCTGGCAGTGCCGACGCACCGCGGATATTTGCGAGCAGCTCAAGCGCGACGGCATGGAAGAGTACATCCGCAAAGCCACCGGCCTGGTGGTGGACCCGTACTTCTCCGGTACCAAAGTGAAGTGGATCCTTGACCATGTCGAAGGCGCCCGCGAGCGCGCCAAGCGCGGCGAGCTGCTGTTCGGTACCGTTGATACCTGGCTTATCTGGAAAATGACCCAGGGGCGCGTGCACGTCACCGACTACACCAACGCCTCGCGTACCATGTTGTTCAACATCCATGAACTGGACTGGGACGACAAAATGCTCGACGCGCTGGATATCCCGCGCGCCATGCTACCGGAAGTACGTAAGTCTTCTGAAGTGTACGGCCAGACCAACATCGGCGGTAAAGGCGGTACCCGTATTCCTATCTCCGGCATCGCCGGCGACCAGCAGGCGGCGCTGTTTGGCCAGCTGTGTGTGAAAGAAGGGATGGCGAAAAACACCTACGGTACCGGCTGCTTCATGTTGATGAACACCGGTGAAAAGGCGGTGACCTCAACCCACGGCCTGCTGACCACCATCGCCTGCGGCCCGACCGGCGAAGTGAACTACGCGCTGGAAGGCGCGGTGTTTATGGCCGGAGCGTCGATTCAGTGGCTGCGTGATGAAATGAAACTCATCAACGATGCCTTCGATTCTGAATACTTCGCCACTAAGGTGAAAGACACCAACGGCGTGTATGTGGTGCCGGCCTTTACCGGTCTTGGCGCGCCGTACTGGGATCCGTATGCGCGCGGCGCGATTTTCGGCCTGACCCGCGGGGTGAACGCCAACCATATTATCCGCGCCACGCTGGAATCTATCGCCTATCAGACGCGTGACGTTCTGGAAGCGATGCAGGCCGACTCCGGTATCCGTCTGCACGCCCTGCGCGTGGACGGCGGCGCGGTCGCCAACAACTTCCTGATGCAGTTCCAGTCCGATATTCTCGGCACCCGCGTGGAACGCCCGGAAGTGCGTGAAGTCACGGCGCTAGGCGCCGCCTATCTGGCAGGTCTGGCGGTCGGCTTCTGGCAAAATCTCGACGAGCTGCAGGAGAAAGCGGTGATTGAACGTGAGTTCCGCCCGGGTATTGAAACCACCGAGCGTAATTTCCGCTACAGCGGCTGGAAGAAAGCGGTGAAACGCGCGTTAGCGTGGGAAGAGCACGACGAAGCGTAAGATTGTGGAGGTATTCCCGGCTTGCGGCGTAAACGCCTTAGCCGGGCTACAAAACCCCAAACAGCACGATCTTGTAGCCCGGACAGGTGCGCAGCACCGCCTCCGGGTTTTTTATCAGCCAAATATCGGCAACAGCAGGTACAGCTTAATCACCAGCGCGTTGACGATGTCGATAAAGAACGCCCCCACCATCGGCACCACCAGGAAAGCCATATGCGACGGGCCAAAACGGTCGGTTATCGCCTGCATATTGGCAATCGCCGTCGGCGTCGCGCCAAGCCCGAACCCGCAATGACCGGCTGCCAGCACGGCGGCATCATAGTTCTTGCCCATCATCCGGTAAGTCACAAACACCGCATACAGCGCCATCGCCACCGCCTGTACCGCCAGAATAATAATCATCGGCAGCGCCAGCGACGCCAGTTCCCACAGCTTGAGACTCATCAGCGCCATCGCGAGGAACAGCGACAGACTGACGTTGCCGAGTACCGATACCGCGCGATCAAACACGCGATACAGCCCTGCCAGCGCCAGGCCGTTGCTGAGGATCACGCCGATAAACAGCACGCAGACGAAGGTCGGTAATTCAAACACGGTACCCGCCAGCAGTTGCGCAACCACCTTCCCTACGGTCAGGCAGATAGCGATTAACGCAATACTTTCAATCAGCACCAGCGAGGTGATCATACGGCCCATATCCGGCTTCTCAAACGCCGTCGGCGCCAGCTGGTCGTCCGGCGTACCGTCCGGCGAGGAAGAGTGCTTCACCAGATAACGCGCCACCGGCCCGCCGATTAGGCCGCCGAGCACCAGGCCGAAGGTTGCGCAAGCCATGGCGACCTCGGTGGCATTCGCAAAACCGTAGCGCTCAACGAACAATTTACTCCACGCCGCCCCGGTGCCGTGACCGCCGGAAAGTGTGATAGAACCGGCCAGCAGACCCATCAGCGGATCCAGCCCCAGCAGCTTCGCCATGCCGATACCGAGAGCGTTCTGCAGCAGCAGCAGGCCCACCACCACAATCAGGAAAGTGCCAAGCACTTTGCCGCCCGCCCGCAGGCTGGCAAGGTTAGCGTTAAGGCCGATAGTGGCGAAGAATGCCAGCATCAGCGGGTCCTTCAGGCTCATATCGAAATCGATTTCGATATCCATGCTTTTTTTCAAAACCAGCAGCGCCAGCGCCACCAGCAGGCCGCCGGCGACGGGTTCAGGAATGGTATATTTTTTGAGGAATGGGACGTTCTGAACGAGCTTTCGCCCTAAAAGCAACACCATGGTTGCGGCAACGAGCGTCGATAAGGTATCGAGATGCAACATAAAAAGAGCTCCTTATGGGCGCATGATTCATTCACACGCGACGGTATTCCCGGTGTCGATTACTTCTCATCTTGAGGAGTTGGAGAGCGATTTTAAGCAGAAGCGCGCAAAAAATGACAGAAAAAGATATTTTGTATTAGCGTTGATGCGATCAAGCATACAAAATGTTAATTAATTTGTTACATCTATTCAGTGAGGATATTTTTTGCGCCAAATCGTGGCAAACGTTTGCTTTTGGTCTACAGTCCGATAAAATTCCCGCTTTGCCACCTTGGGATTGTTTGTGATGTCCGTTACGACCGCAGAGTCAGAAAATGCGCAACCGGTTGCGCATAAACCAGCCAGCGAATTAATCTATCGCCTCGAAGACCGTCCGCCGCTTCCGCAAACGCTGTTTGCCGCATTCCAGCACCTGCTGGCGATGTTTGTCGCGGTCATCACCCCGGCGCTGCTCATCTGTCAGGCGCTCGGCCTCCCGGCCGAAGATACGCAACACATCATCAGCATGTCGCTGTTCGCCTCCGGCGTGGCATCCATTATCCAGATTAAAGCCTGGGGGCCTGTAGGCTCCGGCCTGCTCTCCATCCAGGGCACCAGCTTCAACTTCGTCGCCCCGCTGATTATGGGCGGCACCGCGCTGAAAACCGGCGGCGCCGACGTGCCGACGATGATGGCCGCGCTGTTCGGCACCCTGATGCTGGCGAGCTGCACCGAAATGGTCCTCTCGCGGGTTCTGCATCTGGCGCGCCGCATTATTACGCCGCTGGTCTCCGGCGTGGTGGTGATGATTATCGGCCTGTCGCTGATTCAGGTTGGCCTGACTTCTATCGGCGGCGGCTATGCGGCGATGGCCGACCATACCTTCGGCGCGCCGAAAAACCTGCTGTTGGCGGGCATCGTGCTGGCGCTGATTATTATCCTCAACCGCCAGCGCAACCCGTACCTGCGCATCGCCTCGCTGGTGATCGCGATGGCTGCCGGTTATCTGGCGGCGTGGTTCCTCGATATGCTGCCGGCTAACACCGCGCCTACCAACAGCAGCCTGATCACTATCCCTACGCCGCTCTATTACGGCCTGGGCATCGACTGGAGCCTGCTGCTGCCGCTGATGCTGGTCTTTATGATTACCTCGCTGGAAACGATCGGCGATATCACCGCCACCTCCGACGTTTCTGAGCAACCGGTCTCCGGCCCGCTGTATATGAAACGTCTGAAAGGCGGCGTACTGGCGAACGGCCTGAACTCATTTGTTTCCGCAGTTTTCAATACCTTCCCGAACTCCTGCTTCGGCCAGAACAACGGCGTGATCCAGCTGACTGGCGTCGCCAGCCGCTATGTGGGCTTTGTGGTGGCGCTGATGCTGATTGTGCTCGGCCTGTTCCCGGCGGTAAGCGGCTTTGTGCAGCATATTCCTGAGCCGGTACTTGGCGGCGCGACGCTGGTGATGTTCGGTACCATTGCCGCATCCGGCGTGCGCATCGTCTCCCGCGAGCCGCTGAATCGCCGCGCGATCCTGATTATCGCCCTCTCTCTGGCGGTGGGCCTCGGCGTATCGCAGCAGCCGCTAATCCTGCAATTCGCGCCGGACTGGCTGAAAAACCTGCTCTCTTCCGGTATTGCCGCTGGCGGTATCACGGCGATTGTTCTGAATTTAATCTTCCCGCCTGAGAAGAACTAACGCATAGAAGTTGCGCTCCCCGGTATCGCCACGGCGACCTGGGAGCGCGGCGGCTGTAACATCTCTTCACCTCACTTCATCTCATTTCACTATTCCCGCCTTGAGGATTGCGCATAAATCGTGCATAACACGGTGATGTGTACTTATCAGGATGGAAGATCATGAAATTTCTTGGAAAGCTGGTTCTCTGGCTGCTGATCGCCCTGCTGGTCGTTATCGTCGCCGCTTACTTTGCGCTGCAGACCCGCTGGGGGGCGCGCCAGGCGAGCAGTTGGTTAAGCGAAAGCACCGGCTGGAAAATCGCCTTCGATAAGATGGCGCATGACTTCTCTTCTCCGCTACATCTGCAGTTGCAAAATGTCACCTTTGGCCGCGACGGCAAGCCGCCGACGCTGGTTGCCAGAACGGTGGATGTCGGTTTTAGTACCCGCCAGTTCAGCGACCCGCTGCACGCTGATGAAATCGTCCTCAGCGACGGCACGCTGAATCTCTCTCCGGCTTCCGCGGCAATGCCATTTGCCGCCGACCGCCTGCAGCTACGCGATATGGCCTTTAACAGCCCGGACAGCGAGTGGAACCTGAGCGCGCAGCGGGTGACCGGCGGCGTGATGCCATGGCAGCCGGAAGCGGGCGACGTGCTGGGCAGAAAAGCGCAAATTCAGATGAGCGCGGGCTCGATGAATCTTAACGGCGTCGAAGCCAGCAACGTCCTGATCCAGGGTGCGATTGATAACGGCGAGGTGACCCTGAGCACCCTTGGCGCCGATATCGCGCGCGGCACGCTGACCGGCAACGCCAAACGCCGCGCCGACGGTAGCTGGCTGGTTGATAACCTGCGCCTGAATGAAATTCGTCTGCAGAGCGCCAAACCGCTGGATGAGTTCCTTACGCCGCTCACCTCGGTGCCGTCGCTGCAGATTGGCCGGCTGGATGTGACCGATGCTCGTTTGCAGGGGCCAGGCTGGGCGGTGACCGACCTCGACCTCAACTTGCGCAATCTGACCTTGAGCCATAACGGCTGGCAGAGCGACGACGGGACGCTATCGATGAACGCTAGCGAGTTTATCTACGGTTCGCTGAACTTCCTCGATCCCATCGTTAATGCCGAATTCTCGCCGCAGGGCATTGCGCTACGCCAGTTCAGCTCCCGCTGGGAGGGCGGCATGGTGCGTACCTCCGGCAACTGGCTGCGCGCCGGTAATGCGCTGGTGCTCGACGATGCCGTCTTCGCCGGGCTGGAATATACGCTACCGTCCAACTGGAAACAGCTGTGGATGGAGCCGATGCCGGGCTGGCTGCAAAGCCTGACGCTGAAGAAATTCAGCGCCAGCCGAAATCTGATTATCGATATCGACCCAGCCTTCCCGTGGCAGATCACCGCGCTGGACGGTTACGGCGGCGAATTACAGCTGGTGAAAGATGGCCAGTGGGGCGTGTGGAACGGCAGCGCCACCCTCAATGCCGCCGCCGCGACCTTCAACCGCATCGACGTGCGCCGCCCGTCGCTGAAGCTGAGCGCGAACGCTTCTACGGTCAACATCAGCGAGCTGAGCGCCTTTACCGAGCGCGGTATTCTGCAGGCGACCGCCGCGGTGTCACAATTGCCGCAGCGCCAGGTCAATCTGAGCTTGAACGGCCGCGGCGTGCCGCTGAATATTCTGCAGGCCTGGGGCTGGCCTGCGCTGCCGATTAGCGGCGACGGCAATTTCCAGCTAACCGCGAACGGTAGCGTGCAGGCCAATGCGCCGCTGAAACCGAGCGTTAATGCTCAGCTCAGCGCCACCAATATGGATAAGCAGCAGGCGGCGCAGGTGATGCGCAACGGCGAGGTTAGCAACGCGCCCGCCGCGCCGCAGTAAAGTTCCCCTCTCCCTGCCCTCTCCCCGCAAAACTCAGCTCTGACCGCTCTCTCTCCCTAAAAGGGAGAGGGTTGGGGTGAGGGTCCTGAAACCTGTATGCAATTAGCGGCTATTTGTACCTATTTCCCGCAACAGGTTCCTTTCAAATATCAGAGTTGCTATAACCAAAATACTGGAAGTTGATAAAAATAATGCTCCCCTGTACCTACAAAAATAAAAGGAACAACCATGTCTGTAATACGTCAACGTATTCTGGAGAATATGCAAAAATTCTCCAGGGCCATGATCGGCGCAGTATTGTTCTTGCCGGTCATTGGATTAATTCTGGCTCTCAGTTCCGTCTTAACTAACCCGACTCTTATTGCTGAAACCAGTTTCCTTCATCAATTAGGGCAACTGCTTGGTGATACCTTCTGGCCATTATTCGGCAACCTTGGATTATTGTTTTGCGTGGGAATAAGTTACGGCCTGGCAAAAGATAAAAAAACGGAGGTCGCACTTGTCTCGGTGATGTGTTTTATCATGTTTCTCGGCGCCAACCATTCATGGCTGGAACATACTCATGCGGTGGCGAAAAAAATTAACGGCGAATATTACGGTACCGGGCAAACGCAGCTATTAGGCTTTGTGGTCGTCGATATGGGAGTATTCCTCGGAATCATTCTTGGCTGCACCATTGCCTGGGTACATAATAAAGTCTCCAATATTGAGCTGCCCGGCGCGCTATCGATGTACGGCGGGGCGAAGCTGACGCTGGTCGCCATGACGCCGGTCATTATCTGCTACGCCATTGCTTTTACCTGGATTTGGCCGTTTATGACCCACGGCATTAGCGCCCTGACCGGGTTTATGAAGAATGCCGGCGTTGCGGGAGTGTTTGTCTACGGCTTCTTTGAAAAATTCCTTATTCCCACCGGCTTACACCATTTCGTGTGGTCGCCTTTCCAGCTCACACAAATCGGCGGCACGCTGAATGTCGATGGCCAGGTCGTCTCCGGCACCCAGGCGATTTTCCTCGCCTATATGCGCCATCCCGATCTGACGCCAGTGATGAACGACGCATTACGTTTCTCGCAACAGGGGATGACCACCATCTTTGGCCTGGCGGGCGCATCGCTGGCGTTTTATCACACCGCGAAGCCGGAGAAGAAAGCGATGGCGAAGGCGATTCTACTGCCGGCGATTATTACCTCGATGCTGACCGGCATCACCGAACCCATTGAGTTCACCTTCTTATTTGTCTCGCCGCTGCTATGGGTGATCCATGCGACGTTAACCGCCGCTTCGCAGGCAATTTGCGACATCTTCACCGTGCGGCCGTGGGGCGCCTCCGGTCTGATTGAGTTTCTGATCTACAACCTACCGCTGCCGGTGTCGTTAACCCGCTGGCCGGGGTACGTGCTGATCGGTATTGGTCAATTTATCGTTTATTACGCGATATTCCGCACGTTGGTCGTGAAGTTAAATCTGAAAACGCCGGGCCGCGAGGATGACGATAACGTCAAGTTATACAGTAAGGCGGACTACCGTAAAAAAGTCAGCGGCCCGCAGTCGATGACGGATGAAATTATTAATGGCTTAGGCGGTAAAGCCAATATTATCTCCGTTGATAACTGTTTCACACGCCTGCGGGTGGCCGTTCATAATATGGCATTAGTTGATGATGATATATTAAAAAGCACTGGCGCAAATGGCGTAGTACGCAATCGTAATGAAGTTCAGGTTATTTATGGCGTCAAAGTCGGGCAAGTCCGTTCCCGGGTTGATAGCTGGCTAGCAGAAAATTAATTGGGAGTGATGTATGAAATTAACCGTATTAGGCGGGGGCGGCGTACGCTCTGCATTTCTGGCGAAGTCGCTGGCTTATAACGCGCACCGCATTGGTTTAACGGAAGTGGTATTTCAGGATAGCTCAGAAGATAATTTATCGCTATTTGGTGAAATCGCCCGCTATGTATTTAATACCATTCGCCCGGATATTCATTTTACGACCACCAGCGATCCGGTTGCCGCGCTGCAGGGTACCCATTACGTGATTACCACGCTGCGCGTCGGCGGCGATGAGAGCCGCATCCGCGACGAGCGAATCGCGCTGGAGCATAACACGCTGGGCCAGGAGACCACCGGCGCGGGCGGTTTTGCCATGGCGATGCGCTCGATCCCGGCGATCCTGCGCTACTGTCGGCTGATCGAGGAACATGCCGACAAAGACGCGATCCTGTTTAACTTTACCAATCCGTCCGGGCTGGTCACCGAGGCGATTATCAAATCCGGTTTCAAACGCCGGGTATACGGGATTTGCGATGCGCCGTCGGAGCTGATTCGCGAACTGCCGGAGATCCTCGGCTGCGACCCGCACGACCTGAGCGTGGAATGCTACGGCTTAAACCACTTTTCCTGGTTTACGCACTTCACCGTGCGCGGGGAAGATGTTACCGCGCAGCTGGTCGCCAACCCGGATTTGTACCGTAAAACGGCGATGCAGTACTTCTCGCCGGAGCTGGTCAAACTGTGCGATAACCAGTTGCTCAACGAGTATCTCTATTACTACTACTATCGCGAAGTGGCGCTACGGGCGATTCAACAGGCGCCGGAGACCCGCGGCGAGCAGATTGCACGTATCAACCACGATATGCGTCAGGAGCTCAGCGGCGTGGATGTTAAAGCGGATCCGCAGGCGGCCTTTACCATCTGGATGAAACACTACCTGCGCCGCGAAAACAGCTATATGCAGAACGAGTCGCAGCAGGAAAAATTCCATACCCGCGAGCCGTTAACGTTGCGGCAGTTTATCGAAGAGCCGGATACCGGCGGCTACGCCGGGGTAGCGCTGGATATTCTGGAGGCGGTCAACAGCACCACCACCAAACGCATCGTGGTGTCGATACAGAATAACGGCACGCTCGATTTTTTACGCCCCGACGATGTAATTGAAATCAGCTGCGATCTGAGCAAGGAGGGTCTTAAGCCGGTGACGCCGGTTAACGTGCCGACGGCGCAGAAAAATATGATTGCCAGCGTGAAGGAGTATGAACGATTGGCGGTGGCGGCAATTCTGGAGCAGGACAAATCGCTGGCGGTACAGGCGTTGATGGCTCATCCGCTGGTCGGTTCATATTCGCTGGCGAAGAGGCTGGTTGCGGCCTATCTCGACGATGAACAGTTCGCCGGGTGGCGGTAACGAGCCCACGCTCGATTGAGTAGCCCGGATAAGGCGCCAGCCGCTATCCGGGAACTCCCCCGCTCGCGCTACGCTTAGCGGGGCTACAGCCCGCTCGATTGAGTAGCCCGGATAAAGCGCCAGCCGCTATCCGGGCACTTCCCCCGCTCGCGCTACGCTTAGCGGGGCTACAGCCCGCTCGATTGAGTAGCCCGGATAAGGCGCCAGCCGCTATCCGGGAACTCCCCCCGCTCGCGCTACGCTTAGCGGAGCGGGGCTATCTATTGCTACGTTCGCTGGTAAACCACATTTTTAACAGCCGCTCAAAGCCCAATATGCAGTAGCCAAAAAACGGGTTGCTCCAGTAAATATCATCGTCGAACTTCTGCGGGTCATGAATAATAAACGCCGTATTCGCGGCCTGCGCCAGCGGGCTTTGATAATCGCCGGTAAAGCAAACCAGGTTTATCTCCTTGCCTTCCAGCGCCTTAACCCAATTTAACGCCGAACTGCTGCGTCCGGATTTAGAAATGATCCAGATAGAATCAAAACGGGCAGCGTTTTTTTGCTCAAGGATTTCGTAATCGGGCCACAGCGCCAGGCTGGCGTTAACGCCGGTGACGAGAAACTTATTATAAATATACTGGGCGATCAGCTGCGAAAAGCCGCTGCCGTGGATCAAAATACGCTGCTGCTCAAGGCCAGTCAGCAGCGGCGTCAGCGCTTCTGCCGGCTGAATGCTCATATAATCGATATCGTTGGTGACATCGAGCTTTGGCATGGTGATATTGAACTTGATGAAATAGACCAGCTCCAGCCAGCCGCTGAACTTAAGCTTCTTCGCCAGCCGCACCAGCGAAGAAGGATTACTGTAGCAGCGCTCCGCAACGGTGCGGATCCCTTCGCGGATACACAGTTGCGGGTCATTTTGAATAAAACGCAGCACGGTCATTTCGGTTTTACTCAACTTCACGTCACGAAAGATATTTTCTAAGTCCATTACGGGCTCCTCTCAGCGGCAGATTACGCTACCACCGGAGGGCAAATCGGTCTGTGGGATGAGTCACCAGAATGAAATGAACGTTACGAATTGTGCAATAAATGGAATAAAAAAACCCTCTCCGCTGGCGGAGAGGGTGGTATTAACTTACAGCGTAATCGTCAGCGCATTACCCTCGGCGCTCACTACCACGCCCCGTTCGCTGCCGGCCTGAGTCCCACCCTGCACGCCCGCTATCTGCGGGATATTGCGCAGACACAGCGTCCAGCCGCGGGCTTCGCCTTCGCCGCTCACGGTGATGGTGTTCCCTTGGCGCTTCGCCTTCAGGGTGAAAATCACGGAACCGTCGGCAGCCGGAACCTGGCACAGCGCTTCGCGGCCATCGTCGAGCTGGAACAGCTGGAAGGCGGTGCCTTCATGCCAGGCATAATCGGGTTTCTGGTCGTTGTTGCCCAGCGCCAGCAGGGTGTTGTCGCGAACGTAGACCGGCAGGCTCAGCGCATCGTGATGCTGCTTATGCCAGCGGCTACCCGGCAATTCATCGTTATGCCACAGATGCGTCCAGCGCCCTTCCGGCAGATAAAACTGCACCTCGCCCGCCTCAGAGAACACCGGCGCCACCAGGACCGAATCGCCGAGCATATACTGACGGTCGAGATAGTCGCAGGCCGGATCGTCCGGGAATTCGAGCATCATCGAGCGCAGCATCGGAGTGCCGAACTCGTGGGCCAGCGCCGCCTGGCGATAGAGATACGGCATCATGCGGCATTTCAGCTGCGTAAAATGACGCACCACGTCACAGGACTCATCGTCGTAGGCCCACGGCACACGGTAGGATTTACTGCCGTGCAGGCGGCTGTGGCTGGAGAGCAGGCCAAAGGCGCACCAGCGTTTATAAACGTGGGCCGGCGCGGTGTTTTCGAAACCGCCGATATCGTGGCTCCAGAAACCGAAGCCGGACATGCCGATCGACAGCCCGCCGCGCAGGCTTTCCGCCATCGATTCGTAGTTGGCATAGCAGTCGCCGCCCCAGTGCACCGGGAACTGCTGCGCACCCACCGAGGCGGAACGGGCGAACAGCACCGCCTCCTGCTCGCCGACGGTCTCTTTCAGCACCTTCCACACCAGCTCGTTATAGATGAATGCGTAGTGGTTGTGCATTTTCTGCGGATCGGAACCGTCAAACCACTGCACGTCGGTCGGGATACGCTCGCCGAAGTCGGTCTTGAAGCAATCGACCCCCATCGCTACCAGACCTTTTAACTTGTCGGCGTACCACTGGCAGGCTTCCGGGTTGGTGAAGTCATAAATCGCCAGCCCCGGCTGCCACTTATCCCACTGCCACAGCGAACCGTCCGGACGCTTCAGCAGGTAGCCCTTCTCTTTGAGCTCCTTGAACACCGGCGAGCGCTGGCCGATGTACGGGTTGATCCACACGCAGACCTTCAGCCCTTTCGCCTTCAGGCGCTTAATCATCCCTTCCGGGTCCGGGAAAGTTAGCGGATCCCATTCAAAATCGCACCACTGGAAGGCCTTCATCCAGAAGCAGTCGAAGTGGAAGACGTGCAGCGGTAGATGGCGCTCGGCCATGCCGTCGATAAAGCTATTCACCGTCGCTTCGTCATAGTTGGTGGTGAACGAGGTCGTCAGCCACAGGCCGAACGACCATGCCGGCGGCAGCGCCGGGCGGCCGGTGAACTGGGTATAGCGGTTAAGCACCGCTTTCGGCGTCGGGCCGTCGATCACGAAGTACTCGAGGTATTCGCCTTCAACGCTGAACTGGACTTTAGAGACTTTCTCCGAGCCCACCTCGAAGGAGACGCGCTGCGGATGATTCACCAGCACGCCGTAGCCGCGGTTGGTCAGGTAGAACGGAATGTTTTTGTAGGATTGCTCGGTACTGGTACCGCCGTCTTCGTTCCAGGTTTCTACCGTCTGGCCGTTGCGCACCAGCGCGGTAAAACGCTCGCCGAGGCCATAGACGGTTTCGCCGACGCCGAGGTCGAGGCGCTCGAACATGTAGTTGCGTTGGGTCTTGCTATCCTGCACGTAGCCGTTGTTTTTCAGCTGGCTACCGGTGATACGCACGCCGTCGCGCAGAAAATCCAGCGACCAGAATTCGCCTTTAGTCACCCGCACGCTGAGGCTGCCGCTTTTCAGCTCGGCGAACTCTGCCGTATTTTCTATTTCGACATGGACGTCTTTCTGCACGCTCAGCGGATAGTGCGGACCGTTATCCAGCGCGCCCTGAAAGTGCTCCATGCGCACGCCGATTATCCCTTCCTGAGGCGAGAAAAAGCGCAGGGTGAACAATGGCGTATCCAGCTGCCAGGCGCGTTCGCGGACATCGCGCGGCGCGGCATAAACCACCATTTCATTCCCCTGCTGCTCCACCTCGTAAACCTGTACGGGTTGGATCAGGTTGAGCCCTGGTTGAATGAGCCAGTTTCCATCACTGATTTTCATTAAAACGTCCTCTTAGTTTTGCCATTCTTTGTCGATCGGGGCTGCCGTGAATTCTTGTTCGTTGCGACGCGCGCCCTGGGCCAGCTCGGCCATCATTTTTTTCAGGAACGGCGTTTTTAGCGTGTAGTAGCGTTTGGCGATTACCGCGCTCAGCAGGTAGCACACCGCCGGAACGAGGGTGAACAAGGCGATAATGATGGTGAGGGTGGCGCTGTTCTGGGTTTTAGCGGCGGCGTCATAGCCGCCGCCGGCCAGCATCCAGCCGATCAGCGCGCCGCCCAGCGCCAGCCCCAACTTAAGCACAAACAGGGTGCCGGCGAAGCTGATGCCGGTCAGGCGTTTGCCGTTGCACCATTCGCCGTAGTCGACGGTGTCGGACATCATCACCCACTGGATTGGCGTCACCAGCTGGTGCAGTACGCCAATGATGAAGATAAAGACGAACATGGTGATTTCGGCGTCCATCGGCACGAAGAACATCGCCACGCTGAGCACCGCCAGGAGGGCGTTGGTCCACCAGAAGACGCTGACTTTGCATTTCCAGTCGGTCAGCGGCTTCGCCAGCGCCGAGCCAATCAGGTTGCCGACGCAGTAGGTGGTGAGGAAGACGGTGAACAACGCCGCCGAGCCCATGATCCAGGTGGTGTAGTACATCATCGCGCCGCCACGAACGCAGACCGCGAGGATATTGAGGATGGTGAGTACGCCGACCACCCGCCACTGGTCATTACGCCAGATATCGCGCAGGTCTTCACGCATCGAGGTACTGCTCGGCGGCGCTTCGACACGCTCTTTGGTGGTGAAAAAACAGAAGGCCAGCATCAGGAAGGCGACCACCGAGAGCACAGCAATGCCGCCCTGGAAGCCGAGCGCTTTATCTTCGCCGCCGATAACGTTGACCAGCGGCATCATCAGCACGGTGGAGAGCATGCCCCCCGCCGTCGCCAGCACGAAGCGCCAGGACTGCAGCGAGATGCGCTGCGTCGGGTTGTCGGTTATCACGCCGCCGAGCGCGCAGTAGGGGATATTCACTACGGTGTAGAGCAGGGTCAGCAGCGTGTAGGTCACGGCGGCGTAGATCAGCTTGCCGTTGTGGCTTAAATCCGGCGAGCTGTAAGCCAGCACGCAGACGAGGCCGAACGGGATAGCGCCGAAGAGGATCCACGGGCGGAACTTACCCCAGCGGCTGCGGGTACGGTCGGCAAGCAGGCCCATGCACGGGTCGGAAATCGCATCCAGCGCCCGCGCCAGCAGGAACATGGTGCCGACAAAGCCGGCGGGGATACCGAAAATATCGGTGTAGAAAAACATCATGTATAACATGACGTTATCAAAAATGATGTGGCTGGCGGCGTCACCCATACCGTAGCCAATTTTCTCTTTGACGGACAGAATATGATCTTTCATTTGCGCACTATTCCCTTAGCGGCACCGCGGATTGGTACCGGTTACGGTTTTTGTAACCCTTTGGCGCAGTAAGATGAATTGCGATATCTCGTTATCAAATTACGTTTCTTGTTTTCTGTGATCGCGGTAGCCCGAAAGAGTGTGAAAAAGTGTAACCCATGGATTTTGAACGGATTTGTCTCAGACTGTTCTGCAAAGTCCAGTTTTAACAGTAAAAAAGTGCGTTTAGGTATGTGGTAAATGCCTGAAAGTAGCTATAATGCGCCCGCCTCCATGTAGCAATCGAGGCGCGGAAGATCGTCATCTCCGGTGAGGTGGCTGGACTTCAAATCCAGTTGGGGCCGCCAGCGGTCCCGGGCAGGTTCAACTCCTGTGATCTTCCGCCAAAGTTTCTCTCCAAGCTCATCCGAAAACTTCTAAAAAACTTCTTTTCAATAAATACAGTGGATTGTTCATTCGTAACAGTCTGACAAAATCTCCGTGAATACATGGAAAAATGTATAGAACGAATATACATTCTTGATTTATTCACATCGCACAATGGTTACAAGCATATGCTGAGCCTGAAAATGTTGGGGCTGGTGCTGCCGATGATGCTGAAAAAGTATGGGATGAACTACGTGAAGCGGTACATCAATAGGGAACAGACCAACCTGATGCTCAGGGAGGACAGCATCGGCGATTGACTTCTGGCATATGATGAATCAACAGCGACATAACCCACTCAGACCGACGACCGCCGGCCTTTTCTGCCTGACTAGTCCCGCGATGCTAACAATCGACTATTCACCACTGACTGTCTAAAAAAATCTTAACATTTTGAAAATTTTACATAAAATAGTAATCTAAACAGTTAAAAACAAAAAACGTTCAGAGTGACTCCTGTGCGACTGAAGCGAGCAGAAGTCAGTCTAAGATGATTGCGCATTCAATGAAAAATCTAAATATCACATTGATATATATAGTATTAATTCATATTAGCCGACCTATCATTACTCATCAAAAATTTAAAATTCTCTAATAATGTTGAGAGGATCAGGGAAATCAAGCTAATCTTAACGTTTACTAATGCTGATTTTTGGCTAAAGGTGCAGAATGAGATTGATGTTAAAATGATGAATAATAAAAATATTGGACAATTATTTACAAGCCAAGCTATCAATGCCGTTGCAGATGGTGATTTTTCGTTACTTCACGAATTGGCGTCGACTGCTCTAACCCCTAAATTTTTCCCTATTAAGGTTTCCGAAATATTCGAGATAGCTTTTAAAAAACTGTCTCACGAATATAAATCAGAGTATTTTTTCAAAAATATTATAGTAAACGAAGTGTTTTTGAAAAAACATAAAAAAAATGAAGCGGTAATGCTCTCTGAATTTAGAGTTGGTACAAACAAAGCAGATTGTGTAATATTAAATGGATTATCGACTTGCTATGAGATAAAAACAGAGCTAGATAATTTAAAAAGATTACCAGAACAATTAGATTCCTATACTAATTTATTTGATAAGGTATATGTCGTAGCGGCTAAGACTCATATAGAAAAAATCAAGCTTATAATTCCAGAAACTGTTGGCATCATTGAACTAACAGAAAAAAATAAGTTGGATGAAATAAAACCTGCATCAATCATCGATTCGGAAATTAATCCGAAATTAATGATTAGTTCTATGCGAATTGCAGAGTATAAACATATGGCCGAAAAAATATCTGGGGTGAGAATCGACCTCCCAAACATGGATGTATATTCTTTTTGCCTAGAAATATTCGAGAACATAGACTCTCAAACTCTAAGAAAGCACTTCCGTGACTCACTCAAGATACATAGAGCAAACAACATTAGCTTTATTAATACGTTACCTAGATCACTAAAATCATCAGCAATTAGTTTTAGTATTAATCAGTCTCGTCAGAGATCACTGACCAAAATACTATCAAGCTACATTGAAAAGGATGATATATGTACTTCCCTTTGCTCAGAGGTAAACAGTTCGAGTTTACAGCGTTAAGAGAACTATCGGCTATTGTGCCCAATAGCCTTTTTAAACCAGTTATTGAGCCCGTAAGAGAAAACACAAAGCAGCTCGAAACTACGATTAACTCATTGAACAAAAACAATATTACGCCACTTATTATTGTCAATTCGGAGATAGGAGAACTCAAAGGAAAGACTGATCAATTCATTAATGAACTATATAAAATCAAAGGCATATCATTCACCCCTTGTATTAAATATATAGATAACATTCGAGAGTTTGATAGATTAAATGGTCTTATAAAGGGAGAAAAAGCATCATATGTTGAAAGTGGTGTCACCCGAGATTTGGTATCTCGCTTAAAAACATTTACAATTAATATTATTCCTGAAGGATCACCTAACATTGTGCTACAGCAATTATCAAACATTGTCTTGATGGATGACCCGTTTAAAAAGAAAAAAAGGAATGCTGATTATCCATCAAATTCATATTTCTCAGATTTGCATGTCCGTTATAAAGGTGTCCACAATTCAGTAATTGGTTTTGGAGATTTCAATATTGCGGGTTCAGATTATGCAGAATCTGGCGGCCCTGCATACGTGGTGACAATTCATGCTAGCTATTTGGATAGTGATGAATTTGATGCAATGTCCGTTAAACATTTTTCATCAATCGATGATGGCACACCCTCGAATCCATCAGGAAAATTCCAGCAAGCTTTAGAAAAGCTTATCGTGCATGATCAAACTTATCCCGGTTTCTTTGATAACACATTAGGCCTACGTGAGTTTAAAGCACTTCATTCACGTAGACATTACCCTGGGCTTGGCCAAGTCAAGCAATTTTCGATGGAACACCATATTGAAACAATCTGCAATTTCATCGCAATCTAGTTTTTCCATATGTATATAGAAGTGTATAATATGGCGGTTACCCCCTGATAAAACCATATATATTAGTTGGATACCCGCCAATATCGGTTCCTGTATTCTTCCGTAAATACTTTTATATATATGACTAACTATTCCATAAACAGGCCATATGGATTTAGATAACCTACGAGTTCTGGAATTTTCTTATATTGTGAAGTATTTAACGACCATCGTAATGCCGAATAACCAGCCATAATACGATGGCCTACCCATCTCTCATCAATTAGCTTGAATCCACTAGGTTTGTTTAAAAGAAGCAGACTACCCATGAACTTTAACCATTCATCATTACTGACCAGCCTATTGCCATATGCATGGTAAGATCTCCCGCTATTATAAATATTAAATGATAAATTCCAATGAGATGCCAAATCACGCAAGACACTGCTATCAATAATACCTCGATCGACATTACCGAAATCTATCAAAGGGAGATGATATTGTTTCCCGAAATCAAAAATCTGTGAATGAAAAGCAAGCTCTTCCCCTTGACCTAAGCTATTTATTATATTCATCAAATTTTCATCATTCAAATACCAACTATTCACAGTAAAGACATTTCTTTCGTCTATGAAACTCTGCGGCAAGTATGTATATTTGCTGAATGTAAAGGAAGAACTATTAGATATATAACCCTCATTAACATGTTCAGATAAAACCCGTCTGACCCATGAAACAGGATGCCTATGAGATAATTGATGCGCAGCTCTCAGATAATTCATCACATCACCTTTATGCCCTTTAACATCTGATACATATCCATTGCAAATTGATCTGTCATTCCCGACACAAAATCTACAATGAGATGCACCCGAAGAAGCCACTCTCTTTTTTCATCAATACTTTTTAGTTTATCAGAGACTGCGGTTTCAGAAAAGTCAGGATGATTTATAGGCAGATTGATTACAGATGTTTTATATGCATTTAAGTGCTTTGATGGTAATCTATTAAAAAGCCGTCTTTGTATATCTAAATCTTTCTTTCTTATATTTTTATTATCTTTGTTAATTAACAGGGAAAAATCATCTTTTGTCAAACATAATAACTTAATATATTCATCTAAGATCCCTTTAATTATATAAAAACCAGATAACTCCATCCTTTCAGCTTCATCAGAGGTAAAAAGATTTTTTGATGTATAGTCTTTTAGTATTTTTAATAGTTGGAATTCAAAATCACCTTCGGCAATCAGTTCATTATTATACTCAAAATTAACAAAGCGCTCATAGTTATAAACAAAACGATTTGAGACGCTTTCAACCAGAAAGTTTGATAGTCGTGTTTTAAAAGCTAGAAAGTTACCTATCGGTGACGAGTTGTCTTTACTCAAGCTATATATAAGTTCATCGCAGATTGTTTTATTTTTCTTAAAATCAATTTTGAGATGCTCTAAACCATCGATTGTAAATTGCTTGAAATTCTCAAAAACTATTATTTGCTTTTCTAATCCATCCTCAATATCACTAATACAATAGGATATATCATCAGATGCTTCCATTAAAAATCCTAAAGGATGGCGAGAATGTTCAGGCATCCCCAAATTGTCCCAAGCAGATTTTATTATTTCCTTCTCGCTACAAAAATATCCAATTTTTTTGCAGAAAGCTTTGTCATTTCTCTTATCCTCTGGGCTACATGTATATTTAAGAAACACAGATAACTGCGTATAGGTCAGATTTAATCCATAAAAACCATCATCTCCTTGTAGCCTAGTAATAACCCTAAACCCTTGCGGATTACCATCAAAATTTTGAATATCGCATAATAAATCCTTAACATCCCCCTCAGATATTTCTGAACCCAATGCCTCTTTAATAGCTTTTATAATTTCGTTAGATTTCCCCCAGTTAATTATTGCAGCTTCTCCAAAATGGCCGAAAGGAGGATTTCCAATATCATGCATTAAGCAAGCTGTTTCAACAATATTAGAAATGGATAAATTATTTTTAATCCAATAGTCTTTTATATCTGAGTGAAAATGTTTGCTTTCTGTTATTTTTTCGAATATGGCCCCAACTAAATATCTACCGATATGAGAAACCTCAATCGAGTGAGTTAGTCTTGAACGTACTGATGAATTGCTTTCTAAAGAAAAAACTTGTGCCTTTTGCTGTAATCGCCGAAATGCAGCTGAATAAATAAGTCTTGCACGATCACTTTGCGTTGCAGCCAATAAAGAATTATGATCCGCGCTTGATTTTCGATGTCTATCATTTTTTATCAAAAGATTCATTATAAACTCTTCACGAAATTTTTATTGAGTTTTACCTAAAAGTAAACGTGTTCTGCACGCTTCTTTCACCCACTTACTGAAATTGCCCTTTCCGGCAGCTTTCTCAATCTGTTCCAAAAGCTCATCTTCAAAACGGATGTTCTTCATCGTGCTTTTGCTGCGATCGAAATTTGGTTTCTTTTTATCTTGCATGGTAGGTACCACTATGGTTAAATTATCTTCACGCGGTACCTACCACATGAAAGCTTAAAGTAATCGCGCCCAAAAGTGCGGCAACACTTATGAGCGTCTAACCTCACCAACTATCAAGGAGTTGATTATGGCTGATTTGCATTCTACCCCAGATATCACCGCTAGCGGAACCGAGCGTCGGCTGCTGGTTAGCTATCGACCCAATGGCCGGGATACCAGTACACCAAGTCTTACCCTTTCCGGCAAGTGGCTGCGTGAAGCGGGATTCGATACCGGGAAGCCGGTCACGGTTAAGGTGATGGATGGCTGCATTGTGTTGCTGCCGCTCAGCGATAAAGAAGAGAAATTAACAGCCGAATTACGGCATATTCAACAATCGCTGAAAAGCGTCAACGGCACGCTGCAACATACCTGATAGCGCGAGCAAGAAAAATCCCCGGGTGGCGGCTAACGCCTTACCCGGGTTACCAGACGGCGCAGAACCGTAGCCCTGCTGAGCGCAGCGCGAGCAGGGAAATCCCCGCGTCTTAATACCTTCACTTTCCGGATAACCGCTCGCAAACGCGCCAGATTAATCGTTCGTCTAATGAAATTTATGCGCCGCTTCTGACATACTCTACCGTTGTGAACAGGTTGACCCGGAGACCATATGGCAAAGGAAACTATAACGTCGTCCCCAGCAGGTGAGTTCATAATGTTTGCCAGCGGTGATGGGAAAGTGCGCGTTGAATGCCGCTTTGAGTCAGACACAATCTGGTTATCCCAGGCGACAATGGCTGAACTGTACGATAAAGACGTTCGGACTATTAATGAGCATTTAATCAATATCTTCTCTGAAGGTGAACTTGCTCAAAATTCAACTATCCGGAAATTCCGGATAGTTCGCCAGGAAGGAAAACGCCAGGTTTCCAGGGAGATAGACCATTACAATCTTGAAGCCATACTCGCTGTTGGCTATCGCGTTCGCTCCTCTCGCGGCACGCAGTTCCGCCAGTGGGCAACCCAGACGCTCCAGGAATACCTGATCAAAGGGTTTGTGATGGACGATGAGCGGTTGAAGAATCCGCCTGTGGGTTCATCGGCTGTACCCGACTATTTCGATGAGATGCTGGAGCGTATTCGCGATATTCGCGCCAGCGAACGCCGCGTTTATTTGCGAGTGCGAGAGATTTTTGCATTAGCAGCTGACTATCAACCGTCATTAAAAGAAACCACGCAGTTTTTTCAAACTATCCAGAACAAGTTACATTTTGCCTGTACCGGACATACCGCCGCTGAGCTCATTCATCAACGTGCTGACGCAAGTCTGCCGCATATGGGGCTGACCAGCTATAGAGGCGAAGAGGTGCATAAGGGTGACGTGACGGTAGCAAAAAATTATCTCACTCAGGATGAAGTCAATGAGCTTAACCGCGTAGTTAACATGTGGCTGGATTTTGCCGAGGATCAGGCCCGTCGTCGTCAGCAGGTCTTTTTACGCGACTGGCAGGATAAGCTGGATCAGTTCCTGCAATTTAACGACCGTGAGGTTTTGCAAGGCGCAGGTAAAGTCAGTAAGAAAATGGCCGATGAAAAAGCGCAGGAGGAATATAGTCAGTTTGCTGAGCAACAGCGGCGCTTAAAGGAAGCCGAAGGTGAAAAGGATATCGCCGGTTTGCTACAGTGGAAAACAGGGCCTAAAAAGTAGCTCAGGATGCCTGATAGCGCGAGCAAGTCCCCGGGTGGCGGCTGACGCCTTACCCGGCTACGCCCGGCATGTGATCTGTAGGCCCGCGCAAGCGTAGCGCCGCCGGGCAATAACCGCAGGTAAAGAGCCGCTTTTACGCCGGATGGCGGCTGTGCCTTATCCGGCCTACGGTCTGATAACGCGAGCTAACCCCCGGGTGGCGGCTAGCGCCTTGCCCGGGCTACCAGACGGCGCAGAACGGTAGCCTTGCTGAGCGCAGCGCGAGCAGGGAAAATTCCCGCCTCAGAAGTAATAGCCAATATTAACGTTAGTGCGGAAGTACCATTTGCCGCTGCCCTCGGACTGGGTGCTGGTCCAGCCGGTGGCGTTCAGCGCGCCGCCCCACGGATTAACATTCTTCGCCCAGCTGAGATCGACCCAGAACATCACCGGCAGCGCAAAGACCTGTACGCCAAGGGTGTTCATCTGCGAATCGCTCCAGCCGCTTTTATCTTTCCACAGCACGCTGTAGTCGTTGTAAAAACGCAGCTTCGACACGCCGCCCCACTTAACATCAACATCGCGGGCGACGTTCAGCGACGCGGTCGTCGCTTTTGCCGGGATCAGGTAGGCCGGCGTCAGGCCGTTGCCGCCCATCAGTATCGTATCGTCACTGACGCCCGCCGGGTTCTTCGGATCGTATTGGTAGCGAATCAGCTGCGAGGTCAGCTGCCACGGCCCGTTATGTAACATGCCGTGCACGCCTGCCGCCCAGAAGGTGCCGTCGTCGTCGGTCTCGCGGTTGTGCAACCGCGCCAGCGCCAGCGAGCCGCCCAGCTCGTTATTCCAGCCGCCGCCGTGAAAATCCCGCGCAATACGCACGTTCACCTGGTCGCGCTTTTCATTATGCTGTTGATGCTGAGTCGGATAGATAGTGTTTTTCAGCCGATCGTAATCGCCAACGTCCGGCGCATAGCGCAAATTCTCCGGTTCCATCCATGGGAAATAGGCCACATCCAGTGACCAGTTATTATCATGATATTGATAGTTCACGCCGCTACCGGCGCTAACGCCAAAGCCTAAATAAAACGGAATACCATAGGACCAGCCAAATTGCGGATAAGGTTCAAGGCCAAATGGTTTGCCGGGGATCCCCAGCTGGATATTATTATTATTGTCGAAGCGATACCCTACGTAAGCGCGGTCGATGGCGTATTTACGGTGATCCTGGAACCAGAACCCGGCATCAAAGAAATAATTATCATAGAAGCCGCTGCTGTCGATACGGAAGGTATCAAAACGCAGATACGGCGGGTTGCGATAATTACTGCCTTTCCAGTCCTCATAGCGATAGTTCGCCCGCAGCGCGCCGCCGAAATCCAGCCCGGCGAGATTATCCGCGCTGCGCCAGCCGATATGCGGGAACGGCTTGCCGTCGTCCGCCAGCGCCAGCCCGCTGGTCGCGGCTGCCAGCAGCAGCGAAAGGAGTATTTTACGCATAGCACATCCCTCACTTTATTTTTATAAGCGATAAAAGACCGTCGATTAATATCGACTTATTATTTTGTCTCAGCGGTGAAACTCTTAATTAAATAGCACGATGATTTTATTTTTGTTCCAAATATGAAACTCTGTTTATTATTTGATAGAAGAAAAATCGCACGCAGGATGTCGGGCGTCAAGGTATAAACCTTGAGCCATAACGCAATATTATTATTCTTCCGGAGTGATATTAATATTTGCGACATGGAGGAGGAAACTTTCTCAAATATGAAACGCTATGCTTGTGATAATTTATATTGTTGAACCATCATGGTCCTGGTACCTGGCCATCGCACTGTTTATCTGTAGTGACAGGCGGGCGCAGGATGGGTGGTGTCGCCGATTTTCACTTTTTTTATATAACTGTTATCGCCGCCGGGCCGTTTTTCCCGACGCTAGACCGGTCTATCCTCGACGCATTCGCACCATGAATCCTCTTTGTAGACCGGAGAACCTATGAAAGCCATTGCCATTACCCAGGCCGCCGCCGACGGCAACAACATTCCCTTTTTACGCGATATCGATCTGCCGGATCCGCAGGCGCAGGGGCACGATCTGCTGGTCGAGGTCAAAGCCATTTCGGTGAACCCGGTCGACACCAAAGTGCGCGCCGGGTTTAATGCCGATACCCCGCGGGTGCTGGGCTGGGATGCGGTTGGCGTGGTGAAAGCCGTTGGCGATGCGGTGACCCTATTCACGCCGGGCGATGAAGTGTGGTACGCCGGCGCGCTGGGCCGTCCCGGCAGTAACAGCGAACTGCAACTGGTTGATGAACGCATCGTGGCGCTGAAGCCGCGCTCGCTGGAGAATGCCGCCGCCGCCGCGCTGCCTCTGACCGCTATCACCGCCTGGGAATTGCTGTTCCACCGCCTTGGCGTGCAGGAAGGCGGTAACGACGGAGATACGCTGCTGATTGTCGGCGCGGCGGGCGGCGTTGGCTCTATCCTCACCCAGTTGGCCAGCAAACTCACCAACATGACGGTAATTGGTACCGCATCGCGCCCGGAAAGCCAGAAGTGGGTACGCGAGGCCGGGGCGCATCACGTCATTGACCACAGCAAGCCGCTCGGTGAAGAACTGGCGAAAATCGGCATTCATGCCGTGACCCACGTCGCCAGCCTGACCAATACCGATCAGCATTTTAACGAACTGATCGCCGCGCTCGCCCCGCAGGGTAAGCTGGCGCTGATTGATGACCCGGAGAGCCTGGACGTGGTGCCGCTGAAAGCGAAAAGCATTTCGCTGCACTGGGAATTTATGTTCACCCGCTCAATGTTTGAGACGGATGATATGATCGCCCAACATCAGCTACTGACCCGCGTCGCCGCGTTGATTGACGATAACACGCTGCGCACCACCCTTGGCGAGCACTACGGAACCATCAACGCCGCCAATCTGCAAAAAGCCCACGCTAAGCTGGAAACCGGGCGCTCGGTCGGCAAAATCGTGCTGGAGGGTTTCTAAATGCGCGACGACACCATTGCGCTTATCGCGGTTCTGAAGGCGAAAGCCGGGCAAACCGAGGCCCTGCGCGACGCGCTGCAGGCGCTGCTGCTGCCAACCCGCGAGGAGCCGGGCAATCTCGACTACGCGCTGTTTCAGCTGCGCGACGCGCCGGATACCTTCTACATGCGTGAGTCCTGGCGCGACCAGCAGGCGCTGGATGAGCATATCGCCCAGCCCTACTTCCAGGCCTTTATCGGCCAGATGGAGAGCCTGCTCGCCGAGCCGCTGCGGCTGGATTATCTGACACCCATCGCGCCTTGATATCACGAGCGCCTCACCTCGGTGAGGCGCCTTCTTTAACCCTTCGAGCTGCGCTTTTCTCATCCTGCCCTAACCAGGCTAAGCTTACCCTTGCCGCGCAAAAAACACTCACCCCCTTCCGCTTGATTTATCACGCTATTGCACAAGAGGTAATGCTATGCAGATCAACGCTATAGGTACGTACTCCGCCAGCCAGCCGCTCGAATCGATGTCTATCACCCGCCGCGAACCCGGCCCACAAGATGTGCAGATCGCCATTGCATACTGCGGCGTCTGCCATTCCGATCTCCATCAGGCGCGAGCGGAATGGGCCGGGACGCTGTATCCCTGCGTGCCGGGCCATGAAATCGTTGGCCGGGTGACGGCGGTCGGCGATGCCGTCTCAGGTTACGCCGTTGGCGATCTGGTTGGCGTCGGCTGTATGGTGGATAGCTGTAAACAGTGCGAGGAGTGCGCTGAAGGGCTGGAGAACTACTGTGACCATATGGTGCTGACCTATAACGGGCCGACCCAGGACGCGCCAGGGCATACGCTGGGCGGTTATTCACAGCAGATCGTGGTCAATGAACGCTACGTACTGCGGATAAATCATCCCGAAGCCCAGCTCGCCGCCGTCGCGCCGCTATTGTGCGCCGGGATCACTACCTATTCTCCGCTGCGCCACTGGCACGCCGGGCCGGGCAAAAAAGTCGGCGTCGTCGGCATCGGCGGGTTGGGGCATATGGGGATCAAGTTGGCCCACGCCATGGGGGCCCACGTGGTGGCCTTTACCACCTCGGAATCCAAGCGTGACGCGGCCAGAGCGTTGGGCGCGGATGAGGTCGTGGTGTCGCGCAACGAAGACGAAATGGCGGCCCACGTCAAAAGTTTCGATTTCATCCTCAACACCGTGGCGGCGCCGCACAATCTCGATGCCTTCACCACGCTGCTGAAACGTGATGGCACCATGACGTTGGTTGGCGCCCCGGCCACGCCGCATCCATCGCCGGAAGTGTTCAATCTGATCTTCCGCCGCCGCTCGATTGCCGGCTCGATGATCGGCGGTATCCCGGAAACCCAGGAGATGCTCGACTTCTGCGCCGAACACGGCATCGTCGCCGATATCGAGCTGATTCGCGCCGATCAGATCAACGAAGCATGGGAAAGAATGGTCAAGGGCGACGTGAAATATCGCTTCGTGATCGACAGTTCGACTCTCGCCGGCTAAACGCCGCGGCGGAAAGTCCGCCGCCACTCCGTCGGGCTAACGCCAAAACGCGCTTTAAACTGCTGGCGCCAGGTCACGGCGGAAAGATAGCCCACCGCTTCCGCCACCTGCTCGACCGGCAAATCCCCCGCTTCGAGCAGGCTCTGGCTACGGCGCAGGCGCTCGGCGGTCAACCAGTCGGCAATGCTCATCCCGGTCGCCCTGGCGAAGTGGCGGGTCAGGGTACGGCGGCTCATCGCCACCACCTCGGCCAGCGAATCAAGGTTATGCGGCTCGGCAATGTGCTGCTGCAGATAATCCAGCAGACAATTAATCCGCGCATCGCGGGTGTTGCGCGGCACCGGCTGGGCGATAAACTGCGCCTGGCCGCCCTCGCGGTGCGGCGGCACGATCATCCGCCGGGCGATCTGGTTGGCGGCGAGGCTGCCAAAACGCTGGCGAATGATATACAGGCAGCAATCTAGCGCCGCCGCGGTACCCGCCGAGGTAATTACCTTCTGGTCATCGACGTACAGGGCGTTGATATCGAGCTGCACCTGCGGAAACAGGCGCTGGAAATCCTGCTCGAACTCCCAGTGGGTCGCCGCCCGCTTACCGTCGAGCAGCCCGGCGTAGCCAAGGACAAACGCGCCGAGGCACAGGCCGACGATTTCCGCGCCGTTATCGCGCGCCCGAATCAGGCTCGCGATCAACGCCTGCGGCGGGCACTGATTGACCTCGCCCCAGTAGGGCACCACCACGATATCCGCCTGTTCCATCGCGGTAAAATCACCGCTGGCGTACAGCGCAAAGCCGTCGCGGGCGCTGAGTAATCCCGGCTGTTCGGCGCAAATCTGCAGATTAAAACGTTTGGTTTCCGAGACCGTATCGCCAAACAGCATACAGGGGACGGCATAATGAAACGGGCTAAAGCCCTCTACGGCGACAATCGCCACGTCGGTTAATTTCATCATCCCTTCCCCTTGAGCAGATTAATAAACAACGGTTTCCCCATCCTGCGGAATACTGACTACCCCGGCAATCTGATTATCCGCGACGTACTGGCGCATCTCTTCGCGGCTCACCAGACAATGGTTGACTGCCTCCAGGTGGATGGCCATGATTTTCGCTTCCGGCAGGGCGAAATGCGCCTTCAACAGGTCCTCTTTGCCCATGATGATCGGGCCAAAGCCGATAACGTGAGCGTAGCCGGCGTTCAACACCACCACATCCGGGCGCAGCTTCAGCATGTCGGCTTCAATCTCATCGCGCCAGATGGTATCGCCAACCAGCCACAGCGTCTTCTCCTGCGGATGACGGAACACCACGCCGCAGGCCTCGCCCAGACGTTCAGCCATCGCCGGTACCGCGTAGGTACGGTCGCTGCCATGTTGCCCGGAAGTGGTTTTCTGCAGACTAACACCGGCAAATTCGCTATCTGCCGACAGCAGGCGGATATCCTGAAATCCCTGGCTGCGCAGCAGCGCGGCGTCGGCTTCATGCTGGACGAATACCGGTAGGGTTTTTGGGATCGCCGCGATCGCCGCTTCGTCCCAATGATCGTCATGGGTATGGGTGACGATTACCGCATCGACGTCGATAATTTTTTCACGAGAAAACGGCAGCGCCACCAGCGGATTGCGCAGCTCGCTGCGCGCGGTTCCAGGGAATCCCGGCCAGGCGCCTTTGTCCGCCAGCATCGGGTCAATCAGGAATTTTTTACCTGCGTATTCAATAACCTGCGTAGCATTACGGATATGAGTGATGTTCATGTTAGCGTTCCTCTGTGGGGTAATCTGACGAACATCGTACTGAGTACCAGCCTGGCGCAATATGGGCGTTTGGGCAATGATCGATGGAATCGGGCCAACCTGCGACGGTTGCCAATCACAGCCGGCTATGTTGTTCTGAAGGTTAGACTTTCTACAGGAATGGCAGGATGAAAAAGAAACTAACCGCCGCCGATATGCATAATCCGCAGGTCATCGCCGAGACGCCGTGGTTCAGCATGCGCAAGGTAGGTATTGATGTCGCCCCCGGCGAGCGGCGCGACTTTTATTCCATTCACTACCCACGCCCGGCGGTCGGGATTGTGGCGCTCCAGGACGACAAAGTGCTGCTGATTCGCCACTACCGTTATCTGATCGATAAGGTGGTGTGGGCCATTCCCTCTGGCGGCGTCGATGAAGGGGAAGAGCCCGCCGTCGCCGCGCTGCGCGAACTGCGCGAAGAGACCGGCTGGCAGGCGCAACACGCAGAGGAAATCATCCGCTACAACCCGTCATACGGCAGCAGCGACCAGCTGTTTATCACCTGGCTCGCCACCGATTTAAGCTGGGTTGGCATGGACGCAGATCAGGATGAAGTGATGGAAACCGGCTGGTTTACCTTCGAGGAGATAAACCAGCTGATCGCCCGCGGCGAAATGCCGGACGGGCTGTCTCTGGTGCCGCTGCTGCACCTGATGGCGCAGCGTAGATGATTACCAGCCCGGTACCGCGCCGCCGTTGAAGATGGTTTCTGCCGCCTTCGCCACTTCCGGCGACTGGTACGACTGCATAAACTCTTTCACGTTTTCGGCATCTTTATTGTCTTCACGCGCCACAATGATGTTCACGTACGGCGAGTTTTTGTCTTCAATAAAGATGCCGTCGCGCACCGGCGATAACCCGGTTTGCTGCAGGTAGGTGGTACTGATAATAGCGACATCGACCTTCGGATCGTCCAGCACCCGCGGCAGTTGCGCCCCTTCCAGCTCCATAATTTTCAGATTACGCGGGTTACTGGTGATATCCACCGCCGTCGGCAGCAGGCCGGTACCCGCTTTGAGGGTAATCAGCTGCTCTTTTTGCAATAACAATAGCGCGCGGCCGAGGTTGGTCGGGTCGTTGGGAATGGCGATAGTCGCGCCATCTTTAATATCGGCAACGGATTTAATCTTGCGCGAATAGCCGGCCATGGGAAAGACGAAAGTATTGCCGATGGCCACCAGGTGGTAGCCGTGCGCTTTGTTGTCTTGTTCCAGATAGGGACGATGCTGGAAGACGTTGGCATCCAGCTCCCCGGCGTTGGTGGCATCGTTCGGCAGCAGCGAACCGCTAAAGCCCACCAGCTCGACGTCGAGGCCATACTTTTCTTTCGCCACCTTCTTCGCCACTTCCGCCACATCCTGTTCCGCGCCGTTAATCACGCCGACTTTTATGTGTTTGGCATTGTCATTCTTCTGGTCACAGCCCGCTAACAGCAGGCCAGCCAGCATCAATGCCGCCGCCGTGCGTAAACGCAATTTCATCGTTAGTACCCCATCAGTCCATGGAAAATCATTATTATTTTTCGAGCAAAACTATAACGATTTTGTGTTCGATTTTTAAACACGAAAAGGTATCAATAAGATGAAAATCGTCTAAGCGCCTTCCCCGGTGGCGCTTACGCTTACCGGGGCTACTGACCGAATACCCAACCGTGGCCGGGGAAATACGCTTAACTCAGGTCAACGTTTTTACTGGCGAACAGCCAGGTGAGGACAAAACCGCATAGATACGAAACCGCCAGACCGCCAGCGTACACCGCCATCCCGGCATAAATTCCGCTACCGGAGGTCATCAGCGGCAGCGCCACCAGCCCCGAGGGGCCGAACACCGTGTTCAGGCCGACCGGCAGCCCCAGCCAGGCGATCAGGCCCACGAAGAAACCGCCGCAGGCGCCGCCGATACAGGCGGTGATAAATGGTTTCATACGCGGCAGGGTCACGCCGTAAATCAGCGGTTCGCCAATGCCGAGGAAACCCGGAATAATCGCCCCTTTGATCTGGGTTCGCAGCAGCGAATCGCGCTTTGCGCGCCAGAACAGCGCCAGCGCCGCGCCCACCTGCCCGGCCCCGGCCATCGCCAGGATCGGGAACAGCGAGTTAAAGCCCTGCGCATCCACCAGCGCAAAATAGACCGGTACAAACCCCTGATGCACGCCGAACATCACCGCCAGCAGGAACAGCCCTGCCAGCACCGCCGAGCCAAACGGATTGCCGTTAAGATGCAGGAACAGCCACGACATACCGGTAAACAGCCAGCCGCCAATCGGCATAATCACCGTAAAGGTCACCGCGCCCATAATCAGCAGCGTCACCGCCGAGGTAAGGATCATATCGAGGTTAGCAGGCATTATCCGCCGCACCTGACGTTCTACCCACGCGCCAATAATCGAGGCGATTAGCACGCCGATAATATTGCCGCGCGGGTCGATACCGTGGCCGAAGAAGGTCGAAATTCCGGCGTAGAATCCGCTGGTCGCTTCCGGGTTGTAGCCCAGCACGAACAGCGAGGCGATAATCGCGCCGTTCACGCCAGAACCGCCGAAGGCTTTCTGAGCGTTATAGCCAATCAGGATACTCAGGAAGGTAAACATCCCTTTGCTGAATACCTTCATGTAGCCAATCAGCGCCACCAGGCTGGCGTTAGGGTGCGCGTTCTCCAGCACGAAGATTTGTTCCGCCAGCGTAGCAAAGCCCAGCAGCAGCCCGACGGCGATGAAGCCGGGGATCAACGGCGTAAAGATAGTGGCGAACTTCGCAAGAAATTTCTGTACCCCGCTGGTCTGCTTGCTCTTCAGCGCCTGCTTTTTCTCCGCTGCCACATCCGCCAGCGAGGCGGCTGCCTGCGGCGCCGCTTCCATCAGGCCGTTCATCATTTCCGCGGCGGTCTGCGCCTTGCCGGGGCCTAATACCACCTGGAACTGTTCATCGCTGACGATAACCCCCATCACGCCATCAATCTGGCGAATGGCGGCGCTATCGGCCAGGCTTTCATCGCGCAGGGTCAAGCGCAGGCGCGTCATGCAGTTACCCGCCTGCGCCACGTTTGCGGCCCCGCCGACGTGGGCCAGGATCCGCGCTATCATCTCTTTAGTTATTTTTGCCATTGCCTGTTACCTGTCTGTCGGCGCTCAGGTGTTGCTTAGCGCCTTGCGGATATAACCGTTGTTTTTCGCCAGCAGCGACTGCGCTTCTGCGGCGCTTAAGTCAGCCAACACCATCACAATCGCCGTCTTACAGTGGCGGCCACAGGCATCCAGCGCATTCTGCGCGGTGGCGCGATCGCAGTCGGTCGCTTCCATCACGATAGACACCTGGCGCTCAATCAGCTTGGCATTGGTCGCTTCGACATCCACCATCAGGTTGCTGTAGACCTTGCCGATGCGGATCATCGCCCCGGTGGAGATCATGTTTAGCACCAGCTTCTGCGCGGTGCCGGCTTTCAGGCGGGTCGATCCGGTAACCACTTCCGGGCCGACCACCGGGGTAATCGCCACGTCCGCCAGCTGCGCCATTTCACCGTGCGGGTTACAGCTGACGATAGCGACAAACGCATTCTGGCTATGGGCGTATTCCATCGCACCAATGACGTACGGCGTACGTCCGCTGGCCGCCAGCCCCACCAGCACATCACGGTTGCTGAAGTTAAGGTTCTGCAGGTCCATCGCCCCTTGCGCTTTATTGTCTTCCACGTTTTCCACGGCGCTCAGAATCGCTTTATGTCCGCCGGCGATAATCCCCACCACCTGCTCCGGACGGGTGCCAAAGGTCGGCGGGCATTCGCTGGCGTCCAGAATACCCAAACGCCCCGACGTACCGGCGCCGATGTAAATCAGCCGTCCCCCGGCCCGCAGCGCCGCCGCCACTTTATCCACGACTTCCGCTATCTGCGGCAAGTAAGGCGTTATCGCCTGCGCCACTTGCTGATCTTCCTGGTTTATCACCGTCAGCATGTCGACAGTGGAGAGGGTGTCAATGTTGGCGCTGTTGGCGTTGCGTCGCTCGGTCAGCAGTTTGCTCAGGTCGATACTCATAAAAACCTCGTTATTCTCAGTTGCGCGCAGTATAAGGAATTTTTTATTCCATTCATGTGAAGAGTATCACGATTAATACGCTTGGGATAATAGGAGAATTGTAGGTATAGCCAGAGATATTGCGGTAATAAAGGTGGAATATTTTATTACCGCAACCTGGAGTTAACGCATGTGCCAGGAGTGATTAAGGTGCTATAACGCGTCCGAAGAGGAACATTAACTGGCGCCGCCGCCCAGCGATTGCCAGAGCGTAATGCGGTTATTGAGGTCGGTCTGCTGCAGCGACAGCAGCGTCGCCTTCGCCGACCACAGCGTCCGCTGGGCGGTCAGCACCGACAGATAATCGCCAACCCCGGCCTGGTAACTCTTCATCGCGATATCCAGCGACTTCTGCTCGGCGGCAACATACTGCTGCTGGGCATCGAGCTGTTCACTCAGCGTTTCCCGGCGCGCCAGCGCATCGGCAACGTCCTTAAAGGCGCTCTGAATGGATTTCTCGTAGGTGGCAATCAGCCCCTTTTTCTCAGCCTGCGCATAGCGTAGCTGCGCCAGATTACTGCCGCCGGTGAACAGCGGCAGGCTGATGGACGGGGCGAACGACCACACCTGCATGCCATGGCTAAACAGCGACGATAGCGAGTCGCTGCCGACCCCGGCGCTGGCGGTCAGCGAAATGGACGGGAAAAAGTTCGCTCGCGCCGCACCGATATCGGCATTAGCGCTCTTGAGATTATGTTCCGCCTCCTGAATATCCGGCCGGCGCAACAGTACCGATGAAGACACGCCCGCCGGCACCAGTGCAATGCTGTTGGCGCCCAGACTTTCCAGCGTGCCGGGCAGCAGGCTCTCCGGCACGGTTTCCCCCGCCAGTAGGTTAATGGCGTTTTTATCCTGCGCCACCAGCGTACGATAGCTGGCGACGCTGGCTCGCGCCTGCTGATAGACGCTTTCCGCCGAACTTAAATCACCGGCGGAGGCGGTGCCCACCGCCATCTGGCGAGCGACGATTTTGCGCGAGTTCTCCGCGCTATCCATCGTCTGCTGCGCCAGCGCCAGATTGCTATTATCCGTCGCCAGCGTCACCCAGGCGGTGGTCAAATCGGCAATCATCGTCAGTCGGGTATTTTGCGCGGTGAATTCGCTGGCAAGCCAGCTTTCTCGCGCCGCGCGCGACAGGCTCTGGTTCTTGCCGAACAAGTCCAGTTCGAAGCTCGAGACCGCGCCGTCAGCCTGCGAGGTAGAACTTAAGCCGCTGGCGATCGTTTTGCTGCGGGTATGGCTCAGCTCGGCATCGACGGTGGGAAACAACGATGCGCGCGTTTCGCCATACTGGGCGCGAGCGGCTTCAATATCGGCCAATGCCTTTTGCACATCACGGTTGCTATTAAGCGCGATGCTGACCACTTTTTTTAGCCGCGCATCATTGACCACTTTTTGCCAGTCGCCGACCACCGCCGTCGATTCGCCGTGCGCGCCGGGAAGGGTCGCCGGCACCGGCGCGGCCGGGCGCTCGTAGTGCGGGTCAAGAGAAACGCAGCCCGCGGTCAGGAGCGCGATAAACATTAAACTCAAACGAAACATAACTTACTCCTGAGAAGGACGTGGGCGGGTAAAGAGACGCTTCACCAGCACAAAGAACAGCGGGACGAAGAACACCGCCAGCAGCGTCGCCGTCAGGGTGCCGCCGATAATCCCGGTACCGATCGCCACGCGGCTGTTGGCCCCGGCGCCGGTAGCAATGGCCAGCGGCAGTACTCCGGCGATAAATGCCAGCGAGGTCATGACAATCGGGCGCAGACGGGTCTGCGCGGCGCGGATCGCCGCCCGCGAGAGCGAATAGCCCTCATCCACCGCGGATTCAGCAAATTCAACGATAAGAATGGCGTTCTTCGACGACAGGCCAATGGTCGTCAACAGCGCCACCTGGAAATAGACGTCGTTACTTAAGCCGCGCAGCGTGGCCGCCAGCGCCGCGCCAAGCAGGCCTAACGGGATGACCATGATCACCGAGAACGGCACCGACCAGCTTTCATACAGCGCCGCCAGGCACAGGAACACCACCAGAATCGAAATGGCGTACAGGCTCATCGCCTGGCCGCTGGCCAGTTTTTCCTGCAGCGAAATACCGCTCCATGCCCAGGTGGAACCCGCCGGCAGGCTATCGGCCAGTTTTTCCATTTTGTCCATTGCCGCCCCTGAGCTGAAGCCCGCGGCGTTTTCCCCCTGGATCTCAAAGGCGGCTGAGCCGTTGTAGCGTACCAGGCTTTCCGGGCCGTATTCCCAATGGGTGGTGGCGAACGCGGTGAACGGCGTCATGCTGTTATCGCTGCCGCGGACAAACCATTTACCAAGATCGGAGGGCACAGCGCGCGCGTCGCTCTCGCCCTGGATGTAGACCTTTTTCACCCGGCCGCGATCGATAAAGTCGTTGACGTACGTGCCGCCCCAGGCGCTGGAGAGCGTATCGGTCACGTCGCTGAGCGACAGCCCCAGCGAGACGGCTTTGTTGTTATCGATATCCACCTGCAGCTGTGGCATTTGTGGCAAATCGTTGGCGCGAACCGATTGCAGTTCGCCGCTCTGATTGGCTGCGGTCAGCAGTTGGCTGCGCAGCTTCATCAGGCTATCGCGATCGGTACCCCCGCTGGCCATCAGCTCGAAAGTGAAGCCATTACTTTGCCCAAGGCCGTCCACCGATGGCGGCGTCATGGCGAACAGGGTGGCGTCGCGGATCGCGCCCAGCTCTTTATTGGCGCGCAGCGCAATTGCTTGCGCGGTATTTTCGTCGCCTTTGCGCTGCGACCAGTTTTTCAATGAGACGAAGGCCATACCGGCATTCTGACCGCTGCCGCTGAAACTGAAGCCGTCGACGGTGAAGATAACCTCGGTATTGGCTTTCTCTTTGGTGAGGAACCAGTCGGTCACCTGACGGCGCACCTCGGCGGTACGCACCGCCGTCGCCCCGGCAGGCAAGGTGTACTGGACCATGATTTCGCCCTGATCCTCCACCGGCAGGAAGCTGCCCGGCAGTTTCCACATCGCCAGCGCCATCGCCCCGCAAATCAAGGCGTAAGCGCCCATCATCACCGCGCCGCGGCGTAGGCCGCCGAGTACGCGACGCTGGTAGCCATCTTCCGTACGCCCCCACAGGCGATTAAAGGCGCCGAAGAAGCCTTTGTCATGAGGTTTGGAGTGGCTTAGCAGCGCACCGCACAGCGCCGGAGTGAGGGTTAGCGCTACCACCACCGACAGCATCATCGCCGAGATGATCGTCACCGAGAACTGGCGATAGATTACCCCGGTCGAACCGCCGAAAAAGGCCATTGGCAGGAACACCGCCGACAGCACCAGGGCGATCGCCACCAGCGCGCCGGAGATTTCGCCCATCGATTTTTCGGTGGCTTCGCGGGCGGGCAGCCCTTCGTCGCGCATAATACGTTCGACGTTTTCCACCACCACAATGGCATCATCCACCAGCAGGCCGATCGCCAGCACCATGGCGAACAGCGTCAGGGTATTAATGGAGTAGCCGAACAGCGCCAGCACCCCGAAGGTGCCAAGTAACACGACCGGTACCGCTACCGCCGGAATGAGCGTCGCGCGGAAATTCTGCAGGAACAGATACATTACGCAGACCACGAGAATAATCGCTTCAAACAGCGTCTGGATCACGTCCTCGACCGAGATTTTGATGAACTCGGTGCTGTCTTTCGGGTAGGCGATATCGTAGCCCTGAGGCATCTGACGCTGGAATTCGGCGATTTTGCTTTTCACCAGCGTCGCGGTATCCAGCGCGTTGGCGCCGGGCGCCATCATTACCGCAATCCCGGCGGCGGGGTGGCCGTTCAGATTAGCGGTGGCGGTGTAATCCTCGCTGCCCATCTCCACCCGCGCGACATCGCTCAGGCGCACCACTGAACCGTCTGACTGGCTCTTTACAATGATCGCTTTGAACTGGTCAGGTGTTTGCAGCCGCGACTGCGCGCGCACGGTAGCAGTCAATTGCTGGGCATTGGACGACGGTAGCGCGCCGATTTTACCCGCGGAGACCTGCACGTTCTGCGCCTCAATCGCCGACTGTACGTCGGAAGGCATCAACGAGTAAGAGGCGAGTTTGGTCGGATCCATCCAGATGCGCATCGCGTATTCGGCGCCGAATACCTGCAGGCTGCCGACGCCCTCCACGCGCGCCAGCGGGTCCTGCATATTGCTGACCAGCCAGTCGGAGATATCAGAACTGGTGGCGCGGTTGGTTTTGTCATACACCGCGAGGATTAACAGGAAGCTGCTTTGCGATTTTTCTACCGTTACGCCAGATTGCTGTACTTCACTCGGCAGACGCGATTCCGCCTGCTGCACTTTGTTTTGCACCTGTACCTGAGCGGTATCCGGATCGGTTCCCTGCTCAAAGGTGACGGTAATACTTACCGTACCATCCGAACTGCTGGTGGAGGTGAAATAAAGTAAGTTATCCAGCCCGGTGAGTTGCTGCTCGATAACCTGGGTGACGCTGTTTTCGAGGGTTTCTGCGGAAGCTCCAGTATAGGTCGCGGATATTTTTACCGCTGGCGGGGCGACGTCCGGATATTGTCCCACCGGCAGCGTGCGGATCGCCAGCGCCCCGGCAAGCATGATAAGGATAGCGATCACCCAGGCAAAGACCGGGCGACGCACGAAGAAACGGGAGAACATCAGGCATTGCCTCCGTTATTTTTGACGGCAACGGCCTTCACCGCTTGTCCGGGGGACACTTTACCGGTGCCTTCGACAATCAGCTTGTCGCCCGCTTTCAGACCGCTCAGCACCAGCCATTTATCGCCGTAGGTATCGCCGGTTTGCACGGTACGCTGCTCAACGTTGTTGTCGGCATCGACAACCAACGCCGTGGCGTCGCCTTTGGCATCGCGGGTGATACCCTGCTGCGGCGCGAGGATCGCGTCGTTCATGATGCCTTCATCGATATGCGCGCGGACAAACATTCCCGGCAGCAGGACGTGCTGCGGGTTGGGGAAGATGGCGCGCAGGGTCACCGAGCCAGTGGATTCATCGACGGCGACTTCGGTGAGCGCCAGACGCCCTTTTTCGGGATAGGTACTGCCATCTTCAAGGGTTAACGTCACGCTGAGGGTATCGCTGTTGCTGGCCAGGCTCTGCCTGCGTAAACGCAGGAGATCGACACTGGATCGCGTCAGATCGACATACATGGTGTCAAGGCCGCGGATCGTCGCCAGCGCGGTATCCTGGTCTGCAGAGACCAGCGCTCCCGGCGTGACCGAGGAGATGCCGATGCGCCCGGCGATCGGCGCGGTGACGGTGGTCCAGTTCAGGTTGATGCGCGCGCTCTCGAGCGCCGCTTTTTTCGACTCCACACTGGCCTTGTCCTGGGCGCAGGCGGAGGCAGCGTCGTCGGCATCCTGGCGAGAGACGCCGTTATCTCTGACCAACGACGCGTAGCGCTGAGCTTTCTGGCAATCAGAGACCACCAGCGCCTGTGCCTGCTTCAACGCGGCCGCCGCTTCGTTCCAGGCGGCGCGATAACTGGAGGGATCGATCTGGTAAAGGGCCTGCCCGGCCTTCACCATATCGCCTTCGGTAAACAGGCGCTTCTGAATGATACCGCCGACCTGCGGACGCACTTCGGCGCTGAGCGAGGCGGTCGTGCGGCCAGTCAGTTGACTGACCACCGGCACCGGCTGGGCTTGCAGCGTAACAATTCCCACCTCCGGCGTGGGTTGTTGCGGCGCAGTTGTCTGCGCATTATCGCATCCGCTCAGGAGAAATAATGCTGTCGCGATGGGGGCTATGATGTGTTTCATTTTATTTTCTCAAGATGTAAGACGTCCCCCCGTGAATTAAATCGCGAGGAAAAGATGGGCGCTGCGACATTTTCGTCTCAATGAAAATATCGAAATGGAGCGTAGATGTTCCTTAACACTATTATTATTGTGGGGATTCTCAGCCCGCCCTTTCGAAAGTCATGGAAAGGTTATTTCGCTTACTTTGAACGACAAAATTAAGACAAAAAATAATGGAGAAAATAAGAATATTTTGTGAAAGTCAGGAGAGGAAAATATAACGATTGCCTGTGCAACTGGAGAAACTTAATGGCTCTAATAATTACAAAAAGCATTAATCCCGACGATCAACAAGAATTGCTGGCAGGCCTGCGTGAATACAATTCACGCTACCTCGACCCGACGCAGTTTGGCGATTTGGGCATTTACTCCCGCGATGAGCAAGCGGTGATGCGTGGCGGGCTTATCGCCAAACGCAAAGGCAACTGGCTGTGTATCGAATACTTGTGGGTGAGCGAAGAGATACGCGGCAACGGCCTGGGCCGCGAGCTTATGCAGGAAGCGGAACAGCAGGCGCAGGCGTTGGGCTGCAGTCATTTGCTGGTCGATACCTTTAGCTTCCAGGCGCTGCCGTTTTATCAGAAATTAGGCTATCAGTTGCAGATGTCGCTGCCCGATTTCCCGCACGCGGGTATGCAACGCCACTATTTATCGAAGACGCTGTAACGATAACCCCGGATTGCGCTGCGCTTATCCGGGCTACCCGACTGTGCGATTTGGTAGCCCGGACAAGGCGCAACGCGCCGCCTCCGGGAAAATCCCTGTGCCAGGAGAGCCATAAGGCAGAAGCAGTATCAGCATCTGAATTAACACAAAATCACGCCTTAACCGCCGACCCCGTGGCCCATTAGCGCCAGCGCGTGGCTAACAATGGTCTGCCGGGTTACCGCCTGTAAACGCGGGTCGCTATGGATGCGCGAGAACGGCACCAGCACCAGGCTAATCACCGTGGTAAACAGCAGTTCCGGCGCCAGCGCCGGGTTAATTTTCCCCTCTTGCTGCCAGCGGCGAACCGTCTCCAGCATCACCTGAAAACGCTCCTCGCCGAAGCGCGCATCCATGTGCTGGCGCAGCAGCGGCATCTCGCCGATGATCTCCTGCATCCACAGCGGCGCGAACCAGGCATTTTGCTCCGCCATGTCCGCCAGCGTCTCAACCATCATCGTCAACGCCGTCACCGGATCCTGCGGATGGTCGACAAAAATGCGGCTGATATCGTTACGCAGCGGCATAAAGCGCTCTTCCAGCAAATTCTCAATCAGCGCTTCCCGCGACGTAAAATAGTAATTCAGCATCGCCGGCGTCACCCCGGCCTCTTTGGCAATGGCATTTAGCGACACGCGGGCCGCACCGTGACGAGCAAACAGCGCCAGGGCAATATCGATCAACTGCTCGCGGTTAGCGGTTCCCGGCTTTTTACCGCGTGGCCGACCGGGGCGGCGCGGCGCTTCATTAGCTTTTAGTGCTGGCATATGCTGGCGATCCCTTGACCCGATTCATCATTTCCCTAAATATTAATTATGCATTTAATTAATTTCAAGCGAGTGATGCAATGACATCTGAAGTCGCAAACCAACCGGCGCCCTCAATCCGCCTGCTGTTCAGCGCCCTGCTGCTGGTGATGCTACTGTCGGCGCTGGACCAGACCATTGTCTCCACCGCCTTGCCTACTATCGTTGGCGAGCTCGGCGGGCTGGATAAACTTTCGTGGGTGGTCACCGCCTATATCCTCAGCTCGACCATCGTAGTGCCGCTGTACGGTAAATTCGGCGATCTTTTCGGGCGTAAAATCGTGCTGCAGGTGGCGATCGTGCTGTTTCTTGCCGGTTCCGCGCTCTGCGGGCTTGCGCAAAACATGACGCAATTAGTACTGATGCGCGCGCTGCAGGGGCTCGGCGGCGGCGGCCTGATGGTGATCAGCATGGCGGCGGTCGCCGACGTTATCCCACCCGCCAACCGTGGACGCTATCAGGGGCTGTTCGGCGGCGTCTTCGGCCTGGCGACGGTTATCGGCCCGCTGATCGGCGGTTTCCTGGTACAGCACGCCTCGTGGCGCTGGATTTTCTATATCAACCTGCCGCTGGGTCTGTTCGCGCTGCTGGTTATCGGCGCGGTATTCCACAGCAGCAACAAACGCAGCCAGCATCAGATTGACTGGCTGGGGGCGATTTACCTCAGCATGGCGCTGTTGTGCATCATCCTGTTTACCTCGGAAGGCGGCAGCGTCCATGCGTGGAATGACCCGCAGCTGTGGTGCATTCTGGCCTTCGGCATCGTGGGGATCATCGGTTTTATTTACGAAGAACGGATTGCCGCCGAGCCGATTATTCCGCTGTCGCTGTTCCGCAACCGTAGCTTCCTGCTGTGCAGCCTGATTGGCTTTGTTATCGGCATGTCGCTGTTCGGTTCGGTCACTTTCCTGCCGCTCTATCTGCAGGTGGTGAAAGAGGCGACGCCAACCGAGGCCGGGTTACAGTTAATCCCGCTGATGGGCGGCCTGCTGCTGACCTCCATCATCAGCGGCCGGGTGATTAGCCACACCGGGAAATACCGGATTTTCCCGATTATCGGTACCCTACTCGGCGTGACCGGCATGGTGCTGCTGACACGCATCACCATTCATTCGCCAATGTGGCAGTTATACCTGTTTACCGGCGTGCTCGGCGCTGGCCTGGGGCTGGTGATGCAGGTACTGGTGCTGGCGGTACAGAACGCGATGCCGGCGCAGATGTACGGTGTTGCCACTTCCGGCGTGACCCTGTTCCGCTCGATTGGCGGCTCCATCGGCGTGGCATTGTTCGGCGCGGTCTTTACCCATGTGCTGCAAAATAACCTGCAGAAACTGCTGCCTGAGGGCGCGGTGCTGCCGCCAGCCATGAATCCGGTGGCGGTACAGCATTTGCCAGCGGCGATCCGTCTCGATTATCTCGACGCCTTCGGCGCGGCGATCCATGCGGCATTCCTGATGGCGGCGTGCATTATGGCCGTCGCGTTTGTCCTTTCCTGGCTATTGAAGGAGGCGCCGCTGAAAACCGCGGCGCATTAAACGGCCCCGGCAATGCGTAGCAAGGACTGGCGCAGCGCCGGCGCGGCAAAATCGATAAATTTCCGCAGCTTAAGCGGAGCCAGCTCCCGCGCGGTATATAACAAATGAACCGGCGCGGGCTCCGGCTCGACGCTTTCCAGCAGCAGACGCAGTTCCCCGCAGCGCAGGCCATCCAGCGCCTGGTAGTGCAGCAAGCGGGCCACGCCAACGCCTAGCCGCGCGGCATCGGCGGCGCTCTCCGGCGTGGTGACGGCTAACACCGGCGGCAGATGAATGAGCTGGTCCTCGCGCTCAACGGCGCGAAAGCGCCAGCCGCGATAGGGCATCGGCGATTCAATACGGATGATCGGCAGCGCCGCCAGATCGCGCGGCCGCTGCGGTTCGCCGTATTTCGCCAACAGCGCGGGATGGGCGCAGGCGACAATGCGCATCGCGCCGAGCCGGGTCGCCACCATGCTGCTATCAGCCAGTTCGCCAATCCGTACCGCCAAATCGATATGGTCGCCGACCAGATCGGCATTACTATCGCTAAGTAACAAACGTACGCGAATTTGCGGATAACGGGCGATAAATTCACTAATGACTGGCAGAACGTGCTGGCGACCAAACATCGTCGGCGCGGAGATCACCAGCTCGCCCTTCGGCTCCTGGTATTCACCCGTTGCCCGGCGTTCGGCGTTTTCCACCTCTTCGAGGATCCGCCGCGCGGCGGCAACATAATCGACGCCGGCATCGGTGAGGGTGAGTTTACGGGTAGTGCGCGTCAATAAACGGACTCCCAGCGCGCTCTCCAGCTCGCCGATATTACGGCTCACGGTCGTTAGCGGTATATTCATCGCCCGCGCCGCCGCCGACATACTGCCCAGTTCAGTGACTTTCACCAGCAGCGCCATAGCGCTTAATCGGTCCATTATTCTCCCGTTATCTGGAAAGATGATTACCAGATAAGCAGTATTATCATTTTTCACAGCACAGTCCATGATAGCCCCCTACCTTCAGGAGGCGTTATGGCAGCAACCTTTCTCGATATCGCTATCACCCCGGATGTCATGGATGTGCAACATGAAATGGGCAGCGACCAGCTGTGGCAAACGCCGCACAGCCGCCGTCAGGCGGATCGCTTCGGCGCTAGCGAAGAGGGGATGATCGCTACCCGCGACAGTTTTTATCTGGCGACGGTGTCGCAAAGCGGCTGGCCCTACATTCAGCATCGCGGCGGCCCGCCGGGTTTTCTGCGCCTGCTGGATGACACCACGCTGGCCATGGCCGATTTCGGCGGTAATCGCCAGTACATTACCACCGGCAACCTGCGCGGCAGCGACCGGGCCTGCCTGTTTTTGATGGATTACCCGCGCCGTGCCAGGCTGAAAATCTACGCCACCGTCGAGGTGCTGGCGGCGGAAGAGCAGCCTGAGCTGCTGGCGTTAGTGACGCCGGCAAACTATCGCGCCCGCATCGAACGCCTGTTTCGTTTTCATCTGCAGGCTTTTGACTGGAACTGCCCGCAGCACATTACGCCGCGCTACAGCGCACAGCAGGTCGCGGAATACAGCCAGAGCCTGCAAGAGCGTATTCATGAACTGGAGCAGGAGAATCAGCGCCTGCAGCAACAATTATCCCTAAAAGGAGAGTCCTGATGAGCGAACAACGTCCCCCGCTACCGCCGTTTACCCGCGACAGCGCCGCGCAGAAGGTGCGCGCCGCCGAAGATGGCTGGAACAGCCGCGATGCGCAAAAAGTCGCGCTGGCTTATACCGTGGATAGCGAATGGCGCAACCGCAGCGAATTTGTCCACGGACGGGGGCAAATCGTGGAGTTTCTGCAGCGAAAATGGCGTAAAGAGCTGCAATACCGGCTGATTAAGGAGCTTTGGGCGTGGCAGGATAATCGCATCGCCGTACGCTTCGCCTACGAGTGGTGCGACGACAGCGGCAACTGGTTTCGTTCATACGGCAATGAAAACTGGCAGTTTGATGAGCACGGCCTAATGGCCACGCGCTACGCCTGCATTAACGATTTGCCGATCGCGGAAAGCGAGCGCCTGTTCCACTGGCCCCAGGGTCGCCGCCCTGACGATCATCCGGGGCTAAGCGAACTGGGACTGTAAACAGGCGCGCGACGACGGGTTAATCGGCTTTCGGGAAGTCCACTACCGTGTCGTTAACCCGGTTCACCATGTTGGTGAACAGGATAGCGCTGACGGCGCTGATGATCTCAATCACCTGCTGGTCGCTAAAACCGGCGTGACGCAGCGCGGCGACGTCCGCTTCCGGCAGTGTACCGGTGGTGCTCACCAGCGTTTGGGCGAATTTCACCAGCGCGTCCAGGCGCGCATCTTCCGTATACTCTCCGCGGCGCAGGGCGTGGATTTGCTCGCCGCTGAAGCCCGCTTTTTTGGCCATCAGGGTATGGGCGGCCAGGCAGTAATCACAGCCGGTCGCTTCGCTGACCGATAAATTAATCGCTTCCAGCTCCTGCGCGCTAAGGCTGCTTTTATGCAGCATCGCGTTGTGCGCCAGCGCCTGCTGCAGCGCCGCCGGCGAGTGGCCGCCGATGGTCAGATAGGCATTCGGTACTTTACCCATCGCTTTTTTAATTCCGGCGAAAATATCGGCGGCTTTACCGGTGGCATCTTGTTCACGGATATCGGCTAAACGGCTCATGGTGTACTCCTGTTATTTGAGGGTATGCTGTGGCAATGGAGACATCTTAGTGGTCGGCGATGTGCTAGACTGGCGCTCTTCGTCTCATTTTTTTGTCTTATCGTCTCAGGAGTCGCATGGATAGTTTGAGCCATCTGTTGACGCTGCTGGCCCCGCGTTGCGAGGTGAATCTGCATTGCCGTTTCGGCGGCCGCTGGCAGGCCGGACACGATCAAATGCGCGCAGGCGTGGTGCCGTGGCACTTTGTGTTGCGCGGCGAAGGGCGTCTAACCGTTGGTCATCAAACCCGCCACATGCGCGCCGGCGACGTGATCCTGCTGCCGCACGGTTCGCCGCATCTGATGGAGAGCCTGGTGGAGTGGGGCCAGGTACTGCCCGTCGCCCATCGCTTTAACGGCACGCTAACGGAAGTGCGTACCGCCGTGGAAAGCGACGCGCTGGAGATGCTCTGCGGCGAGTTTTACTTCGGCCCGCACGTCAACTGGCTGTTCGCCGAAGAGTCGGCGCTGATCCATTTACATACCGATGAGCGCGAAGATTGCCCGGAACTGGATATTTTGCTTAACGTGCTGGTGCGCGAAAGCCTGGCGGAACATCCCGGCGGCAGCGCTATCGTGCGCAGCCTTGGCGATACGCTGCTGGTACTGCTGTTACGTACCCTGCTCGGCGCACAGGAGCCGCCGGGCGGCCTGCTGCGCCTGATGAGCGATGCGCGGCTGATGCCGGCCGTTCTCGCGGTACTGGCCGCGCCGGAACAGCCGTGGACTATCGAGAGCATGGCGGCGCGGGCGTTTTTATCGCGCGCCACCTTCGCCCGCCATTTTGCCCGCGTCTATCATCTGACGCCGCAGGCGTGGCTGTCGCAGCTGCGGATGGCGATGGCCGCTCGCCTGCTGCATCTCGATCGCCAGACGCGGCTGGAAGTGATTGCCGAACGCTGCGGTTTTCAATCACAGGCTTCGTTTGCGAAAACCTTTAAAAAACACTACGGCATGACGCCGGGCGAGTGGCGTCGGCATTGACATCCTCCCCGCCCTAAAGGACGGGGATTCCTACAGCTAGACGGCAATGTCCTGCCGCGAGAATGTTCTTTGCGGCGTTAACGTCGCGATCATGAGCGGTTCCGCACTCACAACAAGTCCATTCTCTTATTCGCAAACCTGCTCTACCTTTCGGACTGTTGTTGGAGATAGCCCCGCAACACGAACAAGCCTGGGTGGAATACCTTTCGTTGACCACTTCGAACACCACTGAGCGCGCAATCGCTTTATATTCCAGTTGTGTTTTGAGCATCGCCCAGCCAGCGTCCAGGACGCTTTTAGCCATTTTGGTTTTGGCTAACTTGCTGCTGCTCACATCGCCTACGAATATCGCCGCATGGCTGTTTACCAGCGCCGTGCTGAACTTGTGCAGGGCATCTTTGCGGCGATTCTTAATTTTGGCGTGGATGGCGCGTACACGGGCTTTTTTGCCTGCCTGTTGCGCCTTGCCTAATGCTGGTTGCAGGTCGCGATAAAAACGACCGGCGATCAGTTTGCTGCCATCGGATACCGTGGCGGTATCCTTTAACCCGAGGTCTATGCCGACAGCGGTCGCGCCCGTGGTATGGACGGTCGCAACCTCTACGCAGATATTGAAGTACCATCGCCCCCGGCTATCTTCGGAAAAACTGCCTGCGCGGAATTTGTAGCCCGCAAGACCGTAGCTATCCCAAACTTTAAAGTAGTGCCCGGCGAACTTAACGCAGCCATTTTGCCACTGCGCCTGCTTTGATTTGAACGGCACCCAGCCCAGTGAACGGCGAGCGCCGCCACTGACGCGCCAGCGCAGGCGGGAACGCTTGAACTGTTTCCGCGCCTTGCCGTGGTGAGCGATCACTTCCTGCACTGTAGCGCTGCCGATGGAATAGCCGCGCTCACGCTGTATGCCGGTTGTCATCTTCTGAACATCAAACGCGGTTAACCACTTTGGAACCTGCGCACCAAAAACGCCAGCGTTGCTGTATGCCTCGCTGGTTATCTCGTTTGCCAGATTAAAGACCTGATTGACCTCAAAGGCCATCTGCCGCAAAACGGCGGCGTGGCGGTCTTTAACTCTGACTGATAAAGTTTTGGTCTGAATGCTCATAACGAGCTACACTACTCGTATAAAATCACTTTTGCAAGGTTGGTCTATGGACTTAACATATCGAACGGGGCGACATTGCATTTTCATGCTGCACTGTCATTTAATCTTCATAACGAAGTATCGCGGGCGTGTCTTTAATGAAGCGCACCTGGAAACGCTTGAGGGGATTTGTCGCAACGTTTGCGAGCTGTTTGAATGCGAACTGGTGGAGTTTAACGGTGAGTCGGATCACGTTCACATGCTGCTTAACTTCCCGCCGAAGGTGTCAATCAGCAAGCTAGTTAACAGCCTAAAAGGGGTTAGCAGCCGCAAGATGAAATTGCATCATCCAGACCTGCATAAACCCGCCTGGAAGTCAGACGCTCTATGGTCGCCGTCTTATTTCGCTGGCAGCGTGGGCGGTGCGCCCCTTGAAGTGATTAAGAAATACATTGAGGATCAGAACCGGCCTCATTAGCGCCCTGGCGGGCGCTTCGCTCTACATCCCCGACCTCAAAGGAAGGGGCTTTCCGCGAAACCCCTGGTAAAACACGCGCCGCGTCGCCGCCGTGCTATGATTCCTGCTTTGCGCTATTTCACGCGAGGGAAAAATGGGTTCCAGCAAAAGAGGGATGTTGAACGTATTGATCGCCGCCGTCCTGTGGGGCAGTTCCGGGGTCTGCGCGCAGTACATTATGCAGCAAAGTCAGATGTCATCGCCTTATCTGACCATGATCCGCCTGCTGTTCGCCGGGCTGATTTTGCTGATGCTCGCCTTCGTTCACGGCGACAAAATTTTCCGCGTCATGCAAAACCGCAAAGATGCCCTTAGCCTGCTGTTTTTCTCGCTGGTCGGCGCGTTAACCGTGCAGTACACCTTCCTGATGACCATCGAGAAGTCGAACGCCGCCACCGCCACGGTGCTACAGTTTTTATCGCCGACGATTATCGTCGCCTGGTTCGCGCTGGCGCGTAAGGCCCGGCCCAGTCCCTTTGTGCTGCTGGCGATTGGCACCTCGCTTGCCGGCACCTTCCTGCTGGTCACCCACGGCAACCCGACCTCGCTCTCCATCTCGCCGGCGGCGCTGTTCTGGGGGATCGCCTCAGCCTTCGCGGCGGCGTTTTATACCACCTATCCCTCAACGCTTATCGCCCGCTACGGCACGCTGCCGATCGTCGGCTGGAGCATGCTGATTGGCGGGGCGATGCTGTTGCCGTTTTATGGCAGCCAAAGCGCGAACTTTGTGGTGAACGGCCGTCTGCTGCTGGCGTTTTTCTATCTCGTGGTGATCGGTACCTCGCTGACCTTCAGCCTGTATCTCAACGGCGCCCAGCAGATTGGCGGCGCGAAAGCCGGGATCCTCAGCTGCGCCGAGCCGCTGAGCAGCGCCCTGCTCTCTCTCTTGCTGTTGGGTATTACCTTTACCCTGCCGGACTGGCTTGGGACGCTGTTGATTCTCTCTTCGGTCATTCTTATCGCGGTGGATTCCCGGCGGCGGGTACGCGCGGCGTAATAGCAATCGTCTGATTTTAAACAACAAAAAATGTCTAACATTTGCGCAATTCACCTGCTGCGCATATAGTTGACTGAAGCGAAAAGTGAAGGAGAAGCGCCATGAAAGCGTGTTGGATGTTGTGTCTGGTTACTGCCCTTAGCGCCAGCGCGGCGTGGGCCGAATCGCCGCTGCAAAGCCTGCAGTTTGAGCAGCAAAAACAGCAGGTGTTGAAAGCGGTGAAGGAAAAATGCGCCCCGGCGAGCACCCTCAGCGATACCGATTTCGCCAATAAAATCCTCGCCTCGAAAGACAACCAGAGTTACGTTCGCGAAGCGACGCTGGCGAAAGAGCGCAATAATCAAAAAGGCTATCTGGCCGCCATTGATAAAATTCGCTGCCCGGAGAAATAACGGGCTGAATTATCAGGAAAATTGTTGCCTGCCGCGACGGTTTTTTTATTTCCCCCATCGCTCGGGAATAATTAAGTCGCCGCGCAGCAGGCTGCCGCCGGGCTGCGGGCTTTTCCCGATCAGCCAGTTGACGATCCGCGAAGCCATCGCATCCATCGAATACTCAATCGCCGGGATGGTTGGAATACCCGGCATCTGCAGCGAACCCGCGAGACTGAAGACCATCACCTTTTCCGGCACCGCGCGGTTAAACGCCTGCAGCTGCGGCACTACCCGCTGCGCCTGCAGTTCATCGCTCACCAACAGCGCATTAAAGTTCAGGGTAGTGGCGTTATTCATCAGCTCCTGCACCGCCACCGACGACGAGGCGCAGTCCAGGAAGACCAGGTTGCGATTAAACGGCAGGAAGTTCTTCTCCAGCGCATGCTTATAGCCCAGCAGCACCTGGTCGGCAAAACCGCTCCCCTGCGGATGGATCAGCGCAATCTGCCGCCGCCCCTGATTAATCAGATAATGACAGGCGGTTTCCGCGGCGAAGGCGTGATCAAACTGAATACTATTCTCGCCATCGCTTTCCAGACAATCAATCAGCACCACATCGGGGCGCTCGATCTGCAGCGGAAAGCGCGCGCCGATGATCAGCACGTCATCGCACAGTCCACAGGTGAGTTCATCCAGCGCGCTTAATACATCGCCGCGGTTATTGGCGAAGCGCAGCAGTAGATGCTTCTGATGCTGGCTGAGCTGTTTTTCCAGGGCGTAGAGATAGCTGGTGGTCTGATTGATGTTGTCCTGCGCGCAAATCACGCCGATACAGCCCGTCGACTGGCTCAGTAAGGATTGGGCAATCATATTGGGCCGGTAGTTCAGCGTTTCCGCCGCCTGAAGCACCGCCTGGCGGCTGGCCTCTTTTACCCCGCGCGAACCGCTCAGCACGCGCGAAACCGTGGCTTTCGATACCCCGGCTAACCGTGATACATCATTGATTGTCGACATCTTTTTTCCCCTGGCAGGTGCGGCTTAGCCCCTGTAACGCTGTGTCCTGAATCGCTTCAATTATAACCAGCGGCAGTATAGCCGTTTCCTTTTTTATTTGGAAACCGATTTTCCATTTCGGCAAAAAACCACGCCAAATCGACATTATTTTGTGAGCGAAATCTAATTAGTAAGGCCGCTAACGGTGAGTTATTGACCGCGCTCACAGTTCTGTTTTTTATAAATGGAAACCGGTTTCCGTCTGATATCAAATCATCCTCGCAATAACTTTTTACATATGAGGAAAGCCGTCGATGTACAAGATTATGCTGTGTTGCTCCGCCGGGATGTCCACCAGCCTGCTGGTGAGGAAAATGGTGGATGCCGCAAAGGAACGCGACCTGCCGGTGCAGATTGACGCCTATGGCGTTGCCGAATTTGATATGCAGTTTCCGCAATACCAGGTGGTGCTGCTTGGCCCCCAGGTCAAATACATGCTGAAAATGCTTAGCGAGAAAGCCGCTCCCCTGAATATTCCCGTCCAGCCTATCGATACGATGGATTACGGAATGCAGCGGGGAGATAACGTTCTGAATTATGCCCTGTCGCTGATCGCCGCGGCGCACTAAGAGGTGTTCAAATGAGTTCTCTGTATCAGTCGATGATTGCCGTGATCGAGCAGTCTATTACTCCGCTGGCAGGACGCCTTGGGCAACAGAAATATGTAATCGCCATCCGCGATGGCTTTACCGCCGCATTGCCGTTCATGATCATCGGCTCTTTCATGCTGGTATTTATCTTTCCGCCTTTCTCGCCGGAGACCACTAACGGCTTTGCCCGCGGCTGGCTGGATTTTTCCCAGCAGTACCGTGAACAGCTGATGCTGCCGTTTAACCTCAGCATGGGCGTGATGACCTTTTTTATCTCAGTCGGCATCGGCGCCAGCCTCGGACGCCAGTTCCAGCTCGATCCGGTCATGTCAGGCCTGCTGGCGTTTATGGCCTTCCTGCTGGTCGCCGCGCCCTATGCCGATGGCAAAATTTCTACTCAGTATTTATCCGGCCAGGGCATTTTCACCGCGCTGATCACTGCCATTTACTCCACCCGCGTTTACGCCTGGCTTAAGCAAAACAATGTGACCATCCGCCTGCCTAAAGAGGTGCCGACCGGCGTCGCCCGTTCATTTGAGATCCTCATTCCGGTACTGGTGGTCATCGGTACTCTGCATCCGCTCAACCTGTTCATTGAAGCGCAAACCGGCATGATCCTGCCGCAGGCGATTATGCATCTGCTGGAACCGCTGGTCTCCGCCTCCGATTCGCTGCCGGCGATTCTGCTGTCGGTGCTGATGTGCCAGATTTTCTGGTTCGCCGGTATTCACGGCTCGCTTATCGTCACCGGGATTATGAACCCGTTCTGGATGGCCAACCTGTCGGCAAACCAGGCGGCGCTGGCGGCCGGCGCGGCGCTGCCGCACGTCTACCTGCAGGGCTTCTGGGATCACTATTTGCTGATTGGCGGCGTCGGTTCGACCCTGCCGCTGGCCTTCCTGCTGCTGCGTAGCCGGGTCACGCATCTGCGGACTATCGGCAAAATGGGCATCGTGCCGAGCTTCTTTAATATCAACGAACCGATTCTGTTCGGCGCGCCGATCATCATGAACCCAATGATGTTTATTCCCTTCGTCTGCGTGCCGATGGTCAACGCGGTGCTGGCTTACGGCGCAACCCGCCTTGGCTGGCTGAGTCAGGTAGTGTCGCTGACGCCGTGGACGACGCCCGCGCCGATTGGCGCCTCGTGGGCGGCTAACTGGACCTTAAGCCCGGTGGTGATGTGCGTTATCTGCATGGTGATGTCGGCGGTGATTTATCTGCCATTCCTGCGCGCCTATGAGCGTTCATTAATAAAGAATGAAGTCGAAAAGGCGAAAAGCGTGGCACCAGTCGCCGGAGCCGTTAGCCAGTAATTATTGTCTTACCTGAAATATGAATTTATGCGGAAAAGGGATTTTCGCCAACTGACCTGATTATAAACTCAATAACCTCAGGAAATATTATGACCTACTTTATTCAAATAAATTAATCCATCTGTATTAGTCGTTAAATTTCGCCACTGGGAATAAGATATTTATTCTCCGGCGTAGCTGTACCCTAAAAAAACAAATCAGCTTATTTTGGTTATTATTATTTTAACCAGAATGGGGCGGTTATTGTCTGCATATATTAATTATTAAAGTGAGATAACCATGAATACAGTTAAAAAGCTGCCATTGGCCATGGCGGTTATCGCCGCGCTGTGCCCAATTTCCGTACTGGCGCAGGAGTTTACCCAGGAGCAGATCGACGCCATCGTCGCGAAAGCCGTCGATAAAGCGCTGGCCGACCGCCAGGCGAAAATCGACGCCGCCGCCAATAAAAAAGTCGATGTTATTACCAACCCGCAAACCACCGCCGCTTCGCCGGATATGGCGATTCCATTCGGCCTGAAATTTAGCGGTTACGCCCGCTATGGCGCCCACTTCCAGACCGGCGACCAGAAATATGTCGGCGTCGATGGCTCCTATAACGGCGCCTCGGCTATTGGCCGTCTCGGTAACGAAAGCAACGGTGGCGAATTCCAGATCAGCAAAGCGTTTAAAAGCGCCAGAGGCGCTATCTGGGATATTAACGTCATGTTTGACCACTGGAGCGACGAGGTTAACCTGAAAAAAGCCTACGTCGGCGTCACCAACGTCCTCGAATCTAACCCCAACGCCTATATCTGGGCCGGCCGCGACTTCCACCAGCGCCCGCAACAGGGGATCAACGACTACTTCTGGATGAACCACGACGGCCAGGGCGCCGGGGTGAAGAACTTCGATATCGGCGGCGTGCAGTTCGACGTGGCGACGGTGTCGCAGGTGAAATCCTGTAGCCCGGAAGTGATGGCCGACGAGACCAACCCGTCGCGCATCACCTGTACCGGCAGCTCCGATACCGGCGACAACGGCCACTACGCGTTGACCACCAAAACCCACAACATCAAGGCCGGGCCGATCGACGTCGAGGTGTACGCCAACTACGGCTTTGATTCAAAAGCGGTGGACAGCGACGCGCGCCTCGATGCCTGGCAGGGCGGGCTGGTGCTGAGCCATACCAACGACAGCGGGGTGAATAAGGTGATCCTGCGCTACTCCGACAACTCGGATAACAGCGTCTACAACAAAACCGACGACCTGACCACGGTCTACGCCAGCTTCGAGGGCAGCCATAAATTCACCCAGCAGGCGCAGATCGAATATCTGCTGGCCTTCCACGACTACGACAACGGCAAGGACAATACCGACAACCGTAAAAACTACGGTGCAATCGTCCGGCCGATGTACTTCTGGAACGATGTGCACTCGACCTGGCTGGAAGCGGGCTACCAGCGCGTTGACTACGACCAGGGCGGGGATAACCACGGCTGGAAGCTGACGCTGTCGCAGAACATCGCCATCGGCATGGGGCCGGAGTTCCGCCCGATGCTGCGCTTCTATGTTACCGGCGGCCAGGTGAATAACGAGCACACCGCGAAAGTAGACGGCACCAGCGACGAGCGACTGGATTCGCTGAACATCGGCGGTATGTTTGAGGCCTGGTTCTGAGGCAATCCGATTCCCGGCTGGCGCTACGCTGAGCCGGGCTACAACTCCGGATACAACCTATCTCTGGCTTAATCGGCGGGCGATGCGCTCAAGCTTCATCATCAACAGCAGCGTGACGCCCACCAACACAATGGTCAGCGCCGAGCCATCAGCGATATTGCCGCGATCGGTGAGGCTGAAAATGGTCACCGGCAGCGTCGTCCAACCCGGCGGATAAATCATCACCGTCGCCCCTAACTCTCCCATCGACAGCGATAAACTCAGCGCCAGCGCTGAAATCATCCACGGCGTCATCAGCGGTAGCGTAACATGGCGCAGGCGATACCACGGCGAGGCGCCAAGACTGGAGGCGACGTTTTCAATATCGGCGGAAATCCGCGCCAGCCCGGTCGTTACGTTGCTGAAGGTAAAGGCGGAGATCAGCACAAAGTGCGCCGCCAGGACGATAAAGAAGGTGCCGTTCATCTGCAGCGGCCCCTGGCTGAACGCCACCAGAATGCCCAGCCCGACGGAAACCGAGGGGATGGCGCTGGGCAGATAAAACGCCAGGCCAAGATATTTCTGTAACTTCGCGCCATACTGGCGCAGCGCCAGCGCCGCCCACATCCCGCACAGCAGCGCCAGAAGGCTGGCGCAGAAGCCCACCATCAGGCTCGAAAACAGCGAATCCCACGCCGCGCCGCGAAAGGCGTTAACAAAGTGGGTAAAGGTAAAGCCGGTGGGCAGCAGGCCGTTCCATTGTTTACTCAGGCTGGAGAGTAAAATCACCGCCAGCGGCAGCAGGAAAACGCCGGCAAAAAGCGTCACCGCCAGCGCGCCCGCCGCCGCGCGGCCTTTACGCGACCAAATCAACATCGTTAACTCCTTACGCCAGTGCGCGCCGCAGCCAGCCGATAGAGCATAAACAGCCCCAGCGACAGCAGAATATTAATCAGCGCAATCATGCAGGCCACGCTGTAATCCGACTCCAGAATCGCCTTGCTGTAGACCATCATCGGCAGGGTATTAACCCCTTTGGCGCCAATAAACAGCACGATACCGAACTCGTTAGTGGTCAACAGCAGGCAAAGGCTGCCGCCTGCCATCAGCGCCGGTAGCGCCGCCGGGAAGATAACCTGGGTAATCACCCGTAACGGGTGAGCGCCGAGAATACTCGCCGCTTCCAGCTGGCTCTTATCTATCTGCCGCAGTCCGGCCATTAGCGGGCGCATCACCAGCGGCGTAAAGACGGTGATCTCCGCCAGGATCACGCCGTTAATCGAATAGAGAAAGTCTACCGGCGGCAGTTCAAAAGCAAACAACGCCATCAGGGTGCCGTTGAGCAGCCCCGCCGAGCCGTAAATAAAGGTGAACGCGAGGGTAATCAGGAAGGTCGGCAGCGCGATAAACGTATCGATGACCCGGCTCACCAGTTGGCTGCCGGGGAACGGAATAAACACCAGAATCAGCGCCAGCACGCTGCCGAGCACCAGGCAGCCGAGCGTCGCGAAAACGGCGATCTGCAAGGTATTAAACAATGCGCTGATAAAGCGCTTAGAGTCGATCACCTGCCAGAAAGTCTCGAGGCTTAGATTGCCGCTGGCGTCGCGTAACGCCTGTTCGGCGATCAGCAGTAGCGGATAGAAAAATAGCGTCGCTAGCACCAGCAGCGGCAACGCCAGCCACAGGTAAGGGCGTAGGTTTCGCGCCGGACGCGCAAGCGTGAGGGTTTGCGCCATTATTGCACCTCGATCAGAACCGCATCGCCAGGTTCAAAGTAGAGCGCCAGCTTGTCCCCCGGGCGCGGCAGTGGGTTTACGTGGGTCATCACAATCCGCACCGCTTCGCCGGCGACGTCGCACAGCAGATGCGTCAGATCGCCCTGCCAGTGTACCGAGGTCAGGGTGGCGTTGAGGCGATTACTGGTTGCCGATCGCGGCGCCAGGCTCATGTGCTGCGGGCGAATGCATAACAGCTTGTTGTTGCCATGCAGGCCGCCCCGGCTGAAGGCGTTAATCAGGCCGCCGCCGCAGCTCACGCTAACCAGCCCCGGCTCGGTACTGTCTTTCAGCGCCGTTGCCTGCAGGATATTGGCGCGGCCGAGGAATTCGGCGCTAAAGCGGTTCGGCGGATAGTGGTACAGCTCGTGCGTTCCACCGTGGGCGATCAGCGAACCGTCTTTCATGATGCCGATTTTGTCCGCCAGGGTCAGCGCTTCGGTTTGATCGTGGGTGACGTAGAGGATGGTGAGCTCCGGCAGTTCGCGATGCAGGCGGGCAATCTCTTCCACCATGTTATGACGAATTTGCGCATCCAGCGCCGACAGCGGTTCATCAAGCAACAGCACCCGAGGACGCACGGCAATCGCACGGGCTATCGCGACGCGCTGCTGCTGGCCGCCAGAAAGCTGATGCGGGTAGCGGGTGGCATAATCCGCCATACCGACAATTTTTAAGGCTTCAGTCACCCGCTCGGTGATAAGCCCCCTGGGCTGCTTTTGCGCCCGCAGGCCGAAAGCAACGTTATCTTCCACCTTCATATGCGGGAACAGCGCGTAGTTCTGCACCACCATCGCCAGCCCGCGTTTGTACGGCGGCAGCTGGGTGACGTCCGTGTCGCCAATCAGGATCCGACCGCCAGCCGGTTGCACAAAACCGGCAATCGCCCGCAGCACCGTGGTTTTCCCGGAACCGGAAGGGCCTATCAGCGCCAATACTTCTCCGGGTTCAATGGTCAATGACAGCGGTTTTAAGACCACGTTGCCGTGGTATGAAACGCGCAGCGAGTCCAGGGTGATCCCGGAAGTCCCCGCCAGCGACGGGGAAGGAGTGACGGTGGTTCTCATCAACATCAGGCTTACTCGCTATCGGTCACTTTATGCCAGCGGGCGATATCCGCCGACAGCGATACTGCAACGTCGTCCCAGTTCGGCTCCCAGCTCTTCACGCCGTCGAGCGCCGCTTTCGCCGCCTTAAAGTTAGCGTCATCCGGCGCCACGTCGCTGCGTACCGGTAAGCCCCAGGAGAGCGCGCTAACGCTGGATTGCGCTGGTTTATCCAGCAGGAAATTAATCAGCTTCTTGCCGTTTTCGCTGTTCGGTCCGTTCTGCACCAGCCCGATGGTATAGGGCAGCGCCAGCGCGCTGCGCTCGCCTTTGTCATCCGCCGGCCAGAAAATTTTAACGTTCGGGTTACGCGCCATCTGCGACAGGTTCATCTGCAAATCGCCGTTGGCGACGTACAGCTCGCCTTTATTGACCAGCGCCGTCAGCTTGCCGGTCGAGGCCGATGGGCCAACGTTATTGGCCTGCAGCTTACCCAGATACGCAAAACCGGCGTCTTTACCGCCGAGGCTATGGAACGCCTGCAGCATCACCGCGGTACCGTCGCCCGCCTGCCCTGGCGTGGAGTACTGCAACTTGTTCTTGTAGCGGCTATCCAGCAGATCCTGCCAGCTGGCCGGCGCGCTTTTCAGCAACTGGCCGTTATAGATGAAGGTCAGATAGTTATTCACCAGCGGCGCGTAGCGGTCGTTAGCGCCGGGGATCTGCGCGCTACCCTGCGGGGTAAAGGTTGCCAGCAATTGCTCTTTCGCGGCGCGCTGGATAAACGGCGGCACCGTGACCAGCACGTCAGCCTGCGGATTGGTACGCTCCTTGGCCAGACGTTCAACAATCGCGCCGGAGCCGCCTTCCACATACTGCACTTTGATGCCCGTCGCTTTGGTGAAGGCAGCGAACTGGCTCTGATACCAGCTGTTATCGCCGTCATGCAGGCCGTCGGCGGAATAAACCGTGACGACGCCGTCCGCCCAAACCGGAGAGCTGGTCAGCGCGAACAGGGACAGCAGAGCAAGTCGGGAGAGTTTCATCGTATAAGCCTCATCGGATAGTCAGTTATTCTGGTGTAGACCAGATTTGGCTTCACGCTACCGGGGGTTTATGACAAAACGATGAAAGAAGTGTGTCGAAAGAGTTAAAACGAGGGGAGGTGCGTAGCCCCGGCACGCGCAAGCGCCCCGGGGAGATCAAAAAATTTAACCAATAAAATCAATGGGTATCGACTTCGATCCGCAGGCTGTCATGCCGCCAGTATTCAATATCGTAATCGAGAATACGCCCATGCTGATCGTAATTCAGCCGGCGCAGCAGCAGCGCCGGGCGCCCTTCCATCACCCCCAATGCTTCGGCAGCCTGCGGCGGCATTGAAGTGGGATAAAACGACAGATGCATACTGGTATAGATCAGGCCGTACTGAGTTTGATAAATCTCGGTCAGACTGCCGTTAAGATCGTGGCGCAGCAGTTCAGGCACCCGTGCGGGCAGACAGTGGTTTTCGCAGTAGCACACCGGCCGGCCGTCGGCATAGCGCAGCCGGGTCAGCAAATAGACCTGATCGAAGGGCTGCAGCGCCAACGGCGCCATCACATCCAGCGGCACGGCAGCCAGGCGGCCATCAAGCAGCACCGTTTTCGGTTCGCGCCCCTGCTCGAGACACAGCTTGTGGAAGTTGGTATTTTGCGTCGGATCCAGCCATAGACGCTCCGGCGTCACAAACCAGCCGCGGCGGTCGGCGCGGTAAATCACGCCGCTGGCCTCCAGCTGCGCCAGGCTCTCACGCACCGTAATCCGGGTCGTGTTGAACAGCGCGCACAGCTCGCGCTCGGAAGGCAGCTTGTCGCCGCTTTTGAGGGCGCCGTTTTGAATACGCGCCTGCAGCTGCGCTTTAATCATCAGGTATTGCGGCATCTCGCCAGAGGGTGATTTCATGTTTACTCACTGCCACTTTTCGTGCGCTCATTATACATAGCCAGATGAATTTTTTGTTGCAGCGCCACATTTCCTTTGACCCTGCCCCGGCTTTGTCTCCATGATAAATATAAATCTGGTATAGACCAAATGGTGAGACAAATGACTTCACGGAACTACCTGCTGCTGACCCCCGGCCCACTAACCACCTCTCGTACGGTAAAAGAGGCGATGTTGTTCGATAGCTGCACCTGGGATGATGATTACAATCTCGGCGTGGTACAGACCATTCGCCAGCAGCTGGTGCAACTGGCTACCCCAGCCGACGGTTATACAGCGGTACTGCTGCAGGGCAGCGGCAGCTACGCGGTCGAAGCGGTGCTCGGCAGCGTCATCGGCGGACAGGGCAAAGTGCTGATCGTCAGCAATGGCGCCTATGGCGCGCGTATGATTGAGATGGCGCAGCTGATGGGCATCGCCTGCCACCCTTACGACTGCGGCGAAGTCGCACGCCCTGATGCGGCGGCGATCGAACAGATCCTGCAGAACGACCCGGCGATCACCCATATCGCGATGGTACATAGCGAAACCACCACCGGCATGCTGAATCCGATCGAAGAGGTGGCCGAACTGGCGAAACGGTACGATAAACGCTATATCGTCGATGCGATGAGCAGCTTTGGCGGCATTCCGTTGGATATCGCCGCGCTGAATATTGATTACCTGATAAGCTCCGCCAACAAATGCATTCAGGGCGTACCGGGCTTTGCCTTCGTGATTGCTCGCGAAGCGGAACTGGCCGCTTGCAAAGGCCGTTCGCGCTCGCTATCACTGGATCTGTACGCCCAGTGGCGCTGCATGGAAGATAACCACGGTAAGTGGCGCTTCACCTCGCCGACCCATACCGTGCTGGCCTTTGCCCAGGCGCTGAAAGAGCTGGCGCAGGAGGGCGGCGTTAGCGCCCGCCATCAGCGCTACCGCAACAATCAACGCCGTCTGGTGGCAGGGATGCGCGCGCTCGGCTTCCGGCCGCTGCTCGACGATAGCCTGCACTCGCCGATCATTACCGCCTTTTATTCACCGGATGCGCCGCAGTATCGCTTTCACACCTTCTACCAGAAGCTGAAAGATCAGGGCTTCGTTATCTATCCGGGCAAAGTATCGCAAAGCGATTGCTTCCGCATCGGCAACATTGGCGAAGTCTACGACGCCGATATCACCGCCCTGCTGGCGGCTATCGACAACGCCATGTACTGGAAACAATGAGGAACCGCCATGAACCGTATTAGCGCACTGATCCTTGACTGGGCAGGCACCACCGTAGACTTCGGCTCTTTCGCCCCGACGCAAATTTTCGTCGAGGCCTTCCGCCAGGCTTTCGATATTGAGATCACCCTTGAAGAGGCCCGCGTGCCGATGGGGCTTGGCAAGTGGCAGCACATTGAAGCGCTGGGCAAACTCCCTGCTGTCGATAGCCGCTGGCAGGCCAAATTCGGCCGCGCGATGACTGCCGCCGATATCGATGCGATCTACGCCGCGTTTATGCCGCTGCAAATCGCTAAGGTTGTCGATTTTTCCGCACCGATTGCCGGCGTTGTCGACACCCTCGCCGCGCTGCGCGCCGAGGGCCTGAAGATCGGCTCCTGCTCGGGTTATCCGCGGCCGGTGATGGAAAAGCTGGTACCGGCCGCCGCCGCCCATGGCTACGCCCCGGACCACTGGGTCGCTACCGATGACCTTGCCGTCGGCGGTCGACCGGGCCCGTGGATGGCGCTGCAGAACGTGATTACCCTGGGCATAGACGATGTGGCCCACTGCGTGAAGGTCGATGACGCCGCACCGGGCATCAGCGAAGGGTTACATGCCGGGATGTGGAGCGTCGGCCTCGCGGTGTCCGGTAACGAATTCGGCGCTACCTGGGAGGAGTACCAGGCGATGTCGAAAGAGGAAATCGCCACCCGTCGCGAGCGGGCGGCAGGCAAACTGTATGCCGCCGGGGCTCACTATGTGGTTGATACCCTGGCGGATCTGCCGGAAGTGATTGCCGACATCAACGCCCGGCTGGCAAAAGGCGAGCGGCCGTAAGCGGGTTAATTCACCTTCACTTTGGTCGTCACCAGCAGGCCGGTAAACAGCATTAACATTCCTGACAACACCAGCGGCGACAACAGCCCTAAGTGGTCGAGCGCAACGCCGCCGACCGCGGCGCCGCAGGTGTTGGCAAGCTGGATCACCGCCACCTGAATCGACCCGGCTTTTTCCGCCTGATCGGAGAGAGAACGGGTGATCCACGTTGACCACCCCACCGGGATTAGCGCAAACGCGAAGCCCCAGATAATCGCCACCGTCGAGGCGACAATTTTGCTTTCTCCCCACAGTACCAACGCCGCCGCGCAGGCGGTCAGCACCAGCGGCGAAATCGCCAGCGCCGCTTTGACCGAGCGCTTCAGCACCACCGAGGAGAGCGAGGTGCCGATAAAGCTGGCGATACCAAAGCTCAGCAGCACCAGCGTCAGGCCGTCGACGTCAAAACCGGCGAGGGTCATGTAAACCGGGCGAATATAGGTAAAGAAGGCGAACTGTCCGGCAAAGGCCATGAAAATGGCGCACATCCCGGCCATCACCCCCGGACGCTTCAGCAGACCAAACATATTTTGCTGCTGAGCCGCCGATTCACCCGGCAGCGACGGCAGCGCTTTCAGCACCCAGAGCGTACACAGCACGCCCATCACCGCCGCGCCGTTAAAGACGTTGCGCCAGCCGATAAGCCCGCCAAGGAAACTGCCCAATGGGGCGGCGATCACCAGCGCGATTGATACCGCGCCGAAGATAATCGATAGCGCTTTCGGTACCACGCGCATCGGCACCAGACGCATGGTCAGCGATGCCGACATCGCCCAGAAACCGCCGAGCGCCAGACCCAAACAGGCGCGTCCCAGCAGCAGCAGGGTGAAACTATCGGCAAACGAGACCAGCAGGCAAGAAAGGGTCAGCAGCAGCGAAAACAGGATAACCACGTAGCGGCGATCGGTTTTGCCGATAACCGTGGTGATAAACAGGCTGGAAAACATCGCGACGAATGCCGTCGTCGTCACCGATTGCCCGGCCATCCCTTCGGAGATGCCTAAATCCAGCGCCATCGGCGTCAGCAGACTAACCGGCAAAAACTCGACGGTAATCAGGCAGGCGACGCAGAAAGCAACCGCGAAGACCGCCGACCAGTTTGGCCGCGCGAGATCGCTTGCATGGGGTTTGGCTTCATTTGAATGACTCATGAGTTACCTGCGAAGAAAGTGGCGGAAAGCTGCGCAGTGTAACATTTTGTATGTGACGTACTTAACGTTTTCGCAACTCTTCTCGCTTTTCATAACGTAATACAAAAGCGTAGCCTGAGAATACAGACCTCGTCATTCTGCCGGATGGCGCTTACGCTTATCCGGCCTACAAGTGACGAGTGCGTAAACCACAGGCCGGATAACAATGAGATCAGTGCAACCAGTGCACGCCGTCTTCCGGGAGAAACAGATCGTTATAGCGCTGCTGTAGGTTATGTAAATCGCTCACATCCGGGTCCAGTTCGCGCAGAAAACCTTGCGCCAGGCGGATCTGCGCGTCGGTAATCGGCGCCGCTAATCGCGCTTTTTGCATCAGGCGATACCAGTAGTGCAGGTTTTTCTCGCTGGCGTCGACAATCGCGACCTGCCAGATAAGCAGCACCTGCGCGGCGTTCTGCAGATGTGCTTCATTGGGCCGCTCCAGGTAACGCAAATACTCATTACCGGCGGTTTTTCCCAGCTGATCGATCATCGATTCCAACGGAACAGGCGTAATGCCAAGGCGTTCGCTCAGGCGGCGAATCGCGCGGCGTGAATCAGAGGTAAGCACCCGAAATCCCACAACAAATACCACTACCAGGGTGGCCAGTCCTATCCAGATCATGCATCCTCTCATCCAATCGCGGCCTCACTATCATAATGGGAATTTGCCTGCTGTCGACTGTCGGACCTGGCATATTACGCAAGAAATAAAAAAGCCCGGCGCAATGGCCGGGCAAGGTTACCAAATACCTGGTGAATCAGGCAGTCTGCAAAACTCGATTCTTTTTCTCGCGGCGAATTTTACGCTCTTCGAAGATAGCCACGATGGCCATCAGGCAGATACAGCCGATGGCGGCGGCGTCCAGCGCCGCAAAGGTGCCGGCCCAGCCGGTCAGGCCGAAGACCGGCGTGCCGTCGGCGATCATCCCGAGACCCAGTTTGGCGAAGCTATCGCCGATCAGATAGGCGAAGGTGCCCTTGATTCCATCGGCAGCGCCGATCGCTTTTTTCGGCACAAAGCCGACGGCAGCGACGCCGATCAACAGCTGCGGACCAAACACCAGGAAGCCCAGCGCAAACAACGAGGCCAGATAGACGTACTGGTTGCTGGCATGTTGGTAAACCCCGAGGGTGGCGATAATCAGCGCCAACGCGACGCAGGCCACCAGCGCGCGGCGGCCGTTGGCCAAGTCCGACAACCAGCCCCACAGTAGCGTGCCAACCAGCGCGCCGACTTCAAACAGGGTAAAGCCCTGAATCGCCACCTCTTTAGACAGCTTCAGCGCCTGGAAAGCATACACGGTGGACCACTGATCGATACCGATACGCACCACGTAGAGGAAGATGTTGGAGAAGCACAGCAGCCAGATCACTTTGTTTTTCAGCACGTACTCAACAAAGATCTGCCACTTGGTCATCGCATTTTCTTCGGTTTCTTTGTCCTCTTCGCTAATCGCTTCGCCAAACAGCTCTTCCGCCGTGCCAAGGCCGTAGGATTCCGGAGAGTCGCTACCGTAACGCAGGCCAATAAAGCCGACGATCAGCGCAATAATCGACGGGAAGATAAACATGCCGATCACGTGGCCGTCGAACAGATAGTTGGCGCCAAACAGCGCCACGCCCGCCGCGCCCGCGCCGCCGAGGTTGTGGGAGATATTCCAGAAGCCGAGGAAGGTGCCGCGTTTGCGTCTGGGCGTCCACTTGGTGATGGTGGAATAGCTGCACGAGCCGCCGGTGCTCTGGAAGAAGCCGCTCAGCGCATAGAAGGCGATCATCAGGAACAGGCTGGTTGAACCCGCCCCCATGCTGGCGCTAAAGCCCAGCATACAGATGGCGGAGAGGATCAGCATAAACGGCAGGAACTGCTTGGTATTTTTACCGTCGGCATAATAAGAGACCAGCGTCTTGCCCACACCGTAGGTAATGGAAAAGCCCAGGCCAATCATCCCCAGTTGCGTCATGCTCAACCCGTAAGTGGAGATCATGTCGTTCTGCGCGATGTTAAAGTTTTTGCGGATCAGGTACATGGTCAGGTAGCCGATGAAGACCACCAGATAGGACTGCATGAAAGGTTTGAACCACATTTTGCGCCGCACGTCGAGCGGCAGATCCAGGGTCGGCTTGCGCACCTGATTCAGAAAGGCCAGCATGGGTATCTCCTGAGCTGATTTTTTATGCCTGCGTAATAACCAGGCATTGTAAAAACCAGCGCGCCGTCTGGCCTGAGACGGCTTCCAGGTAAAACCGGGAAAATTTCTTAGTTTTGCCCCGTTCGCAGCGAAAGGGTGAGCTACATCACGCTTCGCTGGCGGTACGCGGCGCCTGCGCGTTTAAAAACGGCAGCAGCAGCAGCGCGGAAATGCCGGCGGCAATCGCAATCACCACGAAGAATCCGGTCCAGTGCCAGATATCCATCACCTGCGCCAGCGGCCAGCCGGAAAGCGAGGCGCCAAGATAAGCGAACAGGCCGACAAACCCGGTTGCCGCCCCGGCGGCTTCTTTATGCGAACATTCCGCCGCCGCCATACCGATCAGCATCTGCGGGCCGAAAACGAAGAACCCGGTGGTGAAGAAGCAGGCCGCCTGCATGACGTAGCTGGCGAACGGCATCAGCCACAGCCCGCCAACCGACAGCAAAATTCCGGCGGCGAAGATCAGGTTCATCGGCCCGCGATTGCCGTTAAACAGCTTATCCGAGCCCCACCCCGCCACCAGCGCGCCGATAAAACCGCCCAGCTCAAACATGGTCACCGCCGAGTTAGCGGTCACCAGATCGACGCCAAGCGTCTCCGACATATACAGATTGCCCCAGTCGTTAATCGCCGCCCGCACCACGTACACCAGCACATAGCACAGCGATAACAGCCAGATATAGGGATTGGCCAGCACGTAGCGGGTCAGTATCTCTTTACGCGTCAGCCCTGCGCCTTCCTGCTGCTGGGCGATTTCCAGCGCATCGTGACGCCAGTCGCCTACGGCGGGTAACCCCACCGCCTGCGGGCGATCGCGCAGCCGCCAGCACAGATACAGTCCGGCGAGGATCGCCAGACAGCCGGCAATCGTCATCCCCATTCGCCAGCCGTAATGCAGCGCCGCCGCCCCCACGACCATTGGGATCAGCGCGCCGCCGACGTTATGCGCGGTATTCCACAGCGCCCACCAGCCGCCGCGTTCGGTCCGCGAATACCAGGCCGTCAGCAGCCGGGCGCACACCGGCGAGCCCCAGCCCTGGAAGAAGGCATTCAGCGCCCACAGCAGCGCGAAGGCCCATAGCGAAGTAGAAAAACCGAACAGGATATTAACCACCCCGGTGGCAATCAGCCCCAGCCCCATAAAATAGCGGGCGTCGGAGCGGTCGCTGACGATACCGGAGAAAAATTTCGACAGCCCGTAAGTGATGTAAAACAGCGTGGCCAGTAGGCCAATATCGCTACGAGTCAGTACATTGCTGGCCAGAATTTCAGGCACCGCGGCATTAAAGCTTTTGCGGGTGAAATAAAACAGCGCGTAACCAAGCCAGATGGTAAGCAGGATATGGCGACGCCAGTAACGATAACGCTCGTCCAGCTCGCGTTTATCGCTAATCGGCGCGGCGTCCGGCGGCGCTTTTAAAAAGGCAAACATCGGCGCTCCTCTCAGACGTAACGCAGCGGTAAATTGACGCACACGCGGGTACCGTGTGTGCAGGAGATAGTTAACGTACCGCCCAGCGCTGTCACGCGCTCACGCATGCCGGTCAGGCCGAACCCCTGCAGATTCGACCCCGGCGGCAGGCCGCAGCCGTCATCTTCCAGCACCAGCATCAATCGCCCATCCTGCTGCCAGCCCTGGAGGGTGACGGCGCTGGCGCTGGCGTGCTTGACGATATTATTCAGTCCCTCCTGGCAAACGCGAAACAGCGTCACGCGCTGGTTTTCGCTCAGCCCCGCCTCGTTAATCCGCCATTCGAGATGACTGACGATACCGCGGTCTTCCAGTTCCATTTCACGCATCAACGAACGTACCGCCTGTTCAAGCGGCAGATCGTCAAGCTGGCGCGGACGCAGACGACCAAGCAGTCTTCGCACAGAGTCGTAAACCCCCAGCGACAGCTGTTCTATCAACTGGCCGCTCTGCCGTACGCTGGCGTTGTTTGGCGCCAGACGCTGCACGATCCCTGCCTGGGTGCGAATTGCCGTGATAGTCTGGCCAATATCATCGTGGAGCTCGCGCGCCACGTCACGCCGCACGCTCTCTTCCGTTTCCAGCAGGCGTTCCGCCAGCCGCCGATTACGCGCCAGCTCGTTCTGTAGCGACAGGTTAAGCTCGCGCAATCGCTGGATCCCCGCGCCCAGCAGCAGTCCGGTCAGGCTCTGCGCCAGCAGTGAAAGCAATAAATCAACCGGGTGATCGTGCCAGGTCTGGCTGGCAATCAGCGCAATGGCGTTCATCAGGGTGGCGATCAGCGCCCCCTGCCAGCCGTAGTGCCAGGCGAGAGCGATAATCGGCAGCGCCAGACAAAAAGGGGTAAAGCGGGAGAGTTCGGCGGGCAACCCGAGCTGTAGCCACAGGCTGACGGTAAACAGCAGCAGGTACCAGATCAGATGCCGGCCACGCCAGTTAACCGGCTGCGACACCAGCGACGGCCCCAGCGGCCGCCAGACGGTACTGGTCAGATAATGCCAGATAACCAGGCAGGTCGGCGCCAGCGTCAGGCCGCCGGTCAGCGTCAACAACAGCGCGGTCAGTCCCTCACTGCCTTCTTGCGCCAGCCACGGCAGCGATTGCAGCAGCGAGGCGGCGATCAGCGCCCCGCCCTGGCGCAACAATGTCAACCAGTCTCGCTGCTGGCGATAGCGTGAAATCAATGCCACCGGCAGCAGGGTCAGCAGACTTCCGGTCATCAATATTATCGGGTGCGCCAGCGCCACTTCCTGAGCCAGCCAGAAGATAAGCAGCCACTCGGCTCCCAGCAGCACCGGCCAGTAGCCACGCGGGCATTGCAGCATCAGCCCTAAACGCAGGCCAAAGGGAAACAGCAACACCGCTAAATCCGCGCGTTCCACCAGATGCAGACTGATACTCCACAGGCAGAACCAGGCGGCTGAGAAGATAAAGGCGCAGCCGATCACCGACAGCAATCGTGAAACGACGGTGTTCATTGCCAGCTATCGAACATGCGGCGCGCCAGCTCGACGTCGTTGCTGACGCCCAGTTTTTCCAGCAGGTTGGCGCGATGAACGTGAACGGTTTTCGGCGACAGACCGAGCTCAGCGGCGATCTCTTTCACCGCCATACCCTGCGCCAGTTTTTCCGCCACCTGGCGCTCGCGTTTGGTGAGCGGATCCTGGCGCCCGGCGGCCAGCTTCATGGCGATATCCGGCGTGAGATAGCAACCGCCCGCCGCCACGGTGCGGACCGCGGCGATCAGTTCATCCGGACTGCAGCGTTTCGACAGGAAGCCGCGCGCGCCGGCGTTCAGCGCCTGCTCGATCAGCGCCGGGCTATCGTGCACCGACAGCATGATGGTCGCCATCCCCTTAGGCAGCTGGCTTAACAGCTCCAGCCCGGAAATATCCGGCATTGAGATATCGCAGATACAAACCTGTACACCGCGCCCCGGTAGCCCCGCCAGCGCCTCGCGTCCACAGCCGAATTCAGCGACAACCTGAAAATCAGCTTCCAGCCCCAGTAGCTGAGCAAAACCGGAGCGGACAATCAAATGATCGTCAATAAGGGCGATGGTAGTCATGGTGTTTCCTGGTGCCTGAAAGCGCCGGATGGCGGCGTAAACGCCTTATTCGGCCTACGGATTCACTTCCTGTAGGCCGGATAAGCGCAGCGCCATCCGGCAAAGGCGCTTACCTTAACCATAAGCACCTTACCGTTCAAGCCTTGAGCACTATTCGAAGAACACCGCAATTTTGTTAAACATGGTGGGATCGGACTGGTTACGCGCCACATTGGTGACATCTTCCAACTTTTCAATCTGACTAATCATCTGCCCCAGTCGCTGGTCATCATTTACCAGCAGCCAGATGCGGCTGTGCTCGCTGCCCTGAATCGGCAAGCAGAGAATACCTTCAACGTTAAACGCGCGGCGGGCAAATAGCCCGCAGACGTGGGTCATCACACCTGGGTGGTTGCGGACGGTGAGTTCCAGAATGACGTTATCGTGTTGCTTTTGCATGGCTTATTCCCCCACCATCTCAGTATTGGCCGCACCCGGCGGTACCATCGGATACACTTTTTGCTGCGCGTCGATACGCACGTGGATCAACGCCGGACCTGGGCGGTCGATAATCGCCTGCAGCGCCGCCTGCGGATCGGATTCGTTATTTAAATCACAGGTTTGCAGACCAAAACCGGCAGCTATCTGCATAAAGTTAATCATCCCCGGATAGGTCGCGGCGAAGACGCCCTGCTGATAGAACAGGCTCTGCTGCTGATGCACCAGCCCCAGCGCTTCGTTGTTCATCAGGATAATTTTTACATCCAGCTGATTTTCGGCGGCGGTGGCCATCTCCTGAATATTCATCATCAGGCTGCCGTCACCGGAGAAACAAATAACCTTACGTTGCGGATTGGCCAGCGCCGCGCCGATGGCCGCCGGCAGGCCGAAGCCCATGGTGCCGAGACCGCCGGAAGTCAGCCACTGGCGCGGACGGTTGAGCGGATAGGCCTGCGCCGTCCACATCTGATGCTGACCCACATCGGTGGTGATGATCGCCTCATCATCAACGCAGGCGGCCACGGCGTTAATCAGGCCGTAATGGGAGAGCGGATCGCTTTCCTGCGGGATGGCGCAGGGGAATTCTTTTTGTAAATCAGCCACCAGTTGGCGCCACTCATCACGCGGCTGCGCCTCAATCTGCGGAATAAGCTGGGCTAAGACCTCCGCCACATCGCCCTGAATCGCTACGTGCGGTTGCTTAATTTTGCCAAGCTCAGAGCGGTCGATATCGACGTGAATAATCTTCGCGTTCGGGCAGAACTGCTCGGTCTTGCCAATCGCCCGGTCATCAAAACGCGCGCCTAAAACAATCAGTAAATCAGCCTCTTGCAGAATAAAGTTAGTGCTGCGCGCGCCGTGCATCCCCAGCATGCCCAGCGACAAAGGATGCGCCTTCGGCAGCATACCCAGCGCCATTAAGGTCATAGTGGTCGGCAGGTTGGCTTTTTCCGCCAGTTCACGAATCGGCTGCGGCGCGTTAATTACGCCGCCCCCCAGATACAGTACCGGGCGTTTCGCCGCATTGATCATTGCCGCCGCTTCACGCACGCTTTCAGGCGCGAATGCCGGTGCCGGGGCGCGCTCGCCGGGCTCTGGGAGCGTTTCCAGTTCAATGGTTGCCGACTGCACATCCTTAGGAATATCTATCCACACCGGCCCGGGACGCCCGGACTGGGCAATACGGAAGGCGTCGCTCATCACCTGCGGCAGCTCGGCGATATCGCGCACCAGGTAGTTATGCTTGGTGATGGGGATAGAAATGCCGTAGGTATCGACTTCCTGGAAGGCATCGGTGCCGATCATTGAGGCCGGAACCTGGCCGGTGATGCAGACCAGCGGAATAGAATCGAGGCGGGCATCGGCGATGGCGGTAATCAGGTTGGTGGCGCCAGGGCCGCTACAGGCCATGCAGACCGCCGGTTTACCTTCGGTACGCGCCATCCCCTGAGCGATAAAACCCGCCCCCTGCTCGTGGCGCGCCAGGATGTGGCGGATCTGCGTGCTTTGGCTCAAGGCATCGTAGATGGGCAGGATGGAGCCGCCCGGAATACCGCTGACCATAGTAATACCCTGGCGTTCCAGTAAATGAACAACCAGCTGCGCGCCGGTAAAGCGCATTGTGTTTGATGTGGTGCCCGAACTTGCCATGCTCCAGTCCTTTTATTCTGGGCCGACTTTACCGGGGGGCTCGCCAACAAAAAACCCCGCTCGGTTTGCGCCGGCGGGGTTTGGAATTCGTGTTGTTCCGGACCCTACGGCGCATTGCCGACGACGACCACCACAGACACGACGACCACCGCGGCAGGCGCGGTTTTTAGTAGGGTCGAAGTCATCATGGCAGCGTTCATTAGGGACCTGTTGTGTCGAAAAATAAGCTGAATTTATACAAACACAGGTTTTGCGTTTTCACAATGGATTTATTTTCATCCACGAGAATTTGCGCGAAAGATCACAATTTGCGACATCAGCGGCAGAAAACAAAAAACCCCGCCGGAGCGAGGTTTTTATCAGCATTTTTACGGGTGGTAGCCGTAAGCACACTGTATTACGTCAACGACAAAAGTATACGCGATCGCTGCAATTCGCGCAATTTAAGGTCGAAATTTCTCTGTCATAGAGTATGTACGACGGGTGCGAATTTGTCCAAAAAATACTGTTCATACATACAGTATTTATCTATACTGGATGTGTTCACTTTGTGCCATTCGGGGGCCGCAAGTTTGACCGGCGCAACGAAGTCCTGGCTGAAACGGGTGGTGCCGTCAGTGCCTTAACCCCGAGAGAGCACACTGTGTTACGTCAACAATGCGTCGTGTCCGGCCCGTGCGGCCACCACTGCGCAACCCCTGTGAGAACAGGGATAAGCTGGCAACAGGCAGCGGAAAGGTACGTCAGCTTATTGTGCTCCTTAACCACAGGAGACGCGCGTATGGGCGGAATGGATATTATTATTTTAATCCTGAAACTCATGGTTGCTGTGTTGCAACTACTTGATGCAGTCCTGAAACAGTTCCGCTGATTCAGGTTCAAGTCGCACCTGAGGGGGGCGGGAAACCGCCCCCCTACAGGCGTCCTTCGGGCGTTCCGGGAAGACTTGATGGAGGAACCATGCCACCGCTATTAATTGCCGCAACGACGCCGGAGGATCCGGGGTTCGTCGCGCTGCGCACCGAAAGCCTTGAACAGCATTTCAATATGCTGCGCCGTCTGGCGGAAAACTGGCAAAGCGGCAAAAACCGCTTTAACGCCCCTGGTGAAAAGCTGCTGGGCGCGTTTGTCCGTGGCCAGTTGGTTGGGGTCTGCGGTCTGAACGTCGACCCCTTCAGCCAGCAGCCGCGGGCCGGGCGCATTCGCCATCTCTATATTCGCGATAGCCATCGCCGCCAGGGAATTGGCCAGCAGCTGCTGCTCTCAGTCATCACGCATTCCGGCGCCTGGTTCGATTTCCTTAACACTCATGCCCCGGCGCAGGCCTGGCCCTTTTATGAACGCTTTGGTTTCCGCCCGGTATACGATGAGCCTCGGGTTACGCATCGCCTGTTCTGCTCGCTGTAAGCGCGGCTGGTTGGCGCAGCGGGCGCATGTTACAGTCCGCTGACCTTAACTGCTGAATCTGCCTGCGATGACCATCACCGTATTCTGCATTTTGCTTTTCGCCGCACTGCTGCACGCCAGCTGGAACGCTATCGTCAAAGCCAGCGGCGATAAAATGTACGCGGCGATAAGCGTCAGCGGGTCGGCCTCGCTGATCGCCCTGGTGATGCTCCCCTTCGCGCCGCAGCCGACGCTGGCCAGCGCCCCCTATCTGGTGGCGTCATGTGCGTTGCAGGTGGTGTATACGGTACTGGTGGCGAAGACCTATCAGGTGTCGGATATGAGCCAGACCTATCCGCTAATGCGCGGCACCGCGCCGCTGCTGGTCGCGGCTATCAGCGTGATATTTCTCGGCGATCGCTTATCGCCGTTGGCCTGGTTGGGTATTGGCGTCATCTGCCTGGCGATTCTGGCGATGGCCTTTAACGGCCGCGTCAGTTCCCGTAAAGGCATCATGCTGGCGCTGATCAACGCCTGTTTTATCGCGGGCTATACGCTGGTAGACGGCACCGGGGTACGGCTGGCGGGATCGGCGCTCGGCTATACCCTGTGGACCTTTTTTATGAACGGTTGCTGCCTGCTGTGCTGGGCCATGGCGGCACGGCGGCGCGAAGCCAGCCGTTATTTACGCCAGCACTGGAAAAAGGGCATCCTCGGCGGCGTCGGCACCATGGGATCCTACGGCCTGGCGCTATGGGCGATGACTCAGGCGCCGCTGGCGGTGGTCGCCGCGCTGCGCGAAACCTCCATTCTGTTCGGCGCGCTGATCGCATTTATCGTCCTGAAGGAACAAGTGGTAGCGCTGCGCATCGTTGCCGCCTGCGGTATTGCCGCCGGAGCAATCCTGCTGCGTCTCTCATAGATTAAAATGGCAACATTAGTTGCCGATCCTGTTTACAAAACCTGCCTGAATTTTCCCCAACAATCGGTGCTATGTAGTTGTTCTGTCATTTTATTGTGGTAGATTCCTCCATCGTTTAAGGAGTGTGCCAGTCACATATTCTCCATTTCTCATTGCTCACGAAGTATTCATCGACATGAAACGGCATAAGAACTTCAATTTGTTGTTGATGCTGGTACTGCTGGTGGCCGTTGGCCAGATGGCGCAGACCATTTATATTCCGGCTATCGCCGACATGGCGGTATCGCTTAACGTCCGTGAAGGGGCGGTACAAAGCGTAATGGCGGCCTACCTCCTGACGTACGGCATTTCCCAGCTGTTCTACGGCCCGCTCTCCGACCGCGTGGGCCGCCGCCCGGTGATCCTTGTCGGGATGTCTATTTTTATGCTGGCAACGCTGGTTGCCATCACCACCCATAGCCTGCCGGTATTGATCGCCGCCAGCGCCATGCAGGGGATGGGCACCGGCGTCGGCGGCGTGATGGCGCGAACCCTGCCGCGCGATCTTTACGAAGGCGCGCAGCTGCGCCACGCCAACAGTTTGTTAAATATGGGAATATTGGTCAGCCCGCTGATTGCGCCGCTGCTCGGCGGTATCCTTGATACCCTGTGGAACTGGCGTGCCTGTTACGCCTTCCTGCTAGTGCTGTGCGCGGGCGTAACCTTCAGCATGGCGAAATGGATGCCGGAAACGCGCCCGCAAGGCGCGCCGCGGACGAAACTACTGGCCAGCTACAAAACGCTGTTCGGTACCGGCGCCTTTAACTGTTACCTGCTGATGCTGGTGGGCGGGTTGGCCGGGATTGCGGTGTTCGAAGCCTGTTCCGGCGTGCTGATGGGCGCGGTCCTCGGCCTGAGCAGTATGGCGGTCAGCATTCTGTTTATTCTGCCGATCCCGGCGGCGTTCTTCGGCGCGTGGTTCGCTGGCCGTCCGAATAAACGCTTCTCAACGCTGATGTGGCAGTCGGTTATCTGCTGCCTGCTGGCGGGAGTTATGATGTGGTTGCCGGGGCTATTCGGCGTTATGACCGTCTGGACACTGCTGGTGCCTGCGGCGCTGTTCTTCTTCGGCGCGGGTATGTTGTTCCCTCTGGCTACAAGCGGCGCGATGGAGCCATTTCCGTTCCTCGCCGGTACCGCTGGCGCGCTGGTTGGCGGCTTGCAGAATATCGGCTCCGGCGTGCTGGCCTGGCTGTCGGCTATGATGCCGCAAACGGGGCAAAGCAGCCTCGGCCTGCTAATGATGTTAATGGGGCTGTTGATTCTGCTGTGCTGGCTGCCTCTGGCCTCGCGCTTTACCAGCCACCAGCAGCCGGTATAAGCGCCGCTGGCGCTCCCCGGATAGCGGCTTTTGCCTTATGTCAGGCTGTGCAGCCATTCAATAAAAGCGTCGATTTTCGGCCACTGACGGCCCGGCAGGGTCGTCACATAGTAATGCTGGTGACACTTTAGCGTCATCTCGCCGAACGGCGCGATAAGCTCCCCGCTTTCTAACCGCTTCTGCACCAGCCGTTTACGCCCCATCGCTACTCCGACGTGATTCATCGCCGCAATCACCGCTAAATCAGAACGATCGAAGCCGATACCCGATGATTGCGGCAATTCAATTGCAAATTGCTGCGCCCAACTGAACCACTCATCGGTACCGGAATCATTGCTCCATGCCTGACGGTCATGTAGTAACGTGCAGTAGCGCAGATTGCCTGGATTGCGGATTATCTGCTGCTGCTGCGCGTATTTCGGCGTACATACCGGCACGATCGCTTCATCCATCAGAAAATGATGGCTTAGCTGTGATGACGGCGCATCATCAAAATAGATCGCCAGATCGATACCCGCACGCTGTAGATTGACGTTATCGTTGCCGGTGAGCACAGTCAGCGAGATGGATGGGTAGCGGCGGGTGAAATCGCCCAGCGCCGGCACCAGCCAGCATTGGGCGATCGACGGGCGCGAGTACACCGTCAGCGTGCCGGAGAGCTCCTGATTTTTAATATCCAGAATCTCCTGATTAAGGCTATCCAGCGAGGATTTCAACGCCCAGAATACCCGCCGCCCCTCGCGCGTCAACTCCACCTTGCGGTGCGAACGTATAAATAGCTGAATACCCAGCTCTTCTTCCAACTGGTTGATGCGATGGCTAACGGCGCTCGGGGTCAGCGACAGCTCTTCCGCCGCCAGTGCAAAGGACTCATGGCGAGCCGCAACTTCAAAGGTATACAGCTTTGACAACTGCCAGCCGTTCAGCAGGCGATTACCTATCTCTTTCATTACATCCATCACGATTCCCCGCCTTTTCTTTGCCGGTAAGTGTAAAAAAAACGCAGCCGGAGCGCGCCTGAAAGATGAATAAAAGTGACTCAACACACATTTAACGGGCTATTTAAGAACCAAATCACGTATTTGCATCAATTTGGCTCATCTGAAAAGCGATTTATATCGTTTGTCAGCCTATGTCGCTTTTCTGTTCAATAACCACACGTTATTTACGGCGAGGTGGGATATGGAATCTCAAATCTGGGTGGTAGGCACGCTGTTTATCAGTATCGTGCTAATCGTTTTAACGATCGTCAAACTGAAGTTTCATCCGTTTCTGGCGCTCCTGCTGGCAAGCTTTTTCGTCGGCGCGATGATGGGCATGGGGCCGCTTGATATGGTCAACGCCATTGAGAGCGGTATTGGCGGTACGCTTGGCTTCCTGGCGGCGGTGATCGGTCTCGGTACCATCCTCGGGAAGATGATGGAAGTCTCCGGCGCGGCGGAGCGCATCGGCCTGGCGCTGCAGCGCTGTCGCTGGTTGTCGGCAGACGTGATCATGGTGCTGGTTGGCCTGATCTGCGGCATTACGCTGTTTGTTGAGGTTGGCGTGGTGCTGCTGATCCCGCTAGCCTTCTCCATTGCCAAAAAAACCAATACCTCGCTGCTGAAGCTGGCCATCCCCCTGTGTACCGCGCTGATGGCGGTGCATTGCGTGGTGCCGCCGCATCCGGCCGCGCTGTTCGTGGCGAATAAACTCGGCGCGGATATCGGCACGGTCATCGTCTACGGCCTGCTGGTTGGCCTGATTGCCTCGCTGGTAGGCGGCCCATTGTTCCTCAAGCTGCTCGGCAACCGCCTGCCGTTTAAACCGGTGCCGACCGAGTTTTCTAACCTTGAAGTACGCGAAGAATCGACGCTGCCCTCGCTCGGCGCTACGCTATTTACCGTGCTGCTGCCGATTGGGCTGATGCTGGTGAAAACCGTCGCTGAATTGAATATGGCTAAAGGCGGCACGCTGTATATGCTGCTGGAGTTTATCGGCAACCCCATCACCGCGATGTTTATTGCCGTCTTTGTCGCTTATTACATTCTTGGTATTCGTCGGCAGATGGGGATGGGCGTCCTGCTGACCCATACTGAAAATGGTTTCGGATCGATTGCTAATATTCTGCTGATTATTGGCGCGGGCGGCGCGTTCAACGCGATTTTGAAATCCAGCGGCCTGGCCGATAGCCTGGCGGTGATCCTCTCGAATCTGCATATGCATCCGATTCTGCTGGCCTGGCTGGTGGCCCTGATCCTTCACGCCGCCGTCGGCTCCGCTACCGTGGCCATGATGGGCGCCACCGCTATCGTCGCGCCGATGCTGCCGCTATATCCCGGTGTAAGTCCGGAGATCATCGCTATTGCCATCGGTTCCGGCGCGATTGGCTGCACGATCGTAACGGATTCCCTGTTCTGGCTGGTGAAACAATACTGTGGCGCAAGCCTCAGCGAAACGTTCAAGTATTATACGACGGCGACATTTATCGCTTCTTTACTTGCACTCGCCGCCACCTTCCTGCTTTCTTTCATCATCTAAGCGAACGAGACGTAATATGAAAAACGCTGAACTGACCCAATTAACCGCGACTTTCCCGCTTGTGCAGGAGCTGATCGCTCTGAAAGAAACCACCTGGTTTAACCCGGCGACCACGACGCTGGCGCAAGGGTTGCCCTATGTCGGCCTGACCGCCGAAGATGTAAAAGACGCTCACGAACGCCTTCAGCGCTTCGCGCCGTATCTGGCGGAAGCCTTCCCGGAAACGGCCGCCACCGGCGGGATTATCGAATCAGAAGTGGTTGCCATTCCGGCAATGAAACGCCTCCTCGAGCAACAATTCAACCAGCCGATTCACGGCGAACTGTTACTGAAAAAAGATAGCCACCTGCCGATTTCGGGCTCCATTAAGGCGCGCGGCGGCATTTATGAAGTGCTGACCCATGCGGAAAAGCTGGCGCTGGAAGCCGGGCTGCTCACCACCTCAGATGATTATCGCAAATTGCTGACACCAGAATTCAAGCAGTTCTTCAGCCAGTACAGCATCGCCGTTGGTTCTACCGGCAACCTCGGTATGTCGATCGGCATCATGAGCGCGCGCATTGGTTTTAAGGTCACGGTACATATGTCTGCCGATGCCCGCGCATGGAAAAAAGCCAAACTGCGCAGCCACGGCGTAACGGTCGTTGAGTATGAAGAAGATTACGGCGTGGCGGTCGAACAGGGGCGCAAGGCGGCGGAATCCGACCCGAACTGCTTTTTCATCGACGATGAAAACTCGCGCACGCTGTTCCTCGGCTATGCCGTGGCCGGCGAACGCCTGAAAGCGCAGTTTGCCCGGTCAGGACGCGTGGTCGATGCCGATCACCCGCTGTTTGTCTATCTGCCATGCGGCGTTGGCGGCGGCCCCGGCGGCGTCGCATTCGGCCTGAAACTGGCGTTTGGCGACCACGTTCACTGTCTGTTCGCCGAACCGACCCATTCCCCATGCATGCTGCTCGGCATTTACACCGGGCTCCATGACCAGATTGCGGTGCAGGATTTGGGGATAGATAACCTGACCGCCGCCGATGGTTTGGCGGTCGGCCGCGCTTCCGGCTTCGTTGGCCGGGCGATGGAACGCCTGCTCGACGGCCTGTATACCCTCGACGATCAAACGATGTACGACATGCTGGGCTGGCTGGCAACGGCGGAAAACATTCGCCTTGAGCCGTCCGCACTGGCCGGGATGGCCGGACCGCAGCGCGTCTGCGCCAGTAAAGCGTATCATCAGCTACAAGGACTGAGCGACGAACAGCTACGCCACGCCACCCACCTGGTATGGGCGACCGGCGGCGGTATGGTGCCGGAAGAAGAGATGGCGCAGTATCTGGCGAAGGGGCGTTAAATCGCCCGCAGCAGCGGCATCAGTTCGCCCGGTGACCGCTGCTGTTTACGCAGATCGCGCATAACCCGCATACAGGGAGCGCTGGCGACATAGAACTGGCGGTAGCCTTCACAGAGCGGATCGTCGTCGTCTGCGCATAATCGCCGCCACGCACAGACAAAACAGGCGCTATTGGCGGCCACCTGCCGTTGTTCGCGCAGCGGTTCGCCGCACCAGATACGCAGAGTTTCCTCAAACAACGTAATCGTTATGCGGCCAATATCTTCCCGCGCCCAGATATGGAAAATGGCGCAAAGGAAGTTTCCCCACGCATTGGCATCTTCCGCTCTGAGCTGCGGAATAAAACGAACGGCGCGCACGCCCTGCGCGCGTAGCTCCCGATATAGCTGCTGCGGTTGCTGGCAATGGTGGCGATAAACTTTCACCTCCTGCACTGCCGGTTCGTTGTGAGCGAGGGAGTGGCATTCTGTCCGACATCCTGTCATGTCACATCCTTAAGAAATAAAATGATCTGCCGTAGATGCGTTACAGCAAACAATAATGACAGCGAAAGCACTGCGAGGGAGATCAAAAATTTGTCACGAACTGCTCCCGGCTGCAAAAAATCGCTCTCGCCGACATCCATCAAATGGCGGCTACGGGTGTAGCGCCAGAGAATGATCGCCACCACTGCCAGTACGCCAATCGATATCCAGAACGCCAGCCCGGCGCTATGCCAGTTATGTTTAATCGCCAGCGCCATCAGCGCCCCGTAGCCCAGCAGAGTACGAAACCACGCCAGCGAGGTGCGCTCCGGCTGCAGACCGGGATCGCTCTCCCGCCGCGCCCGGCGTCTATCCGCCATACAGCACCAGCAGCATCACCGCCGCCACGACCGCCAGCAGCAGGACGCTAATCACCAGTAGCGTACGGGTATAGGGGAGATCCTGCTTCAGGCGCATCGCCTTTTCGTTGCTCAGCCAGCGCAGATAGCCGTACACCGCCAGCCCGCCGGCAAACAGGCATAGTAGCAACGCAAGCACTTCGCGAATAAGCGGAGTGGCAAAATCCGGCGCCAGCTGATCGAGCCCGACGCCCGCGGCGAGAAAGCCGAGCGCCGTACGGATCCACGCCAGAAAGGTGCGTTCATTGGCCAGCGAAAAGCGGTAATCCGGCGCTTCGCCAATGCGGGAAATTTTCATCAGCAGTCCTTGTTCGTCACGCAAACAGGCCACAGCATAGCCTAAATCACGAACAGGAGAGAAGAACCGGCACCCGATGGATACCGGTATTCGGAATTCGCTAACTCAGCCCCCAGAACAGCACGGCCAGTAGCTGAGGAGTGATTATCCGCAGGAACATCACCAGCGGATAAACCGTGGCGTAGGAGAGCGCCGCCGCGCCGCTGGTGGCGTGAAGATTGTTGGCGAAGGCCAGCGCCGGCGGGTCGGTCATTGAGCCGGCCAGCATGCCGCAGAGGGTCAGATAGTTCATCTTCGCCAGTATCCGCGCCAGTATACCCACCGTCAGTAGCGGGATAGCGGTGATGAAAATACCGTAGGCTATCCAGCTAAGCCCCTCGCCGTGGAGCAGGGTGTCGACAAAATCGCCGCCGGACTTCAGCCCCACCACCGCCAGAAACAGCACGATACCGAGTTCGCGCAGCGCCAGGTTGGCGCTCGGCGGCATAAACCAGTACAGCTTGCCGATGCTGCCGATACGCCCGAGGATCAGCGCCATAATCAGCGGCCCGCCGGCTAGCCCCAGTTTCAACGCCGCCGGGAAACCGGGAATAAACAGCGGAATAGACCCCAGCAGGACCCCGAGACCAATGCCGATAAACACCGGTAGCATTTGAACCTGCTGCAGCTTTTGCTGCGCGTTGCCGAGTTCATTGGCCACCGCGTCAATGGCCTGTGGACGTCCAACCAGGTTAAGAATATCGCCAAACTGCAGGCTGGCATGGCTGCTGGCCACCAGCTCCACCCCGGCGCGATTAAGCCGCGAGATCACTACGTCATAGCGTTGTTTAAAGTGCAGATCGCGGATTTTCCTCCCTAATACCTTCTCGTTAGTGACCACCACGCGTTCCACTTTGAGATCGGTACCGCGCGTTGAGAGCGAAGTCGCCACTTCTTTACCAATCACCAACTGCGCGTTGTGTAAATCTTCCGGCCGCCCGACCAGGTGCAGCAGATCGCCATGCTGGATAAGCGTACCCGGCGCCGGCACCATCAATAGCTCATCGCGCTTCAACCGCGAGCAGATAATTTTGTCGCTGTTGAGCATTGGCACATCCTGAATCGCCATATTATTTAGATTCGGGTTTTCCACCCGCACGTTAATGGTATGCAGATGAGCGTGCCCGTTACCGCTGCTCTCATCAAACTGCTGCGCCTCTTTTTCCACATTAATGCGAAAGAACAGCCGCACCAGCCACATGGTCAGCAAAATGCCGCAGATACCAAACGGGTAGGCCATCGCGTAACTCATCCCCATCTGATCGACGACATCAAACGGCAGGCCAAGATCGCGCAGGATTTGCTGCCCGGCGCCAAGCGCGGGCGTATTAGTGACCGCCCCAGAGAAGATGCCGAGAACGACCGGAAGCGGAATATTGAACAGCTTATGCAGGATCGCCGTCACCAGTCCGCCAAGTACGACGATAAGGATCGCGAACAGATTGAGCTTAAGCCCGGAGACGCGTAACGAGGCAAAAAAGCCCGGACCGACCTGAATACCGATGGTATAAACGAAGAGAATAAGGCCAAATTCCTGGATGAAATGCAGCATCGGGCTGCTCAGCGTAATCCCTGCCTGATCCACGAAGTGGCCCACGATAATGCCGCCAAACAGCACGCCGCCGATACCAAAGCCAACGCCGCGGATTTTGACATTGCCGATCCACAATCCCACCACCGCAACCAGCGCCAACACGCTGACGGTCAATGCTATATCACTCATACTATTTTCCCTGTGAATAACATTATTATTAACAGGGATTATGACTGAAGGCGGGAATACTGTATGTAGTCCCGCGCACAAAAAAGCCCCGAGTTATCGGGGCTTGAAAGCGATGTGGCTGAATTAACTATTCAGCGCCGGGCGCTCGCTAATAGCGATACGCTGCGGGGCGGCGACTTCCGGCTCGTGGCGGGTTAAGTCGATATGCAATAAGCCATTGGTAAAGGTGGCACCGGAGACTTCCATATTATCCGCGAGGGTGAAACTCAAGCTGAAGGCCTGATTCACCAGCCCCTGGTGCAGCCATTTAGTCTCTTTTTCAGCGGCCTGCGGCGTGCCTTTAACAGTCAGACGCGTACCTTCCAGCTGAATATCCAAATCTTCCTGACGGAACCCGGCTACCGCGAGGGTAATGCGGTAATGGTTATCGTCGCTTTTTTCGATGTTATAGGGCGGGAAGGTTTGGCTTTCACCGGCGGTTTGCAGGGCATTAGCCAGTTTGTCAAAACCGATCCATTGACGCAGCAGTGGGGATAAATCGTAGTTACGCATAGTGTTTTCTCCTTCTGAGAAGCGAGTAAGTACCTGCGAATTCAGCGAATTCGCATTTGCTCCCTGACGGCAAGCAAGTTGTTTATTCAGGCCGCCGCGCGGCCTGAAGCGGAAAATTAGTTAATTTCGATACGGCGCGGTTTGTTCGCTTCCGGAATCACGCGTTCCAGATCGATATACAGCAGGCCGTTGACAAGGTTAGCGCCGCGAATATGAATGTTATCGGCGAGCTGGAATTTACGCTCGAAGTTGCGTTCCGCGATCCCCTGGTACAGGTAGGTGCGCTCTTTCTGCTCGGCGGCATGGGAGCCTTTCACCACCAGAAGATTGTCTTGCGCGGTTATCTCTAATTCGCTTTCCGCAAAACCGGCGACGGCAATCGCGATGCGGTAATTGTTTTCATCCACTAATTCAACGTTATACGGAGGGTAGCCGCCGTTGCCCTGGCTTTGATTATTTTCTAACAGGTTGAACAGGCGGTCGAAACCAATAGCAGAACGATAAAGCGGGGAGAGATCGAAATTACGCATAGTAAATAGCTCCTGAAATCAGCGAGAATTCAATGGCTTTCCATCATGGACAAGCCGTTATGACCCGGAATACCCCTCAGGCGTATCCTCATTGGGTGACACTACTAAAATGGGTGTGCCCCGACGCTTTTCAAGCCCTTTTCAGCCAAATTTTTTTGCAGTTTGCTGGCGAATGCTTAGACTGGTTGCAAAGCACAAAAGGCAAAGTGCGATACTCGCCACAGTGCAGTGCAATAACGCTAGGCATTCACGGGACGGCTCGTTATAACCGAAGTAACCCCGATAAAATGACGGAAGAGTGATGAAAAGCGGATTGTTAAAGCTGGTCCTGTTCAGCGGGATGATTAGTATGGGCGGTTGCTCCAGCGTGATGTCGCATACCGGCGGCAAGGAAGGAACCTACCCAGGCACGCGCTCCAGCGCCCATACGCTGGGCGACGACGACACCAACTGGGGCGTGAAATCGCTGGTGGCCCTCGATATGCCGTTCACCGCGGTCATGGACACGCTACTTCTGCCGTGGGATATGTTCCGCACCGACAGCTCGGTAAAATCGCGCGTCGAGAAAAGCGAACAGGAGACGCTGGCGACTAACTCCGTCATCCCGCCAGCGCCAATGCCTTCGCGCTAAGCTAGCGCTGCGTTTCGGTTATCCACAACTGGCGATAACCGTCGACGTCTTCCATCCACGCCAGGTATTTTCCATCCGGTGAAAATACAACGGCATCCGCGGACGGCGGATTTTCGCGATCGGTCGTCAAATAACTTACCGCGCCGCTGCAGGCATCGCAGAGCGCGATTTTGTTTTCCACCACGCATCCCAGCCACTCGCCCGATGGATGCCAGTTAAACGCCGACTGAATCCCCTTTGCAGTATGCGTTAACTGACGCGGCTCGCCGCCCGCAGGCGCGATAAGCCACAGCTGTACAACGCCTGCGTCATCACGCATCAGAAAGGCGATCTCGGTGGCCTGCGGATTGGCGCGTACCCAATGGCGCGGTACATTCACCAGCCCCGGATAGCGGCGCTGGTGGGTATAGGTCAAACGACGCTGGCTGACGCCTGCCGGCGGCGCGGGCATCGTCGTTGCACTTCCGGCCAGCGGCGCATCGCCCTGCCGCTTCCACCCTGCCTCATCCCGCGGCAGCGTCACAATAAACAGTTCAGGCACTTTGTCGCCGTTTTCCGCCAGCGTATCGCCGATAAAGGCTAGTGCATGATTGCCGACCCACCCCTCTTCATAAGCGCGATTGATCTCATCGCTGCCCGGCAATGGGTTCGCCGTGGTACGGCTCACCAGCACGCACCAGTGGCTGCCGGCATATTCGCGGGGATGGGCGCCCTGCGGGCTCACCGGGCCATAGGGCGCGGCTACGCCAACGTTGCGCAGATCCAGCGCCGGATCGTATTCGTGAAGTACGTGGTCGTTATACGTGAAGCTAACGAACTGGCCGTCTGGGCTGAAGACATGAACGTGGCTGCCGCCGCGCAGCGCGCCGGGGGTATAAGGCGCGGTAATATCCAGCGCATCAAGATTGCGGGTTTCACCCTGCCAGTTCACCACCCCGCGACGGTGATGAAAATCGTAATGCCAGTTGGCGTCCGGGTGTTCCGGGCCGTGAATAAAAACGTATTTATCTTGCGTCGGGTGTACGGTGACCACACCAACGCAGGCACCGTCAGCGGCGCGATTGAGCGTCTCAACGGCGCCGCTATGGATATTCACCCGCTCAATGGTCTCGCCGGTGAAAGAGGCCCCCGACGGACGGACGTCGAAAACCAGCCACTGGCTGTCCGGGGTCCAGGTATTGATATTGGTAAGCTGATGGTGACGGGGAGCAAAAGTGACTTGTTTCATGACGATACCCTGATGCGAGACTTACGCATCAGGGTAGCGTATCGCCAAAATTTAGCCTACACGTTTCACATCGCCGACCAGCAGGATATAAGACAGCGCGCCTATCAGCGCCACTACGGAGATATAAACCAGCGCCGGGCCAAAGCCGTAATCCTGCGCCAGATAGCCAATCACCAGCGGGACGGTGATGCCACCCAGTCCGCCAACGAAGTTAAAGACCCCGCCGGTCAGGCCGATCAGGCGCATCGGCGCCAGGGAGGAGACCAGCGACCAAGTGATAGACGCAAAGCCGTTGCCGAAGAATGCCAGCGCCATCAACGCCATGATCCAAACGGGGTCGTTGGTATAGTTCGCCCCCATGATGCAGGTGGAGATCAGCAGCCCGCAGATAATCGGCGTTTTGCGCGCCACGCCCAGCGAGTAGCCTTTTTTCACCAGCTTATCCGCCAGCCAGCCGGAGAGCAGGACGCCAAAAAACGCGGCGAGGAAGGGTACCGTGGTCATAAAGCCGGCCTTCAGCGCGGTGATGCCTTTTTCCTGGGTTAAGTAATTCGGGAACCAGGTCAGGAAGAACCACAGCGTCGAGGTAACCGCGAACTGCCCAAGGTAAACGCCAACCAGCTTACGGTGAAAGACCAGCTTCCAGTCCGCTTTTGATAACGGTTGACGCGCCTCTTTCTTCAGCGGCGCATCGCCATCCACCAGGCCGCCTCCGTCGCGGATATAGTCGAGTTCGGCTTTACTGATGCTTTTAGTCAGGCGCGGCGGTTGATAAACCTTAAACCAGATTAACGACCAGATAATGCCGATACCGCCGGTAACGATAAATACCCAGTGCCAGCTTAATAGCTCCTGGATCCAGATCAGTAGCGGCGTGAGGAAGGCCAGACCCACAAATTGCCCCGAGGTATAAAACCCAACGGCAGAGGCGCGTTCGTGTTCGGGGAACCAGCTGGTCACCATGCGGTTGTTGGTCGGGAAAGCTGGCGCTTCGAAGATGCCGGTAATGGCGCGTAAACCAATCAGCGACATTAAGCCGGTGGCGAAGCCTTGTAGCAACGTCGCGACGGACCAGCCAAATATAGCGATAAAGTAGGTAAGCCTGGATCCTACGCGGTCAAGAAACCAACCGCCAGGGATCTGGCAGAGGGTATACAGCCAGGCAAAGGCGGAAAATACATAGCCCATTTCCGCTTTGCTAATACCAAACTCCTCCTGAATATGCGCCGAGGCGACAGCGAGGTTGGCGCGGTCAACATAACAAATAACCACGGTAATAAAGATCATGATGAGCGTCAGATAACGGCGACGCCCGGGTTTTACAGCGGTAACTGAAATATCCATCGCAATCTGTCTCCAGATTTTGGGCATAGCGAAGCCGCTCACCATGCCCGGTAATTTACAGAGGGTGTTTTTGTTTTTTATTAATAACTATGTTGCGATGCGCTAAATAATTCGTGCTGGGGAAAGGCGGCAAATTTTCGCATCCCTGGGAGCATACAATAGTATGTGACCAGGGTAAGAAAATGCAGCCAACGCATCACCAGTGCGAAGTATGACGCGCATTTACCATTCGGCGACAGAGCCATCCTCATACCGCCACAACGGATTTCGCCAGTCCGGCGCATTTTTACTTAACTCAATCACGCGGGCCTCATCAATTTCCACGCCCAGCCCCGGCTTCATCAGAGGTTTAAAGAAGCCGCCTTCCATATTGAAATCTTCTTTATTTTTCACAAAATCAAGAAGTTCTGCGCCTTTGTTGTAGTGGATCCCCATGCTCTGTTCCTGGAAAACCGCGTTATGTGAAACGAAATCGACGTGCAGACAAGCGGCCAGCGCGATCGGCCCCAGCGGGCAGTGCGGCGCCAGCCCAACGTCATAGGCTTCCGCCATTCCGGCAATTTTATAGCATTCGGTAATACCGCCTGCGTGCGACAAATCGGGCTGTAAAATAGCCACCCCGCCCGCTTCCAGTACCCGTTTAAATTCAAAGCGCGAGAACATACGTTCGCCGGCGGCAATTGGAATATGCGTTTGCGCCGCCAGCCGCGGATAATATTCCGCCTGCTCGGCTAATACCGGCTCCTCAATAAATAATGGGCGATATGGCTCCAGCTCTTTAATTAATACCTTAGCCATCGGCGCGCTAACGCGGCCATGAAAATCGAGACCAAACTCAATTTCATTGCCAAACGCTTCGCGGATTTGCGCTACGGTATTCACCGCCGCATCAACCGCACGGGAATTATCGATGAGCCCCATCTCTTCGCAGCCGTTTAATTTAAAGGTGTCGAAACCAATACCGCGCAGCTTCTTAATCCCGTCAATTACTTCGGCGGGGCGGTCGCCGCCCACCCAGCTGTAGGCTTTAATTTTGTCGCGCACCAGCCCGCCCATCAGTTGCCAGACCGGGGCATTCAGGACCTTACCTTTAATATCCCATAGCGCCTGGTCAATACCGGCGATGGCGCTCATCATAATCGGGCCGCCGCGATAAAAGCCGCCGCGGTACATCACCTGCCACAGGTCGTTAATCCGCGCCGGATCCTGGCCAATCAGGTAGTCGCCAAATTCATGAACGGCCGCCTCCACCGTGCGGGCGCGCCCTTCAATCACCGGTTCGCCCCAGCCGACAATGCCTTCATCGGTTTCAATCTTCAGGAACATCCAACGCGGAGGTAAACGGTACGTGGTGATATTGGTTATTTTCATTTCACTGCCTCTCGATACGCTTTTACGAATGCGGCTGCCTGTTGCGCGGTACGTTCAACCGGCTGGCCGGCGCGATAGAGATCGCTACCCAGCCCAGCCCCCACACAACCGGCATTAATCCACTGCGCCAGGTTTTCCGGCGTCACGCCGCCAACGGCAAAGACCGGAACCTCCGGCGGCAGCACGGCTTTCAACGCTTTGATGTAATCCGGTCCAAAAGCCGATGACGGGAAAATTTTCAGCGCCTGCGCGCCGGCATCCAGCGCGTTGAAGGCTTCGCTGGCGGTGGCGCAGCCTGGACACACGGTCATGCCGTAACCCACCGCCCGCCGGATCACTTCCGGCTGAATGTTTGGCGTCACGATCAGCCGACAGCCCATGGCCGCCAGCCTGTCGACCTGCTCCGGTTGCAGCACGGTGCCCGCGCCGATAAGCGCCTGCTCGCCGTAAGCGTCGACGACCTGCGGAATACTTTTCTCCCACTGCGGCGAGTTCAGCGGGATTTCGACCGCGTCGAAACCGGCGTCGATAACGGCGCCAACGTGAGCCAGCGCCTCGTCTGGCGTAATACCGCGCAGGATAGCGATAAGCGGAAGGTTAGTTTGCCACTGCATAAGCGATGCTCCTTATTCCTGTCTGAAATGCCGTATCGCCCGCAACCGCGGTGACTTCGCGGCCAATGGCGGCGAATGCCTGCTGATAGCGGGACGTTAACGATGACCCGGCGACGAGGCTAATAGCCTGCTGTCCGGCGAACGTGTCGCTGAGGGTGGCAACTTCAGCGCCAATCAGCAGGCCGGAAAGAAATTCGCTAACCTGCTCGCGAGGCAGCGCGCCCAGCACGTGCGAAGCGCGCACTTCAAACAGCTGCGGCAGGACGGCGGGGTTGTTGATACCGCGCTGCAGACCGGCCGCGAATGCGTCGGTGGACGTCTCCTGCGGCGGTAAGCCGGCGCCCACCAGCGAGTGCTGAAGCAACAGATGATGCAACTCACCGGTCAAAACGGTACGAAAATCGTGAATTTGCAGGCGATCGGCCAGTACCCACTTGCAGTGGGTTCCCGGCATCACGTAGACAGACGAAGGGGCTAAGGCGCGAGCGCCCAGCAGCTGCGTTTCTTCCCCACGCATGACGTTATGGTTATCGTCACGGGAAACGCAAAGACCGGGAATTATCCAGATATTGTCGCCAACGGCAGTTAACTGCTGGCCAATGTCCGAGAAAGCGGCAGGAAGCGGCAAATAGGGGGCGATTTTCCAGCCCACGTTGCTGCCAACCATACCTGCCATCACCACCGGTGTGGCGCCATCGCGCCAGTTTTGAGTAATTTCCGCTAACACCGCAGCGGGAGAGCGACCGTTCAGGCGCGTTACGCCTGCTTCAGATTGCCTGCTTTCCAGGCATTCTTCGCCCTGATAAAGCCAGGCGCGTAAATTCGTCGATCCCCAATCTATTACGATGTAGCGAGCCGTCATGTGATTTCCTTGAGCCTTCGTGTCGAGCTGGCGATCATCGTCAACGCCGCCTGCTCCGCCGCGTCGCTATCCTGATGCCGAATGGCGTCAAATAGCGCTTTATGTTCCTGGAGGGTTTTCGGCATGTTGCCTTCATCACCCATCCAGGTCCGTTCAAATACCGCCCGCTGCAGCGAACTGATCGCCACGCTAAGCTGCTGCAAAACCGGGTTATGTACTGACTGCAGCACCGCTTCGTGGTAACGAATATCGGCCTCGTTAAAGGCATCCCGGTTTTGGTTGTTGGCGATCATGTCATTGAGCGCCGACTCGATTTCCGCCAGATCGCTCGAGGTGGCGCGCTCTGCCGCCCAGCGGGCAATAGCGGGCTCGACCAGGTTGCGCACTTCACTCATCGCGCTGATAAGACGCGGGTCATAATCATTTTCCAGTACCCACTGCAGAACCTCAGTATCGAGGTAGTTCCACTGGTTTCTCGGAGCGACAAACGCGCCGCGATAACGCTTCATTTCGATCAGCCGCTTCGCCATTAGCGAGCGAAATACTTCGCGGATGATGTTGCGCGAAGTTTCAAACTCTTCACACAGTTCCGCTTCGGCCGGTAGCGCTGAACCCGGTACGTACTTACCGCTGACAATCTGTTTGCCCAGCGTGATCACGATGCGATCGGTCTTATTGAGAGTCATGGAGAGTCCTTATGCTCTATGTGTACTGCTCTACTTTACCGTCGCTGTCGAATTTCGCCTCACTTTTGTACTACTAGCGTGATGTCAGTCGTCGTCGCCATGAGCACAATGTAGTACAACATGATTGTGTTGTACTACAATTTAGATCACAAAAAGAACAACCCATAAAAATAAAAATGCCTGTGGCCACGGCAGATGGCGCCGTCAAAGCAGGAAAGGAGGGTAAATAAGAGTTAGAACGCTTCGCCGACCTGGAAGTAAAAGCCGCTGCTGCCCTTACCGATACCGTAGTCGAGGCGAATATTAACGCGAGGTTTGAATTCAAAGCGGTAGCCGACGCCCGCCGAAGGTAGCCAGCGCCCATCATTCAGAGAATCAATGGATGGCCCCATGGTGCCCGCGCCGACCCAGGCAACAACGCCGTGTCGCCACGTCAACTGACGACGGTATTCCAGCTGAGAGCTGACCACGTTTTTATCGCGGTAGCGCCCCTGGTAGTAGCCGCGCATACGTTCATCGCTGCCGAGCAGCGGCATCATGCTCCACGGCACATCGCCCTGGGTGAAGGTGCCATCCGCTTCCCAGGCCAGCACGCTTTTATCGCTCAGGGCCTGATAGCGGCTATAGTGCAGGCGAAACTCATCAAAACGCGTATCGCTGCCGAGTCCCGGCGCATAATGGGTATAGCGAAAATCGGCGTACTGGCCCTTGCGTGGGTTGGGAACAAAATCGCGATCGTCCCAGTTGATATCAATACTGGCGCCGGAGCTGAATACCGACGGCCCCTGTGGGGTGTTTTCTATTTTCGGCAGATCGTCATGGTCCATCTCATCGGCATTTTGCGCCGCCAGCGACCACCCCGCCCCCAGGTAGACATTATCGACGAGCTGCCGGTAGACCATCGGGCGCAGAGTCAGCACCTGGGCGGTATATTTTTCTTTCTCATTGTCTTTGTCGCCGGCGTGAAAACCCTGTCCCCAGTAGTAAGTCGGCGTGTTGGCCATCGAGCCTTCAACAAATACCCGCCACAAATCGTTGTCGAAAAAAGCATAGTTTTTAACGCTGAGGCCAAACGCGCCGGTGGAGCTAACGTAGCCGCTAAGCGTCAGCGTGGAATTCTGGCTGATGGTGTCATTTGGGTCCGGGCGATACATGCCCACAACGGCCGTACCCAATCCAAGCCCCAGCTCCGGCGTATAAAATGGCCCTGGCATGACGCCCCAGTCGATGCCTTTGCTGGCGTCGAACTTGTCGCTGGCGCCAAGGTTTTGCAACCAGCCGTCGATTTTTTCGCGGCTGAGCGCCCGTGCCTGCGCCTGCGCCTGCGCCTGCCCAATAACAAGGCATGTTAGCAGCAGGATGGCGCTAAACAGTCGTCTCAAAAGCGATACTCGCCGGCGATAAAGAAACTGTTACGTTCGGCAAAACCAAACTCCGTAGTGATATTAAAGTTCCGGGTCATCTCATACTGCGCGCCCACCAGCACGTTCCACGGCGACTGTAGATGCTGTTTCACATCAAAGCGACCGTTACCGTTCTTGTTAGCCAGATTGACCATGTTTTGCAGCATCGTCGACGGCATCGACAGATCGTTCAGGCTGCCCTTAAATTCCTGCTGCACATCCTGATACATGCTGCCAACCCAGATATTCAGCTTCCCGTTGGGCAGATGCAGCGCATCTACCGACGGCGTATTGAAACGATAGCCCAAACGCGGCGAAAAGGTAAAAGCATCAATGCTGCCGTCGAGAATATCAAAACGCGTCTGCGTATAGTTGGCGTCTAATACCGTGAACCAGTTGCCGACGCCGCCCACCAGCGTGGTGCCAACGCCGTAAGTCGTGCCTTTAAAATCAAGGCGAAAATCAAGATCCTGCATACCTGGCATGGGCACTACTTTACCATTCGGCCCTTTCAGACCGACGGCGATTTGCGAGATTGAATGGCCTTTAGTATGTCCAACCAGGCCATAGACGTTCATAAACGGCAGCAGCCAGGCATCCAGCTTAAGGGTCTCGGTTTTACTGCTTTCCCGCGTATTACCGACGCCAATCTGGAAGGCGTTATCCAGTGAAAAATTACCTAACGATAAACCGGTAAAATTAATGCTATCGACATTAATATTTTGCCGCATATCCATATAGTTAACGCTGACGCCAAACGGCAGCGGCAGGACGTAGCCGTGCTTTCTGGCTTCATCGCCTAAAAAAGGCAAGACCGACGTCGATTCCGGCGCCGCGACCTGGCTATTGTCAGGCGCGGGCAGATCCGCCGGTTCGCTACCGTGCCAGGCGTATACGGGTTCAAGTTGAGTCGTTGGTTCTGCGGCCGCGCAGGCCTGAAAAGAGAGAAAAGGCAGCGCAACCAACATCAAAAAGTGATTTTTATTCATAGGAAATATGATGTTAGTTCTTAAGAACAGAATTCATAAAATGGGGCGGGTAGCTTATAGAATCCCCTGCGCTGATTAAGGGATTTAAATGCGGATTAACATCTATTCATGAAAAAAGAGAAGACAGGTCCGGAGAATTCCGGGCCTGGAATGCACTTAGGCTAAAACGTATTTTTCAATGGCGAAGGCAACGCCATCTTCAAGGTTCGATTTAGTGACGAAATTCGCCGCTTCTTTCACCGTCGGGATGGCGTTATCCATCGCCACGCCGACGCCGGCGAATTCAATCATCGCGATATCATTTTCCTGATCGCCAATCGCCATAATTTCTTCCGGCTTGATGCCCAGCGTATCGGCCAGCGACTTCACGCCGGTGCCTTTATTGACGCGTTTATCGAGGATTTCGAGGAAGTACGGCGCACTTTTCAGCACGGTATACTTCTCTTTCACTTCCGCCGGAATACGGGCGATGGCCCGATCGAGAACGGCAGGCTCATCGATCATCATCACCTTCAGCAGCTGAATATTACGGTCCATCTTTTCTGCTTCGCAGAATACCAGCGGAATGGTCGCCACGTAGGATTCATGCACCGTGTAGTAGCTGATATCGCGGTTCGCGGTATAAAGCGTATTACGATCGAGCGCGTGGAAGTGCGAGCCAACGTCGCGAGAGAGTTGCTCAAGGAAGCGATAATCATCGTAGCTTAACGCCGTTTGCGCCACGGTGCTGCCGTCGCTGGCTTTCTGAACCAGCGCGCCGTTATAGGTGATGCAGTAGTCGCCCGGCTGTTCCATGTGCAGCTCTTTCAGGTAGCTATGGACACCAGCGTAGGGGCGGCCGGTCGTCAGCACCACGTTAACGCCGCGGGCGCGCGCTGCCGCGATGGCGGTTTTCACCGCCGGAGAAATGGTATGGTCAGGCAGCAACAGCGTGCCGTCCATATCAATTGCAATCAGTTTAATAGCCATGGGATCCCCGGGTAAGATGAGTCTTCACTCATGCTAACGCGATTCCGCTCAAAAAACAGCTCTCGCAGCGGGAGAAAACGAGGATGGATTGCGCAGGCGGATTCCCCTTTTGCCGCAAAAGAAAAACCCGGCAGCGCAACGCGTACCGGGTTTAGCAAAACCGTAGCCCCGATAGACATCATGTCACCGGGGAAATACAGGCTTAGATATCGATGTTCGCCGCTTTCAGGGCGTTCTCTTCGATAAAGGCGCGACGCGGTTCAACGGCATCGCCCATCAGGGTGGTGAACAGCTGGTCGGCGGCAATCGCATCCTTCACGGTGACGCGCAGCATGCGGCGGCTGTCCGGATCCATGGTGGTTTCCCACAGCTGATCCGGGTTCATCTCGCCCAGTCCTTTATAACGCTGGATAGAGAGGCCGCGACGCGACTCTTTAACCAGCCAGTCGAGCGCCTGTTCGAAGCTGGCTACCGGCTGGCGGCGCTCGCCGCGTTCGATAAACGCGTCGTCTTCGATAAGCCCGCGCAGCTTCTCGCCGAGGGTGCAGATACGGCGGTATTCCGCGCCGGTGATGAACTCGTTATCCAGCGGGTAGTCGGTATCGACGCCGTGGGTACGCACGCGCACGATCGGCTCGAACTGCTGCAGCTCGCTGTTTTCACGAACATCAAACTTCCACTGGCTGCCGTGCTGCTCTTTTTCGTTCAGCTCGCTGATCAGCTGGTTAATCCAGCGGGTGACGGTCTGCTCGTTGCTCAGATCGGCTTCGGCCAGCGTCGGCTGATAGATAAGCTCTTTGAGCATCGCTTTCGGGAAACGGCGCTCCATGCGGCCAATCATTTTCTGCGTCGCGTTGTACTCGGCCACCAGTTTTTCCAGTGACTCGCCGGCTAAGGCCGGTGCGCTGGCGTTGGTGTGCAGGGTCGCGCCGTCGAGCGCGATGGAGATCTGGTACTGATCCATCGCTTCGTCGTCTTTAATGTACTGTTCCTGCTTGCCTTTCTTCACTTTGTACAGCGGCGGCTGAGCAATGTAAACGTGGCCGCGTTCCACGATTTCCGGCATCTGACGATAGAAGAAGGTCAACAGCAGGGTACGAATGTGCGAGCCGTCGACGTCCGCATCGGTCATGATGATGATGCTGTGATAACGCAGTTTATCCGGGTTGTACTCATCGCGGCCGATGCCGCAGCCCAGCGCGGTGATAAGCGTGGCCACTTCCTGAGAAGAGAGCATTTTATCGAAGCGGGCTTTCTCGACGTTAAGGATTTTACCCTTCAGCGGCAGGATAGCCTGGTTCTTACGGTTACGGCCCTGTTTAGCAGAGCCGCCCGCGGAGTCCCCTTCCACGAGGTACAGTTCAGACAGCGCCGGGTCGCGTTCCTGGCAATCCGCCAGTTTGCCCGGCAGGCCTGCCAGGTCAAGCGCGCCTTTACGACGGGTCATTTCACGGGCGCGACGCGCGGCTTCACGCGCACGCGCGGCGTCGATAATTTTGCCGACCACGATCTTCGCATCGGACGGGTTTTCCAGCAGGTATTCGCTCAGCAGTTCGTTCATCTGCTGCTCAACCGCCGATTTCACCTCAGAGGAGACCAGCTTGTCTTTGGTCTGAGAGGAGAACTTCGGATCCGGCACCTTCACGGAAACCACGGCAATCAGGCCTTCACGCGCATCGTCGCCGGTGGCGCTGACTTTCGCTTTTTTGCTGTAGCCTTCTTTATCCATGTAGGCGTTCAGGGTACGGGTCATCGCCGCGCGGAAGCCCGCCAGGTGAGTACCGCCGTCACGCTGCGGAATGTTGTTGGTAAAGCAGTAGATGTTTTCCTGGAAACCGTCGTTCCACTGCAGCGCCACTTCAACGCCGATACCGTCTTTTTCGGTGGAGAAATAGAAGATATTCGGGTGGATCGGCGTTTTGTTCTTGTTGAGATACTCAACAAACGCCTTGATGCCGCCTTCGTAGTGGAAATGGTCTTCTTTGCCGTCGCGCTTATCGCGCAGGCGGATAGAGACCCCGGAGTTCAGGAACGACAGCTCGCGCAGACGTTTCGCCAGGATTTCGTATTCGAATTCAGTGACGTTGGTGAAGGTTTCCAGGCTTGGCCAGAAACGCACCATGGTACCGGTGCTTTCTGTTTCGCCGGTTACCGCCAGCGGCGCCTGCGGCACGCCGTGCTCATAAATTTGTTTGTGGACTTTGTTATCGCGTTGGATAACCAGCTCCAGCTTCTGCGACAGGGCGTTAACCACCGAGACGCCTACGCCGTGTAGACCGCCGGACACTTTATAGGAATTATCATCGAATTTACCGCCGGCGTGCAGGACGGTCATGATAACTTCCGCCGCGGAGACGCCCTCTTCCGGGTGAATGCCGGTTGGGATGCCGCGACCGTCATCCTGTACGGAGACGGAGTTATCGCTGTGGATAGTAACAACGATGTCTTTACAGTAACCTGCGAGCGCTTCGTCGATAGCGTTATCCACAACCTCGAATACCATGTGGTGCAGACCGGTGCCGTCATCCGTGTCGCCGATATACATACCCGGGCGCTTACGCACCGCATCCAGCCCTTTCAGGACTTTGATACTGGAGGAGTCATAAGAATTCGACATCAACGTTTCTCGCTCATTTAATCTTGGGTTAATCCGTTATTTTACCCTTTTCCACGGTGAACATCTTCGAATTTTTGTCCGACATGTCCATTACGTGTTCAGCGCTGATGGCGCTGACGAAAACCTGCGATTGCGTGGCTTTTAAGCGGCTGGCAAGCAGCCCGCGCCGGGCATCGTCAAGCTCCGAGGCAAAATCATCTATCAGGTACAGGCAGCGCCGCCCGCTTTCGCGGGTCAGGAACTCGCCCTGCGCCAGTCGTAGGGCGCACATCAGCAGCTTAAGCTGCCCGCGCGACAAGGTGTCTTCCACCGGCGCCCCATCGGCGCGAATGCGAAAATCCGCTTTATGCGGGCCGTGGGCGGTGTAGGTTAACATTCTGTCGCGTTCGAAATTCCGCTCCAGCACCTCGGCGTAGTCCGTTTCTTTTTCCCAGCCGCGCTGGAAAGAGAAGGTGAGGGTGAATTCCGGTAAAAATTGCTGACAGGTATCCGCCATGTCTTCGACAATAGCGGCGCTGTATTCGGCACGCCAGCGGCTGATTTGTTCCGCCAGCGGAATTAATTCCAGATCCCACGGCCGCAGTTGCGCATAACGGCTCACCTGGCGCAGCGCGGCGTTGCGCTGTTTCAGCAGGCGCTTCAGGTTGCTCCAGGCGGTGAAGAATCCGGCTTCGTTATGAAAGCATCCCCAATCAATGAACGCTCTTCTGTATTTGGGGCCGCCGTTGAGTAAAGTAAACCCCTCCGGCGTGATTAGCTGCATCGGCATCAGGTGCGCCAGTTCCGCCACCTTGTGGCCGTCGGTGCCGTCGATACGCACCTTGCTGTCGCCCTGTTTGTCTTTGGTCAGGCCAATGGCGGTTTCGCGCTCTTCGCCCTGTAAACGCCCGTGAAGGACAAACGAATCCTGCTCGTGACGAATCACCCGGCCAATTTGCAAACTGCGAAACGCCCGGCCGTGGCCGAGCGTATAGATAGCTTCCAGCACGCTGGTTTTGCCGCTGCCGTTTGCGCCAACCAGGAAGTTAAAGCTGGGGGATAAAGCGAGATCCGCATTTTCAATATTGCGGAAATCTTTGATTAAGAGTCGGGATAGCGACATATCAGCTCATAACCAGGGCGTTATCGGCGCAGTTAGTCTGGTTTCGGCCAGCGCGCAGCAACCGGAGCGTACTAAAGTACGTGAGGATTGCGAGCACTGCCCGGAGCCAGAATAACAAGCAAGATAGCCCGATATTTTCTACAGCCGCATAGGCATGACAACATAGGCGGCGGATTGTGAAGCCGCATCCTCAATCTGCACGCTCGATACGGAATCCGTCAGCAGTATGCGCACATTCTCGCATTTCAGCGCATTGAGCACATCCAGCACATAGCTAACGTTGAAGCCAATCTCCATCTCCGTTCCGGCGTAGGTCACGTCAAGGATCTCTTCCGCCTCTTCCTGTTCCGGGTTGTTAGCGGTGATTTTCAACTGGTTCTCGCTGACGTACAGCCGCACGCCGCGGAATTTCTCATTCGAGAGGATTGCCGCGCGGGCGAAAGCCTGCTTGAGAATGTCGCAGCCGGCATCAAGGTGTTTATCCGGGTTTTTCGGCAATACGCGGCGATAGTCCGGGAAACGGCCATCAACCAGCTTCGAGGTGAAGATAAAATCGCCGACGTGAGCGCGGATATTGTTGCTGCCGATCTGCACGCGCAGCGGCGTATCGCCGCCGTCGAGCATACGCATCAGCTCAATCACCCCTTTACGCGGCACGATCACCGAATGGTTTGGCAGCGACTCTTCCAGCGGCATTGAACAAACCGCCAGACGGTGGCCGTCGGTGGCGACGGTGCGCAGTTCGCTACCTTCGGTTTCAAACAGCATGCCGTTTAAGTAGTAACGAACGTCCTGGTGCGCCATCGAAAACTGGGTGGCTTCAATCAGGCGCTTCATCGTCGCCTGCGGCAGGGTAAATTCCACTTCGCTCTGCCAGTCGTCGAGATTCGGGAAATCGGCGGCAGGCAGGGTCGACAGCGAGAAGCGGCTGCGGCCGGAGCGCACCAGCATACGGTCGCCTTCAAGCTGCACGGCGATCTCCGCGCCTTCAGGCAGGCCGCGGCAGATATCAAAGAATTTACGCGCCGGAACGGTGGTGGCGCCCGCTTCGTGCGGCTGAATCAGCGACACGCGCGCGACCATTTCCATTTCCAGATCGGTACCGGTTAGCGACAGCGTGCCGTCCGCGACCTGAAGCAGCAGGTTACCGAGAATCGGCAGCGTCGGACGACCACCTAACGGACCGCTCACCTGTTGCAGCGGTTTTAATAAATGTTCACGTTCTACGGTAAATTTCATAGCGTCACGAGGATAATGTTCTGATTAAATTGGAAAAATCTTCTTTAATATCGTGGCTTTCTTCACGCAACTGCTCAATCTTACGGCAGGCGTGCAGCACGGTGGTATGGTCGCGGCCGCCAAACGCATCGCCGATTTCCGGCAGGCTGTGGTTGGTCAGCTCTTTGGCCAGCGCCATCGCCATCTGGCGTGGGCGCGCCACCGAACGGGAGCGGCGTTTGGACAGCAGGTCCGCTACCTTAATCTTGTAATACTCCGCCACCGTCTTTTGAATATTGTCGATGGTGACTAATTTTTCCTGCAGCGCCAGTAAATCGCGCAGCGCTTCGCGCACGAAATCAATAGTGATAGCCCGGCCGGTAAAGTTGGCGTTAGCAATGACGCGGTTCAGCGCCCCTTCCAGCTCACGCACATTCGAACGCAGACGCTTGGCGATAAAGAACGCGACTTCGCCCGGCAGGCGGATGTCGTTTTCATCGGCTTTTTTCATCAGGATCGCAACACGGGTTTCCAGTTCAGGCGGCTCGATCGCCACCGTCAGGCCCCAGCCAAAGCGCGATTTCAGACGATCCTCTACGCCGTTGATCTCTTTTGGATAACGATCCGAAGTGAGGATGATCTGCTGATTACCTTCCAGCAAGGCGTTGAAGGTGTGGAAGAACTCTTCCTGTGAACGCTCTTTATTGGCGAAGAACTGAATATCATCGATCAGCAGGGCGTCAACGGAGCGGTAATAGCGTTTAAATTCTTCGATGGCGTTGTTCTGCAGGGCTTTAACCATGTCCTGCACGAAACGCTCGGAGTGCATATAAACCACTTTAGCATTTGGCTTACGCGCCACAATGCCGTTGCCGACGGCGTGTAACAGGTGGGTTTTCCCCAGACCGGTGCCGCCATAAAGGAACAGCGGGTTATACGCGCCGCCAGGGTTATCGGCCACCTGACGCGCCGCCGCGCGTGCCAGCTGGTTAGATTTACCTTCGACGAAGTTATCAAACGTATGCTTGACGTTGACGTTGGAACGGTAGGTTGGCTCTGCCGGCGCCGGAACGTTATCCCAGCCCTGACGGGCGACAGCCGGCGCGACGCGCGCGGTTTGCACCTGAGCGGCCGGGATCGCCGTGGCGACGTTGGCCGTCCCCTGGTGGGACGGCGCCGCAGGCTTCGCGCCCACTTCAAAGCGCAGTTGTGGGGCGTCCGCGCCACAAAAGTCATTGAGGAGCCCATTGATATTATTAAGGTATTTGTCCCTTACCCAATCGAGCACAAAACGGTTTGGCGCATACAGTGCCAGCGTGTTATCGCTCAGTTCCGCCTGCAATGGGCGGATCCACATGCTGAATTCTGTGGCTGGTAACTCATCCTGCAATCGGGCAAGACACTGCTGCCAAAGCGAAAGTGACACGGCGGACTCCACTCGAACATAAAATCGATATAAAAGAAAAACTGAAACAATCGTGATTGTTGGCACACGTCGCAAGACCCTGCATAAGCCGAAAAAGCCCCTGCGCAAAAGGGGTGACGTGCGAACCGCTATTTGCGGTTTTACCCGGGACGGATCCGTGGATCGCGATCGGGACCGGGGATCATAGCCTAAACTGAGAAAGAGATCTTGTGTTTCTCAACAGATTCTTCCCGATTTATCCACAGGAGGATCGAAACCGGGTAAGTGTAATCGATCCTGGCGAGAGTGCGGCACGATTTCGCCCGCATATTGGAAAAATTAATGAGCTATGCCGGTTTTGGATAGAATTGATCTAACAAAGATCCTTTACGATCCTTGCGCTTTACCCGCCAGGCCGTATAATCCCCCACCCGGCGCGTAACGCCCGTTTTCGCAACTCGTCTCAGCTTATTTTTTGTGCGGCAAGGTGCGAGAAATAAGGAAAGAGAATTGACTCCGGAGTGTACAATTATTACAATCCGGCCTCTTTAATCACCCACGCTGAGGCGTAAGTCGTTCGAAGTTCGTTCGGGTCTACGCAAAAGTCAGTGAATTTATTCAAGTTTAGGTAGAAATCGCCATGAAACGCACTTTTCAACCGTCTGTACTGAAGCGCAACCGTTCTCACGGCTTCCGTGCTCGTATGGCTAATAAAAATGGTCGTCAGGTTCTGGCACGTCGTCGTGCTAAAGGCCGCGCTCGTCTGACCGTTTCCAAGTAATAAAGCTAACCCTGCGTGGTTAAGCTAGCATTTCCCAGGGAGTTACGTTTGTTAACTCCCAGTCATTTCACTTTCGTCTTCCAGCAGCCACAACGGGCTGGCACGCCGCAAATCACCATCCTCGGCCGCCTGAATTCGCTGGGGCATCCCCGCATCGGTCTTACCGTCGCCAAGAAAAACGTTAAGCGCGCGCATGAACGCAATCGGATTAAACGTCTGACGCGTGAAAGCTTCCGTTTACGTCAACATGAACTCCCGCCAATGGATTTCGTGGTGGTGGCAAAGAAAGGGGTTGCCGACCTCGATAACCGTGCTCTCTCGGAAGCGTTGGAAAAATTATGGCGCCGCCATTGTCGCCTGGCTCGCGGGTCCTGATAGGCCTTATCAGGGTCTATCAGCGCCTGATTAGTCCGCTACTCGGGCCGCACTGTCGTTTCACGCCAACCTGTTCTCAATACGGAATTGAGGCATTGCGCAGGTTTGGAGTGATAAAAGGCAGTTGGTTGACGGTGAAACGCGTATTAAAATGCCACCCTTTACACCCTGGTGGTGACGACCCCGTCCCGCCTGGACCATTTGATACCAGAGAACACTAACGATGGATTCGCAACGCAATCTTCTTATCATCGCTTTGTTGTTCGTGTCTTTCATGATCTGGCAAGCCTGGGAGCAGGACAAAAATCCGCAAACCCAGCAGCAGACCACGCAGACTACGACCACAGCAGCGGGTAGCGCCGCAGACCAGGGCGTACCGGCCAGTGGCCAGGGGAAACTGATTACGGTTAAAACTGATGTGCTTGATCTGACCATCAACACCAGCGGTGGTGATGTTGAGCAAGCGCTGCTTCCGGCTTACCCGAAAGCGCTGAAATCTACTGAACCGTTCCAGTTACTGGAAACCACGCCACAGTTTATCTATCAGGCACAGAGCGGCTTAACCGGTCGTGACGGCCCGGATAACCCGGCTAACGGCCCGCGTCCGCTGTATAACGCTGATAAAGATGCGTATGTACTGGCAGACGGCCAGAACGAAATCGTTATTCCGCTGACCTACACCGACAAAGCGGGCAACGTCTTCACCAAAACCTTCACCCTGAAACGCGGTGATTATGCGGTGAACGTTGGCTACAACGTGAAAAACGTCGGCGAAAAACCGCTGGAGATCTCCTCCTTCGGTCAGCTGAAGCAAACAGCAGCGCTGCCATCGAGCCGCGATACGCAAACCGGCGGTCTGTCTACCATGCACACCTTCCGTGGCGCGGCGTACTCCACTGCTGATTCGAAATACGAAAAATATAAATTCGATACTATCGTCGACAACGAAAACCTGAACGTCAGCACCAAAGACGGTTGGGTGGCGATGTTGCAGCAGTACTTCACCACCGCGTGGGTTCCGCATAACAACGGCACCAACAACTTCTATACCGCTAACCTCGGTAATGGCGTTGTCGCTATCGGCTACAAATCGCAGCCGGTACTGGTGCAGCCAGGTCAAACCGACAAGCTGGAAAGCGTGCTGTGGGTCGGCCCGGCTCTGCAGGATAAAATGGCTGCCGTCGCGCCGCACCTGGATCTGACCGTCGACTACGGCTGGTTGTGGTTCATCTCCCAACCGCTGTTTAAGCTGCTGAAATTCATCCACGGCTTCCTCGGCAACTGGGGCTTCTCGATTATCGTCATCACCTTTATCGTTCGTGGCATCATGTACCCGCTGACTAAAGCGCAGTACACCTCCATGGCGAAGATGCGTATGCTGCAGCCGAAGATTCAGGCAATGCGCGAGCGTCTGGGCGACGATAAACAACGTCAAAGCCAGGAAATGATGGCGCTGTATAAAGCAGAAAAAGTTAACCCGCTGGGTGGCTGCTTCCCGCTGATTATTCAGATGCCAATCTTCCTTGCGCTGTACTACATGCTGAGCGCCTCGGTTGAACTGCGTCATGCGCCGTTTATCCTGTGGATCCACGACCTGTCCGCGCAAGACCCGTACTACATCCTGCCGATCATCATGGGCGCGACCATGTTCTTCATCCAGAAGATGTCGCCGACCACCGTGACCGACCCGATGCAGCAGAAGATCATGACCTTTATGCCGGTCATCTTCACGGTGTTCTTCCTGTGGTTCCCGTCTGGTCTGGTGGTGTACTACATCGTCAGCAACCTGGTAACCATTATTCAGCAGCAGCTGATTTACCGTGGTCTGGAGAAGCGTGGCCTGCATAGCCGCGAGAAGAAAAAATCCTGATTCGGTGTAGGCCGGATAAGGCGAAGCCGCCATCCGGCAATGCGCGCCGGGTTGCCTGATGGCGCTAACGCTTATCAGGCCTACAATCAAAAGGCGGTCGAATGACCGCCTTTTTTTATTGCGATTTGAAGAGACATATCATGAGCCATAACGACACTATCGTCGCCCAGGCAACCCCACCGGGACGCGGGGGTGTGGGCATCCTGCGTATCTCCGGCCTTAAGGCGCGCGACGTCGCGCAGGCGGTACTCGGCAAGCTGCCGAAGCCGCGCTATGCCGACTATCTGCCGTTCAAAGACGCCGACGGTACGCCGCTGGATCAGGGGATTGCGCTGTGGTTTCCGGGGCCGAACTCCTTTACCGGCGAAGATGTCCTCGAACTGCAGGGCCACGGCGGCCCGGTCATTCTGGATCTGCTGCTCAAACGTATTCTGACGTTGCCCGGCGTTCGCATCGCCAATCCGGGCGAGTTTTCCGAGCGCGCGTTCCTCAACGACAAGCTCGACCTGGCGCAGGCAGAGGCCATCGCCGATCTTATCGACGCCAGCTCAGAGCAGGCGGCCCGTTCGGCGTTGAACTCCTTGCAAGGGGCCTTCTCCGCGCGTGTGAACCATCTAGTGGAAGCACTCACTCACCTGCGCATCTACGTGGAAGCGGCGATTGATTTCCCGGATGAAGAAATTGATTTCCTCTCCGACGGTAAAATTGAAGCCCAACTGAACGACGTGATCGCCGATCTCGATGCCGTCCGGGCCGAAGCCCGTCAGGGCAGCCTGCTGCGTGAAGGGATGAAAGTGGTGATCGCCGGGCGGCCAAACGCCGGTAAATCCAGCCTGCTCAACGCGCTGGCCGGACGAGAAGCGGCGATCGTCACCGATATCGCCGGCACCACCCGCGACGTACTGCGCGAACATATTCACATCGACGGTATGCCGCTGCATATCATCGATACCGCAGGCCTGCGTGACGCCAGTGATGAAGTGGAGCGAATCGGCATTGAACGCGCCTGGCAGGAAATTGAACAGGCGGATCGGGTGCTGTTTATGGTCGACGGCACCACCACCAGCGCCGTTGACCCGGCGGAGATCTGGCCGGACTTTATCGAGCGCCTGCCCGCTAAGCTGCCGATTACCGTGGTGCGTAATAAAGCCGACGTCACCGGCGAAGCGCTGGGGCTCAGCGAAGTAAATGGCCACTCACTGATCCGCCTGTCGGCGCGTACCGGTGAAGGGGTCGAGGTGCTACGCAACCACCTTAAGCAGAGCATGGGCTTCGATACCAACATGGAAGGCGGTTTCCTCGCCCGTCGTCGCCACCTGCAGGCGCTGGAAGCGGCGGCGAACCATCTGCAGCAGGGCAAGGCCCAGCTGCTGGGCGCGTGGGCCGGGGAGCTGCTGGCGGAGGAGCTGCGTCTGTCGCAACAGGCATTAAGCGAAATCACCGGCGAATTTACCTCTGACGACCTGCTGGGCCGCATCTTCTCCAGTTTCTGTATCGGTAAGTAAGCGTTACTGGTAAGCATCTACTAACCCGCCATAACGTTCTGTTATGGCGGTTTTTTTATTTAATGTCCCTAATCACATCAACTCTGTGAAGCAATCACCTGTTTTTCCTTTCAGGAAAAGAGTGTTGTCCAAATGGCAACTCGTACTCCCTGGCGCTAGCCACTATGCTGTACGCCATTCTTATTGCGAGGGTCCTATGGCACGCTTTCTTATCTGCAGTTTCGCTTTGGTACTGCTCTATCCATCCGGCATTGATATGTATCTGGTCGGCCTACCGCGCATCGCCCAGGATCTTGGCGCCAGCGAGGCGCAGCTGCATATCGCCTTCTCGGTCTATTTAGCCGGTATGGCTACCGCGATGCTTTTTGCCGGGCGGGCGGCGGATAAATCCGGGCGTAAACCGGTCGCGATTTTCGGCGCCATCACCTTCATACTGGCCTCGCTACTGTGCTCGCAGGCGCATAACAGCACGCATTTCCTGATCGGCCGCTTTATCCAGGGGATCGGCGCGGGAAGCTGCTACGTCGTCGCTTTTGCCGTTCTGCGCGATACGCTGGACGAGCGCCGCCGCGCCAAGGTACTGTCGCTGCTTAATGGCATTACCTGCATCATTCCCGTTCTCGCGCCGGTACTTGGCCATCTGATCATGTTGAAATATCCGTGGCAGAGCCTGTTCTACACCATGACAGGCATGGGGGTGATGGTAGGGTTATTGTCGGTGTTTATGCTGCGCGAGACGCGCCCGACAACGCATCCGCAGGCAGGCGCACAGCATAATGCCACTGCTGAATCGCTGCTAAACCGGTTTTTCCTTAGCCGCATAGTCATTACGACTCTCAGCGTCACCGCAATTCTGACCTACGTGAACGTCTCTCCGGTGCTGATGATGGAAGAGATGGGTTTCGACCGCGGAACTTATTCAATGGCGATGGCGCTGATGGCGATGGTCAGCATGGCCGTGTCGTTCTCCACGCCGTTCGCCCTGACGCTGTTTAAACCACGCACCCTGATGCTGACCTCGCAGACGTTGTTCCTTGTCGCTGGCGTGGTATTGAGCCTCGCCGCCAGCCAGCCCATCACCATGCTGGGATTAGGCATGATCTGCGCGGGTTTCTCGGTCGGCTTTGGCGTCGCGATGAGCCAGGCGCTAGGGCCTTTCACGCTGCGCGCGGGCGTCGCCAGTTCCGCCCTCGGTATCGCTCAGGTCTGTGGTTCTTCGCTGTGGATTTGGCTGGCTGCTATCATCGGGCTGAGCGCCATGAATATGCTGATCGGGATACTCATTGCCTGTAGCATAGTCAGTATTGTTCTGATACTGGTCGTCTCGCCGGCGCGCGCGACGCAAGATAATGAAGAAATCCCTGTCGAGTCTCGATCTTAATCTCCTGCTGTGCCTGCAGCTTCTGACCCAGGAGCGCAGCGTCACCCGCACGGCGAAACGGATGAACGTTTCGCCGTCGGCGGTGAGTAAATCATTGGCCAAGCTACGCGCCTGGTTTGACGATCCGCTATTTGTTAAAACCCCACTAGGGCTGGCGCCAACGCCGTTAATGAGCAGCATGGAGCAGGATCTCGCCGACTGGATGCAGATGGGCAATCAGATCCTCGATAAACCGCACCACACCATGCCAAGCGGCCTGAAGTTCGAGCTGGCGGCGGAATCGCCGCTGCTGATGATCCTGTTCAACACCCTCTCCCAGCAAATTTATCAACGTTATCCACAGGCGCTGATCCGTTTACGCAACTGGGATTACGACTCGCTGGATGCCATTATTCGCGGCGAGGTTGATATCGGTTTTTGCGGCCGGGAAACCCATCCCCGTTCGCGCGAACAGCTGAGCCTGCTGCCGTGGTATATCGATTTTGATATCCTGTTTAGCGACCTGCCGCAGGTGTGGCTGCGCGCCGATCATCCGGCGCTTAATGAAGAGTGGAACCTGGCGGCTTTCCTGCGCTATCCGCACATCAATATCTGCTGGGAACAGAGCGATACCTGGGCGCTGGATGATGTATTACATGATCTGGGCTACAAGCGCACCGTCGCGCTAACCTTACCCGGCTTTGAACAGTCATTGTTTATGGCGGCGCAGCCGAATCACACCATGATAGCCACCGCGCCACGCTATTGTCAGCACTATAATCAGCAACACCATCTGCCGCTGGTATCGCGCCCGCTGCCGCTGGAGCCGCAGCTGCTGGAAAAAATGCGCGTGCCGTTCACCCTGCTGTGGCATAAGCGTAATAGCTATAATCCAAAGATCGTATGGCTCAGAGAGACCCTTAAACAGCTCTATTCCAATACGCTGTAGGGAAATTGCCCATCATCCTCACGTTGTTGCGCAAGAAATTGTAAAAGTCAGACATTATCCCTTCTCAAGGAAGAATTTCCGCATTAAAACCTGCTCATTGTGAGCGATAATATCATTCACAATTTTTATCTCTGACCATTAATCACGGAGCGACGAATGGCAACGCATTTTGCAAGAGGGATACTCAACACCAGGGAGCCGCTATCGACGCGTTTGTCGGCGGCATGTCATCAATCCGCACGTAACCTACCCGAATACCGACAGAGCCGCTATCGCGCCTCGCGTTCGCTGCTCGCTGAACTGCTTTTCATGCTTTATGGTATCGGCGAGCTGCCGGAAATCATCAGCGAACCCAGTGGACGGCCCGTATTTCGCGATCCCCACCTTCCCCGCTTTTCCATCTCTTATGCCGGGAATATCGTCGGCGTAGCGCTGACGACCGAAGGTGACTGCGGTCTCGATATGGAACTGCAGCACGCCTCGCGTGGCGTCCATCCTCTGCATGCCGCGGATCGCTATGTCTTCAATAGCAATGAGAATTTATGGATTAACATCCAGCACGATCCGGATGAAGCCCGCGCTCAACTGGTGGCGCTGCGCCGAAGCGTGCTGAAGCTCACCGGTGAAGCCCCCGTGCGAGTACAACTGCTGCCGGGGTCTGGTCGCCTGCGTACCGCTGGCACCCAATCGATTGAAGCCATCTGCGATGCTGAGACGCTGCTGGTGTGGTCAATCGCCGTCACCCCGAATATCGGGCCGCTGAAGGTCTGGGAATTTGATAGTAAAGAGGGCTGGCGCTGCCTGCCTGATGCGCAAACGCGCGCCAAAGAGACTGACGCGCGCCTGATGCGCTTTACCAGCTTACCGGTAGAAAAAGTATTCTCCCTCAACTGACCGGTTTAGCCGGCCATCATGATGCAAAGGAGCACTCATGTCTGATACGTTGAAAGTTGTTACGTTACTCGGAAGTCTGCGCAAAGGTTCTTTTAATGCCATGGTTGCGCGCACGCTGCCAGGCATTGCGCCTGCGGGCATGGAAATCTCCGCGCTGCCGTCGATCGGCGATATTCCGCTGTACGATGCCGATATCCAACAGGAAGAGGGGTTCCCGCAGAGCGTGCAGGAGATCGCGAAACAAATCCGCGAAGCGGACGGCGTGGTGATCGTTACCCCGGAATATAACTACTCGGTACCCGGCGGCCTGAAGAACGCCATCGACTGGCTCTCACGTCTGCCGGAACAGCCGCTGGCCGGTAAGCCGGTGCTGATCCAGACCAGCTCAATGGGCGCTATCGGCGGGGCGCGTTGTCAGTATCATCTGCGCCAGATTCTGGTCTTCCTCGATGCGATGGTGATGAACAAGCCGGAGTTTATGGGCGGCGTGATTCAGAACAAAGTCGATCCGCAGGCAGGGGAAGTGGTCGATCAGAGCACGCTGGACCATCTGCGCGGCCAATTGACCGCCTTTGGCGATTATATTCAGCGGGTTAAAGCATAAAAAAAGCCCGGCAGCGATGCCGGGCTTTCTCATCATGTGTGCGGATCAATGCGCATCGATAAAGACAATTTTCAGCACGAACAGCAGCGAAACGATAATCACGCACGGGCTGAGTTCACGCAGACGGCCGGTACCAATCTTCATCACGCAGTAGGAAATAAAGCCCAGGGCGATACCTTCGGTAATCGAGAAGCTGAACGGCATCATCACCGCGGTGATAAACGCCGGTACCGCTTCCGTCAGGTCATCCCACTTCACGCGCGCCAGACTTGAGGTCATCAGCACGCCAACGTAAATCAGCGCCCCGGCGGCAGCATAGGCCGGAACCATCCCCGCCAGCGGCGACAGGAAGATGACCAGCAGGAACAGGATACCCACGACAACGGCGGTCAGGCCGGTACGCCCGCCAACGGAAACGCCGGAGGAGGATTCGATATAGGCCGTAACCGAAGAGGTGCCAATAAAGGAGCCGGCGACGGACGACACGCTATCGACAAACAGCGCCTGCTTCATGCGCGGGAATTTACCCTGCGCATCCGCCAGCCCGGCTTTATCGGTGACGCCAATCAGGGTGCCGGAGGAGTCGAACAGGTTAACCAGCATGAACGAGAAGATCACGCCCGCCAGGCCAAGGTTCAGCGAACCGGCCAGATCGACCTGACCCACAACCGAGGTTACGCTCGGCGGCGCGGAGACGATGCCGGTGTAGTGCACATCGCCGAGCATCCAGCCCAACAGGGTGGTAACGACGATAGAGACCAGAACGGCGGCATGAATATTACGCGATGCCAGGATAGCGATAATAAAGAACCCGAGAACGCCCAGCAGCACGCTATGGGAAGTCAGGTTGCCAATGCTGACCAACGTGTCCTGGTTCGCCACGATAACGCCAGCGTTCTTCAGGCCCATCATGCCGATAAACAGCCCGATACCGCTGGTGATCCCGACGCGCAGGCTCACCGGGATATTGGCAATCATCCAGTAGCGTACGCGGAAGAGGGTCAGCAGCAGCAGGCCGACGGCGCCCCAGAAAATCGCGCCCATTCCCACCTGCCACGGCAGGCCCATCGCCTGAACCACCACGAAGGCAAAGAAGGCATTCAGACCCATCGCTGGCGCCAGCGCCACCGGCAGATTCGCGAACAGCCCCATCAGGATGCTGCCGAAGGCCGCGATCAGACAGGTGGTCACAAAGACAGCGCTGGTATCCATACCCGCCACGCCAAGAATTTGTGGGTTCACGAAGACGATGTAGACCATCGTCAGGAACGTGGTGAAACCGGCGATCGCTTCAGTGCGCACCGTGGTGCCGTGCTCGCGCAGTTTAAATACGCGCTCCAGCAGACCCTGGCCAGAAGACTGGCTGGTTGGTTGTTGACTCATTATCGGTTTCCGAACGTAAAGGAGGGAAAATTCGAGGCTATCCTATACCAAATTACGGCACCAGGCGCGGTTGTATGGTAATTTTTTTCATTTATTTTGCTTATACGGCAACGATTGCGTCGCGGCATTGAGCATTACGAAAACGTTAAACTTGTTAAACTGGAAAAAGTATGACCCAACCACAAGCAGTATTTTTCGATTGTGACGGCACGCTGGTCGATAGCGAGGTGATTTGCTCACGCGCCTATGTTCACATGTTTCAGGAATTCGGTATTACGCTGGATTTAGCCGAAATTTTTAAGCGCTTCAAGGGCGTTAAGCTGTACGAGATTATCGACACCATCAACGCTGAATATGGCGTTAACCTGCAGAAAGAGACTCTGGAGCCGGTGTATCGCGCCGAAGTCGCCCGTCTGTTCGATAGCGAGCTGGAGATCATCCCCGGCGCCGCTGCGTTGCTGGACGCGGTGAAGATCCCCATGTGCGTGGTGTCGAATGGCCCGGTCAGTAAAATGCAGCATTCGCTCGGTAGAACGCAGATGCTGCACCACTTCCCAGACCGGCTGTACAGCGGTTACGACATTCAGCGCTGGAAACCCGACCCGGCGCTGATGTTCCATGCGGCAGAGGCCATGCAGGTACAAGTCGAAAACTGTATTCTGGTCGATGATTCCAGCGCGGGAGCCCAATCAGGAATTGCCGCGGGTATGGAAGTCTTTTACTTCTGCGCCGACCCGCACAACCAACCGATCGATCATCCGAAAGTAACGACCTTTACCGATTTAGCTGAGCTGCCGGCATTGTGGAGAGCGCGTGGCTGGGATATTACTCGTTAAGACCCGACGTCACTACGCTCGGTCGGGCTACGGTTGGTCACAACGGTAGCCCCGCTGGCCAGCGGCTTTTTAGTGCTGCAATTCCGCCGCAGCCGCTTTATCCGCAATAATCACCAACGAAGGGTGCAACTTGAGTACAGAGGCCGGCACCAGTTCGCTGACCGGGCCTTCCACCACCTGCTTTAGCGCTTGCGCCTTTGCCGCGCCGCTGACAATCAGCAGCAGGTTTTTTGCCGCCATCACGCTTTTCGGCCCCATGGTGACATAGCTATCCGGCACCACGTTGAAATCGCCCCCCATCTCACCATTCGCGACAATGCCAATCAGCTCCCCCTGAATCGGTACTTCAACCGTCTCATCATGAAAGCGCGTGGTGTTCGGCAGGTTGCCGCAAAAATGGCCGTCGGCGCCCAGCCCCAGCACGACCAGGTCAAGACCGCCGGCCTCTTCGAGGCGGCGATCGTGTTGAGCCGCGTTCTCCAGCGTCAATTTATGGATGTTGTCTTCTTTGATTTGCGCTGGAGTAAAAAACAGCTTGCGCAGGTTGGAAATCGTCACCCCTTCACGCTGCTGGCCGCGAAAAGGAATCTCATCAAAGTTGTAATAGTGAACCCGATCATAGAATGATTTCCCTTTGATGGCGGCGGTCAAATGCTCATACATACGCTTCGGCGTACTCCCCGCCGTCACCGCCAGATTCATCCGTCGCGGCACCGTGATATAGCCTAAAAGATGATGGCAGGCGACCAGGCTCATCTCTTCATAATCTTCCGTCACAATCAATTTCATCTCATCTTCCTTTACTGGTTGAGACAGGGGGCACCATGCCCCCTGACGGTTATTTAAAGAGCTTTTGCACAAACTCGGCATAGGCCGGACGCCAGACGTCCATTTCATGATTCAGACCGGGATAAGAGTGGTAATCAAATTTGATCTTCTGCTTTTCCAGTTCGCTTTTCAGGCCGGCAATATCTTTGCCAGTGACGGCGTCTTTTTCGCCAACCACCAGCGTAAAGTTACGCAGTTGCTTATTGATGGCGTCAGGATTATTCAACTGCGCCTCCACGCCAGCATCGGGAACCGTGGTTGTCGTAACCCCGCTAAAGGTGGCAAGCCACCCGAAGCTCTCAAGATGGTTCATCCCGGACAGCAGCGCCTGGTAACCGCCCTGTGACAGCCCTGCCAGCGCCCGGCCGTCGGCATCTTTACGCACGTTAAATCGGGAATCGATCAGCGGAATGATGTCGTGCATCAATTCGTTGTCTGCGGCTTTCGCATTGAGTGGATAGAAGTTTTTACGCCGCTCCTGCGGCGGGAAGTTTTCCGCGATCGCTTGTGGAATATCGGTTTCGGTATCCGGCACCACCACCAGCATCGGCTTGATTTTGCCCTCCGCCAGCAGGTTATCCATCATTTGCGGGATGCGCCCCTGGTCGATGGCCGACAGGCCGCTATCGCCAAAACCGTGGTAGAAATAGAGCACCGGCAACGGTTCGCCGCTGCCGTTATAGCCCGGCGGCGTCCAGACATAGATGCGGCGCTCTGACTTAAGCGCCGTCGAATGGTAGGTGACGGTACGCAGATCGCCGTGCGGGACTGCCCGATCGTCAAGAATGCTGCCGGGCACCAGGATCAGGCTGGTATTCACCTGGCGCTGCGGTTTCTGGTAGCGGCTGCCGGTATCGACGGAACGAAAACCATCCACATCGAAGTAGTACTCATAAAGATTGGCGGCCAGGCGATCGCTTTTCCACGTCCATACGCCCTGGGTGTCTTTGGTCATGTCATGAGAGACAAAGGTATCCGGCGTCGACCCCGTGACGACGGAAACGCGCCTGGCATCGGGGGCAAATAACCGGAAAGTCACGCTGTTATCCGTATTCACCTGAGTAATATACTGGCTGACAGGAATAGCGGCATCAGGCATCGTCGGCAGCGGTGCGGCGTGCGCCGTAAATGTGGCGCCAGCCAGCGCCAGGGCGAAGTAAATTGCATGTCGTTTCATTTTGATTCCTTTTTACGTTTTTATTAGCAGGCGCTTGCGGCCTTACCACCAAATTTCGGCCTGCGCGCCGAGGGCGAATTGGTCGTTCTTGCCATCTTCAAAAACCGCGGTGGTATTGTTAGCAGCCTTATCCAGATCGATATCTTCGGCTTTAATATAAGTCGCATAAAAACGGATTTCCGGGCGCGAGGTCAGCATACTGGTATTTACTTTGAAGGTATGGAATAAGGTGGTCTTATAACCGGATTCGTTATATTTCTTACCCGTTACATCTTTGTTCTGCTGTTTGAAGTATCCCAACTCAACGCCGGTCTGATTATATTTATTCCAGATATATGCCGGACGAACCACGGCGCGAATAGATTCAAAATCTGAATGGGCGCCGGTTTCATAGCTATAAACGTCATTACCAAATGAATAAACGATCGCATTAGCCATAATGACATCATCGCGCAGATAGGTTTCCCCCTGTGAGGTTAAGCGTACGGCGGTGCCGTTGGTATGATCGCCATAATAACGCCCATTATTGGTGGTATACGGGCTCGATCCGGCATAGCGCGAGAAGCTGCTGGCGATGGAGTTGTTCGCCAGTAATAATGAGAATTCGTTAAAGCCGCCGTTATCAAATTTCTGCGTTAACGAAGTTCCCACCATCCAGGTATCTTTCCATTGATAGTAACCTTCATTCCCCTCTTTATATTTCTCTGATGAACTCTGATTCGCAGCGACATAGCGCCCGCTCACCATCAGCGAGGCTTTATCCCACAGCGGAATATCTTTGTAACGTACATCCAGGGTATTGGTATTAATTTGCTGCTTATTGGTCAAAGAGCGGTCGTAGTCATCGATGTCTTCGCGCACCACCGCGATATCAAATTTACCGGCGCCCACCTTCCAGTTTTCAAGCCCTACGCCAGCTGCCGCATCGGTTCTTTGCGTTTTCCAGTCCAGCATCTGGATCTCGATTTTCGGCGCGCCGTGCTTACCGACCCAGAAATCCGCTTCCGGGGCAAACGGCAGAAAGCCTTTGGTGTTGACGTACATATCCGAGAACTGAAGGTAGTTTTCGCCGCCGGCATTGTCACCAAACCAGCCGGTAGAATATTGCTGACCCACGTTGCCATCGAGCATCACGATGGCGTCCACACGTTTATCGCCTTCCTGAAAAACGCGCTGTTTAAGCTGTAAATCAAACCAGCCGGAATACTCGTTACCCAAACGGCCAAGCGAGCCGATGGCCCACGATTTTGGCGAGCCGTGCGAGGCAGTTCCCCAGCCAGAACGGTAATAGCCGTTATAGCTAAAGCCAATTTCATCTTTCACGAATTTGCTAAAATCTTTCAGCGTCATGGCGCTATAGGCTGGCTCACCGCCCTGCTCGGATTGTTCATTTTTGACCAGCACCGCATCCGGCTTAGCGTCCGCTTTGGTCGCCGTGGGCGCTTCCGCGCTCCGGCTCTTCTGGCTATTTACCGGTTGCGACCAGGCGGCCCAGACCTGGTTCCTTTTTTTCTCCTGATCCTGATATTTCTTGAGTTCTTTTTGTGTGTCCTGAAGCGCTTTTTCCAGAAGCTCCAGCCGTTGTTCAACCGTAAGTTGCCCGGCAATAAGATTTGTTGAATAAGAAAGCGGCGCCAGCAAAACCATCGCCGAAGCGATCATATTTCTTCTAATCATAATAATCCCTTATATAAGCATTGGCGTAAATGAAACACGTAATTAATAAATGGCGTTATGTTTTTAATAAACTGCACTAATACCATTCCACGTAACTGCAGCTTTTATTTTCATGCCGAATAAGTAGCAAAAAAAAACCTGAAGGAGACCATCTGCATTAACAGATAATCCTCTTCAGGTTTTGCCCGCTCATTGCGGTAACAACCCGTATCAGCAAACCATTCAGCGTCTAAAACAAAAAAACCTGACATCGCCGCCTGGGGCAATATCAGGTTTTGCCTGCTGTCGCAGTAACAATCCATTTTAACCATCTGAGCTTCAGCGCTCAGTCAGTGAGAGGGATTGTTACGCGAGAAAATTTAAAACTCAAATAGTCAGAGTATTAATTGTGACGATAATCGCAGCAATATGTCTGCTATGCGCAAAATCATAGTTGATTCTGATAATTTCCTTTACCAGAATCAACCATCGTGATCTTTACTCTTTCGGATCTTTACCCGCGAGCAGCTTATCCAGTTCGTCGCCGCCTACGTGACGGAAATCCTGGCCTTTAACGAAGTAGAAAATATATTCGCAGATATTCTGGCAGCGATCGCCGATACGTTCGATGGAGCGCGCGCAGAACAGCGCGGTCAGGACGCTCGGAATGGTACGTGAATCTTCCATCATATAGGTCATCAGTTGACGCACGATGCCTTCATACTCCTGGTCGACTTTCTTGTCTTCGCGATAGATACGTACCGCTTCATCAAGATCCATCCGCGCAAAGGCATCCAGCACATCATGCAGCATCTGCACGGTATGGCGGCCCAGCGACTCCAGGCTCACCAGCAGCGGCTGGTGCTGCTGGGAAAACTTCTCCAGCGCGGTGCGGCAGATTTTATCCGCCACGTCGCCAATACGTTCCAGCTCGGCGATAGTCTTGATGATCGCCATTACCAGCCGCAGGTCGCTGGCGGTCGGCTGACGTTTAGCGATGATGCGCACGCAGGCCTCGTCGATCGCCACTTCCATCATATTGACCTGCTTGTCGCCGTCGATTACGCGCTTCGCCAGATCGCTGTCCTGATTGTGCATCGCGGTGATCGCATCAGAAAGCTGCTGCTCCACCAGCCCACCCATGGTCATCACCTGGGTGCGTATATACTCCAGTTCTGCGTTGAACTGGCCGGAAATATGTTTATTAAGATTTAAGTTATCCATGATGTCTCCTGATTGCCCATCGGGTTAGCACCTGAAAGCAGAAGGGCAATCAACCGTAGCGGCCAGTAATATAATCTTCAGTTTGTTTCTTCGCGGGCTTGGTAAACAGATCGTCCGTGTTGCTGAATTCAATCAGCTCGCCAAGATACATAAATGCCGTATGGTCGGAACAACGCGCAGCCTGCTGCATGTTGTGGGTAACGATAACGACGGTGTAATCCTGCTTCAGCTCGGTGATAAGCTCCTCGATGCGCCCGGTGGAGATGGGGTCCAGCGCTGAGCAAGGTTCATCGAGCAACAGCACTTCCGGGCGAATCGCGATACCGCGGGCAATACACAGACGCTGCTGCTGACCACCGGAGAGAGAATACCCGCTCTGGTGCAGTTTATCTTTGGTTTCATTCCATAATGCGGCTTTGGTCAACGCCCACTGCACGCGCTCGTCCATATCGGCGCGCGACAGCTTCTCAAACAGGCGCACGCCGAAGGCGATGTTGTCGTAGATGGACATCGGGAACGGCGTCGGCTTCTGGAATACCATCCCTACTTTCGCGCGCAGCAGCGCGATATCCTGGGTATTGGTGAGAATATTGTCGCCATCCAGCAGAATTTCGCCTTCCGCACGCTGCTCCGGGTACAGCTCAAACATCTTGTTGAACGTACGCAGCAGAGTGGATTTACCGCAGCCTGACGGGCCGATAAACGCCGTCACCTGGTTCTTAGCGATATCCAGGTTGATGTTCTTCAGGGCATGGAATTTGCCGTAGTAGAAGTTCAGGTCACGAACTGAAATTTTACCCGGATTCGCGTTCACCATACTCATCTCAATCTCTTCCTCATTCGGCGCCGCTTAGGCCGCGCCGCAAAAATTAACCGTGTTTCTTCTTCGCGAAGACAACGCGCGCCAGAATATTCAGCAGCAAGACGCACAGGGTGATAATCAATACCCCGGCCCATGCCAGTTGCTGCCATTCCGCGAACGGACTCATGGCAAATTTAAAAATGGTCACCGGCAGGTTGGCGATCGGCTGCATCATATCGGTGCTCCAGAACTGGTTGGAGAGCGCGGTGAACAGCAGCGGCGCCGTCTCCCCGGCGATACGGGCAATGGCCAGCAGGATACCGGTCATAATGCCGGATACCGACGCCTTAAGGGTGATCGCGGAAATCATCTTCCACTTCGGCGTCCCCAGCGCATAGGCTGCTTCACGTAGGCTATCCGGCACCAGCTTCAGCATGTTTTCAGTGGTACGAATCACGATAGGCACCTGCAGCAGCGCCAGCGCGATAACGCCCGCCCAGCCGGAGAAGTGCTGCATCTGCGCCACCACGATGGTGTAGACAAACAGACCCACGACGATAGACGGCGCGGAAAGCAGAATATCGTTGATAAAGCGGATGATTTCCGCCAGTACCGACTTACGGCCATATTCCGCCAGATAGATACCGGCCATGATACCCAGCGGCGTACCAAAGACGGTCGCCCACAGGATCAGCAGGCCGCTGCCCGCCAGGGCATTCGCCAGACCGCCGCCCGCGGTATTCGGCGGCGGCGTCATTTCGGTAAACAGCGCCAGACTCATACCGTCGATGCCACGCGTGATGGTCGACATCAGGATCCAGATAAGCCAGAAGAGACCAAACGCCATAGTCGCCATCGACAGGGTCAGGGCAATGCGGTTCTTCAGACGGCGTTTAGCCTGCATCTTGCGACGGGATTCCGCCAGCGCGGCGGTGGTTTGCAATTCGATCGTTGCCATTAGCGTGCCCCCTCGTTCTTAGCGAGACGCATAATCATGAACTTCGACGCGGCCAGAACGATAAAGGTGATAACGAACAGGATCAGGCCCAGTTCCATCAGCGCCGCTACGTGCAGGCCGCTTTCCGCTTCCGCGAATTCATTGGCCAGCGCCGAGGTAATACTGTTGCCCGGCATATACAACGAAGCGCTGTCTAGCTGATAGGTGTTACCGATGATAAAGGTGACGGCCATGGTTTCACCCAGCGCGCGCCCCAGGCCGAGCATGACGCCGCCGATCACCCCGTTTTTGGTGAACGGCAGCACGATGCGCCAAATCACCTCCCACGTGGTGCAGCCAATCCCATATGCGGACTCTTTCATCATCACCGGAGTCTGCTCGAAGACATCGCGCATTACGGCGGCGATATAAGGAATGATCATGATGGCCAGAATGACGCCGGCCGCCAGGATGCCAATACCGAATGCCGGGCCGGCAAACAGCGCGCCGACAAAGGGGATCGTCGAAAGGACGTTGCCGACGGGTTCCTGGAAGTAAGTCGCAAACAGCGGGGCGAAAATAAACAGGCCCCACATGCCGTATACGATACTCGGGATCGCCGCCAGCAGCTCAATAGCAATACCCAGCGGGCGTTTTAGCCAGGCTGGGGAGAGTTCAGTCAGGAACAGCGCGATGCCGAAGCTCACCGGAACGGCGATCAACAACGCGATAATTGAGGTAACCAGGGTCCCGTAAATCGGTACCAGCGCACCGAAGATCTCATTCGGCGCATCCCACTCTTTGGTCCACAAAAAGGAAAAGCCAAATTTCTGAATACTTGGCCATGAAGAGATGATGAGGGAGACGATGATGCCACCCAGCATCAATAGCACAATCAGCGCAGCCAGTTTTACCAGTGCGCTGAAGATCATGTCACCCTTTTTCCCCGGAGGGTTGAATGCCGGCTTGGTTGCAGCCATAGGTTACTCTTTAAGTTCGGGCCCAAAAACCCAGCATTTTACTGAGCTTACGGGCAAAGGTAATGCTATACCCGAAATAATTCGAGCTGCAGGAAGCTCGCCGGCAGCTCGACATTCCGCGGGTATTAGTACAGCGCTTTACCGCTGCTGTCTTTCACGTTGGTTTTCCATGCGGCGCGTACCTGCTCAACCACGCTATCCGGCAGGCTGGCGTAATCCAGCGCATTCGCTTCTTTGCCGCCGTTTTTGTATGCCCAGTCGAAGAACTTCAGCACTTCCGCGGTATTCTCCGGCTTATTGGAAGCCTTGTGGACGAGGATGAAAGTGGTTGAGGTGATCGGCCATGCATTTTCACCTTTCTGGTTAGTCAGGTCCTGAGCGAAGGACTTGCTCCAGTCGATACCTTTCGCCGCATTAGCGAAGTTATCTTCCGTCGGGCTGACCGGCTTGCCGTCAGCGGACAGCAGTTTGGTGTAGGCCAGGTTATTCTGCTTAGCGTAAGCATACTCGACGTAGCCGATAGCGCCCGGCAGACGCTGAACGAAGGCCGCGATACCGTCGTTGCCTTTACCGCCCAGGCCGGTTGGCCAGTTTACGGTAGAACCTGCGCCAATTTTAGATTTCCACTCTTCGTTCACTTTCGCCAGATAGCTGGTGAAGACGAAAGAAGTACCGGAACCATCCGCGCGGCGAACCACGGCGATGTTCTGAGCCGGCAGCTTCAGGCCAGGGTTGAGTTTAGCGATCGCTTCGTCATCCCATTTTTTGATTTTACCCAGATAGATGTCGCCAAGGGTTTTACCATCGAGCACCAGCTCGCCGGATTTAACGCCCGGCAGGTTAACCGCCAGCACCACGCCGCCGATAACGGTCGGGAACTGGAACAGGCCTTCCTGCGCCAGTTTGTCATCAGCCAGAGGAGCATCAGAAGCACCAAAATCCACGGTGTTGGCAATAATCTGTTTAACGCCGCCAGAGGAACCGATCCCCTGGTAGTTAACTTTATTGCCCGTTTCTTTCTGATAGGTATCAGCCCATTTGGCATACACCGGAGCAGGGAAAGTTGCACCTGCGCCAGTCAGGCTTGCTGCTGCGAAAGCAGAGAAAGCGCTCATCGATAAGGTCGCGGCGACAACTGTTGCGACGGTGGTACGCATAACGTTCATAATGTCTCCTGCTGGGATTCGTAAACCGTTGTTTCGAAGCTATGGTGAGCAAAATAGGACAAACAGGTGACAGTAAAATGTACGAATTATGACAGTTTTATGACACGCAAAAATGCGTTCGACGAAAGGAAATTAAAATCAATATTTTCAATGAATTGGATTTAATTGTGACATCAGGTTTACGGCAAGATTTTACCTGTATGACAATGAAAATAAGGTTCGAAAATGACAGTCTGTCATAAAGCAGGGAAGCGGATTTTACTTCATCTCTTAAAAGGCTGCCGGGAGGCAGCCCTGAAATGACGTCACTCCGCTTGATAAACCTGACGGCCCTCAAACATCGTCCAGACGACCTTCGCGTCACGCAACTCCTCAATACTCACTTTTTCAAGATTGCGATCGAAAAGTGCAAAATCGGCGCTTTTGCCTACGGCCAGCGAACCTATTTCATCTCCCCGGCCAATCACCTTCGCCGCATTCAAAGTATAGGCCTGAAGCATCGCCTCCCGACTAATTTTCTCACTATCCGGCGGTAGCTCGCCCAACTCCCCCCTGCGCGTGACGGCCGTGTAAATAGCCAATAGCGGGTTCGCGCTGGACACCGGTAAATCACTGGCGCCGGCAATCAATGCATGGTGACGGTACAGATCGCCTGCCGGATAAAGATGAGTTAACAGAGGTGCAGGTACCTTGCCCTCCAGTAAGGTTGTCGTGGCGCCATCACCATCCTTACCGGCCCATAATAGCTGCATCGAGGCCGCAACATTAAGCTGCTGAAAACGAGGGTAGCTCTGCGGGCTGACCACTTCCAGATGGGTGATGCTATGTAGCGTCTCGCTATTACCGTTGGCTTTTCGGGCACAAGCTACGGCATCCAGCGATTCTTCAACAGCGCGATCGCCGATCGCATGAAAATGCGCGATCAGATGCTCGGCATCCGTACGGGTAATCAGCTGACAGAACCTGGTTTTATTTAACGATTCGCTGCCGCGATAGCCTGGACGATTCAAATAAGGCAGGCTCAGTTTCGCCGTTTGTGAAGGGTATTCAATGACACCGTCCTGAAAGATCTTAATCCCCGCCAGCCTGAAATCAGGGCTTTGAGAGAATTTATCGCGCAGCGCTAACACATCGTCAATAATTGAAGGCCCGGCATTAATATTCACCAACGCCAGGCCGCTAACATGGGCGGTTAGCCTATCGGCCTTAGCCAACGCCGAGTATGCTGGAAGCAAGCCTACATCGTTGCGATTAGGGCTGGCGTCAAACATCGGTGACAATGGGCGAATATTGCTTAGCGGATCCATCCAGGCAGTAATGCCGAACTGGTTCATGGCATCCGCTCCCGCAATAATGGCGCGGGATAATGTCTCGTCATCAACGGCAGGGATGGCATTCATCACGAAATCCCACGCGCCTTCAGTGACAAAACCGCTGATTTTACCGTCAGCTGTCAATCCCGTTCCCGCTTTAAAAGCGCTATCCGCATGTCGGAATTTTTCCGTTGTTAAACCCGCTTTACGTAGCATTGCCTGATTAGCCCAGCCGGTATGGGCGTCAGCGCCACCCAACACCACCGGCGTATTTTTATATTCCGGCGCATTGAATACGCTATCTAGCAGACTAATTCGATCCCAGTAATCCAACGGCACATTACTGTAGTACTGCACACCATGCAGATCGCGCTGCGGATTATCTTTATTTTTAGCGACGAAAGCACGCACTGCTGCGGCATCCTGCAAGCCGCCGGGGAATTCCAGCGTTAGCGTCTGAAAACCAGCATTAGCGACGTGGGCATGGGTATCAACCAATCCAGGCATCAGATACCGACCTTTTAGATCGATTTGCCGGGCATGCTCACCAACTAGTTTAAGGACGTCCTGGTATTTACCAACGGCAACGATTTTTTCCCCTTCAATACCAATAGCTTCAGGATGCGGATTTGACGCATCAGCGCTATAAATGTCCCCACCATATATAATTATTTTATTATCTTGCTGAGAATAAACTGAAAAAGGAGACATCGCCAGTGCACACACCAGATAAAGCATTGAGCGTTTCATTAATAACTCCGTTGCGTTTGCCAATAAAGACCAAATCAATAGTTATAAAATGTTATTCAGCTGGTGTGTTTTTCAAAGGAATACCAATATCGAAAACATAATAATCGCGAGAGACATCCGTTTCTGGATAATATTTTTCATAGCACGGGCTATCGCCTTTTAAATAACCCTGAGTATTAACCCAAGCAAATGCGATATCCCAGGCGGTATCCAAATCTTCCCCATAAACAGCAAACTTACAAATGGCATACCGCCCACTCGCTCGCGTCTGTACGGCAATTTCTCGCCCGGTTTTTACACTGCCAGCGAGTTCTACGCACACATCGGTGCGGCAACGTAACTCCGGTGTAACTTCTGGCGAATCCCAATAGAGGCAAATCATTCCTCCGGGCTGCAATGGCGTATCAGGAAACAGTGCTAACAGGTCTGCGTGCGTTTGTTGGCACGTCTCTTTCCCATACAGGCCGAATCGCCGCATATATGCCAGGCGCACTGCCGGTAAATATTCCACGCCAGCCGCGATAAAACCAGCATCATTCCATGTGCTCAACATCGCGTCGGATTGAGAATAGTCGCTTTCTACAATACTGACGTTTCCAGGTTTGCTTTTCTCTTGTCTCGCAAAACGACGACGAAACTCACCGGGGGTGAGTGAAAAATGCTGACGAAAAGCTTTAGCAAAATTTTGCGAACTGGAAAATCCGATCTGCAAAGCAAGACCGGTGATATCGCCATATGGAGATTCAATCAAATGCATGGCCGCCTTTTCCATTCGCAGACGGCGAGTAAAAGCAGCCACCGTTTCCCCAACCTGAGCTTTAAAGATTCGGTGAAAATGAAAACTTGATACCGCTACTTCACTCGCTATTTCATCCAGCGTTGGATTAACACAAAGATGATCGTTGATATAGTCTATTGCTTTAAAAACTTTCTTTCTGTAATCCTGCGGCATCGCTAATTATCTTTACATGTGAACCATCTTTATAATTTACGAAGAGAAATTCAATTCTGGAAAAAATAAATAAACATAGTGTGAGCTGGATATAAAAAATCCGATAGTGTTTCATTAACACTACCGGATTTACAGATTTCACTGCCTGATTCAGTCGTATAGACCGTTACTCTACGGTCACCGATTTCGCCAGGTTACGCGGCTGGTCAACGTCGGTGCCTTTGATCAGCGCAACATGATAAGCCAGTAGCTGCAGCGGCACGGTAAAGAAGATCGGCGCAATCACCTCTTCGACATGCGGCATCTCGATGATGTGCATGTTGTCGCTGCCGCTGAAACCGGCGTCTCCATCGGCGAAGACGTACAGTTCACCGCCGCGGGCGCGAACTTCTTCAATATTGGATTTCAGTTTTTCCAACAATTCGTTGTTCGGCGCCACAACGATGACCGGCATTTCGGCATCAATCAGCGCCAGCGGACCGTGTTTCAGCTCGCCCGCCGCATAAGCTTCAGCATGAATGTAGGAGATCTCTTTCAGCTTCAGCGCCCCTTCCAGCGCGATCGGGTACTGATCGCCGCGGCCAAGGAACAGCGCGTGCTGCTTATCGGAGAAACGTTCCGCCAGCTGTTCGATGCGCTTATCCTGCGACAGCATCTGCTCGATACGGTTCGGCAGCGCCTGCAGGCCATGCACGATATCCTGCTCGATAGCCGCATCCTGGCCCTTGAGACGCGCCAGTTTCGCCACCAGCATCAACAGCACGGTCAGCTGAGTGGTAAAGGCCTTGGTCGATGCCACGCCGATTTCGGTACCGGCTTTGGTCATCAACGCCAGGTCGGACTCGCGCACCAGCGAGGAGCCCGGAACGTTGCAGATAGCCAACGAACCCAGATAGCCAAGCTCTTTAGAGAGGCGCAGCGCCGCCAGGGTATCCGCCGTCTCACCGGACTGGGAGAGGGTGATCATCAGGCTGTTACGGCGCACCGCGGATTTGCGGTAGCGGAATTCCGAAGCAATTTCGACATCGCACGGCACACCGGCTAACGCTTCGAACCAGTAACGGGAGACCATCCCGGAGTTATACGAGGTTCCGCAGGCAACAATCTGGATATGCTCAACCTGCGACAGCAGCGCGTTGGCATTCGGCCCCAGCTCGCTGAGATCGACCTCGCCATGGCTGATGCGCCCGGTCAGGGTGTTCTTAATCGCGTTCGGCTGCTCGTAAATCTCTTTCTGCATATAGTGGCGATAAATCCCCTTATCACCGGCGTCATACTGCAGATTAGATTCGATCTCCTGGCGATTCACTTCCGCGCCGGATTTATCGAAAATCACCACCGTACGACGGGTAACTTCGGCAATATCGCCCTCTTCGAGGAAGATAAAGCGGCGGGTCACCGGCAGCAGCGCCAGTTGGTCAGAAGCGATAAAGTTTTCGCCCATGCCCAGGCCAATGACCAGCGGGCTGCCTGAACGTGCCGCTAGCAGCGTCCCCGGATCGCGGGTATCCATGATCACCGTACCATAGGCGCCGCGCAGCTGCGGGATTGCGCGCAGCACGGCTTCACGCAAAGTGCCGCCCTGTTCCAGCTCCCAGTGCACCAGATGCGCGATAACTTCGGTATCGGTCTCAGAGACGAAGACATAGCCGCGGGACTGCAGCAGGACGCGCAGCGGCTCATGGTTCTCGATGATCCCGTTATGGACCACCGCAATGTGTTCAGAAACATGCGGATGCGCATTGCTCTCAGACGGCTCGCCGTGCGTCGCCCAGCGGGTATGGGCAATCCCGGTACCGCCGTGTAACGGTTGCTCTTCTACCGCCTGCGCCAGCATCTGAACTTTACCGAGACGACGAACGCGGGTCATATGACCTTCGTTATCGACCACAGCCAGACCGGCAGAGTCATAGCCACGGTATTCCAGACGACGTAAACCTTCGAGAAGGATTTCAGCAATATCACGCTGCGCGACTGCGCCAACAATTCCACACATAGTTAAATTTCCTGATAATGGCGATATGCCATGCGTTGTCGCTGACCTGTATTTGCCCTTTACGGGCGCCCCGAGCCTTGTAGAGAGTGGGGTTATTTTTATGGTACTGCTTGCGGACGGGGACCTATATTGATCCTCTCATCCTGGTTCGCCGGGCGATCTCTCACCCGGCGACAATCTAATCACTACTTTTTCTTCACCGGACGCTGCCAGCCCTGTTTGTGGACCTGCGGCACGCGACTTAACACCAGTTCGTTGTCAGCAATATTACGCGTGACGGTGGTGCCCGCGGCAATCGTCACGCCATTACCAACGCTGACCGGCGCGACCAGTTGCGTATCAGAACCGACAAACACATCATCGCCGATGATCGTTTTATGCTTATTTGCGCCATCATAGTTACAGGTGATAGTACCCGCGCCGATATTAACGTTGTCGCCAATTTCAGCATCGCCGAGGTAGGAGAGATGACCTGCCTTCGAACCTTTGCCCAGACGCGCTTTCTTCATTTCGACAAAGTTGCCGACGTGAGCGCCTTCCAGCAGCTCAGCCCCCGGACGCAGACGCGCAAACGGGCCGATGGTGCAGGCGGCCTGCAACTGCGCATCTTCAACCACGCTATACGGGCTGATTTCGCAGTCATCACCGATGACGCTGTCTTTGATGACGCAGCCGGCGCCGATCTTCACGCGATCGCCCAGCACGACATGACCTTGCAGAATAACGTTAGTATCAATTTCGACATCGCGCCCGTGTTTCAGCACGCCGCGTAGATCGAAACGCGCCGGGTCGCGCAGCATCACGCCCGCCAGCAGCAGCTTTTCCGCCTGCTCTGACTGATATACTCGTTCCAGACGCGCGAGTTGCAGGCGGTTGTTCACCCCTTCAACTTCGCTCAGACGCTGAGGATGCACCGCAACGATCTCATGACCTTCCTGATGGGCCATCGCGATAATATCGGTGATGTAGTATTCGCCCTGGGCGTTATTGTTAGTGAGCTTCGCCAACCAGCGTTTCAGGTCCGCGCCGTTAGCAACCAGAATCCCGGTATTGATCTCCTGAATCTGGCGCTGTGCTTCGCTGGCGTCTTTATGCTCAACGATGCCTGTTACCTGGCCATTTTCACGCGTGATGCGCCCATAACCGGTTGGATCATCCAGCTTCACCGTTAACAGGCCAATACCGCCCTGCGGTTTTGCGGCGCGCAGGCGCTGTAACGTTTCAACCGAAATCAGCGGCACATCGCCATAGAGCATCAAGATATCTTCATCATCATTGAAGAACGGCGCCGCCTGCTGCATCGCATGGCCGGTACCGAGCTGCTCTGCTTGCAGCACCCAGTTGAGGTTATCTTCATGCAGCGTTTGACGCAGCAGATCGCCGCCGTGGCCGTACACCAGGTGTACCGCGGCAGCGCCTAAATCTTTAGCCGCATCAATGACGTGCTGAACCATTGGCTTCCCGGCCAGAGTATGCAGCACCTTAGGAAGATCGGAATACATGCGGGTCCCTTTGCCTGCGGCAAGGATAACCACGCTCATCGCACTGTTTGACATACGCATCCTGACAGCTGTTAGAACGAAAAGTAAAAGCCTTTCACGTTGAAATTGCTACATATTTTTCATCATGAAACGAGACGCGGAGAAAACGTCCAGGCTCAATGCTATACACCATTTTAGGGCGCTATTTTTCACCATCGCAAATCAGTTTAACGCTGAAAAACGATGATAGTGAGGAGAATGGCCTTCTATCTCACTGCTTTTGCTGTTTTTTTGTTACCTGAATAAAGCAGTGTTTACCGTTGTCGCTGATAAACCGTAAGTTTATAACCTGACAGAATTTTAGCCTGTCCCGGGCGGGAAAGGTCAATGAGTTTGGGCTGGAAAGTGGTTAAAGAGAGGCATAAAAAGCAAAGAGGCCACCCTCGGGTGACCTCTTTTCCGTTGTTTCACATCGCATGTGTTGTCGTTTTGATGAGCGATAGTGCGTGAAAGCAGGACGGTAGCGCGGCGATCAGAAGCTCAGGGCGCTAAATTTGGCGATGATTTTGTGGAACAGTTTCATGATGATTTCCAGATTGCAGGTGCGGTTTGACAGTGTTTTTTTTGTGATTTGCATCACAAAAATCAGTCTACGCTTCATCATTTAACTAATCAATAACAATTAAGGGGGAGTGTGTTTTGTCCGACGTCACCGCTGTCGTATTAAGCATAAAAAAAGCCAGTCTGTTTCCAGACTGGCTTTTAGCTTTCAAGCCGGTGTTACATCGCTTTTTTGGTCAATTCGATAACGCGCAGTTTAGCGATCGCTTTGGCCAGTTCCGCGGACGCCTGAGCGTAATCCACGTCGCCGTGAGAGCTCTTGATGTGCTCTTCCGCTTTACGTTTCGCTTCCAGGGCTCGCGCTTCGTCGAGATCCTGACCACGAATTGCCGTATCGGCCAGAACGATCACGTTGCCCGGTTGCACTTCAAGAATGCCGCCGGACAGATAGATAAACTCTTCGTGACCGAACTGTTTAACGATGCGAATCATACCAGGCTTAATGGCGGTGAGCAGCGGCGCGTGACCCGGGAAAATACCCAGCTCACCTTCGCTACCCGTTACCTGGATTTTCTCGACCAGGCCAGAGAACATCTGTTTCTCTGCGCTGACGACATCCAGGTGGTAAGTCATTGCCATATCACCCTCCGATTAAGGCGTTAAAGTTTTTTGGCTTTTTCCACGGCTTCTTCGATGGAACCGACCATGTAGAACGCCTGCTCCGGCAGGTGATCGTATTCGCCTTCCATGATGCCTTTAAAGCCACGGATGGTGTCTTTCAGCGAAACGTATTTGCCCGGGGAACCGGTAAATACTTCTGCTACGAAGAACGGCTGGGACAGGAAGCGCTGGATCTTACGAGCGCGAGCTACCACCAGTTTATCTTCTTCAGACAGTTCATCCATACCCAGGATGGCGATGATGTCTTTCAGTTCCTGATAACGCTGCAGCAGGGACTGTACGCCACGCGCGGTGTCGTAGTGTTCCTGACCAACAACCAGCGGATCCAGCTGACGGCTGGTGGAATCCAGCGGGTCAACGGCCGGGTAGATACCCAGAGACGCGATCTGACGGCTCAGTACCACGGTTGCGTCAAGGTGCGCAAAGGTGGTTGCTGGGGACGGGTCAGTCAAGTCATCCGCAGGAACGTATACCGCCTGAACGGAGGTGATAGAACCGGTTTTGGTGGAGGTGATACGTTCCTGCAGAACGCCCATCTCTTCCGCCAGAGTCGGCTGATAACCTACCGCTGAAGGCATACGGCCCAGCAGTGCAGATACTTCGGTACCGGCCAGGGTGTAACGATAGATGTTATCGACGAACAGCAGAACGTCACGACCTTCGTCACGGAATTTCTCAGCCATGGTCAGGCCGGTCAGCGCAACGCGCAGACGGTTTCCCGGCGGCTCGTTCATCTGGCCGTAAACCAGGGATACTTTATCCAGAACGTTGGAGTCGGTCATTTCGTGGTAGAAGTCGTTACCCTCACGAGTACGCTCACCTACGCCCGCAAACACGGAGTAACCGGAGTGCTCGATCGCGATGTTACGGATCAGCTCCATCATGTTTACGGTTTTACCTACACCCGCACCACCGAACAGACCAACTTTACCGCCCTTAGCGAACGGACACATCAGGTCGATAACTTTGATACCGGTTTCCAGCAGTTCCTGAGAGCTGGACAGCTCTTCATAGGAAGGCGCCGCGCGGTGGATAGCCCAACGTTCTTCTTCGCCGATGTCGCCTTTCATGTCGATCGGCTGACCCAGGACGTTCATGATACGGCCCAGAGTCGCTTTACCTACCGGGACTTCGATCGGGTGCTCGAGGTCTTTAACTTCCAGACCACGACGCAGACCGTCGGAAGAACCCATGGCGATAGCACGAACTACGCCACCGCCGAGCTGCTGCTGAACTTCCAGCACCAGGCTCTCATTACCATTCTGTACCTCAAGGGCATCGTACACGCGTGGTACGGCATCCTGAGGGAACTCGACGTCGACCACGGCGCCGATTACCTGGACAATCTTTCCAGTAGCCATCTTAAATCCTCTACGAAATAACCTGGTTAAACCGCGGCGGCCCCCGAGACGATCTCGGTGAGTTCCTGAGTAATGCTGGCCTGACGAGCTTTGTTGTATACCAACTGCAGCTCTTTAATCAGGCTGCCGCCATTATCGGTCGCGGCTTTCATCGCCACCATACGGGCGGCCTGCTCGCTGGCCAGGTTTTCTACCACGCCCTGATAAACCTGAGATTCCACATAACGACGCAGGAGGGTATCCAGCAGCGCTTTCGGATCGGGCTCATACAGGTAATCCCAGGACTTACGTTTCAGATCATCATCTTCTGAAGCCGGTAACGGCAGCAGTTGAGTGATGGTCGGAGCCTGAGACATGGTGTTAATAAATTTGTTGCTGACAACGTAAAGCTTGTCCAGACGGCCTTCATCGTAGGCCTGCAACATCACTTTTACCGGGCCGATCAGTTCGGACAGGGACGGGTTATCACCCATACCGGTCACCTGGGCCACAATATTGCCGCCCACGGAGTTAAAGAAAGACACGCCTTTAGAGCCGATCATTGCGAGGTCGCACTGAACGCCTTTATCGGACCATGCTTTCATATCCGCCAGCAGTTTTTTGAACAGGTTAATGTTCAAGCCACCGCACAGACCACGGTCGGTCGACACCACCAGGTAGCCCACGCGTTTAACGTCGCGTTCTTCCAGGTACGGGTGCTTATATTCCAGATTACCGTTCGCAAGGTGACCAATCACTTTGCGCATAGTATCTGCATATGGACGGCTGGCCGCCATGCGATCCTGCGTTTTACGCATTTTGGAGGCGGCGACCATCTCCATCGCTTTGGTGATCTTTTGCGTGTTCTGGACGCTTGCGATCTTACTACGTATCTCTTTTGCGCCGGCCATGAGCTTCTCCTCAATGCCTTGCGGCCTGCCCTAAGGCAAGCCGCCAGACTTTACCAGGACTGGGTTGCTTTGAAGGAGTCGAGGATGCCTTTCAGCTTGCCTTCGATCTCGTCGTTATAGCCACCGGTCTGGTTAATCTCTTGCATCAGCGGAGCGTGGTCACGGTCAACGTAAGCCAGCAGAGCGGCTTCGAAACTACCGATTTTCGCCAGTTCCACATCTTCGAGGTAACCGCGTTCAGCAGCGAACAGTACCAGGCCCTGCTGTGCTACAGACATAGGTGCATACTGTTTCTGTTTCAGCAGTTCGGTCACTTTCTGACCGTGGCTCAGCTGCTTACGAGTCGCTTCGTCCAGATCGGATGCGAACTGAGAGAACGCAGCCAGTTCACGATACTGCGCCAGCGCGGTACGGATACCACCGGACAGTTTCTTGATGATCTTGGTCTGAGCAGCACCACCAACACGGGATACGGAGATACCCGGGTTTACCGCCGGACGAATACCGGAGTTGAACAGGTTGGTTTCCAGGAAGATCTGACCATCGGTAATGGAAATTACGTTGGTCGGAACGAATGCGGAAACGTCACCAGCTTGCGTCTCGATAATCGGCAGCGCAGTCAGGGAGCCGGTTTTACCTTTAACTTCACCATTGGTGAACTTCTCAACGTATTCCGCGTTAACGCGGGATGCGCGCTCCAGCAGACGGGAGTGGAGGTAGAACACGTCGCCCGGGAATGCTTCACGTCCTGGCGGACGACGGAGCAGCAGGGAAACCTGACGGTAAGCAACAGCCTGTTTAGACAGGTCATCGTAAACGATCAGCGCATCTTCACCGCGGTCGCGGAAGTATTCGCCCATTGCGCAACCGGCATACGGCGCCAGGTATTGCAGTGCAGCAGATTCAGAAGCGGTAGCCACAACAACGATAGTGTTGGACAGCGCGCCGTGCTCTTCCAGTTTACGCACCACGTTAGAGATGGTGGACGCTTTCTGGCCGATAGCTACGTATACGCATTTGATGCCGGAATCACGCTGGTTGATGATCGCATCGATTGCCATCGCGGTTTTACCGGTCTGACGGTCACCGATGATCAGCTCACGCTGGCCACGGCCGATTGGAATCATGGCATCAACAGATTTGTAACCGGTCTGTACCGGCTGGTCTACGGATTGACGATCGATAACGCCCGGAGCGATAACTTCGATTGGCGAGAAACCATCGTGCTCAACAGGACCTTTACCGTCAATTGGCGCACCCAGGGTGTTCACCACGCGGCCTAACAGACCACGACCGACCGGAACTTCCAGAATACGGCCAGTACACTTAACCTTCATGCCTTCGGCGAGGTCAGCATACGGACCCATCACAACCGCACCAACGGAGTCGCGCTCCAGGTTCAGTGCGATAGCGTAACGGTTACCCGGCAGGGAGATCATTTCACCCTGCATACAATCGGCCAGGCCGTGGATGCGGATAACACCGTCACTTACAGAAACAATAGTACCTTCGTTGTGAGCTTCACTCACAACATTGAACTGAGCAATGCGCTGCTTGATCAGTTCGCTGATTTCGGTGGAATTCAGTTGCATGCTCCAGTCCCCTTAAGACTGCAAGACGTCTGCCAGGCGATCAAGACGGCCGCGTACGCTACCATCAATGACCATATCACCCGAACGGATGATAACTCCTGCCATAACAGACTTATCGATTTTGCAATTCAGCTTAACTTTGCGTGACAGACGCTTTTCCATCGCGCCGGAGATCTTCGCAAGCTGTTCTTCACTCAGTTGGTTGGCAGAAATAACATCTACCTCTGCGATGGCCTCGCTGGCCGCACGCAGGTGAATGAACTGCTCAAGAACATCCGGGAGCACCTTCAAACGACCATTTTCAGCCATCACCCGAATCAGGTTCTGACCATTTTCGTCGAGTTGCTCGCCGCAGATAGCGATAAACGCATCTGAGAGCGTTTCCGGCGCCAGGGCACCGGAGAGAAGCTCTGCCATTTGTTCGTTTTTAGTCACTTCAGCGGCAAACGCCAGCATATCCTGCCAGCGCTCAACACTTTTGTGTTCGACGGCAAAGTCAAAAGCTGCTTTGGCGTAGGGGCGAGCTACCGTTACAAATTCAGACATCAGCCCCTCCCTCCTTACAGTTCAGCGACAAGTTTATCCACGATGTCGCTGTTAGCAGCTTCATCCACGGAACGTTCGATGATCTTCTCGGCGCCAGCAACAGCCAGGATAGCAACCTGCTTACGCAGTTCTTCGCGAGCACGTTTACGTTCGGCATCGATTTCAGCCTGCGCCTGTGCGACGATTTTGGTGCGTTCCTGTTCTGCTTCAGCTTTAGCTTCGTCCAGAATCTGAGAGCGACGCTTGTTCGCTTGCTCGATGATTACCTGGGCTTCCGCTTTCGCTTTTTTCAGCTGGTCGGTCGCGTTGGCCTGTGCAAGGTCCAAATCTTTCTTAGCGCGTTCTGCAGAAGCTAAACCGTCAGAAATTTCTTTCTGGCGCTTTTCGATGGCAGCCATTAACGGCGGCCATACGTACTTCATGCAGAACCATACGAAGATAACAAACGCGATGGCCTGGCCGAGGATTGTTGCGTTCATGTTCACAGCACAATACCTCTTAAATTAACTCTGTGGCTTAGGTTTCTTTCGAACAACTTACTACGCGACAGCAAACATCACGTACAGACCCAGACCTACAGCGATCATCGGGATAGCATCCACCAGACCCATAACGATAAAGAACTGAGTACGCAGCAGAGGAATCAGATCCGGTTGACGCGCTGCGCCTTCCAGGAATTTACCCCCGAGGATGCCGATACCGATCGCAGCACCGATTGCCGCCAGACCCATCATCACAGCGGCAGCCATGTACAGCAGATCCATATTCAGGTTTTCCATGACAGTCTCCAGTTTGTTTCAGTTAAAACGTAGTAGTGTTGGTAAAAATCAATGCTCTTCGGATGCCATCGACAGATAGACAATCGTCAGAACCATGAAGATGAAGGCTTGCAGCGTAATAATCAGGATGTGGAAAATGGCCCAAGGCACATTCAGAATCCACTGTGACCACCACGGCAACAGACCAGCAATCAGAATGAAAATCAGCTCACCGGCATACATGTTGCCGAACAGTCGCAGACCGAGAGAAACCGGTTTGGACAGCAGGCTTACCCCTTCAAGGATTAAGTTGACAGGAATGAACGCCCAGTGATTGAACGGCTGCATGGTCAGTTCTTTAACGAACCCACCAACGCCTTTCATTTTGATGCTGTAGAAAATAATCAGGATGAACACGCCAAGCGCCATCGACAGGGTGATGTTCACGTCAGCAGACGGAACCACGCGCAGTGCAGGCAGGCCGAAAATGTGTTCGCCGATATAAGGAATCAGGTCGATTGGCAGCAGGTCCATCAGGTTCATCAGGAATACCCAGACGAACACGGTAAGCGCCAGCGGCGCGATGACCTTGCTCTTGCCATGGTACATGTCTTTGACGCTGCCATGGACGAAGCCGATGATCATTTCGATGAAGGTTTGGAATTTCCCTGGTACGCCGCTGGTCGCTCTCTTAGCAACGCTACGGAACATGGCAAGGAACAGCAGACCGAGAACCACCGAGAAAAACATGGAGTCAATATTGAGCGTCCAGAAGGTGGCTGGGGGGTTGTGCGGATCCACCAGCGAGAATGTACGTAGGTCCAACTGAAGGTTGTTCAGATGGTGTCCTATGTAATCCTGCGGCGTCATATTTTCTGAAGCCATGATGCCTTTTACCCTTTGTTGTTAATTACAGCTGGAGCCAGAATTTGTACCACCAGCACCAAAACCCACGTCACTATCAGCGGCAAAAATACCACTTCAAAAACCGCCAGCGCCATCGCCAGTAGGGCGAAGGTCAGCAACACCTTGAATGCTTCACCGAAGGCGAAGGTCCAGGCCACTCGGCCTTGTGCTGGTGTATGCGCCTGATGGCGCCAGGCAAAAATCATAAACAACGCGTTTGGCAAAACGACTGCCAAACCTCCGCATATGGCGGAGATGCCCCAGAAGGGGTCTTTGAGGCTGAACAGCAGTCCACTTGCTATTACTGCCAGTAACTGAATAAACAGAAGCTTTCGAGCAACGTTTCGACTCACGAGCGACATAGACATCACGTTTTTACTCCTGCTCCCTTCGAGGTATGCCGCGTGTCGTATAAAACGTTCTTTAAGACCAAGAGTCAAGCGTCAAAAAGCGGACAAATTATACGGTGACAACACGTGATTTCAAACATTAAGTAGCAAAATAGTGAATAAATGTTTAATTATTTTCTGAGCGGCAATTTTTCATGCATTTCGTCAATCAGTGAGGGATCAACCAGAAGTGCAAATAATGAGAAAAGGCGGCCATTAAAGCGTGCATTAGATCACATAATAAACATTTTCGGCGCAATCGAATTAAATCTGTACAGAATCAGTAAGTTTTCATCTTTTTGATATTCAAGATAAAAAGTGAGGTCTTTTTGTAAAACAACCCCACATACAATAAAAACCTTTTATTGACATTTATAATAAAAATTTAACATCAATATGAACTGACAGTTCATCGATTTTTAGCACCCTGATATTTTCAAAGTTGACTATTCTGCCAGTAAACCACCACGCTAAAGTTAAACGCTAGAAAAGCCATAGTAAAAACAAGGTTAAAAGTGGCCAGATAATACCCGCAGGTAACTTTGATTTTTGTAACATGCGCAGGCCACATTTTTTCCACATTTTTTGATAAAAATTATAAGGCGTTTGGCTTAATGACCACCAAATGTCTCTCCCCTTCCAGCTGGGGTACATGGAGTTTAATCACGTCGCAAACCTGATAACCTTCTGGCAGGTCTGCCATTTCACTTTCCTGCGCCTGCCCTTTCAACGCGTAGAAATGCCCATCAGCCGCCGGCAGGTGGTGGCACCAGCTCACCATGTCGTTCAGCGAGGCAAAAGCGCGGCTAATGACGCCATCAAACGGCGGCTCTGCGGGAAACGCTTCCACACGGCTCTGCACAGGCGCGATGTTATCGAGTTTTAGCTCATGCTGGACCTGGCGCAGGAAGCGCACACGCTTGCCGAGACTATCCAGTAATGTGAAATGAGATTCCGGGCGCACGATAGCCAGCGGAATCCCCGGCAGGCCAGGACCTGTTCCCACATCGATAAAACGTGAGCCCTGTAGATACGGCGCAACGATAATGCTATCGAGGATATGGCGAACCAGCATCTCGTTAGGATCGCGAACAGAGGTCAGGTTATAGGCTTTGTTCCACTTATCCAGCAGCCCGACATAAGCCACCAGCTGATTTTTCTGGTGATCGGTGAGCGAAATACCCGCTTCGTCCAGCAGACGAGAAAGTTTGTTGAGCACGGTGAGTACCTTCTAAAAATAATGAGCCCGGAGGCGCTAACGCTACCGGGCTGTGAATTATAAAGGCGATCGCTGATTTTGCATCCGCCAAATTTGCGCGCTCTGACGGCTATCAGGCGCTGCGGCGCAGCATCCCCTGCTTTTTCAGCCACACCAGCAAAATAGAGATTGCCGCCGGAGTAATTCCGGAAATACGCGATGCCTGGCCGATCGATGACGGTTTATGGTCGTTCAGCTTGGCAATAACCTCGTTGGACAGGCCGGATACCTGACGGTAATCGAGCGTTGCCGGCAGCAAAGTATTCTCGTTGCGCTGCTGTTTTTCGATCTCGTCCTGCTGACGAGCGATATAGCCTTCGTACTTAACCTGAATCTCAACCTGCTCGGCCGCCTGTTGATCCTGCAGGCCCGGTGCGAACGGAGAAAGCTGTACCAGCTGTTCGTAGGTCATTTCTGGACGACGCAGCAGATCTTCGCCGCTGGCTTCACGCGATAGCGGCGCGGTCAGGTGAGCGTTCACTTCGGCTGCGCTTTCCGCCAGCGGGTTAACCCAGCTGGTTTTCAGGCGTTGGCGTTCACGCTCAATGCTTTCCAGTTTCTCGTTGAAACGCGCCCAGCGCTCATCATCCACCAGCCCCAGCTCACGCCCCTGTTCAGTCAGGCGCAGATCGGCGTTGTCTTCACGCAGCATCAGGCGATATTCCGCACGGGAGGTAAACATGCGGTACGGTTCTTTAGTACCAAGTGTGCACAGATCGTCCACCAGCACGCCAAGGTAGGCCTGATCGCGACGCGGCGCCCAGCCTTCTTTTTCCGCTGAGAAGCGGGCGGCATTAAGACCGGCAAGCAGACCCTGCGCGGCGGCTTCTTCATACCCGGTAGTACCATTGATCTGGCCGGCGAAGAACAGACCCTGAATGTATTTGCTCTCCAGCGTCGGCTTCAGGTCGCGCGGGTCAAAGAAATCGTACTCAATGGCGTAGCCAGGACGAACGATCTTCGCGTTTTCCATTCCCTGCATTGAACGGACGATTTGCATTTGCACATCAAACGGCAGGCTGGTGGAGATACCGTTTGGATAAATTTCGTTTGAAGTCAGCCCTTCCGGTTCAAGGAAGATCTGATGTTGATTGCGATCGGCAAAGCGCATGACTTTGTCTTCGATCGACGGGCAGTAACGCGGGCCGATACCTTCAATCACCCCGGCGTACATTGGGCTGCGATCGAGGTTACTACGGATCACGTCATGGGTTTTCTCATTGGTATGCGTGATATAGCACGGTACCTGACGCGGGTGTTGATCCGCGGATCCCATAAACGAGAAGACCGGCATCGGGTTATCGCCGTGCTGTTGCGCCAGCACGCTAAAATCGATGGTGCGCGCGTCGATACGCGGGGGAGTACCGGTTTTCAGGCGGCTTACGCGCAGCGGCAGTTCACGCAGACGGCGAGACAGCGGGATCGACGGCGGATCGCCGGCACGACCGCCGCTGTAGTTGTCCAGGCCGATGTGAATTTTACCGTCCAGGAAGGTGCCGACGGTCAATACCACCGACTTAGCACGGAACTTGAGACCCATTTGGGTTACCGCACCAACGACGCGATCGTTTTCGACAATCAGATCTTCCACCGCCTGTTGGAAGATCATCAGGTTCGGCTGGTTCTCCAGCGCGGTGCGTACCGCCTGGCGATACAACACCCGGTCGGCCTGGGCGCGGGTCGCACGGACTGCTGGGCCTTTGCTGCCGTTTAGTATCCTAAACTGAATGCCTGCCTGATCGATCGCTTTCGCCATCAGACCACCGAGCGCATCCACTTCTTTTACCAGGTGTCCCTTCCCAATGCCGCCAATCGCCGGGTTGCAGCTCATCTGCCCCAGCGTGTCGATATTGTGTGTCAAAAGCAGGGTTTGTTGGCCCATTCGCGCTGCTGCCATCGCGGCCTCAGTGCCTGCATGACCCCCGCCAATGATGATGACGTCAAAAGGATCCTGATAAAACATGGTGATCTGCCTCGCATAACGCGGTTTGAAAATGGATTGAAGCCCGGGCCGTGGATTCTACTCAACTTTGCTCTTTCGAGAAAGACTCCGGGATCCTGAGTATTAAAAAGAAGATCTTTTATTTAGAGATCTGTTCTATTGTGATCTCTTATTAGGATCGACTCTCTTTGTGGATAAGTCGGATCCACGATTTAAGATCAAACGCTTAAGAAGGATCACAATCTGTGAATGATCGGTGATCCTGTTCCGTATAAGCTGGGATCAGAATGAAGGGTTATACACAGCTCAAAAAGCATACTTCGGTTATTCTTTGGATAACTACCGGTTGATCCAAGCTTTTGAGCAGGTTTATCCACAGAAGAAAGTGTGGATCTTTACAAAACTCAGAGTAAATCTTTCCAGGATCCCACCCAAACCTCGGCCGGATCTTCAGGAATCTCGTGTTCGAGGACATTAATTTTCAGCGTTTCGCCGATCTGTTTTGCCCCGCTGGCTTTCAATGCCGCTTCTAATTTGTCGATTGCGCCGCAAAAAGTGTCATATTCGCGGCTACCGATGCCCACCGCGCCAAAGCGAACGGCGGACAGATCGGCCTGCTTCTCCAGCAATGCTTCATAGAAGGGGACCAGGTTGTCCGGAATATCGCCGGCGCCGTGGGTAGAAGAGATAACTAACCAGATCCCTTCAGCCTGCAGATCGTCAATCAGCGGACCGTGCTGGATATCAGTGCTGTAGCCCGCTTCTTCCAGCTTTTCCGCCAGATGTTCTGCTACATATTCCGCACTGCCCAGGGTGCTGCCGCTGATAAGTGTAATGTCTGCCATGATCGCCGATCGCTCGCTCAACTATTCTGAGTGGCGTATTGTACGCTGTGAGCGAGCTGGGATCTACCTGTGGAAAAATGTGGGATTAAAAAAAGCGATCAGGGCTTGATGGTACGCATGATCGGGTTCTGCAGCACGATCAGGGTTTCAGTGGACTGAATTTCATCGATTGTTTGGATCTTGTTGATAAGTACCTGTTGTAGGGCATCGATGGATTTGCACATTACCTTAATAAAGATGCTGTAGTGGCCGGTGGTGTAGTAAGCCTCTGTCACCTCTTCCAGGCTCTCCAGCCGGGCGAGAGCGGAAGGATAGTCTTTGGCGCTCTTAAGAATAATGCCGATGAAACAGCCGACGTCATACCCGAGCTGTTTCGGGCTGACGTCGATTCTTGCCCCCGTAATAATGCCCGCCTGTTTCATTTTCTCTACGCGTACGTGAATCGTACCTGGGCTAACGCCGAATTGTTTGGCCAGTTCGGCGTAGGCAGTGCGCGCATTCGCCATTAAGGCATCAAGAATGCCGCGGTCCAGATTGTCGATCTGATAATTTTCCATTGTTTTTTCTTGTGATGTTTGATGATTCTTACTATTTTAGCCTGTTAATTTAATGAATCAAAACTCAAGGCGTCTTTTTATTGATTGATTATTGAATTCAGTGCCATTTCTGTTGCTTAATCAATATCAACAGGACGCAGGAGTGATAAAAAATGAAAACCGCATACATCGCAAAACAACGCCAGATTAGTTTCGTTAAATCCCATTTTTCCCGTCAGCTGGAAGAGAAGCTTGGCCTGATTGAAGTGCAGGCGCCGATCTTAAGCCGCGTCGGTGATGGGACGCAGGACAACTTATCCGGCTGCGAGAAAGCGGTTCAGGTAAAAGTGAAAACACTGCCAGACGCCCAATTCGAAGTGGTTCATTCACTGGCGAAGTGGAAGCGTCAAACCCTGGGACAACACGACTTCAGCGCGGGCGAAGGGCTGTACACGCACATGAAGGCCCTTCGCCCCGATGAAGACCGCCTCACCCCAATTCACTCCGTTTATGTTGACCAGTGGGACTGGGAACGCGTCATGGGCGACGGCGAACGTCATACCGGCACGCTGAAAGCGACGGTTGAGGCGATCTACGCCGGGATCAAAGCCACCGAGCTGGCGGTAAGTCAGGAATTTGGTCTGACGCCATTCCTGCCGGAACAGATCCACTTTATTCACAGTCAGGAACTGTTGAGCCGTTATCCGGATCTGGACGCCAAAGGTCGCGAGCGAGCGATCGCTAAAGAGCTTGGCGCCGTCTTCTTAATCGGTATCGGCGGTAAACTGTCTGACGGCAAGCGCCACGATGTTCGCGCGCCGGATTATGATGACTGGAGCTCGCCATCAGCGGAAGGTTTTGCCGGGCTGAACGGCGATATCCTGGTGTGGAACCCGGTGCTGGAAGACGCTTTTGAGCTTTCCTCTATGGGGATCCGTGTTGACGCCGAGGCGCTGAAGCGCCAGTTGGCGGTGACCGGCGATGAAGACCGTCTGCAACTTGAATGGCACCAGGCGCTGCTGCGCGGCGAAATGCCGCAGACCATTGGCGGCGGTATTGGCCAGTCGCGTTTAACCATGCTGTTGCTACAGCTTGACCATATCGGCCAGGTACAGTGCGGCGTATGGCCCGCGCAGGTGCGTGAAAGCGTCGCCGCTCTGCTGTAAAGATTAACGCCGCCAGCGACGCAGCAGACGGCTACGCAATCCGGTATCAAAGCGCCAGATATGATCGAAGATGCGCATGATGCCGGGTTTGCCGTGTACCGACATCGCCACCGCGTGAAAACGGTGCTGATGTTTGTGCTGCAGCTCCCCCACCTTATTGACCACCTCATCCGGCAACCGCTGGGCGATAAAATCGGAAATCACCACCGCATCGGCATCGACCCATTGCGGGCTTTGCAAACGCTCAACGATCGCGCGAAAACAGCTGGCCAGATCGGTGCCGCCGCGAAAACGCTGGCTTAAAAAACGGATCGCCTGCTCCAGCCCCTGCGGGCCGGTTAGCTCGTAGTGCACCACTTCGCTGGAGAACAGCATGATATAGCAGCGGCGGTTATCCGCTAGCGCGACGCGCATCAGCGCCAGACAAAAGGCTTTAGCGCATTGCTCGTTAAAGCCGCCCATCGAACCTGAGGTATCTACGCAGACAATAAATGGCCCGCGCGGCTGCTCATCAAAATCCTGCCGGGTTACCGGGCGTTCGGTTATTTTCTCCCGCCATGCGTCGCCGTGCAGGCGATAGGTTAGCAACTGTTTTTCCACCAGCTTACGGTAAAACTCGAACTCCAGTTCGGTGATGCCGAGCGTTGCCAGCTCTGGTGGCAACAGGCGCAGAATATCGTCGCTTTGCTGCAGGCCATCGACCTGCTCTGGAACCGTTGCCGGTTCACGAACCATTGCGCGGAAGGCCTCCATCGGCGCATCCTTCTTCGGCACCAGTTTGGCTTCCCGCGATCTGCCCAACTGCTCAGCCAGTTGCATCAGTTCCGGCTGTTGGCTGAGAAAATCACCATAGCGCACGATCAGCTGATAATCGCCACGTTTAAGTTCGCCGGCGCTCATATCCCACAGGCGGCCAGCGGCGTTGTCGTTTTCCACCAGCACCGGCTCTAGCTGCCCGCTGAGCGTCATTCGTTCCTGCACCTCGCTGAGCAACTGATCGCGCTCATCGTCTAATAGGTGCTGGTTGAGGGTGGTGGTCTGTACCACGAGGCTTAAGCGCCAGCGTTGTAAGAACAGAGTATGTAGCGCTGGGGTGAAGGTCGCGTTATCGTCCACCAGCTGCTGCGCCTGAGCGGCAAAGGGAGACTGGAGCTTATGCAGCTTGCCGAGGATCTGCGGCAGTTGCACGATAAATTGCGACGTTGAAAGCAGCTGAGCCTGCTGATAGATCTGTACTTCGGCGTCCAGTTCGGGAGGGATCTGCGTCTCTTTGAGCCGCGCGCGAACCGCTTCTCGCCAGCGCGGAATATCGGCGGCGATGATATTTTTCAGCCGCGGAAATTTTTCAAAGAACACCGCCAGTTGAGGAGAGGCCAGCAGCGCCAACAGCATCTCCTCGATCATCCCTTCTTCGCTGACCGCCAGCATGACATTCAGCATGTCGAGCGTCATGGCTGGCGCGCCTGTTTAATTTGCGCGCCGACGTCCTGCAAGCTGGCTTCGATACGCCCCAGCCAGTCGCCGGGAATAAACAGGCATTTTTGCTGTTCGCTAAAGCGGTTATGTTGTTGGTGCCATTCGTCATCCAGCGCTTCCAGTTGCTGGCGGATCTCGGCAGGCATATTTTCCTGAGATTCGCTGCCGGGCAGCGACAGGCGCGAGCCTTGCAGGCTGACGTCACGCACCACCAGGTGCTGGCTGGCATCGACATCCATCGTCAATGGCTGGGCAAAACCGATACCGTTGAGCTTGCCGCGGATCTCGCCGCCTTTCTCCAGCCAGTTGACCAGCGCATCGCGTTCGAAGGCGATATGAATGACTTCGAGATCGTGCAATTTCAGCGGTTGCTGGAGAAGCAGCGTCAACGTCTCGCCTTCAATTCCGTCCGGCAGTTCGTAATGCGGCTTACGGCTGAACATGCCGCCAACGCGCGTGACTTTAAGCGCGGTTTTATCGCTGTGCTGCTGCTGGATTTGAATGCGGCGTTGGATGATGGCGCCCAGTTTAGTCAGCATCGCCTGCTGGCCCCAGGCATGGCTGGTCATCAGGGATTCCAACTGCTGTGACATCAGATTCATACTTTCGATGTTATGCCACAGGCAATCTTTCAGCAGGATCAAGTCGATAGGCGCGATGGCGTCTCGGCCGCTAAAGAAGGCGCTGGCCTGCAGCAGACGGATGGCTTTTTTCCAGCGGCGATCGGAAACGTAAGGCGCATTCGGCAAGGCATCTAATTGTTGGCGCAGCTGGAAAACCAGCTCGAAGACATTGTCCGGCAACTTCACGGTACCAATATCATGCTGCCACTGGGTGAACTCTTCGGTGCTGATTTGCAGGTTTTCGGGAACCGGATTGCTGTTTTCATCCTGTTGGCTCACCAGCATAGAGCGGAAGTTAGTTTTATCCTGCACTTTATCCAGCCACAGGCGGATCAGCATGCGGTCATATAAGGCTTCAAGGCTGTTGTCCGCTTCGGGAAGTTCGTTCGACGCCGCAACCAGCAGGCGCATCGGGATTTTCTCTTCATGGGCGCCGTTGCGGAAGTGGCGTTCGTTGATGGCCGTCAGCAGGGTATTAAGGATAGCCGGGCCGGCTTTCCAGATTTCATCCAGGAAGACAATTTCCGCTTCTGGCAGATAGCCTGCCGTTAAACGCTCATAGCGGCCTTCATCTTTGAGGGCCTGAATCGACAGCGGGCCGAAGACTTCTTCCGGGGTGGAGAAGCGGGTCATCAGATATTCAAAAGCGCGCGCCTGCTTGAAAGCGAACTTAAGGCGACGGGCGATCAGGCTTTTAGCGATGCCGGGCGGCCCCAGCAGGAATACGCTCTCGCCGCTGAGCGCAGCCAGCAGGCACAGACGTATTGCGTGGCTGCGTTCAAAGAGTCCTTTTTCCAGAGCGGCGCTAAGTCGGGAAATTCTTTCTGCCAGTAAATGTGATTGAGCCATAATAGAGTTGCGTGCTTTGTCGTGTGTCGTTATTGCGTCGAGTATAGATGTTTGATTAGGGGTGGTAATAGCCTGAAGAATCGATTTATTTTCTTTGAGCTAAGTTAATATGGTGTCAGTTAGGGGTACGATTCAGCAAATAATCGTGCATACTGTGCGCTTTTTGTGGGCCAAGGGACTAGGCACACATTTGTTTTATAAACGAAAAGACTAGTCTATGAGCACTGATAATAAACAATCGTTGCCGGCAATAACGCTGGCGGCAATCGGCGTGGTTTACGGCGATATCGGTACCAGTCCACTGTATACTCTTCGCGAATGTCTGTCAGGCCAGTTTGGCTTTGGCGTTGAACGCGATGCGGTGTTTGGCTTTCTGTCGCTGATTTTCTGGCTGTTGATCTTCACCGTATCAATTAAATACATCACCTTCGTGATGCGGGCGGATAACGCCGGCGAGGGCGGGATCTTAACGCTGATGTCGCTGGCGGGGCGCAACACCTCGGCAAAGATGACCTCCGTATTGGTGATACTCGGCCTGATTGGCGGTAGCTTCTTCTATGGTGAAGTAGTGATAACCCCGGCAATATCGGTGATGTCGGCGATAGAGGGGTTGGAAATTATCGCCCCACAGCTGGATACCTGGATTGTCCCCATTTCCATTATTGTACTAACCCTGCTATTTGCTATTCAAAAACACGGTACCGGGATGGTCGGCAAGCTGTTCGCGCCAATTATGCTGATCTGGTTCCTGTTGCTGGCGGTGCTTGGCGCGCGCAGTATCCTCGATAACCCGGAAGTTCTGCAGGCGCTTAACCCTTACTGGGCGGTACATTTCTTCCTGCAGTACAAAACGGTCTCCTTTATTGCGCTTGGCGCGGTGGTGCTGTCGATTACCGGTGTGGAAGCGCTGTATGCCGATATGGGCCACTTCGGCAAACTACCGATTCGCGTGGCGTGGTTCTCGGTGGTGCTGCCATCACTGGTGCTTAACTATTTTGGCCAGGGCGCGCTGCTGCTGAAGCACCCGGAAGCCATTAAAAACCCGTTCTTCCTGCTGGCGCCGGAATGGGCGCTAATCCCGATGCTGATTATCGCGACCCTGGCGACGGTTATCGCCTCGCAGGCGGTGATTTCCGGGGTCTTCTCGCTGACTCGCCAGGCCGTGCGTCTGGGCTATCTGTCGCCAATGCGCATTATCCATACTTCGGAAATGGAGTCCGGGCAGATTTACATCCCGTTCATTAACTGGCTGCTGTACGTTTCTGTGGTCATCGTCATTGTCAGCTTCGAGCACTCTTCTAATCTTGCGGCGGCATACGGTATTGCGGTAACGGGCACCATGGTGTTGACCTCCATTCTGTCGGCGACCGTGGCGCGCAAAAACTGGCACTGGAATAAGCTGTTTGTCGGCCTGATGCTGGTGGCCTTCCTGTGTATCGATATTCCGCTGTTCTCGGCGAACCTCGATAAAATCGTCTCCGGCGGTTGGTTGCCGTTATCACTGGGCCTGGTGATGTTTACGGTGATGACTACCTGGAAGAGCGAGCGTTTCCGTCTGCTGCGCCGAATGCATGAGCATGGCAACTCGCTGGAAGCGATGATCTCCTCGCTGGAAAAATCGCCGCCGGTGCGCGTGCCGGGTACCGCGGTCTATATGTCTCGCGCCCTGAACGTGATCCCTTTTGCCCTACTGCATAACCTGAAACACAACAAGGTGTTGCATGAACGCGTGATCCTGCTGACTCTGCGCACCGAAGATGCCCCGTATGTGCATAACGTTCGCCGCGTGCAGATTGAGCAACTGTCGCCGTCGTTCTGGCGCGTCGTGGCAAGCTATGGCTGGCGTGAAACGCCGAACGTCGAAGAGGTGTTCCATCGCTGCGGCCTGGAAGGGTTGAGCTGTCGAATGATGGAAACGTCATTCTTTATGTCCCACGAGTCGCTGATTATCGGCAAACGGCCATGGTATCTGCGCCTGCGCGGCAAACTGTATCTGTTGCTGCAGCGTAACGCTCTGCGCGCGCCGGATCAGTTTGAAATCCCGCCGAACCGGGTTATCGAACTCGGTACGCAGGTGGAAATCTGATGTTAAAAAGCCCTTCAATAACGAAGGGCTTTTTTGTCTCTCACATCTTGATGTAACTTCTTGTCCACGTCTTGCGAAACGTTTCGATGGCGATCACATTTCTCTCTTCTGCCGGTGGTTTTCTGTTCGCTGATTGACAATACTTAGTCCAGCGAAACGTTTCGCTAGTGGAGCAAAAGAGAAAAAATGAAAAAAGGCACCGTACTTAACGCTGATATTTCTTCCGTTATCTCCCGCCTCGGTCATACCGATACGCTGGTTGTTTGCGATGCCGGGTTGCCGGTTCCCCGCAGCAGCGCGCGCATTGATATGGCGCTTACTCAGGGCGTACCTTCTTTTATGCAGGTACTGGAAGTCGTAACGACGGAAATGCAGGTTGAGGCGGCGGTCATCGCGGAAGAGATTAAAACCCATAATCCGCAACTCCACGCGACGTTGCTCAATCATCTTGAGCAGCTGCAGCAGCACCAGGGAAATACGATTGAAATTCGTTACACCAGTCATGAGCAGTTCAAAAAACAAACCGCAGATAGTCAGGCGGTAATTCGCAGCGGGGAGTGTTCCCCGTTTGCGAATATTATTCTCTGTGCTGGCGTCACTTTCTGAGGTCGCCGTCATGGAAGCTTTATTACAGCTGAAAGGGATCGATAAAGCGTTCCCTGGCGTCAAAGCGCTCTCGGGCGCGGCGCTGAATGTCTATGCCGGCCGGGTAATGGCGCTGGTAGGGGAAAATGGCGCCGGTAAATCTACGATGATGAAGGTACTGACCGGCATCTATACCCGTGATGCCGGTTCTTTGCTGTGGTTAGGTAAAGAAACGACCTTTAACGGCCCAAAATCCTCACAGGAAGCCGGTATCGGCATCATTCACCAGGAACTCAACCTGATCCCGCAATTAACGATTGCAGAAAACATCTTCCTCGGCCGCGAGTTCGTTAACCGCTTTGGCAAAATCGACTGGAAAAAGATGTATGCCGAAGCGGACAAGCTGCTGGCGAAGCTGAATTTACGCTTTAACAGCCAGAAGCTGGTGGGCGATCTGTCGATTGGCGATCAGCAAATGGTGGAAATCGCCAAAGTGCTGAGCTTCGAATCGAAGGTCATCATTATGGATGAGCCCACCGATGCCCTGACCGATACCGAGACCGAATCGCTGTTCCGCGTCATTCGCGAATTGAAATCGCAGGGGCGTGGCATTGTCTATATCTCTCACCGCATGAAAGAGATCTTCGAAATCTGCGATGACGTCACCGTATTCCGCGACGGGCAATTTATTGCCGAGCGCGAAGTGGCTTCGCTGGATGAGGATCGACTGATCGAGATGATGGTTGGCCGTAAGCTGGAAGATCAATATCCGCATCTCGATAAGGCGCCGGGCGCGGTCCGTCTGAAGGTCGATAATCTCTGCGGCTCCGGTGTGGAAAACGTGACGTTTACCCTGCGTCAGGGCGAAATCCTTGGCGTCGCCGGGTTGATGGGGGCCGGACGTACTGAACTGATGAAAGTGCTGTACGGCGCGCTGCCGCGTAGTAGCGGTTCCGTGACGCTGGATGGCCATGAAGTTGTCACCCGTTCACCGCAGGATGGTCTGGCTAACGGCATTGTCTATATCTCCGAAGACCGTAAGCGTGATGGCCTGGTGCTCGGAATGTCGGTCAAAGAGAACATGTCATTGACCGCGCTGCGCTACTTCAGCCGGGCGGGCGGCAGCCTTAAGCATAAAGATGAACAGCAGGCGGTCAGTGATTTCATTCGGCTGTTTAATGTGAAGACGCCTTCAATGGAGCAGGCAATAGGTCTGCTTTCCGGCGGTAACCAGCAAAAAGTCGCTATCGCTCGCGGGCTGATGACCCGGCCAAAAGTGCTGATCCTTGATGAACCAACCCGTGGCGTCGACGTCGGGGCGAAGAAAGAAATCTACCAGCTGATTAACCAGTTTAAAGCCGATGGCCTGAGCATCATTCTCGTCTCTTCGGAGATGCCGGAAGTGCTGGGCATGAGCGATCGCATCATTGTGATGCATGAAGGGCATCTCGGCGGTGAATTCACACGCGAGCAGGCCACCCAGGAAGTATTGATGGCTGCCGCTGTGGGCAAGCTTAACCGTGTGAATCAGGAGTAAAAAAGATGACTACCCAGGCTGTTACTGGTCGCCGCTATTTCACGAAAGCGTGGCTGATGGAGCAAAAGTCGCTGATCGCCCTGCTGGTGCTGATCGCGATCGTTTCGACCATGAGCCCCAACTTTTTTACCGTCAATAACCTGTTCAATATTCTGCAGCAGACTTCCGTTAACGCCATCATGGCGGTCGGGATGACGCTGGTCATTCTGACATCGGGAATCGACCTGTCCGTCGGTTCTCTGCTGGCATTGACCGGCGCCGTCGCGGCGTCTATCGTCGGTATCGAAGTGAATGCGCTGGTGGCCGTTGCCGCAGTGCTGGCGCTCGGTGCGGCTATTGGCGCGGTGACCGGGGTAATTGTCGCGAAAGGTCGCGTGCAGGCGTTTATCGCCACCCTGGTGATGATGCTGCTGCTGCGCGGCGTGACGATGGTTTATACCAACGGCAGCCCGATCAACACCGGCTTTAGCGATAACGCCGATCTATTTGGCTGGTTTGGTATCGGACGCCCGCTGGGGATCCCGACGCCGGTATGGATTATGGCGATTGTCTTCCTGGCGGCCTGGTACATGCTGCACCATACTCGCCTGGGCCGTTATATTTACGCGCTGGGCGGTAACGAAGCGGCGACGCGGCTTTCCGGCATCAGCGTGAATAGAGTGAAAATCATCGTCTATGCGCTGTGCGGGATGTTGGCTTCACTGGCCGGTATCATCGAAGTGGCGCGTCTTTCCTCTGCGCAGCCAACGGCGGGGACAGGCTATGAATTAGACGCGATTGCAGCGGTCGTACTTGGCGGCACCAGCCTGGCCGGTGGTAAGGGGCGCATCGTCGGCACGCTGATTGGCGCGTTGATCCTTGGCTTCCTGAACAATGGTCTGAACCTTTTAGGCGTTTCTTCCTATTACCAGATGATCGTCAAAGCGGTGGTGATTTTGCTGGCGGTACTGGTAGATAACAAAAAGCAGTAACTGAGAACTCTACAGGACATCTTAACTATGAATATGAAAAAACTGGCGACCCTGGTCTCTGCTGTTGCTCTAAGCGCGACCGTTAGCGCAAACGCGATGGCGAAAGATACCATCGCACTGGTTATCTCTACCCTGAATAACCCGTTCTTCGTTTCTCTGAAAGACGGCGCGCAGAAAGAAGCCGATAAGCTGGGTTACAACCTGGTGGTGCTGGATTCCCAAAATAACCCGGCAAAAGAGCTGGCGAACGTACAGGACTTAACGGTGCGCGGCGCTAAGCTGCTGCTGATTAACCCAACCGACTCCGATGCTGTCGGCAATGCGGTGAAGATGGCGAACCAGGCTAAAATCCCGGTCATTACCCTTGACCGCCAGGCTTCTAAAGGCGATGTGGTAAGCCATATTGCTTCCGATAACGTGCTGGGCGGTAAAATGGCCGGCGACTATATTGCGAAGAAAGTCGGCGAAAGCGCGAAAGTGATTGAGCTGCAAGGCATTGCAGGTACCTCTGCGGCGCGCGAGCGCGGCGAAGGTTTCAAACAGGCCGTGGCGGCGCATAAGTTCAACGTACTGGCCAGCCAGCCTGCTGACTTCGACCGTACTAAAGGTCTGAACGTGATGCAGAACCTGCTGACGGCGCATCCGGACGTGCAGGCGGTGTTTGCGCAGAACGACGAAATGGCGCTGGGCGCGCTGCGTGCGCTGCAGACTGCAGGAAAATCTGATGTGATGGTGGTTGGATTTGACGGCACTCCGGATGGCGAAAAAGCAGTAAATAGTGGCAAACTGGCAGCGACTATCGCCCAGTTGCCGGAGCAGATCGGCGTTAAAGGCGTCGAAACCGCTGATAAAGTGCTGAAGGGCGAAAAAGTGGATGCCAGCTATCCGGTTGAGCTGAAACTGGTCATTAAGCAGTAAAATGCGATTCGGGTCGGCAACGGCCCGAGGGACAACATAAAAAGAAAAGCAGGGCATGCGCCACCGGAGTCCGGTGGCGCGCTTTCCCGGGAATAAAGATGATGAAAACCGCAGGCAAACTTGTCGTCCTTGGCAGCATCAATGCCGATCACATTCTTAACCTTGAATCCTTCCCTACTCCAGGTGAGACCGTCACCGGAAACCACTATCAGGTCGCATTCGGCGGTAAAGGCGCTAACCAGGCGGTGGCTGCCGGGCGTAGCGGCGCGGATATTGCCTTCATTGCCTGTACCGGCGATGACGACATTGGCGAACGCGTCCGCCGCCAGCTAGCGAGCGATAATATCGACGTGGCGCCGGTGCGCGCCGTTGCTGGTGAATCTACTGGCGTCGCGTTAATTTTCGTTAACGCGGAAGGTGAGAATGTCATCGGTATTCATGCCGGCGCTAATGCGGCGCTATCGGTTTCTCAGGTTGAGGCGGAGAAAGAACGTATCGCCAGCGCGCAGGCATTGTTAATGCAGCTGGAGTCGCCGCTGGAGAGCGTGATGGCCGCCGCGAAAATCGCCCATCAGCATCAGACGACGGTGGTACTCAACCCCGCACCGGCGCGTGAACTTTCGGATGAGCTATTGGCGCTGGTGGATGTCATTACGCCCAATGAAACCGAAGCGGAAAAGCTGACCGGTATTCGCGTTGAGAGCGACGACGATGCCGCGAAAGCCGCCAGCGCGCTTCATGCGAAGGGAATTGGTACGGTGATGATTACTCTCGGCAGCCGCGGCGTATGGTTAAGCTGCGAGGGCGAAAGCCGCCGGGTTCCAGGATTTAAAGTTCAGGCCATCGATACGATTGCCGCTGGCGACACTTTTAATGGCGCATTTGTCACCGCGCTGCTGGAAGGCCGCGAAGTGTCAGACGCCATCCGTTTTGCCCATGCCGCCGCCGCGATTGCCGTCACCCGTAAGGGGGCGCAACCGTCTGTGCCGTGGCGCAAAGAGATCGACGAATTCTTGCGTCAACAGGGGTAATGCTTGGCTACCATGAAGGATGTGGCCCGCGTCGCGGGCGTTTCCACCTCGACCGTTTCTCACGTCATTAATAAAGACCGCTTTGTCAGCGAGGCGATTACCGCCAAAGTTGATGCGGCGATCAAAAGTCTTAACTACGCGCCTTCGGCGCTGGCGCGTAGCCTCAAGTTAAATCAGACGCGAACCATCGGCATGCTGATCACCGCCAGTACCAACCCGTTTTATTCGGAGCTGGTGCGCGGCGTGGAGCGTAGCTGTTTCGAGCGCGGTTACAGCCTGGTGCTATGTAATACCGAAGGCGATGAGCAGCGGATGAACCGCAATCTGGAAACGTTGATGCAAAAACGCGTCGATGGTCTGCTGCTGCTGTGCACCGAAACGCATCAACCTTCCCAGGAGATCATGCAGCGTTATCCGTCGGTGCCGACGGTGATGATGGATTGGGCGCCTTTCGACGGCGACAGCGATCTGATTCAGGATAATTCATTGCTCGGTGGCGATATGGCGACCCAGTATCTGATCGATCGCGGTCATACCCGTATTGCCTGCATTGCCGGGCCGCTGGATAAGACGCCGTCGCGACTGCGCCTGGAAGGTTATCATGCGGCGATGGCGCGCGCCGGGCTGGATGTCGCCGAAGGTTATGTCATTACCAGCGATTTTGAATTTGGCGGCGGTTTTACTGCGATGCAGCAACTGCTGGCGTTAACGCCACGGCCGCAGGCGGTATTTGTCGGTAATGATGCGATGGCGGTCGGCGCTTATCAGGCGCTGTATCAGGCCGGGTTGCGTATTCCACAGGATATGGCGCTGGTGGGGTATGACGATATTGAACTGGCGCGCTATATGACCCCGCCGCTTACCACCATTCATCAACCCAAAGATGAACTGGGGGAGTTGGCTATCGATGTGCTGATTCACCGCATGGCGGAACCCGGGCAAAAACAACAGCGCGTGCAGCTTACCCCCGAGCTGGTGATTCGCGGTTCAGCTTAATGCTTGTGCCGCTCCGTTATCAGGTTGCGGCCATCTTTGGCTCTGAGCAGCATAAACATCAACGCTGATACCACGGTGATCGCACCCATTGTGATAAAGGTATAGTGGAATTGTTCGATGGTGCTGGCGTTGTCAAACCCTTCATAAAAGCGCAGGACCGCCGCGCTGATGGCCACGCCCAGGCTAATCGACAGCTGCTGGGTTACCGCGAGCAGGCTGTTGCCGCTGCTGGCATTGTCATCGGTTAAGTCGGCAAGCGTAATGGTGTTCATCGAGGTGAACTGCGTGGACATCGCCATCCCCAGTACAAATAGCGGCAGTAGTAGCAGCCAAAGCGGCATTCCCGGCGACTGCAGCGCAAACTGCGCGATCATCAGACCAATAAAGATGGTGACTCCCACCAATGTTTTGCGATAACCAAACCAGCGCAGGATCTGCGTGACGGTCGACTTGGCGATAATTGAGCCGATGGCCGTCGGCGCAATCATGCAGCCGGCGATAATGGCCGGGTAGCCGAAACCGACTTGTAGCATCAGCGGCATCAGGAACGGCACGCAGCCGGTACCTAACCGTGTCGCCAGGTTACCGGCGATTCCGACAGAGAAGGTATGGGTCTTAAATAGAGAGAGCGAAATCAGCGGAGTGGGATGGCGACGAGCATGTCGAATATAGGCCAGCATGAGCACGACGCTCAGGGCGATGACGGCCAGCGCCAGCCAGCTGGCGACAATTTTCTCGCCAAAGAGCTCAATACCGCTGGAGAACAGCACCAGGCTTAAACCGAAAAGCACAAAACCGCTGGTGTCGAAACGACGGCGGGGCGTGGTGAAGTCCGGCATATATTTGCGGGCGTAGAGAATGCCGATGATGCCAATCGGGATATTAATCAAGAAAATCCAGTGCCAACTGGCCCAGGTAACTAACACGCCGCCAAGTACAGGACCGAGGATGGGGCCGACCAGTCCGGGCATGGTAACGAAGTTGAGTACCGGCAGCAGTTCGCTACGCGGATAGGCGCGTAACAGCGCCAGACGCGCAACCGGCATCATCATCGCGCCGCCGATCCCCTGGATAACGCGGAAGACAACCAATTCGGGAAGCGAAGTGGAAAGCGCGCAGGCGAGGGAGCCCAGGGTAAACAGGCTAACGGCAACGATAAAGACTTTGCGGGTGCCAAAGCGGTCAGCTAACCAGCCGCTCACCGGAATCAGCATCGCTACCGTCAGGGTGTAGCTGATAATGGCGGATTGCATCGCCAGCGGGGAGTGACCGAGGCTATGCGCAATCGCGGGAAGCGCGGTATTAAGAATAGTGGCGTCCAGCGCCTGCATAAAGAAAGCCATGGCCGCAATCCACGGCAGTCCGGCCATACTCAGCCCTTTCTTCCCGGTCATGCCATTTCCTTCTTTATTTACCTGTATGGTTTGGGGTATTCAATAATGTCTGGCAGGCAAGCTGCGCGCGCGGGCCGTCGCTTTCCTGAATGGCGTCAACAATAGCCTGGTGCAGATCGAGTTTAACGACTTCATTTTGCGTAATCGAGGTGAAATAGGTCTGGTATACCGAATGGAATAATGACGCGAAAGAGGTGAGAAACGGATTGCCGCTCATCGCATAGATATGTTCATGCCAGGCCATATCAACTTCAATCCAGCGTTCGCGGATAAAATGCCTTTTTAGTTCGATCATTTCTTCCATTAGCGTATTGAGCTGCGCTTTCTGCTCGGAGGTGCCGGTTATCGCCGCCAGAAAACAGGCCTGAGGCTCCAGGCTGCTGCGCATCACCAGGAAATGGCTAACCACCTCGGCAAAATTATCTTCCGTCAGCCACCAGGCGAGCAGCTCTTTATCCAGAAAGTTCCAGCTGCTGCGCGCCAGAACGCGAGTACCGATACGCGGACGCGGAAGCAGCATGCCTTTAGCTGCCAGCGTTTTTACCGCTTCTCGCACTGCCGTCCGGCTCACGCCAAACTGTTCACCCAGTTCCATTTCACCAGGAAGGATGCTCTCTGGCGGATATTCGCCGGTGAGGATTTTTTGGGCGATCTTCTCCGCGATGACCCAGGAGATGTTTTTTTGTGCCGCCAGCTGCTGTGCGCTTATAGACATGAATGCCGTTCCTTTCTCTTTTCTACTTCATCAGTATGCCATCTGGCGGCTTGTTTCGGTGGTTAAAACAGCAAAAGGGCGTTTTTTTACGGTTTTAACACCGCCTTTGGCGAAAAAAGAGACGGTTGAAAAGTTTTTTGAAAACAGGGCTTGTCAACGTCTCAGAACTCCCTATAATGCGCCTCCACTGACACGGAACAACGGCAAGCAAGCCGCCGGGCCAGCAGGGTTTTAGCGGTAAATAACAACGCTGAAAACCGACAGAGAAAAGTGAAAATAAACGCTTGACTCTGAATGAGGAAAACGTAATATACGGGACCTCGCAACGGTGAGCTGAAAGCCGCGTTGCAACTGCTCTTTAACAATTTATCAGACAATCTGTGTGGGCACTCAAAGTGACATGG
>NZ_JAQIRL010000003.1:0-812153 GCF_032601985.1 Klebsiella sp. 141203 | reverse complement strand
GAGCCATGATCAAACTCTTCAATTTAAGTTTGATGCTCGTGAATTAAACTTCGTAATGAATTACGTATGTTCACTCAGAGACTTGGTATTCATTTTTCGTCCGAGGACGTTAAGAATCCATGTCACTTTGAGTGCCCACACAGATTGTCTGATAAATTGTTAAAGAGCAGTTGCAACGCGGCTTTCAGCTCACCGTTGCGAGGTCCCGTATAATACGTTTTCCTCATTCAGAGTCAAGCGCTTATTTCGCTTTTCCCTGTCGGTTTTCAGCGTCGTATTTCACTGCTGAAACCCTGCTGACCCGGCGGCTTGTTTGCCGTTGTTCCGTGTCAGTGGAGGCGAATTATAGGGAGTAATTCTGAAGTGACAAGCATAAATTCAAAAAAACAATTCAAGCGCTCACTTTTCAACCAAACCATCGTTTGGACTTTAATTCTTGCCTGGTTTTTAAACAAAAACGAGCCCTGAGGGCCCGTTTTTGTCGTTTTGTGACTTACTGCACTGCCACGATACGGTCGTCTTTCACCACCAGCTCGACGGTTTTCCCCGGAACCAGCTCGCCAGAGAGGATTTGCTGAGCTAACGGGTTCTCTATCTGTTGCTGGATAGCACGTTTCAATGGACGCGCGCCGTATACCGGGTCATAGCCATTTTCGCTGAGCAGCTTCAGCGCCTCATCGGACATATGCACTTCATAGCCGCGTTCTTCCAGACGTTTATACAAACGCTGCAGTTGGATCTGCGCAATAGAAGCAATATGTTTTTCACCCAACGGATGGAAGACCACCACTTCATCAATACGGTTGATAAACTCCGGACGGAAGCGCTGGCTAACCACGCCAAGCACCAGATCCTTCATATGACCGTAGTCCAGATCGCCGAAACGTTCCTGAATCAAATCGGAACCGAGGTTAGAGGTCATGATGACAACCGTATTACGGAAGTCGACCGTTCTCCCCTGCCCGTCGGTCAAGCGACCATCGTCAAGCACCTGCAGCAGAATGTTAAATACATCCGGATGCGCTTTTTCCACTTCATCCAGCAGGATGACGGAATAAGGACGACGACGGACCGCTTCGGTCAGATACCCGCCCTCTTCGTAACCCACGTATCCCGGAGGCGCACCGACCAGACGCGAGACGGAGTGTTTCTCCATAAACTCGGACATATCGATACGCACCATCGCGTCGTCGCTGTCGAACATGAAGTTAGCCAGCGTTTTGCAAAGCTCGGTTTTACCCACCCCGGTCGGGCCGAGGAACAGGAACGAACCAATTGGCCGGTTCGGGTCAGACAACCCGGCACGGCTACGGCGAATGGCGTTGGATACCGCTTCAACCGCCTCATCCTGGCCAATGACGCGATGATGTAGATCCTGCTCCATACGCAGCAGTTTCTCACGCTCGCTTTCCATCATGCGCGCCACCGGAATCCCGGTCCAGCGCGCCAGCACTTCGGCAATCTCGGCATCGGTTACTTTGTTACGTAACAGGCGCATCGTTTTGCCTTCAGACTGGGTGGCTGCCGCCAGCTGTTTTTCCAGCTCCGGAATTTTACCGTATTGCAGTTCGGACATCCGCGCGAGGTCGCCAAGACGTCGTGCTTGTTCGATGGCAATTTTGGCTTGTTCCAGCTCAGCTTTAATAGTCTGCGTACCGGAGAGCGATGCTTTTTCCGCTTTCCACTCTTCTTCCAGCACCGAATACTGACTTTCTTTGTCCGCCAGCTCTTCATTAAGCATATCGAGACGCTTCAGGCTCGCTTCATCCGCCTCTTTCTTCAGCGCCTGCTGTTCCAGCTTCAACTGGATGATACGGCGATCGAGACGGTCCAACTCTTCCGGCTTAGAGTCGATCTGCATACGGATGCTGGAGGCCGCTTCATCGATAAGGTCGATGGCTTTATCCGGCAACTGACGGTCAGCAATATAGCGATGCGACAGGGTCGCCGCCGCCACGATGGCCGGGTCAGTGATCTGCACGTGGTGGTGCAGTTCATAACGTTCTTTCAGACCGCGCAGAATCGCGATGGTATCTTCTACCGTCGGCTCGGCAACGAACACTTTCTGGAAACGACGTTCCAGCGCGGCGTCTTTTTCAATGTACTGGCGGTATTCATCAAGGGTGGTGGCGCCGACGCAGTGCAGTTCACCGCGCGCCAGGGCCGGCTTCAGCATGTTGCCGGCATCCATCGCGCCGTCGGCTTTACCCGCGCCGACCATGGTGTGCAGCTCATCGATAAACAGGATAACGTTGCCTTCCTGTTTCGCCAGATCGTTCAGCACGCCTTTCAGACGCTCTTCGAATTCACCGCGATATTTCGCCCCGGCCACCAGCGCGCCCATATCCAGCGCCAATACCCGACGGCCTTTCAGCCCTTCTGGTACTTCGCCGTTGACGATACGCTGCGCCAGTCCTTCGACGATTGCTGTTTTACCCACCCCAGGCTCACCAATCAGCACCGGGTTGTTTTTAGTACGGCGCTGAAGTACCTGGATGGTACGACGGATCTCTTCATCACGGCCGATCACCGGGTCCAGCTTGCCTTGTTCGGCCCGTTCGGTCAGATCGACGGTAAATTTTTTCAATGCCTGACGTTGGTCTTCGGCACCCTGATCGTTCACGCTTTCACCTCCGCGCATTTGTTCAATCGCCTGAGTCACATTGGCGGTTGTTGCTCCGGCAGATTTCAGCAGGTCGGTCAGCGTACCGCGTGATTCAAGCGCCGCCAGAACGAACAGTTCTGACGAAATAAAGTTATCCTTTCTCTTTTGCGCCAGCTTGTCGCAAAGATTGAGAATACGCACCAGATCCTGAGACGGCTGCACGTCGCCGCCGGTACCTTCTACCTGCGGTAAACGGCTCAGCGCCTGTTCGATTTGGCTGCGTAACGCCACGGCGTTAACACCCGCCGAGGTTAATAAAGGATGTACCGATCCCCCTTCCTGATTCAGTAAGGCGCTCATTAGATGAAGTGGTTCGATGAATTGGTTGTCGTGCCCGAGTGCTAGCGACTGGGCATCGGCAAGAGCAAGCTGGAATTTATTAGTAAGACGATCCAGACGCATAACTCCTCCCATAAACAGGTCAAATTTGCTACTGGAGATTAAATGAGGTCATCCCTCAATTATTCAAGGTTAAAGACCTGAACTATGTGAAAAATAAGTTTGCCTTCTGGATCGTCTTGATTCTCTAGGTTATATCAGCCAAATGAAACTTGCCATACGACCTGTGGTCTTGTCGCGACGATAAGAGAAAAAATCATCCTTTTCACTTAGAGTGCAACGATCGCCGCCGAAAATCTGCTCAACGCCGACGTTAGCCAGACGCTGACGAGCCAATTGATAGATATTAGCAAAATATTTTTCACCGGCAGGACGGAAGGCGCTCTCCGCCTGGGCATCTTTGGCGATGAAAGCCTCGCGTACTTCCGCACCGACTTCAAACGCCTCTGGGCCAATTGCCGGACCAAGCCAGGCCAGAATATTTTCCGGTTTATCTTTAAAGCAGGCGACCGTTTCTTCCAGTACGCCTTCACATAAGCCGCGCCATCCGGCGTGCGCCGCCGCCACCTCGGTTCCGGCGCGGTTACAGAACAGCACCGGCAGGCAGTCCGCGGTCATCACCGCACAAACGGTACCCGGCCTATTACAGTATGACGCATCGGCGCGTTTTGACACGTACGGCCCGCCATCCAATTTTAGTACCATGGTGCCGTGCACCTGCTCCAGCCACACCGGATAAGAGGGTAAACCCCCAGCGGCAAACATCCGCCGGCGGTTTTCTTCGACATGCAGGAGATCGTCGCCGCAATGGGCGCCAAGGTTCAACGAGTCATACGGAGGCAGGCTCACGCCGCCCACACGAGTAGAACTACAGGCCGCTACGCCTTTCGGCATTGGCCACTGCGGAACAATCAGCTTTGTCATAACCAGTCAATATCGTCCTTATGGGCTTCAAAATCGGCGCGCATGGCGTCGATCAGTTCCACCATATCCTGCGGGATCGGCGCATGCCATTCCATCTCAATGCCGGTTATTGGGTGATACAAACGCAGCATGGTCGCGTGCAATGCCTGGCGATCGAATTTGCGCAGCGCGTTGATGAACTCGTCCGATGCCCCTTTCGGCGGACGCGGGCGGCCGCCGTAAACCTGATCGCCCACCAGAGGATGGGTGATATGCGCCATATGGACGCGAATCTGGTGGGTACGGCCGGTTTCCAGACGCAGGCGCAAACGGGTGTGGATACGGAAATGCTCCATAATGCGGTAATGGGTCACCGCCGGTTTACCCATCGGGTGAACCGCCATATGCGTACGCTTGGTTGGGTGACGGCTGATTGGTTCTTCAACCGTACCGCCAGCGGTCATATGGCCGATGGCCACCGCTTCATACTCGCGGGTAATTTCGCGCAGCTGCAGCGACTCGACCAGACGCGTTTGCGCCGGAATAGTCTTCGCCACGACCATCAGGCCGGTGGTGTCTTTATCCAGACGGTGAACAATACCCGCGCGAGGGACATCGGCAATGGGCGGATAGTAATGCAGCAGCGCATTCAGCACAGTACCGTCAGGGTTGCCCGCACCGGGGTGCACAACCAAATCACGTGGTTTGTTGATGACCAGGATGTCGTCATCTTCATAGACGATATTGAGCGGAATATCCTGCGGTTCAAAACGCACGTCTTCCTCGATCTCAACATCGATAGAGACGGCCTCGCCGCCAAAAACTTTTTCTTTCGGCTTGTCGATGACGTTGCCGTTTACCAGCACGCGCTGGTCAAGGATCCATTCTTTTATCCGCGAACGTGAATAATCCGGGAACAATTCGGCCAAAGCCTGATCTAAGCGTTGACCGAGTTGATTTTCGGACACCGTTGCGGTGAGTTGTACTCGTTGTGCCATATACAGCTTCTTCGTTTAACGTTGGGTTTTACGGCTTTGCCGTTTAATATAGTGTGCTATTGTAGCTGGTCTTAATCGGGAGCAGGAACAGAGATTCTCCCGCATAAACATTTTGAGGAAGTCAAAACGTCATGACGCGCATGAAATACCTGGTGGCAGCAGCCACACTGAGCCTGGCTTTGGTGGGTTGCTCTGGCTCAAAGGAGGAGGTGCCTGATAATCCGCCGAATGAAATTTACGCGACCGCCCAGCAAAAGTTGCAGGACGGTAACTGGAAACAGGCAATAACGCAACTGGAAGCGTTGGATAATCGCTATCCATTTGGTCCTTACTCCCAACAGGTACAGCTGGACCTGATTTATGCGTATTACAAAAATGCCGATTTGCCGCTGGCTCAAGCCGCAATCGATCGTTTCGCTCGTCTGAATCCTACGCATCCAAACATTGATTACGTCATCTATATGCGCGGCCTGACTAACATGGCCCTCGATGACAGCGCCCTGCAGGGCTTCTTCGGCGTCGATCGTTCCGACCGCGACCCGCAGCACGCTCGCGACGCATTCAATGATTTCTCGAAGCTGGTTCGCGGTTATCCGAACAGCCAGTACGCCACTGACGCCTACAAGCGTCTGGTGTTCCTGAAAGACCGTCTGGCGAAGTATGAGCTATCGGTGGTGGATTATTACACCGACCGCGGCGCCTGGGTTGCCGTCGTGAACCGCGTTGACGGTATGCTGCGTAACTACCCGGATACGCAGGCCACTCGCGATGCGCTGCCGAAGATGGAAAACGCCTATCGTCAGATGCAAATGAACGCGCAGGCTGACAAAGTCGCCAAAATCATCGCCGCCAACGGCAAAAACACCTGAGGGTGATAGCAGAAAGCAAAACGGCAGCCCCTGGCTGCCGTTTTTTTATTCAATGAACACCAGCGCTGAAGCGGTTTAGCGCCGAGTTAACTCATCAAATATGGCCCCCTTTCTTCATTTCGACAAGTAAAATCTCATCCGTTCCTGTCCTGTCTCACAAAATGAATTCGTTGACAAAAAGTGACATTTAAATGTGATTTAGATCACACATTTTGACATTGGGCGAGGTATGCTGGGTTCACCAAGACGGGAAAGACAAGAGGTAAAATTTATGACAATGAACATTACCAGTAAACAAATGGAAATTACTCCGGCAATCCGCCAGCATGTCGCAGACCGTCTCGCCAAACTGGATAAGTGGCAAACTCATTTAATCAACCCGCACATCATTCTCTCTAAGGAGCCGCAGGGTTTTATTGCTGACGCAACCATCAATACGCCGAACGGTCATCTGGTTGCCAGCGCGCGTCATGAAGACATGTACGCCGCCATTAACGAATTGATCAACAAGCTGGAACGGCAGCTGAATAAAGTGCAACACAAAGGGGAAGCCCGCCGCGCCGCCACATCGGTGAAAGAGGCTGGCTTTGTGGAAGAAGAAGAGTAATCCTTAACTTAAGTTGTGTCATGCCACGCGCCTTCGGGCGCGTTTTTCGTTTTTTAATTGACAGGATGAAAACAGTACAGGTACTGTAATCCACACTAACCTAAGGAATTCATCGTGAAACGACTCCCGTTCTTCTTCGCATTCTTTTTTACCTTCCCCTGACTGGGAGGCGGTTCGTCGTATAAGAAAGAATGCGAAGACGAATAACAAGGCCTCCCACGCGGGAGGCCTTTTTTATTGATAACAAGAAAGGCAACACAATCATGACCGAGGAAAACCCATTACTGGCCCTGCGCGACAAAATAAGCGCCCTGGATGAAAAACTGCTCGCGCTGCTGGCTGAACGCCGCGGCCTGGCGGTGGAAGTCGGGAAAGCGAAGCTGGAATCGCACCGTCCGGTACGCGATATCGACCGCGAACGCGACCTGCTGGAGCGTTTAATGACGCTTGGCAAAAAGCACCATCTGGACGCCCACTACATTACCCGCCTGTTCCAGCTGATTATTGAAGACTCCGTTCTTACCCAGCAGGCGCTTCTGCAGCAGCATCTTAATAAGATTAACCCCCACTCCGCGCGTATCGCCTTCCTGGGGCCTAAAGGCTCGTACTCACATCTTGCCGCGCGCCAGTACGCCGCGCGTCATTTTGAGCAATTTATCGAAAGCGGCTGCGCGAAATTCGCCGATATCTTTGAGCAGGTCGAAACCGGTCAGGCCGATTACGCCGTCGTGCCGATTGAAAACACCAGCTCCGGCGGGATCAACGATGTGTACGATCTGCTGCAGCATACCAGTCTGTCGATCGTCGGCGAACTGACGCTGCCAATCGATCACTGTGTGCTCGTTTCCTCCTCAACGGACGCCGATAAGATCAAGACCGTCTATAGCCATCCGCAGCCGTTCCAGCAGTGCAGCCAGTATTTAAGCCGCTATCCGCACTGGAAAATCGAGTACACCGAGAGCACCTCGGCGGCGATGGAAAAGGTCGCGCAAGCAAAATCCCCCACCGTTGCCGCGCTGGGTAGCGAGGCCGGCGGCGCGCTGTACGGGCTGCAGGTGCTGGAGCACTGCCAGGCTAACCAGACGCAAAACATCACTCGTTTCCTGGTACTGGCGCGTAAAGCGGTGAACGTATCCGATCAGGTGCCGGCGAAAACGACGCTGTTAATCGCCACCGGCCAACAGGCAGGCGCGCTGGTTGAAGCGCTACTGGTGCTGCGTAACCACAACCTGATCATGAGCAAGCTGGAATCGCGGCCAATCCACGGTAACCCGTGGGAAGAGATGTTTTATCTGGATATTCAGGCCAACCTGGAATCCCTTCCGCTACGTAAGGCTTTAAAAGAGCTGGCCGAAATTACCCGTTCGATGAAAGTACTGGGCTGTTACCCAAGCGAAAACGTCGTGCCGGTCGACCCGGCTTAACGTTCAATAAATTGCCGTTTCTTCATCCCTGCCACCGCAACCGGCAGGGTGAAGATGGCGCCGGAAAGCGGATATTGCGCCACTTCGTCGGCGTCCATATTTTCCCGGGTGGTAGTGATATAGAGCGTTTTCATGTCCGCGCCGCCGAAACATACCATCGTGGGGCAACGCACCGGCACGCGATACTCTTCCAGTTGTTCTCCGTTCGGCGAAAAGCGGGCAATCCGCCAGCCGTCAAACATCGCGCTCCAGTAACAGCCTTCTTCATCAACCGCCGCACCGTCAGGGATCCCCTCTCCAGGATGGAAACGACGAAGTACTTCCCGTTTGCCCGGCTCGCCCTGCTCATCCAGCGGCGTGCGGTAAATGACCGCGTTCGGCGTATCGGAGGTATACATCCAGCGCTTATCGTCGCTAAACGCCAGACCATTAGCACCATGAATATCGCACTGCACCACCTTTGGCGTCAGGTCATTATCAATCCGTACCAGCAGCGCGCCATTGTAATCCCCCGGCCCCCAGAAGGTCCCTGCGTAAAAACGGCCATCCCGGTCGGTGCCGCCGTCGTTAAAACGCGCCAGATCCGGGTTACTTGGGTTATCACAGATTTTGCGTTGCAGCAGACCGCGGGCATCACAAAGCCAGATACCGCTACGTAAGGCGACGATAAAACCGCCCTTCTCGCGTAGAGCAAAACAGCCCACTTCTTCGGGAAATTGCAGAACCTGGTGTTCTTTACTGCGTGTATCGTAGCGGTGAATTTCGCACTCCAGAATATCCGCCCAGTACAGTGCCTGCTCGGCATCGCTCCAGGTTGGGCATTCCGGCAGGTGCCCGACGTAATCAAACAGCGGTTGCGGTTGAGCCATCTTTTCATCCCTATAAAAAAAGCCAGCGGGTTACCCCTCTGGCTTTATTGTATACACGTTTAGCGGACTTACTGTCGATTATCATTCGCCTGACGCAGCAGCGTGCGGCTTTCGCTCTGGAAGCGCTGGGCGTAATCGCCAAACCAGTGTTCGACTTTACGGAAGCTGTCGATAAACGCCTGCTTATCGCCCTGCTCCAGCAGACCAATCGCTTCGCCGAACCGCTGGTAGTAGCGCTTAATTAACGCCAGATTATTTTCTGACGACATAATGATGTCGGCATACAGCTGCGGATCCTGGGCAAACAGACGCCCCACCATCGCCAGCTCCAGTCGATAAATCGGCGAAGAGAGCGCCAATAGTTGCTCAAGACGAACGTTCTCTTCAGCCAGATGCAGGCCATAGGCGAAAGTGGCAAAGTGACGCAACGCCTGAATAAACGCCATGTTCTGATCGTGCTCAACGGCGCTGATGCGGTGCAGTCGCGCGCCCCAGACCTGAATCTGTTCAAGGAACCACTGGTACGCTTCCGGCTGACGCCCGTCGCAGTAAACCACCACCTGTTTCGCCAGGCTGCCGCTATCCGGACCAAACATCGGGTGCAATCCCAATACCGGGCCATTATGCGCTGCCAGCATCGCCTGCAGCGGCTCGGCTTTGATGGAAGCCAGATCGACCAGAATGCAATCCGCTGGCAGCGGCGGCAGACGCGAAATCGTCTCTGCTGTGGTATGGATCGGAACGCTGACGATAACCATCCCGGCATCGGCGACAATCTCTGTCGCCCGCGGCCAGTCTTCTTTTTCCAGTACCCGCACCTGATAGCCTGACAGCGTCAGCATCTTCTCAAACAGACGCCCCATCTGCCCGCCGCCGCCAACAATAACCACCGGGCGCAGGTTCGGGTGCAGCGTTTTGAAGCCTTTGTCGTTTTCACTTGAATACGATTCGCGCATCACCCGACGCAGGACATCCTCGATAAGATCCGGCGGCACACCGAGCGCCGCCGCCTCTTCCCGGCGGGAAGCCAGCATCGCGGCTTCGCGTTCCGGTACATAAATCGGCAGGCCATATTTACTCTTAACCTCGCCAACTTCCGCCACCAACTCCAGGCGCTTTGCCAGCAAATCAAGCAGCGCCTTATCAACTTCATCAATTTGATCGCGCAATGCGGTCAGTTCAGCAACCATACAATCCTCTTAACCCAGACGTGCCGCCAGATGTCCGCGCAAATCGCTATCGAGCTCGCGCAGCAGTGCATCGGTAGTTTCCCAGCTGATGCAGGCATCGGTGACGGATACGCCGTACTTCATATCGCAACGGGGCTGCTCAGAAGACTGATTGCCTTCGTGGATATTGCTCTCAATCATCAGGCCAATGATGGAACGGTTGCCATCTTTGATCTGCGCGACGACGGATTCCGCAACCGCCGGCTGACGACGGTAGTCTTTATTGGAATTACCATGACTGCAATCTATCATCAGCGACGGTTTCAGTCCCGCCTGCGCCATCTCTTTTTCGCACTTCTCAACGTCTTCCGGGCCGTAGTTTGGCGCTTTACCGCCGCGCAGAATGACGTGACCATCCGGATTCCCCTGGGTCTGCAGCAGGCAAACCTGGCCGGCCTGGTTGATGCCGACGAAGCGGTGCGGCATCGCGGCGGCGCGCATGGCGTTGATCGCCGTCGCCAGGCTGCCATCGGTACCGTTTTTAAAACCAACCGGCATCGACAGACCGGATGCCATTTCACGGTGAGTCTGCGATTCAGTGGTACGCGCGCCGATGGCGGACCAGCTGAACAGATCGCCAAGGTACTGCGGGCTATTAGGATCGAGCGCTTCTGTCGCCAGCGGCAGGCCCATATTGACCAAATCAACCAGCAGACGACGCGCTATCTTGAGACCGCCTTCAACATCAAACGAGCCATCCATGTGCGGATCGTTAATCAGCCCTTTCCAGCCAACGGTGGTACGTGGCTTTTCAAAATAGACGCGCATCACCAGGTAGAGGCTATCGCTGACCTCTGCGGCAAGGGCTTTAAATCGACGAGCATATTCGATAGCAGCTTCCGGATCGTGGATTGAGCAAGGACCGCAGACCACCAACAGACGCGGATCGCGGCCGGCAATAATGTTGGAAATAGTCTGGCGGGAATGCGCGATCTGCGCTTCCTGCTCCACGGTTAACGGGAATTCGGCTTTCAGCTGATCCGGGGTAATCAGAACTTGTTCATCGGTAATATGTACGTTATTCAGCGCGTCTTTTTGCATGATGGCGATCCTGTATAGCTCGTTTGCGATAGTTGTTGCCTCAGCGGGCATGACGTAACCATACCATATAAAGTAAAGATATCAATCCATATTACGTAAACATTAATTTACACCAGCAAAATAATTGACATTGGATTAGCAGAAAACTGTTCACATAAATGTACACGTAACGAAAGACTCTTTTTGCCGCCGCGCTTTACGCATTCCTTTACTAAAATTCCTGGTAAGGATTATCTCAAAGCGGCCGGGGCAGCTAATGACGCTTTTTGCCAATAATGCTATTCTCCGCTCAGGCAACTGCGAACTGCGTTTCCCGTGCAATAACGATTTGACGGACCCGTTAATGAAAGAGTTTTACCGTCTATTTTTGCTTTTCTTTTTGCTCATCGCGGGAGTTCCCGCTTTTGCCGCTGAGACATCTGAGAACGTTCGCGCCATAGTTTCGGGGATTGTGACTTATACGCGCTGGCCAAATTTATCCGGCCCGCCGAAGTTATGCGTTTTTTCCACCTCCCGATATATCCGCAGTTTGGCTCAGGAAGCGCCGGAAAATTTACCTTATCAACCGGTGATAGTTCGAAATTCACAGGAAGCCCTAAAGGCCAGCTGCGACGGTTTGTATTTCGGCAGCGAAACCCCGGATCAGCAGTCTGCATTAACAAAAAAATATGGCTCCCGTCCTCTATTACTCATAGCGGAACAAAATACCGATTGCTCTTTTGGCAGCGCTTTTTGCTTGCTCATAAATGACGATAGGGTGAGGTTTTCCGTTAATCTGGATGTCCTGACGCATAGCGGTGTACGGGTCAATCCGGACGTACTGATGCTTGCCCGGAAGAAATCACATGAATAAGGATTTTTCTCAGGCCCCGCGCCCCACTTTCAAAAACGCGTTACGCCGAATCAGTATGATAAGCGTAGTGATTTCGATGACGCTGGTCTGGCTTTTGCTCAGTGCCGCCTCTGTCATCACGTTAAAACAGTACGCGCAAAAAAATCTTGAGCTCACCGCGGCAACCATGGGCCGCAGTCTCGAAGCGGCGCTGGTTTTTGGCGATGCTACCGCCGCAGAAGATACGCTGGCGACGCTTGGAAGACAGGGACAATTTTCCGAAGCTATGCTGCTGGACAGCCGTCAGCGCCATTTCGCCGATTGGCGTAATGACGCCTTAGTTAAAAACGAAAAATTCAGTGGTTATATTAGTAAATGGCTGTTTCCTGAACCGACCGTCCAGCCAATCTGGCATCAGGGGAAAATAATCGGTGAGCTTCGTCTGAAGGCGCTCGATCGGTTAATCAGTCATTTTCTTGGTACTTCGCTGATCGTGTTGACCGGTAGTATTCTGCTGGCGTCCGTTATCGCCCTGATGCTCACCCATTCTCTGCACCGCGGTATTGTCGCCGCACTGCAAAGTATTACCGAAGTGGTACATGATATCCGCGAAAACCGCCATTTCTCGCGCCGTGTACCGGAAGAGCGTATTGAGGAATTCCATCTCTTCGCCCAGGACTTCAATAGCCTGCTCGGAGAAATGGAGGATTGGCAGCGTCAACTACAGGCGAAAAATGCGCAACTGCTGCGCAGCTCGTTGCATGATCCACTAACGGGATTGGCGAATCGCGCGGCGTTTCGCAACGTCATCGGGAAGCTGATGGACGATGACGCGGCACGTCATAGTTCGGCGCTGCTGTTTCTTGACGGCGATAATTTCAAACTCATTAACGATAACTGGGGACACGCCGCCGGCGATAAAGTCCTTATTGAGGTCGCCAGCCGCCTGATGGCATTCGTTGGCGACCAACACCAGGCATGGCGCCTGGGCGGCGATGAATTCGCCATTTTATTGCACGATGTGCATACAGAAACCGAAGTCCAGGCGCTTTGCGCAACGCTGTCCGAACAGTTTCTTCAGCCATTCAACCTCCACAATGGCCACACGGCAACGCTCTCTCTAAGTATTGGCTATGCTTTGACCTGGGAACACACCTCGGTGGAGGAGCTGCAGGAACTGGCCGATCAGAATATGTATCGGATGAAAAACCAGCGTTTTCATCACACACAAAAATAAGAAGGAATTACTATGCTCAGGCAATTTATTGCGCCCACTCTTCTGGCTGCATTTCTCCTCACTGGGTGCCAGGCGCCAGGTAAGTTCTCGAAAGAACAGGTCGCGGCAATGAAGTCTTACGGCTTTACCGAAGCCGCCGGTGATTGGTCTTTAGGTTTGTCTGACAGCATTCTGTTTGACAAAAACGACTATCGCCTGCGTCCCGACAGCCAGCAGCAAATCCACAGTATGGCCGCACGGTTAGCTGAAACCGGTATTACCCATAGCCGTCTTGAAGGTCATACCGATAACTACGGCGAAGACAGCTACAACGAAGCGCTGTCATTAAAGCGCGCCAACAGCGTGGCGGATGCCTGGGCTGAAGGCGCGAAGATTCCGCGCAGTAATTTAACCACCCGCGGGTTAGGTAAAAAGTACCCCATCGCCAGCAACGATACCGCGGCAGGCCGTGCTGAAAACCGCCGCGTTACCGTGGTGATCAGCACGCCTTAAGTACGTTAGTCTACCGACTTTGCCAGCCTCATCGCTGAAGCCGCGCGCCAGCGCAGGTAATCAACCACGAGGCACGCCGCGAGGCTGACGCCCATCAGCGGCACCGCCAGCCCGAGCAGGAGCGCTATTAACAGCGCAAGCGCCCGGGCGGCGACACTTAACCCCAGCCACGCTTGCACCAACGTTTGTGCAGGATTAAACGCACTCTGCGCCGGACGGCGGATCCACCACAGGCGATAGCCGACGACGATCATGACGCACAGGGCCAACCCGAATGCCACCAACAGCAACTGGTTCGCCACCCCGAACAGTAAACCCATATGAAAATCGACGCCCCAACGGGTCAGCTTAGCCATCAACGGGAAATTGCTAAAGCGGGTACGATCCACGACTTGTAACGTCTCGCCATCGATGGCCACCGCATCGACCCGCGTCGGCCAGCTACGGTCAATTTCATTCACCGTCCACGCCATCCCCGCGCCTTTTGGCGGCCGGATCTCCAGCTTGCTGGCCGTCAACCCTGCGGCCTGCGCCACCTGTAATACGCTATCGAACCGATCCGCAGTCACTTTCACCTGTGGCTCATCCATTGCCATATGCGCCATGTGGTGCCCGGCGTGCGGATCGGGCGGCATCGCCTCCCCGCCATGAAGTTGCGTATTGACCTGCGGCGTTAGCCAGCCAAACGCGGCGCGCATCTTATCGACGTTACCGCCCGCCCACTGCGACCAGGTTAAGCCGGTGGCGGAAAACAGTAACATCCCAACCAGTAACATCCAGCCCAGCATCACGTGCAGACGGCGGGTATTTTGCAGCCGATTATTTATCCGCCGTTTCGGACGGGTCATCGCCCATAGCGCAATACCGCCCAACGCCGCAACCCATATCCAGGAGGCCGCCAGTTCGCTGTACAGTCTGCCGCCGTCGCCCAGCAGCAATGATTTATGCGCGTAATCAATCCACTGGCGCAGCGGTAAAATACCGCTGGTACCGTAAACCGTCAGATCGCCTTTGACCCGTAGCGTCACCGGGTCAACAAAAATAGCCCGGTTTTCTGATTCCCCCAGCCGCGGGTCGGCAAACATCACCCGCGTCGTTTCGCCGGCGGTAATACCCGGGCGCACGGCCTGCAGGCGGAGGTTGTTTTGCGTAGCCTCTTTGGCGACGGCAATTTGCGCGCTAAGCGGCTGTTTTTCGCCGTTGAGCGAGCCCTGTAAGGCCTCATGGTACAGCCAGTTTTCCAGTTGCGGCGTGGCGACATACAGCGTGCCGGTCAAGGCCGCGACAAAGATAAATGGTCCAATAAACAGACCAATATAGAAATGGAGGCGCCGCAGCAGGTTTAACCATGCCGCGCGCGAGGTGCAGGTTGTCATACTCTTCCTTTTTTAAAGCAAAAGAGGTCGTTGCGCAGTACGCAGATTCATTTTTATTAAAGGGAAAAAGCAGACAGCCGCGGCGGCGCGCGGGTTTCAGGGTAGAGCCAGGGGAAGTAGTGCCAGTGTTTTAATACCGGGCGAGAAGCCGGCAGGCGAATGCGCCGCAGGATCATGGCGAAGAACAGCGCCAGCGCGAACAGCAGCCCCGGTACGTGCGCTAATAGCACGCAATAGCCGCAGGCTTCGGCGTGATCAACCGGCATGCTATGCGCCGGCTGTGACGCGCTGTCAGCGCCGTGCATCATGGCCATCTCATGCCCGGACATCCCATCATGAGACTCGCCCATCGGCATAGCATGATGCATGCCCGGCATTGCGCTCATTGGATCTTTCTGTAGCGATATGGAGATCAGCGGCGCCACCACGATCAGCAGGATCGCAAACAGCGCCAGCCAGCCGGCCCGCCGTTGAAATGCTGATTGTGAAAAAATAGTGCCGTTCACCGCCCCTCCGAAATCCGGGCGATATTGTAATTGATTTACATCAAAATAGTTAAAATTTAGATAAAAAAAGGGCCAGCCATCTGGCCAGCCCTTTCTATCAGGATGTCGCGAAAGCGAATCTTAGTTAAGACGCTCTTTGATACGAGCAGACTTACCGGTACGCTCACGCAGGTAGTACAGTTTAGCTTTACGTACAGCACCACGACGTTTAACAGCAATGCTGTCAACTACCGGAGAGTGAGTCTGGAAGACACGCTCAACGCCTTCGCCGTTGGAAATTTTACGAACAGTGAATGCAGAGTGCAGACCGCGGTTACGAATAGCGATAACCACGCCCTCGAATGCCTGCAGACGTTTTTTGGAACCTTCAACAACCCATACTTTCACTTCCACGGTATCACCCGGACGGAAGGAAGGTACGTCCTGCTTCATCTGTTCTTGTTCAAGTTGCTTAATAATGTTGCTCATAATTTAATCTCTTATCCTGGGTAAACTGATATTGGGGGCTCACGCCTGCCCATCATGTTTATGCTGCTGTTGCGCGTGTTCGCTTTTGAACTGCGCCAGCAACTTTGCTTGCTCTTCAGTCAGAGCCAGGTTTTCCAGAAGTTCAGGTCTTCTAAGCCAGGTGCGGCCCAGCGACTGCTTCAGACGCCAGCGACGTATCTCAGCATGGTTTCCCGACAGCAATACTGGCGGTACTTCCATCTCCTCTAACACTTCAGGACGGGTATAGTGCGGGCAATCCAGCAACCCATCAGCAAAGGAATCTTCCGTTGCTGAGGCTTCATGTCCCAGTACTCCCGGAATGAACCGGGAAACGGAGTCAATCAGCGTCATTGCCGGTAACTCACCACCGCTGAGAACGTAATCGCCGATTGACCATTCTTCGTCAATTTCGGTTTGGATTACGCGCTCGTCTATCCCTTCGTAGCGACCACACACCAGAATCAGTTTCTGATTCGTTGCCAGTTCGCTGACGCCCGCTTGATCAAGCTTGCGTCCCTGAGGTGACAGATAAATCACCTTTGCGCCTTCACCTGCCGCGGCTTTTGCTGCATGAATGGCATCCCGTAAGGGTTGAACCATCATTAGCATCCCCGGTCCGCCGCCGTAAGGACGATCGTCCACGGTACGGTGCCGGTCATGAGCGAAGTCGCGAGGACTCCAGCTTTCGATGCTCAGCAGGCCATTTTTTACTGCCCGGCCAGTTACCCCGTAATCGGTAATTGCGCGGAACATTTCAGGAAACAGGCTAATTATGCCAATCCACATAGCGCCGTCTTTTACCGTTTATCCGGAGAATTTAAAAACCAGGATCCCAATCTACTTCGATAGTACGAGTAGCGAGATCGACTTTCTTGATAACCTGCCCATCGAGGAACGGAACCAACCGCTCCTTGATGCCAAATGCATCTTTCAGGTTTGCCTTAATGACGAGAACGTCATTCGACCCGGTTTCCATCATATCAATGACTTTACCCAGGCTATAGCCTTCGGTGGTAACTACCTGGCAGCCCATCAGGTCTTTCCAGTAATAGTCGCCCTCTTCCAGCGCCGGCAGCTGCGATGAATCAACGATAATTTCGCAATTAGTCAGGAGATTCGCCGCATCACGATCGTCAATGCCTTTCAGCTTGATGATGATGTCCTGATTGTGGTGGCGCCAGCTTTCCAGCTCAACAACCTGCCACTGACCCGCCTTCTGGATTAACCAGGGCTGATAGTCAAAAATGCTTTCAGCGTCTTCGGTGGAGGAAAACACTCTGAGCCAACCACGGATACCGTAGGAAGAACCCATTTTGCCCAATACAATCGGATCAACAGGTGCTTGTGCGGTGTGTTGCTTGCTCATCATGACCACCGTGACAGATTAAGCTGCTTTGTTAGCGGCTTTGATCAGCGCGGCAACGCGATCGGAAACAGTAGCGCCCTGGCCAACCCAGTGAGCGATACGATCCAGATCCAGGCGGGTGCCTTCTTCTTTCTCGGTAGCGATCGGGTTGAAGAAGCCAACGCGCTCGATGAAGCGACCGTTGCGTGCATTACGGCTGTCGGTGACAACAACCTGGTAGAACGGACGCTTTTTAGCGCCGTGACGTGCTAAACGAATAGTTACCATAACATCCTCTTGTGTGAATAAAACAACCGGGCCCCATCGAGGAACGGAGCCCGGTGTCATATTAAAAGCCCGAAAATTTTACTGATTTCTGGGAAAAATGCAATCAGCATCTTGGTACTGAGCATTAAACAAGGGATAGAAGGCGTATATCGGTGCAGCTAGTTTAGTTCCGGCGTGCGCGCAGAAAGCGGAGCGTACACGTAGTACGTGAGCATTTCGAGCACACCCCGGAGCTAAAATGGCAAACAAGATAGCCTTATACCCTTGTTTTTAGCGGCCAGGGAAACCTGGCGGCATCATCCCTTTCATCCCGCGCATCATCTTCATCATGCCGCCTTTCGACTTCATCTTCTTCATCATGCGCTGCATGTCGTCGAACTGCTTCAGCAAGCGGTTCACGTCCTGCACCTGCATCCCGCAGCCGGCGGCGATACGGCGTTTACGCGAGCCTTTAATGATTTCCGGCTTGGCGCGCTCTTTCATCGTCATCGAGTTGATGATCGCTTCCATACGCACCAGCACTTTGTCGTCCATCTGCGCTTTCACGTTATCGGGAATTTGCCCCATGCCAGGCAGTTTGCCCATCAGGCTGGCCATGCCGCCCATGTTTTTCATCTGGCGCAGTTGCTCAAGGAAGTCGGTCAGGTCGAAACCGTCGCCTTTCTTCAGCTTGGATGCCAGCTTCTCGGCCTGCGCGCGGTCAACTTTGCTCTCGATATCTTCGATAAGCGACAGCACGTCGCCCATGCCGAGAATACGGGAAGCGATACGGTCCGGATGGAACGGCTCCAGCGCTTCGGTTTTCTCGCCGACGCCGAGGAATTTAATCGGCTTGCCGGTGATATGACGAATCGACAGCGCCGCACCGCCGCGGGCGTCGCCGTCCACTTTGGTCAGCACTACGCCGGTCAAAGGCAGCGCTTCGTTAAAGGCCTTCGCGGTATTCGCCGCATCCTGACCGGTCATCGCATCGACGACGAACAGCGTCTCAACCGGATTAATCGCGGCGTGGACCTGTTTGATTTCGTCCATCATCGCTTCATCGACGTGCAAACGGCCGGCGGTATCCACCAGCAGCACGTCGTAGAATTTAAGCTTCGCTTCTTTCAGCGCCGCGTTGACGATATCAACCGGCTTCTGGCCAACGTCGGACGGGAAGAAATCCACACCGACCTGCTCTGCCAGCGTTTCCAGCTGTTTAATCGCCGCCGGGCGGTATACGTCCGCGGAAACGACCAGCACTTTTTTCTTGTGCTTCTCGCGCAGGAATTTGCCCAGCTTACCGACGCTGGTCGTTTTACCCGCACCCTGCAGGCCCGCCATCAGGACGACGGCCGGCGGCTGCGCGGCTAAATCCAGCGTCTGGTTTTCTTCGCCCATCGCCGCAACCAGCTCGTTGCGGACAATCTTGACGAACTCCTGACCTGGCGTCAGGCTTTTATTGACTTCATGGCCTACCGCGCTCTCTTTGACGCGGCTGATGAAATCACGCACCACCGGAAGCGCGACGTCGGCCTCCAGCAGCGCCATGCGCACTTCGCGCAGGGTGTCTTTAATGTTGTCTTCGGTAAGGCGTCCGCGGCCGCTAATGTTGCGCAGCGTACGCGACAAACGATCGGTTAAATTATCAAACATTGTCTCTCGCCTGAGGTGGAAACGGTCGGTCGCCGCAGCGACACAAAAATACGAATTTGGCGCAGTATAACACGACATAAACCTGAATGTGCTGCAACGGTTGGAGCAGACGTCGCGTGACGCTATACTGCTTCTCTTTCTTATTTAGTCAACAGTCGACGCTCCTATGCCTGTGTTTGCTCTACTTGCCCTTGTCGCCTACTCCATCAGCCTTGCGCTGATCATCCCTGGCTTGCTGCAAAAAAACAGCAGCTGGCGGCGGATGGCGATTCTCTCCGCGACGATAGCGCTGATTTGCCACGCCTTCGCGCTGGAGTCACGTATTTTCCCCGGCGGCGAAGGTGGGCAAAATCTCAGCTTACTTAACGTCGGCTCGCTGGTCAGCCTGATGATCTGTACGGTGATGACCATCGTCGCCTCGCGTAATCGCGGCTGGCTATTGCTACCGATCGTATACGCGTTTGCGCTAATCAACCTCGCCTTCGCCACCTTCGTGCCTAACGAGTACATCACCCACCTCGAAACCACTCCGGGGATGTTGGTGCATATCGGCTTGTCGCTCTTTGCCTACGCCACGCTTATCATCGCCGCGCTATACGCGCTGCAGCTGGCGTGGATTGACTATCAGCTTAAAAATAAAAAGCTGGCTTTCAGCAGCGAAATGCCGCCGCTGATGAGTATTGAGCGTAAAATGTTTCATATCACCCAGGTTGGCGTCGTGCTGCTGACCCTGACGCTGTGCACCGGGTTGTTCTATATGCACAACCTGTTCAATACCGAAAATATTGATAAAGCGGTGCTGTCTATCGTGGCCTGGTTTGTCTATATCGTACTGCTGTGGGGGCACTACCACGAAGGCTGGCGCGGCCGCCAGGTGGTCTGGTTTAACGTCGCCGGAGCCGGGCTGCTGACCCTGGCTTACTTTGGCAGCCGCGTCCTGCAGCAGTTTGTTAGTTAAAGACTAAGGAGTCTCTCCTGGAACACATTTCTACCACCACGCTGATCGTCACGCTGATCATCATGGTGATTATCTCCGCCTATTTCTCCGGTTCCGAAACCGGCATGATGACGCTGAACCGCTATCGGCTGCGCCATATGGCGAAACAAGGCAACCGCCCGGCTAAGCGGGTGGAAAAGCTGCTGCGTAAGCCGGATCGCCTCATTAGCCTGGTGCTCATCGGCAACAACCTCGTCAATATCCTGGCCTCGGCGCTGGGAACCATCGTCGGCATGCGTCTGTACGGCGACGCCGGCGTGGCTATCGCCACCGGCGTGCTCACCTTTGTCGTGCTGGTGTTTGCCGAAGTCTTACCTAAAACCATTGCCGCCCTGTACCCGGAAAAGGTCGCCTACCCCAGCAGTTTCCTGTTGGCGCCGCTACAGGTACTGATGATGCCGCTGGTGTGGCTGTTGAACACCATTACCCGCGTACTGATGCGCATGATGGGCATTAAAACCGATCACGTCATTAGCGGCGCATTAAGCAAAGATGAACTACGAACGATTGTGAATGAATCCCGTTCACAAATCTCACGGCGGAATCAGGACATGCTGCTGTCGGTCCTGGATCTGGAAAAGGTCAGCGTTAATGACATCATGGTGCCGCGCAATGAGATCGTCGGTATCGATATCAACGATGACTGGAAATCTATCGTCCGCCAGCTAACCCACTCGCCGCATGGCCGTATCGTGCTGTATCGTGATTCGCTGGACGATGCCATCAGCATGCTGCGCGTCCGTGAAGCCTATCGTCTGATGACGGAAAAGAAAGAGTTCACAAAAGAGATCATGTTGCGAGCGGCAGATGAGATTTACTTTGTGCCGGAAGGTACGCCGCTCAGCACGCAATTGGTGAAATTCCAGCGTAATAAAAAGAAAGTCGGCCTGGTGGTCGATGAATATGGTGATATTCAGGGGCTGGTCACCGTTGAAGATATTCTTGAAGAGATCGTGGGAGACTTCACCACCTCGATGTCGCCGACCCTTGCCGAAGAAGTGACGCCGCTTAATGACGGCTCGGTGATTATTGACGGCGGCGCCAACGTACGGGAAATCAACAAAGCGTTCAACTGGCACCTGCCGGAAGACGACGCGCGTACCGTTAACGGCATTATTCTGGAAGCGCTGGAGGAGATCCCAGTCCCTGGAACCCGCGTACGTATCGAACAGTATGATATCGATATTCTCGACGTACAGGACAATATGATTAAGCAGGTGAAAGTGATGCCGGTGAAATCATTACGCGAAAGCGTGGCGGAATAGCGCAGCCAGCAAAGAACAACGGTGAACTTCGGTTCGCCGTTTTTTATTTAAAGCCAATAAAAACGGCCACCCGCAGGCAGCCGTTACTGGCGAACTAACGAATTACTTCGCTTTCGCGACGGTTACCATCGCGGCGCGAATAGTACGACCGTTCAGGGTATAACCCTTCTGCATCACGCCCAGCACGTTGCCGGCAGCCACATCGTCAGACTCGACCATCGCGATGGCCTGATGCACGTTAGGATCCAGCGGTACGTTGGTATCGGCAACCACTTCCACGCCAAACTTACGCACGACGTCCAGCATCGATTTCAGAGTCAGTTCGATCCCTTCAACCATCGGCGCCATATCCGGGTTAGCTTTATCAGCCACTTCCAGCGCGCGATCCAGGCTATCGATAACCGGCAGCAGTTCGTTAACGAACTTCTCCAGGGCGAATTTATGCGCTTTCTCGATATCCTGTTCGGTGCGACGACGCAGGTTGTCTTCTTCCGCTTTTGCGCGCAGCATCACATCACGTTCACGCTTTTGCGCTTCGGCCAGCTGTGCTTCCAGATTCGCAATTTTTTCATCGCGCGGATCCACCTGCTCAGCAGAAACCTCAGGCTCTACCGCCTCTACGTTGTCGTGCTGCTCCGTGATAATTTCTTCCGGGGCTTGCCCCTCAGGCGTTTTCTGTTCTTTACTACTCATGAATTTCTCCGCGTTTTTTTCGCATTCATCTCGCTAACTTCGCTTATTATGGGGATCAGTTTCCGGGATTCAAGGGAAGCAGACAGATTGTCATCATTCATTTAACCCAAGGACATCCAGATCATGAAGAACCATTTCAAGTGTATCGGCATTGTGGGACACCCTCGTCACCCAACCGCCCTGACCACACATGAAATGCTCTGGCGCTGGCTATGCGGCAAAGGCTATGAGGTGCTGGTCGAGCAGCAAATCGCCCATGAACTCCAGCTTAGCAATGTTAAAACCGGCACGCTGGCGGAAATCGGCCAGCAGGCGGATCTGGCGGTGGTGGTCGGCGGCGACGGCAATATGCTCGGCGCGGCGCGTACCCTGGCGCGCTATGACATCAACGTCATCGGCATTAACCGCGGCAATCTTGGTTTTCTTACCGACCTTGACCCGGATAACGCGCTCCAGCAGTTGGCCGACGTACTTGAAGGCCACTATATCGCCGAAAAACGTTTTCTGCTGGAAGCCCAGGTGTGCCAGCATGACTGCCAGAAGCGGATCAGCACGGCTATCAATGAAGTGGTGCTGCACCCGGGTAAAGTCGCGCACATGATTGAGTTCGAGGTCTATATCGATGAAGTGTTCGCCTTCTCCCAGCGCTCCGACGGCCTGATTATCTCCACGCCTACCGGTTCGACGGCCTATTCGCTCTCGGCCGGCGGCCCTATTCTCACGCCTTCTCTGGACGCCATCACCCTGGTACCGATGTTCCCGCATACGCTATCAGCGCGGCCGCTGGTGATTAACGGCGATAGCACCATTCGCCTGCGCTTCTCGCAGCGCTGCAACGATCTGGAAATCAGCTGCGACAGCCAGATTGCGCTACCCATCCAGGACGGCGAAGATGTGCTCATCCGCCGCTGTGATTATCACCTCAATCTGATTCACCCGAAAGACTACAGCTATTTCAATACATTAAGCACTAAGTTGGGCTGGTCGAAAAAATTGTTCTGATTTTACAAGCTGCCTCTTTACTGGATAAAAAACCAGTCTATACTGTACGAAAACACAGTAATGGTTTTTCATACAGGAAGGCAGCTATGTTGGCGCAACTCACCATCAGCAATTTCGCTATCGTTCGTGAACTGGAAATTGATTTTCACAGCGGCATGACCGCCATCACCGGGGAAACCGGCGCCGGGAAATCCATTGCCATCGACGCGCTGGGGTTGTGTCTCGGCGGCCGAGCCGAAGCTGACATGGTGCGCCGCGGCGCCAGTCGTGCCGACCTGTGCGCGCGCTTCGCGCTGAAAGATACCCCTGCCGCCCAGCGCTGGCTGGAAGAGAACCAACTGGAGAGCGGGCGTGAGTGTTTACTTCGCCGCGTGATCAGCGCTGACGGTCGCTCCCGCGGTTTTATCAACGGTACCGCCGTGCCTCTTTCTCAGCTTCGCGAGCTGGGTCAGTTGCTTATCCAGATCCACGGCCAGCATGCCCATCAGTTACTCACCAAAGCCGAACATCAGAAAACCCTGCTTGATGGTTATACCGGTGAGTATGCGCTTACTCAGCGCATGGCGGAACGCTACCGCCAGTGGCACCAGAGCTGCCGGGAGCTGGCGCAGCATCAGCAGCAGAGCCAGGAACGCGCCGCCCGCGCAGACCTGCTGCAATACCAGCTCAAAGAGCTGAACGAATTTAATCCTCTGCCGGGCGAGTTCGAACAGATTGACGAAGAGTACAAACGTCTGGCCAACAGCGGCCAGTTGCTCAGTACCTGTCAGCATGCGTTAACGGTACTGGCCGACGGCGAAGAGGCCAATTTGCAAAGCCAGCTTTATACCGCTAAACAGCTGGTTAGCGAGCTGGTCGGCATGGATAGCAAACTCTCCAGCGTGCTCGATATGCTGGAAGAAGCCTCTATTCAACTCAGCGAAGCGACCGATGAGCTGCGCCACTACAATGACCGTCTCGATCTCGACCCTAACCGTCTGTTCGAACTGGAGCAGCGCATTTCCCGGCAGATCGCGCTGGCGCGTAAGCATCAGATTGCGCCGGAAGAGCTGCCGGCGTTCTATCAGGCCATGCTGGATGAGCAGCGTCTGCTGGACGACAGCGCCGGTTCGCTGGAATCGCTGAGCCAGCTGGTCGTTGAGCATCACCGCCTGGCGCTGGAAACGGCGCAAGAACTGCACGCCCTGCGTCAGCGCAGCGCCGATGAACTCACCCAGTTGATTACGGAAAGTATGCACTCACTTTCTATGCCGCACGGCGTGTTTGCCATTGATGTCGCCTTTGATGAACGCCATCTGACCGCCGAAGGCGCCGACCATATTGAGTTCCGCGTCACCACCAACCCGGGGCAACCTCTGCAGCCGATCGCTAAAGTGGCCTCCGGCGGCGAGCTGTCGCGTATCGCACTGGCTATTCAGGTTATTACCGCTCGTAAAATGGAAACCCCGGCGCTGATTTTCGATGAGGTCGATGTCGGCATCAGCGGCCCGACGGCGGCGGTTGTCGGCAAACTGCTCCGCCAGTTGGGAGAATCCACGCAGGTCATGTGCGTGACTCACCTGCCGCAGGTTGCTGGCTGTGGTCACCATCATTTCTTTGTCTGCAAAGAGACCGATGGCGAGATGACCGAGACACACATGCATGCGCTGGATAAACGCGCCAGACTGCAGGAACTGGCCCGTCTGCTGGGCGGTAGCGAGGTGACCCGCAACACCCTGGCGAACGCGAAAGAGTTGCTTGCGGCGTAAACTTTTTGATTTTCACAGAGTCATAGTGAACAGCAAATTGCCAATAGACCTGCAGTCGAAGGTTCCCAACCGGGCAAAGGTCTATTATTATCGGCATATTACAGATGAGCCACGTATTGCTCGGGCCCAAAAAGGAATCAAATCACTATGCGCTGTAAAACGCTGACTGCTGCCGCAGCGGTTCTCCTTATGTTGACCGCAGGCTGTTCCACTCTGGAACGAGTGGTTTACCGTCCTGATATCAACCAGGGTAACTATCTGGCACCAACCGATGTCGCAAAAATTCGTGTCGGCATGACACAACAGCAGGTTGCTTATGCGCTGGGTACGCCGATGATGTCAGATCCATTTGGTAGCAACACCTGGTTCTACGTTTTCCGCCAGCAGCCGGGCCATGAGAAAGTGACCCAGCAGACCCTGACCTTGACCTTCGACAGCAGCGGTGTGTTAACCAACATTGATAACAAACCGGCGCTGACCAAGTAATCTCAGGCCAGTAGAAATGCAAAAAGCGCTCAATGAGCGCTTTTTTTAATTGTGCATTCCCGCTTATTTCTCAGCGTGCTTTTCAGCCCGCTGCCGACGCAGCTCTTTCGGGTCAGCAATCAGCGGGCGATAAATCTCTACGCGGTCGCCATCATGGACTTCGTCGTGCAGCTTGACCGGACGGCTGTAGATGCCGACTTTATTCTTCGCCAGATCGATATCTTCGCGCAGCGCCAGAATGCCGCTTGAGATAATCGCCTGCTCGACCGTCGCCCCAGCCTGCAGCTTCACGCGTTGCAGGTACTGTTTTTCCGGCAGCGCATACGCGACTTCAACCACAATATTAGCCGACACGATACACCTCTTTGGCGCGCGTGGTGAACGCCTGCACCATATTGGCGGCCAGCTCTTTAAAGATGCGACCAAAAGCCATTTCAATCAGCTTGTTGGTGAACTCAAAATCGAGATGAAACTCAATTTTGCACGCATCCGGGCTGAGCGGAATAAACTTCCAGCCGCCAATCAGCTTTTTGAACGGCCCATCGACCAGGCTCATCAGGATACTCTGGTTATCGGTCAGCGTATTACGCGTCGTGAAAGTCTTGCTGATGCCGGCCTTGGACACATCAACCGCCGCCGTCATTTGCGTCGGCCCGGCCTCCAGCACTCGGCTACCGGTGCAGCCAGGCAGGAAATCGGGATAGGACTTCACATCATTTACGAGTTGATACATCTGTTCCACGCTGAAAGGCACCAGCGCAGTACGGCTAATCTGAGGCATAGCAGGTTCCACATTTAAACACGGGACAAATAATATCATTTATCTGCTGCTAAAAAAAACGCTGTACCATAACTCGTGCTAAGATAGCCCATTACGCCTCGCAGGAAGGATTGAGGTAACAATGTTTAGAACTAGCGATGACTTCAGGACATTATGACTAAGAAAAAAGCCCACAAACCTGGATCAGCCACCATTGCGCTGAATAAACGCGCCCGTCACGAATACTTTATCGAAGATGAATACGAGGCAGGCCTCGCGCTGCAGGGTTGGGAAGTGAAATCTCTGCGTGCCGGCAAAGCCAACATCGGCGATAGCTATGTCATTCTGAGAGATGGCGAAGCCTATCTTTTCGGCGCCAACTTCACGCCAATGGCGGTCGCCTCCACGCATTACGTTTGCGATCCGACCCGTACCCGCAAGCTGCTGCTCAATCAGCGCGAGCTCGATGCGCTTTACGGCCGCATCAACCGCGAAGGTTATACCGTCGTCGCCCTGTCGTTGTACTGGAAGAACGCCTGGTGCAAAGTGAAAATCGGCGTGGCGAAAGGTAAGAAACAGCACGATAAACGCACCGACGTGAAAGATCGTGAATGGGCGGTCGATAAGGCGCGCATCATGAAGAACGCCGGGCGGTAATCCCCCCTTTCTGCGGGCCAGCTCCCTCTGGCCCCATGCTATATTGCTGTTGTCGCTGATTTTTCACTCGATATGCCGCCAGAATCCTCGCTTCGGGGGCTGGTAACCACCTTCATAAATCTGTTATACTTCAAGTACACATTGGGGCTGATTCTGGATTCGACGGGATTCGCGAAACCCAAGGTGCATGCCGAGGGGCGGTTGGCCTCGTAAAAAGCCGCAAAAAAATAGTCGCAAACGACGAAAACTACGCTTTAGCAGCTTAATAACCTGCTTAGAGCCCTCTCTCCCTAGCCTCCGCTCTTAGGACGGGGATCAAGAGAGGTCAAACCCAAAAGAGATCGCGCGGATGCCCTGCCTGGGGTTGAAGTGCTAAAACTAATCAGGCTAGTTCGTTAGTGGCGTGTCTGTCCGCAGCTGGCGTGCGAATGTAAAGACAAACTAAGCATGTAGTACCGAGGATGTAGGAATTTCGGACGCGGGTTCAACTCCCGCCAGCTCCACCACTTTTTAGTTGTTTGAAGTTCAATGAAGTCTACTAAGCCCGCACAGCACAAGCTCTGCGGGCTTTTTTACGTCTATTGTCGTCCAGTGAGAATTGCTGAGAACTACGAGTTATGGCACCCTGAATGGGACCCACTAAGAAGGGTCCAAAAATCGAGGGTCCCAAATGGCAAAAATCGCTAAGAAGCTCACTGACACTGAAATCAAAAGCACCAAGCCAGCCGATAAAGAAATCAACTTGTTTGACGGAGATGGTTTGATTCTACGAATCGCTCCTTTGGCGAAAGGAGGCAAGAAAAATTGGTATTTCAGGTATGCAGTACCAGTGAGCAAGAAAAGAACCAAAATGAGCCTTGGGACATATCCTCACCTTACCCTTGCAAGAGCCAGAGCCTTACGTGATGAATATCTCTCCTTTCTGGCAAATGGTGTTGATCCCCAAATCCATAACAACGATAAGGCGAAGGCATTAAAGAGTGCTACTGAGCACACTCTCCAAGCCGTAGCGCGGAAATGGTTAGATGAGAAGGTAAAGACATCAGGTATCTCACAAGACCATGCAGAAGACATCTGGCGCAGCTTAGAGAGAAATGTCTTTCCTGGTCTGGGTAATGTCCCTATCAATGAGATCCGACCTAAGCTCTTAAAACAACACCTTGATCCTATTGAGCAACGAGGCGTATTGGAAACTCTACGCCGTATCATTTCACGTCTGAATGAAATCTTCCGGTGGGCAGCCACTGAAGAACTTATTGAGTTCAACCCGGCTGACAACCTTGGTCAAAGATTCAGTAAACCAAAAAAGCAAAATATGCCTGCCCTTCCCCCAAGCGAATTGCCAAGGTTTATGGAATCTTTGACGAATGCGTCAATCCGGTTGGAAACACGTATGCTAATTGAATGGCAATTGTTGACATGGGTTCGTCCGGGTGAAGCTGTTCGCGCAAGGTGGTCTGATATTGATACAACCAACAACATTTGGAACATTCCTGCTGATTTTATGAAAATGAAAAAGCCTCACAAAGTTCCTTTGAGTAAAGAAGCTTTGCACATCCTTGAATTAATGAAATCAATAAGTGGACATAGAGAATGGGTTTTCCCTAGCATTAAAGCGCCTCTTAACCATATGCATGAACAAACAGCCAACGCAGCTATCATCCGAATGGGGTTTGGAGGCGAGCTTGTAGCTCACGGTATGCGTTCTATTGCAAGAACAGCGGCAGAGGAGTCTGGTAAGTTCAGAGCTGAAGTTCTTGAGGCAGCGCTTGCCCACTCAAAAAAAGATGAAATTATCGCAGCATACAATCGTGCAGAATATCTGATAGAGCGACAGAGTTTGATGCAATGGTGGAGTGATTACGTTCAAACTCAAAGAGCTAAAGCTATCGCTGCTTGACTGATACAGGGGATTAGCAAGAAGGATAGGGATAGCCTGAAATGCCCATATGCTGACGAATGCCCCGTAGCTAAAACATGCTCTCGAATTAAAAGCGCACATGTACATAAAACCAGTATAAAAACATAAGGTTATATAACTAAACTTTGATACGTATGCTTCCATATGTTTTTAGTGTTTGATATGGTGAAAAAAAGATACTGATGTTTTTTTATGCTTTCATTGCTTGTTTCCTTAGTGGGCTACCATATGGATTTCTTTGAAAAAACTAATGCTGACAAAAATTCAATAGGTTTTACCTATCAAGATTACGTTGCTTTAAAACATGCCTTAGAGCTTAAACCAGAAGAACACATTGGGATTGAAGTTTATGACGATCTCCATCTTGAGAGCATCGAGGGTCATAAAACTTTGGTTCAAGTTAAACATTCAATTAACAAGTCTAATATAACTAATAAAGACATAGACTTATGGAAAACATTATATAATTGGTCAGAGGCGATTAAGACCATAGGCGACAAAAGCATTAGCCTTATTTTTTACACTAACAAAGGTCTTACCTTAGAGCCTGGTATCGTGCAACTTTTGACTAACGACACTAAGGACATTGAAAAAATAAAAGATGAAATAGAAAAGATAGAACAAGATCATAAAAATAAGTCAGATGACCTCTATAAGTATATTTCTATCATAAACTCACTCGATAGCAATTCTTCTAAACGTTTATTTAATAGTATAAGTTTTCAACACAGCGAAGATGGGATCATCCGCCAAATAAAAACATTACTAAAAACATTAGCAATCCCTGATGATAAAATAGATGATGCTTTTAATTATATTTCAGGTGCTTTTTTTAAACATAAATATGATTTGGTTAAAAATCACACCAAAATAAATATAAGTTATGATGATTTTCGAAATAATTTGGGAATAGATAGGATTATTCAAATTTCAAGAAATTGTATAAATAATTTCGACCAATACTACGATTTTGAATCTGCATACCCAACTAACGTTGAGTCAAAGATATCTTACAAACAACTCAAAGATTTGGATTTGAATAGCGATTCAATCGTAAAATATATAAATGAAATGGCCAAAACAGAAGCTTTCATTCAAAAATTGCAAAGCTCTGGAGATTTAACAACTCAAGAAGAAAGACTAATGTATCTAAAAGCGCTTGATGAATGGCAATCACGTCATTCAGCAACGTATATACGAAGCCGTTTTACAGAAATAAATGAAGATCATCTTAATAAAGCCTTCTCTGTCTATACTGAATTGACAGGAAATTGTAATATTGTGTTGGATAAAAATCAATTACCTAAATCTATGACTACAGGAACGTTCTTGCTCCTTTCAGATAAGCCCAAAATAGGATGGCTTCAAAACTGGGAGTCAGTCTATAAATGAAAATATATAACAATGAGCTTTTGGGTATATTCTCTTTGCAAGAGGTGTTATCAATAGCATCAAATATTGAAATAAGCAATGCAATGCTAATTTTACCAATTATATTTCATAAAAAAAGCTTAGATTACCTTGCCCACAAGAAAACCAATACACTATCTTTTCAAGATCTACTATTAACCAAGCCCGAAATAATAGTATCCATAAATAAAAGATTCTATAATTTCCTTCCATCCTCAGTTAATTGTGTTTCATTGTGCCTTGAAAATGGAATAGCTGAATTAGAACACGGTAAATTAGCATTTAAAAACAAGTTAATATTAGATAATGCGATCCCGTTTATTGGCAAAAGAGCCGTAAAAATACAGGCAGCATCTATAAATGTTGCACGTTTATTATTAGAAGAACCACACAATATATATGACATTTGTGGAGTTAGATTATAATGCAGATTACTAATATTTTAATATGGCAAATTGATTCAACCTTGAGGAATTTAGAACTTGAGGAAAATAAGGTAAATGTAATAACAGGTGATTCTGGCAAAGGGAAATCCTCAATACTGGCTATCATTGATTATTGCCTTTTATCCTCATCATCTGATGGTATATCAAAAACAAATGTCGATAATTTTGTAAATTGGTATGGGATTAGATTAAGTATAAACGGTAAATATTTCACTATTTGTAGAAAAGCGACACACTTTGAAGAAGATGATCTAGTTTACTTTGACAAAAATGGAGACATTCCACAAATCCCTATTAACAATATCAAAAAGGATGTTTTAAAGGAACATCTGAATTATGAGTTTGGTATTAATAGTTCTCTAAAAATCCCTTATGGTGGTAGATTCATACAACAAGGGTCAAAAGTATCCTATAGATATTTTATCCCGCATTGCTTTATAGATCAAACAACACTAACCTCTTCAGAACATCTTTATTCGAAAATCTCCGATTTAAAGACAAGAGAGCGTATTGACCGAACCTTTGACATGGCTCTTGGCAGTGAAAACGCCGAAACTATGATAATGAGAACGCGGTTAGAAGAATTACAAAGGAATCTTGCTCGTATCGAATATAAACAGTCGGCTAGCAAAGACTCTTATTTCAATTTCGAAAGTGAAATAGAATCACTATACGACAGGGCGTATTATTTTGGTTTAATAAATGAAAGCAGCAAGAATGAACCAACTGTAAGTGATAAACTTGAAAATTTGAAAGCGATAGTTAATTACAAGGATATAAACGAAATCCCAGCAATTAATGAAAGAACAAAAATTGAAAAAGAACTTTTCCTCTTAAAAAAAGAACTGACAGACATTAATGAATATATAGAAACAAATACTGAATATAAGAAGTTTTTAAAAGACAACCAAGACTCTCTTTTAATAGCCAAATATTTAGATGATAATTATAGCGAAATATTATATACAAAAAACATCTATTCAATCATTAAATCCTTATTGAACCAAAGCTCAGAGATAAAAAAGGCTATAGCCGAAAAAGGACAAAACTCACTCATATCAAAAACAAATGCTAAGAGAAAAGAGTTAGAACTTAAAATATCATCCTTGAATAAAAAACTTGCAACTGTTAGTGATGAAAAGATCACACCAATCGAGCTTTATCGGTTCATGGGTGAACTCAGCTCTGAAATTAAACGGATAGTTGTTCTCCCTAAATATGATTATACTGATACTATAGAAAAGATAACTACTAAAATTAATGAGTTAGAAAGCAAGATAACAGATAATAATGCCTTTAAAGAATATACATTGAGTTTACTGAACGGAAAAATAAAGGAAATATTCAAACGGATGCCTTTAAAAGGATTTGAGGATGCAACTCCGATATTCAACAAGGCAAAAAAAACACTTGATTTGATAAATAAAAATCAAGTTGAAAAAATGATAGATATTGGAAGTGCTTCTAACTATATGTATGTACATGTAGCTTATTTCCTTGCACTTCACGAATTGGTAAGAGATAGAAAAGTACCGTGGGTTCCACGATTCTTAGTCATTGACCAGCCCAGCACTCCATATTTTAGTACTGCTGGTAAAAAAACTGATGACTTTGCAAGTCTTGATGCAGCCCTAAATGAAATTAATTCTTTTGTTGAGAAAATGCGGCCTCATGGTGGTTTCCAAATAATACTGTTAGAGCATATTGAAGAGTCTTATTGGCTTGACAGAGAAATGACGAACTTTACGCTTGTTGATAATGAATTAAGAGGCAATTATGGTTTAATTCATTTCAAATAAAATCGTACAGAGATTATGAGGGCACTATGATTGCATACATAGTGCCACAACTTATCAGCTACGAGGTTTGTAACCAACATCCAGAAAAAAAATTTGAAAGCTCTGAACGTGTTATTTCAATATGATAGGAATGAAGCCTGCATCACTATTCATTGATACAAATGAGTATTGCATGTTTCGAATAACCACATGCACCTAATAATGCCCTCACTATTACCGAAGCTCAAAAACATGCATTAAATAAGCACCAATGCGCTTACCATCCGAATCTGGTTTTGGGCGAGCTTGTAGTCAATGGTATGCTGTCTAATACAAGAACAGCGGTAGAAGCGTCTGGTCCGTTTAGAATTGAAGCACTTCAAGCTACACTTACACATTTCAAAGAAGTTGAAATATGCAACCGCTCTTCAAGTCCTATAGATTCTTTCGCAATATCAGTTGTGTACGTATGTCCTCTAATTTCTTATGCAAGATACTTCAATAGTTTTCTGGCAGCTCAAAAGCGAGCACTCTAGATCCCCCGCAAAAGCTTTTTGCCGTTACCTTGATGATTATATGGAACTAAGAACCTTATGGTTCAAAAGGGATAAAGAGGTTGTAGTTGTTTAAAACACGATCAACGCTGTTGGAAGTCTATTCGCTTTTGACTGGTCGGGGAAAGGGTGATGGGTGATGGGTGATAAAAATCATAAAAATAGCACAAAAATTTATGCTGATTTGCCAGCTAATAAGACAGTGATCTATTTTTAACCATTGAATCAAAGGCTTATAATTCGAGAGAATTACAAGCCACTTTTCATTCAAGAAACTAATGCTTTATTTGCTGCTAAAAAGCGCTTAAGCTGATTAGTTTTTCGATTCACCTGTTTAGCTTGCTTCATTTCAAGAGCATTACGAGCATTACTGATTACAACAGCGTCATCTCTAGTGAAAAAATTATCATTCGTAAGAGCATCAGGATGTTTTTTTACCGTCAATATGATCGTGCGTTTCGTTTTGTTAGACATAACCCCCTCCGCAACTTTAACAAAATGACTTCATGAAATTATATTGTTGTCCATATAATGAACTTCTAATTAATTCAGATAGTTCCTCTAAAAGAATAGCAAACTTACTGTCAATGTCAAGAATAATTTCTTCAGAACAAGGTAAGCTTTTATCCTCAATGTAAAGACATTCACTATAATGTGAATTGAAGGAAATACTGATTAAAGCAAAGACTTCATCCGAACCATATTGAAAAATTGGATAACACACCCTTGTTTTATTAGCGGAATAAGAAACAGTTATTGATTTTTTTCGCCAGGAGGTAAGGCACTCATTCTTTACCTGTTTTTTATCATTTGATGCGAAATGAAAAACATGATCACTTTGATGAACATACTGGAATATAAAAGGAATTGTAGGCTTATCATTAGAGGGTATTTTTTTTATTATTTTTTGAACATTTAAAAAACCCTTAGCCCATTTGCCTATAGATATAATTTCGCTATCATCAGCAGTTATCGAAGCATATAACCAAATTTTTGTTGTTGACGTAAGTGGAAGATCCCTTCCAAAATAATATAACAATGACTCAGCTCTACCATAGATTAATCTTCCCACTTGATTTTTGGATAAGCTAGAATTATATAAATGCGTCAAATTATGAGAATTAAAAAATTTTTTCGCTTCGTAATAACCACTTTCGTACAGCTGATCTAATTGGGACGATCTTATGTTAAGATCTAATGTATTGATCTCCGCACTGATTTTTATAGGCACTGCTATTCCTTCTACCACATTAGATATTATGTTATTACTAGCATCCAATGCAGCATAAACCATATTTTTGATATGTTTGAATATATTATACCCTCGAAGGTTTTTACTATCCTGAACCGAAGAAACGAGATCGAATGCATAGACAGGCAATCTTTTGTGTTTCTTTTTGTGAAAAATATATGATGGTAAATTACATGAAAGCCCACCATCAACCAAATAATACCCGTTTAATTCAGTTGGCTCGAAGAAAACTGGAAATGCACAGGAAGCACATATCGCTTGTATAACACAAGTATTAGGTGTATCTGCATAGGAGAATTCGATCGCTCTTCCACTGAAGACGTCGGTTGCAATCACACGTAAATCAACTCCTGTTTGATTAAAGTGCTCAATAAAAGTAACTGAGCCAAAAGCTCCCCTATCTTGCGGAAAATAATATCCTAAATTTATTTTAGCCCCGGCTAAATTAGCAAGAAGTCTTACAAGATTATCTTTAGGGAATAGTCCTCTATCTTTATTAAGTTTATTAAATAGTTTTCTTACATCCTTAAACATTTTTATAACAGGTAATCTTGACTTAACTTTGGCGTAATAAAACAACTTCGAAGACAAACCTCTTTTCAAGCCAGATGAATCTATATTCGAAACATCATTATAAACCATTTTTAAATTTTTAATGCTAGAGGCAGTTTCGTTGTTTGCAAATCGTTCAAAATCTAAATTTTTTAATTCATCATAAATTTCTTTACCTGAATATCCTATTGAAGCTAGGAAAGCAATTATTGCACCGGCTGAAGTCCCTGCGTAGCCAACAAAATTTATACCCGATTCATTAGCTGCATCTAAAACACCAGTGAAAGCAAAACCCTTTATCCCGCCACCCTCAAAAACAGCATAACTTTCTAATTTAACCATCTATGAATCCTTACTAAATTTAATAATAAAATTTAAAAGCAAGGGCTAACTCTCCGAAGCGCTTTGCTTTCTTCGATGAGTTGCCTCTTGCTTTCAATAGCTTCGCTTTGAAAGATGTAAAACGAAGCTCCTGAAATAACATCAACTGAAAACATATTCTTTCATTGGGAGATCTTCAGTTGAAGCAGCTCCAGGAATGCTCAACCACTGCCATATTTGTTCTTGCGTAATTGAACCTGAAAGCAATCTTAAAAATGCCTCTCCCAGATCATGAGCTTCAACGACTGATAATCTTCCACATGCTTCAATTACCGATAAAACACTTGGATCAACTCCTGGATGACAGAGGGTTACGCAAAAATGGTCATTTAATCCATGAAGTTCAGAAGCTCTAAGTACATCAGAAGCAGCATTCAAATCAACCAAGTTTCCCCCCAATTTTGATTTTAATTCAACTACAAGCCCTGGAGAGTTTGACAAGTTTAATAAATAATCTGGAGCGCCTAATTTTTTACCATCGTCCAGTTTCGTATAATATATACCAGTTAACTTCAGTAATTCTTCAAAAGCTTGTTCATATTCAACACCCCGTGTAGAATAATAGTTTACGAAATATTTTTCCAAACCTATTTTTTTGGCTTTATAGATATGCCGTTCAGCCGCAAGATTCCTCTGGTTTACTTTCCAAACCTTAGATGCGTCTCTTAACCAATTAGATTTTTTGTGAGGCGTCGGTTTTACATTACGAAATAGTCCTAGCCTAAATTCTTCTGCATCCTTTTCTCCTTGTGAAAGGATTTCAGGACGACTAAATTCGCTAGAAGCTATATTTAACATTTCTACACGAGTTAGTTTGAAGCCTCTCTCTGGAAAGATTTTATTTAGAGAAGTCAACCATAATGCATCATCAGTAAGACCAGTGTTGACCCTATACGCGAGACGGCCTAGAAATCGTGGAAGAAATTTGAGGTTATTTACTATTTGATCATTGAGAAAATCAGGGCGTAATTCAGAAGCTACTCTTGTATCTGCGCAAGCTATAATTACCGATGATACCCCTTTAAGAAGCCATGTTAAGTTTCTATATAGTTCGTTGAGTGTACCCGCAGTAAGTGCATCTAACGATTTTTCAAGCTTACGTAGTTGCTCGCCCTCGATCCAACTAAATGCCAATTTAGCAGCATTCAAGGATGGTAAGTTGGCCTTCCACACAGTTTCATACATTGGTATATTTAAACTAGTTGGATCTAGTAGAACGCTTTTACCTAACATATAAGGAAGATATCTTGTAGCTTTACGCCCCTGATAACTTACGAATTCAGGGCAAGAGAAACAAGCATAAAAAATAGATAGAATTAGTCTGCTATTATTTATAGCAGATTTATTCTCCAAAATGGTCTCGGAAAACCATTCTGAGTTATGGGCAAAAAATTTGAGTAGATTTACACCAGATTCAGGCTTAAATCCTGCAAGGGATATAGCTTTTCCAAACGCAGTTGCATGTAACTTTCCAGTTTCAGTCTTGATCAATAAACCCTCTTTAATTAACATATCGAGTGAAACATCAAGACAATCGCCCCATTGATTAAAGCTTTTTAAGTTAGTATCTTGTTCGACTAGACCACTAAGCGTATTAAAAACAATATCTTTGAGATCAACTATATTATCAGAAAGCCCTGAAGATACTAATTGTAATACTAAACCTTCAAAATTTCTTGGTGCTATTCTACTTTTTAAAGGTGGCATGTCCCCGAACTTTAAATATTTTAGCGCTTGTGTGCGTTCAGTATTATCTTTCGTAAAGAAAATAATATTCCCCTCTACATGTTCAGTGCCCATCCTTCCAACACGTCCTGCCATATTATGAAATTCAGAGCTACTAATAGGAATACTTTTTCCTAAGTCGAAATCCCATCTTTTCCACGAAGCAAAAAATGCTGTACCTAAAGGAAAGTTCACTCCAGCAGCGAGAGTTGAAGTTGCGAAAATGACATCAATTTCATTATTTAGGATTTTCTTTTCTATGATTTCCCGTTCTTCATCGATAAGATCCGCACTATGGTAAGCAACGCGATATTGAACAAACTCTTTCAACATGTTATTAGCAAAAGTCTCAGGAACACCATCAAAATCTAAGCTCATTTGTGAATTTAGTGGTATTTTATGTTCTTTAATTAAAGACTCAGCGAGGGTATATGTTTCCTTTTTGGTCATACAGAAAACAATGATGGGTATCTGTCCCCGATTATTATCGATATAATTCTTTATTGCACTTGCTATTCCAGTGGCTGGCGTTGGATTTCTAACTGACTTGATTTGCTCAGGAAATTGAGTGTTACAACTATATATTTCACCATCATGAGAACGGCACTCATATTGTAAATGTCTTTCTCTTGTGGTTGTATAAATTAAATCTATGTCTAACCATTCTGATAATTTTATAGCATCACGATTATCCAGAACTGCCGACAGACCGACTAACTGCGACCAACCAGCTCGTTTGATTAACGTTAGTAAGATTTCAACCTGCTGGCCCCGATGCTCGTCCCCGATGAGTTGAATTTCATCGCATACAAAAACTGTTCTTGTCATGCTCTTAGGAACGCCAGAAGCAGACAATATACCCAAATATTTTTCGTATGTGGCAACCATTAATCTTGTATTTAATGGTGTAGGAACTGGGTTTCCTATGGCATCCTCAATTACATCTCCGGTTGCCAGAGCTAAAGCGGTCGGGTCATCATCGAGAAAATCTTTAAGCAATTGTTTTTTAAAGTCTTCGAATTTTTGACGAGCCAATGCTCTATGCGTAACCAAAAAAACAGCGTTATCTCCGTCTAAAAGGCCCTTAGTCAGAGCGATCATACCGATCAATGTCTTACCTGTCGAAGTTGGTGATACAACCAGGACACTGCCGCCTCGACCTACTCCTTTTTCAAGGCTGTCATATTGAACATCAGTAAGGCAAATTTCATCATCTTCAGTGTAAAACAGGGGTTTACATTTTTTCAAATCCAAACCGCTATTAGCAGGTAAGCCGTACCTCATACTCCCTCACTTAATCGTTAATTAACAATAACTTAGGGCATATTGTTTAGAATAACTACCGCTTCTTAGTTACATAATGACACACCTTAAAAAAAACTCAATGTCAATGAGAATATACTTATTGATTTTTTGTTCATGTCGTCCTGCCTCAACTATAAGAATTATTATTAAATCCTTACCAAATAATATTTTCAACATTGACTATTTCATTAATTATGTTAATAAAAGATCATCATTTGAAAAGGAGTTCATATGGTCAAAAATAATACTTTTAATATATTAGATGTGAGTAACCATTCCCGTAATCGAAGCTTGAATAAAGCTAAGTTCTCACAAAAACAACTTCGTTCTCATTGCATCAGTGTCAGGCTTAATAATGAAGAGTTAATGCTTCTCAACGAGAAACGTGGCCGTCATCGTAAAGGCGAATGGCTTCGCTTATCTTTACTCAATATACTTCCTACTGTCGTTCCAGCTATCAATATTGATGCCTGGAAATCGCTTAGCGAAATTTCACAGAAGCTGAACAAGATTGTGGCTCATCTTGATAACAAGAGCCATGAAAGCTCTCTGACGCAAACAGAACTCTTCGCGGTGAAGCGTCAGATCTCAGAGCTTCGCTTGCATTTAATTACCGCTGATTTGTGGAGAGCACCTTCTGATGAAAGGGATGCATAAAATCAAAAGAGGTAAGAGCTTCGCTGGCGTAGTGCTTTATGCATTACAGCCTGCTTCTCATCACAAAGTTGATCCAGTTGTTATAGGTGGCAATATGATGGGGAGCCTCGCTAAAGAGCTAATAGCTGAGTTTGGTGCTACAAAAGCACTTCGCCGTGATGTGGTCAAACCCGTATGGCATAATTCGCTTCGCTTGTCGAAGAACGAAGCGCTGACAGATGCTCAGTGGTCAAAAATCGCTGATGACTATATGAAGCGTATGGGTTTCTCTGAAACGCATCTCAGATGCTATGTGTTGCATGATGATAAAGATGGCCAGCACATCCATATCATCGCCAGCAGAGTGTCTATTGATGCCGGAAAGCTCTACCTCGGCAGGAATGAGAACCTGGCAAGCACGAGAATAATTCAGCAACTTGAAAGAGATTACAATCTGACAAGAACCAAAGGACCGAAAGCATCTCCAGCAGCGCCCTCACCTAAACCGAAGCTCAAAAAATCCCGTAATGAGATGATGATAGAGAAGAGAACGGGTGAGCTATGCCCAAAAGCAATCATCCAAAACGCTCTGGAAGTATTCCTTGCCTATAAACCGTCAACCACTGAGTTTGTGCATCAGCTTGTCGCACAAAACATCAGAGCAATCCCGAACATCGCTTCTACTGGACGCATGAACGGCTTCTCATTCGAATACAACGGGATTGTGTTCAAAGCATCTCAATTAGGAAAAGGGTATTCTTGGGCTGAATTACAAAACAAGATCGATTACCAAGCTGAACGCGATAGTGCATTCTTGTTTAAACTGAGAGCCTCTGCCAGCGAATCCCCTAATAAAGCTATTACCCCTGAAATCACAGCAGAAGGCGCTACAGCAACGCTTCTCTTGGAAACTGGTGCTAAAGGCTCGATAGCAATCGGGGAGTTAAAAGAGACTCCCAAGCGAAGCTATACGATTTCAACATTTAGATGGCTGGAAACCATCCCCTATCTCCAAAACATCATTGCTATGTTGAAAAACCTAAAAATCCCCACGCTGAAACGCCCTAAAAAACACAAAACCATCACTGGCATGAGGGTGGTAGAGATTACACCTATCCCCCAAAAAAACCTCATCGAATCTGCACCTCAATCCAAAAGAAGTTCGCTTTCAATGTAAGACTGGCAAGCCTTTTTTGATAAATACAGCCCAACACATTGATCGCTTATACCGATCGATAACCCACCTCTGATAGTTTTTAACTATCATTGATCCGTGATCGATCGGTACAAGTGATTTGCCTTTCCTGCAAACTCAGTCAAAATGTCAATTTACAAGTATTCATCTAATAGACTGATTTAACTAGTCTATTTTCTTATTCCAATAAGAAGAAGGTTTTGAAATGGCAGATACCATCTCATGTGTATTCCTTGATTTCTCCATAAAACGAATATGACTTCATTCAGAACACATAGGAACTTGTATGAGTATCTCCACTACGAAACACCATAACATTGGTCTGTCTGAGCTACAGCAACAAGAAATCATTACTAATAAATTCGAAGGTGAAACTTACACGTTCGTTGAGACTTTCTCTGGCACAGTCATCGATTCCGATCCAGGAAATGGTCAGATCTGGGTAAAAACCGACGCTGGGGATAAGAAGCAGATTTCCGACTATGGTATCCCGTTCAGAAATTCACACACTATCTATAAATACGAGCTTCGCCAGTATAGTCAGAATGGTTCATATGATGTGTATAAAGATGCACTTATCGTTAATAAAAAAACGGGTGAACACAAGGTAAACTTAAAAAGGAAAACCATTATTATCCCCGCTTTTCTGACAATGTTATTTCATACTGCCTCCACAGCATCGTATTACAGAGCTATGCCTGTTCCAAAGATGCTCACCGTTATTTTTATTTTACTTTGTGCTGCTGCGCTTATTTCATTTCTCACACTGCCTTGGGGATTTAAAGACGGCTATATGTGGAGCGACCACAAATACATCTGGTTTACATATCTTTTCTCAAGAATTGGAAGTTTTATTTGTATCAGATGGATTAAAAGAAGAAGCAAGAAATTTGATCATGAACTAAGAAACCTTATCGATTTAATAAAAAGATAAAAATTATCAGCAACAAAGAGTTAGCCCGTAGGTTCCTATTACGGGCTTTTGAATAATCACAATCCATATTTTCTTTTCTTCTCTTTGATGTATAACTCTCTTTTTAGGGTAGAAGCCTCATGTTTCCTTCTCTCATTAATGTAGACTTTTTCGGTTCTACTGCCATTGCTCACAATGAAATCGATAAGTGAAGAACATACACTTTTCATTCGTCCTTTATCGATCATGTCATTTTCAATTTTATTGATATAGCAATAATAAGAAAGAAGCAAAAAACTCAATACCACTTCCCTGTTTGAGAACGTTAGCTTTTCTATTTCAGACTGGTATTTAATGTAAAAACCGGCACAAAACAGGTATGATTGCTCTATAATTTCCTTTTCTTCAAAGCCTGATTCAGAGAGTTTATCAACGAATCTATCAAGCAAAAGAAGATACCTTTCCATGAGATTAATATTTACTTTTTCCATAATATGCATCCTTGCAATTTATTTTGGTCATCCTGACAATTAAAGAAATATCATAATTATTAATCATGTCAATAGTTATAACCTATCAAATTATATTTAAATATCTTTTACGGGTAAGGGTCTATTAAGCTCTTCAACTGTTATTTGCTTCAAATGACAATTATAAAGCCATATCTTGAACTGCTCTAAATATCTGTTATTTAATGCTATCAAAGCTTCGTTTTCAGTTTCGAGCCTTTTTATTCTCTGACAAGCGATTTCTAAATTAGCAGGCTTAATAGAACATTTTTCTTTAATACCACACTTGAGGACCTTCTTTTTTGAATTAAAACAATCCGATACCTTGACATGACTACTTAAAGATTGTCTTGAAGGTCTCTTACCAATGACCTTTACTAACTTGTCGCATAAAGCATCCCAGGTTAGCTTCTCATCTTTATTCCAGTTATTTATAACATTTGTTATGCTTTTTTCATCATAACCAGTAATATGTTTAGCCATTTATTCTCCTTTTATTATTTTAGTTTGAAACTCATACCATTTTTCAGCATTGACATTCCCATCATTTTTATCATGATATGTTTTTTCAATAATTTTATTATGAATTACCAATAGGCGGTCATCATCCTTTCCAGAGTCTTGTATTGGATAATAACCACATAGGTCAAAAGCATATGAGTGCTTGCAGTAACCATGCTTAGTAACGAGCACAGCTCCATCATTCAAAGAATCGAAATCAGTTATGTCCATGATCGCTATTTCTTTTTTCCTATGGCTATTACTTGCCTCGATTGTCGTTTTTTCTCTTATGAGTTTAGTCATTTGTAAGTGTGATCGGTGATCATAAGAAACATTTTGAGAAATAAGCTTACGCCCGGACCATCGAGCGATGCTAAACTCATCCATGCCATTAATTTGAGAAAAAGTATTCAACAGATGCCTTAATTGATGAGTTTTAATAGAATAGGGAATACCATCCTCATTGATATAGCCGTGTCTTTTGAACAGGTTTGTAGTGCCTTTAATACTTGCAAAAGCATTAATATCCATTCTAAAAAACTCAGCTGTTGGTCTGAAAAAAGATGTAAAATATTTTCTTTTCTTCTGACATAGTTGCCTGTCAAATAAAAGACATAAAGCATTTGAATATTTAATTCTTTTTTCTTCATCGTACCAAGGAAAATTCTGAGGCTTTGTGATAACGAGTGCATATTTGGATGACTCAGTGCCTTGACCTTCCATTGTTCTTGAGGCAGACCTTGCATGGTTGGACAGTTTTTTTAATCGGGCTATCGCCTTTTGAGCTATAGGGACCATTACTGTAGGAATCCATTTGATATCCCCAGCATAACCCTTTGCTGAAAAAAATCTTAAACCATATCGTTCAATGCCTTTGTCATCTTTTTCAGTAATCTCACAATCCGCTGGAAGACTTAAAATTTCTGAAATTCTTCCTGGAGCACACATGAGTAGTGCAAGAACAGAAGTAGTGAAAATGTCCCTTGTAGACAATTGGTTTTCATCTTTTGAGAAAATCTCAGCAATAGCTATTATGGATTTTATGTCTGGTAGTTTTGAGTGTCCTTCGAGTGAAGGTTCATAACCTTTCCAGCTCTGAGTTATTTTATACCTTAACGGATTTACCCAGAAAAAGTATGATGAGGTCGTCATTCTGTTTCCAGTTAAAAATGAACATAGTTTCTCAAGTTCTTTACCAATTCCAACTGCTTGTACTTTTGAATATTTGGCAGATGCTAACCTTGCACATTCATCAAATATGCTATTATTACACTTGATAACATTAGCTTCTCCGCATGATTTCATTAAAACAAACTCAATGATTTTCAACATTGACAAAGTATTCTGGTTTGACTTTGACTTGTTAAACGAGTGAATATGCAACATATAAGCTTTAGCAAAATCAATGAAACCACCATCTAATCTATCCTTGCTATTTCGATTATTGTTCATGTCAAACTTATTGAATCTATAATATCTCTTCCATACATTGCTTTCCCATGAAATCGCGAACTTCGAGTTAAAAATATTACTCTTACAAAATTCAATAAATTCATCAACATTTGAACTCGGATTATTAGCATTGACTGGCTCGAATAAGATTATATTGGTCATTGGGAACTCCAGGCTCTAAAGTTTTTACAAGTGAAACATTCAATTTGGTCGTTTTTACCATTTAAAAATCCGAATGAATTTAAAACATATTCAGTAAAGAGCTTCTTGTTTTTTGACTGTTCTTCTCCAAGAAATATCTTTGATAGCGGTTCAAAAAAAGGATTAAGCATCTTGTCTATATAATGAACATTGTCTGGACAATTTTTTATGTATATCCCTGATGAGTTTATAGATTTATGGTCTAATGCTTTAGCGATTACTTCAACTGATGCTCCTTCCTTTGCTAAACGAGTTCCCAGGGTATACCTAAATCGTCTTGCATTAATTCGTATAGGGCCGTTATTACTTGATGACCCAATGTTGAATTTAGTAGTCAAATTATTTAGTTTGTTTGAGATGAAAGAATTCTTCATATGTAAAAAATCAGTTGTCATGATGGTATCTAAACTTTGGCCAGTATCAATTAATACATATTGTTTAATGTCCATGAGTATAGGTAATTCATTTTTTAAATGACTAATATTCCTCTTGACCCTACCTTCGATATGTTTCTGGTTCTGATCAATCAAGGTTATAAGTTCCTCATACAGGCTATCGTCGATTCTCATCATGCTGAACACACTTCTGAAGTTCTTCCTTTGTTTTACTTTCGGTATATTTAGAAAACAACCCTCTTCCGTTCTGATGAGATCTTTCGCTTTCAACGAAGTTAGCTGTGATGGCCTCCTTCCCGTTGTTGCTAATAGAATAACGTAGCAATAAATAAACAGAGGGATTTTATCTTCTTTCAACAATTTTCTGATACTTTCAAGTATGATTTTCAGCTCTTCTTCCGTTAGTGGTCCACTATTCGGATCTCTTCGTTTAACGGCTTCCCCTGTTAAATTAGGTTTAATGGTTATTTTTTCCAGCATTCTTAGAGCTGAGTTATCTACTCCTTCATAACCGAGTTTTTTCCATTTACTAAGAAAGTTCTTTATTGAATTTAGCTTATAGTTTTTCTCAGGACCTAAGCTAACATTAAATTGATAAACCGCTTTGGAATTAATCATTTCAAGATCCATCAATCTTAGCCATTGGCTAAAGATGTGATTTATATTCTTTATGTAGCCTGCACTATATTCAGACGAAAAATATGCCAAGGTATTAAGATAACCAACACGCATCGACTCTGGCATTTTATCGGCAACCTTATGTGGGTAAACACAATTATTTATATCTAATTGCCATTTACTATCAGAAATCCTGAAGCTATACCCCTTCATCATTGAAAATAAATTATTATCTTTTTTTAATGTGCTTGTTTTCATTTCATACCTCCTTAGTTATTTTTCTTAAAGAGTCATAAACCCTTTCAATAACTTCCTTTTCTTTTATTGACATGTGTTTGAAGTTATAATTTTCTGACATCTTTGAATCTTTTGACCATCCCATGAGATAGCACCTCAACCCTGATTTTCGGCTGATGTCTAAATTCGAATCATCAATTTCATTTGAATAGAAATAGTTCCAGGAATGCCTCAGTTTATGACCTGATAAATTTTTTAATACCGGACTTGATTTTTTAATAGTCGAAATTATCTTTTCATATGCGGAAACAGATAAAGGTTCCCCTGTTGTTTTACATGAACTGTGTGTAACAAACAAGAAGTCATGCTTCTTCTTTTTGGTGTATTTATTTCTATAGTTATTTATGTAATCCAAAATCTCCATTGCTAACTCGTCCGACAATGGGATTTCCCTTTCACCAGTTTTGACTAAAGGTTGATTCAGCCTTCGATCTTCAATGCAATCGTGTCTTCTGAAAATATTAAGTGTATAACCTCTGGGATTGAAATCATTAACTTTTAGATTTAATAGCTCTCCTGCTCTTAAACCACAATTCAATAGTAAGGTAAAAATGAGCCTGTTTCTCACCTGAACCTCCTTCTGGAAGGGATTTTGGCTTCCTTCGACTTCCAATAGCTTGAATAGTGTCTTTATTTGTTCTTCACTTAGAGATTTATCTTTTCTGTTATTCACGCTAAGTGATTTATTTCGCGGGAGATGTGCTCTAATACTTTCTATGAAACTCTCGACTTCATATCTAGCATGAATTCCCTTAATAGAATGAAGTAAACCGCACAGCCAATTAAGATAGCTCGAAAAAACATGAATCCTATAACTGAAAGTTCTTTTAGCAACCTGTTCCATTTCTATCACTCTTACATTCGTAATCTTTTGCTTATCGAATCTCTGCCTTGCATACCGTATCAAGTCATCTACTTCTGCTACACTTAAGAACCCCTTGATTTCAATCCTATCAATGATATTTATGTTCCTGCTTTTCAGAAAATTGCTTAGTATAAGTAGGTTTGTTGCGACTATCTCTATCGTTGATGCGGTCGCACTTCTGTTTCTAACATTCGTTGTGAGATAAAGGTTTTGATAGTAAACTGGCAATTGTGTCTCCTTATCGAGAATCAAGCACCCTCTTTCACCATTACTCATCAAAAATTTTTTAATTTTATATGACATAAATAATTAATAGCCCTCCAAAAACTTTACATTTAATAATTACTATGACTTATCATTATTTTATCAATTTAAATTTTGCAAATTTTTTTGTTATATTTAGCTTTATTTATAATGAATTTAAATGCTTAAAAAAACTTCTTTCACGTGAAAGAAACAGGTACGGCTAGTTATAAGTATCCATACCCGATATTAAGAAACCACCTTTAAATACCTATGGCGTAAGCCCTGCCTGAAAAAACGTAAAGAATTACGTTAAATATAAGTTTTGTTAAGATATAAACTTTACAAATCTGAGAATTAATCTTCATAAATATGAAGGCTGTAATTTTATTTCAGGCGACATGCTTTCTTGAATTTTCGATAGTTAATTGAATCCACTCTTCCACTTCACTTTCAATGAAAGCAACTGCACGAGATCCAATTTTCACTGGTGATGGGAAACATCCTTTGCTGATTAGATGATAGATCCAGGCTTTACCGTATCCAGTGCGATGCAGAACCTCTGGTAAACGAATAAGGCGGGTGTTGTGCTGATTCATAGTCGTTTCCTCTTCTTTCGTTTTGATGGAAACGACTATACGAATGAATCAGTGGGAAAGAGACAGAAGCTGGGAATACCAGAGCTAATGGAGGTTGGCCTTAGTCAGAATCAGCGATTTTCATCACGTCTGAAACTCTGATGTTTTTGAGATGGCTGTTTTTGTTGATGAACAGATGAAACTGTCGGATGAAAGGTATACTCGCGGCCTTCAGAGCAAGGGGTCTGTCTGTGTCCCGAATTTGGTGATTAAGGCGGGTCTGTTCTTCATCATCATCGTCTGTGTAAAGGAGGCGTGAAAGACGGTCTTCTGATATCCGAACATTGTGCAGCGTTGACCATACAAGGATGTCGATCATGGGAATGAGTCTGTAGTTGATGATTTTCTTAATCGTTCCATAACCAAAGCGGATCGAGTCAGTAGTGTCAGCCTCAATACCTCTGACCTTACGCCACTGAGGTAGTGCGGCTTTCAGGGATTCAGCTATTTCCTCGTCAGTTCCATTCGCCAAGTCGATTTCGACCATGACAGTATCTCTGAACAGGCGAGGTAGGGACTCTGATACAGGGCTTTCGAGGAATTCACGGTTAACCGAGTACTCATCCCCTCCCTCCCAGAAGAAAAGTGAATTTCGTAGCCCCACAATACTGAGTTGCGCCAGTCTTTCAGTTGTTGTCAGAAAGAAGTGTGGTGGCTGGTAAAGAGTATCCTCTCTTGTGAGATAGCCGAGATGCTTTTCTGTGATGAGAAAGGGCTTTCCAGTGAAGATCCTGTCGATGTAGAGCCTTACGGCTTCTGCTTCAAATTCTTCATGATATGGTTTGAAGAACAATGTCCTTGCCAGCAATTCATGGTAGAGGTGTATAAGCGGAAGCTCTTCGAATCCGCGATATGTATCAATATCCAGCCACTTCTTCACCTCTCTCGTCTGCTCAACTGACCAGTTTTTCATAACGATCTCCAACATGCATTAGACTTAATGTATGTAGCTAACGTAATCGACATGTTAAAGGAAGACCAATGAAATGAGTTCAGATGCCATCAGGAAGTTGAACCAAGAGGTTTGATATTTTTTGATACAGTTTGCTAACGGACTATTTTCAGGGGGTTATGCCGTTACGATTTATGGTTCCTTTATAGAACCAAAGGTAAAGTCAGAAACAACATTTATCTAGAAAATTCAATCAAATAGATATCTAGTTACAGGGACGCCAGCCCAAAATTCTCCATCGGTGATTACCAGAGTCATCCGATGAAGTCCTAAGAGCCCGCACGGCGCAAGCCCTGCGGGCTTTTTTGTGCCTTGAATTTGTCCCGCGAAGTCTGATGCCAACTAATTAAATCCGAACCTTTTAGGCACCTTGTTAGGCACCTCATAAAGCTATATTGTTTTTGAGGTGCCTAAAACTATGGAAACCCGGCAATGGCAAGACAAACCAAACCTCTATCCGTTAAGGAAATCGAATCTGCTAAACCCAAAGAAGTGGACTACGTTCTCTATGATGGTGATGGCCTTGAGCTACTCATCAAATCCAGCGGAAGTAAAATCTGGCAGTTTCGCTACATTCGCCCTGTCACTAAGAAACGAGCGAAGAAGAGTATTGGTCCCTACCCGTCAGTTACCCTTGCCGATGCCAGAAACTACAGAGCAGAGTCTCGCTCTCTCCTGGCGAAACAAATCGATCCACAGGAACATCAGCAAGAACAACTTCGCAGTTCGCTGGAAGCCAAAACCAATACTTTCCAGCTCGTAGCTGAACGTTGGTGGAATGTGAAGAAAGCTAGTGTGACAGATGTTGTGGTCAACTAAAACTGGCCACGGCTTTAGAGTTTTTCCAGTATCGGTTTTCCGATTCGTTTGGAGGTAATCCACCGTTATAGTCATGCGGCCTTAGCGAGCTGTAATACCCGACGATATAGTTTGTGATCGCATGAGCTGCTTCGCTAAAGTTTATATAGCCTGTCACTGGCACCCACTCGTTTTTCAGACTTCTGAAGAAGCGTTCCATCGGGCTGTTATCCCAACAGTTTCCGCGTCGGCTCATACTTTGCCTAATCCGGTAACGCCACAGTAACTGCCGAAACTGCCTGCTTGTGTAGTGGCTACCCTGGTCACTGTGGAACATCACTCCCGCTGGTTTACCTCGGGTTTCCCACGCCATTTCCAGCGCTTTGATGGTTAGCTTGCTGTCCGGTGAGAATGACATTGCCCAGCCTACCGGTTTCCTGGCGAACAAATCGAGAACGACGGCGAGGTAAGCCCAGCGCCTGCCTGTCCAGATATACGTCACATCGCCGCACCATACCTGATTAGGCTCTGTCACTGCGAACTGTCGCTCAAGGTGATTTGGGATAGCGATGTGTTCATGACCACCCCGTTTATACCGGTGGGTGGGTTGCTGACAACTCACCAGTCCCAGTTCTTTCATGAGCCTGCCGGCAAGCCAGCGTCCCATTCTGAAGCCTCTCAGGGTTGCCATAATGGCGATACTTCTCGCGCCAGCAGAGCCATGGCTAATGTTATGCAGCTCCAGAACCTGAGTACGTAATACAGCCCGCTTGCCGTCTGGCTTTTCGAGGCTTTTCACCCAGTATTTGTAGCTGCTGCGATGAACCCCGAACACGTGGCAGAGTGTGACCACAGGATACTGCGCTCTGAGTTTCTCGATTAACGAGAACTGTTCAGGGAGTCTGACATCAAGAGCGCGGTAGCCTTTTTTAATATGTCGTTTTCCATTTCAATGCGTTGTAGCTTTTTCTTTAGCTCACGTATTTCAACCTGTTCTGGGGTTATAGGAGAGGCTTTAGGTATTTTGCCCTGTCGTTCATCCCGTAACTGCTTTACCCATCGCGTCATGGTAGAAAGCCCCACGTCCATAGCACTGGCCGCAGCTGCAACTGTGTAGTTCTGATCAAGGACCAGTTGAGCGGATTCGCGTTTAAACTCTGCGCTGAAATTTCTTTTTTTCATTGGGACACCTGTATTGTTCTGAGATGAGCATATCACCTCTGTTCAGGTGGCCAAATTCAGTAAACCACTACAAAGGGACATCATAGATATACCAAAGGCCATCTACCTGTATCGCCTACTGTGATAGATGACGTTATTGTTTTTCACGTGTATTAGATGAGCATGTTCTACTGTCTGGAAAATTCAAGAGAGTGAACTATTCGACAGAAACGCTCACTTGAGGAAACGAACGACAAGCCAATAACGTCCACCAAAGCCTCAACCAACACGCAAAACCCGGCCTTCAACAATCAACTTAAAAATCATGCCGTTACAAAAAACCTTCCATATCAACATCATCGACTCCCTTTTTGCGCCTTCCCCTTCGCGCAAAAAATCAAAATCCCCAACAAACTCAACCACCTCCCCCACCAATTACAAGGACGCTAGCACCAAAATTCTCCATCGGTGATTATTAGAGTCATCCGATGAAGTCCTGAGAGCCCGCACGGCGCAAGCCTTGCGGGATTTTTTGTGCCCTCAATTTGTCCCGTGAAGTCCGAAGAGAACTAATTAAATCCGAAGCTTTTAGGCACCTCATAAAGCTTTATTGTTTTTGAGGTGCCTAAAACTATGGAAACCCGGCAAAAGTGGACTGAACACCCCCCGGTAGAAGATCCTGCCAGTCTTATACTACGAATAAAACCCAGCACCATATATAAAACTCATAAAATATTGTCTAACAACCTAAAGTGAATCAATCGCCATTGTTTTAAATATACAAAAACGCTATATAAAAAAATTTATAGACACCTCAGTCTATCATATAAAACACAGTTTAAACATAAGTCCAACTTATGGGTTTCACCGACAAAATCCACACATTAAAAAAACAAAAGCCAAGCAGCCATAAATTACTTGTAGAGATTCATTTGCGAATCACGATAATGTTTTTTACTATCGCCAGATAGATATCAGGGGGCACTATGAATAATGGATTATATATTGTAATGTCGCCAGTTCAGTTGGCGGCAGTAATGTCTGATAAAACAGTGACAGAAGCGGAGACACTACAAAACAGATTGCTAGGTGGGCTCGATGTAGCAATGAGTACTGTTGAATTAGCCGGAGCTACGATTTTATGCGCAGCTCCTGACCCAACTATGTTGACCAAAGCGGCCTGTGTCGTCGTTGGCGCCCATGGACTCGATAGCCTTCATGCATCAATTGACCAAATCATCACAGGCCGTGATACCCGTACAGCGGCTTACCAGTTAGCAGTTGAAACTGCGCGTCAGTTCGGCGCCGACGCAAAGACAGCAATGAGCATTGGCCTGACCGTAGATATTGCTGTCCCGGCTGCATTTGGCCTCGCTTTAGGCGCTGCTCGTGTTGCTTATGTCCGCGCAGGAAATTTTAGAATCATAGATCATGAAGCCGTACGCCCAGTAAAAATTGGCGGTCACACGCTATCCAAACACGTATCGATTTCAGAAAAAGAGTTACTGGAACGTTTGGCGCGAAGCCCTCAGATGAGGTCTGCATCATCATTTTATTCTGTACAACATGCGGAAAAGGCTATCAGTAGCGCATTAAAAGCCAATAAACTCAAAGTAGTATATTGGGCAAACTCAGGCGCAGGTTCTCGTCCCCTTGAACTGACCTATAAAACCGGTAGTGCCGTTGGATATGGGTTCCGGCAAGGACTAAATGTCAAAGAAACCAGTTATACTGTCCGTGTAGTGTTACTGAAACAAGTTTATCAGGGGAAACCGTACTATGTTCTCACGTCTTACCCATATATGGGATAAAAACCCGGGCCGCAAGTACCCTGTCATGCAGGATATGCTCACTATTTACTTTAGTAACGAGCACGATGATTTTGGCAATTCGATTAATGAGATTATCGACAGCTATCGTGACTACAGTATTTCATCAATTGAAGATGCTAAATTAGAAATTTCCTCTTTATTAGAAATCGAAGATGAGGAAGCGCTTACCTCCATTATGGAGAAAATTGCGAATGACAGGTTCCATCCCGAACTGTGGGGTGAAACATGGCGTAGCTTCCTGGAGAAAACTCTTTTTTTATTAAAATATTAGTATCAAAAATATCTTATTCAGTAAGTTCTAATCTGCATTGGGAAGAGCGCTTACTGTTAATGTTATTTCAGAGTATCGAGTTATTTATACTCAGGCCAGATATTTTTGCCTTGTAAGTCCGGTGCTATTTCTGACTATCGTTTATTCCGATATCTGACATACACTGTAGCATCGGGCCATTGGGTATTGCCGGCCACAGGGGAGAAACTAATATGCAACTAACAGAAGCTCAACTGATGACCCGAGTTCCTGTCTGGCACGCATTATCGGAGCTGTTTACCGGGCGCGAACTCCAGGACTACGACTACCGATGGATGGCGCAGAAGTTAAAGGAGTCTGGTTTAAGCCGGGAAGAGATCTTTGTGATTCTGGATGAGGAAGTTGCCCCTGCCCTCCAGTCAAATCTTCTCTACAACCCAACGCCGGTGATGGACGGTTGGTCAGAGGAAGATATTAAACAGCTCGTTACAGAGTATGTATATAAGAAGCCGACAATTATCGAGCGCATTATTCCAACCCGCTTACTGCTGAAACAGCGACGTAAACACATTCAGGATGAACTCACCAAGCTTTTCGATGAGCTGGATAAATGCTTCTGAAAGGGTTTTAAGCGAAGCGATTGGCATACGTTTAGGTATACACCCAAAAACCAAGCTCATGCAGTACTGGAAATAAGACGTTGTGGAATTAGCGATGCCGCGAATATATTCACTTTCACCAGATAAACGGACACTCCCTCACGGAAGTGTCCGTTTTGTCTTTCAAACGTTAGCTGCGGGTTACGCGCCTACCGGCACATCGTGCGCGGTGTTTTTCAGCGCCGGTCCGGTGTACTTCTCGATCTGCAGCTGCGACATCTGGCCACAGTTCCCCTGCGCCAGGCTGGAGGAGCCGACGTCAAAGGTCAGACAGTTGACGTTACCGTTTTTACACAGCGATCCCGGCTGTGACGGATCGGCCGGATCAAACCATGCCCCTTCGCTGATGCGCACCACACCTTCGCGAACGTTATCGGTAATCACCGCCCCGACCAGAATCTGCCCGCGATCGTTAAAGGCGCGAACCAGATCGCCTTCGCTGATGCCGCGCGCGCTAGCATCTTTCGGATGGATCCAGATGGCTTCGCGATCGGCCACCGCGTATTTCTTGCGCAGCGGCGTATTATCGAGCTGAGAGTGCAGACGGTTAATCGGGTGACCGGTATTGAGCGACAGCGGATATTTCTCGGCTTCCGGCCCGCGATACCACTCGTGCGGCGGCATCCAGGTTGGAATCGCTTTGCAGTCCTCGTAGCCCATTTTGGCGATGGCGTCAGAGTAGATCTCGATTTTCCCTGACGGCGTTCCCAGCGGGTTGAGCAGCGGGTTCTCGCGGAAATCGGCGAAACGCACCCACTGGGTGTTCTCTTGCGGGATCGGGAAGCGAATGTAGTTGTTGGAAGCCCAGAACATATCAAACGGCGGCAGCGCCACGCGAGCGTTGCGCGCCTGGGCTTTCATCTCGTCATACATGCCCTTCAACCACAGCATCTCATCTTTGCCTTCGGTAAAGGCCTCGTGCACCCCAAGGATCTCGGAAATCCCCGCAAAGACATCAAAATCGTTTTTCGCTTCGTTCTGCGGCGGCACGCACTGGCGCAGCGGGAAGACATAAAGCTGCGAATAGTCACCGCCCATGTCCATGTCGTTGCGCTCGTAGGTGGTGGTCACCGGCAGTACGATGTCCGCGTGTTTCGCCGTCGCCGTCCAGTACGGTTCGTTCACCACCACGGTTTCCGGATGCTGCCAAGCTTTCACCAGGTTGTTGGTATCCTGATGCTGGTGGAAGGTGTTACCGCCCGCCACGTACACCATTTTAATATCCGGATAGGTGACTTTCGTGCCGTTATAGTCGATGGTCTTGCCTGGGTTCGCCAGCGCATCGGCGATGCGCGCCACCGGGAACGGCGTAATATCTTTCGCCGCCGGCGACGTTGGGCTACCGGCGGAAATCCCCGCCAGAATACCGCCGCGCGCGGTTGGGCTACCGCCGGAAGAGTAGTGATAGCTAAAGCCGAAACCGCCGCCGGGCAGGCCAATCTGCCCCAGCATGGCCGCCAGCGTCACCATCATCCAGTGGGCCTGTTCGCCATGATGCTGACGCTGAATGCCCCAGCCGCCCATGATCATGGTGCGATGCTTCGCCATATCTCGCGCCAGCTGCTTGATAGTCTCAGCATCAACGCCGCTGATATCCGCAGCCCAGTTGGCATCCTTAACGACGCCATCTTCTTTACCGTTCAGGTAAGCTTCAAATTTATCGAACCCTACGGTGTAGGTTTTCAGGAAATCAGGGTTATGCAGATTTTCAGCCAGCAGCGTATGGGCCACCCCCGCCATCAGCGCGCAGTCGGTGTAGCTGCGCGGGGCGATCCACTCGGCGCCTAACTCACGCGCGCTGTCGCTGCGCACCGGGTCGATACAGATCATCCGGGTGCCCTTTTTCTTAAGCGCTTCAAAGCCCGTCTGGCCGACGTGATCCGGCAGGTTCCAGCTGTTTTTCAGCGTGATCATGGGGTTACAACCGATCATCACCACCAGCTCGCTGTTATCAATCACGTTTGGCCACGCGGTCTGCTGTTCGTAAACTTCAACAGAGCCGACCACGTGCGGCATAATCACCTGCGCCGCGCCGGTGGAGTAGTCACCGGAATAGCCGACAAAGCCGCCCGCCAGGTTCATCATGCGCTGCAGCAGCGTTCTTGGGTTATGGAACATCCCGACGCTTTTCCAGCCGTAAGAACCGGCATAAATAGATGATGGGCCATGCTCTTTCTGCAGACGGCTGATTTCACCCGCCACCAGATGCAGGGCTTTATCCCAGCTGACACGGACCCACTCATCGCGGCCGCGCAGCTCTGGCTTACTGTTTTTCGCCCCGCCTTCTAACCAGCTTTTACGCACCATCGGATATTTAATCCGGTTTTCGGCGTGAACCTGATACGGCGCCATAGTAATCAGTTCGTTGGGATACGGATCGTCTTTTATTGGGCGAACGTCAACCATTTTGCCGTCGCGGACGATGGCTTCAAACGCGCCCCAGTGGGCGCCGGTGAGAATCCCGCTTTCCGCCTGGCGTAATGCGATAAACTGCGGCATCGCCTGGCTAATGGCCTCCGCCAGCGCCGAACGCGGCCACAGCCCCGCCAGCAGCGGCGCCGCCATCAGGGCGCTGGCGCCAGCCAGAAAACGGCGACGCGTCAGATTCATACCGGGTTCCTGGCTCTGATCCGCCATGTCATAATCGTTATTCTTTTTCATCATGGCTCCTTATTGTTTGTCCTGATTGGCCGCTGCTGGCATGTCGCTCGCATGTTTTTGTACGTACTGGGTCAGGAGACGAACCTGTTCCTGAGTCAGTGAAGTACGGCCGGACATACCTTTAACCACCCCAATCCACTGGTTGGCGTTAAAGCGATTCAACTCGGTCAGGCCATGACAGCCGGTACAGTTGTTAGCCATTAATTCAGAAGCGTAACTCCAGATTTTTTGCTGATCGCCAATCAGATTTTTCGCCGGCAGCCAGACCTGCAGATCGACTTCATGCCAGACCTGTTTGGTCTCTTCATCGGTAACGGAGCCAGACACTTTTAACGCTTTGCGGGCCTCTTCGCCCAGCAGCGCGCTCATAATACGTTTGCCGCGCGCGGCGTAGAAGGCTTCGGTGACGCCATCCTGTTGCCAGCCATGAACATCCGCCAGCACCATGTCGCCTTCACGCTTCACCACTTTCACTTCAGTGGAGGCCATCAGGTTACCGTCGTTATGGTCGCCTGCTTTCTCGCTCAGCCAGAACGGCTGGGTCTGAATGGTGTAAAGGGTGGTCGCGGTCGCCGGGGTTTTCGCCGCCGCGTTAGCGAGCTCGCTGGCCCCTGCCGCCGCCAGGCCGCTCATGTTCGGCAGAATATGCGCCACGCCTTTATGGCAGTCGATGCAGGTTTCGCCCTCTTTGATCGCGACCGGGTGCTGCTTACGGGCTTCAGGAGTCTGCGCCAGAATATCCATCGCTTTATAGTCGTGGCAGGAACGGCAGGTCGCCGAATCGCTCTTCTTCAACCCATCCCAGACGCTCTGGGCCATCGCCAGTTTATGCGCCTCGTATTTTTCCGGGGTGTCGATTTTGCCGGTCATTTCACCCCAGACATCTTTCAGGGCGCCAATTTTGGTCAGCATATAATCGATCGGCTGATGAGGAACGTGGCAATCGGCGCACTCGGCGCGAATACCTTTATCGTTCTGAAAATGCACGCTGCCCTGATATTCCGCCAGAGGCTGCTGCATGGTATGACATGACACACAAAATTCGGTATCGCTGGTTTTATGCATAATAGTCGCGGTACCAGCCAGCAATACCACGCCAATAATGATCCCAACCAGCAAGGCGATAAATATAATTTTTCGCCTACCAGAGCGTTCCAGTGAAAGTTTACTCATCTTATTATTTAACCCTTTTCCTAAATGAAAGACGCAAAAGTCCCTGCCAGATGGCAATCGTTATATAAATAAATCTATAACGATTGCACTCACCTTCTAATCCAACTGTATTTATGGAGATTTTCGGAGCCAGGATAATCAGCCGGGGGTGATTATCCTGTGATTTCAGAGCGATAACCCATTGCAAATCCAATATGCCTTCGAGCAATACTCACGTTATTTTAATTATTTCAGTGTAGCGGCTTGTTCTTTTTTCGCGCGGTCAATACTACGAATGATAATTTCTCGCTGAGCATCATCCGCCGGTAACAGTTGCAGCATCAGCTGCCACGCCGCGATCGCTTTGTCATACTGCTGGTGCTCAAAGGCGTTAAACGCCGCCAGGCTAAGCACCCGTACATCATTATGGTTATTCTTCAGCAACGTATCGAGCAGTTGCTGGGCTTCACGGCTATCGTTGGGATCCGTAGAGTGAAGTAACGCTTCGGTATATCCCAGCTGCGCATCGGCGTTGCCTGGCGCCAGCTGTCGTGCCTTATCAAACGCCTGTAACGCGGCGCCTGGATTATTGAGCACCAGTTGCAGCCTGCCGAGCATCGTCCAGCTCAGCTGGTCGGCCGGGTATTGCTGCAGGCGGGTGCGTAGCCCCAGCGCCAGTCGAAACAGCTCTTCTTCCGACAACGGTTTACCCTGTGGATCCATCACCCGCTGCATCAGCTGCGGCGTTTGCTGGACAACTTGCTGCCACTCAACCACGCGGGTCATGTAACTCGTTCGGATAAAAACCCCTACGCATAAAGAGGTTAGTATAATAACCCCAAGAATATACACCCAATAACTACTATTTTTGTGATTCGTTTCGGCAGATTCGGGCAAATCTTCCAATAAATTCAAGCGTAAATCGTCAACCAGCTGCTGTTGCTGCGCCGCGTTCACCGCTGAAATGTCCTCATCAAGCTCCTGCAGGCGCGCCCGATAAATCATATGGTTCATGGTATTGCGGTCAACGCGCTGTCTGCCGCTCCACGGAATAAACAGCAGCGCCGCCGTTCCCAGCAGTAACACCAACATGATGAGCAAAGCGACAATCATTTCAGGGTCCTTTTATTGTCATCAAGCAGCGCCTTTAAGCGTTCCTGTTCCTGCGCGCTCAGTTCGCTGACGCGTTCAGCCCGTGAGCGACGGCTTAAACGGAAAATCACCAGCGCGCCGCCCACAACAAAACAAGCCGGCAGCAGCCAGAGGATAATCGTCGCGGGGGTCACCGGCGGTTCGTAGGTCACGAAGTTGCCATAGCGCGCCACCATGTAATCGGTGATTTGCTGATTGCTTTGTCCCTGCTCCATCAATTGCCAGACCTTTTTGCGCATGTCGGCGGCAATCATCGAGTTCGAATCGGCAATACTGTTGTTCTGGCATTTCGGGCAGCGCAGCTGTTCGGTCAACTGGCGGAACTGCTGCTCCTGAGCCTCATCTTTAAATGGATAGGTATCAATCGCCGCCAGCGCCTGAAACGAGAACAGCGCCGTCAGTAAAGTGATGAGAAGATATTTCACGCGCCCCCCTGCTGGCTATATTTATTCCACAGCGGCAGAATCTCCTGCTGCCAGACCCGCTCGTTCACATCGCCGGCATGGCGGTAGCGGATAATGCCTTTGCCGTCGATGAGAAAAGTTTCCGGCGCGCCATACACGCCAAGATCCAGCCCCAGCATACCGTCGCCGTCAAACACTCCCAGCGCATACGGGTTGCCCAATTCGTGCAGCCAGTACACCGCTTTCTGGCGATCGTCTTTATAGTTGATGCCAACGATGCGAATGCCCTGCGCCGCCAGAGAGCGCAAATACTGATGCTCCGCCCGACAGGTGGGACACCAGGTGGCCCAGACGTTAATCAGCACCGGTTTACCATTGATAATGTTAGAGGGATCCAGCATGACATCCGGTTTTTCCAGTGACGCCAGGCGGAAATCCGGCAGAGGTTTACCCACCAGCGCAGATTCAAGCACGGTAGGATCGTCGCCGTCGCTATTGCGCATCAGTTGCCACATCAGCGCCGCAGCCAGAATCAGGAAGATAGCCAGCGGTAAATATAAGACTTTGCGGTTCATCACGCGTTCTCCGGCAGTGATTTACGTAAGCGGTAACGTGGGTCCAGGATGCACAGCACGCCGCCAAACGCCATTAACATCCCGCCGAACCAGATCCAGCGAACAAAAGGTTTATAGTACAAGCGCACCGCCCAGCTACCGTCGGCCAGCTCTTCACCCAGCGCAGCGTACAGGTCGCGCGCCAGCCCGCCGTCGATGGCGGCTTCGGTCATCTCCATCCGGCTGCTGCTGTAAATGCGTTTCTCCGCCCGCAGCGTACTCACGTGATGGCCATTCTGCGAAACTTCGATCACCCCTTCACCGCCAAAGTAGTTCGGCCCGGTGATATCCCGCACGTCACGGAACACAAAGTGATACTGGTGGATATCGACGCTATCGCCCGGCTTCATTCGCACGTCGCGTTCGATGCTGTAATTCTGACTGAAGGCGATGCCAATGACGGTGACCACCAGCCCCACATGGCCGGCGACCATTCCCCAGTGGCTGCGTCCGAGGCGGGTCAGCCCGCGCCAGAAGGGGTGGCGGTCGGTGGCGCGCTCCACCACTTCCATCACGGTAAGCACGAATGCCCACAGCGACATCAGCAGGCCAACTACGGTCATGGCTTTAATACGATCCTGCATCAGCCACGGCAGTGCGATGGCCAGTACGACGGCAACCACCGCGGCAATCAGCAGCCGCTTACGCAGCTTGTGGAATTCATCGCGACGCCAGCGCACCAGCGGCCCGATCCCAAGCAGCAACGAGAACGGGATCATCAGCGCAATAAAGAGGGAATTAAAGAACGGCTCGCCGATAGAAATGCTGCCTAGCCCCAGTAGCTTGTGTATCAGCGGCAGCAGCGTCCCCAGCAGTACCACCAGCATGGCGGCAATCAGCAGCACATTGTTGCCCAGCAACAGCGACTCGCGCGACCACAGTTCGTGACGCACCCGGGAACGTACCTTGCCGCCTTTGATGGCGAATAACAGCAGCGAACCGCCGATAGTGATCACCAACAGCGCCAGAATAAACATGCCGCGCGTAGGATCGGAAGCGAAGGAGTGTACGGAAATCAGTACCCCGGAACGCACCAGGAAAGTGCCCAGCAGGCACAGCGAGAACGCCAGAATCGCCAGCAGTACGGTCCAGGATTTAAAGCTGCCGCGCTTTTCGGTGACCGATAGCGAGTGAATCAGCGCCGTTCCCGCCAGCCACGGCATCAGGGAGGCGTTTTCTACCGGATCCCAGAACCACCAGCCGCCCCAGCCGAGCTCATAATAGGCCCACGCCGACCCCAGCACGATACCGACCGTCAGAAAGCTCCACGCCGCCAGCGTCCACGGGCGTGACCAGCGCGCCCACGCGCTATCAAGGCGCCCGGTCATCAGCGACGCAATGGCGAAAGCGAAGGCCACGGAGAAGCCCACATAGCCCATGTACAGCATCGGCGGGTGGAAGATCAGCCCGATATCCTGCAGCATCGGGTTCAGATCGCGCCCCTCGATGGGGAAATCAGGTAGCGTGCGCACGAACGGATTTGAGGTCAGCAGGATGAACGCAAGGAAGCAGAAGGAGATCATCCCCATTACCGCCAGCACCCGCGAAGAGGCTTCCAGCGGAATATTACGGCTCAGGGCCGCGACCGCGCAGGTCCAGCCGCTCATCAGCAATACCCACAGCAGCAACGATCCCTCGTGGGCCCCCCAAGTCGCCGCTACGCGATACCACACCGGCAGCAGCGTATTCGAGTTACTGACGACATACAGAACGGTGAAGTCATTCACCACAAAGGCGTACACCAGAATGAGAAACGCCCCGAGGATGGCGGCAAACATCGCTACCGACAGCGGCTTCGCCAGCGCCATCATCCGCGCATCCTGCCGCATCGCGCCCCAGGAGGGAAATAGCGCCAGCAGGCAGGAAATGCCCAGCGCCAGGCACAGCAGGAAGAGGCCGATTTCAGGGATCATTGCGCGGCTCCCTGCGGCTTCTCAGCGGGATGATGATTCTCTTCCATCGCTTCTTTCACTTCCGGAGGGGTGTAATTTTCATCGTGTTTCGCCAGCACTTCCTTCGCGCGGATATGCGTCCCGTCCTGCAGCGTCCCCTGGGCTACAACCCCCTGCCCTTCGCGGAACAACGCCGGCAGGATCCCGGTATAGCTCACCTCGACGACGCCGCGGGCATCATAGAGTTTGAAGGTCACATCGAGGGTTTTATCGTCACGCTTCACGCTGCCGGGCATCACCATGCCGCCGATACGTAGACGCTGCCCCGGCTCTGGCTTCTGGCCATTTTCCCGTTTGCCGTATATCACTTCGCCCGGTGTATAGAAGAGATCGATATTGGAGCTTAATGCATACATCACCAGACCAACGGTCAGCGCCAGCCCCCCAATCACTCCGCAGGCGAGCCAGAGACGTACTTTACGCCGAGGATTCACAACGCATCTCCCTTCATTGAGCTTTGCTTACGCGCCGCCGATACCCGGCGTTCGCGCGCCATCTGCCGGCGTACATCCGCCAGTAGCGCCCGGCGCTGCCAGCGGGTGTGGATGAACAAAATCAGCAGCGCGATGACCGTCACTGCAACCGCCAGCCAGACATAAAAGGCGTAGCCGCCCATCTGCCAGAAATCGCTCCAGGAGTGAAAAGCGCGGGTCATGAGTTCTCCTCGCGCTTACTAGCGCCAGCCAGCGCCACGACCCACGGGCGGCGGCGCTCCTGCAACAGAATTAAATTACGCATACGCATTAATGTCAGAGTAATAAAGAGGAATAAGAAACCGAAAATGGTTAAACGCAACGGCATGCGCATCGACGGATCGATGGTTTTCTGCATATTGGTCGAGCCCTGATGCAGGGTGTTCCACCACTCCACGGAATAATGAATAATCGGCAGGTTAACCACCCCGACCAGCACCAGTATCCCGGCGGCGCGCCCGGCCAGCCGGCGATCGTCAAAAGCGTGATACAGGCCAATCACCCCGACGTATAAAAACAGCAGGACCAGTTCGGATGTCAGACGCGCATCCCACACCCACCAGGTTCCCCACATCGGTTTTCCCCACGCGGAACCGGTCACCAGCGCAATAAAGGTGTAAACCGCGCCTGGCAGCGCCATCGCCATCACCGCTTTATCCGCCATTTTCATCTGCCAGACCAGGCCGACAAAAGCGGTCACGGCCATTGAGCCGTAAATCCCCATCGACCACATCGCCGCCGGGACGTGTAGATACATGATGCGATAGCTTTCGCCCTGTTGATAATCTGCCGGGGCGAAAACAAATCCCCAGACGCAGCCCACCACCAGAAACAGCGCGCTGAGGATAGCCATTAGCGGAATGAATCGTCCGCATACGCTATACAGGCGCTCTGGAATGGCGAGTTGATGTAACACTTTCCACATTTTCTTTGCCTCATTGCCCCGAGGGAACGGGAATTATTGCACGCTAATTCTGAGTGCCGCCGCGGTAGCAAACGGACTTAAGGTGGCGCTTCCCGCCAGAAAGGCGCCAAGAATGGCCATATAGCCGTCAACCGGCAACTGCATCTGCGCCGCGCCCACGGCGGCGGTGGCGAAAATCAGTAACGGAATCATCAGCGGCAGCACCAGCAGGCTCAGTAATACGCCGCCGCGCCGCAGGCCGACGGTCAGCCCCACGCCGATGGCGCCAATAAAGCTCAGCGTTGGCGTGCCCATTAACAGCGTCAAGGCCAGCACCTGCCACTCCGCCGTCGAAAGTCCGAATAACATAGCGATCAGCGGAGAGATTATCAGCAGCGGCAGCCCGGAGACTACCCAATGCGCGGCGATTTTTGCCAGCACTACCAGCGACAGCGGCACCGGCATCAGCATCAGTTGCTGCAGCGAGCCATCCAGCCAGTCATCGCGAAACAGCCGGTCCATTGCCAGCAGCGAAGAGAGTAACGCGGCCACCCAGACAATGCCCGGCGCAATCTGCCGGAGCAGCTGCGGTTCGGGGCCGATACTGAGGGGGAACAGGGTGATAATGATCAGGAAAAACCACAGCGGGTTGATAATTTCGGCGTAATTGCGAAAGGCGAGGCGCAGGTCGCGCCAGAATATCTGCTTGATCATGCCGCGACCGCCTCATCGTCGCTCAACATAATCGTGCGTAAGGGAACGCAGAGCGGGCGCAGGGGTTGATGGGTGGTCAGGATGACCGCACCGCCCTGGCCGACGTGCTGCTCCAGCCGGGTGGTCAGCGTTTGCACGCCAGTCGCATCGAGCGCGGTGAAGGGTTCATCTAAAATCCAGAACGTCGCGCGGCTGAGCCATAGTCTCGCGAGCGCGACGCGCCGCTGTTGCCCGGCGGAGAGTTGCGCTACCGGAACATCTTCAAAGCCCACCAGCTCAACCTGCGCCAGCGCCTGCCAGCGCGCATCAATGGTCGCCTCGGGATGGTAAAAGCGCAGATTTTCGTCCGCCGTTAGCGCCCCTTTCACCCCCACCTGATGACCGAGCCATAAGAGCTGCGCATGCCAGCCATCGCGAATGCGCCGCAGCGGTTTGCCCTGCCAGAGAATTTCCCCTTCTTCTGGCGTCGATAACCCGGTCAGGAGGTGTAATAACGAGGTTTTTCCCGCGCCGTTGGGGCCTGAAATTTGAATAATCTCGCCGGGCTGTACCGCAAACGATAAGTGGGTAAAAAGGGTTCGTTCATCCCGCAGGCAGGCGATATTTTTTATTTCCAGCATCAGAAAGCAGGTCCAGTCCGGGCGTCAGCGCATTCAAGTGCCTTATTATAACGAAAGAAAACAATCTGTTTTGCTGAATGTATTAAAATTTTTATACCGGAACTAAGCGGGTAAAAATGCTAAAAACACATAATCGAACGTGCCAGTAGCGGTTGCATTTTCACCACTACCGGCATTCCCTTCTTTAGCGATGCAAGCGTAAAGTGCTGGCAATAGAGGATATTGCCGCAATAGCGCAGGCGAAGCCAAACACATAAACGGCAAACTGTGCGCCGCCTGGGCCGGTTAAGCCGTTCAACAGCGCAATGACCATCGCCACCAGCGCCGCACCGATGGACTGCCCTGTCGTCCTGGCCGTTGATAGCACGCCGGAGGCCGTTACCGTGCGATTTGCTGAGACATTGGCAAACATCTCCTTATTGTTTGGCGGCAGGAATAAGCCATACCCCACCCCGCAAACGGCAACGCGCCACAAGAAATCATTCACCGTCGCGGCGTGCGGCAATAGCGCCAACGACCCTAAGCCAAGACAAAAGATAACCACCCCGACGGTAGAAATTTGCGTCGGATTAAAACGGTTTGACAGTCTTCCCGCTACCGGGGCGCAGAAGGCGACAGCTACCGGCCACGGCGTAAAGATAAACGCCGATTCAAGTACTGAATAGTGATAGCTATGTTGCAACACAAACGGTAAGCCGACCAGCGCCATTCCCTGAGCCACGAACATAGAGACGGATGAAAGCACCGCAAAGCTATATTGCCGTGAACGAAATATATCAAGCGGCAATAAGGGGTGCTTTGCTCGCGTCTGGACGATAATAAAGAAGGCAAATAACGCCACTGACGCCGCCGCGCAATAGATAAGCGTCAGGCTCTCCCAGCGGCCAATTTGATCGACTGCCACCACCATCAAGCCCAATGCCGCTGCCGAACTCAGAGCCCCTGCCCAATCAAAGCCCTTCTCCTTTTCGTTATCCGCCCCTAATGAAATCAGGGAGAAAATAATCGCAGCGCCGCCAAGCGGGATATTGATATAGAAAAGCCACGGCCAGGAAAGATACGAAATGATAAGTCCGCCCAACGCCGGACCGATTGCCGTGCCAACCGCAAAGGCCAGCGCATTCAGCCCGAATATCGTTCCTAGCGCGCGAGGTGGAAAAATAACCCGATATAATCCCAGCCCCACGCTTATCATGACCGCATAACTTACCCCTTGTAGTATCCGCATGGTAACCAGTACGCCAAAGGTCGGCGCAAGGCTACAGCCCAGCGAAGAGAGCGTAAATAACACCATTCCCGCCGTGTAAAAACGCTTCTCACCGATTCTGCTGCCCAGCGACGCGCAAATCAGCATCGTCGCCGCGCTGGCTACCTGATAGCCGTTGGTGATCCAGATACTGGACGCCGAATCGACCTGTAACGCACTGGCAATGGTGGGCAATGCGATATTGACAATAGAGCTATCCAGCGCCGCCATCAGCACGCCAATTAATATGGCCGCGGCGGCTAAATAGCGCCTCGGCGCCTCAAAACCTTGATCAAGAGTACTACTACTTACCAACGACATATCCGCAGGTCCTTTATTAGAATGAAATTACGCGCACAGACTTTCGCTCGCGACGCTTGCCCCTTCGAGATAGGTCAGCATCCCAAGCATAAGTACCTCCTCAGGCCGGGCGATAACCGGAGAGCGCGGCGTTTTCCACGGCTGCTTGCTGCCATTAATACGGATGCTCCTGAGGAAGCAGTAAGCGGTGAGGACATAAAAGCGATGACGCATATTCTCGCCCATTATCGGCAGCAGCCCGGAAATACCGCCAATTTCCGGAATTTCGCTGAGAATATTGCCGTAATCCTGTTTCGCCAGAACAAACATGAGCGCGTCAGACATCGGAACCATTTTCATTGCGTCTTCAACCTCGGCTGCCAGCTCATGCCAGAACGAAAAAGCAAAGCGCGAAAAGCCGAAAAGGGGATCGAGGCCACTGACGGAAAAATCAGGATCGATGAAATGAGTCAATGAACGTTCTTCGTCATAAAGCACGTTGCCAAAGTGAAAATTGAAATGAGCCTTTTCTACCGATCGGAATTCTTCACCACGCGCCATCTCGATCGCTTTTTCGATAACCTCTCTGGCGGTAATGCTAAAACGGACGCCATTCAGTAAAACCGGTTTATCAAACAGATCGTGCGCAAATCGCGTAGCTTCCCACTCCTCCTGCAACCTGGCTGGCATATCGCTGACCCGTGCAGGTTGGTTTTCTATCTCCAGTCCAATCGCGGTTTGGATGTTCTCCAGGGCATTCAGAACTATTTTGCGTCGCGCCGCGAGCGTTCTTTGTTCATCAAGCACGATAGCCGATAGCGGAAGTGAGGCTTTCTTTTCCATAACATAAAACTGACGTCCGGCGGCAACCCCCTCGTGTAACACCGGCACCATCAGCTCCGGGTAAAGAGCATGTAACGCGCGGATTTGCTCAACCTCAGCCTTTAGCTTGCTATTGAAATCAGGAGACATGGCGGTTTTCACCACAAAACCAGAATTTAAAAAATCAACGGTATGGGAACGTGTCATTTTTCAATCTCCTGAAAGGTCGCCACCGGTAGACCTTGGGCAATATTGCGCGCAACGGCGCGAACAACTGCGGTATACCCTACCGAATTGTTAACAAAGGACTGGATAATCACTTCGCTCAGATTCTGCTTCGCCAGATATGCGGGTCGAAGAATGAGTAAATGGTTAGCGTCAGAGAGAATTGTCGAACAGCGGCGCTCATAAGCATAAGCGCGTCCCCCAAGAGGCGACCGCGAGGCCATCACTACATGAGGATGCTGCTTGTTCACGCGCTCAATGGCAGCTTCAATTAAACCAGTCGTTAAAGCACCGTTATCTTCGACGATAAAGCGGTTAATCTGATAGCCAGGGGCATGAACTGGCGCGCGAAGCGACACCGTATTCACCAACGGCGCCCACGGCATAACTTTTTTCTGGCTCATGGCAATTTGCGAGAAGCTGGGACGCAGATTGTCGCGAGCATCCTGCATACGGCCTTCAAAGGAGCGAGTGCCAAGTACGCCATTCGGCGTATCTGGATGCACAATATCGGTTTCAACCGACACAATTTGCGAAGCGTTGCCATGGATAGCATTTAGTGCCTCAACCACAACACGTAATGAAGCATGCATCCCATTGGTCTGGCAGGAACCCAAACAGTACATACCAGAACTTACTACCTTACGCTGAATCGTACTGATATCGTCACTCGTCAGATCGCCAAGGCAGCCATAAATACTTTTTAGGCTATCAGCCTCAGCGACACCCAGAACTACATTGGCCAGCTCCTGCATGTTGCGAGCCACAGGACTGTGCTGATCCATATCCTGTTTGCTGGTGGCAATAAAACCGATATCAAAGCGCCCGTTAACGGGTGGGCACACTTTGGCTAAATCGCCAAAGAAGAAATGAATTTCACGACCGTCAATTTGCAGCGTATCGTCATTGATTATCTCGACCCGGGACTGGATGCCAGGTTGCGCCATCGCCAGACGCGCCACAATGCCATCAATCGGACGTAACTCCGGATAGTGTTTATCAGTAGCAGGCGGATTCGTTACTACGGTCTGCACCACGAAACCATCATTCTGCGGATCGTTTTGAATCAACAGATTTGCGCCAATCTCCGCACCACAGCCAACCAGTATTGCCTTTTTCACTTCATTCACCTTTAGCGTTATAAATTTATGTCAATGATTCAGAAATGGATTAATGCCAGGAAAAAAGTTTCAGGAACTCATTAACAGACATAGTCTCAAGCGCCGGGCCAGTGGTCAGGATATCGGCCAGTCTGTCCGCCCGATCGCGTAGCGGGCTGTCTGAAAGATTCAGATGGAATTTGGTTAGCAGTGCGTCAAAACACTCCTCACGACGGCGGACGTGACCAAGCGGATATTCAATAAGCTCGGCAATCTCCTCCGTCATTCCACGACATTTAATGTACAGCGCATTCGGGATCGCGCGTTTTTCTGGGTCGTAGTAGCTTTCGGTAAAAGAAGGACGTTCAGTGCAGGTAATTTTGTGGCGTAAGGCTTCCAGTTGCGGATCGCAGGCCAATGGCTCATGGAAATCCCTAATCGTCAGATTTCCAGTTTGTAGCCCTACCGCTACCATATATTGCAGGCAGTGGTCGCGATCGGCTGAGTTATTCAGCACACCTGATTTATCAATAATTTGAATCGCCGGACGCGTCGTTTCTACGCGAACATATTCGATTGATTCAGGTGAATAACCGGCGGCAAGTATTTTTTCACGCAGGTTAATTGCCGCCTCGACCGCGGTCTGAGCATGATATTCAGCAGGATTGGGAACTTTAAACAATATATTATTGATGACGAAGTCTGAGAGATCTCGCGTCAGGTTGAACGACTGACCGCGTAGCACCGCATCATCAAATCCCCAGCGTTTAGCCGTTAACGCCGTCGGATACCCCATCTCATCTGCCTGGGCAAACAGCGCCAATTGCAGTCCGCGAGCTGTGGCATCGCCGGCGGCCCATGATTTACGGGTGCCTGCATTAGGTGCATGTCGGTAAGTTCTGAGCGCATGGCCATCAATTATCACGTTGGAAAGCGCACTCAGCGCCTGATCCTTCGATAATCCCATGATCTGTGCAGCTGCAATCGCCGAAGCCACCTTGACCAGCACGACATGATCAATACCTAGCGCATTAAAACAGTTCGACAGGCACAGTACGCCATGAATTTCATACGCCCTGACCATGGTGTTCAGAACCGCCGCCATACTCACCTCTGGCTGGGCGCTATCGGAGAGGCTCCGCCACGCGGCAGCGGCCAGGATTGCCCCAAGGTTATCGGACGGATGTCCCCACTCTTGCGCAAGCCAGGTATCGTTAAACTCAAGCCAGCGGATCATCGAACCAATTTGAAAAGCCGCTTCGATTGGCCCTAACCGCAATGGCGTCCCCATGACCGGGACCCCCTGAGGGTTGCGACTGAATTGCGCGCTGCGCATGAGTCTGGAACAGTCGGCATCTGTAGAGGCGGCTATCGCGCAGCCAATTGAATCCAGCAGACAAAAACGCGCCATCCGGAGCGTCTCATTATTAAAGGCTGTTTGCTCGTAGGCATAATCAACCAGATCGATCATTATTTTATCAAACTCAGCGTGCGCCATGTTTTATCCCATAAACGAAATGAAGGTTTCATCAATACGAGTAATAAAGGCCAGAAAAGCGAGATAACTGAATACAAGAGGATGCGTAACCACTTGATTATAAAATGAATAATTGGCCTTACTGATTAAATCGTAATTGGCGCAGCAATAAAAAACCAGCGAATAAAATCGAGGTATTCATCGAAAAGATTGATACCTTAATGATATTCAACAGAGCATGGCTCATTGCAATGGAGATTCAGGACATACGAATTGATATACGAATAAGCTTATTGATGTCGAACGTCTTCGCTGTGACGCTCTCTGGCCAGCACTACCAACACTGGCAATTAGAAACATGATGACAAAACAAACATCACAAATTATAAATACAATTGCAACATTAAACTAACTTTTAGCATGAGGTCTCAAATGAAGCTAAGTGAACTTCTTGCGTTCGTGACGGTGGTGGAGACAGGGAATATAACCCAAGCCGCAGAGCGCCTGAATCGAGTGCAATCAAGCATTTCCCACCGAATACGAAGTCTCGAGGACAACCTGGATGTCACCCTGTTAGACAGGAAAACCGAAGGATGCACTCCCACAGCGCAAGGCCAGATACTTTATGAGTATGCACTCAAAATTCTGAACCTGGCGGACGATTGCAAAAACAACATTTCCTACTCTAAAAGCAGTCAGTTGACGATAAGAGTTGGAATAATTGAATGTTTACCCCCCTATATTATTAGTTCCTTGATTGATTTAGGCCAGGAGCTGGGCTGGAACATCGACATATCAATCGGCAACACAATTAGTTTGCTCAGCGCCTTTGATAAAAACGAATTTGATGCGGTAATTATTGGCGCCGGATTTTCCAATACACAACATGCACGTTCCATATTGCTCTCAAGCGAGCTGGTAATTATCACCGAGAAAAATCAACCTCCCATTACTGATATCTCCAGTCTGGATGGCGAAGTCTTTTTGCTCAGTAGTAAAAAATGTGCAACGTCTACGCGCAACTTCAATGTGCTGTTCAATGAAGGCAATATCACGCCAAAACGTGTCGTTGAATGCGGATCTTATCCAGTGCTGTTCTCAAGCATTGCCGCGGGTAAAGGGGTATCGTTGGTGTTGCGCTGTTCTATTAGTAGTGAAGTTAAGAACAAGATTAAGATTCATCAGCTCTCCGGGCAGTTCAATGACTTCAAAATAGAGTTGGTGTACCGAACAGACTGTGCCTATCTGGATATCGCCAAATTCACCGGTATGATGACCTCTGTGTTCCAGGATCCTCGGCTGCGCGATATCGGTTATTAACTAACTCATATGAACTGCATAAATTATGCTCGCACCACATTATAAAATACACCTACCTATTGAAGACGATCGGTAAAGGTGATTAGCGGGGATATGTTGTCATTCAAGGAAAATCTTGTAGAAAGCTACGGCTTTCATACTGATTAAGCAGTAAAGCGTGGGAGTGCATCTCATTGACGCATGCCTCCCACCAGAAATGCTGAATATTCAATCTGTCATCATGAGGGTTCGCGCAGGCTGACCAACCTTCTTTCCCGAAACTTTGCCAGAATCGTTTTCATCATTGGTACTTCGAAGTATTTGTATAAAAAAGCGGCGAAAGCAATTGACAGAACCAGAGCAACAGCGATAAGCCCTATTCCTTCAGCTAAATCAAACTTTCTCCCTGCCGTTAAATTCAAAAAATAAAACAGTACTAAGAAATGAACCATATAGAATGCATAAGAGATCTCTCCTAACCAAACCGAGGTTGGCGAATTCAATGCAGTTTTCCTGGTTTTCAAGTCATCGCCGGCAAAAGAGGTAATTAACAAGCAAACAGGAATGATAAATACGACACTCATACTAAATTGGTATGGAATATACATAGAAGCAATATACGTTGCCACCAGTAAGGCAAGTGATACCGTTTTCGACAACATAATTGCCCGGCCATTGATGAGTAGTCGTGCAGCAAACATACCGGCCAGAAACTCAAAAATACGTGCCGGAGGGAAAATATACGAAATCCAGAAATGATGTTGAGAAATAGGGAATGCTCCCATCATTTTATTCGGTTCAGCCCACAGATAGATCGCAACCTGGACTGCTAACGATGTCATTGTGACCAACAACAGGGCAAGTAAATCATGCTTTGTCGGGATCGTCTTCATAATCCGGTAAAGGAATGGAAAAGAGAGATAAAACATCGCTTCGATGCATAAAGACCAACTCGGCCGGTTACCAACGAAAAAGTAATGTACATCGTTAAACCAGGTATTCACCAACAGCAGATTGGTCGACCATAATTTATATTGATAAACACTGACTGCACCAATTAAAAATGCAACCAACCATGTCAGGAAATGTGTTGGATAAATTTTAGCAAAACGCCGCAGATAAAAATCACCAACGGTATCCGTATCTTTCGCGGACCATACCATGATAAACCCGCTCAAAATAAAGAAGTATGACACTCCCAGCCAACCAGCTTTACCGACAATAACGGTATAGATATGTTGAATCGTCGGATTGGCGAATGGGGCGAGATCGCTGGGCAGTGATGCATGAAATAAAAAAACTAAAAAAGCAGCCCAAAACCTGCTTCCGGTGATGGAAGGAAGCTTAGGCCGCACTGAAAATGCTCCTGCCGCTATTGATTGCATCCCTGGCGTGATATGTGCTTCACCGTAAAGCTTATCACTACTCATTTCTTTTGTTATTACAGAACTCATTACACTCCTCCACAGATGGTATTTTTATATCACCAAGTTATTCTGAAATAGAAAGATGATTACTGGTATAAAAATTAATAACGGCAAAGCAGTATCGACTCAGATTAATGTCTATTACTCATCGGTAATAATGCAATATCCTGTGTTAAGCTTTTTAATATAACCAAAACCCTGCTGACCAAAATGCATACCGCCAACAAGAACTTGATCGGAGCTGGCCATCTCAAGGATGCGCGCACGCGTCTCCGCTGCCAACAGTGGATCATAATCAAAGGCGATAGTGACATCCGGCTTTAATAGCTGAATATGTGGGAAATGCACAATATCCCCCCAAATCAATAGGCTGTTATGACTCCCGACAATGCTATAGCCGGTATGTCCAGGTGTATGGCCTTTCAAGGGAATAGCACGTATGCCGGCAAGCACTTCACCATCATCAATTAACTGAAGCCGATCTTGATACTGTTTAAAAACGCTGCGCGCCAACAGGAAATTACCTTTAACGCGATCGCTGACCGTCGCAAACTGGTTATCGTCTTGCAGATAATCATATTCATCACGACTGATGAATAGCTCCGCGCGAGGAAATATAGCTTCTCCCTGAGCATTAACCAGGCCACCAATATGATCGGGATGAGCATGAGTGAGTAGAACGGCATCAATATCATCTGGTTGCAAGCCCAGTTTAGCTAAATTCTTAACTAAACCGCCCCCCCAACCTTTAATGCCACCAGCACCGCTATCAATGAGGATATTCTTCCCCTGCTGCTGCACTAAAAAGGTATTGATATGAACTGAATTTGGTTCCTCAGGACAGGATTTTTGCTGAATGGCCCTGCACTCCGTTTCATCTACATTTGCCAGTAGCCCGAAGTCAACCTGCAAGTAGCCATCGCTAACCGCAGTCACTAAGACATCCCCAAGGTCCTTCATTGGCAATTTTTCATTCATATTTTATCCTTTAATTTTTAGCGAAAATATTATTGGCTTGATAAAGGAAACAGCGAATTCTCGCCACAACGCCGATCCTCTCTTTAATTAACAAATCTACCTGATGTAAAAATTCATTCATCACCGGTTCGCTACGAAATATTTCTTGTCTGAGTTTTGCCTCGACATAAACCGGCGTACCATAGCCGATTTCAGCAGTGAGATAAGTAATGTGGATATTATTGTCTTTAGCTTGCAGTATCTCTTTGGCTAAATTTGCCAGGGCAATCGAAAATTCAGCAAAGGCGGCGGAATCCAACCGATATCTTGCTGATGTATATACAGTAATACTGGGCATTTAGAAACTACTCCTGCAACAGGTATTTTAGCAACGTGGAACTACACGGTATGGGTAGTCACCAGACGCATGCGTTTAATCACATCCGGATTAACCACCGTGCCCAACTCGGCATCACCACGGCGGAGTTTATCCACCCATTCCATTCCTTTGGTAACCTGACCAACGACGGTATAGTTTTGATCTAAATATCGAGCGCGGGTTGAGGTGATAAAAAATTGATGGCAAGCACTGTGCGGATTTCGCGATCTGGCCATGCCAATAGTGCCGCGTTCAAACGGCAAATGATTAATCTCCGCAGCCAGTTTTGGCATTACGCGGGGATCAAACCGTGTATTTTGTAGCGGCTCACCAGTTTGCGCCATAAACCCATCAATAACCCTGGAAAAAGGCATACCATCATAAAATTTAGACTGTACGAGTGTCTTAATCCGCGCCACATGATTAGGGGCAATATCAGAAAATAACTTTATCGTGACGATACCACTATCCAACTCCATCTCAATAGTATCATCTGCAGAACCTAGCCATTTTAACGCGGCAGGCAACGCGACGGCGCCCGCACATAATCCCAGGCAGCCGCCAATAAATAACCGACGATTCATATCATTTACTCCATTCTGGCGACAGAAATTACCGCCTGTCGCTGCATTTGCTCATTAGCCGCGCTGATTGGCCCCTTATCGCGGCATTGATCTATTAATGTGTTTGCGCTTTCTCAATAAATGTAATGATCTCATCGGTAAGCGCATCCGGTTTTTCTAAATTAGGTAAATGTGAAGCGCCGGGGATAACATGTAATTCGGCATTACGCTTTTTCGCCAGACGTTGCGCGTAGTCTTGCGGAGTCAGCTTATCTTCCGCTCCCCTGACTATAACCGCACTAACGCCATGGATATCCATATTAGTCAAATCAGTATCGGCAATAGCTAAAGAACACCCGGAGAAAGCTTCGACCGTTGTATTGCGCAGCATTTTCCTCAGACCGTCAGCCTCAGGCGAGTCGATAAATTGCGGCGTGACCCAATTACTGATAATTCCTCTCTCAAGGTGCTCAAGACCATGCTGGAAAACATCCTCCGCCCTTGCGCGCCATAGCGAGGGCGGAGCGGCATTCACCAGCGAAGTATCAATAATCACCATCCCCTGTACGCGTTGCGGTAATTTGAAGCCAATCCATTGTGCTATCGTGCCGCCAATTGAAACACCGACGACATAAAACTTATTGATGTTCAGATGATCGACGACAGCAATAACATCATCGGCAAGATCTTCCATTGAAAAAGGCAACGCGTCGACGGCACTGAGCCCATGTCCGCGAATATCCAGGCGGACTACTCGATAACGCTCGGTTAATCGCGGCATTTGCAGATCCCAAAGATGCATATCCGTTCCTAACGAGTGAAGAAGAATCACTGTCGTCGCATTTTCTGGGCCCTGTACATCGACATGCTGAGTTAATTTCAGTGGTCGGATAAACATTTAAAATCTCCGTATGCTTATTTTTACTTTTATCATTGACTCCGGATGCCGGTACACAGGCTCAGACGCACGGTTATACCAAAGAAATGTTTATCTGTTTAAGCTATCCCGCAAGCGCACTCATCAGGAAAAACGTGAGGTTATTTCCCGCATTAACATCGGATAAATGTTCTTATCTTGTTAGTACTGCTAGTATTATTAGAGTAATTTAATCCTGTGCTCTAACGGATAATTTCGATATCGCTATCGAATTTGTTGATGTGGTAAAGCCCCCCAATTCCCACCTGCTACGCTTACTACTCCATTCCATAAAAAAGGCTCAACCATGAATATTGATTTATCGGGGAAAGTCGCGCTGGTGACGGCATCCACGGCCGGCATCGGTTATGCCATTGCCAAAGGGCTGGCGACAAGCGGCGCTGAAGTGATAATCAACGGCCGCAGCGAACATAGCGTTAATGCGGCGATGGCGCGACTGCAACAGGAGGTGCCGGGATTCCGGCCCTATCCCGCGGTGGCCGATCTCAGTGACGCCGCGGGCGTCAGCCAACTGCTGCAGGCGGTGAATGAAGTCGATATCCTGGTGAATAACGCCGGTATTTACGGCCCGCAGGACTTTTACGCCACCGATGACGCCACCTGGGAAAACTATTGGCAAACCAACGTGATGTCCGGCGTTCGCCTGTCACGCGCGCTGTTGCCCGCCATGGTGCGTAAAGGCTGGGGACGGGTGGTCTTTATCTCCTCCGAATCGGCACGCAATATTCCCGCCGACATGATCCACTACGGCGTGACCAAAACCGCGCAGCTGTCGCTGGCCCGCGGGCTGGCGAAATACGTCGCCGGCAGCGGCGTCACCGTAAACAGCGTGCTGCCCGGCCCGACCCTTTCTGACGGTTTTGCCGAAATGATGAAAGAGGAAGTCGCCCGCACCGGTAAGCCGCTGGAACAACTGGCGAAAGAGTTTGTTATGGCGCAGCGCCCCGCTTCCGTTATTCAGCGTGCAGCCTCGGTGGACGAGGTGGCCAATATGGTGGTCTACGTCTGTTCGCAGCAGGCTTCTGCCACCTCCGGCGCCGCGCTGCGGGTCGATGGCGGCGTGGTCGATGATATTGTCTGAATTGTCCGCTAAGCAAGGGGAGCAAAGCTCCCCTGAGATTGATGACAAACCTCATGCAACCGTTGGACTTACAGATTGCAAGAGACAAATAACAAGGAAAATCAATTTATTGGTTTTCGGCTGATAACCACAAAGAAGGAAAAACCACGCTTTTTCCTTCTTTGTCAGCAGTCTGGGGGGAGTAAAGCTCCCCTTTCTCACCTGCAGTTGCGCTATTTAGCGCTAAATAGCTCAAAAGGTTTAAAACACGCCGCGATGTCGCACAAAGTGAACAGGAAGTCACATTCACGATATTTATCATTACTGTTTTGAATATAAATAGTGGTGTTAATGTCTGTCATCAGAAGCTTACTTTTCTTTCTCGGCGCGGCGGCGGCTTCCGCCATTGCGGTACTTTGTCTATGGATGGATATCCGGGTGTTTGGCAACGATATTCCGGAGATTTCGCTTACCGAGGTGGTGCAGGAGGTCGTGCTGACGATAATCGTGCTGATTCACTTCCTGCTGGCGAAAAAATATGAGCTCCTGCGCTACTGTAATATCCTCGTTGGCGGCTTCTTCCTGGCGATGCTGATCCGCGAACTGGATGCGCTGTTTGATCTTATTACTCACGGTAGCTGGGTGTGGTTCGCGCTGGCAGCGACGATAGCCGCGCTGATCGCTCCGCTGCGCCACGCTCGTCAAACGCTGTCGCAACTGGCGCAATACACCCGCACGCCTTACTACGGCATGATGATAAGCGGCCTGCTGGCGATTCTGGTCTTCTCACGGCTGTTCGGCATGCATGGCTTATGGTATGCCGTACTCGATGAAAATTACGCGCGGGTGGTGAAAAACACCGTTGAAGAGGGTAGCGAATCGTTCGGCTACATGCTTTGTCTGACCGCCTCGATTGGCTACTACTGCTACTTCCGCTATCAGGCGCGGCAGAAAAGCTAATCCACTGCGCCGCCAGAATGTCGCATTCGGGCGGCTGCGCGAATCATGAATTACCCCTGAATTTTCCACTTCCGCTTGAGCACATTTTTGTCCTGGCTGTCCAGCCACTGGTTCACTTTCTCAAGCAGCGCCGGATTATCCTTATTCATCATATAGACCTTATAGCTGGCGGTGCCGGGGAACGGCTTCTCATTCGCCACGCAGAACACGCCGGGCTCCTTACTCTGGTAGTAATCCCCTTCTATCAGGTCGGTCACCATCATATCGGCCGTTTTTTGCCGCAGCGCCTGCAGATTATCGACATTGTTCTGCACGCGGATGATCTGCGCATGCTTGATGTGCTCATCAACAAAACTTTGGTTGGTGCCGCCGGGGTTCACAATCACCTTCACATTCGGCTGGTCGATTTTTTCAAGGCTGCCGAGCGCTGGCGCGGCGCTGCAGTTCGCCAGGGCGATTTTACCATTGGCCACCACCGGATGGCTCAGGGAGAAATCTTTCGCCCGTGCCGCCGTCTCCGTTACGCCGCCCATAGCGATATCAAACTTATCGGCTTTTAAATCAGTCGATAACGTTGGCCAGCTGGTGATAATAAACGTCACCTTCACACCCAGCGTTTTCCCCAGATCGTGCGCCATATCGACGTCGTAGCCGATAAGTTCGCCGGCGCCGTTATGAAACGCCAACGGCGCATAATCCCCCGGCACGCCAACCTTTAACTCGCCGCTTTGTTGAATCGACTGCATATCACGCGCATGGCCCGCCAGTGCGGCCAGGGATAGCGTCAGGGCAAGCACCGCCTTCACTTTCATTTCATGATCCTTTTTTAATCATCAGGTTTTTGGTTATCACTCTGTCTGTCGCTGACGGCAAGCAAAAATATCTCTCTACCGCTCCGGCTTATAACCATTTTGTTAACCATATGTTTTATTTTTGTGATGCACAACCAGGATTCATTGCACCTTCTTTGTGCAATGAATCGCCAAAATCTACGCTCAAGATCCGACACTTCCCCATTACATTCGCGATATTGCTGGAAACAGCGCTTTCTGGCACAGCTGGCACGCATCGTGCTTTGTTAATTGAGTATCAGAATTCTGTTAAATGAGAGCGAACTATCATTAAGGGCAGAGATGAACGATAGCAACGGCTTGTTTCACATTATTGAATCCACTTTCAGCCAGCTCACGCCGAGCGAAAAGCGTATTGGCAGTTGGTTGTTAAGCCATCGGGAGCATATCCCGTTTGAGACCGCCGACAGCATTGCGCAGGCCACCGGCACCAGCGGGATAACCGTAGGCCGCTATCTGCGCAAGCTGGGCTATCGCAATCTCGATGACGTGAAGCACAGCCTGAAGGAGCCCGCTTCAACGCCCTACCGCCAATGGGGAGTGATTGACCGGCTTGACTCCTGGTCACAGCAGCAGGCGCAGCCAGATCGCGCCAGCCTGTCGTTGCAGATGGAGCTGGATGCCATTCGCTATGTCTACCAACTGGCGCAGGAACCGATCTTCGCCCGCGTCAGTCAACGCATCGCCGAAGCCGACGCGGTTATCATCATTGGCATTCAGTCGACCCGCGGCATCGCCAACACGTTCTTCAGCCATCTGGAATACCTGCGCCCGCGCGTGACCTACGCCGACGGCAGCTCCGGTAGCTGGCTGGAATCATTAAATTCTGAATACCAGCGCCCCTATGTGGTGCTGACCGATACCCGCGCTTACTCCGTCGCCGCGCGCCAGTTTTGCCGGGTCGCCTGCGAGCGCGGGGTTGCCACCGCGCTGGTCACCGATATCTGGTGCCCATGGGCACGCGACTATCCGGTTGATTTATTACAGGTGAAAACCGATACCGGCCACTTCTGGGATTCACTGGCGCCGATCGGTTGTCTTTTTAATCTGCTGCTCTCCGCGGTGGTGGAACGGCTGGGACCGAGCCTCTCCAGCCGCCTTGCCGCGAACCGCGCGCTGCAGCAGGAATTTGGTCAGTTTGAACGTTAAGGAAATTTTCGATGAGCCATCTTTCCCTGGTGGATATCGCCGCGCGTTTTCCCACGCTGCCTGTCGACCTGAAATACGCCACCGCAGATAACATTACCGGCCAACCGATTTATCGCGAAGCCCGCTGCCTGCTGCACCCCGACGCGGCCGCCGCGCTGGAGAAATCTATCGCCATCGCCGCGCTGGCGGGCTATCGCCTGCTGGTGCTTGACGCCTATCGTCCACAGCGCGCCCAGCAACTGTTGTGGAATGCCTGCCCGAACCAGGATTATGTCGTACCGGCCAATATCGGCTCCAACCACAGCCGCGGCACCGCCATCGACGTAACGCTACTCGATGACCACAACAACCTACTCGACATGGGCACCGCCTTTGACGAAATGGACGATCGCTCGCATCCCTACCACCCGGCGGTAGCGCAGGAGGCCCAGCGCAATCGCCTGTTGCTGAACGCCATTATGTTCGGCGGCGGATTTAAAGGTATTACCACGGAATGGTGGCACTTCGAACTACCGGACGCGGCCGGTTATCCGCTACTCGATGATGTTTTCGCCTGTTTCTCCCCCGCTCAGATTGACGGAGTTTCACCATGAACATGACTCGCCCAGCATCCGTAGGTTTTCGCCCGTTACTGTTAGCCGCCGCGCTCTGCGCCGCTGTCCCCTCCGCCTTTGCCGCGGTGCCAAAAGATATGCTGGTGATAGGCAAAGCCGCCGACCCGCAAACGCTCGACCCGGCCGTCACCATCGATAACAACGACTGGACGGTGACCTACCCGGCCTATCAGCGGCTGGTCAAATACAAAACCGATAATGGCAAAGGTTCAACCGATGTCGAAGGCGATCTCGCCGAAAACTGGCAGGCCTCCGACGACGGCAAAACCTGGACCTTCACTCTGCGCAAAGGCGCGCAGTTTGACGACGGCTCGCCGGTGACGGCAGAGGCGGTCAAACTCTCTTTCGAACGGCTAATGCGCATTAAACAGGGGCCATCGGAGGCGTTTCCCAGCGGGTTGAAGGTGGATGCCGTCGATCCGGCCACCGTTCGCTTCACGCTGCCGGAATCTTTCGCGCCGTTCCTGCATACGCTCGCCAATGACGGCGCCTCCATCATTAACCCGGCGGTGCTGAAAGCCAACGCCGCCGATGACGCCCGCGCCTATCTGGCCGAGCACACCGCGGGCTCCGGCGCGTATAGCCTGCAGCGCTGGCAGAAAGGGCAACAGTTGGTGCTGGTGCCCAACCCGCACTTCAGCGGCAACAAGCCGGCCTTTAAGCGCGTCACGGTGAAAATCATCGGCGAAAGCGCCGCCCGTCGTCTGCAGTTGACCAAGGGCGATTTGGATATCGCCGACGCCCTGCCGGTCGATCAGTTTGCGGCATTGAAGAAAGAGGACAAGGTCGCGGTCTACGACTACCCGGCGCTGCGCGTCACCTACCTGTATCTCAACAACAGCAAAGCGCCGATGAACCAGGCGGATCTGCGCCGCGCGGTGTCGTGGGCAACGGACTATAAAGGCATGGTCGACGGCATTCTTGGCGGTAATGGTAAGCAGATGCGCGGGCCGATCCCCGATGGCATGTGGGGCTACGACGCCAGCGCCATGCAGTATTCATTAGATCCCGACAAAGCCAAAGCGGCGCTGGATAAGGTGGCGGATAAGCCGAAAACGCTGACGTTCCTCTACTCCGATAACGATCCGAACTGGGAGCCGATTGCGCTCTCCACTCAGGCCAACCTGCAGGCGCTGGGTATCCAGGTCAAGCTGGAGAAACTGGCCAACGCCACCATGCGCGAGCGCGTGGGTAAAGGTGATTACGACATCGCTATCGGTAACTGGAGCCCGGACTTCGCCGACCCCTATATGTTTATGAACTACTGGTTCGAGTCGGACAAAAAAGGGCTGCCGGGAAACCGCGCATTCTACGACAACCCGCAGGTTGATGCGTTATTGAAACAGGCGGTCGCCACCACCGATCAGGCGGCGCGAACCAAAGATTATCAGCAGGCGCAAAAGACCGTCATTGATGACGCCGCCTACGTCTACCTGTTCCAGAAAAACTATCAGGTCGCCATGAACAAAGAGGTGAAAGGCTTCGTTTTCAACCCGATGCTTGAGCAGATTTACAATATCGCCGACATGCACAAGTAGCGGGCCGTCTCTCCATCTTGTCTGGTCGGGCCGTCGCAGGCCCGGCCGAGGAGCGCCATCATGAGTTTCTGGGGTTTAATACGACAGCGCTGTTGGGGGCTGATTTTAGTCGTCGCCGGCGTCTGCGTGATTACGTTTATTATTTCGCACCTGATTCCCGGCGACCCGGCGCGGCTGCTGGCGGGCGATCGCGCCAGCGATGAAATCGTCCGCCATATTCGCCAGCAGCTGGGGCTGGATTTACCGCTATGGCAGCAGTTTGCCCGCTACGTTGACGCCCTGCTCCACGGCGATCTCGGCACCTCGATTCGCACCGGCCGCCCGGTCCTGGAAGATTTGAAAACCTTCTTCCCGGCGACGCTAGAACTGGCCTTTTGCGCGCTGCTGATTGCCCTGCTGGTCGGTATCCCGCTCGGCGTGCTGTCGGCGGTATACCGCAATCGCTGGACCGATCACCTGGTGCGCCTGATGGCGCTGACCGGCATTTCAACCCCGGCGTTCTGGCTCGGTCTCGGAGTGATCGTGCTGTTTTACGGCAAGCTCGATTGGCTGCCCGGCAGCGGCAGGCTCGATGACTGGTTCGATCCGCCCACCCGCGTCAGCGGCTTTTATCTGCTGGATTCACTACTGGAAGGCAATATCGAGGTCTTCTTCAATGCCCTGCAGCACCTCATTTTGCCGGCGGCCACCCTTGCCTTCGTTCATCTTGGCATCGTCGCCCGGCAGATCCGCTCGGCGATGCTCGAACAGCTCAATGAGGATTACATTCGGACCGCGTTGGCCAGCGGCCTGCCGAAATTCACCATTGTGGTGCGCTATGCGCTACCCAACGCGCTGATCCCCTCCATCACCGTGCTCGGGCTGGCGCTGGGCGATCTGCTGTACGGCGCGGTGCTCACGGAAACGGTGTTCGCCTGGCCTGGAATGGGCGCTTACGTGGTGTCTTCGATTCAGGCGCTCGATTTCCCCGCCGTGATGGGCTTCGCCATCGTGGTCTCCTTTGCTTACGTACTGGTCAACCTGGTAGTCGACCTGCTCTATTTATGGATCGACCCGCGCATGGGTCGGGGAGAAAGCTAAGTGATGATGACTCAGGAACAACTGCTTCCACGGCCAAAGGCTGAAAAAAGCGGCCACTGGAAGCGTCGTTGGTGGTTGATCCGCCAAAGTCCTCTAACGCTAATTGGCGCGGCGATCATGCTGATCATGCTGTTTTTAATGATCTTCTCGCCGTGGCTGACGCCGCACGATCCTAACGCTATCAACCTTGCCGCGCGTCTGCAGGCGCCGTCGTTCGCTCACTGGTTTGGTACCGACGAGGTCGGCCGCGATCTGTTCAGCCGCGTGCTGATCGGCAGCCAGCAGTCGGTAGCCGCCGGGCTGGCGGTGGTATTGATCGCCGGGATCAGCGGCTCGCTGCTGGGCTGTCTCTCCGGGGTGCTTGGCGGGCGCAGCGACGCGCTGATTATGCGTCTGATGGACATTATGCTGTCGATTCCGTCTCTGGTGCTGACCATGGCGCTGGCGGCGGCGTTAGGTCCGAGCCTTTTCAACGCGATGCTGGCGATCGCCATCGTGCGTATTCCATTTTACGTGCGGCTGGCCCGCGGCCAGACGCTGGTCGTGCGTCAGCATACTTTCGTCGAGGCCTCGGTGACGTTTGGCGCCTCGCGCTGGCATCTGATCAGCTGGCATATTCTGCGTAACGCCCTGCCGCCGCTGGTGGTGCAGGCCTCGCTGGATATCGGCAGCGCGATCCTGATGGCCGCCACGCTCGGTTTTATTGGCCTCGGCGCCCAGCAGCCCACTGCGGAGTGGGGCGCGATGGTCGCTAACGGCCGCAACTACGTGCTCGATCAGTGGTGGTACTGCGCCTTCCCCGGCGCGGCGATCCTGATCACCGCCGTCGGCTTTAACCTGTTTGGCGATGGCATTCAGGATCTGCTGGATCCCAAGGCCGGAGGGCGCAACTAATGGAAAATCGGGTCTTAACTATCGATAACGTTCGCCTGAGTTTCCCGGTCTATCAGGGCCAGGTCAACGTGCTGAATAATATCTCGCTGCACATCGATCGCGGTGAAATCGTCGGCGTGGTGGGCGAGTCGGGTTCCGGTAAATCGGTGACCGCGATGCTGGCGATGCGTCTGCTCCCCGCCGGTAGCTATCAGATTCATAGCGGCGCTATCACCCTGATGGGTCACGATATGCTCAACCTAACGGAAAAAACGCTGCGCGATATTCGCGGCAGTAAGGTCGCGATGATTTTTCAGGAGCCGATGACCGCGCTAAACCCTACCCGACGCATCGGTAAGCAGATGGTAGACGTCATTCGCCAGCACCGTCCCATGTCGATGCGTGAGGCGCGCGCACGCGCCGTCGAACTGCTGGCGGATATGCAAATTGCCGACCCGCAAAGCGTGCTCAAGCGCTATCCCTTCGAACTCTCCGGCGGCATGCGCCAGCGGGTGATGATCGCTATCGCCTTTTCTTGCGAGCCCGACCTGCTGATTGCCGACGAACCAACCACCGCGCTGGACGTCACCGTGCAGCGTCAGGTGCTGCGCCTGTTAAAGCAAAAGGCCCAGGCGACCGGTGCCGCCGTGCTGTTTATCAGCCACGATATGGCGGTGGTCTCTCAGGTGTGCGATCGGCTGTACGTCATGTACGCCGGCGCGGTCATTGAAAGCGGCAACACCGGGGAAGTGCTGCAGCAGCCGCAGCATCCCTACTCTATCGGCCTGTTAAACAGCGCCCCCGATAATGGCGAACCGCGCGCGCCGCTACGTTCTATTCCCGGCACCGTGCCGAATCTGGCGCGTCTTCCTGCCGGCTGCGCCTTCCGCGAACGCTGCTTCGCCGCGGGTGAAGCCTGCGGTATCACCCCCACGCTGCAGGCTCATGGTAGCGCCGCCGATAGACAGGCTGCCTGCTGGTACCCGCAACGGGAGAACGCCCATGTCTGAGACGCTATTAACCCTCAATGATGTGCACCTGACCTTTGCCGCGCAGAAAAACTGGCGCGGGAAAGTCATCGAACGCGTCTATGCGCTAAATGGTCTGGATATGACGGCCAGGCGCGGCGAAACCTTAGGGATCGTTGGCGAATCCGGCTGTGGAAAAAGCACCCTGGCGAAGCTACTGATGGGCATGTTAAAGCCCTCTTCCGGCCACTTCACCCGCGCGCCGGCGCGCGGCGAAAACCAGAGCGGACGCATGCAAATGGTGTTTCAGGATCCGCTCTCATCGCTGGATCCGCGGCTACCGGTCTGGCGCACCATTACCGAACCGGTGTGGATCCAATCGCGCATGCCTGAAAAGGCGCGTCGCGATCTCGCCGAGCAGCTGGCGCTACAGGTGGGGATCCGTAGCGAATATCTCGATCGGCTGCCGCACGCTTTTTCCGGCGGCCAGCGCCAGCGTATCGCCATCGCCCGCGCGCTCTCGTCACAGCCGGAGATAATCGTGCTCGATGAGCCGACTTCGGCGCTGGATATCTCGGTGCAGGCGCAGATCCTTAATCTGCTGGTCGAACTGCAGCAGCGGCAGAATCTCACCTACGTGCTGATTTCGCATAACGTCTCGGTGATACGCCATATGAGCGATCGGGTGGCGGTGATGTATCTCGGGCAAATCGTTGAGATGGGGGAGGCCCGGCAGGTACTGGATAATCCCGCGCATCCTTATACCCGGCTATTGATGGAGTCGGTACCACGCATCGGTTCGCCATTAGGCGAAGGTGTGCGCAATACCGAACTACCGGGTAACCGCCGGCTGCCGACGGGCTGCTACTTTCGGGAACGCTGTCCTTACGCCAGCCAGGGCTGCGAACGGCCGCAGCCGCTGGAGGCACAAGCGAATGGCGCGCAGGTCCGCTGCTGGAAAGCGCAAACAATAAGATGAGACCGGTCGCCGCCCGGTGCTACTGTTATCGGTTTGCAACTTTTTCGCTTGAGAAAACGTTTATCGCATGTCGCTTCAGAGGACATTGCGCTCCCGGTTGATTTTTATGCAATATGCTTTACGTGGCGCAGGGTGCGCACAGACCGTAGGCCGGATAAGGCGAAGCCGCCATCCGGCGCAAAAGCGGCGCCTTATCCGCGGATATTGCCCGGCGGCGCTGCGCTTGCGCGGGCCTACAGATCCAGTGCAATGGGTGGCCCATTGCCATAGGTAGCCCGGGGAAGGCGGTTACGCCGCCCCCGGGTTAGCCGTTATAAATGAATCAGAACAGCCCCAACGGCGCGGTGCTGTAGCTCACCAGCAGGTTTTTGGTCTGTTGATAGGCTTCCAGCGCCATTTTGTGGGTTTCTCGCCCGACGCCGGACTGCTTATAGCCACCAAACGCGGCATGCGCCGGATAAACGTGATAGCAGTTGGTCCACACTCGACCGGCCTTGATGCCACGCCCCATGCGGTACGCCAGGTTGGTATCCCGCGTCCATACCCCGGCCCCTAAACCAAACTGCGTCTGGTTCGCGATAGCCAGCGCCTCCGCCTCGTCCTTAAAGGTAGTCACGCCGATGACCGGGCCAAAGATCTCCTCCTGGAAGCTGCGCATCTCGTTGTGCCCTTTAATCAGCGTCGGCTGAATATAGAAGCCGCTATCCAGCTCGGCGGTAATGCTCGCCCGATCGCCGCCGGTGAGGATCTGCCCGCCTTCATCACGAGCGATCTTGATATACGACAGGATCTTATCGAACTGCTGACGTGACGCCTGAGCGCCGATCATCGTTTCGGTATCAAACGGATCGCCGCGACGGATCTGCATCACTTTCGCCATAACCCGCTCCATAAACGGCTCATAGATCGATTCGTGGATCAACGCGCGCGATGGACAAGTACAAACTTCACCCTGATTGAAGAAGCCCAGTACCAGCCCTTCCACCGCCTTCTCAATAAACTCCTCCTCGCCATCCATCACGTCGGCGAAATAGATATTCGGCGACTTGCCGCCCAGCTCAACGGTGCAGGGAATAATATTCTCTGCCGCGCAGGCCATAATGTGACGGCCCACCGGCGTCGAACCGGTAAAAGCGATTTTAGCGATCCGCTTGCTCGTCGCCAGCGCTTCGCCGGCCTCTTTGCCAAAGCCCTGCACCACGTTCAACACCCCTGCCGGGAAGAGATCGCCGATGATTTCCATCAGCAAAGTAATACTCAGCGGCGTCTGCTCCGCCGGTTTTAAGACCACGCAGTTGCCTGCCGCCAGCGCGGGCGCCAGTTTCCATGCCGCCATCAGCAGCGGGAAGTTCCACGGAATAATTTGCCCGACCACGCCCAACGGTTCGTGGAAATGATAAGCCACGGTGGTGTCGTCAATTTCAGCAGTACTGCCTTCCTGCGCGCGCAGACAACCGGCGAAATAGCGGAAATGATCGACCGCCAGCGGCAGATCGGCGTTCAGGGTTTCACGGATAGGTTTGCCATTATCCCAGCTCTCCGCGACCGCCAGATACTCGAGGTTCTCCTGAATGCGGTCAGCGACCTGCAGCAGAAGATGGGAACGCTGTTGTACCGAGGTTCGCCCCCAGGCGTCCGCCGCCCGGTGTGCCGCATCAAGGGCCAAATCGATATCTTTGGCGTCGGAACGGGGAAACTGCGCAATGTTGCTCCCATCGACGGGAGAAGTATTCATGAAATATTCGCCGCTTAACGGCTCGACGAATTTACCGTCTATGAAGTTGCCGTAGGCCGATTTGAATGAAACCAAAGCGCCCGGTTTGCCAGGATGGACATAACGCATTGCAATCTCCTTCTGTAGGGTTAAGGCGCAGCGGCGTAGTGGTTTTTGCTATTGTCCGCTGCACGCTTTCTCCTGTAGCAGGGGTTATGCCAATTTTGCGTACTTCACATAAAATTCATAACTTCCAAATAATTACATATATCCCTCTGCCGATTCGCGTCCTCTTTGTCGCACAAGATCCCGCTTCTGTGTTGCGAATCGCAACATCAAGAAAACCAAATCGCTACAATATTGCAACACAACCCAGCCGACCACGAGGTGCGCCGTGCAAGGAAATCCGTTCACTATCACCGCCGAGACGCAGTCAAGCGCCCTGCTGAGCGACTCCTGGCAACGCAGCCAGCGCTACGGCCTGCAGCCGACGAGCGACGAATTTCCGCGCCTGCGCGGCGGCGAACTGGCCGACGTGCTGGAAAGCAACCGCAGCCTGCAACGACTGGCGCAACCGGTGGCGACGCCGCTGGCGCAACGTGCCGCCGGGTTGCAATCGGTAGTGATTCTCTCCGATGCCAGCGGGCTGGTGCTCCAAACCTTCGGCAATAGCGCGGCAATGAAAAAAGCGCAAAGCTTCGCGCTAGAGCCTGGCAATATCTGGAGCGAAAGCGGTCGCGGCACCAACGCTATCGGTACCGCGCTGGCGATTGACGACAGCTGCGAAGTCGAAGGCCGTCAACACTATTTAACCCGTAATCAGGATTTGTACTGCGCGGCGGTTCCCCTACAAAGCCCCGATGGCCAGATTGCCGGGGCGCTGGATATTTCCGGCCCGGCGCATATCCCGCATCCCCACTCTCTGGCGTGGATTAAAGAGGCGGCCAAACAGATTGAATATCTGTGGGTGAAACAGAGCCTGCATCCGCAGCAGTGGTTAATGAGCCTGCACTCGCGGGTGCAGAAGCTCGATAGCGCCGAAGAGCTGCTGCTGGTCTTCTCCGATAACCTGCTGACCGCGGCCAATCGGCTGGCCATTCGCGAACTGGGCCTGCAGTCCGGTCAGATAGGGCAAATGACCTTCCAGCAGTTGTTCCCCCGCCTGACGCAAACGGCGGTTAGCGTGCCGCTGCCGATGACCTTCCAGCAACGTGGCTACTACTACCGCCTGCGTGCGCCAACCTGCACCAGCGTCGCTGTCCCCGCGCAACCAGCGCTTAACCTGCCGTTTTGCCCGTCCGGCGAAGGCGAGAAAATGGTCCGCCTGCTCAATGCCGGTATCGCGCTGTGTATCGAAGGAGAAACCGGCTGCGGTAAAGAGTTCCTCAGCCGCGAACTACATGCACATAGCCGCTGGCGCAGCGGTAAATTCGTCGCCATCAACTGCGCGGCCATCCCCGAATCGCTGATTGAATCGGAGCTTTTCGGTTATCAGGCGGGCGCTTTTACCGGCGCGAATAAAAACGGCTATATCGGCAAAATTCGCGAAGCCGATGGCGGGGTGCTGTTTCTCGATGAAATCGGCGATATGCCGCTGGCTCTGCAAACCCGTCTGCTGCGGGTGCTGCAGGAAAAAGAGGTCATGCCGCTGGGCGGGAATCGCAGCGCGCCGGTAAACTTCGCCTTGATTTGCGCCACCCACCGTCATCTCGCACAGCGCGTCGCCGAAGGTGCATTTCGCGAAGACCTGCTCTATCGCCTGCGCGAGTATGCTTTTACCATCCCGCCGCTACGCCAATGGCCTGAACTCAAGCAGTTTATTCCAGCGCTGTGGCGTTCGCTTGGCGCGGCAGAACGCCATATCACTCTCTCCGATGCCCTGATTAATCAACTGACATTATGCCGTTGGCCGGGTAACGTGCGTCAGTTGCAAAGCCTGCTCAAAGTTCTGTTGGCGCTGGCGGACGATGGCGAATGCCTGGGCGTCGCGGCGCTGCCGGAGGAGTATCAAAGCGCGCCGCAAACCAGCGCTCCAGGCGGGCTTCAACAACATGATGCAAAGCTGATTGCCGATACGCTGGCCAGCTTTAACGGCAACGTGAGTAAAGCGGCGCAGGCGTTAGGCGTCGCGCGCAGCACGCTGTATCGGCGGGCCGCGCGCGTACAAAGGAAGTGACTACGGCGTAAAGCGCGCCGGCAGCCAGGAGAAGAGACGGCGACTCAGCGCTTCGCACAAGGCCACTAGCGTCTGCCCCAGCCGTTGCCAGACCACTTTCGCCACGCAGACGCCCAGTGCTGAAATCAACGCAGCGCCCAGCATATCCAGCGGGAAATGGACGCCGAGAAAAATACGCGCCCACGCCACTGGCAGCGCCGCCGCCAGCACCAGCAGCCCCATGCCGCGCAGGCGTAATGATAGCAGCGCGAAAGCGGCGCTGAACATCACGGTGCCGTGATCGCTTGGGAAAGAGTTATCCGCCGGGTGGCTTATCCAGGTATGGCCCAGCGGGATCATAAACGGCCGCGGATGGAACCACAGCGTTCCGCAGGCAAACCCAAGCCCTAACGCTATCAAAATCGTCATGGCGCAAAACAGCGCCTGTCGATGTCCCTGACGACCGCCGAGGAACCATAATCCCAGCAATATCGCCGGGACTAAAAGGATAATCCAGCTGGCGGAGAATCGCGCCAGCAGCAATAGGCTGTCCGGCGTACCAGGCCCGGCATTCAGCGCGAGGAAGGCGCTCTGGTTAAACGTTTCTAACAGGTTCATGGCGAGTTCTCGTCACAGTCATCATGCTGTCATTATCGCCGGGATACCTTAAGCCAGGATTAACCTGGCGCTGAAGAATCCTCCTGGTTTCCTCCACCAGCTAACTGCTGCGGCAGCCGCGCCAGCAGTTCATCTACCACTACGCGAATTTTCTGCGGTACCCATGCCGCTTCCGGCCAGACGGCGCTAATCGCAAAACTGCCGCTGACGGACGACGGCAATATTTGCTGAAGTTCTCCCCGCGCTATCTCGTCTGCCGCCAGCCAATCCGGCAGCCAGGCGATTCCCAGTCCGCTTTTCGCCGCCGCGGCGATGGCGGCGAAATCATCCATTGCCAGCCCGGGCTGCGGGCGGAACGCGAGCGCCGCTCCCTGCGCATCGCGCAGATGCCATTTCTGCATCTGCCCGGCGTAGAGATAGCCAATGGTAAGATGCCCGTGTAGTTCTTCCGGCGCCTGCGGCGCTGGCCGATGTCGTAGATATAACGGCGATGCGCAGAGAATCATGCCATGCTGGCCTAAACGCCGGGCCTTAAGAAAGCTGGAGTCGCTCAAGGTGCCGATCCGTATCGCCATATCGAATCCTTCTTCAAACAGATTGACCTGGCGGTCGCTAAACGACAGCTCGAGCTTAAGCTCAGGATAACGTTGGCTAAGAGGAAACAAGATCGGCGCCACGCAGCGCTGGCCAAACAGCACAGGCAGGCTGATTCGCAGTCGCCCTTGTACCTGGGTTTTTCCACGCTGTATTTCATTTTCCGCATCACGCAGGTTATCCAGCGCCCGGCGGGATTGTAGATAAAAAACCTCGCCTTCTTCGGTCAACGCCTGCCGGCGAGTAGTGCGCTGGAACAACGCGACGCCGAGCCGCTGCTCCAGCCGGGAAATCGTCTTGCCGACGGCGGATCGCGTCACGTTTAGCTTCTCTGCGGCTTGCGCAAAGTTACCGCATTCGACGACGGCGACAAATACCGGGATCGCGTTCAAGTCACTGCGCATTGATTGGTTCCTGAGTGGATACAATTATAAAAAATAATGTCACTACTGGAGAAAAAAAGACAGTGTTACCCTGCGGACCATCAACTTTATGAGGAGTCCGTCATGAGTAACGTATTGATTTTAAAATCCAGCATCAACGGCCCGGCGTCGCTAACTAACCAGCTAATAGATGAATATATGCAGATTCGCCGCGAAGCCGGCCATCAGGACTCGGTTGTTGAACACGATCTGACCACCCTCGCCTTGCCGAAACTCGATGGCGCGCTGTTTGCCGCGCTGCGCGGCGCGCAAGATACGCGCCCGGCGATCCAGCAAGGAGTTACCCTCTCTGATTCACTCATCGCCGAGTTAAAGGCTAGCGATCTGCTAGTGATCGGCGCGCCGATGTATAACCTCAACGTGCCAACCGATCTCAAAAACTGGTTCGATCTGGTGGCGCGAGCGCGGGAAACCTTCCGCTATACCGAGACCTGGCCGCAGGGGCTGGTTGAAGGCGTGCGTGCGGTGGTTATTAGTTCGCGCGGCGGCGTCCATGACGGGCAACCCAGCGATGCGGTCACCCCTTACCTGAGCGCGGTGCTGGGATTGATGGGGATTAGCGACGTCGAATTTATCTATGCTGAAGGGATGGATATTCGCCCGCACGGCCGCGACGCGGGCATCGCCCACGCCCGCCAGCATATCGCCAGGGCTGCTCAGCTGGCGTGAGGTCGATTCTTTATGCGGGCTGGTAAAGGGTCATCTTTTACTTTAGAATAATCTAAATTTAGAAAAGACTAAAATAAAATGACCACAGCACAACAACTGCAGGCCAGCGCCGGGGAAGCCGCTGTCCTGCTGAAAGCGATGAGCAATCCCCACCGATTACTGATTCTATGCATGCTCTGCGAAGCCCCGCGTACAACCGCAGGCGAGCTGGCGCAAATCACCGGCCTGAGCCCTTCAGCCACCTCTCAGCACCTCGCGCGAATGCGCGATGAAGGGCTAATCGACTGCGAACGCGATGCGCAGCGCCTGCGCTATTTCATTACCCATCCCGCCGTTCAGCAGGTCATCGCCACGCTGAAAACCATCTACTGCCCGTAAGGAGTCCTTATGAGTATCGCCACCGTTTCAGCCAGCGAAGCCCAGGCGCTTATCGCCCAGGGCGCACGGCTGATTGATATCCGCGCTGCCGACGAATATGCCCGCGAGCATATTCCGGCGGCGACGCTGCTGCCATTAGAGCAACTGACTCACGGCGCGGCGCTCAATGCGCAGCCGGGAGAAACAATCATTTTTCACTGTCAGGCCGGCTCGCGCACGCAAAATAACGCCAGCCTTCTGGCCGCCGCCGCCGCGCCCGCGCAGGTTAAGCTACTGGCTGGCGGTATTCAGGCATGGCGAGCGGCGGGTTTGCCGATAGTCGAAGATAAATCCCAGCCGCTGCCGCTAATGCGCCAGGTGCAAATCGCCGCAGGCGCACTGATTTTACTGGGAGTAGTGCTGGGATACGCCGTCAACAGCGGCTTTTTCTTGCTGAGTGGTTTCGTTGGCGCGGGGCTCACTTTCGCTGGCCTCACCGGTTTCTGCGGCATGGCGCGCCTGCTGGCGGTCATGCCGTGGAACCGACGTTAAAACGCCTGCCAGATGAGTAGCGCAATGCCGCCGAAAAGTAGCCATTTGACGATGTAGTAAACCGTTTTATTCCATTTTTTCAATCGCTTGCCGATAATGCGGATTTGATAAATGTAACGGAAGCTGCGGTTAATCCCGCCAGTACGGTCACCGATATCGTTCGGCGCGGCGGCGGCGCTCATTAAATTTCGCCCCAGCCAGTGGTTTACCTTCTGCGCCCAACGGTAACGCATAGGCCGTTCGATATCGCAAAACAGAATCAGTCGGTTCTCACCGCTGGTATTTTCCGCATAGTGAATATAGGTTTCGTCAAATAGCACACCTTCGCCATCGCGCCAGCTATAGCGTTCGCCGTCCACTTCAATAAAACAGCGATCGTCATTCGGCGTCGCCAGCCCAAGATGGAAACGCAGCGACCCGGCATAAGGATCGCGGTGGCGAGGCAAACGGCTACCATCGGGTAACGTGGCGAACATCGCAGCTTTAACCGAAGGAATACCGCGCAGCAGTTCGGTCGTTTTTGGACACAGCTGGCTGGCGGAGGGATGTGCATCTTCATACCATTTCAGGTAAAACCGTTTCCAACCGGTTTTAAAGAATGAGTTAAATCCGGCATCATTATATTTTTCCGCCGCTTTTATTTGCTCCAGTCGCTGCAGGTTAATCCCCTCTTCACGAATAACCAGCCAGTTCTTTTGTAATATCGCAAGCTCCGGAAACGTTTCAGGACGCAGAAACGGGGTGTTCGGCACACGTGAAAAGAGGTACATAAACCCGTTAAGTGGGGCAGTAAAAGTTGAATGGTCGGAAAGCTGACGCCAGAAACGATAGCGAACTTTTCCGCGATAATGGACGTAGAGCACAGCAATTATAATAATCAGTAAAATGATATACTTCATATTCGCTTATCTGACCATGTTCTGTTTTGAATCATTCCGCGCCAACAGTATAAGTTTCCCTCACCGCAGCGCCACAAAAACCATTAACAAAGATAATACATCTACCCATAAATTGTTTTAACAAAAAGCAGCACGACCATTGAATCCGTCAGCATCGTTGAGCTATCGTTTAGATTCTTAGTTGTTACCCATGCTCAGGAGAAACACCATGTTTGCAACAGGCGATCTGGTACAACCGCGCGTCGGCGGGCCAAAATTGAAGGTAGTGGAAGTGAATGGCGATAGTCTGATCGTTGTTCAGGCAAGTAACGAACAGGGTGAGAAATTTACTCTGAAAGCGGTTGATGTCACGCCTTATACAGAAGAAGGCGATTTCGGCGTCTGCTAAGTAAAACGGTGGGTTTCCCCACCGTTGAAACAAACGTTGTTTAAATCAGGAAGCTCTCAAGCGATTTCCCTTGCGCGACAGCCATAGCGATCGGCTTCGGCATACGTCCCTGACCAGTCCAGGTTTTTTCTGCGCCGGTATGATCGGTATAACGATATTTAGCCGGGCGCGGCTGACGTTTTTTACTGCTTTTCGCCGGAGCCATTTCATGCAGCGCTAATTCATCAGGTGAAATACCATCAGCAACCATTAATTCCAACCAGGTATTAATTTTTTCCTGATATTCCGCCTGCTGCTGTTGCATCTTCTGCTGCTCTTCACGTTTTTCTTCAGTGACGATCCTGAGTTTTTCCAGCATCTCTTCAAGCACGTCAGTGGAGAATTCACGCGCCATAGCACGCAGTGAGCGAATATTATTCAGTTTTTGTAACATAAAAGACATAAAGATCAAAAATCCCAAATCGAAAAAATAAAACAAGAATTACCTGGGCAGTTTAATATATATGTATATATATTTCCAGCCTTTGATTATTCAAATAAATATGAACAGGTTTGCGCCCATAGACTCACTAAAATTTATTGGCGGTTAATATCGAAATAGAACACAAACTCTGACTAGCGCAGATGAATAATGCATAGCGCGACATAATAATATATTTATAGCCACGTCAGTGAGTTATAAAATCAACGCCCATGCAGGGGAACGCCAATGGCTTTGTGGTAATGAATTAAAATTCATATAATCAGAATAAAACACACACTTTGCATGCAGCAGTAAATGCTGGAAAATCGGCATTTATACGGTAAATAACGCCAATAGTGACCACTATCACATAACGCAATCAGGCATCCGCTTTACCAACCCTACTTCTCCTGCCATGCGTACTCGCCACCTGACAAAACAAAATCATATATAATTGATATTAAACGATATAATAAATTAAAGGAACAAAAGTAGCGCAAGCTGAGAAAAACGCCAGTTCACAGAGTGTTTTATCGACAAAAAGGCGATAAATAAAAATTTATAGCTAGTTGTCACTTACAACACAGAGATATACTCTACACACATCAAAACAGGCAGCCCAAAACCGCTACACCATGCGCACTTTTCGGCGTTATTGACTTCATTTTCGAGGAGCATACCGATGTTCTCTGCTCAATCCCGCTTGCGTCATGCGGTAGCAGACACCTTTGCAATGGTGGTCTACTGCACCGTTGTCAACATGATGATCGAAATTTTCCTCTCCGGAATGACCTTTGAGCAGTCGTTATCTTCACGACTGGTCGCGATCCCGGTCAACATTATTATTGCAGTGCCTTATGGTTTCTATCGCGACTTCGCCATGCGACAGGCGCGCCGGATCAGCACCTCGGGATGGATGAAAAACATTGCTGATGTCGTCGCGTATGTGACTTTCCAGTCACCGGTGTATGTATTGATTCTGTTGTCGGTAGGCGCGGACTGGCATCAAATTGCCGCCGCGGTCAGTTCAAACATTCTGGTATCAATGATGATGGGCGCAGTGTACGGCTACTTTCTCGACTTCTGCCGTCGCCTGTTCCGCGTCAGCCCTTATCAGCAAGCTAAAGCCTGATCCCCCTCTTTCGGCGACTGGTCGCTGCCAGTCGCCTGCTTCAAAGCAGCCCGCATTAGACTATTCAGCCGTGAGACATCTGCGGCTGCGCTTCGCCAAACAGCCCATTCAGAAAACGCTCAAGCGCCATCCGCGAACTAAAACCATGTGGAATGCCGTAATGCTGCTGCGCATCCCCCGCCAAATAGAGCGGAAACTGTTCATAATGGTCGCAAGTTTTAATCTCGCTGGCAGGTTCAGCCAGTGAATTACTGCGCTCTTTGAGCGCCGGATGAATAACTAAAGCGGTACGCCCCATGCGCGCTTCGCGGTTCACATAAACATAATTATCGCCACGGCGATATCCATACGCTTTTTGCGTCACAACATCCATGGTGAAGCCGGCTTTTTCAAGAACACGCGCCACCTCATCGGGTCTTAAATACATACTGATTCCTCGTTATCTTTTACCGCACATTTACCTTACCTTATTCACGAATAGCAGCGCTTTCAGAAAATTCCATAAACTCCCGCAAAAGCATAATGCAAAATCATGTCCTACACTTAATAACTCGAATGGAACAAAGGGAGAAACCAATGGCTAACCGTGTGAACCGCAACGACATTGATGAAAGCGCCGAGGATATTCATAACGAAGTCAGCCAATTAGCGGATACGCTGGAAGAAGTGCTGAAATCATGGGGCAGCGATGCGAAAGATGAAGCTGAGAATGCGCGCAAAAAAGCGCAGTCGCTGCTGAAAGAGACGCGTGCCCGCCTGAACGGCAATACCCGCCTGCGCCAGGCGGCCTATGATACCGTTGAACGCGCCCGCGATGCCGCCGGCTGCGCCGACAGCTACGTGCGTGATAAACCCTGGCAGAGCGTTGGCGCCGCCGCCGCCGTTGGGGTGTTTATTGGCGTTTTGCTTAATTTGCGTCGATAATAGTATCGATAGACTACATGTGAAGATAACAAATACGCGTCTAACCCTGCGTCCCAATGGTGCGCAGGGTTTTTTATTATTCCACGCTGGCCAGCGCTTGTTTAAGTTCGCCTACGACTTCACGTGCCATCACCGCCGACGTGATATTCGTAAAACTCATCAATAACCCGCCCTCACCACGGCTAAGCATGCGCCAGTCGCTCAACGCCTGCACCGCCAGCCCGGCATGTTGGCAGCGGCGGGCCTGCTCGCGATCGTCCCCCTTTACCTCCATCACCAGTTGAATCCCGCCGGACTGCGGTACCACCTGAAAACCCTGCGCCTGCAGCGCCGACTCCAGCCACTGCCTGCGCAACGCGTAGCTGGCGCGCATTTTTTTTAGATGACGCCAGAAATGCCCGTCATTGATGAAGTCCGCTAACGTCTGCTGCCATAAGGTCGGTACATTACAATGGCTCAATTCGGCCTGACGGCGAAACCGCGCCGCCAACGGCAGCGGAACCACCAGCCAGGCAGTGCGCAGCGCGGGAAACATCGATTTACTAAATGACCCGGCGTACAGTACCCGCTGCGGCGCATCAAGGCTTTTCAGCGGCGGTAGCGGCTTCCCCTGATAGCGAAATTCACTGTCGTAATCATCTTCAATAATCCAGCTATCGCGCTGCGCCGCCCACTGTAATACCTGTCGACGTCTCTCCAGCGATAGGGCCACGCCGAGCGGGCTTTGATGCGCTGGAGTTAACAGCGCAAAGCGCGCCTGAGGATAGTGTGCCTGCGCCCAGTCGATATTCATTCCCTGTTGGTCAACCGGTACCGGATCGATATTGACCCCCGCCGCGCTAACCACCGGGCGAATGAACGGATATCCCGGATCCTCCATCCACATATGCTGCCCCGGCTGCGCAAGGGTACGCAAAATCAACGCCATCGAGGCCGCATAGTTGCCGCTAATCACAACCTGCTCCGGCTGGCACTCGATGCTGCGCGACAGGCGCAAATAGTCGACAATCGCCTGACGGAGAACCGGTTCGCCGCAGGGATCGCCGGGCGCGAGGTCGAAGCGCGATTGCGTCCGTAGCCGCCGCCCCATCACCCGCGCCCACAGCCCGCGCGGGAAAAGATCCAGTGCCGGCAACCCCATTTGAAAAGGCTGCGGCGCGGAGGATCCCCGGCCCGTCGCCGGTCGCTGAGCCGTGACCTGCCGCGGGCTCAGCCGCTCGCTGACAAAGGTGCCCGCCTGGCCGCGGCGCTCCAGCCAGCCCTGTGCCACCAGCTCGCCCCAGGCATTTTCAATCGTCGCCCGCGATACGCCAAGCTCCTGCGCATAAACTCTGCTCGCGGGCAGACGGCTTCCCGGCGCCAGCTCGCCATTCTCAATCGCTGATTTCAGCTGGCGGGCGATACGCTGGTAGTGCGGCACTTTTTTGGCTTCCATTATGGTCTGCTTTTTTCATCACAATATGGCTATCTAATGCAGTCCATTATAGTGCTATTTTGCCCGGGTCTTAGAGAGGAGAACTGCAAGATGACCACATTACGTCAGCCGTATAGCGAACTGAGCCCGGAAATCTATAAGGGGTTGGTTCAGGCCAGCATAGCGCTGGAAAAAAGCGAATTGGGCAGCACGATGGTGGAGCTGGTCTATTTGCGGGTGTCGCAAATTAACGGCTGCGCTTTTTGCCTTGAGATGCACAGCAAAGCGCTACGCAAAGCCGGCGTTGACCAGAGCAAACTGGATGCGCTGGCAGGCTGGCGCGTAAGCGCCCACTTCAGCGCCGCGGAACGCGCGGCCCTGGCATGGGCGGAATCGGTAACCGATATCGCAGCCAGCCACGCCGAAGATGAGGTGTACCTGCCTTTAGAAGAGCATTTTACGCCCCGCCAGATTAGCGATTTAACCTTCGCCATCAGCCTGATGAACGCCTTCAACCGTCTGGCGATCGCGATGCGGATGTAATTTTCGCGTATCGACTTCCCTCCCCCGCCAGGCTAGTTGGTGGGGGATAACTTATCGAAAAACTCTATATATTGCGTGGTTGAAGTTTTAAATAACTACATCTAGTATTTCCTGAACGGTAAGCCCATAACGTTCGGCGCGATGTTTTACGCCGTCTTGCTATCTTAAATGGAAATACGAATCATGCGCATTATTATTTACACTCGAAGTGACTGCGTGCAATGCCATGCCACCAAACGCGCGATGGAGAGCCGCGGTTTCGCCTTCGATATGGTCAACATCGACCAACACCCGGAAGCCATCGACATGCTGCGCGAGCAGGGATTCCAGCAATTACCGGTGGTGATGGCCGGGGAAACCCGCTGGTCTGGCTTCCGCCCCGATATGATTAATCGCCTGCGTCCCGCCGCGGCTACGGCCAGCCTATGAGCCTCATCGTCTACTTCTCCAGCAGCTCTGAAAATACGCATCGCTTTGTGCAGCGTCTGGCGCTGCCTGCCGTGCGCATTCCGCTCAACGAGCGCGAGCGAATTCAGGTAGACGAACCCTATATTCTCATCGTCCCCAGCTACGGCGGCGGCGGAACGGCAGGCGCCGTGCCGCGCCAGGCGATCCGCTTTTTAAACGACCCGCATAATCGCCGGCTGATTCGCGGCGTCATCGCCGCCGGTAACCGTAACTTCGGCGAGGCCTATGGCCGGGCGGGAGAGGTCATCGCGCAGAAATGCGGCGTGCCGTATCTGTATCGTTTTGAGCTGATGGGTACCCAGCAAGATGTCGACAACGTGCGTAAAGGAGTAAGCGAATTTTGGCAACGACAACCGCAGAACGTGTAACCGCCGGGGCGTCTGATTTCCACGCCCTCAATGCGATGCTGAACTTATACGACAGCAATGGCCGCATTCCCCTGGAAAAGGACCAACAGGCGGTCGAAGCATTTATCCATAGCCACGTGCGCCCCAACAGCGTACCGTTCGCCGGGCTGGAGGAGAAACTGCAATGGCTGAGCGACGAAGGTTATTATGATCCGGCAGTGCTGGCCCGCTATGAACGTCGTTTCGTGCTGGCCCTCTTCGCCCACGCGCATCAACACGGTTTTCGCTTCCGTACTTTCCTCGGCGCGTGGAAGTTCTACACCAGCTATGCCTTACGCACTTTCGACGGCAAACGCTACCTGGAGCATTTCGCCGACCGCGCCTGCATGGTGGCGCTGACCCTGGCGCAGGGCGATGAAACCCTGGCGCGACAGCTGGCCGACGAGATCCTCTCCGGGCGCTTTCAGCCAGCGACGCCGACCTTCCTCAACGCCGGTAAACAGCAGCGCGGCGAACTGGTCTCCTGCTTTCTGCTGCGTATCGAAGATAATATGGAGTCTATCGGCCGGGCGGTGAACTCCGCCCTGCAGCTGTCGAAACGCGGCGGCGGCGTGGCGTTCCTGCTCTCCAACCTACGCGAAGCGGGCGCGCCGATTAAACGTATCGAAAACCAATCCTCCGGGGTGGTGCCGGTGATGAAAATGCTGGAAGACGCCTTCTCTTACGCCAACCAGCTGGGAGCACGTCAGGGAGCCGGCGCGGTTTACCTTCACGCCCATCACCCCGATATTTTGCGCTTCCTCGATACCAAGCGGGAAAACGCGGATGAAAAGATCCGCATTAAAACCCTGTCGCTGGGGGTAGTCATTCCGGATATCACCTTCCAGCTGGCGAAAGAAGACGCGCAGATGGCGCTGTTCTCTCCCTATGACGTTGAGCGACTGTACGGCAAAGCCTTTGGCGATATCGCGGTCAGCGAGATGTATGCGCAACTGCTGGCCGACGACCGCGTTCGCAAACGCTGGATCCGCGCCCGCGATCTGTTCCAGCGGCTGGCGGAAATTCAGTTTGAATCCGGCTATCCGTACATCATGTTCGAGGATACGGTGAACCGCGCCAACCCGATTGCCGGTCGCATTAATATGAGCAACCTGTGTTCGGAGATCCTGCAGGTCAACAGCGCCTCCACCTTTGACGAAAATCTCGATTACGCCACCGTTGGCGAGGACATTTCCTGCAATCTTGGCTCGCTGAATATCGCCCACGCCATGGATTCGCCGGACTTCGCCCGCACCGTCGAAGTGGCGGTCCGCGGCCTGACGGCGGTCTCCGATATGAGCGATATCCGCTCGGTGCCATCGGTGGCGGCGGGTAATGCCGCATCGCACGCCATTGGCCTTGGGCAGATGAACCTGCACGGCTATCTGGCCCGCGAAGGGATCGCCTACGGCAGCCCGGAGGGGCTGGACTTCACTAATCTCTATTTCTACACCGTCACCTGGCACGCCCTGCGCACTTCTATGGCGATGGCGCGCGAGCGCGGAGTACGTTTTGCCGGGTTTGAGCAGTCGCGTTACGCCAGCGGCGACTATTTCCAGCAGTATTTGCAGGGTGAATGGCAGCCGAAAACCGCCAGGGTACGCGAACTGTTCGCCCGTGCGGGGATAACCCTGCCCGACCGTGAGATGTGGCGACAGCTACGCGACGACGTGATGCGCTACGGCATTTATAACCGCAATTTGCAGGCGATCCCGCCGACCGGTTCGATCTCTTATATCAATCATGCCACCTCCAGCATTCATCCGATTGTGGCGAAAATCGAGATCCGTAAAGAAGGTAAAACCGGCCGCGTGTACTATCCAGCGCCGTTTATGACTAACGACAATCTGGCGCTGTATCAGGATGCCTGGGAAATCGGCCCGCAAAAAATTATCGATACCTATGCCGAAGCCACGCGACATGTCGATCAGGGGCTGTCGCTGACGCTGTTCTTCCCGGATACCGCCACCACCCGCGATATCAACAAAGCGCAAATCTACGCGTGGAAGAAAGGTATCAAGACGCTGTATTACATTCGCCTGCGCCAGCTGGCGCTGGAAGGTACCGAAATCGAAGGCTGCGTGTCCTGCGCGCTGTAAGGAGAACAGGATGACCCACTTATCGCGCATCAGCGCCATCAACTGGAACAAAATCGAGGATGACAAAGACCTCGAGGTGTGGAACCGCCTGACCAGCAACTTCTGGTTGCCGGAGAAGGTACCGCTGTCCAACGACATTCCACACTGGCAGACTCTGACGGCTCAGGAGCAGCAGTTGACCATCCGCGTCTTTACCGGACTGACGCTGCTCGACACCATCCAGAATACCATCGGCGCCCCGGCGTTGATGACCGACGCCCTCACTCCACATGAAGAGGCGGTGCTGTCGAACATCAGCTTTATGGAAGCGGTGCATGCTCGCTCCTATAGTTCGATATTCTCGACCCTGTGCCAGAGCAAGGATGTCGATGCCGCCTACGCCTGGAGCGAGGAGAACGCTCCGCTACAGCGCAAAGCGCAGTTGATGCTCAATTACTACCAGGCCGATGAGCCGCTGAAGAAAAAAATCGCCAGCGTGTTCCTCGAATCTTTCCTTTTCTATTCAGGGTTCTGGCTGCCGATGCATTTTTCCAGCCGCGGCAAGCTGACCAATACCGCCGATTTAATCCGTCTGATTATTCGCGACGAAGCGGTGCACGGTTATTATATTGGCTATAAATATCAAAAAGGGCTGGAAATCGTCAGCGCCGCGAAGCGCGAAGAGCTAAAAAATTTCGCCTTTGATCTGCTGATGGATCTGTACGATAACGAACTGGCCTATACCCGCGAATTGTATGCCGACAGCCCGTGGCTCGACGACGTCAACGCTTTCCTCTGTTACAACGCCAATAAAGCATTGATGAACCTTGGCTATGAGGCGTTATTCCCGGCGGAAATGGCCGCCGTAAACCCAGCCATCCTCGCGGCGCTGTCGCCAAACGCCGATGAAAATCACGACTTTTTCTCCGGCTCCGGTTCTTCTTATGTCATGGGTAAAACCGAAGCAACCGCCGACGACGATTGGGACTTTTAACCTCGCAATCGCTGGGGAATATATCAACATATTCTCCAGTGATCTATTTCACATTATTCTTTATTATCACACAAATAATCCACTGGCCATTCCCTCGTCATATTTCCTTCATTTAAGCCAATTTCCCCATTCATTATTCATGCATAATCAAAAAATATCACCAGCCGTATATGATGTCTCAGCCCTTATATCATGGGCAATTCAGACAGAGTTCCCCATTCAGATTTTGGCTAGCTATTCACATCGAGGGTTGTCACAGAATCTCAGTATGTTAGGGTGTAAACAGGTAATAAACTTCACCAGGTACGATATCGATATAATTAAAGACAGGAAATCATTTATTGCATGGCAATTAAATTAGAAATTAAGAATCTCTATAAGATATTTGGCGAGCACCCGCAACGCGCGTTCAAATATATTGAAAAAGGACTTAGCAAAGAGCAAATACTGGAAAAAACGGGGCTATCGCTTGGCGTTAAAGACGCCAGTCTGGCCATTGAAGAAGGCGAGATATTCGTCATCATGGGACTTTCCGGTTCAGGGAAATCCACCATGGTTCGCCTTCTCAATCGCCTGATTGAACCCACCCGCGGACAGGTGCTGATTGACGGCGTCGATATCGCCAAAATCTCAGATGCCGAGCTTCGCGAGGTGCGCAGGAAAAAGATTGCGATGGTGTTCCAGTCATTCGCCCTGATGCCGCATATGAACGTGTTGAATAACACCGCGTTCGGTATGGAACTGGCCGGCGTTTCCGCCGAAGAGCGCCAGCAGAAAGCACTGGATGCGCTACGTCAGGTGGGGCTGGAAAATTACGCTCACGCCTATCCCGACGAACTTTCCGGCGGGATGCGCCAGCGCGTCGGCTTAGCCCGCGCATTAGCGATCAATCCCGATATTCTGCTAATGGATGAGGCCTTCTCAGCGCTTGATCCGTTAATTCGTACCGAAATGCAGGATGAGCTCACCAAATTACAGGCGAAGCATCAACGTACCATCGTTTTTATTTCCCACGACCTCGATGAAGCTATGCGTATTGGCGATCGTATTGCCATTATGCAAAATGGCGAAGTGGTGCAAATTGGCACCCCTGACGAAATTCTGAATAACCCGGCGAATGATTACGTTCGTACTTTCTTCCGCGGCGTGGATATTAGCCAGGTATTTAGCGCTAAAGATATTGCCCGCCGTAGCCCGGTTGGCCTGATTCGTAAAACCCCCGGTTTCGGCCCGCGTTCGGCGCTGAAATTATTGCAGGATGAAGACCGCGAATATGGTTACGTCATTGAACGCGGTAATAAGTTTGTCGGCATTGTCTCCATCGACTCCCTGAAAAGCGCGCTGAGCGAAAATCAGGGGCTCGATGCGGCGTTAATTGACTCCCCGCAGGCGGTGGAGGCACAAACGCCGCTCAGCGACCTGCTCTCCCACGTCGGCCAGGCGCCCTGCGCCGTCCCGGTGGTGGATGAAGGGCACCAGTATCTCGGCATTATTTCAAAACGCATGCTGCTACAGGCTTTAGATCGCGAGGGGGCAAACAATGGCTGATCAATCAAACCCATGGGATACCGCTGCGCCAGCGGATAACGCAGCGCAGTCCGCCGACTCCTGGGGCAATCCAACACCCGCGCCCGCTGATGGCGGCGGCGCCGACTGGCTTAACAGCGCGCCTGCGCCGCAGCCAGAACATTTCAATATTATGGATCCGTTCCATAAAACGCTGATTCCGCTCGATAGCTGGGTCACCCACGCCATCGACTGGATCGTGCTGCACTTCCGTCCGCTGTTCCAGGGGATCCGCGTGCCGGTGGATTATATTCTCAGCGCCTTCCAGCAGTTGTTGCTGGGAATGCCGGCGCCGGTGGCGATTATTCTCTTCGCGCTGATCGCCTGGCAGATCTCCAGCGTCGGCATGGGCATAGCCACTCTGGTCTCGCTGGTAGCCATCGGCGCTATCGGCGCATGGTCGCAGGCGATGGTCACCCTGGCGCTGGTGCTTACCGCGCTGCTGTTCTGCATGATAATCGGCCTGCCGCTGGGGATCTGGCTGGCGCGTAGCCCGCGGGCGGCGAAAATCATCCGCCCGTTACTCGATGCGATGCAGACCACGCCGGCGTTCGTCTACCTGGTGCCGATCGTCATGCTGTTCGGTATCGGCAACGTTCCGGGCGTGGTGGTGACCATTATCTTCGCCCTGCCGCCAATTGTCCGCCTGACGATCCTTGGGATTAACCAGGTGCCGGCAGACCTCATTGAGGCTTCACGCTCCTTCGGCGCCAGCCCGCGCCAGCTGCTGTTCAAAGTCCAGCTGCCGCTGGCGATGCCGACCATCATGGCCGGCGTCAACCAGACGCTGATGCTGGCCCTGTCGATGGTCGTTATTGCCTCGATGATCGCCGTCGGCGGCCTCGGTCAAATGGTGCTGCGCGGTATTGGCCGCCTGGATATGGGGCTGGCGAGCGTCGGCGGGGTCGGGATCGTTATCCTCGCGATAATCCTTGACCGCCTGACGCAGGCCGTCGGCCGCGATTCCCGCAGCCGCGGTAACCGCCGCTGGTACACCACCGGACCTCTGGGGCTGATTACCCGCCCTTTCTGTAAATAAGAGAAGGAATAACGATGCGACATACTACACTCCTTGCCACAGCGTTTACCGCCCTCGTCACGACCAGCGCGTTTGCTGCCGAGCTGCCGGGTAAAGGCATCACCGTGAAACCGGCGCAGAGTACCATTTCAGAAGAAACTTTCCAGACGCTGCTGGTCAGCCGCGCGCTGGAAAAACTGGGCTATACCGTCGAAAAGCCGAGCGAAGTCGACTATAACGTCGCCTATACCTCCATCGCCTCTGGCGATGCCACCTTTATTGCCACCAACTGGCAACCGCTGCACGATGATATGTACGCGGCGGCGGGCGGCGATAAAAAATTCTACCGTGAAGGAACCTTCGTCACCGGCGCGGCGCAGGGCTATCTGATCGACAAGAAAACCGCCGAGCAGTACCACATTAAGTCCATCGACCAGTTGAAAGATCCGAAGATCGCCAAACTGTTTGATACCAACGGCGATGGCAAAGCCGATCTCACCGGCTGTACCCCCGGCTGGGGCTGCGAAGCGGTCATCAACCATCAGATTGATGCCTATGGGTTGAACAATAAAGTGGTCCATAACCAGGGCAACTACGCAGCGATGATGGCCGATACCATCGCCCGTTATAAAGAAGGCAAACCGGTTCTTTATTATACCTGGACGCCGTACTGGGTCAGCGACGTGCTGAAACCGGGTAAAGATGTGGTCTGGCTGCAGGTGCCGTTCTCCTCTCTGCCGGGAGAACAGAAAGATATCGACACCAAGCTGCCGAACGGCGTCAACTATGGCTTCCCGGTGAACACCATGCACATCGTCGCCAACAAAGCCTGGGCTGAGAAGAACCCGGCGGCGGCGAAGCTGTTTAGCCTGATGAAGCTGCCGATTGCCGATATCAACGCCGAAAACGCGATGATGCATGCCGGCCATGCCTCAGAAGCCGACATCAACGGCCACGTTGATGGTTGGATTAAAGCCCACCAGCAGCTGTTCGACGGCTGGGTGAAAGAAGCGCTGGCGGCGCAAAAGTAATTTCTCCCCTCTCCCCACGGCGTTTACCGTCGTGGGGACCGCCCTTCCCCAGAACCAATACGAAACAGATATGCCTAAAAAGGGATTTTCTGATTTCCCATTTTAGCGATTGTGAAGCCGTCACGCCGTCTGCTAAGGTGAACAAATCTTTCCAGGCGTAATTTTCACCAGCGTTATCAATAAGTCACCGATATGGAAACGCCTGCTCCCCGACGTCAGCGCCATTGGCTACCAACACGGGTAGGTTGCGCCGCGTTCAGGTTGAGCTTACAGGCGACGAACAGCATTATTATCCCTACGCAACTCAGCGCTTTAGCCTATGGTTTGGCATGGAAAATCGGCGACTCGCCGGAGATTTTAAGTATTAATAGTGACCGATAATTCATTTGCTTTATTTGTCACAATAGTTATTATATCGGCTGTAATTAATGAGGTTATACCCAAATGGATAGTTCGTTTACTCCCATTGAGCAGATGCTCAAATTCCGCGCCAGCCGCCATGAAGATTTCCCTTTCCAGGAGATTCTCCTCACCCGTCTCTGTATGCACATGCAGGGTAAGCTGCTGGAAAACCGTAACAAAATGCTGAAAGCGCAAGGGATTAACGAGACATTATTTATGGCGCTGATAACGCTTGAGTCTCAGGAAAATCACAGCATTCAACCTTCCGAGCTGAGCTGCGCGCTGGGTTCGTCACGCACTAATGCCACCCGCATTGCCGACGAACTGGAAAAACGCGGCTGGATCGAGCGCCGTGAAAGCGACAACGATCGTCGCTGCCTGCATCTGCAGCTAACCGACAAAGGTCATCAATTCTTGCGCGAGGTATTACCTCCGCAGCACAACTGCCTGCACCAGCTGTGGTCTTCTTTGAGCACTGCGGAAAAAGACCAGCTGGAGCACATCACCCGCAAACTGCTTGGCCGCCTCGACCAAATGGAAGAAGACGGCGCGCTGGCGGGATCCCTGCGCTAAGCACGGAGCCGCACAACATTTTGAGTTGCAAGGAACACGGTCAGGCCAGCAGATCTTCTGCTGGCCTTTCTGGTAAACAGGTCGGCTCAGCCGATGTGAAATAATAAGAATGTAAAATTGTGGAGAATCAGATGAGCGAAAATGCGGCGAGCCAAACTCCGCAGCAATCAGGCAGCAAGAAAGGGAAACGCAAAGGCGCCCTTCTGCTCCTGACCTTGCTCTTTGTTATTGTGGCCGTAGCCTACGGCATTTATTGGTTTTTAGTCCTGCGTCATTATGAAGAGACCGATGACGCTTATGTGGCAGGGAACCAGGTACAGATCATGGCGCAGGTTTCTGGTAGCGTCACCAAGGTCTGGGCCGACAACACCGACTTTGTGCAACAAGGCGATCCGCTGGTTACTCTCGACCAGACCGACGCCCAACAGGCGTTTGAAAAAGCCAAAACCCAGCTGGCGGCAAGCGTGCGTCAGACTCGCCAGCAGATGATCAACAGCAAGCAGCTGCAGGCGAATATTGACGTCAAAAAAACCGCCCTCGCCCAGGCGCAGGCAGACCTTAATCGCCGCATCCCGCTGGGCGCCGCGAACCTGATTGGTCGCGAAGAGCTGCAGCACGCTCGTGACACCGTCGCCAGCGCCCAGGCCGAACTCGACGTCGCTATTCAGCAGTACAACGCCAACCAGGCGATCGTACTGGGCACCAAACTGGAACAGCAGCCTGCGGTGCTGCAGGCGGCGACCGAAGTCCGCAACGCCTGGCTGGCGCTGCAGCGTACGCAAATCGTCAGCCCGATTAGCGGCTACGTTTCCCGCCGCTCGGTGCAGCCTGGCGCGCAGATTGGCACCACTACCCCGCTGATGGCGGTGGTTCCGGCCACCAACCTGTGGGTTGACGCCAACTTTAAAGAGACCCAGCTTGCCCATATGCGTATCGGCCAGCCGGCGACCATCGTCAGCGATATCTACGGCGATGACGTGAAGTACACCGGTAAAGTGGTCGGCCTGGATATGGGTACCGGCAGCGCCTTCTCCCTGCTGCCGGCACAAAACGCCACCGGTAACTGGATCAAAGTCGTCCAGCGTCTGCCGGTTCGTATCGAGATAGATGCTAAACAGCTGGCGCAACATCCGCTGCGCATCGGCCTGTCGACGCTGGTTGAAGTAGACACCAGCAATCGCGAAGGCGAGATGCTGGCAAGCCAGGTACGTAGCTCGCCGGTCTATGAAAGTAATGCCCGTGAAATCGGCCTTGAGCCGGTAAATAAACTGATCGACGGTATCATCCAGGCCAACGCCGGATAATTCGGGGTGAGCGTAATGCAACAGCAAAAACCGCTCGAAGGCGCGCAACTGGTCATCATGACCATTGCGCTGTCGCTGGCGACTTTCATGCAGGTGCTGGACTCCACTATCGCCAACGTGGCTATTCCTACCATTGCCGGTAACCTTGGCTCGTCGCTGAGTCAGGGAACCTGGGTCATCACCTCGTTTGGGGTGGCGAATGCTATCTCCATCCCGATTACCGGCTGGCTGGCGAAGCGCGTCGGCGAAGTGAAACTCTTCGTCTGGTCGACGGTGGCATTCGCCATCGCCTCCTGGGCCTGCGGGGTGTCGAATAGCCTGACGATGCTGATTTTCTTCCGCGTGATTCAGGGGATCGTCGCCGGTCCGCTGATCCCGCTATCGCAGAGTCTGCTACTCAGCAACTACCCGCCAGCGAAGCGCTCAATCGCGCTGGCGCTGTGGTCGATGACGGTCATCGTCGCGCCGATTTGCGGCCCAATTCTCGGCGGCTATATCAGCGATAACTACCACTGGGGCTGGATCTTCTTCATCAACGTGCCGATTGGCGTGGCGGTGGTTCTCATGACGCTGCAAACCCTGCGCGGCCGCGAAACCCGCACCGAACAGCGGCGTATCGACGGCGTCGGGCTGGCGCTGCTGATTATCGGGATCGGCAGCCTGCAGGTTATGCTCGACCGCGGTAAAGAGCTCGACTGGTTCGCTTCCAACGAGATTATCATCCTGACCATCGTGGCGGTGGTGGCGATAAGTTTCCTTATCGTCTGGGAGCTGACCGACGATAACCCGATAGTCGACCTGTCGCTGTTTAAGTCGCGTAACTTTACCATCGGCTGTTTGTGTATCAGCCTGGCCTATATGCTCTACTTCGGCGCCATTGTATTACTGCCGCAGCTTTTGCAGGAGGTATACGGCTACACCGCCACCTGGGCCGGTTTGGCTTCGGCGCCGGTCGGGGTGATCCCGGTCATTCTGTCGCCGATTATCGGCCGCTTTGCTCATAAGCTCGATATGCGGCGGCTGGTGACCTTCAGCTTTATTATGTATGCGGTGTGCTTCTACTGGCGCGCGTGGACCTTTGAACCGGGAATGGACTTCGGCGCATCGGCCTGGCCGCAGTTTATCCAGGGTTTTGCGGTGGCCTGTTTCTTCATGCCGCTGACCACCATCACTCTCTCTGGCCTCCCGCCGGAGCGGCTGGCGGCGGCGTCGAGCTTGTCGAACTTTACCCGAACCCTTGCCGGCTCCATCGGTACCTCAATTACCACCACCATGTGGACCAACCGCGAGGCGCTGCACCATGCGCAGCTCACCGAGTCGGTGACGCCGTTCAACCCCAACGCCCAGCAGATGTACGATCAACTACAGGGCATGGGAATGACCCAGCAGCAGGCTTCCGGCTGGATTGCCCAGCAGATAACCAACCAGGGGTTGATTATCTCCGCCAACGAAATCTTCTGGGTCTCGGCGGGGATCTTTATCCTGCTGCTAAGCCTGGTCTGGTTCGCCAGGCCGCCGTTCAGCGCCGGCGGCGGTGGCGGAGGCGCGCACTAAGTATCAACAAAAGGGACCTACGGGTCCCTTTTTTATTGCCGCGACCTTGTCCATTTCGCGCTAGCTTCTGTCTATTTCGCTAAAGCCGCCGATGGGTTATGTCATGCAGGATAAAGCTCCGACTACAGGAGAACACCATGCTGACCAATCCTTGCGAAAAATACAGCCCTTATCCGCCTATCGCCCTGCCCGATCGTCGCTGGCCCGAGCGGCAAATCACTACCGCGCCGCGCTGGCTTTCCACCGATTTGCGCGACGGCAACCAGGCGCTGGCCGAACCAATGGACGCCGCGCGTAAGCTGCAGTTCTGGGATCTGTTGCTGGAGTGCGGTTTTAAAGAAATAGAGGTCGCCTTCCCCTCCGCCTCGCAAACCGATTTCAACTTTGTGCGCCAGCTGATTGAGGAGCAGCGCATCCCTGAAGATGTCACCATTCAGGTACTGACTCAGGCGCGGGAAGAACTCATAGCACGAACCTTTGAAGCGCTGCGCGGCGCCCGGCAGGCGACCATCCATCTCTACAATGCCACCGCGCCGCTGTTTCGCGAGCTGGTTTTCGGCATGGAAAAGGCCGAAGTGATCGAGCTCGCCACCCGCGCCACCCGGCTTATTCGTCAGCATTGCGAGCAGCAGCCGGACACCCGTTGGCAATATGAATATTCACCGGAAACCTTCTGTTTTACCGAGCCGGAATTCGCCCTTGAAATCTGCGAAGCGGTGGCGGAAATCTGGCAGCCCTGTGGCGAACGGCCAATGATTATTAATCTCCCGGCAACGGTCGAAGTCAACACGCCGAACGTCTACGCCGATCGGATTGAATATTTTTGCCGCCACTTCTCGCGCCGCCAGGATGTGTGTATCAGCGTGCATCCGCATAACGATCGCGGTACCGGCGTTGCCAGCGCCGAACTGGCGGTGATGGCCGGCGCCGATCGCGTTGAAGGCTGTCTGTTCGGCAATGGCGAGCGTACCGGCAACGTCTGTCTGGTCACGCTGGCGATGAATCTCTATAGCCAGGGCGTGGATCCGCAGTTGCGCTTTACGCAGATGAATCGGGTAGTGGAGATCGTCGAGAACTGCAACCAGCTCCCGGTACATCCACGGCATCCCTGGGCAGGCAGTCTGGCCTACACCGCCTTTTCCGGTTCGCATCAGGATGCCATTAAAAAAGGGTTTGATGCCCGTAAGCCGGGAGATCGCTGGCAAATGCCGTATTTACCTATCGATCCACAGGATATCGGCTGCAGCTATGAAGCGGTGATCCGCGTTAACAGCCAGTCAGGTAAAAGCGGCAGCGCATGGCTGATTGAGCAGAACCACGGTCTTAAGCTGCCGCGGGCGTTGCAGCAGGACTTCAGCCAGTACGTTCAGCAAGAAACGGATAGCCATGGTAAAGAAATGACCCATAACGCGTTATGGCAGCTGTTTCGCAGCCGTTACGGCCTGCTGGCGCAGCCGACGCTGGCGTTACTCGACTATCAGAGCGACAGCCAGCAGGATGGCGAACTGACGTTACAGGCTGCGCTGCGGATGAATGGCGAAACCCGCCGCTTGAACGGACGCGGGAACGGTTTGTTATCCGCCGCCGCCAACGGCCTGAGCGCACTGTTAAAACGTCATTTCGTTATCAAGGATTACCACGAGCATACCCTTGGGGCGCGCAGCGACAGCCGCTCCGTTGCCTATATTCGCTGCGTCTTTGCCAATGGCGAAAGTCGATGGGGCGTAGGCATTGATAATGACGTTGCCCGCGCCTCGTTACAGGCGTTGTGTAATGCCGTTCACGCCAGGGATTAATCCAACGAGCGAAAATAGTCGCTGGGCGCGGTCCCCATGACCCGGCGGAACATGGCGCTAAAAGCGCTGTGGCTGCCGTAACCCAGATCCAGCGCTACCCGTAGTACCGACTGCCCCTGCGCCAGGCGAACCAGCGCCTCCATCAGCTTCGCCCGGCGCACCCATTCGCTCCAGGTCAGGCTGGTCTGCTGTTGAAAATGACGGTTCAGCGTACGCTCGCTCATTCCGCCTACTTGCGCCGCCTCTCGACTGCCCCACGGCTCACCGGGCGCTTCGCGCACCCGCTGGCATAACCGACGCAGGCTATCGCTATGCGGTTCCGGCAAACCGAAAGGTAATACCGACATCCCGCGAATTTCATCCAGCATCAGCTCATAGATACGTTCATCGCGGGTGCCGGGGAAATAGCGCTCTTCCAGCGCCAGCGACGCGACGATAAGCTCACGCAGCAGCGGTGAGATCTGCACGATCTGGCAGGTAGAGGGCAGATCGGCACGGGCCAGCGGATCGATAAATAGCGTCCGCGCGGCCACATTGCCGGTTATACGTAACGCGTGCGGCGTATGTGCCGGCAGCCAGACGCCGCGCCCCGGCGGTACGACCCAGAACCCGACCGGCGTTTCCACCCGAACCACGCCGCTGAGAATATGCAATAACTGAGCGCAGTCGTGGCTATGCATCGGTTCGCTATCGCCGTGGGCATAATCATGGGCAAATGGCACCAGCGCGCGGTGCAGGAAGGAAAAGGAGAGCGTTGTCGACATGATAAGCGGAGAGCGGCCCGACGCGATGGCCGGGCCGACGCATGCGCACTAGATGTGCAGTTCTTGCAGTTTTTCTTTCGGCAGCGCCAGCTCATCGTTGCTGTTGATGCGAACATCACGCTCAATGATGTGGCGGGCGATATCCTGCGCTTCCTCCAGCGAGTGCATGGTGTAGGTTCCGCACTGGTAGACGTTCAGCTCAGGGATCTGATTCTGATCTTTGACTTTCAGCACGTCAGCCATCGCCGCTTTCCAGGCATCGGCCACGCGTTGCTCTTCCGGCGTACCAATCAGGCTCATGTAGAAACCGGTACGGCAGCCCATCGGAGAAATGTCGATAATTTCCACGCCATTACCGTTCAGGTGATCGCGCATGAAACCAGCAAACAGGTGCTCCAGTGTATGAATACCGCGCTCCGGCATCACTTCCTGGTTCGGTACGCAGAATCGCAGATCGAAAACGGTGATTTGATCGCCGTGCGGCGTGTTCATTTTCTTCGCGACGCGCACCGCAGGCGCTTCCATTCGGGTATGGTCGACTGTGAAACTATCTAACAACGGCATTCTTCACCTCCGATAGTGATTTTTTTTAAAATAAAATGAACTCTTCGTTCAACAGCGAGTCTGAGTATATGAAAGACGCGCATTTATTATCATCATCATCCCTGAATCAGAGATGAAAGTTTGGCCACAGTGATGTGGCCTTTTTCTTTTGTAGCGCTTTTTACTACGCGTGTCGTGCTAAAAGTGCCTCGAACGGCTCGCTATCTTCCGCTTCCACTTTCTTCTGTCGCGCGACCGACGCATCACGTTCGGCGATAAAATCTTCTTCGCTTAAAATTTCCAGCGGTTCATCGCGCAGCATCGTACGATACTCATCAGCCAGCTTACGCCCGGTACCGCCAATCCCTTCTTCAATCATAGAACGCAGAATGCGCGCTGAGAACGTTAATTCCGGATCGTCAAAGCACGCCAGCAGCTCATCGCACACTTGTTGATAGGCCTCGCCGCCGTGGATGCTGTCCAGCGTTTGCGCCACGCGACGTAAATCACGGAACAGATCTTTACCCACCTGCGCCAGCGGGAACTGCGCGCTTTCACAGCCAATCCCCAACGTCAGGCCCGGTTTACGGCCCTCAAGAATCACCCGGTTCCAGTTAGTGCGGGTACACAGCAGTTCGCTGCTGCTCATCTCCGGCGCATCGGCCAGCACGCACCAGACCATAAACAGATCGAGGAAGCGCACCTGCTGCTCATCCACGCCGATCGGCGAGAACGGGTTGATATCCAGCGAACGCACTTCGATGTACTCGATGCCGCCGCGCAGCAGCGCATCGGACGGCGTTTCACCGCTACGGGTCACCCGTTTCGGGCGAATCGGCGCGTACAGCTCGTTTTCAATCTGCAGAATATTGCTGTTGATCTGCAGATGTTTACCGTCTTTCTCAAGCCCGATTTTAGCGTACTCTTCCGATGGCGTTTTAATCGCCCGCTTCAATCCTGCCACATACTCGTGCAGATCGTTAAACGTAATTCCGAGATTGCTTTGCGACTTATTGGTATAACCGAGGTCGCTAAGACGCAGAGAAGTGGCGTATGGCAGGTAATACATGCCGTTTCCGGCCTTCTCAAACGGCAGAGTCGTCGGTTTGCCTTGCAGGAACGAGGAGCAAATCGCCGGCGACGCGCCGAACAGGTACGGGATCACCCAACCGAAACGGTAGTAGTTACGAATCGAGCGGAAATAACCAGCCGAGATCGCCTCTTTGCCGCTTTCGGCGTCTTCCACGCCGCACTTGGCCTGCCAGAACGCCATCGGCAGCGAAAAGTTATAGTGCACGCCAGAAATGGTTTGCATCAGCGCGCCGTAGCGATTTTTCAGCCCTTCGCGATACAACGTCTTCAGCCGACCAACGTTAGAGGTACCGTACTGCGCCAGTTCAATTTCCTGGCCCGGCGCGATATAGCACGGCATGCTCAGCGGCCACATCCGCTCGTCGCCAAGCTGGCGGGCGGTGTAGCGATGCACATCGCGCAGGAAAGTCAGCATATGATCGACATCGCCATCCACTGGGGTAATAAACTCCAGCAGGGCTTCGGCAAAATCAGTGGTAATCCATTTATGGGTCAGCGCCGAACCTAAAGCTAAAGGATGGCCGGTAGTGGCCAATGTGCCGTCGGCGTTAACGCGCAGCGTTTCGCGCTCAAGCCCACGTTTAATGCCTTGCAGCGCCTGCGGATTTTTTTCCAGCCAGGCCAGCGCCTGTGATACATCCGGGATCAATTTGACCTCCCGCCTGTCGAAATCGTTTGAATTAGCATAATTGTAATGGTTGAACAATCAGTCCAATTAGTGCCACCACGTCATGCCCTGAAGGGTTGCCGCCGCAATGACGATATAACGCAACGCCTTACCAAGGCATAAAAAAAAGAGCACTGGTCCCCAGGAAATGCGCATCCATCCCGCCAGTAAACACAGCAAATCGCCTATAACAGGCGCCCAGCTCAATAATAATGTCACCGCGCCATAGCGTTTAAGCCAGCCGGTTGCCCTCTCCTGCCAGCGCGATTGCTTGCGCAGCGGGAACAGGCGCCCCAGAATAACGTTAGTTACCCCTCCAAGGCTATTGCCGATTGTTGCTATTAATACCAGCAGCCACGGTTGACTTGCCCCCGTAAGAAGCATAGCAACCAGCACCACTTCCGAGTTGCCGGGCAGTAAAGTGGCGCTTAAAAAGCTGCTGGCAAAGAGCGACAGGAGCGACAGCGCGTCGCTCACAACAGACGCACATCCACAGCATCCATACCCGCGCGCTTCGCCGCTTCGAGACCGAAGTCGGCATCTTCAAAGACTACGCAGGTTTCCGGCGCGACGCCCATGCGCTCCGCGCACAGCAGGAAGGTATCGGGCGCGGGTTTATGCTGCGTCACGTGATCGGCAGCCACCACCGCGGAGAAATAGTGACGCAGGCCAAGATGCGCCAGTAGCGCTTCGGCGACAGCGCTTTCGCTACCGGTGCCGACCGACATAGGTCGACGCCCATGCCACTCTTTTACCACGTCTATCAGCGGTAACGGGCGTACGCTATCCAATAGCATCGCTTTGACGGCGACGGTTTTTTCCTGCGCCAGACGATGCGGATCTAAATCAGCCTGATTCAGCTCGATAATCGCCTGGGCAATACGCCAGGTTGGAGAACCGTTGAGCGCGACCACGGCCTGCTCATCAAAACGCATACCGTAACGGCCCAGTACTTCACGCCATGCCTTACGATGCGTCGGCTCGGTATCGAGGATGGTGCCATCCATATCGAAAATCAGTCCTGCGTAACGTTGGTACATCGTGTTCTCACAAACCGGATAAGGAAACGTTACTGTATCGCAAAAGGCGGGTTTTGTCGCGGGGGAGCCAGAGACAGCAAAGGCGCCTGCAGGCGCCTTAATCAACTCAGAATAGCGAAAACCGTATTATTTGATTCTCAGGTCGTTCTCAACCACGCGCACGCCCTGCACGCGACGGGTGACCTCTACCGCCCGTTTAGCGCTCTCAGCCGACGATACGAAACCGCTCAGCTGTACGCGGCCTTTAAAGGTCTGCACGCTAATTTCTGAGGATTTGATATCTTTTTCGTTAAACAGCGCGCTTTTTACCTTGGTAGTTACCACGGTATCGTCAATATAACCGCCGGTGCTTTCTTTGGTGGACGATCCGGCACAGCCTGCCAGAGATACGGCGACCAGAAGCGTTGCGCAAAAGGCAGGTATTGCTTTGAACCATTTCATTGATTTCTCTCCTTGCATTCATCACACCCGGTTCAGGTAGATCTACAGGGATAAATTATAGTGGAAAGAGCGACTTGCCAATAAGAAATGTGTTGATTATCGAGGAGATAAAATGCGTCGTACTGATGGGATGAAAATTGGAGAGTTTTATTGAAGAGAAGATGGTGCATCCGGGAGGATTCGAACCTCCGACCGCTCGGTTCGTAGCCGAGTACTCTATCCAGCTGAGCTACGGATGCATCGGAAAAGCTATTTAACTGCGAGGTTATTCTGTTGCAAATCTCGTGGCGAGAATATGGTGCATCCGGGAGGATGACTCGGCTGCGCCTCGCCCTTCGGGCCGCTGCTTACGCAACGTTATCCTCCCTGGTGCTGGCGATAATTTCGCAGACCATTAAACAACATCGTCGCTGTTGCTAAGGAGAATATGGTGCATCCGGGAGGATTCGAACCTCCGACCGCTCGGTTCGTAGCCGAGTACTCTATCCAGCTGAGCTACGGATGCATCGGAATAACTAGTTTACTACAGAATTCATCTGAATAATTCAGAATCAGGCAAGAATGGTGCATCCGGGAGGATGACTCGTCTACGCCTCGCCCTACGGGCCGTTGCTTACGCAACGTTATCCTCCCTGGTGCTGGCGATAATTTCGCAGACCATGTAACAACGATATTGCTGTTACTAAGGAGAATATGGTGCATCCGGGAGGATTCGAACCTCCGACCGCTCGGTTCGTAGCCGAGTACTCTATCCAGCTGAGCTACGGATGCATCGGGAAACTTGCTTTACTACGCGTCAGTGTCACAACTAACACATGCCACACTGAGTATGATGGAGTAATCGGTAGAGTGACTCGATTACGCCTCGCACTGCGGGCCGCTGCTTTCACAGCGTTCTTCTTTCTGTTTACAGAGAGAAGATGGTGCATCCGGGAGGATTCGAACCTCCGACCGCTCGGTTCGTAGCCGAGTACTCTATCCAGCTGAGCTACGGATGCAAAATGGCGGTGAGGCGGGGATTCGAACCCCGGATGCAGCTTTTGACCGCATACTCCCTTAGCAGGGGAGCGCCTTCAGCCTCTCGGCCACCTCACCACACAACACGCCTCTTGCGAGTGCTTCGAAGAACTTGTTTCTGCTCTTCGTCGCTGCGATGGCGCACATATTACTTTCTGAGACTTATAAGTCAAACAATTTTTCGAGAGCTTTTTCCGTTTGCACACTTCACGCGCAATTAGCCTGCAAAAACGGCAAAAAGAGTATTTTATCAACAGGAAATAGCCCTTTACGGCCACTCAAAAGCGACAACGAAAAATGACGCACGGCGAATAAAAACAAAAGAGAGGATGTCGCGAGAGAAGAAAAAGGAGAAGAAAAGAGAAAAACGACCGCCGGAGGGATGCGCCTCACAATAAAGCGAGGCGCGGAAAGCTTAGTAACTGGACTGCTGGGATTTTTCAGCCTGGATACGCTGGTAGATTTCTTCACGATGTACAGAGACTTCTTTAGGGGCGTTGACACCAATACGTACCTGGTTACCCTTAACCCCTAAAACTGTCACAGTGACCTCATCTCCAATCATGAGGGTCTCACCAACTCGACGAGTCAGAATCAGCATTCTTTGCTCCTTGAAAGATTAAAAGAGTCGGGTCTCTCGCATCCCGGCATTATCCATCATATAACGCCAAAAAGTAAGCGATGACAAACACCTCGCGGTGTAAGCAGTCACGGCATCACATTCTGTTAAACCTAAGTTTAGCCGATCTACACAACTTCAACCCGACTTTATCGTTATCAGTACTTATGACGCAAGATGCCGCTCCCATCAGGTTACGGCATCTATACCCGTCATACTTCAAGTTGCATGTATGTTGGCTTTCCTCACTCACCCCAGTCACTTACTTAAGTAAGCTCCAGGGGATTCGCTGCGTCGCCGCCTTCCTGCAACTCGAATTATTTAGGGTAAATGCGTTTATAGTTATTACAGTTTTGCGCTGACCCAGCCTTTCACACTGGCTAACGCAGCAGGGAGAGCAGACGCATCGGTACCGCCGGCTTGCGCCATATCCGGACGACCGCCCCCTTTACCGCCCACCTGCTGGGCGACCATACCAACCAGCTCCCCTGCTTTCACGCGGTCTGTCACATCCTTAGACACACCTGCAATCAGAGAAACCTTACCATCCGCTACCGTAGCTAATACAACGACCGTCGAACCGAGCTGGTTTTTCAGATCATCAACCATGGTACGCAGCATTTTCGGCTCAACGCCGGCCAGTTCACTGACCAGCAGCTTAACACCGTTAATTTCTTCCGCTTTACTGGAGAGATTAGCGCTCTCCTGCGCCGCAGCCTGCTCTTTCAGCTGCTGCAGCTCTTTTTCCAACTGACGGGTACGCTCAAGCGTCGCGCGAACTTTATCGCCGATGCTGTGGCTATCGCCCTTCAGCAGTTGGGCGATATCGCTGAGCTGATCGCTCTGCGCATGCAGGCTGGCAATTGCCCCTTCGCCGGTCACCGCTTCAATACGGCGCACGCCTGCGGCGGTACCGGATTCAGAGGTAATACGGAACAGGCCGATATCACCGGTACGCGCTGCGTGAGTACCGCCGCACAGCTCGGTGGAGAAATCACCCATCCGCAGTACGCGAACGCGATCGTCGTATTTCTCGCCGAACAGCGCCATGGCGCCGGATTCACGCGCGGCATCGATATCCATGATATTGGTTTCGATAGCCAGGTTACGGCGGATCTGGGCGTTCACCAGATCTTCCACCGCTCTAATTTCTTCCGGCTTCATCGCTTCAAAATGCGAGAAGTCAAAACGTAGCGCTTTATCGTTAACCAGAGAGCCTTTCTGCGCCACGTGGGTACCGAGAACCTGGCGCAGCGCCGCGTGCATCAGGTGCGTCGCGGAGTGGTTGAGACGAATACGCTGACGGCGAGCCTGATCGACATCGGCCTGCACCGCGTCACCCACTTTCAGGGAGCCGCTGGCGACTTTACCGATATGACCAATAGCCTGGCCGTACTTCTGCGTATCGCTGACCGTGAAGGAGAAGCCAGCGCCTTTCAGTTCGCCTTTATCGCCTACCTGACCGCCGGATTCCGCGTAGAACGGCGTCTGGTCAAGGACGACTACAGCATCCTGACCCGCGCTGACGCTATCAACCGCTTTGCCGTCGATGAACAGCGCAGTAACTTTGCCGTTCAGCTCCAGATGATCGTAGCCTTTAAATTCCGATGCGCCGTCAACGCGAATCATCGCGTTATAGTCAGCGCCGAAACCGCTGGACTCACGCGCGCGGCGGCGCTGCTCTTCCATCGCGGCTTCAAAGCCTGCTTCGTCAACCTTGATGTTGCGCTCGCGGCAGACATCCGCCGTCAGGTCAACCGGGAAGCCATAGGTGTCATACAGACGGAAGGCGGTTTCGCCGTCCAGCGTGTCGCCTTTAAGCTTCGACAGTTCCTCGTCCAGCAGCGCCAGCCCGCGCTCCAGTGTGCGCGCAAACTGCTCTTCTTCGGTTTTCAGCACCTGCTCTACCAGAGCCTGCTGCTGTTTCAGTTCTTCGCCGGCGGCGCCCATCACGTCGATAAGCGGAGCAACCAGTTTCCAGAAGAAGGTATCCTTCGCGCCCAGCATGTTACCGTGGCGAATCGCGCGGCGAATGATACGACGCAGCACGTAGCCGCGGTTTTCATTCGACGGGATCACGCCATCAGCAATCAGGAATGCGCAAGAACGAATGTGGTCGGCGATAACGCGCAGCGACTTGTTAGTGAGATCGGTCGCGCCGGTGACTTTCGCCACGCTCGCAATCAGGTTGCGGAACAGGTCGATGTCATAGTTGGAGTTAACGTGCTGCAGAACAGCGGCAATACGCTCCAGCCCCATACCGGTATCAACGGAAGGCTTCGGCAGCGGCTCCATGGTACCGTCAGCCTGACGGTTGAACTGCATGAAGACGATGTTCCAGATCTCAATGTAACGGTCGCCATCTTCTTCCGGGCTTCCCGGAGGGCCGCCCCAGATGTGATCGCCATGATCAAAGAAGATTTCGGTGCACGGACCGCACGGACCGGTATCGCCCATCTGCCAGAAGTTATCAGAAGCAAACGGCGCGCCTTTGTTGTCACCGATGCGGATAATACGCTCACGCGGAACGCCCACTTCATTGGCCCAGATGTCGAAAGCTTCGTCATCGGTCTCGTAAACGGTAACCCACAGTTTTTCTTTTGGCAGGGCGAACCAGTTCTCACCGGTCAGCAGTTCCCATGCGTATTTGATGGCATCCTGCTTGAAGTAATCGCCGAAGCTGAAGTTGCCCAGCATTTCGAAGAAGGTGTGGTGACGCGCGGTGTAACCGACGTTTTCCAGATCGTTGTGTTTACCGCCCGCACGCACGCAACGCTGCGCGGTGGTCGCGCGCGAATAATTACGTTTGTCGAGACCAAGGAAGACATCCTTGAACTGGTTCATCCCGGCGTTGGTAAACAGCAGGGTCGGATCGTTGTGCGGCACCAGGGAGCTGCTGGCAACTACCTGATGTCCCTTACTATGGAAAAAGTCGAGAAACGCCTGACGGATCTCAGCGGTGCTCTTGCTCATAATTATCCTGAAATCAAGCTACACTTCATCCTTCAAGTCGCCTCTGACCTGGCGGAACGTCCTCTCCCGGTAGTGAACTCACGTACGCCCCAGAAGCTGTTCTCTCTTGCCGCCGTGATGCAGCTTGAATGATTTTGTGTATAAGGAATAATCGCCCTGGACGCTGATTATGCAATCACAAGCAGCGGCCCGACGGAATAAAGTGGGAATAAGATAAGTTTTCTTTAGAGGGAAGTAAAATCCCCGATGGGTCAATCTGCAAAATTTCGCCAGATTTCCTGGATATCTTCCATCAGATAGCCGCGGTACAGCAAAAATCGCTGGATTTTAACTTTTTCAGTAAAGGCGGAAGGTAACGGTTCGCCGTATTTACGCTGCGCCTGCTCTTTGGCCAGCGCCGCCCAGTCGATTTCACACTCGCGCATCGCGCTTTCGATGTCGCTGCGGCCAATGCCCTTTTGATTCAACTCCTGGCGGATACGTGCCGGCCCATAGCCCTTGCGGCTCCGGCTGGCGATAAACTGGCGAACAAAACGCTGGTCATCAAGATAGCGGTTTTCCAGGCACCAGCCGACAACCTGTTCGAGCTCTTCCGGCGTAATGTCCAGCTTTTCAGGGCCGTTTTTACTCATTACCGGCGCCGCCAGCTTACGCCGCAGCTCCTGTTCGCTATGATCGCGCATCGCCAGAATACGAATTGCGCGATCCAACAGACGCGCATAGCCGGAGCGGCGTGGTGAAGTCTCAGTCACAGGCACCTCGATAATCTAAGAAAAGCAAAAGGGCCGCATCAGCAGCCCTTTGTCACTCTTTTAGACGATATCAGAAATCTTGTTCGGTTTCTTCTGCGTCGTTGCCGTCAACCGCGAAGTCCGGCGTGGAGTCCTGGTTGTTGAGCAGCAGTTCGCGAACTTTCTTCTCAATTTCTTTCGCCGCCGCCGGGTTATCTTTCAGCCAGGAGATAGCGTTCGCTTTACCCTGACCGATTTTGTCGCCGTTGTAGCTATACCAGGCGCCCGCTTTTTCAATCAGCTTCTCTTTCACGCCGAGGTCAACCAGCTCGCCGAAGAAGTTGATGCCTTCACCGTAGAGGATCTGGAATTCAGCCTGTTTGAACGGCGCGGCGATTTTGTTTTTCACCACTTTCACGCGGGTTTCGCTGCCGACAACGTTGTCGCCCTCTTTCACCGCGCCGATGCGGCGAATGTCCAGACGCACGGAAGCGTAGAACTTCAGCGCGTTACCACCGGTGGTGGTTTCCGGGTTACCGAACATCACGCCGATTTTCATACGGATCTGGTTGATGAAGATCAGCAGCGTGTTGGACTGCTTCAGGTTACCAGCCAGTTTACGCATCGCCTGGCTCATCATACGCGCCGCGAGGCCCATGTGAGAGTCGCCGATTTCGCCTTCGATTTCCGCCTTCGGCGTCAGCGCCGCCACGGAGTCGACGACGATAACGTCTACCGCGCCGGAACGCGCCAGCGCGTCACAGATTTCCAGCGCCTGCTCGCCGGTATCCGGCTGGGAGCACAGCAGGTTGTCGATATCAACGCCCAGCTTGCGGGCATATACCGGATCCAGCGCGTGTTCGGCATCGATGAACGCACAGGTTTTGCCTTCACGCTGCGCTGCGGCGATAACTTGCAGCGTCAGGGTAGTTTTACCCGATGATTCCGGCCCGTAGATCTCAACGATACGGCCCATTGGCAGACCGCCTGCGCCGAGCGCGATATCCAGAGAAAGCGAACCGGTGGAGATGGTTTCCACGTCCATGGAACGGTCTTCACCCAGGCGCATGATGGAGCCTTTACCGAATTGCTTTTCGATCTGGCCCAGTGCTGCCGCCAACGCTTTCTGTTTGTTTTCGTCGATCGCCATTGTTACTCCTGTCATGCGAGGTGAAGCGCGTTCGCTTCGCCGTTAATATTTGTTCAGTTGAGGCAATTATACTGTATGGTCATACAGTATCAAGTATTTTGTAGAAATTGTTGCCAGAGCAGATTTAACGCATAGGCCGTCGCCTGACGACGCACCGCTTCGCGGTCTCCGGCAAAGCATTCGCGGCGGGTCACGCCCTGCCCGTTCGCACAGGCGACGCCGAACCACACGGTGCCGACGGGCTTCTCCGCGCTGCCGCCGTCCGGGCCGGCGACACCGCTGACCGATACCGCATAGGTGGCGCGCGCCGCGCGTAGCGCGCCAATCGCCATCTCGACAACCACCGGTTCGCTCACCGCGCCGTTATCCAGTAACGTCACTTCGCTCACGCCAATCATCTGCGATTTGGCTTCGTTGCTATAGGTCACGAAACCGCGCTCAAACCACGCTGAGCTACCGGCAATATCGGTCAGCGCTTTGGCTATCCAGCCGCCGGTGCAGGACTCCGCGGTGGTCACCGTCGCGCCCTGCGCTTTCAGCGCCAGCCCAACCTGTTCGCTTAGCTGCATTAATTCTGAATCGGTCATTTTTGCCCCGCTTAAGCCAGATAAAGAGGCCATCAAAGATAGCACTTTCGGCAGAGATATGGGGACGAGCTGGTGATTTTACGAGGGGGGATCTAAAAATGGGCCGTCCCGCTGCAACCGGGACGACCAGACAACCTGTTACTTCATACTATTGGCGATGAGCTCGACGTTATGGCGCAGCATTTTAACGTAGCTATCGGCCACGCCGCCCGGCTTAGACAGCGCTTCCGGATAGAGTTCGCCGCCCGGTTGCGCCCCCGTTGCGCCAGCGATTTGCTGCACCAGACGCGGGTCAAGCTGGTTCTCCATAAACCAGGTATGTACGCCATCGACTTTGATTTGCTTAATCAACGCCGCCACCTGCGCCGCGCTGGCTTCGCTCTCGGATGAGAGCCCCTGCGGCGCAAGGAACGTCACGTTGTAAGCGCGGCCAAAATAGCCGAAAGCATCATGGCTGGTCAGCACTTTACGCTTCGCCTGCGGGATGGCGCTAAACTGCGCCTTCGCCCAGCCGTCAATTGCCGTCAGCTGCTCGATATAACGCTTACCGCTGCTCTGGAGCGCCGCTTTATCCTGCGGGTCGGCTTTCACCAGGCCATCAAGGATATTCTGCGCGTACAACGCGCCATTAGCGGCGCTATTCCAGGCGTGCGGATCGGTCACCGTTTTACCGTCTTCATCAAGGGTATGCGTCTTAACCCCTTTTGAAGCCACCACTAATTCGCCCTTAAAACCGGACGCTTTCACCAGCCGATCCAGCCACCCTTCCAGGCCAAGCCCGTTGACCACCACCACGTCGGCTTTGCTGAGCAGCGCGCTATCCTTCGGTGAGGGTTCAAAGGTGTGCGGATCGCCATCCGGCCCTACCAGCGTATCGACATGAACATGCTCGCCTCCGACCTGCTGCACCATATCGCCCAACACCGAAAAACTGCTTACCACGTTCAGCGTTTTTGCCATCGCCCCCTGCGCCATCAGCCCCACGGCTAACGCCATCACCACTGCACTTCGTTTCATCATTTCCTTACCCCATCAATTTGCGCCAGCCAACGACCAGCCGGCTGCGCGTGCCAAAAAACACTGAAATAAAAAACAGTACGCTGGCGGTCAGCACGATGGCGGGCCCGGCGGGTAAATTCACTGCCCACGAAAGGCTCAATCCCATCCAGGCGCAAAACGCGCCGATCGCCGCCGCCAGCAACAAAATGCCCGGCAGCGTTCGTGCCCAGCAGCGCGCCGCTACCGCGGGCAACATCATCAGCCCTACCGCCATTAGCGTGCCGAGCACCTGAAACCCCGCCACCAGGTTCAGTACCAATAGCGCGAGAAACAGGCCGTGCAGCAGCGCCGGTAGCCGCCGCGCGTTGACCTGTAGCCAGGCGCTATCGAATGCCTCGCTGACCAGCCCGCGATAAAACAGCGCAATGCACAGCAGCGTCAGGCTCGCCACGCCGGTGACAAAGAACGCCGCGTCGCTATCCACCGCCAGAATCGAACCGAACAGCAGGTGCAGCAGATCAACGCTGGAGCCGCGCAGCGAGACCAGCGTGACGCCAAGCGCCAGCGAGCCGAGGTAAAACCCGGCAAAACTGGCGTCCTCTTTCAGCGGCGTTCGCCGGCTGACCCAGCCTGCCACCAGCGCCACCGCGATCCCGGCGATAAATCCGCCAACGCTCATCGCCAGCAGCGACATGCCGTTAAGGAGATAACCCGCCGCCACCCCCGGCAGAATGGCGTGCGACAGCGCATCGCCCATCAGGCTCATCCGTCGCAGCAGCAATAGCACGCCTAACATGGTGGTGCTCAGCGACAGCGCGAAGCACACCACCAGCGCCCGGCGCATAAAGCCAAATTCAATAAAAGGTTGAAAAAAGGTATGCCAGATCATGCCTGCCTCGCGGTGTTGAAGGCAGGAAGCACACTTGACGTCTCGCCCCAGCGCGCGTGCTGGGGTTCAAGCAGCAGCGTCTCGGGAAAGAAATCGGCCACGCACTGGTTATCGTGCAGCACCGCCAGTATCGTTTGCCCCTCGCGATGCATATCGACGATAAGCGCCATCAGCTCGCGGCTGGTGGCCTCATCGACGCCGGTAAACGGCTCGTCCAACATCACCAGCGGCGCCTGTTGCACCATCACCCTGGCAAAGAGCATGCGCTGGAACTGGCCGCCCGAGAGTTCTTCAATCGGCGTATTGGCCAGCGCGCTGAGCCCCACCCGCTCGAGCGCCGCCTTGATGCGCTGACGCTCGCCGCCGCCCAGACCGCGCAGCAGCGAGACTCGCGGCCATGCCCCCTGGCTGACGACATCGCGCACCAGCAGCGGAAACTGTGATTCCAGGGCATGGCGCTGCGCCAGCCAGCCGACCACTGGCCGCCCTTTGCGCCAGTTCAGCCGGCCGCTAACCGGTGGAATAAATCCAGCCAGCGTTTTCAGCAGCGTCGATTTACCACAGCCATTAAGCCCGACAATCGCCATCAGGCTTCCCGCCGCAATCACGCCGCTTAGCGCCGGAGTGATTGCCATGCCTTCATACCCGGCAACCAGGTGATCCAGCTCAATCATGGCAGCGCCACCGCCCACCATGTGGCCAGCCATAACGCCGCCAGCAGTCCGCAGGCGATTGCCACGCGCGCCGCGCCGGATGCCATAAAAACCGATGTGAACATATTCCCGCCCCAATAAAATGTTATAACATAACAATATGTGATTCAGAAAAGAATGTAAATCTGCGTCAGCGAGAGGAAATGTAACAAAGGTCAACAAGAGGCACGCAGACGGGAAAAAACCGGAGGATAAGCGCAGCGTCCCAGGAAGATGTCCCCGGTCGCGCTGCGCTTACCGGGGCTACCAAACGGATACCAGACCGTAGCCCGGATAAGGCGCTACGCGCCGCCATCCGGGGAACTCGAAATTTGTCGGCTGGATGAAAGGATCAATACCCGCCGCGGGCCTGCGAAACCGCCAGCCCCAGTTGCCAGACAGCCATCGCGTAGTGAGTGCTGTGGTTATAGCGGGTGATAGTGTAGAAGTTCGGCAGGCCATACCAGTACTGGTACCCGGTGCCGATATCCAGCCGCAGCAGGCTGGCCTGCTGATGATTTCCCAGCGGCTGCGTTGGGGTTAACCCCGCCGCCGACAGCTGTGAAACGCTGTATTTGGTTTTAAAGCCGTTATCCAGACCCGGCGCCTGGCCCAGCGCCTGCACCGCGACGGTATCGCCGCTCACCCAACCGTGCTGTTTAAAGTAGTTCGCCACGCTACCGATGGCATCAACCGGATCCCACAGGTTGATATGACCGTCGCCGTTGAAGTCCACCGCGTATTGCTTATACGACGACGGCATAAACTGGCCGTAGCCCATCGCGCCGGCAAAGGAGCCTTTCAGATCCAGCGGGTCATCGCTTTCGCTGCGCGCCATCAGCAGGAAGGTTTCCAGCTCAGAAGAGAAGTATTCCGCGCGACGCGGATAGTTAAACGACAGCGTCGCCAGCGCATCAAGGATGCGCGTTTTGCCCATCACCCGGCCCCAGCGGGTTTCCACGCCGATAATGCCGACGATGATTTCCGGCGGTACGCCGTAGACCTGATACGCGCGGTTCAGCGCGTCCTGATACTGGTTCCAGAACACCACGCCGTTCTGCACGTTATCCGGCGTAATAAACTGTTTCTTATAGCGTAACCAGGCGCCGTTTGGCCCGGTCGGCGGCAGCCCGCTCGGCGCCTGGCGATCCATCAGCCGCAGCACGTAGTCCAGGCGCTTAGCCTGCGACAGGATCTCCTGGAGCTGCTGTCTATCGAAGCCGTGCTTCGCCACCATCTTATCGATGAACTGCGCCGCCGCAGGGTTATTGGCGAAATCGCCGCCCATCTGCATCACGTTATGCTGCGGTTCCAGCAAAAAGCCGCCGGTTCCGCTCGCCATCTCCGCTTCCGCGGGGGTCTTAGGTTTGCTGCTGCAGGCAGCCAGAAGTGCACATAAAGGGAGTAAAGCCAGATAGCGACGCTTCAACATGGGAATTCCATTTAACAAAATCGGCAAAGGGTAATTATGGTAAAGCATGCGCCCGCCAACAAGGAAGCGGCAATACATTTGCAGACAAAATAGTCCTTTTTTTGCACGTTCTCCGAGTTCGATCTGCACGTTAATTTTTTCACTCATCGCGCACAAACTTTCAAAATAAAATATTTATCTTTCATTTTGCGATCAATTTAACACTTTTAAACCTTTCAAAGTGATTAAAATCAGCCTCCAGTTAGCAAGAAAAATAATACGCTGAAGGAGAGAACAATGATTGAAATCGTTACCCATGGCGCTGAGTGGTTCATCGGCCTGTTTCAGAAAGGCGGCGAGGTGTTTACCGGTATGGTGACCGGGATCCTGCCGCTGCTGATAAGCCTGCTGGTGATCATGAACGCGCTGATCAACTTTATCGGCCAGCAGCGGATCGAAAAGCTGGCGCAGCGCTGCGCCGGCAACCCGCTTACCCGTTACCTGCTGCTGCCTTGCATCGGTACCTTTGTCTTCTGCAACCCCATGACCTTAAGCCTTGGCCGCTTTATGCCGGAGAAATACAAACCGAGCTACTACGCGGCGGCCTCCTATAGCTGTCATTCGATGAACGGGCTGTTTCCGCACATCAACCCCGGCGAGCTGTTTGTTTATCTCGGCATCGCCAACGGCCTCACCACGCTGGGCCTGCCGCTTGGCCCGCTGGCGGTGAGCTACCTGCTGGTTGGCCTGGTGACCAACTTCTTCCGCGGCTGGATCACCGACCTGACCACCTCTATTTTCGAAAGAAAAATGGCGATTCAACTTGACCAGAAAGTGCATCTGTCAGGAGCGACATCATGACCCGTATTCGTATTGAAAAAGGGACCGGCGGTTGGGGCGGCCCGCTTGAGCTCGACATCGTTGAGGGCAAAAAGATTGTCTATATCACCGCAGGCACCCGCCCGGCGATCGTCGATACGCTCGCCAGCCTGACCGGTTGGCAGGCGGTTGATGGATTTAAAGAAGGTGAACCGGCAGAAAGCGAAATTGGCATCGCCATTATTGACTGCGGCGGCACCCTGCGCTGCGGCCTCTACCCGAAGCGCCGTATTCCGACCATCAACATCCACGCCACCGGTAAATCCGGGCCGCTGGCGCAGTACATCGTCGAAGATATTTACGTCTCCGGAGTAAAAGAAGAGAACATCAAACTGCTGGAAGATAGCGGCGAGACGGCAGTGCAACCACTCCCCGCCGCGGGCCGCGATTACGATACCAGCAAGAAGATTACCGAACAGAGCGACGGCCTGCTGGCTAAGGTCGGGATGGGGATGGGTTCGGTAGTGGCGGTACTGTTCCAGGCCGGGCGTGACACCATTGATACGGTGCTGAAAACCATTCTGCCGTTTATGGCCTTCGTCTCGGCGCTGATCGGCATCATCATGGCCTCCGGCATCGGCGACTGGATTGCCCACGGCCTGGCGCCGCTCGCCAGCCATCCGCTGGGGCTGGTGACGCTGGCGCTGATCTGTTCCTTCCCGTTGTTATCGCCGTTTCTCGGCCCCGGCGCGGTTATAGCCCAGGTGATCGGCGTACTGATTGGCGTCCAGATCGGTCTGGGCAACATTCCACCGCATCTCGCCCTACCCGCGCTGTTTGCCATTAATGCCCAGGCCGCCTGCGATTTTATCCCGGTAGGCCTGTCGCTGGCCGAAGCCCGTCAGGAGACGGTACGCGTCGGCGTGCCGTCGGTACTGGTCAGCCGCTTCCTCACCGGCGCGCCAACCGTGCTGATCGCGTGGTTCGTTTCCGGATTTATTTACCAATAAGAGGTTCCTGAAGATGACCGTCATTTACCACACCACCATTACCCGTATCGGCGCCAGCGCGGCGACGGCGCTGGAAGAACAGATGCTCATTACCTTCCGCGAAGGCGCACCGGCGGATATCGAAGAGTATTGCTTTATTCACAACCACGGTGAGCTATGCGGCGCGCTGCGCCCGGGCGCAGAGCTACAGCTCGGCGATCGGCATTATCCGGTGACCGCCGTCGGCGAGGTCGCCGAGCAAAACCTGCGCGAGCTGGGCCACATCACCCTGCGCTTTGACGGTCATCGTCAGGCGGAGTTTCCCGGAACCGTTCACGTCGCGGGCCCGGTGCCGGACGCCATCGCGACCGGCTGCGTACTGAAATTTGTTGCTTAGAAGGAGAGAAAGATGAATCAGGTTGCTGTTGTCATTGGTGGCGGACAAACCTTAGGAGAGTTTCTGTGCCGCGGTCTGGCCGCCGAGGGCTACCGCGTGGCGGTGGTTGATATCCAAAGTGAAAAAGCCAACCGCGTCGCCCAGGAGATCAACACTGAATATGGCGAAGGTACGGCATACGGCTTCGGCGCCGACGCCACCAGCGAAGCCAGCGTCACGGCCCTGGCCCACGGCGTAGATGAGATTTTCACGCGCGTCGATCTCCTGGTCTACAGTGCCGGTATCGCTAAGGCCGCGTTTATTAGCGACTTCGCGCTGGGCGATTTTGACCGCTCGCTGCAGGTCAACCTGGTGGGCTATTTCCTCTGCGCCCGCGAGTTCTCACGGCTGATGATCCGCGACGGCATTAAAGGTCGCATCATTCAGATCAACTCGAAATCCGGCAAAGTCGGCAGTAAGCATAACTCAGGCTATAGCGCGGCGAAGTTCGGCGGCGTCGGGCTTACCCAGTCGCTGGCGCTGGATCTGGCGGAATACGGCATTACCGTGCATTCGCTGATGCTCGGCAATCTGTTGAAATCACCGATGTTCCAGTCGCTGCTGCCGCAGTACGCCACCAAGCTCGGCATTGATGAGAGCGAAGTCGAGCAGTACTACATCGATAAGGTGCCGTTGAAACGCGGCTGCGATTACCAGGATGTGCTGAACGTGTTGATGTTCTACGCCAGCCCGCAGGCGTCGTACTGCACCGGGCAGTCGATTAACGTCACCGGCGGCCAGGTGATGTTTTAAAAGGTTCCCGGATGGCGCTGCGCTTATCCGGGCAACAAAACTGTAGGTCGGGCAAGGCGTTAGCCGCCACCCGACAAAAAACGGTACCCGGGTTGTACCCGGCATCACACCTTCAGGAGACATTATGGTTACCGCACTCATTACCGTCGCCGCTATTGCCTGGCTTTGCCAACTGGCGTTCGGCGGCTGGCAGATCCGCCGCTTCAATCGCGCCTTTGATAGCCTTTGCCAGCAGGGCCGCGTTGGCGTAGGCCGTTCCTCCGGGCGCTTTAAACCGCGCGCGATTGTCGCTATCGCCGTCGATGAAAACGATCGTATTTGCGATACGCTGTTGATGAAGGGACTCACCGTCTTCGCCAGCCCGCAAAAAATCCCCATGCTTAGCGGTAAACATCTCGAGGAATTGCAGCCTGATGTGATCTTTCCCAATGATCCGCTCTGTCAGAATGCACTATCATTAGCGCTTAATCCGAAACATGCATAATTTCGTTGTGAAAGTTAATATCTTGCGAAATTATCACTTCGAAACTTAAACGCAGGATACAACGCCTATGAAACCACGTCAGCGCCAGGCAGCCATTCTCGAGTACCTGCAATCGCAGGGCAAATGCTCGGTCGAAGAGCTGGCGCAACACTTCGACACCACCGGCACCACTATCCGTAAGGATCTGGTGATACTGGAGAATGCCGGGACCGTCATCCGCACCTACGGCGGCGTAGTGTTAAATAAAGACGAGGCCGACCCGCCTATCGACCACAAGACGCTGATCAACACCCACAAGAAAGCGCAGATTGCCGAGGCCGCCGTGCGATACATCCACGATGGCGATTCAATTATCCTCGACGCCGGCAGCACCGTGCTGCAGATGGTGCCGTTGCTGAGCCGCTTCAATAACATCACGGTGATGACAAACAGCCTGCATATCGTCAACGCGCTTTCCGAGCTCGATAACGAGCAGACCATCCTGATGCCGGGCGGCACCTTCCGTAAAAAATCAGCCTCTTTTCACGGCCAACTGGCGGAAAACGCCTTCGAACAATTCAGCTTCGACAAGCTGTTTATGGGCACCGACGGCATTGATCTGGTCGCGGGCGTCACCACCTTTAACGAGGTCTATACCGTAAGTAAGGCGATGTGTAACGCCGCCCGCGAAGTGATCCTGATGGCCGACTCATCCAAGTTTGGCCGTAAAAGTCCCAACATTGTCTGCGGCCTTGAACGCGTGGATAAATTGATTACCGATGCCGATATTGACCCTGAATTCCAGCGGGCGCTGGAAGCCAAAGGTATTGAAGTCATTATTACTGGAGAACATCATGAGTAACTTTTTGTTAGAGGCCGGACGCCAGACCCTGATGCTTGAGCTGCAGGAGGCGAGCCGCCTGCCGGAACGCCTGGGCGACGACTTCATCCGCGCGGCGGAAACCATCATCCACTGCGAGGGCAAACTGATTGTCTCCGGTATCGGTAAATCCGGCCACATCGGTAAAAAGCTAGCGGCAACCTTCGCCAGCACCGGCACCCCGGCCTTTTTCGTCCATCCGGCGGAAGCCCTGCACGGCGATCTCGGCATGCTCGATAGCCGCGACGTGATGCTGTTTATCTCCTACTCCGGCAGCGCGAAAGAGCTGGATCTCATCGTACCGCGGCTGGAAGAGAAATCCATTCCGCTGCTGGCGATGACCGGCAAATCCACCTCGCCGCTGGCGCTGGCGGCGAAAGCGGTGCTGGATATCGCCGTAGAGCGCGAAGCCTGTCCGATGCATCTGGCACCGACCTCCAGCACCGTCAACACGCTGATGCTGGGCGACGCGTTGGCGATGGCGGTGATGCAGGCGCGCGGTTTCAATGAAGAAGATTTCGCCCGTTCCCACCCGGCGGGCGCCCTCGGCGCGCGGCTGCTGAACAAAGTGCATCATCTGATGCGCCGCGATGAAGAAGTGCCGCGGGTCAATGCTGACGCCAACGTCATGGACGCCATGCTTGAACTAAGCCGAACCGGGCTCGGCCTGGTGGCGGTCTGCGATGAAGCCAACCGCGTGCAGGGCGTTTTCACCGACGGCGACCTGCGCCGCTGGCTGGTTGCTGGCGGTACGCTCAACGATGGCGTCACTCAGGCGATGACCCGCAACGGCGTGACGCTGCAGGCGGAAAGTCGCGCGGTGGAAGCCAAAGAGCGGTTGATGAAACATAAAATCAGCGCCGCGCCGGTAGTGGATGAAAACGGCCTGCTGGTCGGCGCCATCAACCTGCAGAACTTTTACCAGGCAGGGATCCTTTAAGCCCCAGACGTTTCGCCAGCCGATGCAGGTTGGCGACGTCCAGTTCCAGCGCACGGGCGGTCGCCGCCCAGTTGCGCTGGTTCGCCTCCAGCGCGCGGCTAATCGCTTCTCGCTGAAAAGAGTCGGTCGCCTCGCGCAGATTGACGTTTCCCGTCGCGGGCGCCGCTGCGGCCGTCTCAGTCGGCAACATCGGCGCTGCCACCGCAAACTGGAAATGCTGCGGCTCTAGTACCACTTCATCGCCGGTCTGGGTGGCCCGCGCCAGCACTACCGCCCGGTGAATAGCATGCTCCAGTTCGCGCACGTTGCCCGGCCAGGACCACTGCTGCAGCCTGTTTCGCGCCGCCTCAGCCAAAATGACCCGCGCCAGCCCCATCCGCAGGCGGCACTGCTCACAGAAATAGCCCGCCAGCAGCACCACATCGTTTTCCCGTTCGCGTAGCGCCGGAACCGACAGCGGGAAGACGCTCAGCCGATGGTACAGATCGGCGCGAAAGCGCCCTTCCACCACCTCCTGGCGCAGATCGCGGTTCGTCGCCGCCAACACCCGCACATCGACCCGCAGGCTGCGGTCATCGCCGACGCGCTGAATATCGCCATACTGCAGCACGCGCAGCAGCTTCGCCTGCAACGCCAGCGACAGTTCGCCAATTTCATCAAGGAACAGGGTGCCGTTATCAGCCATCTCAAATTTACCGCTGCGGTTGCTGATAGCGCCGGTAAATGCCCCTTTCACATGGCCGAACAGCTCGCTCTCCGCCACGCTTTCCGGTAGCGCCGCGCAGTTGAGATAGACCAGCGGATTGGCGGCTCGCGGCGACCCCTGATGCACCGCCTTCGCCACCAGCTCTTTACCGGTGCCGGTTTCGCCGCTTATCAGCACGTTTAAATCTGATGCGGCGACGATATCGATCTCTTTTTTCAGCTGCAGCATGGGCGCCGACAGGCCGATAATCTCCTGACGCTCAGGCTGCGCGTAATGCACCGGCTGCGCCGGCAGCACGTTTTGCGCTTCAAGACGGGCGATGAGCAGCGCGTTATTCAAGGCGCCAGCCACCAGCGCAGCAATTAGCCGCAGCTCTTCATCGCTAAAGCTATCGAAACGGTCGGCATCCATGCCGTCAAGGGTCAGCGCGCCAATCAGCGTCTGCCCTGCGAACAGCGGCAGGCCAACGCAGGCGTGAACCTTCAGACTCTCATGACCGGGGATCAGCCCGTCGTAGGGGTCAGGCAGATCGCTATCCGCCGGGAAGCGCACCACATCCCCGGCACGCGCAATCGCCTCAAGCCGCGGGTGTCCTTCCAGGGCAAAGCGCCGACCGAGCACATCCTGCGCCAGGCCATCGATCGCCAGCGGCACAAACTGATGCGCCTCGTAGCGCAGCAGCGCCGAGGCATCGCAGCCGAGAATCTGCCGCAGGGTAGTAATCAGACGCGAAAAACGGTCGGTGTGACCAATATCGCTTTGTAAATCAATGGCGATTCTCGCCAGCTCGTCGACGGAAAAACTCATTGCCGCTCCATTGTCATTTTGACAATACGCATTGTCATATCGACTATTTTAATCATTGTCATTTTGACAGCAACAAAAATCATAAAAAATTAAAAATAGATAGTTATCAATGAATTAAAAAGTTGGCATGCAACTTGATATAAGCCAATCAACTGAGTTTAAACACACTGTATTGATTGAGGTTGCTATGTCTATTGCGGTTAAAAATAACATTCTTTGGGTTGGCCAACGCGATTGGGAAGTGCGTGATTTCCACGGCACCGAATATAAAACGCTGCGCGGCAGCAGCTACAACAGCTATCTCATCCGCGAAGAGAAAAACGTGCTGATCGATACCGTCGATCATAAATTCAGCCGCGAGTTCGTGCAGAACCTGCGCAGCGAAATCGATCTGGCTGACCTCGACTACGTCGTCATTAACCACGCCGAAGAGGACCATGCCGGCGCGCTGACCGAACTGATGATGCAGATCCCGGATACGCCGATTTACTGCACCGCCAACGCCATCGACTCGATCAACGGCCACCATCATCATCCGGAGTGGAACTTCCACGTGGTGAAAACCGGCGATACTCTCGATATCGGTAATGGTAAACAGCTGATCTTCGTGGAAACGCCGATGCTGCACTGGCCTGACAGCATGATGACCTACCTGACCGGCGACGCGGTGCTGTTCAGCAACGACGCCTTCGGCCAGCACTACTGCGACGAACACCTGTTCAACGATGAAGTGGACCAGATTGAACTGTACGAACAGTGCCAGCGCTACTACGCCAACATCCTGACGCCCTTCAGCCGCCTGGTGACGCCGAAAATTACTGAAATCCTCGGCTTCAACCTGCCGGTGGATATGATTGCCACCTCCCACGGCGTGGTCTGGCGCGATAACCCGACGCAAATCGTCGAGAAATATCTCGAGTGGGCGGCGGATTACCAGGAAGATCGCATCACTCTCTTCTACGACACCATGTCCAATAACACCCGCATGATGGCGGACGCCATCGCTCAGGGGATCACTGAAGTCGACCCGCGGGTAGCGGTAAAAATCTTCAACGTCGCCCGCAGCGACAAAAACGACATTCTCACCAATGTTTTCCGCTCGAAAGGCGTGCTGGTGGGCACCTCCACCATGAACAACGTGATGATGCCGAAAATCGCCGGGCTGGTGGAAGAGATGACCGGGCTGCGTTTTCGCAATAAACGCGCCAGCGCCTTTGGCTCACACGGCTGGAGCGGCGGCGCGGTAGACCGTCTGTCCACCCGCCTGCAGGATGCCGGTTTTGAGATGTCGCTGAGCCTGAAAGCCAAATGGCGCCCGGATATCGACGCGCTGGAATTGTGCCGCCAACACGGACGCGACATCGCCCGCCAGTGGGCCCTCTCGCCGCTGCCTGTTGCTGAAGCAGCGACAACGCCGGAACAACAAGACTGCGCCTGCGCCGCCGCCGCGGCCGCCGATCTCGGTCCCATGATGCAGTGCAGCGTGTGCCAGTGGGTCTATGACCCGGCGAAAGGCGAACCTAACCAAGATGTACAGCCGGGTACGTCGTGGAGTGAAGTGCCGGACAATTTCCTCTGCCCTGAGTGTTCTCTTGGCAAAGATGTCTTTGACGTACTGGCGACGGAGGCAAAATGAGTGATGGCATCGTCATCATCGGCTCGGGCTTCGCGGCCCGCCAGCTGGTGAAAAATATCCGTAAGCAGGATACGCAAATCCCGCTGACGTTAATCGCCGCCGATAGCATGGATGAGTACAACAAACCGGACCTCAGCCATGTCATCAGCCGCGGGCAGAAGGCCGACGATCTGACCCTGCAAAGCGCCGGCGAGTTCGCAGAGCAGTACAATCTGCGTCTGTTTCCCCATACCTGGGTAAGCGATATCGACGCCGAAAACCGGTTAGTGAAGAGCCAGGATAACCAGTGGCGCTACGACAAACTGGTGCTGGCCACCGGCGCGACGCCGTTTATCCCGCCGGTGCCGGGACGCGAGCTGATGCTGACGCTGAACAGCCAGCGCGAATATGGCGCAGCGCAGAGCCAGCTGCACGACGCGAAGCGCGTGCTGATCGTCGGCGGCGGCCTGATTGGCTGCGAACTGGCGATGGATTTCTGTCGCGCCGGTAAAGCGGTAACGGTAGTCGATAACTCAGCCAGCGTGCTGGCGGCGCTGATGCCGCCGGAAGCCAGCAGCCGCCTACAGCATCGGCTTACCGAGATGGGCGTACATCTGATGCTCAAAACGCAGCTTGAGAGGTTAGAGCAAACCGCCGACGGCATTCGCGTCAGCCTCGATCGCCAGCGCGCGATAACCGTCGATGCGGTGGTGGCCGCTGCCGGCCTGCGCCCGGAAACGTCGCTGGCGCGCCATGCCGGATTGCAGATTAACCGCGGCGTGGTGGTCAATAACCAACTGCAAACCAGCGACCCGGCGATTTATGCGCTCGGCGACTGTGCGGAAATCAACGGTACGGTACTGCCGTTCCTGCAGCCGATTTTACTCAGCGCCATGTGCCTGAGTAAAAACCTGCTGGCGCAAGCGGGCGAGCTCACATTGCCGCCAATGCTGGTGAAAGTGAAAACACCGGATCTGCCGCTGCATCTGGCCGGCGACACCCGCCGCGACGATCTGACGTGGAATATCGTGGCCGCCAAAGAGGGGCTGGTGGCGAAAGGCCTGGATGCCGAAAACCAGCTGCGGGCCTTTGTGGTGAGTGAAGACAAAATGAAGGAAGCTTTTGTGCTGCTCAAGCAACTGGTAAGGTGATTACCGTCCAGGCGACCCTGTTTTGCCGGGTGGCGCTACGCTTACCCGGCCTACGGTCCGTGCGGCCTGCCTTTAATTTATTCACCATGCTGGCTGAAACTGCCGCTGTTGGTGGCCTCAAAATCGCTGAGACGTTACCGGAAGGCCGGGGCAGCCCGCATGGATGCGGGCTGAGGGCCGTGTTTTGCAAGGACGCTGCCTCGGCCCGACCCGAAGCCTGCCGGGATAAGTCGAAGGCACCACGAAGTGGCGATTTTGGCGGCCAGAGCCCGGGGGTACAGGGGGCGGCGGCGACTGGCCGCCCCCTGTGCGCTCCCTGCGCTACGGAAAACATATTGCAGAAAAATTAACCGGGAGCGCAATATCCTCTGAAGCGACACGCGATAAACGTTTTTTCAAGCGAAAAAGTTGCAAACCGATAACAGTATTTACAGTTCTGGTGAGGTGATTGTTTTCCAGGCTAGCGCGCCAAATTATCGTAGCCGCGCCAGCGATAATTTAGCACCGACAGCGCCCAACAAACGACGAACAGCCCCACCACCACAAACCCGGCATCGCCGAGGTTGTCGTTTAACGCTCCTACCCAGCGCCACACCCCGCCGCTTAGGGCGAACTTATCCATTAACAGCCCCAGCGCTTCCAGGCCGCCGATAAACAGCGCCACGACTACCGAGGTACCGGTGATGGTCATATTGTAATAGAGCTTGCGCTGCGGCTTGCTGAACGCCCAGCCGTAGGCGCCGACCATCAGCACATTATCAAGCGTATCCACCAGCGCCATACCGCTGGCGAACAGCGCCGGGAAGACCATAATCGACCAAATCGAAATGCCGCTCGACGCGCCGGCAGCGGAAATACCCAGCACGCCGATTTCGGTGGCGGTATCAAAGCCAAGACCGAACAAAAAGCCCACCAGATACATCTGCCAGCTGCGGCTTATCAGCCGGAAGGTCTTGCCAAACAGCCAGCTCATCATACCGCCGCCGCTAACGATTTCGTCGCTGACCTTTTCACCGCGCTTCCATGCCTGGAAGCTGCGCCACACGCTGCGCAAAATCACCAGATTGACCAGCGCCATTGCCAGCAGAAACAGCGCCGATACCGCAGTGCCAATCACGCTGCCGGTTTCGTGTAGCCAGCTCATCTGCTGGCTGAAGGCGGTGGCCGTCGCGGCGATCGCCGCCGACGCCAGCACCACGATCGACGAATGCCCTAGCGAAAACCACGCCCCGACGCCAAACGGCCGCCGCCCCTGCTGCATCATCTTGCGGGTGACGCTATCAATCGCCGCAATATGGTCGGCGTCGACCGCATGGCGCAGACCGTAACCCCAGGCCAGCAGACTGGCGGCCATCAATGCCCCGCTATCGCCAAACGCCTGAAACGCCCATAGCCAGGCCAGGGCGTTCGCGGCGATAAGTCCCAATACCAGCGCCGCCGCACGCGGCTGTTGGCGTAAAATCATCGTTATCATCTTAAATCCTTTGAGACTGCCAGCGGGCGGCGGCCACCACCGCCTGACCGTAGGCGATCGCGCCATCGCCAGCGGGAAGCTGCTGCGGCAAAAGCAAAGTAAAATCAGAGAGGTAATCGCTGAGGCGGGCGGCGAGCAGCTGATTATGCAGTACGCCGCCGCTACAAACGATCGTCGCTATCCCGCGGGAAGCGGCGCGGTCGCGCGCCAGCGCCGCCAGCCCGCAGGCCAGCGCATCATGAAAGGCCCAGGCTTTCTGCGCGGGCGTCGCCTGCCAGCGCAACCACTGTCGCCAGAAGGTGGCTAAATCCAGCTCGCCGCCGCGCCAGGGCAGCGTGACCGGATGGCTGACGCCCGGACAGCTGGCGGCCAGCGCCTCCAGCCGACAGGCCGCCTCGCCTTCGTAGCTCAGGCTCTCCGGCGCGCAATCCAGCGCGTAGGCGACGGCATCAAACAGCCGTCCGCAGGAAGAGGCGCGCGGCGAATTAATACCGCGTTCGATGGCCTGCGCCAACAGCGGCCAGTTTCGCTGCCCCAGCGCGGCGGTTTGCGGGTATGACTGCCAGTCGGGAATAAATGCCAGGCACTGGGCCAACAAATTTCGCCACGGCTGGCGCGCCGCCAGATCGCCGCCCGGCAGAGCCACGGCCGGGAGGCCGCCAAGATGTTCGCATTCGCGGTAGTTCACCCGCAGGCATTCGCCGCCCCACAGCGCGCCGTTTTCCCCCATGCCAATGCCATCAAGGGTCAGGGCAATCACATCGCCGCCGTCGAGCGGCCAGCGGTGTTCCGCCAGGCAAGCCGCCGCGTGGGCATGGTGATGCAGTACCGGCTCGACCGGTAACGACATTGACGCCGCCCACCGTGTCGAGCGATAGCCGGGATGGGCGTCAACCGCCATCCGCTGCGGCGCAAATGCATAAATGCTCTGCATTAACTGCAGCGCACTGCGCCACTGTTGCTCGACGCCCTCCTCGCCGAGATCGCCAAAATGCTGGCTCAGCACCGCCTCGTCGCCGCGCGCCAGACAGAAGGTATTTTTCATATCCGCCCCCAGCGCCAGCAACGGCGGAATATTATCCAGGCCCGGCGGCAGCGGCAGCGCATCCGGCACATAGCCACGGGCGCGGCGCAGCATCTCACCGCTTGAGCGCACCAGCGAATCGTCCATACGCTGCACGATATCGCGATTATGTAGCAGAAAACCGTCGACGATATCGGCTAAGTCGGTGAGCGCTTCGCGATTACTCAATGCCGGAGGGCGGCCGCTGAGGTTGCCGGAGGTCATCACTATCGGGCGCGCCAGCGCCTGCAGAAGTAAATGCTGCAGCGGATTAGACGGCAGCATCACCCCAACTTCCGCAAGCCCTGGCGCAATCTCGTCACACAGGCCGGGAACCTGCGCTTTAGCCAGCAATACAATCGGCGCGGCGGGCGAGCGCAGCAGCGTTGCCGCCGCGGCGGGTAATCCCGTGGCCGTCGGCAGCATTACCGCCAGCGGTTTTGCCGGGCGCCGTTTTCGCGCGCGCAGCGCTGCCACCGCCACGCTATTACCGGCATCGCAGGCCAGATGAAAACCGCCAATCCCTTTTATCGCCACAATATCGCCCGCAGCCAGCCGCGCGATGGCCGCCTGCAGCGCCGCTTCAGCGAATAGCGTTAGCGTTCCCGCCCGCCACTCCAGCTGTGGGCCGCAATCGGCACAGGCCACCGGCTGGGCGTGAAAACGGCGATCGGCAGGCTCCCGGTACTCGGCAGCGCAGCGCGGACAAAGTGGGAACGGCGCCATCGCCGTAAAGGGACGATCGTATGGCATGGCGCGAATAATGGTGAAACGCGGCCCGCAGTGGGTACAGTTGATAAAGGGGTAACGGTAACGGCGTTCTTGCGGATCGTTCATCTCCGCCAGGCACGCCGGGCAGGTTGCGGCATCGGGAACAATCTGCGTGCGCATACTGCCGCCGCCGCTGTGGCGAATGGTGAAATCCTGAGGAAGCTTATGCCAGTGAAACGGGGTGCAGTCGGTGCTGTCAATACGCGCCAGCGGCGGACAGTGACGGGCCAACGCGGCGGTAAAACCACCGTCGTCGCCGATCAGCCTGACCAGCACGCCGTCGCCGTCGTTACAGACATCGCCGCCGCGCGCCATTTGTCGCGCCAGTTGCCAGACGAAGGGGCGGAAACCCACCCCCTGCACTTTACCGCGAATGCGGATTTGCACCCCGTTCATGCGGCGTATTACCAGGCCAGCGCCGTACGGCGACGTTTTTCGAGGTTCATCTGCTCAAGCTTGTTGCGGTCAACGCAAACCAGCGCGTGCGTCGGGCAGGCTTCAATGCAGGCCGGGCCGCTATCGCGCTGGTGGCACAGGTCGCACTTGTTGGCTTCGGCTTTTTCCGCCATGACGTTCAACCCGGCGCCGCTGTGGCGAACGACCGGGCGCACCACCACTTCCATCGCCCCATACGGGCAGGCGACAACGCAGGTTTTACAGCCGATGCAGCGCTCCTGCATCACGTGGACAAAGCCTTTATCGCGGCTGATGGCGCCGTTCGGGCAGACGTTGGCGCATGGCGCGTCTTCACATTGACGACAGGCCGTCGCCGTCGACACATTGACGCCTTTGATCACGTGAATACGCGGCAGGAACGACTGCGGCGTCAGCGCGGCGCAATCCTGATTTTCCTGATGAGAGACCACGCAGGCCACTTCACAGGTGCGGCAGCCGATGCATTTGCTCGCATCGGCGATAATGAAACGGTTCATCCATTTCTCCAGCGGAAAGAAGTTAACGCGCCGGATTATGCATAATACGTTCCAACTTTTATTTCATTGAAATTTAAGGGAATTAAATTAACAGTCGCTGTCATCGTCACAACTGACGATGACAGATGACGACATCAGGCATGCGGGCCGCGCGCCAACGACTCGCGTTCAATCAGCTCGCCGGGGAAAGTTTGCTGATATTTAAATTCGCCGCCGTCGAGCATAAAGATCAGCCTGTTGATGCTCTCTTTCATCATTTCGGTGACCGGGATTTTAACGCTGGAGAGCGAAGGGATCACATACGGCGCCAGCGCGATGTCATCGAAACCGATCACCGATACCAGCTGCGGCACCGCGATCCCCTGCTGGTGCAGTTGCTTAATCGCACCGATCGCCATGTCGTCATTACTGGCGACCAGCGCGCTGAAACTGACGCCGCGTTGGCTGAGCGCTTCGACAGCGGCGGCGCCGGTCTGCGGCGTCCAGCGCCCTTCAACGATCAGTTCTTGCCGCACGGGAAGCCCCTGGCCTGCCAGCGCGTCTTTATAACCAGAGAGACGCTCAACCCCGGTAGGCGAATCCAGCGAACCGGTGATAAACGCAATGTCGCGATGACCGCTGGTAATTAACTTTTCAACCGCCATCCGCGCCGAGGCTTTGTGATCGGACCATACGCAGTGGCTGGCGTGGCGGCGCAGGCGACGGTTCAGCACCACAATCGGCTGCTGATGATTGTCGATTATCTCATCCATCTCATCGACGCTAAGAAAGCGCGGATAGATGATGATCGCATCACAGCGCATATCGAGCAGATACTGAATCGCCTCGCGCTCCTCTTGCGCGCTGTGTTTGCCGTCGGCAAGGATCAGCTGCCGCCCCTGATCTTCCGTCAGCCGCGCCACGTGAAACAGCAGCTCGCTGAAATAGACGCCGTGATAAAGGGTGTTGGTTACCACCAGCCCGATGGTCTGGCTTTTTTTGGTCGCCAGATTGCGCGCCAGCAGATTCGGCCGATAGCCGCTTTCGGCAATTGCCTGAAACACCCGGTCTTTGGTCTCCTGGCTAACATAGCCATTGCCCGACAGCACCCGCGAAACGGTCGCCTTTGATACTCCCGCGCGCTTCGCAACCTCCAGCATCGTTGCCATGGGGTTCTTCCTGTAACTTAAGTTGCCTGCAGTGTACTGCACGTCTCGCCGTTTTTCAGCAGTCGGCATCGCCCTGATGTTGCTCTGCCCCTGCCTACAAAGCGATCAAAATCACAAATTTGCAAAGTGATTTTTTTAATTCTTGTATGACTCAATGAAACTCATCATGATTTTGTGGAACCGGTTTCCTATGCATATACCGCGCATAGCCGCCGTCAGGCGCTGGCGTGTAATCAGTACCCTATTGATAAAACAGGATAAAATCCGATGTCTAAAAATTATGCAGCCCTGGCGAACCAGATCCTGACGGCGATCGGCGGCGCAGACAACGTCGTTGCCGTAACCCACTGCATGACCCGCCTGCGCTTTGTGGTGAAAGATAACCAACGCGTGGACGCCCCGGCGCTGAAAGCGCTGCAAGGGGTACTTGGCGTCGTGCGTAGCGATAACCAGTGCCAGGTGATCATCGGCAATACCGTATCGCAGGCGTATCGCGAAGTGCTGAATCTGCTGCCCGGCGAGTTGCGCCCGGCTGAGCCGCAGGGGAAACCGCCGCTGACCTTAAAACGCATCGGCGCCGGGATCCTTGATGCGCTGATCGGCACCATGTCGCCGCTGATCCCGGCGATTATTGGCGGATCGATGGTCAAACTGCTGGCGATGATCCTGGAAATGAGCGGCGCGTTGCCAAAAGGCTCGCCGACGCTGACCATTCTGACGCTTATCGGCGACGGCGCGTTCTTCTTCCTGCCGCTGATGGTTGCCGCTTCCGCGGCGGTAAAATTCAAAACCAATATGTCGCTGGCTATCGCCATCGCCGGGGTGCTGGTGCATCCGGGGTTCATCGAATTAATGGCCAAAGCCGCGCAGGGTGAGCACGTTGAGTTCGCCTTCATTCCGGTTACCGCCGTGAAATACACCTACACGGTGATCCCGGCGCTGGTGATGACCTGGTGTCTCTCTTATATCGAGCGCTGGGTCGATCGCATCACCCCGGCGGTGACAAAAAACTTCCTTAAACCGATGCTGATCGTGCTGATTGCCGCGCCGCTGGCGATCCTGCTGATTGGCCCGCTCGGCATCTGGATCGGCAGCGCGATCTCCGCGCTGGTGTACACGATCCATAGCTATCTCGGCTGGCTGTCGGTGGCGATCATGGGCGGACTCTGGCCGCTGCTGGTGATGACCGGGATGCACCGCGTCTTTACGCCAACCATCATTCAGACCATCGCCGAAACCGGCAAAGAGGGCATGGTGATGCCATCGGAAATCGGCGCCAACCTGTCGCTGGGCGGCTCGTCGCTGGCGGTGGCGTGGAAAACCAAAAACCCGGAGCTGCGCCAGACCGCATTAGCGGCAGCGGCATCGGCGATTCTGGCCGGGATTTCCGAACCGGCGCTGTACGGCGTGGCGGTACGTCTGAAACGCCCGCTGGTCGCCAGCTTAATCAGCGGCTTTATTTGCGGGGCGGTGGCGGGGATCGCCGGGCTGGCCAGCCATTCGATGGCGGCGCCGGGGCTGTTCACCAGCGTCCAGTTTTTCGATCCGGCCAATCCGATGACTATCGTTTGGGTCTTTGGCGTGATGGCGCTGTCGGTGGTGCTCTCCTTTGCGCTGACGCTGCTGCTCGGTTTTGAAGATATCCCGGTAGAAAATGCCGCCGCCGACGCCAGACAGCGCCAGGGCGCGGCCACTCACGCCTGAACACTTTTTTGAACGCGAGGTAACGCATGTCGAGTTTTCCACACGGATTTTTATGGGGCGGCGCTCTGGCCGCTAACCAGTCTGAAGGCGCTTATCTTGAGGGCGGCAAAGGGCTGACAACCGTTGATACTATTCCGCACGGCGCCCATCGCCTGGCGGTGAAGCTGGGCCAGGAGAAGCGCTTTACGCTTCGCGAAGATGAATTCTACCCAAGCCACGTGGCGATTGATTTTTACCATCGCTATAAAGAGGATATCGCCCTGATGGCGGAGATGGGGTTTAGCGTCTTCCGCACCTCTATCGCCTGGAGCCGACTGTTCCCGCGCGGCGATGAACAACAGCCAAACCCGGAAGGTATCGCCTTCTATCGTGCGATGTTTGAAGAGTGCAGAAAGTACGGGATCGAACCGCTGGTCACCCTGTGCCACTTTGATGTCCCGATGCATCTGGTGACGGAATATGGCTCCTGGCGTAACCGGAAGATGGTCGATTTTTTCAGCCACTATGCGCGCACCTGTTTTGAAGCGTTTGACGGACTGGTGAAATACTGGCTCACCTTCAATGAAATCAACATTATGCTGCATAGTCCCTACTCCGGCGCCGGTCTGGTGTTTGAGGAAGGAGAAAATCAGGAACAGGTGAAATACCAGGCCGCGCATCACGAGCTGGTGGCCAGCGCGCTGGCGACAAAAATCGCCCATCAGGTTAACCCGCAAAACCAGGTCGGCTGCATGCTGGCGGGCGGTAATTTCTACCCGTATTCCTGTAAGCCGGAAGATGTCTGGATGGCGCTGGAAAAAGATCGTGAAAACCTGTTCTTTATCGATGTGCAGGCACGCGGCGCGTATCCGGTGTGGGCCGCGCGGGTATTCCGCGAGAAAGGCGTCACTATTGCCAAACAGCCGGGCGACGACGAAATCCTCAAAAACACCGTTGATTTTGTCTCCTTTAGCTATTACGCCTCGCGCTGCGCGTCAGCGGAGATGAACGCCAGCAACACCAACGCCGCCAATATCGTCAAGTCGCTGAAGAATCCGTACATTGCCGCCAGCGAATGGGGCTGGGGCATCGATCCGCTCGGCCTGCGCATCACCATGAACATGATGTATGACCGCTATCAGAAACCGCTATTCCTCGTGGAAAACGGGCTCGGCGCGCGCGATGAAATTGACGCCAACGGCGAAATCAACGACGACTACCGCATTAGCTATCTGCGCGAGCATATCAAAGCGATGCGCGACGCCATCGATGACGGCATTCCGGTCATCGGCTATACCAGCTGGGGCTGTATCGATTTGGTATCCGCCTCCACCGGCGAGATGAGCAAGCGCTACGGTTTCGTGTATGTCGATCGCGACGATGCCGGTAACGGCACGCTTGCGCGCAAGCGCAAGAAATCGTTCTGGTGGTATAAGAAGGTCATCGCCAGCAACGGGGCGGATCTGGAGTAGTCGGTATTGCCGGGTGGCGGCTTACGCCTTACCCGGCCTACGGTCCCCCGGCGAAGCATTAGCGCAAGCCGGGGAACGCCTGTTCCTCGGCCGCTTCCAGCGCGGCAAAACCGCCCTGCCCCTGCCAGCCATCAAGCCGCGCGTATACCGTCGAGACGGCATCCTTAACAGGCTGAGTCATCGGGTAATAGAAACCGACTATATCGGGCTGAATGCCCACAAAAATCACCTCGCCAATATCCTCTTTTAACTGATCGATAAGATAGTTAAGCGGCATATTGTGGGTGGTCATCATAAACATGTCGGCGATATCGTCCGGGTCGACAATGCGAATTTCGCCAGGGTTGAGCCCCATATCGGTTGCATCGACGATCAGCAGCCGGGCTGGGCGCAGTTCGCGGATGGCGACGATATCGTTTTCCGGCGCGCTGCCGCCGTCAATCACCACCCAGCCGCCGACCGGATTGGCCGCGCACATTTCCGCCAGCAGCGGGCCTGCGCCGTCATCGCCCATCATGCTGTTGCCAACACACAGTAAAACGTCAGTCACGTAGTCTCCTCACCATCAGATAGATGGCGCTTTCCTGGTGAATATCGTGCAGCATGCTGAGCAGGGTTTTACTCCACGCCTGCTGCTGCGGGGTCTGCGCGGACTGCGCTTTATCAAAGGCATTAGCCAGCATCGCCACGTGATTACTGTCGATAACAATCTCGCCATACTTCGGCACGCCTTCCATTTTGCGCCGCGCGGCGCTGCCCGCCTCCAGCGTGCCAATCCACGCCAGATAGTCCTCCCACGGGCAGCTTAACGCCGCTTCCAGGCAGTCAATGACGCCGAGGTGGTGGCCAATCGCCAGGCTGTAATAGACCACCTGCTGCGCCTGATCCGGCGTCGCGTCGTTCTCATCAATAAATTTACGGCTCAGCTGACTGAACACCACCGTCTCGCTCATCGGATACGCGCCCCCTCGACCACCTGATTCAGGTGCGTGACGATCTCGGTCAGACGCGGATCTTTCTCCGCCTCCAGCCAGCGTAGTACCTGGTTATCGCCCTGCCCCAGTAGACGCATATAGTCGTCGGCAATCTGGCGACCATAGCGATAGCCGGCCAGACGGCGCGCTTCGCGATCGATACGCACCCGCAGCGGCTGCACCATGTTGGGATGCAGCAATTCGGTTGGCTGGTCGTCAAGCTCGCCCGGCTGGCGGGCATGGATTTTTTGCTCCAGCAGACCAAGCGCCATCGCAAAACCGTACAGCGTGGCGGCAGGCGTCGGCGGACAACCCGGAATATAGACGTCGACCGGCACGATTTTGTCGGTGCCGCCCCATACGCAGTACAGATCGTGGAAGATACCGCCGCTGTTGCCGCAGGCGCCGTAAGAGATGCAGATTTTCGGATCCGGCGCCGATTGCCAGGCGCGCAGCGCCGGCGAACGCATCGCGCGGGTCACCGCGCCGGTGAACAGCAGAATATCGGCATGGCGCGGCGACGGCACTACTTTAATTCCGAAGCGTTCGGCATCGAATAGCGGCGAAAGGGTGGCGAAAATCTCGATTTCACAGCCGTTACAGCCGCCGCAGTCGACGCGATAAACGTAGGCGGAACGTTTGATTTTTTTCAGCAGCGAGGCCTTCATGCTGGCGATGGATTCCTCCACCGTCATCGGCAGCGGAATGCCGTTTTCATCGCGCGGGCCTAATAAATTGCTCATCAGCTGGCCTCCCTCATGTGGCGAGTCAGTTCAATACGATCGGATGGCACCAGGCATTTCTGACGCTTGCATTCCGGGCAGGTCTCAAAGCTTTCGCGGTGCAATTCGGCGCGGGTATCGCCGTTGTGCTTAAGCAGCGCGATAGCGTAGTCGATCTCTTTTTGTACCGCGAAAGGCCGTTCGCAGACCCGACAGTGGCAAATGGCAAAGCGCGATTGCTGGAGGAAATCCTCTTTTTTCCACACCGCCAGTTCATACTCCTGCGACAGCTTAATCGCCGCCGTCGGGCAAACTTCTTCACAGCGGCCGCAGAAAATGCAGCGCCCGAGGTTGAACTGCCACGCCAGCTGGTTAGTCGCCAGGTCGGTCTCTACCGTCAGGGCGTTAGACGGACACGCATTCACGCAGGCCGCGCAGCCGATGCACTGCTGCGGATTGTGTTCCGGTTTGCCGCGGAAGTTTTTATCCACCGGCATCGGCTCCAGCGGATAGGAGTGGGTCGCGGTGCCGGTCTTGATGACTTTTTTGATAAAGGTAAACATTGTTGCTCCCAGGTTGTGTGTGGCCTTTTACCCTCACCCTAGCCCTCTCCCTAAAAGGGAGAGGGGACAGTTGTGCACGGTCAGTGAATTCGCGCTCGATCTGCCCTTCCCCCTCTCCCCTGCGGGGAGAGGGTCGGGGTGAGGGGCCCCACGCAATGGCTCAATTATTTCAGCGGCGAGTTTTTACGCTCGATGCTGTAGCGCTCCAGCTCTTTGTACGGCACCACTTTGCTTTTCTTCTTACGCACATCGACCACCGTCATGCGGTCGGTACAGGAGTAGCAAGGGTCGAGGCTGCCAATAATCAGTGGCGCGTCGGAGACGGTGTTGCCGCGCAGCATATAGCGCAGGGTCGGCCAGTTGGCGTAGGTCGCCGCACGGCAGCGCCAGCGGTACAGTTTTTGGTTGTCGCCGGTCATGCTCCAGTGAATATCGTCGCCGCGCGGCGCTTCCGAGAAGCCCAGCGCGAAGCGGTGCGGAATATAGGTGAAGCCATCCACCATCAGCGGGCCGCCGGGCAGATTGTCGAGACCGAAATCAATCATATTCAGCGCGGTATAAACCTCGTTGATACGCACCTTGAGGCGGGAAATCACGTCGCAGCCCTGCTCGCTGTGAACTTCCATCGGCAGCAGACCGTAACCAACGAACGGGTGATCGGCGCGAGTATCGCGGGCGTGGCCGCTGGCGCGGACCATCGGGCCGACGTTACTGAAGTCGCGGGCGATTTCTGGATCCAGACGGCCAATACCGACGGTGCGCTGTTCCATGTTCGGCGTGCTGAGCAGCATATCCACCAGCTCCTGCACATCGCGGCGCATCTGCTGCGCCAGCTGGCGGGTCTGGATCATGTCCTCTTTCAGCAGATCGCGGCGAATCCCGCCGATCAGGTTCATACCGTAGGTTTTACGCGCGCCGGTGAGGATCTCCGCCATCTTCATTGAGGTTTCGCGCACGCGGAAGAACTGCATAAAGCCGGAGTCAAAGCCGGTGAAGTGGCATGCCAGACCAAGGTTCAGCAGGTGCGAGTGCAGGCGTTCCACTTCCAGCAGAATGGCGCGGATCATCTGCGCGCGCTCCGGCACCACGATACCCATCGCGTTTTCTACCGACGTGGTATAAGCAGTGCTGTGGGCGAAGCCGCAGATGCCGCATACCCGGTCCGACAGGAACGTTACTTCGTTGTAGCCCATGCGGGTTTCCGCCAGCTTTTCCATGCCGCGATGGACATAGAACAGGCGGTAATCGGCGTCGATAATGTTCTCGCCGTCGACAAACAGACGGAAATGGCCTGGCTCATCGGAGGTGACGTGCAGCGGGCCAATCGGCACCACGTTGTTTTTCTTACTGCCGAGCTCGTTAATGAATTCGTAGGTCTCCGCGTCGGTGGTCGGCGCCGGGCGCTGGCGGTAGTCCATGCTGTCCTTACGCAGCGGATAGAGTTCATCCGGCCAGTCGTCCGGCAGCACCAGGCGGCGCTCGTCCGGCAGGCCCACCGGCACCAGACCGTACATATCGCGTACTTCGCGCTCGCCCCATACCGCCGCCGGCACGCGCGGGGTCACCGACGGATATTCCGGTTTATTAGCGTCGACTTCCACGCGCACGGTGATCCAGCACTTCGTGCCCTGCTCCATCGACAGCACATAGTAAACCGCGTAGTGGCCGTTCAGCTTACGTTCGTCGTTGCCGAACAGTACCGACAGCCAGCCGCCCTGCTTGTAGTACAGGAACTCGACCACTTCCGGCAGGTAGTTAACCTTCACGGTGACGGTTAGCTGATCTTTGGTCTGCCAGGCTTCGTCCAGCACCACGCCAGGGAAGGCCTGGTGCAGCGCCGCAAGATAGTGTTGACCGATTTTTTCTTCAGACATGCTCAAATTCTCTTAATCACGCCACCAGCAAGGAGACGAAAGCTAAAAAGGCGAAACCAAACCCGGCCCAGGTGACGCGGGAAGTGGCACAGAAGCGCAGACGCGCCATGCTGTTTTCGAACAGCGCGATAATCAGCACTCCCGCCACCAGCTTGACGATGGCGACCACCAGCGCCAGCAGCAGTCCCGGCGTGCTGAAGCTGGTCATCTGTCCCCACGGGATAAACACGCCGACGAACATCTGCAGTACCACTAGCTGTTTCAGGCTGATGCCCCACTTCAGCACCGCGAAACCGCTACCGCTGTACTCGGAAAGCGGTCCTTCCTGCAGCTCCTGTTCGGCCTCGGCTAAATCGAACGGCAGTTTGCCCATTTCGATAAAGGTGGCGAAGGCGCAGGCGCACAGCGCCAGGATCAGCGGGATGCTGCGCGCGGCGGGCCAGTGGTAAATGGTGTCGGTAATCGCGCTAATATGGGTGGAACCGGCTACCTGCGCCGCGACCCACAGCCCAAGCAGCAGGATCGGTTCGACCAGCACGCCGAGCATCGCTTCACGGCTGCTGCCGATGGCGGTGAACGGACTGCCGGTATCCAGGCCGGAAATGGCGAAGAAGAAACGGGCGATGGCGAACAGGTAGATAAGCGTAATCAGGTCGCCCAGCCCCGGCAGCGGTGAATCTATGGTCACCACCGGCAGCGCGGCGGCGATGGTCAGCATCACGCCAACCATCACAAACGGCGTCAGGCGGAATACCCAGCCGGAAGCGTCCGGGCCCACGCTCTGGCGGCCCAGCAGTTTCAGGATATCCCGATACTCCTGCAGTACCCCCGGCCCGCGGCGGTTATGCAGGCGCGCGCGGGCAACGCGGGTCAGGCCGGACAGCAGCGGCGCGACGGCAAAAAGTACCAGCGCCTGTATTAATGCAACGAATAGGTTCACTCTCAGGCTCCTCGCGAAATCACAATCACCACCAGTACCGCCAGTTCGATCAGCGCCACGCCACGCAGCAAGGCGGGCGCGGAGGCGTTCTGCCAGCCGGGCACCAGCCGTACCGGATTCAACCAGTGACGCAGCTTCAGCAGCGGCGCAAAGGCTTCTTTCACCGGCATGGCGAAGCCGTGGGCGGTGACCACCATTGCTTGTTCATGGTCGTAGCCGCAGACCCACGCCGCGCCGCGCGAGCGCGCCGGCAAGCGGTCGCCTTTGAAGAAGATCATCAGCAGGAACGGCAGCAGCGGACAGGCAATCAGCAGAATGGCGATCAGCGGCTGCGATACGACGCTAGTGGCCTGCGCTGGAACCGGAATGACGTGGCCGACCAGCGGCAACAGCCACGGCGCCGCCACGCCGCCGATGACGCAGGACGCGGCGGCCAGCATCACGCTTAAGGTCATCAGCCAGGGCGCGCAGGTGGCGTTTTCCGCCTCTTTACTGCGCGGCGCGCCGAGGAAGGTGACGCCGTAGACTTTGGCCATACACATCACCGCCAGCGCCCCGGTAATCGCCAGGCCAACCGCCAGCAGCGGCCCCAGCAGACGGCCGATAAACACCTCGCCGGTGCTCAGCTTGAAGAAGGATTGATAGATAACCCATTCGCCGGCAAAGCCGTTCAGCGGCGGCAGCGCGGCCATCGCCATCAGCCCCACCAGCATGGCGAGTGAAATCAGCGGCATTTTTTTACCGATGCCGCCCAGCTTCTCGATATCGCGATGCCCGGTACGGAACCACACCGCCCCCGCGCCAAGGAACAGCGTGGTTTTGAACAGGCTGTGGTTGATCAGGTGGTACATGCCGCCGATAAAGCCCAGCACCATCAGCGCATTATTGCCGGTAGCAATACCGGTGACGAACGCGCCGAGGCCAAGCAGAATAATGCCGATGTTTTCCAGGGTGTGGTAAGCCAGCAGGCGCTGGATATTATGTTCCATCAGCGCGTACAGCCCGCCGATAAAGGCGGTAATCATCCCCAACACCAGCAGCAGCACGCCCCACCACAGCGGCGGCACGCTACCGGCCAGCGACACGGTCAGGATGCCGTACAGACCGACCTTCATCACCACCGTAGAAAACAGCGCGGCGGCCGGGGCGCTGGCGCCCGCATGCGCCTGCGGCGCCCAGCCGTGCAGCGGAATCACCCCGGCGAGCAGGGCAAAACCGAGCAGACCCGGCAGCCACAGCGCCATGTTCTGCGGCGCGCCGGCGGCCAACTGGCTAATCGCCGCCAGATCGAGAGTGCCGTAGAACGACCACACCAGCCAGCAGGTCCACGCCAGCAGCAGGGTACCGAGACGCCCCAGCGCAAACCACAGTTTGCCGGACTGCGCGCAGCCGGTAAGGAACGCGGCGCACAGCGCCATGATTTCCGCCATCACCACCAGGCTGCCGAAGTTAGTCACCACCACCGCGCAGGTGGCGGCAGCCAGCAGCAGGTTAACCAGCAGGCCGTTGGATTTGACCTGCGGATGACGATGCCAGGAAATGTTAAACAGCGAAATCGGCAGCGCCGACAGGCCGATAGCCAACAGCCACAGAGCGTTAATCCCGCCCACCCGCATCGCCAGATGCAGATACTGCAGCATGCCGCCGTTGATCCGCTCCGGCGCGATCAGCGCCGAGAAGCCGGCGACGATTAACATCGCGCTGGCGACCGCGCCGCCGATCCCGGCAATCGCGCCGCTCAGCGGTTTTCGCAAACTAAATAAAAACGCCAGCACCGCGCTGGCGGCATACCAGGCAACCGCCTGATTCACTAATGCAACCACGCTCATTTCACGCCCCCTTGTTGCGCCTGAAACAGCGACAAATCGCCGAGGTCGGTATTAAAGGTCAGTTCGCGCTTACGCTTGCTGGACTTAGCAATATCGCGAATATCCACCAGCAGTAAGGCTTTGGTCGGGCAGGTCCGTACGCAGGCCGGGCCCTGCTCATCAAAGTGGCAGAGGTCGCATTTCACGGCGATAGCGCGAACGCCAGGCACCCAGTCGAGCAGCGAGCTGACGCGGGCCGGAGCCGGCGGCGCGGCGGGCGCCATCGGCGTGTTAGCGTTGGCGGGAATATCCAACGGGCGGCTGCCGGAGAATTCAATCGCGCCGAACGGGCAGGCGATGCCGCACAGTTTGCAGCTCACGCACAGGCTTTCATTGAGCTGTACCGCGCCGTCGACGCGAGTAATGGCGTTGACCGGGCACACCGCGGCGCAGGGCGCGTCTTCGCAGTGGTGGCACATCTGCGGCGCAGACTCTTTTTCATTACGCATGACCTGCAGGCGCGGCATACTTTGCAGGCCATACTGGCGATGCGTCTCGGAACAGGCGGCTTCGCAGGTGCGGCAGCCAATACAGACGCTGGAATCAGCAATTACAAAACGGTTCACCGGGTCATCCTCGGGTGAAAGTCACTTTTGACGAAATCAGGCCGCGCAGGTGTCGGTTTCGACACTTGTCGACACTTCACAATTAATGGACCTGCGCCAGATGGCTTAAATCCACCGGCTGGTCGCGCTCCATGGCCTCATACAGACGGTCATAGACGGTGGCGATGATCGCCAGGTAGTGTTCCAGCACCGCTTCGCGGGAACGGTTACTGATGCGACCGTCAATCACCCCTTCCGCATCCAGCGTCGCCTGGGCGATCAGCCGTTTGTCATCGCCATTTTTGCTTTCTACGTAGTATTCGATGGTGTGGCTGTTAAAGCCTTCCGCCAGCGCGACATATACCTGAAAGTGGCCGAACAGCACGAAGCACAGCTCTTTGTCCGGCGCGCAGCTCATCGCGTGATGCAGACGCGCTTTCGACAGGGTGATGCCCTGAACCAGCGAGTTGCAGTATGTGTGCCACTGCTCCTGATGCTGGCGGTGACGATCGGCGATGTAGTCCGCCTTTTCACTTAATTCCCAAATTGTCATCCCGGATCCTCCCGTTACATGAGATGCACCGGTTAAGCATTTTCCATGCCAAAATTTATTTATATGAATTTAAAGGAATTATTAAAAATACTGGCGCCATCGCGACATGTCGATGACAGCCATCCGTCGTCGTCATCGACAGTTCCCCCACCGTTTATGGTCTCCTGGCATCGTTATTGCATATAGCCGCCATAGTATTAACGGAGGCCAACATGCACGAAATCACGCTAAGCCAGCGGGCGCTGGAAATCATTGAGCAACAGGCGCGGCAAAACGGCGCGCGCCGGGTCACCGGCGTGTGGCTGAAGGTCGGCGCGTTTTCCTGCGTGGAGGCCAGCGCCCTCACCTTCTGTTTTGAACTGGTGTGCCGCGGCACGCTGGCGGAAGGCTGCGCGCTGCACATTGCCGAGCAACAGGCTGAATGCTGGTGTGAACGCTGTCAGCAGTATGTGCATCTTGTCTCTCAGCATGTCCGCCGCTGCCCGCACTGCGATAACGACCAGTTGCAGATCGTGGCGGATGATGGCTTACAGATTCAGCGTTTAGAATTGGAGTAAAAATTATGTGTACGACTTGCGGATGCGGAGAAGGCAACCTTTATATCGAAGGCGATGAACATAACCCGCATTCGGCGTTTCGCAGCGCCCCCTTCGCTCCCGCCCCGCGTCAGACCATGACCATCACCGGCGTGAAAACCGATAACTTCACCCCGACCCGGAGCGCGCAAGGCGATCTGCACTACGGCCACGGCGAAGCGGGTACCCATGCGCCGGGGCAAAGCCAGCGGCGGATGCTGGAAATCGAAATCGACGTGCTGGATAAAAACAACCGCCTGGCGGCGCGCAACCGCGCGCGCTTCGCGGCGAACAATCAACTGGTACTGAATCTGGTCTCCAGCCCCGGCTCCGGTAAAACCACCCTGCTCACCGAAACCCTGACGCGCCTGAAAGGCATCGTCGACTGCGCGGTCATTGAAGGCGATCAGCAGACGGTCAACGATGCCGCGCGTATCCGCGCCACCGGCACGCCGGCGATTCAGGTCAATACCGGCAAGGGCTGCCATCTCGATGCGCAAATGATTGCCGACGCCTCTGCGCGTCTGCCAGCTGGCGATAACGGTATTCTGTTTATCGAAAACGTCGGCAACCTGGTCTGCCCGGCCAGCTTCGACCTTGGCGAACGTCATAAAGTGGCGGTGCTGTCGGTTACCGAGGGGGAAGATAAACCGCTGAAGTATCCGCATATGTTTGCCGCCGCGAGCCTGATGCTGCTCAACAAAGTCGACCTGCTGCCGTACCTCAACTTTGACGTCGAGAAGTGCCTCGCCTGCGCGCGGGAAGTGAATCCACATATCGAGATTATTTTGCTCTCCGCCACCAGCGGCGAAGGCATGGATCAGTGGCTTAACTGGCTGGAGGCGCAGCGATGTGCATAGGCATTCCGGGGCAAATTCGCACGATTGACGGCGTGATGGCGAAGGTGGAAGTGTGCGGCATTCAGCGCGAAGTCGATCTGACGCTGGTCGGCGCCGTCGACGAGCAGGGCCAGCCGCGCATCGGTCAGTGGGTGCTGGTCCACGTCGGATTCGCCATGAGCGTGATTAACGAAGCCGAAGCGCGCGATACCCTCGAGGCGCTGCAAAACATGTTCGAGGTTGAACCGGACGTCGGCGCGCTGCTGTACGGCGAGGAGCGATAATGCGTTTTGTTGATGAATACCGCGCGCCGGAGCAGGTGCTGCAGCTGGTCGAACATCTGCAGCAGCGCGCCCGGCTGCTGGACTACAGTGAAGCCCGCCCGCTGCGGATGATGGAGGTCTGCGGCGGCCATACCCACGCCATCTTTAAATTCGGCCTCGACCAGCTATTACCGAGTAATATTGAATTTATTCACGGCCCCGGCTGCCCGGTGTGCGTCCTGCCGATGGGCCGCATTGATGCGTGTATCGAGATAGCCAGCCGTCCGGATGTGATTTTCTGCACCTTTGGCGATGCGATGCGCGTGCCGGGAAAAAACGGGTCGCTGCTGCAGGCGAAGAGTCGCGGCGCCGATGTGCGAATCGTTTACTCGCCGATGGACGCCCTGCGGCTGGCGCAGCAGAATCCGCAGCGCGAGGTGGTGTTTTTCGGTCTTGGTTTCGAAACCACCATGCCCGCCACCGCGCTGACGCTGCGTCAGGCCCGCGAGCGCAACGTCGGCAACTTCTACTTTTTCTGTCAGCACATCACCTTACTGCCGACGCTGCGCAGCCTGCTGGACCAGCCGGACAACGGTATCGATGCGTTTCTCGCCCCCGGCCACGTCAGTATGGTGATTGGCACCGACGCCTACGGTTTCATCGCCAGCGACTATCATCGGCCATTAGTCGTTGCTGGATTTGAACCAGTTGATCTACTGCAAGGCGTGATCATGCTAGTTGAGCAGAAAATAGCGCAGCGCAGTCGGGTAGAGAATCAGTACCGTCGCGTGGTGCCGGATGCCGGTAACGCGCTGGCGCAGGCGGCAATCGCCGAGGTCTTTTGCCTGAGCGGCGATAGCGAATGGCGCGGCCTGGGGACGATCAACGATTCCGGCGTTTGCCTGACGCCAGATTATCAACGCTTTGACGCCGAGGCCCATTTCCGCCCGGCGCCGCAGCGCGTTTGCGACGACCCGCGCGCCCGCTGCGGTGAAGTGCTGACCGGGCGTTGTAAACCACACCAGTGCCCGCTGTTTGGCCGCGTCTGCAATCCACAGAGCGCCTTTGGCGCGCTGATGGTCTCCTCAGAGGGCGCCTGCGCCGCCTGGTATCAATATCGCAGTCAGGAAAATAAAGCATGAAAAGCATTCAGTTAGCTCACGGTAGCGGCGGTCAGGCGATGCAGCAACTCATTGGCGAGCTGTTTATGCAGGCCTTCGCCAACCCCTGGCTGACCGAACAGGAAGATCAGGCGCGTTTAGATCTCGCCGGGCTTGCCGCCCAGGGCGATCGGCTGGCCTTCTCAACGGACAGCTACGTCATTGATCCGTTATTTTTCCCCGGCGGCGATATCGGCAAGCTGGCGGTCTGCGGCACCGCCAACGACGTGGCGGTCAGCGGCGCCGTGCCGCGCTATCTCTCCTGCGGGTTTATCCTCGAAGAGGGGCTGGAGATGGCGACGCTGGAAGCGGTGGTGCGCAGCATGGCAACTACCGCGCAGCAAGCCGGGATTGCCATTGTGACCGGCGATACCAAAGTGGTGCCGCGCGGCGCAGCGGATAAATTATTCATCAATACCGCCGGTATTGGCGCCATCCCCGGCGATATTCACTGGGGAGTGCAGCAGATTAGCGCCGGCGATGTGCTGCTGGTCAGCGGCACGTTAGGCGATCACGGCGCCACCATTCTTAACCTGCGCGAACAGCTGGGGCTGGACGGCGCGTTATCCAGCGACTGCGCGGTGCTGACGCCGCTTATCCAAACCCTGCGCGAGATTCCGGGCATCAAAGCGCTACGCGACGCCACCCGCGGCGGCGTCAACGCGGTGGCGCACGAGTTCGCCGCTACCAGCGGCTGCGGTATCGAACTGCATGAAGCGAAGCTGCCGGTCAACGATACGGTACGAGGCGTCTGCGAACTGCTGGGGCTCGACGCGCTGAATTTCGCCAACGAAGGTAAACTGGTAATTGCCGTCGCCAGAGAAGCCGCGCTGCGCGTACTTGAGCATTTACGGTCTCACCCGCTCGGACAGAATGCCGCGATAATTGGCGACGTTGTCGAGCGCGCCGGCGTGCGCTCCGTAGGGTTATATGGCGTTAAACGGACGCTCGATCTTCCCCACGCCGAGCCGCTACCGAGAATTTGCTAACCACTGAACCGGCCCGGAGGGCGGAGGTCGCCTTATCAGGTCGACCTCAACGACGGCAACAATTGTTTTATTAACAGACTATTATTTGATTCATCTCTTTATTCTGCGCCGCGCTGCGGCGCTTTTTGGACTTAAGCAATGTCGTATACACCAATGGGCGATCTCGGGCAGCAGGGTCTGTTTGATATCACCCGTATTTTATTACAGCAGCCCGATCTGGCCGCGCTGAGCGAAACGCTAACCCGTCTGGTGCAGCAATCCTCGCTTGCCGACCGGGCGGCGATTATCTTGTGGAACCACGGCAACCATCGCGCCGCCAGGTACGCCTGCGACGACGCCGGACAGCCGGCAAGCTACGAAGATGAAACCGTACTGGCACATGGCCCGGTACGCCGCCTGCTGTCGCGCCCCGACGCGCTACATTGCGACAACGCGACCTTCGCCGAAACCTGGCCGCAGCTGGCCGCCAGCGGCATTTACCCGGAATTCGGCTACTACTGCCTGCTGCCGCTGGCGGCGGAAGGCCGCATCTTCGGCGGTTGTGAGTTCATCCGCGACGACAACCGGCCATGGAGCGAAAAAGAGTACCAGCGCCTGCATACTTTCGCGCAGATTGTCGCCGTCGTGACCGAGCAGATCCAAAACCGGGTCAGCAACAACGTCGATTACGATCTACTGTGCCACGAGCGCGATAATTTCCGCATCCTGGTGGCCATTACCAACGCCGTCCTGTCGCGCCTCGATATTGACGAACTGGTCAGCGAGGTGGCGAAAGAGATCCACCGCTATTTCCGCATCGACGCGATCAGCGTGGTGCTGCGCAGCAACCGCAAAGGCAAGCTCAACATTTACTCCACCCACTATCTCGACGCCAGCCATCCGGTCCACGACCAAAGCGAAGTCGATGAAGCCGGCACGCTAACCGAGCGGGTGTTTAAGAGCAAAGAGATGCTGTTGCTCAATCTGCATGAGCACGACTCGTTGGCGCCGTATGAGAAAATGCTCTTCGAGATGTGGGATAATCAGATCCAGACCCTGTGCCTGTTACCGCTCATGTCCGGCAATACGCTGCTCGGGGTGCTGAAGCTGGCGCAGTGCGATGAGCAAGTGTTTACCACTACCAACCTTAAACTGCTGCGGCAAATCGCCGAACGCGTATCGATAGCTATCGATAACGCCCTCGCCTATCGCGAGATCCAGCGGCTGAAAGAACGGCTGGTAGATGAAAACCTGGCGCTCACCGAACAGCTCAATAATGTCGAAAGCGAGTTCGGCGAAATCATTGGTCGCAGCGAAGCGATGCACAGCGTGCTCAAGCAGGTGGAAATGGTAGCGCAGAGCGACAGTACGGTGCTGATCCTCGGTGAAACCGGCACCGGTAAGGAACTGATCGCTCGCGCTATTCATAACCTGAGTGGACGCAATGGCCGACGGATGGTGAAAATGAACTGCGCGGCGATGCCCGCTGGCCTGCTGGAAAGCGATCTGTTCGGCCACGAGCGCGGCGCTTTTACCGGCGCCAGCGCCCAGCGTATCGGCCGTTTCGAACTGGCGGACAAAAGCTCGCTGTTCCTCGATGAAGTCGGCGATATGCCGCTGGAGCTGCAGCCGAAGCTGCTGCGCGTTCTCCAGGAGCAGGAATTCGAACGCCTGGGCAGTAATAAACTGATTCAGACCGATGTACGGTTGATCGCCGCCACCAACCGCGATCTCAAACAGATGGTTATCGATCGTGAATTCCGCAGCGATCTTTACTATCGGCTCAATGTGTTCCCGATCCACCTGCCGCCGCTGCGCGAACGCCCGGATGATATTCCACTGCTGGTGAAAGCGTTCACCTTCAAAATCGCCCGCCGTCTGGGGCGCAACATCGACAGTATTCCGGCGGAGACACTGCGCACCCTTTCGCGCATGGATTGGCCGGGCAACGTGCGCGAGCTGGAAAACGTCGTCGAGCGCGCGGTGTTGTTAACCCGCGGTAACGTACTGCAACTGTCGCTGCCGGAAATGCATATTGAACAGGAGACGCTAGCGCCGGAAGTGCTGCCGGAGGAAGGCGAAGATGAATATCAGCTCATCGTCCGGGTATTGAAAGAGAGCAACGGCGTGGTGGCCGGGCCAAAAGGTGCCGCCCAGCGCCTGGGGCTCAAGCGCACGACGCTGCTGTCGCGCATGAAACGTTTAGGCATTAATAAGGATCGGTTAGTCTAGCCCGACGATATGTCTCTCATGGCGTAGGGATTTTCCCGGAGGCGGCGCATTGCGCCTTCTCCGGGCTACCAAATCGCACAGGATCGTAGGTCGGATAAGCGTAGCGCCATCCGACAAAATAACGCGGCGACTCATCGAATACCGGGCCGCCCCTGATTTAATCCCCTTCACAATCCTTCTCAACCTAATCATTACCTCAACATTTAAATAAGAATTATTTTCATTTATAAATAGCTTGTGCTATATAACATAGCAAAGGCTATAAACGATGATTAAATAATCGCAATACCGTGAGGGATCCTATGACGCATCTGCCGCCGTTCAAGCACCTGTTGTTCTCCGCCGCATTAGCGCTGCTTGCCATCGCCCCCGCTCAGGCGCAAGAAAAATTCAAAGTCATTACCACCTTCACCGTGATCGCCGATATGGCGCAGAACGTCGCCGGCGACGCCGCCGACGTCAGCTCTATCACCAAGCCGGGCGCGGAAATTCACGAATATCAGCCGACGCCGGGCGATATCAAACGCGCGCAGGGGGCGAAGCTTATTCTCGCCAACGGCCTCAACCTCGAACTGTGGTTCGCCCGTTTTTATCAGCACCTGAACGGCGTACCGGAAGTCGTGGTCAGTAACGGTATTCAGCCGATGGGCATCAGCGATGGCCCCTACAACGGCAAACCTAATCCGCACGCGTGGATGTCGGCGGATAATGCGCTGATCTACGTCGATAACATTCGCGATGCGCTGGTGAAATACGATCCCGTCAATGCCGACACCTATCGCCGCAACGCCGACGCCTACAAAGATAAAATCCGCCAGACCATGGCGCCGCTGAAGGCCGAACTGGCGAAACTGCCGGCGGACAAACGCTGGCTGGTTACCAGCGAAGGCGCATTCTCCTATCTGGCGCGCGATAACGGCCTGCAGGAGCGTTATCTGTGGCCGATTAACGCCGACCAGCAGGGCACGCCGCAGCAGGTGCGTAAAACCATCGACACCATGAAGAAGGAGCATATCCCGACCATCTTCAGTGAAAGCACCATCTCCGACAAACCGGCGCGACAGGTCGCCCGTGAAGCCGGCGCCCACTATGGCGGCGTGCTGTATGTTGACTCGCTAAGCGCCGCCGACGGCCCGGTGCCGACTTATCTTGACCTGCTGCGCGTCACCACCGAAACCATCGTCAAAGGGATCAACGATGGCCTGAGGAAACAGTCATGATTGCGCCGCAAGCGGGACTTATCGTCGACCAGGTCACGGTGACCTATCGCAACGGCCACACCGCCCTGCGCGATGCCTCGTTCAGCGTACCGCGCGGATCGATTGCCGCGCTGGTGGGGGTCAACGGCTCCGGTAAATCCACGTTGTTCAAAGCGCTGATGGGTTTCGTGCGCGTCGGCCACGGCGATATCGCCATTCTCGGCCAGCCGGTCAACCGCGCGCTACGGCAAAATCTTGTTGCCTACGTACCGCAATCGGAAGAGGTGGACTGGTCTTTTCCGGTGCTGGTGGAAGATGTAGTGATGATGGGCCGCTATGGTCATATGGGCTGGCTGCGGCGGGCGAAGCCCCGCGACCGGCAGATTGTCGATGCCGCGCTGGCCCGCGTAGGGATGAGCGAATACCGCAAAAGACAGATTGGCGAGCTCTCCGGCGGGCAGAAAAAGCGCGTGTTCCTCGCCCGCGCCATTGCTCAGGAAGGCAAAGTCATCCTGCTCGATGAGCCTTTTACCGGCGTCGATGTGCAGACCGAGGCGCGGATCATCACCCTACTGCGAGAACTGCGCGACGAAGGCTGTACCATGCTGGTCTCTACCCATAACCTCGGTTCAGTCAGCGAATTTTGCGATTATACGGTGATGGTGAAAGGCACCGTGCTGGCCAGCGGCCCGACGGAAACCACCTTCACCGCCGAGAATCTGGAGCTGGCCTTCAGCGGCGTATTGCGTCACGTCACGCTCACCGGCGCGGAAGAGCGCATTATCACCGACGATGAGCGACCGTTTATCAGCCATCGCGCGGCGGGGGGGCAACGATGAGCTGGCTGCTGGAGCCGTTTGGCTATCAATACATGCTCAACGCGATGTGGGTCTCGGCATTAGTCGGCGGCGTCTGCGCCTTTCTCTCCTGCTACCTGATGCTCAAAGGCTGGTCGCTGATTGGCGACGCCCTCTCCCACTCGATCGTTCCCGGCGTCGCCGGCGCTTATATGCTCGGCCTGCCCTTTGCGCTCGGCGCGTTTCTCTCCGGCGGCCTGGCGGCAGGCAGCATGCTGTTTCTTAACCAGCGTTCGCGACTAAAAGAGGACGCCATCATCGGGCTGATTTTCTCCTCGTTTTTCGGCATCGGCCTGTTTATGGTGTCGCTGAATCCGACCTCGGTGAACATTCAGACCATTATTCTCGGCAATATCCTCGCCATCGCTCCGGAGGATATTATCCAGCTGGCGGCGATTGGCTTTATTTCGATGGCGATCCTGTTGCTGAAGTGGAAAGACCTGATGGTCACCTTCTTCGACGAAAACCACGCCCGCTCGATTGGCCTTAACACCAGCGGCCTGAAGCTGCTGTTCTTCACTCTGTTGGCCGCCTGCACCGTGGCGGCGCTGCAAACCGTCGGCGCGTTTCTGGTCATCTGTCTGGTCGTGACGCCCGGCGCCACCGCCTGGCTGTTAACCGACCGCTTCCCGCGTCTGCTGGCCATCGCCGTCGCTATCGGCAGTCTCACCAGCTTCTTCGGCGCGTGGCTGAGCTACTATCTTGATGGCGCCACCGGCGGCATCATCGTGGTGGCGCAGACGCTGCTGTTCTTAGCTACCTTTGTCTTTGCGCCGAAGCACGGCCTGCTGGCCAACCGCCGTCGCGCCAGGGAGGCCTCATGCTAACGATGCTCCTTGAACCATTACAGTTTCCGTTTATGGTCAACGCGATGCTAGTGGCGACGATCGTCGCCGTCCCCTGTGCGCTGCTGTCGGTATTTCTGGTGTTAAAAGGCTGGGCGCTGATGGGCGATGCCATGAGCCACGCGGTGTTTCCCGGCGTGGTGGTGGCCTACATTATTGGCATCCCCTTCGCCATCGGCGCGTTTATTGCCGGCTTATTTTGCGCCGTCGCCACCGGTTTTCTCGACGATAACAGCCGCATCAAGCGCGATACCATTATGGGGATCGTCTTTTCGGGGATGTTCGGCGCCGGGCTGGTGCTGTACGTGGCGATTCAATCCGAGGTCCATCTCGACCACATTCTGTTTGGCGATATGCTGGGAATATCCGTTAGCGATATCGGGCAAACAGCGGTGATTGCGCTGGCGATTGCGCTGATTATCGGGCTAAAGTGGCGCGATTTTTTACTGCACGCCTTTGATCCCAATCAGGCCAAAGCCAGCGGCCTGCGCTGCGGGCTGCTGCATTATGGTCTGCTGTGCATGATCGCGCTGACTATCGTCGCGACGTTAAAGTCGGTGGGGATTATTCTGTCGATTTCGCTGCTGATAGCGCCCGGCGCTATCGCTCTGCTGCTGACGCGGCGCTTTGTCAGCGCATTATTGCTGGCAACGGTAATCGCCGTGGGCTGTTCGCTGACGGGCGTCTGGCTGTCGTTTTATCTCGATAGCGCCCCGGCGCCAACCATCGTGGTGCTATTTACCGCGCTCTTCGTGCTGGCCTTTGTCGCCAGCACGATCCGTGACGGTCAGAAACAGAGGGGGTCAGCAACGATCTCCGATGGCGGTTAACGCCAGCGCGAGCAGGGAGAATTGTCGGATGGCGCTACGCTTATACGACCTACAGTCCGTGCGGCCTGCCTTTAATTTATTCACCATGCTGACCGAAACTGCCGGTGCTGGCGATCTCAAAACCCCCGGTGGCGCTGCCGCTTACCGGGGCTACAGCGCTGTGCGATTTGGTAGCCCGGAGAAGGCGCAACGCGCCGCGTCCGGGAAAAACACTTAAAAAAGTTGCCAACCGATAACAGTATCTACGATCCTCAAAATCGCTGAGACGTTCCCGGAAGGCCAGGGAAAGGCCGCTATTTTTTCGGCCGATATTTTTCCGGCAGCTCCGGCACCGGCCGCCTGTCGTCAATCAGGTGACGAATGGTCAGAATCGGATGCCGCCAGAGCATCCGCGGCCCGGCCCAGCGCATGATCCGCTTCATCTCTTCTCGCTTCGCCGGCTGATAGCAGTGTACCGGACACTGTTTACAGGCCGGCTTCTCTTCGCCAAATACGCACTTATCCAGCCGCTTGTCGGCGTAGATATTAAGCGCCTGGTAATGCTCACCTTCGTCACGGGCGTCCGGGCGGCGGCGTTGATACAGCCGAATCATACAGCTGATAGTCTTTTTTTCACGTTCGATGCGTTTGACCATGTCACAGCCTCAAGCTAATAAGATGCATTGATTATACACCTTTGTATCTGTCAGGGCATCTCACTGCTTCAGATGCTGGATTAACTGCAGCGCGGCTCCGGATAACACGCCAAAATGGCTCCAGGCATAGAAATCTCTGACAAACACGCTGCCCTCCGCTTCCAGCGGTCGCAACAATCCAAGCTTCTCTTCCAGTCGATAGACGGGGGCAGGCATTGACGTTAAAAGATCGCTCTCAGCAATAAAGGATTTTATCGCCGCGGATGAAGCGCACTCGATAATGGGAACCGGACAGGGTAACTGATGCGAGCGAAAAATATCTTCAAGGATAAGCATCGGCGTGCTTAACGGCGGCGGCATGATCCACGGATAGTCGAGCATCGCCGCCAGCGACAAATGCCTGGCCTTTTGCAATGGATGATCTGGCCTCGAGATGATGCAAATACGGTCCTGCCAGTTAATCTTTCCACGCACCACGATTTTATCGTCATGAGGTAAAGGCCCGCAGAGGGCGATGTCTATTTCATGCATCAGCAGCAACTTAAACAACTCTGAGTCAATGCGGTCGAATATTTTGATGTGTATCTGGGGATGGCGTTTATGAAAGGCGGCTAATTTATCAATAAAATGGCTGGTTAACAGACTGGATACGCAGCCGATTCTCAAAATCCCCTTGCCCGCCCCGCGGATCAGCGCCATTTCCTCTCTGGCTTTGTTCTCCGTGTTCAACATTGTCATGGCATAGGGTAAAAACGCGCTGCCGTACTCGCTTAACGCCATTCCATGCTTATGCCGTTCAAATAAGGTAGCATTCAGATCCTCCTCCAGGGTCAGCAACAATCGGCTTAGCCCGGATTGCGTAATCCCCATTTTCTCCGCTGCCAGAGTTAAATTCCCTTCGCTGGCGACGGTAAGAAAGGCTTGTATTTGTTTAATTTTCATAGCCATGACAATTACTCATTGAACGAATTATTTTTACATTTCCCTCACGCTTCTTTTTGGGTCAAGAATGCAGTAAGCAACGAAAAAAAAGAATAGTGCAACAGCGGCGCATTTCCGGGGTGAACACTCTCAATATTTATAGTTCAACACCCTGCCCCTAACGATAATTTATAATGAGAATAAATCACTATGACACAGAACAACATCCTATTAATCCTCGGCGCTATTTTACCCGTTATCATTACCGTTCTCATTGGCTATATCAGCGGTAAACGCAAAGACTTTAACTGGCAGCAGGCTGGTGATATTAATAAAATTGTGATGCTGTATGCTTTACCGCTGAGCATTTTCAGTAATATGGTCATGACGCCGCGGCATATCGTGATGAGTATGGGCCCTGTCGCTATCGCTATTATCCTGGCGCTAATTCTGAGTTTCCTTATTCCCTTAGCTATCGCCCGTTATGTCTGTAAACGCTCCCTGGCGCTCAGTACGCTACAGGCTCTGGCCATCGGCTCGCCGGCCGTTCCCTTCATTGGCACCTCGGTACTGGCTTTTTTATTCGGCACCGTCAGCGCCTCATTAATTACTGTTTCCAGTATTACGCAAAATGTCTTCCAGCTCCCGCTGGTGATGATTCTGATGTCCATTGCAACGGGGGATAAAAGCCAGAATATCTCTTTTGCCACGCGGGTCCTCAACGCCATCAAGCAGCCGGTGGTATGGTCGCCGGTTGTCGCGCTGATATTAGTATTAATGGATATTCATATTCCAGAAACCGTATCAATGTCGCTAGGTCTGCTGGGTAAGGCCTCCGGCGGACTGGCGCTCTTTGCCGCAGGCATCGTGCTCTATACTCGCAGCATTGTCATCACCTCCGCCACCATTATTACCGTCATCGCCCGTAATATTCTGGTGCCCGGCGCCTGCTACCTCATTTTGTTAAAAATGGGTTTCAGCATGGAGCAAATAAAACAAGTGGTATTAACGATGGCGATTCCTGTGGGCTCGATCGCCATTATTATTGCCATGCAATATAGGTCCGGCGAGCAAGAAATGGCCTCGACCATGGCGCTAAGTATTATTACTTCCATCATTACGATGGGCGCATTTATTTTCCTGACCTTTTAATCACGGCGATAACATCGCGTTAATCCGGAGAGAATATGACTTCTATCACTGTATCGGCCGCTGAATTATTACTGCACCGGCTTCAGGCCCTCGACGTGGCCTATATTTTTATTAATTCGGGTACCGATTATCCCCCGGTTATTGAAGCGTGGGCCAAAATGCGCGCCACGGGACAACAGGTACCGGAGCTGGTGATATGTCCCCACGAGAACGCCGCCATCGGCATGGCCCACGGCTATTATCTCGGGAGCGGGAAAGTGCAGGCCGTCATGGTTCACACCAACGTAGGCCTGGCCAATGCCGCCTGCGGCGTCATCAATCTGGCCAACAGCAATATTCCGGTGCTGATTTTTGGCGGACGCACGCCGATTAGCGAGCATTCACACTTTGGTTGTCGCAACACGCCGATTGGCTACGGCCAGGAGATGCGCGATCAGGCGGCGCTCATTCGCGAGTCGGTGAAATGGGACTTCGAATTACGCATTGCCGATCAGGTCGGCGAGCATGTTGACAGAGCATGGGCGATAGCCCGTTCATTGCCAAAGGGGCCGGTGTATTTGAGCCTGCCCCGCGAGCCGCTATGCGAAACGTTCACCATCGATGAACAAGCGCTTTATGCCTCCCCCACCCAGCAGCCGGTCCGCTATGCGCCAACGCGGGCGGATATTGCCAGCACCGCCGATGCGATAGCCAATGCCAGACAGCCGGTCATCTTCGCCCAGCGCGGCGCGAGAACGGCTGGAGGCTTTGCGCGACTCAATACCCTGGTTAAGGAGTGGGCTATTCCGGTGGTGGAATACTGGGGTACTGAAGTCACCCTTAGCAGCGACAATCCTATGCTGGCCGGCAGCGATCCCAAAGGTTGGCTTTCCGCCGCCGATGTCATCATCGTTATCGACTCACAGGCCCCGTGGATCATCGAAGAAAGCCGCTGCAACGAAAGCTGTAAGGTGATCCAGATCGGCCCCGACCCGCTTTTTTCCCGCTACCCCGTCCGCGGCTATCGCGCCGATATCAATCTGGCCGGAGAAACCGACGAGGTATTCGAACTTTTACAAGAGGCGCTCCAGCCGCTTGTGGCGGCGAAGCAACAGCAGGTGGCTGAACGTGAAAAGCATGTGCTTAGCCTGATACAACACGCGAAGAACCAACGGGAAGCCCTCCTCCACGCCGGTCAAAAAGGGGCGATTGGCAAACCCTGGCTGAGCTACTGTCTGGGTCAACTTGCCAATCAACATCAGGGGAAGATCGTCTCCGAACTGACAACAATGCCGCAGTTCGCCGGCCTGACTCAGGCGGACAGTTATTACCAGGAAGCGCTGGCGGGTGGTCTGGGTGAAGCGTTCCCCATCGCCTTAGGGCTGCAGCTCGCCCGGCGGGGCGAGCTAATCATCGCCGCCGTGGGCGACGGCTCCTATCTCTTTGCCAATCCGGCGGTATGTCATCACATCGCGGAAGTGATGAAGCTTCCCGTACTGGTGGTGGTTGGCAACAATGGCGGCTGGGGAGCGGTAGCGGGCGGCACCAAAGCGCTCTATCCCGACGGCTATGCCGCCAAAATGGAAGCTATTCCGGCCACCGCGTTTTCGTCGTCGCCAGATTTCGCCGCGCTCGCCGCCTCCAGCCGCGCGGCTGCGCTGACGGTTTCGCTGGCGGAAGATCTCCCCGGGGTACTGGAAGAGGCGGTCGCTATTATTCGCACTCGCCGACAAAGCGTACTGGTCAACGTTGAACTAGGACGTTAATCGCAGCCAGCCGTTTTAGATCTGCTTCCCGGCATTATCCACGTGTCCCAGCGCTTTTTCCGGGAAGCAGACATCCCTCACTCGCCGTTTCAGTTCGGCCGCGTCCGGGAAACCGCCGTCCCGTTTGCGCTCCCAAATGAGCGCCTCATCGACGCTCACCGTAAAAATGCCGCCGGTACCGGGCACCAGCGTGACCGAAGCGATATCGGTACTAAAGGTATGCAGCAGCTCCTGGGCCATCCAGCTGGCGCGCAGCATCCAGTTGCATTGGGAACAATAGTGAATGGTAATCACCGCTTTATGACTCATGTTGGCTTGCTCCCGTCCGAAGGAATGTAAACAAAATGCAGAATATACCCGTCATACTTCAAGTTGCATGTGCGTTGGCTTCCTCGCTCACCCCAGTCACTTACTTGAGTAAGCTCCTGGGGCTTCTCTGCGTCGCCGCCTGCCTGCAACTCGAATTATTTAGGGTATAGGTAAATATTTTGTTGCAAACGATAATACCTATCATTACCATTCGCAATTACTAAATCAGGAATACCACTGTCCGCCAGGGAAAACACGGACCAACCTGCACTCTGGAAGTAACGCGTGAGCCGATACTAATAATTATCAAGGCGTGGCTACAAATGTACAAATCGACTCAATCAGCAGCATGGTGTAAGAAAAGCCTGCTGGCGACTTCTCTGCTCGCAGCAATCACGCAGAATGCCGCTATCGCGGCCGTGACCCAGGATAACACGACGGATAGCGCGGAACAGATGGTGGTGACCGCCCCGGCCCCACAGCTGAAAGCCGGCAGCGAGCACTCGGTGAGCGCGCAGGAACTGCAGGACAAAGGCGCCAACGACTTCGGCTCAATCATGCGTTATGAACCCCTCATCAGCGCCACCGGCGCCAGCGGCGGTTCCGGCAATGGTAAAAGCGGTTTCGATCGCGGCGGCTATACCGGCTACAACATCCGCGGTCTTGAAAGCAACCGCGTCGGCATCGATGTTGACGGCATTGCCCAGCCGAACGCCACCGGCCGCGGCTACGTCGGCCGTTCCGGCCTCAACACCTTTGGCATTGGCCGCGATTATATCGACCCCTATATGTACGGCAGCGTGGATATTCAGTCCGGCGCCACCTCAACCGAGACCGCTAACAGCTCAATCGGCGGCAACGTCTCCTTCCGCCCGAAATCGGCGGATGACTATCTGCGCCCGGGCAAAACCAGCGCCTTTGGCTACCAGAGCGGCTACGACTCTTCCGACCGCAGCTGGCATAACGGCGTCACCGTCGCCGGCGGCGATGAAACGCTGCGCGGCATTTTCGTCTACAGCCGCCGCGATGGCCAGGAAACCGAGAACAACAGCGGCAGCGTCGACGCTTACCCGGCAAACTGGCACTCTGACGCGTTTATGGCCTCCGGCATCTGGCAGCCGAACGATGAACATAAGTTCACCAGCACCTTCGACTACTATCACAAGACCAATCACAGCCACTTCGACTCATGGGACTCCAGCGGTAACAGCGTGATCGGTACCGCCAACCAAACCAACCAGACGCGGCGCTGGGGGCTGAGTCTGAAAGATGACTGGACGCCGCTGAACGATTACATCGACAGCGTCTCGACCAAGGTGTATTACCAGCATACCGAGGCTCACGACTGGACCTGGATGCCGGATAGCGTCACCCGCAAAATGCAGACGGTCAATTCAGACTACGATACCGATACCTGGGGCCTGCAGACTATGCTCGCGAAAAGCATCGGCCGCCACGATCTGAGCGCCGGTTTTAACGCCAGCACGACCAAAACCCAGCGGCCGTTTAGCCAGTCGCCGATCCCCAGCGTTTACAGCGAAATTATGCAGCCGGAAGCGGACAGCCGCAGCTACACCCTCGGCGGCTACGTGCAGGATAAGATCAACTTCGATCTCGATAGCCACAACTTCGCGATTATTCCCGGCGTACGCGTGACGCATCAGTCCACTAAACCGGAAGATCTGTCCGATCTTAGCGCCAACAGCAGCGTGCTCACCGAATCGTCGGTGGCGAATCTGTATGGTAAAAACAGCGACACCCAGGTGCTGCCATCATTGACGTTCCAGTACGACATTACGCCGCGGCTGATGACCTATCTGCAGTACCAGCGCGGCGCGCAGTTCCCGAATGCCAGCCAGCTGTATGGTTCGTGGAACCTGGGCTCCAGCTATGCCGGCAGCCAGCAGTACGCGCTAATCGGCAACAACGATCTGAAAACCGAGACCAGCGACAATATTGAATGGGGTATCAAGGGCGAAGTCACCGAAGGCATCACCGTGCGTACCGCGCTGTTCTACAACAGCTATAAGAACTTTATCGCCTATACGCGCTATTCGCGCGCCAACAATCCGGGCAAATTCACTAATGTCCCGTCGAATATTTACACCATTTATCAAGCGGAAAACCGCGATAAGGCCTATATCTACGGCGGCGAGATCAGCACTAAATTTAACTTCGGCACCTGGTTTGAGCAGGTAGATGGCCTGAGCGCCACCCTCGCCTGGGGCTATAGCGAAGGGAAATCGAAATCCAGCTACTACGGCGATAAATACGTCGACCTCGACAGCGTCGCGCCGATGAAAACGATCGTCGGCGTGGCGTGGGACGATCCGGCTAAGCGCTACGGTACGGCGCTGACCGCCACCTTTGTTAAGGGCAAACAGGCCACCGCCACCAGCCGCGAGAGCTATAACAATACCGGCTCCGCCATTGCCGATTCCAGCACCGAATATATGCGCGTGCCGGGCTACGGCATGCTGGACTGGACCGCTTACTGGCAGGTGGCGAAGAACGTTCGCCTCAACGGCGGGGTTTACAACATTACCGACCGTAAATACTGGGACTACCTGAGCAGCCGCAACATCGAGACCAGTACCAATCAGGATGCCAACGATAAAGCGCTGGCTGTGATGCCCGGAAGGACCTGGCAACTGGGCGTGAATATCGATTTCTGATCGCCCGAATAATAACAAACCTGCCCCCCGGCCCGCGGGCCGGGGAAATTCATCGTAGAGAAGGATGTGAATTATGCAAAACGCACACGACGATCTGTGGCAGCGCTACCAGGCCACCAAAGCTCGCTCCACCGCCAAATATGCCCGCGACATCGCCGCAGAGATGGGAATTAGCGAAGCCGAATTAACCGCCGCGCGCGTCGGTCACGATGCCGTGCGTCTGCACGACGACGTACGGGCGATTATCGCCGCCCTGGAGAGCGTCGGCGAAACCAAATGCATCTGCCGCAACGAATACGCGGTGCACGAGCAGGTCGGCGAATTTACCCATCAACACCTGAGCGGCCACGCCGGGCTGGTGCTCAACCCGCGGGCGCTCGACCTGCGCCTGTTCCTCAGCCAGTGGTCGAGCGTGTTCCACCTCAACGATAACGGCCGCCAGAGCATCCAGTTCTTCGACCCGCACGGCGACGCCCTGCTTAAGGTCTATGCCACCGGGCAAACCGATATGGCGGCATGGCAAACGCTGGTAGCCAAATTCAGCGAGACGGCGCCCGGCGCGCTGACGATTCGCCCGGCCGACCGCGTGAAGTACGCCGACTCCGCCGACGCCGCGGCGCTGGAAAAGGAGTGGCGCGCGATGACCGATGTGCACCAGTTCTTCGGTCTGCTGCGTAAACACAATCTTTCCCGTCAGCAGGCCTTCCGCCTGGTGAGCGACGATCTGGCCTGCCGCATTGACAATAATGCGCTGCCGGGACTGCTGGAAACGGTGCGCCAGGACGGCAATGAAATCATGATCTTCGTCGGCAACCGCGGCTGCGTGCAGATCTTCACCGGCGCGCTGGAAAAGCTGGCGCCGATGCGCGGCTGGATCAACATCTTCAACAGCGCCTTTACCCTGCATCTGCGCGAAGACAGCGTGGATGAAATCTGGGTCACCCGTAAACCGACCTCCGATGGCCACGTCACCAGCGTCGAACTGTTTGCCAAAGACGGTACGCAAATTGCCCAGCTGTACGGCCAGCGCAGCGAAGGTCACCCGGAGCAACAACAATGGCGCGCGCAGGTGGCGCGTCTGTGCGCGGAAGGGCTGCCGGCATGAAACGTTGGGGAATACTGCTTGCCGCACTGCCGCTGTTCGCCAGCGCGGCCGCCGAACGGGTGATTTCCCTCGGCGGCGACGTTACCGAAATCGTCTACGCGCTGAACGCCGGGCAGCAACTGGTGGCGAAGGACAGCACCAGCACCTGGCCTGCCGCCGCGCAAAAGCTACCGGACGTCGGCTATCTACGGCAATTAAGCGCCGAGGGGATCCTCTCCTTACGCCCGCAGCTGGTACTGGCCAGCGCGCAGGCGCAGCCGTCGCTGGTGCTGCAGAAAGTGCAGGACAGCAAGGTGACGGTCGTCAACGTGCCGGGCGGCGATAACCTTGCCGCCATCGATAACAAAATCGCCGTTATTGCCAAAGCATTAGGTAAAACTCCGGCAGGCGACGTGCTGCGCCAGCAGGTCAAGCAGCGGATAGCCGCCATTCCCTCACGGCCTATCGCCAAACGGGTGCTGTTTATCCTCAGCCACGGCGGGATGAATACCATGGTGGCCGGACAGCACACCGCCGCCGATGGCGCGATCCGCGCCGCCGGGCTGCAAAACGCGATGCAGGGCTTTGACCATTATCGCGCGATGTCGCAAGAAGGGGTGGCCGCAAGCCAGGCGGATCTGGTGGTAATTTCCGCCGATGGCCTCAAAGGGATGGGCGGCGAAAGCGGGTTATGGAAATTGCCCGGTCTGGCGCAAACGCCCGCTGGCCGCCATAAACAACTACTGGCGATCGACGATATGGCCCTGCTCGGCTTCGGCCCGCGTACGCCGCAGGCGATCCTCGAACTGCGGAAAAAAGCGGAGCAGCTGCCCTGATGCGCCCTGCCCTCGTTCGCCATTTGCTGTTAATGGCGCTGCTGCTGGTCGCATTGACGCTCTACGCCACCACCCTCGGCGCAATGCGATTGCCATTGGTCAACCTGCTGCCCTCCGGCGATGAAATCCTGCGCCATATCTGGCTGACGATCCGTCTGCCGCGGGTGCTGCTGGCGCTGCTGGTCGGCGCCGCGCTGGCCCTGTCCGGCTGCGTGATGCAGGGGCTATTTCGCAACCCGCTCGCCGACCCGGGGCTGCTGGGCATCAGCAGCGGCGCGGCGCTGGCGGTGGCCTGCTGGCTGGTGCTGCCGCTGAGCGTGCCGGCGCTGTTAGCCCTGTATATGCCGATGCTGGCGGCGTTTATCGGCAGCCTGGCGGTGATGGCAGTGATTTTTATCCTCAGCCGCGCAGGTGACGGTTCGCTGTCGCGGCTGCTGCTGGTGGGGATCGCCATCAACGCCTTATGCGGCGCGCTGGTCGGCGTGCTGGCGTGGCTAAGCAACGATTCTCAGCTACGCCAGCTGTCGCTGTGGGGGATGGGAAGCCTCGGCCAGGCCGAATGGCCGACGCTGCTGGTGGCGGCCAGCCTGATTATTCCGGCGTCAATAGCGGTGTGGTGGATGGCGTCACGCCTTAACCTGCTGCAACTCGGTGATGAAGAGGCGCACTACCTCGGCGTTAACGTGCGGGCGCTGCAACGGCTGCTGTTGTTATGTAGCGCGGTGCTGGTTGCCGCGGCGGTGGCGATAAGCGGCGTCATCGGTTTTATCGGCCTGGTGGTGCCGCATCTGATGCGACTGTGGCTGGGGGCGGACCACCGCGGTCTCATCCCCGGCTCGCTGCTGGCGGGCGCGATTCTGCTGCTGATTGCCGATACCCTGGCGCGCACCGTCGCCGCGCCGGCGGAGATGCCGGTGGGGCTGCTGACCAGCCTGTTGGGCGCGCCGTGGTTCCTGTGGTTGATATTTCGTCGGGAGAAACCAATCCATGGATAAAGACTATCGGGCGCAAGGGCTGTCGCTGCGGCTCGGCCAACGACAGGTGATTGACCAGGTTTCGCTGACGCTTCGCGGCGGCGAGATGACCGCGCTGATCGGCCCGAACGGCGCGGGCAAATCCACCCTGCTGCGGCTGCTAACCGGCTTCCTTACCCCGGATAGCGGCGAACGCATGATGGACGGCAAAGCGCTGGAGCGTTGGTCGCCGCAGGCGCTATCGCGCCGCCGGGCGGTGATGTTGCAGCGCACTCAACTCCAGGCCGACTGGACGGTGGAAACGGTTATCGCCATGGGGCGCTCGCCATGGGAAGCGACCGCCAGTCCGCAGACTCTGCGCGATGTTATGGCGGAAACCGGCTGCGATCATTTGCGCGGCAGGCGCTATCCGTCGCTTTCCGGCGGCGAGCAGCAGCGGGTACAGCTGGCCCGCTGCCTCGCGCAACTGTGGCAAAACGGCGCGCCGCAGGGCTGGCTGTTTCTGGACGAACCTACCTCGGCGCTGGACCTCTATTACCAGCAACATCTGTTACGCCTGCTCAAGCGTCTGACCGCTACCGGCCAGCTACATGTCTGCGTGGTGCTGCACGATCTCAACCTCGCCGCCCTGTGGGCCGACCAGATTCTGCTGCTACACCAGGGACAGGTGGTGGCGCAGGGCACGCCGCATCAGGTTATCCAGCAGGATATCATTAGCCGCTGGTACGGCGCGGACGTGCGCCTCGGCCAGCATCCGGAAAAAGCGATTCCGCAGGTTTATCTGGCGCCCTGAACGTCACGCGCGGCCAGCTTAGCGATGGCCGCGCGTTCGAGAAGTGGAATCAGGATCGCTGCGTCCACTTCGTCACTTTCCCTCAAATGCCTATCTCCGTTATCATGTCTTCCTCATGCGATAACGACGACAATAATAAAATCGCACTCCATTAAAAATCAGGGACCTGGATAACACCCTATGAGCACAATCGACAATTTAGACGCCCATACCCCGATGATGCAGCAGTACCATTTTTCAGTGATTAAATTGTTGAAACTGAGAAATAAAAAAACCACACATTGGTTATTTACTCACCTTCACTCAATAGATAAACTATTTACAGGGATTTATAAAAACATAAGGAAATAAGGACATGGCTATTCCCGGTAATATGTGGCTCTATGACGATGGCGGAGCACTAATCAAAGGTGGCTGTGATGTTGCAGACAGGGAGTTCAGTATAGAGTTTAAAGGGTTTCACCATAATCTCTCCATTCCCACTGATAATTCCACTGGCAAACCTACTGGCACTCGTCAGCATTCTCCAATGATCATCGTTAAAGAATTCGACTATTCCAGCCCATACCTATACAAAGCAGTTGCTACTGGTCAAAACCTGAAATCTGCCGAAATTAAATGGTACAAAATCAACGATTCTGGTCAGGAAGTGGAATACTTCAATATGCTACTTGAAGGAGTTCGAATCGTATCAATCTCCCCTACGATGGCTTCCCCAGAGGACAAGAACAACAACCATCTTGAATCTGTGGAGCTAAGATACGAGAAAATCACCTGGAAACATTGTGATGGAAACATAATTTTCACAGATGCCTGGAATGAACGACAAACAGCCTAACAGGTGATTGAATGGATACGACAGAAGAACTAAACGGAACCTACTTCTACCACGGACAATCGAACCTGTCAGCAGGTGAACTATTTGATGTGATTTTCCTTGAGCAATTTTGTGATGAACTTGAAATTGGCATTGAGTCAGGTGCTGCTATCCTCGCTGGGCAACCGTGGTTAAAAACCAGAACGAAACCGGGAGAGGCAATCAAAGGGACAAGTGTTATTTCCAGGTATGGGAGAATGCTTTTACGAAATGCACGAACTCCTTTTGGTATTAGAGTTCCAACACCAGTTGGTGTAAGAATGCGAAAAACAAATAATCTTGCCGCAGTCATAGCAAGATATGTTCCGTGGTTAGGCTGGGTTGGTCTTGTGAATTCAATTTACCAAGTATCAAGGAAAACTCAGGCCAAATACAACCTAATAGCACGCCCTAAAGATCGTATACAATGGACATCCTTTTGATGGATACAATTCAACAAGAGGTATTAGCACTTTTCCGTGAAGAGATCCCCGGATATTTAGACAGCAATTGGAAAGAAATCCCTTTAGAACTTGATTCTGATTTATTTGAAGCTCCCGGTGATGACCTGCATGAAGCTTTGAATAAATTTGAAAAAAAATTTAATATAGATTTATCAGAAATTAAATGGTCGTATTATTTCCCTTGGGAAAATACTCCACTACTAACACGGTGGTTTAAATTAAAACGGGAAGATGTAGAACGAAATCGCAAACCTTTAACAATCAGAATGTTTTCGGAATCAGCGAAAGCTGGAAAGTGGCTTTATGACTGATAGAAATATAACATATTAATCAGAGGTGGATATGTAAGCATCCCAGCTTCAGTTCCATGCACTTTTTGAGTGTTCCGGTTTTTCAGCCATCAGCCGGTACTCTTCCCGCATCAGGTTATCCAGCAGGATATCATTAGCCGCTGGTACGGCGCGGACGTGCGCCTCGGCCAGCATCCGGAAAAAGCGATTCCGCAGGTTTATCTGGCGCCCTGAACATCACGCGCGGCCAGCTTAGCGATGGTCGCGCGTTCTAGAAGTGGAATCAGGATCGCTGCGTCCACTTCGTCACTTTCCCTCAAATGCCTATCTCCGTTATCATGTCTTCCTCATGCGATAACGACGACAATAATAAAATCGCACTCCATTAAAAATCAGGGACCTGGATAACACCCTATGAGCACAATCGACAATTTAGACGCCCATACCCCGATGATGCAGCAGTACCTGAAGCTGAAGGCTCAGCATCCGGAGATCCTGCTGTTTTACCGGATGGGCGACTTTTACGAGCTGTTTTATGACGACGCCAAACGCGCCTCGCAGCTGCTCGATATCTCGCTGACCAAACGCGGCGCTTCCGCGGGCGAACCGATTCCCATGGCCGGCATCCCCCACCACGCGGTGGAAAACTATCTGGCTAAACTGGTGAATCAGGGCGAGTCGGTCGCGATTTGCGAACAGATTGGCGATCCGGCTACCACCAAAGGGCCGGTAGAACGCAAAGTGGTACGCATCGTCACGCCGGGCACCATCAGCGATGAAGCGCTGCTGCAGGAGCGTCAGGACAACCTGCTGGCCGCCATCTGGCAGGACAGCAAGGGCTTCGGCTACGCGACGCTGGATATCAGCTCCGGGCGCTTTCGCCTGAGCGAACCGGCCGACCGCGAGACCATGGCGGCGGAACTACAACGTACCAATCCGGCGGAACTGCTGTATGCGGAAGATTTTGCCGAATCTTCACTGATTGAAGGCCGCCGCGGCCTGCGCCGTCGCCCGCTATGGGAGTTCGAAATCGACACCGCGCGCCAGCAGCTCAACCTGCAGTTCGGCACCCGCGATCTGGTGGGCTTCGGCGTTGAAAACGCCCCGCGCGGGCTGTGCGCCGCCGGCTGCCTGTTGCAGTACGTCAAAGATACCCAGCGCACCTCGCTGCCGCACATTCGTTCCATCACCATGGAACGCCAGCAGGACAGCATCATTATGGATGCCGCCACCCGTCGCAATCTGGAGATCACCCAGAATCTCGCCGGCGGCGTTGATAACACTCTTGCCTCGGTACTCGACTGCACGGTCACGCCGATGGGCAGCCGCATGCTCAAACGCTGGCTGCATATGCCGGTACGCGATACCGCGGTGCTGGTTGAACGCCAACAAACAATTGGCGCCTTACAAGAACGCTATACCGAGCTGCAGCCGGTGCTGCGTCAGGTCGGCGATCTCGAGCGTATTCTGGCGCGTCTGGCGCTGCGTACCGCCCGCCCGCGCGATTTAGCCCGCATGCGCCATGCCTTCCAGCAGCTGCCGCTGCTGCGCGAGCTGCTGGCCGACGTTGACTGTCAGCCGGTGCAACAGCTGCGCGAGAAAATGGGCGAATTCGCCGAGCTGCGCGAATTGCTGGAACGCGCGATCATCGACGCGCCGCCGGTACTGGTGCGTGACGGCGGCGTTATCGCTCCGGGTTATAATGAAGAGCTGGATGAGTGGCGAGCGCTGGCCGATGGCGCGACCGATTATCTCGACAAACTGGAAATCCGCGAACGTGAGCGCCTGGGCCTTGATACCCTGAAGGTCGGCTACAATGCCGTTCACGGTTACTACATCCAGATCAGCCGCGGCCAGAGCCAGCATGCGCCGATTCACTACGTGCGCCGCCAGACGCTGAAAAACGCCGAGCGCTACATTATTCCTGAACTGAAGGAATACGAAGATAAGGTACTGACGTCTAAAGGCAAGGCGCTGGCGCTGGAAAAACAGCTCTATGACGACCTGTTCGAAAAGCTGCTGCCGCATCTGGCCGACTTACAAACCAGCGCCAGCGCGCTGGCCGAGCTGGACGTACTGGTGAACCTCGCGGAACGCGCGGAGACCCTGAACTACTGCTGCCCGACCTTTATCGATAAACCCGGTATTCGCATTACCGAAGGCCGTCACCCGGTAGTGGAACAGGTACTGAAAGAGCCGTTTATCGCCAACCCGCTGCAGCTGGCGCCGCAGCGCCGCATGCTGATCATCACCGGCCCGAACATGGGAGGTAAAAGTACCTATATGCGCCAGACCGCGCTGATTGCGCTGCTGGCCTATATCGGCAGCTACGTGCCGGCGCAGAAGGTAGAAATTGGCCCGATCGACCGCATCTTTACCCGCGTCGGCGCGGCGGATGACCTGGCGAGCGGCCGTTCCACCTTCATGGTGGAGATGACCGAAACCGCCAATATTCTGCACAACGCCACCGAACACAGCCTGGTGCTGATGGACGAGATCGGCCGCGGTACGTCTACCTACGACGGTCTGTCGCTGGCGTGGGCCTGCGCGGAGAATCTGGCAAATAAGATCAAAGCGTTGACCCTGTTCGCTACCCACTACTTCGAGCTCACCCAGTTGCCGGAAAAAATGGAAGGCGTGGCCAACGTGCACCTCGATGCGCTGGAGCACGGCGATACCATCGCCTTTATGCACAGCGTGCAGGACGGCGCGGCCAGCAAGAGCTATGGCCTGGCGGTCGCCGCGCTGGCAGGGGTGCCGAAAGAAGTGATCAAACGCGCGCGACAGAAACTGCGCGAGCTGGAGAGCATTTCGCCAAATGCCGCCGCCACGCAGGTTGATGGTACGCAGATGTCGCTGCTCTCCGCGCCGGAAGAGACCTCACCGGCGCTGGAAGCGCTGGAGAATCTTGACCCGGATTCACTGAGCCCGCGTCAGGCGCTGGAGTGGATTTACCGCCTGAAAAGCCTGGTGTAATTAGCCGCTAAATAGCAAAAAGCCTGGCGTCATCGTCAGGCTTTTTGTTTTTAGCATCAGTTATATTGCAGGGTGATCGTCCCGGTGGCATTGGCGGTACCGGGGGTAATGGTTTCCCCTATTTTATGGTAGTTAGCCCGGAAGGTCAGAGTTTCATTGGCGGAAGCGCCGCCAGGGTTGGTCGCGTCAGCATAGGTACTAGCCGTGTCGGTATCACCGGAAAAGGGAGTAGCGCCATCAGCGTCGGTCCCCGCAGACCAGGTTGAAGTGTCGCTGCGCTTTGAGTAAAAGATCGGTACCGTCTGGCCTGCGCTCATCAACACATAGAATCCGCCATTGGGAAGTTTTCTTTCCAGCTGTACCCCCACCCCCGTCGCCGTACTCCCGTCGCCATTATCGGATAGCGCAATAGTTGAGTTATCGCCGGACACCGTCGCCGCATTCATGGTCATCGAGACATTGGTTCCCGGCTCGCAGGTCAGATTGACGTTTTTTTCCGGACCGGAATAGACGTAGCCGGTACTATCAAATGCCGACACTTCGACATCCCCCATTGGGAAGTTGAGACTCGCCACATCCGCCGTACAGCCCATCGCATGTACTTCAACCGTGGTGGTCGACAGCGTCAGCGTGGAGGCGATGTCGCCATCACTGCTATCAATACTCTGCGTTTCGCGATAGTCGACCCGCGCCAGCGGGCTCGGTACGTTAAACGTGCCGCTGGTTATCGGCCCGCCGGTGGCGATAATTTGCACCCGATAAGCGGAATTGTTGAGGGTGTGGTCGGAGCCCGCCCCGGCATCGTGTTCCTGCCAGCTGTTATCGATCGCCCGTTCGTCATCAAACGGACCCGCCTGATTAATGGTATAGACGCGAATACCGAGCCCGGTGGCGGTTGAGCCATTACTCAGCGGATAAACATTATCCTGCAGCGGGCTGGCGGTGGTTAACGCGCCGGCGTAGTGAAAGCCGACGTAATAGGTCCCCGCACAGTTCTTGATGGTTGTCGTGCCGCCGGACATATATCCGGAGTCATAAAGGATCTCGCCCGGCGCATAATTTTTACTGGAGACCAGTAGCTGCTGCGGCATCGCAACATAAGATTGCGATGGCGTGTCGTCGATACGATGACAAACCGCCTGGGCCGCCAGCGGAAACAGCCCCAACAATAACAGGGTGGCATATAAAAATTTTAACACGTTGTTTGCCTTAAATCGGGGTTAGTTATAGGTCACGTTCAACGTGACCGCGGAGCTGAATTTACCCGCCGTTGGGGCGCCATGAGGGGTGTACATGCGGGCAATAAATTTCAATGCGCCCGCGCCATTTTCAATGGGTACCGGATAACTCACCCCATTGGCCAGCGCCACGTGGATAGCTGGATAATCGAACAACTGCAATCCAACATCGGTAGCGCCATCGGCATCAGGCGTCACCTGATTGGCATAAATGACCGAGCCATAGGTCGAGTCTTCGGAATAGGGTGTGCCGGTGAAAGTGACGGTGGCCTGGCTGATTTCAGCAGTACAGCTGTCAAAACTGATGGTGACTGGAACGTTGCCGGTGTTACCGCCGGCAACAGAAAAGTCTCCTTTATAGTATTTCCCCAGATCTACGGTTTCAGGAGTGGTGACATTACAGGTCCCTGCGGCAATCCTGCCGTGAAAGGTAATATCACGTGTCTGCTGGAGATTATTATCCCGAGCCAGAGCTGGCATTGCGCTAACCAGCATCCCCGTTAAAAACAGAACAGCATATAAAAATTTTGACATCTCTCCTGCCTTTTATCAGGTAACTAGTTATAAACAACGTTCAGGGTGACGACGCTCTGGAACTCCCCGGTGCCGGGGTTGTGGCCTGGGGTTGCCATTCTTGCGACAAAAATTATCTCACCGGCATGACTGTCTGACTCGAGAGTGACGTCATGACTCTGCCCGTTAGACATTTGCCAGTGATCCGCATCGGTTAATAATTCCAGTGCAACATCGGTTGCCCCGCCCCCCTCTGCCGTAATCCCGTTGGCAAAATAGAATGGCTGGGTTCCATCTACGGCACCGGTAAACGCTACCGTCGCTTTAGTCAGCGAGGGAGAACAGTTAGTGAAAGAGACGGTGAACGGGACATTGTCCGTGCTATCGCCCTCATTAATAAAATCCGTTGGCAGATAGGTTCCCAGTTCAACGGTCGCGGGATAGCTAACATTACAGCTGCCTGCCACAATATTCCCCGTGACGCTGAAGTTAATGACATCCTGTGTGTTGTACGCCAGCGCAGACGGCAGCCCGGCAACGAAGAGCAGGCCCGTCGCCGCCATGCGTCGGACGGTAGCAAAATGAAAGCGTGACATCAGTGAGCCCCCGGGACGGGATGACATATCCCGTTGATAAACAGAATATCGGCCTGCGACTTCGCGCCCGCCAGTGAGTAGTCAACGGCACACTGTTTGTTCGCCCCGTCGCCCCACTTGACCATCAGTTGCCCTTTATCGGCGAGACCAACCAGGTACACTTCGCCACTGTCGCCGACGATGCTGCTGCGGGTGTCGTCCGAATCATCACTGGTTTGCGTGACTACCGCGCCGAACGGCACCGGCTTACCGTTGAAGATCAACGTCATCATCGCCTTCCGGCCAATCCAGGTGTTGTACTTCACGCGGACCACCGCGCCTTTGGTCGGCACCACGGTTTTGGCGACGTTATCAATGGCCGCAGTGGCATCGCTGGCCTCCACGGTATTGAGCGAAATCTGGTTACTGTGGTACGGACGCACGTACGGCACAATCGCATTACCAAAGTAGTCGGTATGGACGTTAGTCTGACCGTTGATCGGCACCCCGGAGACGCCCGGCGTTTCCACCAGCGCTACGCTGTCATTCAACTGACGGGCCAGGGTAATACCGCCGCTGTGAACCACCATTCCGCCGCGCAGGCTATAGTTCAGACGACGGCTGTAGTCGTCGTAGCTGTAACCGGCGGACACATCGGCATACGAGCTCTGGTAGCCGACGGTAACGTTGCCGTTGGTCGCTTCTGCATCGGCGTTATAGCCTTCCGATACCTGCCAGTTGAGCTGGTTTTGCTGCATTGCGGTGCCGGAAATACCGATGTTATGCGTGGTATCGCCGTGTTTGCTGCTGTTCATCGAGTAGTTAGCCGAAATCGACTGCGCCGCTTCACTATTGCTGAAGGCGCTGAACGGTACGCTAAAGTTAAGCGAGAAGACGTTATCGTCATCGTATTCATCAGAATCGTTGCCATAACCGCCATCAACGTTTTTCGTGTGCGCATAGTTCAGCGAGTACGATACCGGCCCCAGCGTGCTGCTGAAGCCGAGGTTCAGCGAGTCGGCGTGCTGGCTGTTCCAGTAGGAGGCGTCATACATGGTCAGGGATAACGTACCGAAAGGCAGCGTCTGCGAGATAGTCACGTCGAAACGGTTACGTTCGCGACCGTTATCGATGGCGCTGTTGCCCGGGTCCCAATCATTGAGGAAATCCTGGAACGACAGATAACCGCGGGTTGAGAATTTGTAGCCAGCCACCGCAATATCGGTGTTGGTCTGCTGCAGCGTCTTGCTGTAGCGCACGCGGTACGACTGGCCGCTATGGTGTTCCATCTGCCGTATATTGTCCGGCTGCGGGACATCCGCCCACGACTGTGAAATATCAAAAGAGAGCGCCCCGGCGCTGCCGAGGTTAAAACCGGTACCGGCAATCAGGTTAGAGTATTTGTCTTCCGCCTGAATATAGCCGCCATACAGCGTCACGCCTTTGCCGACGCCCCAGGCCGCCGATCCCTGGACAAAGTTAAAGTCTTCCGCCCGCGAATCCGAGCCGTCCTGGCGGGTTTTACCCGCCACCAGGCCATACTGCACCTGTCCTTCGCGCTGTAGCACCGGCAATGTGGCGTAAGGGACGATGAAGCTACTTTGCGAACCATCAGACTCTTTGATCACCACTTTCAGGTCGCCGGAGCTACCGGTCGGGTACATATCGCTGAATTCGAATGGCCCCGGCGGCACCGTAGCCTTATAGATGCTGTGTCCGTTCTGGTACACCGTGACCTCGGCGTTGCTGCGGGCGATACCGCGGATCACCGGCGCGAAGCCCTGCATGCTGTCCGGCTTCATATCATTATCGGAATACATCTGTACCCCGGTAAAACCCACGCTATCGAACACGCCGCCACGGGTGGTGCCCTGCCCGAGAACCAGTTGGCTTTTCAGAGATTTAATATCGCGGGAAGCGTAGGTGTACACCGAATCCCACTCACTTTCGGATTCAGAGTGGCTGTAGGTGGAATAGTTACGCAAACGCCACGCCCCCAGGTTCAGCCCCGGCTGTAGGCTGACGAACTGGTTGCTACTGTCCACGCCATTACGGTGGTGCAAATCCTGCTGACCAGAGACGCTGTAGTTAAGCAAACCGGCGGCAATACCTTCATCCCATCGTTCTGGCGAAACGTAGCCACGGGCGGTGTTGAGCAGGGCAACCTGCGGGATAGTGAGATCAAAGCGCTGATTCGCCAGATCCATTTTCTGTTCCAGACCCGGAATAGCCTGCAGGCTGGCGCACTCGCTGGCTTTGTCCTGTTCGCTAAAGTAGTTATCGACCCGCACATTCCAGGCTTTCAGCTCAGACACGCTCAGGCACGCTCCAACAACCTGCCCGGCAGTGGTGTTTTTGTCGTCCGACAGCTTGCGAAAGGAAATGGTTTTAGTATCCACCAGGCTACCGTTGATATAAATATCGACGTTATAGTCACCAGGCGGTACCTCATCTTTGGCAAACAGACTGAGATCCATCATTGGCCTCTCTGTACTATCCGTTTCCAAAAGACGAGGGTTAAAATGTTCCTGAGCATTGGTGCTGAAAGAACTGAAGGCAATACTGAGCCCCAGCCCTAAAGAAAGGACATAGGTATGCTTAACTTTTTCCATTATTACCCTGTATCCGTACGGGATACGTACCGTGCCGATTAATATGAAGAGACTTTGTCCTGACCTTTCACGCCGTAATCATTAATCAGCGACCAGGTCACTTTGCCGTGGGAGGGGATCTTCCCTTCGGAAATATTCAGCGTGGAGAACGGTGCGACAAAATATTGGCCGCTGAGCGCATGATTATTAATTTCTATGCGGGAGAAGTTCATATAAAACGGCGTCGGGTTATTGACCTGCACACCACCGGCAGCCGGCTTCCATACCACTTTATTTGCACTGCTTTCCGGCGACTGGCCTTTGAGCGCAACCGGGCGATAGATCAGCTTAATTTTCGAATTGATGGCAATCTGCATGGTATTTTTGCCAGCAGAACTATCATCCGTAGCGGGAATACCTTTTACGTTTAGCCACAATAATGATTCGCGATCTTCCGGAACCGGCATCCCTGAACGAACAATACGGATCGACGCTTTTTTCCCGGCTTCGAGGCGAAACAGCGGCGGCGTAATAATCATAGTTTCTTTTTTCAGCGCGCTACCTTCGGCGGGACTGACCCAGGATTGCACAAGATTGGTAACTTTGTCCGAGTTTTCCACGGATAACGAGGCGGCCTGATGGGAGCCGTCAAAAATCACCCGCGTTCCGCCGGTAACGATACTGGCAGACGCATTCAGGCTGGCAACGGCGGCCACACAAAAAACAAAAGCTGCGATGGGTTTCATTATGCACTCACAAAAATATAAGGAGGGTTTCCCCTCCTTCAGGATTAGTTATAACGGACGTTATAGGTCACGACGGACTGAACCGTACCAGCAACAGCCTGATCAACAGCAATCATCGATGCGGTGTAGGTCTCGGTAGCAGAACCAGAGTCCAGGGTAATAGGATCGTTGTCTGCATTGTTCTTCACGATGGTGCCATTAGAACCGCCTTGCTTCAGTTGAACGGCAACGTTTTGTGCAGCAGTGACACCAACCCCACTGGCAGTATTCGCGAAGTACGAGTCATCACCAGCCACCGGGTCAACCGGCGCAGAGAAGACAATATTGACATTGGACGCAGTCGGGCACTGGTCCAGATTAAAAACGAACTGTTTCGGCGCGCCGAGGTCACCTTTTGCTACCAAATCAGTTGCTGCCACGCTGCCCAGTTCAACGGTTGCATCCGGAGTACCGCCATCAACAGTGATATTGCAACCCGTCTCCAGCACTTCACCGTTAAAGGTAATGGTGTTAGATGCCATCGCTGCCGCGCTCATGCCAAAAGTCAGAACCAGAGCTGCGCCGATTTTAGTAAGTTTCATTCTTTAATATCCCAATAAAAATAATAAACATCGCAATTATTAACGCTGTCATCATGACAATCGAAAAGCATTATCACCAAACGCCCATTAAATAATGCACGTTCAGTGATAATGCTTATTAACTCGCTTCGAAAAAAATGGGCGTTAATATGTATTTCTAAATACTCGTTCGAGTCCATATTTAGACTACAAGATATTTACAGATTGATTCAAACTGGATGTATTTAATTAAAAACTTACGCAGGGTTGACTGTTTGAAAAAACGACCAGGGAGAAGAAAAAATGAGTAATGATAGCTGACAAGATGTGAATTATAACCATTAATGATTACGTCATTAGTTATAATCTAATTAAAAATACTTGTCACGCCCTTTAATTCTACATAAAAAGGCCCGGAATATCCGGGCCAGTCATTTAACGCTTATCTTCCGCCAACAGCGGTGGAATATGCGGCACCTGCGGCGCCTCATCAATATCTTTCTGCGTCATGCGAAACGCTTGCGGATAATGTTCGCGGCTGGTACGACGCAGCGGTTCGGTATTACGCCAGGTATAGAGGCAGTGCTGGCACTGATAAACGATCCATACCCCTTTTACCGGCGACGTCGCCATCACTTCAATCTGTTCATCAGCGCAACGTGGACAAATCATCTTCTTCTCCTTATTTACGGTTGGCCAACATGGCGGTCAGTTTTTCAGCCCAGGCTTTGGTTTCCGGTAAATCCTGCACCGGCTGGCTGTAGTGACCGCGAAGGTCCGGCGCAACCGGGGTGGTGGCGTCGATAATCAGTTTGTCGGTGATCCCCGCCGGGCTGGAACCAGGGTCGAGCTCCAGTACCGACATGTTCGGCAACTGCACCAGGTCGCCCGCCGGGTTGACCTTCGAGGAGAGTGCCCACATCACCTGCGGCAGGTTGAACGGGTCGACATCTTCATCAACCATAATGACCATTTTCACGTAACCGAGGCCATGCGGGGTAGTCATCGCCCGTAATCCCACCGCGCGGGCAAAACCGCCGTAGCGTTTTTTGGTGGAGATAATCGCCAGCAGGCCATGGGTGTACATGGCGTTGACCGCCTGCACTTCCGGGAACTCGGCTTTCAGCTGCTGGTACAGCGGCACGCAGGTCGCCGGGCCCATCAGATAGTCGATTTCGGTCCACGGCATTCCGAGATACAACGATTCAAAAATCGGTTTTGTGCGATAAGAGACTTTATCGATACGCACCACCGTCATATTGCGGCCGCCTGAGTAGTGGCCGGTGAACTCGCCGAACGGCCCTTCAATTTCACGCTTGCGCCCTTCAATCACCCCTTCAAGGATCACTTCCGAGCCCCAGGGTACGTCAAAGCCGGTCAGCGGTGCGGTGGCGATGGGATACGGGCTTTCGCGCAGCGCGCCCGCCATCTCATATTCTGACTGGTCATATTTCAGCGGCGTGGCGCCCATCAGGGTAATAATCGGATCGTTACCCAGAGTGATGGCAATGGGCAGATCCTCACCGCGCTCTTCCGCTTTATGCAGATGCAGCGCAATATCGTGCATCGGTACCGGCTGCAGGCCCAGCTTGCGCTTGCCTTTCACTTCCATCCGGTAAATGCCGACGTTCTGTTTACCGAAGTTGTCCGGGTCAAGCGGATCGCGAGAAACCACGCAGGCTTTGTCGAGATAGAAACCACCGTCGCCATCGTTCAGGCGGAACAACGGCAGAATATCGAACAGGTTGATATCGTCGCCATCAACGGTGTTTTCCGCCCACGCTGGATTAGCGCGACGCTCCGGCGTTACCGGGAATTTATCCCAGCGGCGAATAAATTCATCAATCTGTTTTTTCACCGGCGTGTTTGGCGGCAGCCCCAGCGAAATCGCGTGGTTTTGCCAGGAACCGATGGTGTTCATGGCGACACGGGCATCGGTAAAGCCGCGAATGTTATCGAACCACAGCGCTGGCGCGCCGTCGCCGATGCGCCCTGTGGCGTTAGCGGCAGCGGCGAGATCCGGCTCGGCATTCACCTCTTCGCTAATTTTTAGTAGTTGCCCCTGCTCATCCAGCGCCTGCAAAAAGCTGCGTAAATCATCAAAAGCCATGACTAATTCTCCTGTGATAAATTCTCGACCGCGCGCAGGCCGTTCCAGCGGCGCGCTTTGCGGTATTCGAGACCAAACTGATCCAACACCCGCGTCACGATATGGTTGGTGATATCCTCCACCGTTTCCGGGTGGTTGTAGTAGGCAGGCATCGGCGGCACCATCGCCACGCCCATGCGCGACAGCGCCAGCATGTTCTCCAGATGAATGGTGCTCAGCGGCATTTCACGCGGCACCAGAACCAGCTTGCGCCCCTCTTTCAGCACGACATCCGCCGCGCGGCCGACTAACCCTTCCGCATAGCCTGCGCGGATACCTGCCAGCGTTTTCATGCTGCAGGGGATAACAATCATGCCGTCGGTACGAAACGATCCTGATGAGATGGTCGCGGCCTGATCCGCCGGGCTATGGCAGAAGTCCGCCAGCGCGGCGACTTCACGAGCGCTATAGGGCGTTTCCAGCTCAATAGTGGTTTTTGCCCATTTCGACATCACCAGGTGCGTTTCCACATCCGGCATTTCGTTCAGCGCTTGCAATAGCGCGACGCCCAACGGCGCGCCGGTCGCCCCGGTCATCCCAATAATCAGTTTCATTCACTACCTCATACATTGTTCGTATACGAACCTTTGTATTAAAACTACGCTCATTTTTACGGGATCTCAATATCGTTCGCATACGATCCGCATCAATAATCAAAAAAATGAGATGTGAAAAGAAGCCGTAAATGCGGCTATCATAAAGGTGATATTTTTGTGACGGAGTGTTCATGGAGTTACGTAACGAGGCGTTCCACCTTCTGCGCCAGCTTTTTCAACAGCACACCGCGCGCTGGCAACATGAATTACCGGAACTGACCAAGCCGCAATACGCGGTGATGCGCTCGGTCGCCGAACATCCTGGTATCGAGCAGGTGACGCTTATCGAAGCGGCCGTCAGCACGAAAGCGACGCTGGCGGAGATGCTAAGCCGGATGGAAAAACGCGGGCTGGTGCGCCGCGAACACGATCCGACAGATAAACGTCGCCGCTTTGTCTATCTGACGAATGAAGGACAGGCGCTGCTCGCAAATTCCATGCCGCAGGGCAACCGTGTCGATGAAGAGTTTTTGAGCCGCCTTAACGAAGAGGAGCGCGCGCAGTTTTCCCGGCTGGTGCTGAAAATGATGGAAAGTAAAACCGCGGATTAAGCGGTTCGCTCGCGCAGAAAATCGATAAATGCCCGGACCTTGGTTGGCACATGCTGCGCGTCCGGGTAGACGGCGTATACCCCCTGAGAGGGAAAAATATACTCCGGCAATACCCGCACTAGCTCCTGCCGCGCGATGGCTTCAGCCACCAGCCACTCCGGGAGCAGCGCCACCCCGCTTCCCGCCAGCGCAAAGCCCATTAACGCTTGTGCGCTATCGGCTGAGATCCGCGGTGGTTGCGTAATTTCAAAAGCGATCGATTGCCCTTCGACGGTCAGGAGCTGCCAGCGTAGCGGGGTCGCTAAGCGCTCGTTAACAATCCACGCCGCCTGCGCCAGGTCGGCAAGCGTGCGCAGCGGATGTTTATCCAGCCAAATCGGCGAGGCCACGGGCACGATGGCGAAACGCGAAATCCGAGCCGCGTGATAGCGTGAATCGGCCAGGGTACCGAGGCGGATCGCGACATCAAAACGTTCAGAGATCAAATCCGCGTGATACGACGATGAGACGTGGCGCACCCGCAGCGCCGGATGTCGACGAGCGAATTCCGCCAGCGCCGGGATGATCACCTGCGCGCCATATTCCGGGGTGGTGGTGATCCGCAGTTCACCACTTAACCCGGTGTGGCTGGCGCGCACCTCGTCCTGTAAATTCTCCGCGGCTTTCAGCAGCCCAACGCCGCGCTGGTAAAACACCGCCCCGGCTTCGGTGAGCGTTAACCGGCGCGTCGAACGCAGAAGCAACGTCACCCCCAGCTCACTCTCAAGCTGGCGAACGTTAAAACTGACCACCGCTTTGGTCTGGCCAAGCGCCGTCGCCGCGGCGGTAAAGCTCCCGGCATCAACAACGGCGACAAACATGGTAACGCGCTGCAGGTTTAGCATTTGAATAGTGCTTATTGTCAAAAATTTTTAGACAGTATATCCCTGAAAAGCGCGTTTATCCGCCCCTGAGGCGCGGTTTACAGTAATCGCCTGCATTGCCTGCAGCTTAACCTGGAGTAAACATGAACCCATGGATCCAAGAAGTTATCGACGCCCACGTAATCATTGAACAATGGTTGGGCCGGAAAGAAGGTAGCGCGCAAGCGCTAATGAGCCGCTTTGCGCAAGAATTTACAATGGTCCCTATCAGCGGCGCAAAGATGGATTACCCAACGGTAAGCGGTTTTTTCCATAGCGCAGGCGGCAGTCGCCCGGGATTAAGTATCGTGGTTGATAATGCGCAGGTGTTGAGCGAATGGCATGACGGCGGCGCGGTGCTGTACCGCGAAAGCCAGACCCTGCCGGAACAAGGCGAAGTCGTGCGCTGGTCGACGGCGATATTTCAACGCATTGAGGGAAAAATCCTCTGGCGTCACCTGCAGGAAACCCGTATCGGTTAATACAAAGGAAAAGGCCCAATCGCTGGATTGGGCCTTTTTGAGAGAAAACGATTTATTCGCGGAATAGCGCTTCGATGTTTAGCCCCTGTCCCTGCAGGATCTCCCGCAGGCGGCGCAGGCCTTCCACCTGAATCTGACGCACGCGTTCGCGGGTCAGGCCGATTTCACGACCCACATCTTCAAGCGTTGCGGCTTCATATCCCAGCAGCCCGAAACGACGAGCCAGTACTTCACGCTGTTTGGCGTTCAGTTCGAACAGCCATTTGACGATGCTTTGTTTCATATCATCGTCCTGCGTGGTGTCTTCCGGGCCGTTGTCTTTTTCATCGGCCAGAATATCCAGCAGCGCTTTTTCTGAATCACCGCCCAGCGGGGTATCCACTGAGGTAATGCGCTCGTTCAGACGCAGCATACGGCTAACGTCATCAACCGGTTTATCCAGCTGTTCGGCTATCTCTTCGGCGCTTGGCTCGTGGTCCAGCTTATGCGACAACTCGCGCGCGGTACGCAGATAAACGTTCAGCTCTTTCACAATATGGATAGGCAAACGAATGGTACGGGTTTGGTTCATAATCGCCCGTTCAATCGTTTGACGGATCCACCAGGTGGCGTAGGTTGAAAAACGGAACCCACGCTCCGGGTCAAACTTCTCAACTGCGCGGATCAGGCCGAGGTTACCTTCTTCAATCAGATCCAGCAGCGCCAGACCACGATTGCTATAACGACGAGCAATCTTCACCACCAGACGCAGGTTACTTTCAATCATGCGACGGCGTGAAGCAACATCTCCACGTAGTGCGCGACGGGCGAAATAGACTTCCTCTTCGGCCGTCAGCAGCGGGGAATAACCAATCTCACCAAGATACAGCTGTGTCGCATCGAGAACGCGTTGGGTGGCGCCTTGCGACAGCAGCTCTTCCTCAGCCAGATCGCTATCACTGGGTTCCTCTTCTACTAAGGCTTTCTCGTCGAAAACCTCCATTCCGTTCTCATCAAATTCCGCGTCTTCATTTAAATCATGAACTTTCAGCGTATTCTGACTCATAAAGGTGGCTCCTACCCGTGATCCCTGAGCAAAGCACCTTCCGCGACCCATCACTAAACGACGCCGGAGTTATCCTCTTTATACCTCCACTGAAGGAGGCATATCGCGACCGCCCTGGCGCCTTTCATGGTGTTACGCTTATCCGTACTTTGCCAAATTATCGCTGCGGTAAGTACTGCAGCGGGTTGACGGATTTCCCCTTGTAACGAATTTCAAAATGTAATCTTGTTGAGCTGGTTCCGGTGCTACCCATGGTAGCGATTTTCTGCCCCGCTTTGACTTCCTGTTGCTCCCGAACCAGCATGGTATCGTTATGAGCGTAGGCACTCAGGTAATCATCGTTGTGTTTGATGATAATAAGATTACCGTAACCGCGCAGTGCGTTACCGGCATAGACGACGCGCCCATCGGCGGTCGCGACAATAGCCTGTCCTTTACTGCCTGCAATGTCGATACCTTTATTGCCGCCTTCCGCGCCGCTAAAGTTCTCGATAACCTTGCCATCAGTCGGCCAGCGCCATGATGAGATCGGCGAACTGGTAGACGTACTGCTTGCAGTCGGTTGGGTTGTGCTAACGGTTGATGGCGCCGTAACCGGAGCGACCGTTGTTGTGGTCGTTGCTGGTTTATTATTCGGCAACATCTTAGTAGCACTCTGTTCACCTGAAGATTCAGAATACGTAATAGTCGGTTGTGACGCAACCACTGCGGTGGATTTTTGTGCAGAAGTTGTGGTGGCCGTCGCACCGCCGCTTGCCTGCGCGCTAGCCTGAGATACCGGGTTTTCGCCGGTGATCGGCTGGCCTGCGGAGTTGCCGACCTGCAGCACCTGGCCCACGTTCAGCGCGTACGGCGCCGGGACGTTGTTGCGTTCCGCAAGGTCGCGGAAATCGTTGCCGGTGACCCACGCGATATAGAACAGGGTATCGCCGCGCTTAACGGTATAGGTACTGCCGCCGGTATAGCTACCTTTCGGAATATCGCCATATTTACGGTTGTAAACAATCTTACCGTTCACCGTCTGCACCGGTTGTTGAGCCATCGGCTGAACCTGAGTCGGCTGGGTCTGAATTGGCTGGGTCTGCATCGGTTGAATCGGCTGAGCCGGAGGAACTTGCTGCGCGCCGGAGGATGGCGGTGTAATCAGCATCCCGGAATTGGTGCTGGAGGACGCAGCGCCGCTTGCCGAATTCACCGGCGCAGGCGGATTATTGGTATTTGTACACCCGGCCAGCCAGAGTGAAACCAGTGACAACGCCGCAATACGGCTTACGGTAAATTTTGGGCTTCCCGCGCTCATTTATCCCCCAGGAATATGTTAACTGCCAATATCTTGCTTACCGGGCAGCGCCCGGCCAGGACACTGAAAAATGTGTCCACCCTACGCCTAAACTTAGGCAAAAAAAACCTGGAATAATCCGGGTTCAGGCCAGTTCCCCTCTGACGAGCGGAACAAAGCGAACGGCCTCGACGGTATCGATGAAAAATTCGCCGCCGCGGCGACGGATCCGCTTCAGGTACTGATGTTCTTCACCTACCGGTAAAACCAGCACGCCGCCTTCATCAAGCTGCGCCATCAGCGCGGCCGGAATTTCCGGCGGCGCGGCGGTGACGATAATCGCGTCAAAAGGCGCGCGAGCCTGCCAACCCTGCCATCCATCGCCATGACGGGTTGAAACATTATGTAAATCAAGTTGTTTAAGACGCCGACGCGCCTGCCACTGCAGGCTCTTAATCCGCTCAACCGAGCAGACGTGGTGCACGAGGTGCGCCAGGATCGCCGTCTGATAGCCGGAGCCGGTGCCGATTTCCAGCACTTTTGAGTCCGGCGTCAGTTCCAGAAGCTCCGTCATCCTCGCCACCATATAAGGCTGCGAGATAGTTTGCCCCTGGCCAATCGGCAGCGCGGTGTTTTCCCACGCCTTATGTTCAAAGGCTTCATCAACGAATTTCTCGCGCGGAACCTGCGCGATTGCCTCGAGGACTCGCTCATCGACGATGCCCTGAGTACGTAGCTGATTCAACAAACTTTCAACACGTTTACTTACCATTGCGTATCAACCCCGACGCGTTCTAACCAATCGGTTACCACCTCATGTGCCTGATGAGCGGTTAAATCGACATGCAATGGCGTGACGGAAACATAGCCTTCATCCACCGCCGCAAAATCGGTTCCCGGCCCGGCATCGCGCTTATCGCCCGGCGGGCCGATCCAGTACAGCGTATTGCCGCGCGGATCTTTTTGCGGAATGACCTGGTCGGCCGGATGCCGGTTGCCGCAGCGGGTCACGCGAATGCCTTTGATTTGCTCGAGGGGAAGATCCGGCACGTTGATGTTGAGGATCCGCCCGGTACGCAGCGGCTCGCGGCTTAACGCGCGCAAAATCGTACACGTCACTGCCGCCGCGGTATCGTAATGTTGATAGCCGTTCAGCGAAACGGCAAGGGCGGGAAAACCAAGATGGCGGCCTTCCATCGCCGCCGCAACGGTACCGGAATAGATAACGTCATCGCCAAGATTGGGGCCCGCGTTGATTCCTGAGACCACGATATCCGGGCGCGGACGCATCAGCGCGTTAACGCCAAGATAAACGCAGTCGGTCGGCGTGCCCATCTGGACGGCGATATCGCCATTTTCAAAGGTGAACGTGCGTAGAGAAGATTCCAGCGTGAGCGAATTTGAGGCGCCGCTGCGATTACGATCGGGTGCAACAACCTGGACCTCGGCAAATTCGCGTAAGGCCTTCGCCAGGGTTTGGATCCCCGGCGCGTGGATACCGTCATCGTTACTCAGCAATATTCGCATAGTCACCCGTTGTATTGATAAGTTCCCTTACCACGCTGGTGGCAAAACTTCCCGCTGGCAGCCAGAAGCGCAGTTCAACAGTGACATCATCCCACCAGTTCCAGCACAATTGCTGCGGATACAGCAGCATCGCCCGGCGCGCGGCTTCGACTTTTTCGCGCGCCAGCAGCGCCTGTAGCGACGTTTCTTCGGCTATCGCGGCTTGCTCGGCGGCCAGCGCGTCGCGTTGGCTGCCCCAGTCGCCGCTGCCCGGCAGCGCAGCGGTAATCATCAGCTCGCGGTTATCGACCCGCGCCTGCAATTCCGCCAACTCTTCGGTGGTTGCCACAAACCAGCTTCCGCGCCCCGCTAATTGTAGCGCATCGCCATCAACAACCTGATTAAATTCCGTTTTTTTTAATCTAATTGCAACTTGCTGATTAAACAACGCGCTGCGTGCCGCCGACAACCAAAAACTGCGTTTATTGCGATCGCGCACCGGCTCGCCGCTCTCGGCCCAGCGCAATGCGCCCTGCAAGTTACTGCCGCCGATACCAAAGCGCTGCGCGCCGAAATAGTTCGGCACGCCGGCGGCGGCTATCGCCTGCAAGCGCTTTTCGACATCGTCGCGATCGCTGATTTCCCGCAGGATCAGCGTGAACTGGTTGCCCTTCAGCGCGCCTAAACGCAGCTTACGCTTATGGCGGGCATACTCCAGCACCTGGCAGCCTTCGAGCTGAAATTTGCTCAGATCCGGCATCTCTTTGCCCGGCACGCGGGCGCACAGCCACTGTTCGGTGACCGCGTGCTTATCCTTTTGCCCGGCAAAGCTCACTTCGCGCGCATGGATTTTAAGGAATTTCGCCAGCGCGTCGGCAACGAAACGGGTGTTGCAGCCATTTTTCAGAATCCGCACCAGCACATGTTCGCCTTCGCCATCAGGGGCGAAACCGAGGTCTTCGACCACCAGAAAGTCTTCCGGATTAGCCTTCAGCCGCCCCTGGCCCAGCGGCTTGCCGTGCAGGTATGTTAAGTCATCAAAGGCGATCATTGCGCAGCCTTACGCAGCAGCGCCACCGCTTCACAGGCGATGCCTTCGCCACGGCCGGTGAAGCCAAGCTTCTCGGTGGTGGTCGCTTTCACATTGACGTCGTCCATATGGCAGCCGAGATCTTCGGCGATAAACACGCGCATCTGCGGGATATGCGGCAGCATTTTTGGCGCCTGGGCGATGATGGTGACGTCAACGTTGCCAAGGGTATATCCCTTAGCCTGAATCCGCCGCCACGCTTCACGCAGCAGCTCCCGGCTATCCGCGCCTTTAAAGGCCGGATCGGTATCCGGGAACAGTTTACCGATGTCGCCGAGCGCCGCGGCGCCCAGCAGCGCGTCGGTCAGCGCATGCAGCGCGACGTCGCCATCGGAATGGGCGAGCAGCCCTTTCTCATAAGGAATACGTACCCCGCCAATAATAATTGGCCCTTCACCGCCAAAAGCGTGTACGTCAAAACCGTGTCCAATTCGCATTAAGCCTTCTCCTGGTGTCGGGAACGGGTAAGGTAAAATTCGGCCAGCGCCAGATCTTCCGGGCGCGTTACTTTAATATTATCAGCTCGTCCGGCGACCAATTCGGGATGGAAGCCACAGTACTCCAGCGCCGACGCTTCATCGGTGATGGTCGCGCCTTCATCCAGCGCGCGCGTCAGGCAGTCAAATAGCAGTTCACGCGGGAAAAATTGCGGCGTCAGCGCATGCCATAAATCATTGCGTTCGACGGTATGGGCGATCGCGGTTTTGCCCGGTTCGGCACGCTTCATGGTATCGCGCACCGGCGCCGCAAGTATGCCGCCGACGCGGCTGGTCGCGCTTAGCGCCAGCAGCCGCGAGAGATCGTCCTGATGCAGGCACGGCCGCGCGGCATCATGAACCAGCACCCATTGCGCATCCGCTAACGCTTTCAGCCCCGCCAGTACCGAATCGGCACGCTCGGCGCCGCCGTCAACGACGGTGACCTGCGGATGGTGGGCTAAGGGAAGTTGACTAAAGCGGATATCGCCGGGGCTAACGGCGATGACCACTCGCTGAACGCGCTCGTTCGCCAGCAGCGCGGCGACCGAATGTTCGAGAATCGTTTTGTTACCGATTGAGAGATATTGTTTCGGGCACTCCGTTTGCATACGGCGGCCAAAACCGGCTGCCGGCACCACGGCGCAAACGCCCGGAAAAGTGGCTGCCATATTGTCATCCTGGGCTTGTTTATCGATTATTCTGCGCAGAACCCTGATTGCGTTTTGATGCATCCGGCACCAGACGATAGAAGGTTTCGCCCGGGCGGGTCATGCTGAGTTCATTGCGCGCGCGTTCCTCGATCGCCTCCTGACCGCCGTTGAGATCGTCAATTTCGGCGAAAAGCTGATCGTTGCGCGCTTTTAATTTGGCGTTAGTGGCCTGCTGAGCGGAGACATCGTCATTAACCCGGCTATAGTCGTGCAAACCATTTTTGCCAAACCACAGCGAGTACTGTAGCCAGACCAGCAAAGCTAATAATAGCAGCGTTAATTTACCCATCCTGCCCCCTGAAAAACGGCATCATCATCCCATAACTCGCCGGAGTACTCTACCCTGGCGCGCGGACGATGCCGCGTAACGCGGGGACTGTACCACATTTTTGCGATGGATACCCAGGCTTGATTCATCCCAAAAAGGCTATCCCAACAGCCAGAGGAACAGCAGACCAAACATCAGCCCGACGGTTAAAATCGTCGCGCAAACGCTGTAAATCAGCTTGCCGTCCAGTAATGAATGTAGCGCAATACCGACCACCACGGCGACCGGCATAATGGCAAGGAAGAAAGGCCAGGTATAGAGGAAGAAAAAGAGCGTATTACCGCCATACATGAGGAAGGGAATACCCAGCGCCAGCAGCCATGAAATAAAGCCCACGGCGGCGCCCGACAAAGACCAGGTGGTCTCGTCGCCGGCCGCCGGAGGCGGTTCTGAACGAATAATACTGAGGTTCTGGGTATTGCGCATATCGAATCCTGTTGACCGGGCGACCGGCACCCCTCGATGCCGTTGCCTTTTCAGGATCTGATAATATCGCTCTGTCGAAGCAGGTCTAATAGTTGGTGCACCAAATTTGTTACCAATTGTTCACCATCCAGATGAATTTCAGCGTTCTCCGGGGATTCATAGACCGAATCAATACCGGTAAAATTACGCAGCTCCCCTGCCCGCGCCTTCTTGTACAGTCCTTTCGGATCCCTCGTCTCACAAGTGGCCAGAGGAGTATCGACAAACACTTCGATAAAGCGTCCTTCCCCCAAACGCTCGCGCACCATCTGCCGTTCCGCTCGATGCGGAGATATAAACGCCGTCAATACAACCAGCCCGGCATCGACCATCAGCTTAGCCACTTCACCGACGCGGCGAATGTTCTCTTTGCGATCGTCGTCACTGAATCCCAGATCGCTACACAGCCCGTGGCGCACATTATCGCCGTCAAGCAAATAGGTGCTCACGCCAAGCTCGTGCAGCGCCTCTTCCAGCGCCCCGGCGACGGTGGATTTACCCGACCCCGAGAGGCCGGTAAACCACAGCACCACGCCGCGATGGCCATGATGCTGTTCGCGCTGCTCGCGGGTGACAGGATGCGCATGCCAGACGACGTTTTCGTCATGTCGGGCCATTACTTACCTCCCAGCAGATCGCGCGCGTCCCAGTGCGGGAAGTGTTTACGAATCAGCTGATTCAGCTCCAGCTCAAAGGGGCTGTACTGTGACGTCGGAGCCTGCGCCTGCAGGTGCGGTTCGTTGACCATTCCCGCGCCCACCGTCACGTTGCTCAGGCGATCGATAAAGATAAGCCCGCCGGTCACCGGATTGTCCTGATACGGATCGAGCACCAGCGGCTCGTCAAAGGTCAGCTCCACCAGCCCGATGCCGTTCAGCGGCAGGGTTTCGACTTCACGCTGGGTCAGATTATTGATGTCCACCTGATAGCGGATAGCGTCAACGCGGGCGCGGGTTTTCTTGCCAGCCACTTTAATGTCATAGCTCTGGCCCGGCGACAGCGCCTGTTCCGCCATCCACACGACGTCGATGCTGGCGCTTTGTACCGCAGGTAACGAGGCTTCGGCGTCAACCAGCAAATCGCCGCGGCTGATGTCGATTTCATCTTTCAGGACGATAGTGATCGCTTCCCCCGCTCCGGCCTGCGGCAGATCGCCGTCAAAGGTGACAATACGCGCCACGTTCGACTCCACGCCCGACGGCAATACTTTCAGGCGCTGGCCAACGGTGACCGTACCGGAAGCGACGGTGCCGGAGAAGCCGCGGAAATCCAGGTTCGGACGGTTCACGTACTGCACCGGGAAGCGCAGCGGCTGGCTTTCAACCTCGCGCTGAATGTCAACGGTTTCCAGCACTTCCAGCAGCGTCGGGCCGCTGTACCACGGCATTTTATCGCTCTGGGTGGCGACGTTATCCCCTTCCAGCGCCGACAGCGGCACGAAACGGATATCAAGCTTGCCCGGCAGCTGTTCGGCGAAAGTCAGATAATCTTCACGAATTTCATTGAAGCGCGCTTCGCTGAACTCGACGAGATCCATTTTGTTCACCGCGACCACCAGGTGCTTAATCCCCAATAGTGTGGAGATAAAACTATGGCGGCGAGTCTGGTCGAGCACGCCTTTGCGGGCGTCAATCAGCAGGATCGCCAGATCGCAGGTGGACGCGCCGGTCGCCATATTACGGGTGTACTGCTCATGGCCCGGCGTGTCGGCAATGATAAATTTGCGTTTCTCAGTCGAGAAGTAGCGATAGGCGACATCAATGGTGATGCCCTGCTCGCGCTCGGCCTGCAGGCCATCCACCAGCAGCGCCAGATCCAGTTTCTCGCCCTGAGTACCGTGACGCTTGCTGTCATTGTGCAGGGAAGAGAGCTGATCTTCATAAATCTGGCGCGTATCGTGCAGCAGGCGGCCAATCAAGGTACTTTTGCCGTCATCGACGCTGCCGCAGGTCAGAAAACGCAGCAGGCTTTTGTGCTGTTGCGCGTGCAGGTAAGCTTCTACGCCGCCTTCATTAGCAATTTGTTGTGCAATCGTAGTGTTCATGGCGGCTCCTTAGAAATACCCCTGACGTTTTTTCAGCTCCATGGAGCCTGCCTGGTCGCGGTCAATGACGCGCCCCTGACGTTCGCTGGTGGTGGATACCAGCATCTCTTCAATAATTTCCGGCAGCGTTTGCGCGTTGGACTCTACCGCGCCGGTCAGCGGCCAGCAGCCGAGGGTACGGAAGCGCACCATCTGCTTTTTGATCATCTCGCCCGGCTGCAGATCGATACGGTCGTCATCGATCATCATCAGCATGCCGTCGCGCTCCAGTACTGGCCGCTCTGCCGCCAGATACAGCGGAACGATTTCAATATTTTCCAGGTAGATGTACTGCCAGATATCCAGCTCGGTCCAGTTAGAGAGCGGGAAGACGCGGATGCTTTCGCCTTTGTTAATCTGGCCGTTGTAGTTGTGCCACAGCTCCGGACGCTGATTTTTCGGGTCCCAGCGGTGGAAGCGGTCGCGGAAGGAATAGATACGCTCTTTAGCGCGGGACTTCTCTTCGTCGCGGCGCGCGCCGCCGAATGCGGCATCAAAGCCATATTTGTTCAGCGCCTGCTTCAGGCCTTCGGTTTTCATGATATCGGTGTGCTTGGCGCTGCCGTGGACGAACGGGTTGATGCCCATCGCCACCCCTTCCGGGTTTTTATGCACCAACAGTTCACAGCCGTAGGCTTTGGCGGTACGGTCACGGAACTCGTACATCTCACGGAATTTCCAGCCGGTATCGACGTGCAGCAGCGGGAACGGCAGGGTTCCCGGATAAAACGCTTTGCGCGCCAGATGCAGCATTACGCTGGAATCTTTACCGATGGAGTACATCATCACCGGGTTAGAGAATTCGGCGGCCACCTCACGAATGATATGGATGCTTTCCGCCTCCAGTTGCCGCAGGTGAGTGAGTCGTTTTTGGTCCATAACCGTTCCTTAAGCCAGATTTACCACCGAAGAGTTAAACCCCTCGCTAGATGTTGTGTGTTGAAACCAGGCGAGCTGCTGATGCAGCTGTACCACTTCGCCCACCACCAGTAGCGCGGGCATTGGGGCATCTTTCGCCAGATGTTCGAGCTGTTGTAACGTGCCGGTCAGCGTCTGCTGATCCTCGCGGGTGCCGCGGGAAATCACCGCCACCGGGGTATTCGCGTCGCGGCCATGGGCGATCAGCTGAGCGCTGATGTCCGCCGCTTTCATGGTGCCCATATAAATCGCCAGCGTTTGTTGGCTCTTCGCCAGCAGCGCCCAGTCAAACGGCGCGCTGTCTGATTTATAGTGACCGGTGACAAAGACAGCGCTTTGCGCGTAATCGCGATGGGTCAGCGGGATGCCGGCATAGGCCGTCGCGCCCGCCGCGGCGGTAACGCCAGGCACCACCTGGAACGGGATCCCGACGGCGGCGGCGGCCTGCAGCTCTTCAGCGCCGCGCCCGAAGATAAACGGATCGCCGCCCTTCAGGCGCACTACCGTTTTCCCCGCTTTGGCGGCCTCCACCAGCATTTGATTCGTTTCGTGCTGCGGTACGGAGTGCTCGCCCGCGCGCTTGCCAACGCAGATCATTTCGGCATCGCGGCGCACCAGTTCCCGCACGCTCTCGGTCACCAGGTGGTCATAAAACACCACGTCCGCCTGCTGAATCGCCTGCAGGCCGCGTAGCGTCAGCAAGCCGGCATCCCCCGGCCCGGCGCCTACCAGAATAATTTCGCCCACGCTGCGTTCCGGCCTGTCGAGTTCATCCTGCAGCGCCCGTTCCGCCGCCGCGTGGTTACCGGCCACCATCAGGCTGGCAAAACGCCCGGTGAAAACGCGCTCCCAGAAGCGACGACGCGCTTCGGTGGTGGTCAGCCGGGTTTTCAGATGATGGCGCCAGTAGCTCGCCGTTTCAGCCAGTCGCCCCAAATTTGTGGGCAGTAGCGCTTCGATTTTTTCACGCAGAATGCGCGACAGCACCGGCGCCTTGCCGCTGGAGGATATAGCCACCAGCAGCGGCGATCTGTCGACAATAGAAGGAAAGACGAATGAGCACAGTTGCTGGTCATCCACCACGTTCACCAGGCGGTAGCGCGCGTTAGCCGCGGCAAACACCCGCTGGTTGAGTTCACGATCGTCGGTGGCGGCAATGACCAGAAATACGTCGTCCACCTGCTGTTCATCAAAGGCGGTTGCCCGCCAGCTGATTTGCTGACGTTCAACCTGTTCAGCGAGCTCTGGCGACAGGACGGCGGCGACCACCTGTACCTTCGCCTGCGCCCGCAGCAAGAATTTAATCTTGCGGACGGCAATTTCACCACCGCCGATAACCAGCACGGGTCTCTCTTTCAACTCGGCAAACAGGGGCAAGTAATCCACGGCGCAACAACTCTCTTACATTCAGCAATAGAGGGACTATAGGGGGCGGCTTTGAGCAAATGAAATTACGAAATGGAATGAGTTGTGACGCAAAAGAATAACGAGCTGGAAATCTAAATATCAAAAAGTGCTTAACGCGCGAGTTTTCCGCTATTTAAGAGCAAATGAAATTGTTTAAGCGGCGTCACAGTTTCATACTAACGCGGTCGAAATGTTTCGCTCGTGTAAGGACCCATTATGTTTTCCGCGATGTGCCGTCGTCTGCTTCCGCTGACGCTTGGCGCAGGTTTTGTCTTCTCCGCCGCCCCGGCATTCAGCGCTCTGGGCGACACCGCAAATACTCAGGCCCGCCATATTGCCACCGTCTTCCCCGGAAGAATGACCGGTACGCCGGCCGAGATGCTTTCAGCCGATTATCTTCGCCAGCAGTTTGCCCAGATGGGTTATCAAAGCGACGTGCGTAACTTTAATACCCGCTACATCTATACCGACAGCAACCAACGTAAGAACTGGCACAACGCCACCGGCAGCACGGTTATCGCCGCGCATGAAGGCCAGTCTCGTCAGCAAATTATCATTATGGCGCACCTCGATACCTATGCGCCGCAGAGCGATAAAGACGTAGAAAACAACCTCGGCGGCCTGACGCTGCAGGGGATCGACGATAACGCGATGGGGCTCGGGGTGCTGCTGGAACTGGCGGAACATTTAAAGAACGTCCCCACCCGTTACGGCATTCGCTTTATCGCCACCAGCGGCGAGGAAGAAGGCCGCCTGGGCGCGCAAAATTTGCTGAAACGCATGAGCGAGGCGGAAAAGAAAAACACGCTGCTGGTGATTAATCTCGACAACCTGGTGGTCGGCGATAAGCTCTATTTCAACAGCGGGCGCAGTACGCCGGCATCGGTACGCAAGCTGACCCGCGATCGCGCGCTGGCTATCGCCCGGAGCCACGGCATCGCCGCGTTCACCAATCCAGGGCTGAATCCCGAGTTCCCGAAAGGTACTGGCTGCTGTAACGACGCTAGCGTTTTTGACAGCGCCGGGATCCCGGTACTCTCCGTGGAAGCGACTAACTGGTCGTTGGGTAAAAAGGATGGATACCAGCAGCGCAGTAAAACCCGTAGCTTCCCGCAGGGTACCAGCTGGCATGACGTGCAACTGGATAACCAACAGTATATCGACAAAGCGCTGCCGGGAAGGATCGAGCATCGCGGGCGCGATGTAGTCAAAGTGATGCTGCCGCTGGTGAAAGAGCTGGCGAAGGCAGAACAAGGTAAAACAGGGAAATCCTGATTATTCTGATACCGGGGCCAAAGCATGGCCCCAGTGATTATTCATCAAGAAAGCTATTCTTTTTCAGACTCTGCTCTTCGTAGTATTCTCGCCGGGCTAAACCGGCAATCAAGATAACCACTTCAAGTACCGCCGCCGTCGCGGATATTTTCACGAAGGTAAGCGCTTCCATTGGCGTCAGCCATAGCTGGATAATCGCCAACAGCGCCCAGCCAGTCAGAATAATCAGGCTGGTAATAACGGTTTTTTTCATGCGTCTTTTTCAAGAATAACAACATAGGCTTCACGTTTGAAAAAGAGCATCATACGGCGGATGTCCTTTTCCATGGTCACGACACGCCAGCCCTCTTTCGCATTCTTGTTCAGGAAGTCAGAGAATTTTACCGGATTAACTTTAGATGCACCAAACAACATGCTACCCAACATACCTTCCTGATAAATAACAGTTTTATATTGCTTCACAGAGTTTTCCTTTATCCATTACAAATAATACACCAGATTCCATTCATATTGCATATAATACCTTTAAATAACTATTGAATCAGTAATTAATGCAATTTCGACATATTAAATGCATAAAAAGAAAAATAACAAGTTTTTTTTACAATGTCGTTTAATATTATCAATTAGGTTTAACTATTTATTAAAGGAATGATTCTCCAGAGCTATATTATTTTTTTATTAGATACATAAGTTAAATAGAGAGTGAAATTGTGGGCGTAGATATATTGTGTAGGATTGCAACAGTAAGAATGGAGAATACGGTTCTGATTTTACCTTAGACTCATTGCAGACGGTTTATCTCCGACCCAATGACTGATATCCAGATCCAGTATCGCCTGCTGAAGCGGTGTAGGGTGCTCAATTAAAGGAAATATAGCCTTAATACCGCAGACGGCGGGAAGATGCTCACCTCCCGCTCGGTGATGGCGATTACCTTTCGCCAGCAGACCTGCAGCGGCATTGGTTGGCTGACTTGAGAGAAAAAACAGGTCGATGAGCTACTCCAGTCGGACAGCACGACCGTAGCGGGAATAAATCACGACAGCTGATTGAACCGTTCATTACCTTCATCGTCATCCCAGCACAACGGAATATTAATGCGCGGAAACAGCGCCTTCGACAGCCGCGGCAAGATTGTCATTGGTATAGAGTTGCTGGAAGGAACGGGCAAACTTTCCACAGTCATGCCAGCATAGCAGGTGATAATCGTCGCCTCCGCCAGCATCTCCCCGTCGGTTTTTCCCCCAGTGCTTATAAATTGACACGGCATATCCAGTGGTATAATAAAAATCGAATATGCAATTTACTCTTTTAAACCATTTAAAAGATGACCTCCCTCAATATAATTACTTATTATTCACACACATAAACAGCCATATAACATTCATAAAACCAATCAAACAACCGCATCAACACAAATATCATAACCAGGAAAACAGACATTCTTATGAAAAATGATATGAATCAGTCTAAACATCAAACAATGAAACCTCATTAATACAAAGATGATGTTATAGAAAAATATCGCCTCTAAATTCACAAAACTCAACAATTCAAACTTCAAAATTATAAATTAACATTTAGCAATATCACTTACAAAAGCATTCGCTCGGATTATCATTGACAATAAAAATCACCCGCCATCTTCGCCATCCACATACCCATAATAACTAATATGAGTTAAACACATTCTTCAAAAAAATGAGAGGAAAGCAAAGAAAACCATTCGACGTACTAAAGTGAATTTAGGAAAAACGAACAATATGTAAAATCAAAAAACGAACAAACACACGCATTCATTTGAAATAAAAAGAAATTTAACAACCCATAAAAAGAATAAAATTGAAGCTGATAAATAGAAATTCATATACCACACCCTTTAATCATAACCGTGCATGATTACATCACAATATTGATGAAGACACCACATTGACTTGTTCATGTTAAGCGAATACATTTTATCTCATCGACAACACGCTATCTCAAAAAAAATAATAAGCCTTATTCTATTAAGCATATAATTGATAACATGGCATTGCAGGTGTTTATAAAATTAATGGGTGCAATAAAATTAATACATATATTCATGTAACATAATTCATATACGCCAGTCGCAGGCAGCCCCATTACTTAAAAGACCAATTAATAAAAGCTCGTTGATTTGATTATAGAAATTTAAAAACCTCTGGGATAAAGAACCATATAAAACATAGTCAGGATGGTTCTTTGAGTAATTAACTAAACCATTTGTATTACTGCGTATTAATGACTAATGCGTAATCTAGGGCTCCGGTCCTTAATTTTAAATCAGGATGAATTGTTATGAATAAAAAGGTTCTTGCTATAGCTCTGGTCGCTGCATTTGCAGGTATGGGTGTGGCTCAGGCAGCAACAAGCGTCACCGCGCAATCCGTAGCCACCTGGTCCGCAACCGCCAAAAAAGATACCGCCAGCAAACTGGTTGTTACTCCGCTGGGAAGCCTGACTTTCCAGTATGCTGATGGCATCAAAGGCTTTAACACTCAGAAAGGTCTGTATGACGTTACCGTTGAAGGCGACACCACTGCAACTGGCTTCAAACTGACCTCCCGTCTGCTGACCAACACCCTGACTCAGCTGGATACTTCCGGTTCCACCCTGAGCGTGGGCATCGATTATAACGGCACCGCCATTGATAAGGCTTCCGATACCGTGATGATCGATACCGCGAACAACATTCTGGGCGGTAACCTGAGCGCCCTGTCCAACGGTTATAACACCGCGGGCCGTACCAGCGCACAGGATAGCTTCACCTTCTCCATCAATGGCGGCACCTCCGACGGTAAGACTGCTGTAACTGATTACAGCACCCTGCCGGAAGGTATCTGGAGCGGCGACGTTAGCGTGCAGTTCGACGCAACCTGGACCAGCTGTTTTTTTTATATTGCATCAAGCAGGGGTCGCTCCCCTGCTTTTTCATGGATGAAATCATATGAAATATCGTCTTCTGGCAGTCTGTCTGTTTTTAAGCGGGATCGCTCCCGCCAGTGCGCTGGACGTGGGGGATATTTCCTCTTTTATGAACAGCGGCAGCAGTACGCTAAGTAAAGAAGTTAAGAATACGACCGATAGCGGTCGCCTGATTACGATTCAGCTTGAACGCCTCTCCTCCCCGCTGGAAGATGGCCGCGTGATCCCAATGTCATCGCGAGATGAAGTGCTACAAACTCCCGCCAGCCTGCTGATGCCGGCAAAGAGCAGCGAACAAATCCGCTTTTTCTATAAAGGCCCTGCCGATGACCAGGAGCGCTATTACCGCATCGTCTGGTTCGATCAGGCCCTGGGCGACGCGCAAAAAACCGGCGCCCGGCGCAATGCAGTAGCCACGGCTTCCGCCCGCATCGGCACCATTCTGGTCGTCGCGCCGCGCAAGGTGAACTTCCGCTATCAGTATAACAACGGCTTAATGACCAATACCGGTAACGCCACGTTGCGCATCCTGGCCTACGGCCCCTGCCTGAAAGCCGCCGACGGTAAGGAATGCAAAGAGAGCTATTTCCTGATGCCGGGCAAAGACCGCCACTTCACCCGCGTGAATGTCGCAGATAAAAAAGGGCGAGTCGCGCTGTGGCAGGGCGAGCAGTTTGTACCGGTAAAATAGATTAATAACCATGGGATAGGGATATGTCCTCATTATGGAATCGTCATGGACGTCGTGTATTAATCACGTCCGGAATTGTCGTGTTTTCGTCTCCCTGTTTCGTTATGGCTGACGCAGAAAAAATATCGCAGATTGGCGGCGTTATTATTCCCCAAACGTTTCGCGTGGCGCTGCAAGACGGCATGAGCCTGCCGCTGTTTATTCACTTCGAAGGCAATAGTGGAACGCAGGACGACCAGCGCATCGGTAGCGCTTTTATCTGGCTGGATAACGGTAAGGTGCGCCTACGACAAATCCGTCTGGAAGATAAAGAGCAAAACGCCACCGTCAGCGATCAGATCAGGCAAACGCTGACGCAAATGGCGGATGAACCCTTTAACAAATCGCTGAGCATCCCGCTGTCCGCCGACGCTAAGCTTCAGTTCGACCTGCGCAGGCTACTGCTGCAGTTGGTGGTTAAAAAAGGGGCGCTTGGCACCGTGCTGCGCTCGCGTAGCGAAGATATCGGCCAGTCCAGCGTGGAAGGCCTGAGCAGTAGCCTCACCTACAACCTCGGGGTCTACAACAACCAGATGAGCAGCGGCGGCGACAGCACCTCCAGCTATCTGTCATTGAACAACGTTATCGCATTGCGCGAACACCATCTGGTACTGGACGGTTCGATATACGGCGCCGGGACCAGCAATCAGAATCAGCAGTTGTATAAAGCAATGTACGAGCGAGATTTCGCTGGCCACCGTTTTGCCGGCGGTATGCTCGACACCTGGAATTTACAGTCGCTCGGCCCAATGACCGCCATTTCCGCGGGTAAAATATATGGCGCCTCCTGGGGGAACCAGGCCAGCTCTACGGTATTTGATAACAGCCAGTCGGTCACCCCGATTGTCGCCTTTTTATCCGCCGCCGGTGAAGTACACCTGAAGCGCGATGGACGACTGCTCAGCGTGCAGAACTTCGCGATGGGTAACCACGAAGTCGATACCCGCGGGCTGCCCTACGGGATCTACGATATTGAAGTTGAAGTCATCATTAACGGCCGCTCGGTCAGCAAACGCACGCAGCGAGTCAACAAATTGTTCTCCCGCGGGCGCGGCGCGGGCGCGCCGCTGGCCTGGCAGGTATGGGGCGGCAGCTTCCATATGGACCGCTGGTCGCAAAGCGGCAGAAAAACACAAGAGGCGAAAGATACCTGGCTGGCTGGCGTGTCTTCCTCCGGCGCTATCAGCACCCTCAGCTGGTCCGCGACCGGTTATGGCTACGACACCAGCGCGGTGGCCGAAGCGCGCTTTACCCTGCCGCTAACCAACGCCATTAACGTCAATTTGCAAAATATGGCGGCCAGCGACGGCTCATGGAGCACCATCAGCAGCGTAAGCGCTACGCTGCCGGGCGGTTTCAGCTCCGTATGGGTTAACCAGGAGAAAACCTCGATTGGCGACACGCTGCGCCGTAGCGATGCCGATAACCGGGCCATTGGCGGCTCGTTAAACCTTGGTTCGCTGTGGTCAAAACTGGGTACTTTCAGCATCAGCTACAACGACGACCGAGAAAACAACAGCCACTACTATACCGCGGATTACTATCAGACTATCTATAGCGGGTCATTCGGCTCTCTGGGTCTGCGCGCCGGGATCCAGCGTTTTAACAACTCGGGAAGCAGCAGCAATAGCGGCAGCGATACCGGGAAATATATCGCCCTTGACCTGTCGCTGCCGCTCGGCAACTGGCTCAGCGCCGGTATGTCGCACCAGAACGGCTATTCAACGGCTAACCTCTCCGCGCGTAAGCGCTTTAAAGAAGGCCCAATTCGTACCATCGGCGCCAATATGTCGCGGGCGGTTTCCGGCAATACCGGCGATGACAAAACCCTCAGCGGCGGCGCCTATGCGCAGTTCGAAACCCGCTATGCCAACGGCACGCTGAACGTCAACAGCGGCGCCGATGGCTATGTGAATACCAACCTGAGCGCCAGCGGCAGCGTCGGCTGGCAGGGAAAACATATCGCCGCCAGCGGCCGCACCGACGGCAACGCCGGGGTGATTTTCCATACCGGTCTGGAGGATGACGGTCAGCTGAGCGCCAAGGTTAATGGCCGCATCGTGCAGCTCTCCGGCAATCGCAACTATCTGCCGCTGTCGCCGTACAACCGTTATGAAGTGGAACTGCAGAACAGCAAAAACTCGCTGGACAGCTACGACATCGTCAGCGGACGTAAAAGCCGCCTCACGCTCTATCCGGGCAACGTGGCGGTGCTGGAGCCGGAAGTGAAGCAGATGGTCACGGTGTCCGGGCGCATCCGCGCCGAGGACGGCAGCCTGCTGGCGAATGCCCACATCAGCAACCATATCGGGCGTACCCGCACCGACGATAACGGCGAGTTTGTGATGGATGTTGATAAAAAATTCCCGGTCATCGACTTCAACTACGGCAAAGGACAGAGCTGCGAAGTGGCGCTGGATCTGAACCAGGCGCGCGGCGCGGTATGGGTTGGCGACGTGGTGTGCAGCGGCCTGCAGAGCTATGCGGGCGTGCAGGGGAAGGAAGATGGTCATGAAAGCTAACGGGTTGTTAGGGTTAATTTCGCAGAACACGCTGGATAACAGCGTGTGGTACGGCGACGTAAGCGTCTCAGGAGAAATTCATGTACAAACGACGTGGCGCGACAGTAATTAGCCGCCTGCGGGCGGCAATTTGCATGCTGGCGCTGGGTCTGCCGCTGGCCGCGCAGGCGATGTCGGTCGGTAATCTGACCTTCTCCCTCTCCCCGGAGGCGGCGTTTGCCGCCAAGCGGGTGCTGAACAACAACAAAAGCGCGCGCCTGTACCAGGTGTCGGTGAGCGCCATCGACCGCCCCGGCGGCAAAGAGGTGCGCTCCCGCCCGGCGGACGGCGAGCTGCTGTTCGCCCCGCGGCAAATAACCCTGCAGGCCGGAGAAGGCGAATATTTCAAATTTTACTACCACGGCCCGAAGGATAACCGCGAACGTTATTACCGGGTCATGTTCCGCGAAGTTCCCTCCTTTAACCACGTGGCGCGTAAGGCATCGGGTGCCGGCGTCAGCATGGAGCCGGTTGTGGTAATGGACACTATCCTGGTGGTGCGCCCGCGCGAAGCGAACTTCAAATGGACCCTCGACCGGGCGAGTGGCACCCTCAGCAATACCGGCAATACCTGGTTCAAGCTGCTGATTAAGCCGGGATGCAACACCACGGAAGAAGAAGGGGACGCCTGGTATCTGCGCCCTGGCGATGTCGTCCGCCAGCAGGGGCTGCGCCAGCCGGGCAACCACTATATCGTCTATAACGAAAAATTTATCAAAATAACCGACGACTGCCCGCTGAAGTGAAATACCGGCGCGGTGATCGACATGGCAGGAGGCCAGTATGAAAATTAAAGGATTAGCAGGGTTAATGGCGCTGGTCGCGGCGCTGTACGTAGCGCAGGCGGGGGCGGCGACGAAAGTTGTCCAGGGGGCGAAGTCCAACGGTTTTGTCTACATTGAAGACCAGATCGATGGCGGTTTTTTTGTGTCTCCTGATGGAACGGGAGAGGCAGTAATCGGCGGCACCAACCACTATATCAATACCCTGAATTACGATAACGGCGGCGATGTATCTCTCCAGGATTCATTGGGCTATATCAGTACCAATAATAAATTGGATCCAGCGCTGTCAGTTTTAAGCGATATGTGGCTGGATAACTCGCCGGTAGCCTATCCACTGCAGGGTTTCATTTGCTCGTTCTGGTTTAATGGTTGTGAAAGCATTTCCGTGCTCCAGGGGCAGGTAACGGATGCTCGGGGGTTTTATGGCGCAGAGGGGAGAAAGGGAAGTTGGAATTATGCCTTTGATGGCGCCATGTCGGATGCGTTTTATTCTCACCTGCAGCAGATGGGAGTAAACAGCAGCTTTACCGTGACAATCAATGAGTGTGCTTCATCGTATCATGAATATGATGCCAGTAAGGGCGAACGCTGCACGGATCAGAGCGACGCCACCTGGTACGCAACGGATGTGACCTACACTAAAAGCGGGCACCTGCGGTTAATTAATACCAACGCCATGGATGAAGTCTTCATCAACAGCGATGGCGTTCCCACCCCCGGCGAAGGTAATACCAACTGCTGGGTGCAAACCGTCAACGGTAAAAACGGTCTTGCCTGTAAGATGGTGAACTACAGCCTGCAGAGTACCGGTTCAGGGGATAAAATTCGTATCGCTCCGGTGATTAATAATCTGGCATTGCAAACATCAACGGCGGTAGGCGATATGCAATTCAGCCTTGATGGCAATAGCTGGAAAGCCGTAGATACCACCCGCCCGACGAAAGGGATCTATTTTTCAAACTCGGCTTACTTTTACACCCTCAATGAAATGGCCTCTTCCGGCACAATCTACGTATTCTTTTCGCAGACGTTTTTCAAGCAGATGGTTGCCTCTGGTATCAGCGATATTAATAGCCACGATATGCTCTATTTTCGCATTATGAGTATCCAAAATTCCTACATGGAAGCGGGAAAAGCCTTCGACTTCAACTCCTCCAATTCACTGGAGATAAAACCCCGCGAATTCAGCATCAATATCTCCTCTGAAGACTACAGCGACGCCCCAACGCGCGAAGGCTACGTTGGCCGTGATGAACCCTCGCTCGACTTTAACTATATCGTCACCACCAGCGGTAAGACCGCCGCCGACGAGGTGCTGATTAAAGCCACCGGCCCGACGCAGCAAATTAACGGCCGCGCCTACTGTATCTTCAGCGCCGACGACAGCACCATCAAGGTTCCCTTCCCGGCCACGCTCTCCTTCACCAAACAGGATGGCAGCATCAAGACCTATGACGCGGGCTGCGACGGCAGCTGGCGCGATATGACCGACGCGCTGTGGCTCACTTCGGCATGGACCGATATCTCCGGCGAACCCGGCGTCATGGATAAAGCCACGGTGAAATTTTCGATTCCCATGAATGATGATATTTCGCAGAAAACGCTGGATAACAACGAGTGGTACGGCGACGTCAGCGCCTCAGGAGAAATTCACGTGCAGGCCACGTGGCGCGATATTAATTAACCTCCGGGCTGATTCAGACCTGGAATCACGCTAAAAATTGGTAAACAGAGAATTACCATGAAAATAAACCACTGGGGCATTTTGGGGCTGGCCGGCGCGTTATTTCACGTCGCGCCATCGGCTATGGCTGATACGCAGCAAACGACGTTATTCGTTGAAAATAATATCGACAGTAGCTTTTTTATTACTTACACCGGTAGCGAAGTTGTTATTTCCGGCTCCAACCGCTGGGGCAGCATGCGTTTGCGCTCGGCAGGATATCAAACTTCCCTCGGATATATTTCAGACAACCAATATTTTGCTACACAAACCGAGGGAGATTTATGGCTGGATAACCCGCCAATTTCCTATCTGATGGCAGGACAAAGTTGTGATTCATATGGGCCGTCAGCCAGAAGCGGTTGTGATGAAAGCACCTCGACCCTACCCGGAGCTGTTGTGGAGAAGAACGGTATTTACGGTGCCAAAGTGGATACAAACCTCAGAGGGACCTTATCAGAGGCTTTTTACCAGTATATGCAGCAAATGCCAACCGGCAGCAGCTTTTCAATGGTGATGTATACCTGTGCGACAAGCACAACCTACGACCCGACGAGCACCTGGCGCTGTTCCCGGGTAGCCCCTTTCTATAGCTCTGGCACTGTAACTATTACTAAAAGCGCTCACCTTACGCTTATTAACACCAATTCTGTTGATGAAGTCTTTATCAATAGCGATGGCGTACCCACGCCCGCCGAAGGAAATACCAACTGCAAATTGCAAACCGTAGGCGCCCATTCAGGATTGGCCTGCAAGATGGTCTCTTATAGTCTGGACGGCGGTGGCGGGGCGCAAAGCGTTCTGGTTTATCCGATGATCCTTAATAGTGCGCTGGCGGCGATGGTTCCTTCGCAGGGATCGTATGATATGCAGTTTAGTCTTGACGGCAGTACGTGGAAACCGGTGAGCAATTCGAGCGTACAGAGCTACACACTAGGGGAACTGACGTCGTCCAGCGCGATTTATTTCTTTTTTTCCGAAAGATTATTTAAAAAAATGGTGGAGGCAGGCATTACTGACACCGATAGCAAAGATTTGTTGAATTTACGCATCGAAAGGCCGAACGGCACTCCTACAATCAGTAGGATGTATGAATTTACCACGTCTAATTCACTGTTAATTAAGCCGCGCGATTTCAGTATTAGCATTACCGCTAAAGACTATAGCGACGCCCCTTCGCTTGCTGGTTACGTTGGCGAGGACGAACCCTCATTAGATTTTAACTACATTGTCACTACTACCGGTAAAACCGCCGCCGATGAGGTACTGATTAAAGCCACCGGCCCGACGCAGCAAATTAACGGCCGCGCCTACTGCATCTTCAGCGCCGACGACGGCAGCATTAAAGTGCCCTTCCCGGCTACGCTTTCCTTCAGCAAACAGGATGGCAGCATCAAGACCTATGACGCGGGCTGCGACGGCAGCTGGCGCGATATGACCGATGCGCTATGGATAACCTCAGCGTGGACCGATATCTCCGGCGAGGCAGGGACGATGGACAAAGCTACGGTGAAATTTTCTATTCCGATGAACGATGAAATTTCGCTGAAAACGCTGGATAACAATGAGTGGTACGGTGATGTCAGCGCTTCCGGAGAGATCTACGTTCAGGCCACGTGGCGCGATATAAATTAAGCCTTTGGCGGCTTTCGCCGCCAAGTCTGCCACATAACACTTAGCCTTCGTGTAATCCGCACTCGCGCTTGAGGCCAAAGAAGCGGGTCTCTTCTTCCGCCATACCGGGTTCCCATTTACGGGTGGTGTGAGTGTCACCGACGGACAAATACCCCTGCTCCCAGAGCGGGTGGTATTTCAGGCCGTGCTTTTGCAGATACTGATAAACCGTCCGGTTATCCCAGTCGATAATCGGCAGCAGCTTAAAGACGCCGCGCTGGATAGCCAGTACCGGTAAATGCGCCCGGCTGCCGGACTGCTCGCGGCGCAGGCCCGCGAACCAGGTGCGGGTATTGAGCTCCTTCAGCGCCCGGTTCATCGGCTCAACTTTGTTGATTTCATTGTACTTCTCAATGCCTTCAACGCCCTGCTCCCACAGTTTGCCGTAACGCGCTTCCTGCCAGGCGGCGCTTTCCGTCGCCCGGTAGACTTTAAGGTTCAGGTTGAGCTTCTCGGTTAATTCATCAATAAACTGATAGGTTTCCGGGAACAGATAGCCGGTATCGGTCAGGATCACCGGAATGTCCGGGCGCAGCTGGTTCACCAGATGCAGGCTGACCGCCGCCTGAATACCAAAGCTTGAAGAGAGCGCATAGTCGCCGGGCAGGTTTTCCAGCGCCCATGCCACGCGTTCTTCGGCGCTGAGTTTTTCCAGCTGAGTGTTAACTTCCGCCAGCGCCATGACGCGTTCTACTTTCGGTAGCTCATTCAGCGCGTTTAGATCGAGTTTGGACATAGATTCCTCACTGTGTGCCTTGCCTGATGGCGCTTCGCTTATCAGGCCTACGCGAACGGTAGGCCGGATAAGGCATTCATGCCGCTATCCGGCAATTCAGGTTATTCCCAGAAATCACGCGCCGGGTCGAGCACCGGACGAATGATGCCCGCACGCACCGTAAAGTCGCCGAAGCCTTCACCCGCTTCGCGCTCTTTCGCCCAGCGCCCAACCAGCTCATCGAGCGAGGCCAGGATCTCCGGCTCGGTGATATTTTCGCGATACATCCGTGGGATGCGCGTCCCGCTGCGGTTGCCGCCGATATGCAGGTTATAGCGGCCAGGCGCTTTACCCACCAGGCCAACTTCCGCCAGCATCGCGCGGCCGCAGCCGTTCGGGCAACCCGTGACGCGGGTTACAATATGCTCATCACCGACGCCGTGCTTACTCATCACCTCTTCGACCTTGTCGATAAATGACGGCAGGAAACGTTCGGCTTCGGCCATCGCTAACGGACAGGTCGGGAACGACACGCAGGCCATTGAGTTCTCACGCTGCGCCGTGACGGCATTCATCAGGCCATGATCGCGCGCCAGTTTCTCAATCCGCGCTTTCTGATCTTCCGGTACGCTGGCGATGATCAGGTTCTGGTTGGCGGTAATGCGGAATTCACCTTTGTGAATCTTCGCGATCTCCAGCAGGCCAGTTTTTAGCGGGCGGCTCGGATAATCCAGAATACGGCCGTTCTCAATAAACAGCGTCAGGTGCCAGTTATTATCGATACCCTTAACCCAGCCGATGCGGTCGCCGCGGCCGGTAAACTCGTACGGACGAATCGGTTCGAATTTGATCCCGGCACGACGCTCAACTTCCGCCTTGAAGGTCTCCACGCCGACGCGCTCAAGGGTATATTTGGTTTTCGCGTTTTTACGATCGGTACGATTACCCCAGTCGCGCTGGGTGGTCACGACCGCTTCCGCCACTGCCAGGGTATGCTCCAGCGGCAGATAGCCAAACTCGCTGGCGGTACGCGCATAGGTTTTCTTATTACCGTGCTCGATAGACAAACCGCCGCCCACCAGCAGGTTAAAGCCGACCAGCTTACCGTTTTCCGCAATCGCCACGAAGTTCATGTCATTGGCGTGCAGATCGATATCGTTCTGCGGCGGGATCACCACCGTCGTTTTGAATTTACGCGGCAGATAGGTCTGGCCGAGGATCGGTTCCTCGTCGGTAGTGGCGACCTTTTCCTGATCCAACCAGATCTCAGCATAGGCGCGGGTACGCGGTAACAGATGCTCAGAGATCTTCTTCGCCCACTCGTAGGCTTCGGCGTGCAGCTGCGACTCAAACGGGTTCGAGGTGCACAGCACGTTGCGGTTCATGTCGTTGGCGGTCGCCAGCGCGTCCAGCCCAACAGAGTGCAGCATCTGATGCACCGGCTTCACATTCTTCTTCAGAATACCGTGGAACTGGAAGGTCTGACGGTTAGTGAGGCGAATACTGCCGTAGATGGTGTTATCCGCCGCGAATTTATCAATCGCCTGCCACTGTTTGGTGGTGATAACGCCGCCCGGCAGACGGCAGCGCAGCAGCATCGCGTGGCGCGGCTCCAGTTTCTGCGCCGCGCGTTCCGCGCGAATATCGCGGTCGTCCTGCTGGTACATGCCGTGAAAGCGGATGAGCAGGAAGTTGTCGCCTTTAAAACCGCCGGTCAGGCCGTCATTTAAATCTTCCGCAATGGTGCCGCGCAGGTAGTTGCTCTCGATCTTCATACGCTCGGCGTCGGAGAGTTTACCTTCGACCACCAGCGGGCCAGGATGTTTTTCGCTCATTAGTAGACATCTCGCTGATAACGGCGCTCAACGCGCAGCTCACTTAAAAATTCGTCCGCCGCTTCGGCGTCCATCGCGCCGTATTCGGCAATCACTTCCAGTAACGCCTGCTCGACGTCTTTCGCCATTCGATTGGCATCGCCGCAGACATAAATATGGGCGCCGTCGTTAATCCAACGCCACACTTCAGCCCCCTGCTCGCGCAGTTTGTCCTGTACATAGACTTTTTGTTGTTGATCGCGAGACCAGGCCAGGTCGATTCGGCTCAGCACGCCCTCTTTGACGTAGCTCTGCCATTCCACCTGATAAAGGAAATCTTCCGTGAAGTGCGGATTGCCGAAGAACAACCAGTTCTTCCCTTCCGCCCCTTCCGCCGCGCGCTGCTGCATAAAGGCGCGGAACGGCGCGATACCGGTTCCAGGGCCAATCATGATAACCGGCGTTTGCGGGTTAGCAGGCAGACGGAAGTTGTCATTGTGTTCGATAAAGATGCGCACTTCGCCATCTTCTTCCACGCGGTCAGCGAGGAAGCTGGACGCACCGCCGGCGCGAGCACGGCCTTCAATGTCATAACGCACAACGCCAACGGTGACGTGGACTTCGTTTTCCGCTTCCGCCTGCGAAGAAGCAATCGAGTAGAGGCGCGGCGTTAGCGGGCGCAGCAGGCCGATTAAGGCTTCGGCATCCAACTGTGCCGGCGAGAAGCGCACCATATCGACGATAGGCGTCGTCGCGGCGTAGTGCTGCAACTGCGCTTTATCGCCGACCAGCGGCAGCAGCGTTTCGCTGCGGGTCAGGGTGGCATAGTTCTCAACAATATTGGCGGTGTTGACCGTCAGCTCGAAATGCCACTCCAGCGCTTGCGCCAGCGGCAGCGTTTTGCCTTCTACCGTGACCGGTTCATCACCCTTAAGCCACAGCAGCTCCACCAGCTCTTTGACCAGCGCCGGATCGTTCTGATACCACACGCCTAGCGCATCTCCCGGCTGATAACGCAGACCGGAATCACCCAGATCGATCTCGATATGACGGACATCTTTTTCCGAGTCGCGACCGGTTATTTTCTGATTCACAGCAAGCGTCGCCGTCAGCGGCGCTTCTTTGGTATACGGACTGGTATGAATTTCATTCACGGCGCCGCTGGTCGCAAGCTGGGCCGGCGCAGCCGTCGGCGCGCGCGCTTTCAGCACATCCACTACGCGAGCGCGCCATTCCGCCGCCGCGGCTTGATATTCAACGTCGGCGTCAACGCGATCGAGCAGACGTTCGCCGCCCAGTTCGGCCAGTTTGCTATCGAAATCTTTGCCGGACTGGCAGAAAAACTCATAGGAGGTATCGCCGAGACCAAACACCGCGAAGGCGGTGCCATCGAGCTTCGGCGCTTTCTTTGAAAACAGGAACTTATGCAATGCGACGGCTTCTTCCGGCGGCTCACCTTCACCCTGAGTCGACGTCACCACGACCAGCAGTTTTTCACCGGCGATTTGTTTGAATTTATAGTCGCCAGCGTTCACCAGTTTCACGTTCAGCTGCGCGGCCTGTAAATCGTCGCGCAGCGCTTCGGCAACCCGACGCGCGTTGCCGGTCTGCGAAGCGGAAATCAGGGTGATGGCCGGCGCTTCTACCGCCTGAACGGGCGCGCTTACCGCGGCGCCGGGCTGCTGATTCAGCATGCCCCAGAAGTAGCCGGACACCCAAGCCAGTTGGGTTGGCGTAAAGTCAGTCGTGGCCGCCTGTAGGCGCGCCAGTTGCTCCGGGTTTAGCGGCAGCAGATTGGAAGGTGGGGCCTGTGTCGTCATGCGTCGTTATGTTCCAGTAAGCAAAGCTGTTATTCACGCCCTGTCAGCGCGACAAAAACAGAAGAGATTGTAAGGTTAACGGCGGGCATACTAACAATTAAAGAAGGGATGGAAATATCAAATAACCAAATGGACTAACCTGTTTTAGTTATAGTTATTAACAACAAAAGCGATTAGTTAACCAATTGAAAAACAATAGATTAAATCATCAAAACACCACAAAAACGGCGATTTTGCGTTCAGGGCCGTTTTAGTTAATGCTAAAAAATGTACTTTCCGGTACCCTACGGCGGTTTTTTTCGTCCTGTTGAGAGTTAATGATGTCCACCACGCTGTTTAAAGATTTCACCTTCGAAGCCGCCCACCACCTGCCGCACGTACCGAAAGGCCACAAATGCGGTCGCCTGCATGGTCACTCTTTTATGGTGCGTCTGGAGATTACTGGTGAAGTCGATCCCCATACCGGGTGGATCATGGATTTCGCCGAGCTGAAAGCCGCGTTTAAACCGACCTACGATCGTTTAGACCACTATTACCTGAACGATATCCCAGGACTGGAGAACCCAACCAGCGAAGTGCTGGCCAAATGGATTTGGGATCAAATGAAACCGCTGGTTCCTCTGCTGAGCGCGGTAATGGTAAAAGAGACCTGCACCGCAGGCTGCGTCTATCGCGGCGAGTAATTCCCTGCCTTATCCGCCATCGGGCTGCTGCCATGGCGGTTTTCTATTTCATCCAACACCGTGTGAATCAGCGCACCAGATAGCCGCCATCCACCGCCAGAATATGACCGTTAACGTAATCCGAGGCCCGGCTGGCGAGGAAAACAACGGCGCCCATTAAATCCTGCGCTTCTCCCCAACGGCCTGCGGGTATATGCGCCAACACGCGTCTGTTTTCCTTTGGGATACTGCGGGTGATAGCGGTCATGGCGGTTTCATAATAGCCCGGCGCGATGCCGTTAACCTGAATATTATGCGGGCCCAGCTCATCGCAGTAGGCTTTGGTTAAGCCAGCCAGCGCATGCTTGGTGGCGGCATAGGCCGGCGACCAGCTGCCGCCGAGATAAGAAAACACCGAGCAGATATTAATAATCTTACCGCTTCGCCGCGGAACCATAATTTTCGCGGCTTCGTGGCTAAGCTCAAACGCTGCCGTCAGGTTAGTCTCGATCATCGGATCCCAGTCTGTGCGACCAAAGCGCAGCACCTTATTCAACTGGCAAATACCGGCATTATTCACCAAAACATCAACGGTACCGAAACGCTCGCAGCAGGCGGCGATAATACGCTGTGGCATACCGCCATCGGTGATATCCGCCAGCATGAATTCCATCTCAACGCCCTGCTGTTCGATAAGTTCTCGGGTTTGAGCGTGTTCTTCGCGCAGAGCAGGAATAAACAGATTCGCGCCGGCGGTCGCCAGGGCGACGGCAAAGGCCTGCCCCAGGCCGCTATTGCCGCCGGTAACGATAGCGGTTTTCCCTTTGAGCGAGAAGAAGTCCATAGAGAAGGCCGTGGGTGGATCAATTAGCTGCATGGTTAACTCGTTCCTTAAGTCAACGTATCAGCCGCCCGCCTCAGGCGGCTGAATTAACGCGCCAATGATAGCATTGCTGTCATTGGCGCGTATCTCAACACCATGCTGAAGTCGAGGGTTAAGATGAATTCATATATGAAGAAGAGAGCTGCCGGGCGGTGAGCACCCTACCCGGCAAAGAAAGCGGGGGTCAGGCGATGTTCAGATATTTATGCGTCTGCATGGATAACCGCCAGTTTCGGGCGATACAGGTCTCAATGCACAGCCGCGTGGCGTCTTCCTTTTGGCTAATCGGCTGTAATGCAATAATTCGCGGCTTTTCATCAGCCAGCGTTTCCAGCAGCTCATCAAGCGCTTCGATATCACGCACGCGGCCAACCGGATGCTTGATTTCATCAGCACGCTGCAGCGCCTGCGACAGCACATCGTAGCCGCCGCGCATGTTCACTTTTGGCGAAACCGTGACCCAGGTATTGTGGCTGCAGCGGACTTCATGGGTGCCGCTGGTTTCAATCTGACAGCTGAAACCATTTTGCTCAAGCAACTCTGTCAACGGCGTGAGATCGTGAATACAGGGCTCGCCGCCGGTAATCACGACATGTCGGGCGGTCCACCCCTGACGGCCAATGATCGCCAGCAGATCGTCGCTGGTCGCCGGGCCCCATTTATCGCTCTCTTTGGTTTTAGCGAGGATACTAAATAGAGACACTTCCCGATCGGCCAGCTTATCCCAGGTATGTTTGGTATCGCACCAAGCGCAACCAACCGGGCATCCCTGCAAACGAATAAAAATGGCAGGCACGCCGGTAAAGTAACCCTCGCCTTGCAAGGTCTGGAACATCTCGTTAATCGGGTACTGCATAGTCATCTCTGTTCAGGTGGTAAAAAGGTATTATCGCAGATTCAGGCGCTCAGGTCTTGTCCTCAGCTGCGCTTACCAGAGCCCATTGTCAGCCGGGTGCAAGCCCTCTTTTTATATTAGTTAGCAAACTATGAAATAAGCACAAAATGTATTTACGATACATTGAGTATTATTTTAGCATGCATCGCGTCCAGTCATTAAGCCGCGCATTGATAACTTTCTTGCGACGTATCTTCTCGCGGATAAAGATGTAACAAAGAATGTTTTTCATGACCGTAACGGTCGTTATTTATTGCTGCTCAAACGAATAAAAAGAAACTATTAATCAAAGATGTACAAACCGATACATGAAACAATGAATCTTTTATCTACGCTCAGGGTCAAATTCAATTCACTTGATTTCCATAGCTTAAAATAAGCTTAAGAAACCGATTATTGCCGCCTGTTTTTATTTAATCTCCGTTTAATTTTCCGCGCCTAGAATCCAGTCGACCAACCATGAGAGACTGCATTCATGAATACATTATTAATTACAGGCGTTACCGGATTTCTGGGCGGAGCGGTATTAGAGAATATCCTTAATAATGAAAATGGGATTAATCTACTGCTCCTGGTGCGAGCCAATAACGATGAAGCGGCTCTGACCCGGGTGAAGGAAAACCTGCGTAAATTCAATATTGCAGAGGAGAAGCTGGCCGCATTAACCACCCGGCAGATCCTGCTCGGCGATTTGTCATCCCCGGAGGCATTTCTGGACGACCCCCGTCTGGAGCGGGTTACTCACGTTATCAACAGCGCTGCCGTTGCCTCATTTGGCAATAACCCGCTCATCTGGAAGGTGAATGTCGAAGGAACGTTCAAATTTGCTCAACGAATGTCCCGCGTGGCAGGACTACAGCGTTTTCTCCACGTCGGGACCGCGATGTCCTGTACCCCGGAGCCAGATTCACTGGTCGCAGAAAGCGCTGAATTCCGCGAGCACGCCGAGCATCTGGTGGAGTATACGCACTCCAAATCGACCATTGAGCGCCTGATGCAGGAGCAGTGTCCGACGTTGCCGTTAATCATCGCCCGCCCTTCTATCGTCGTTGGTCATACTCATCACGGCTGCCAGCCCTCCAGCAGCATTTTTTGGGTGTTCAGCATGGGGCTGATGCTGCAAAAATTCCTTTGTTCAATGGAAGACCGCGTTGACGTCATCCCGGTCGACTACTGTGCCGACGCGCTGCTGATGTTATTACAACGCCCGCTGGCGCGCGGTGAAGTGGTGCATATCTCCGCCGGTGAAGAGAATAGCGTCAAGTTTGCGGAAATCGATCGCGCGATGGCCTCGGCGCTGGAGCAAGCCCCGGTAGGCGACCGATACGCGCAGGTCAGCTATGAGACGCTGGTAAAAATGCGCCGCGAATTGAAGGATATTTTTGGCCCGTGCAACGAGCGCTTAATGCTTAAAGCGATGCGCCTGTATGGCGCCTTTGCGACGCTTAACGTCCGCTTCAGCAATGATAAACTGCTCAGCATGGGCATGCCCAAACCGCCGCGTTTCACCGATTATATCGACCGCTGCGTACAAACCACCCGCGGGCTTTCTATCCCGCAGCAAATGGCCGTCGATTTTAAGTAAACACGATGCGCAGGTAAAAAAAATGCCAGTCCGCAGACTGGCATTTTTATTTCACAAAAAGTCAGGATTACGCCTGGCCTTTGATCTCTTTACGACCGTTGTACGGCGCTTTTTCACCCAGAGCTTCTTCGATACGAATCAGCTGGTTGTATTTAGCAACGCGGTCAGAACGGCTCATAGAACCAGTTTTGATCTGGCCTGCAGCGGTACCAACAGCCAGGTCAGCGATGGTAGCGTCTTCAGTTTCGCCAGAACGGTGAGAGATGACAGCGGTGTAGCCAGCGTCTTTCGCCATCTTGATTGCAGCCAGAGTTTCGGTCAGAGAACCGATCTGGTTGAATTTGATCAGGATGGAGTTAGCGATGCCTTTTTCGATGCCTTCTTTTAGGATCTTGGTGTTGGTTACGAACAGATCGTCACCAACCAGCTGGATTTTGTCGCCCAGTACTTTGGTCTGGTATGCGAAACCGTCCCAGTCAGACTCGTCAAGACCATCTTCGATGGACACGATCGGGTACTGTTTGGTCAGTTCTTCCAGGAAGTGGGTGAATTCTTCAGAGGTGAAAGCTTTGTTGCCTTCGCCAGCCAGAACGTATTTACCGTCTTTGTAGAATTCAGAAGCTGCGCAGTCCATCGCGAGAGTGATGTCTTTGCCCAGTTCGTAGCCTGCTGCTTTAACCGCTTCAGCGATAACAGCCAGCGCTTCAGCGTTGGAACCCAGGTTCGGCGCGTAGCCGCCTTCGTCACCAACTGCAGTGTTCATGCCTTTGGACTTCAGAACTTTCGCCAGGTGATGGAACACTTCAGAACCCATACGTACGGCTTCTTTCAGAGTCGGCGCGCCAACCGGCTGAATCATGAATTCCTGGATGTCGACGTTGTTGTCAGCGTGCTCACCGCCGTTGATGATGTTCATCATCGGAACCGGCATAGAGTATTTGCCCGGAGTGCCGTTCAGTTCAGCAATGTGTTCGAACAGCGGCTGGCCTTTAGAAGCAGCAGCTGCTTTGGCGTTCGCCAGGGATACCGCCAGGATTGCGTTCGCACCGAAGTTGGATTTGTTTTCAGTACCGTCCAGGTCGATCATGATCTTATCGATGCCAGCTTGATCTTTAGCATCTTTACCCAGGACTGCCTGAGCGATCGGGCCGTTTACCGCAGCAACAGCTTTGGTTACGCCTTTACCCAGGAAACGGGATTTGTCGCCATCGCGCAGTTCCAGCGCTTCGCGGGAACCAGTAGAAGCACCTGACGGAGCAGCTGCCATACCGACGAAACCACCTTCCAGGTGTACTTCGGCTTCAACAGTCGGGTTACCACGGGAGTCGATGATTTCACGACCGATGACTTTAACGATTTTGGACATTAGGTTTTCCTCAGTACAAGTTAAACTAAAACTCCAGACAAACAATGCACCCAATTGGGTGCATTGCCGTTCTAACTCTTTTACTTCGCCTGACGCTTCTGGTACTCGCTCGCGGCTTTCACAAAGCCTGCAAACAGCGGGTGGCCGTCACGCGGCGTCGAAGTAAACTCCGGGTGGAACTGGCAGGCCACAAACCACGGATGGTTCGGCACTTCGATGATCTCGACCAACTGATCATCCCCGGAACGGCCCGCAACGCGCAGGCCGGCAGCTTCAATCGGTTTCAACAACATGTTGTTGACTTCGTAGCGGTGACGATGGCGCTCGGTGATTGTCGGCTCGCCGTACAGCTGGCGAACCAGAGAATCATCACCCAGCTGGCACTGCTGCGCGCCAAGGCGCATGGTGCCGCCGAGGTCGCTCTTCTCGGAACGCACCTCAACGTTGCCTTCTTCGTCACGCCATTCGGTAATCAGCGCCACCACCGGGTACTTACAGTCTGGCACAAATTCCGTAGAGTTGGCGTTTTCCATGCCCGCTACGTTGCGCGCGAACTCAATCAGCGCAACCTGCATACCCAGGCAGATGCCCAGATATGGAATATTGTTCTCACGCGCATAGCGCGCGGTGGCGATCTTGCCTTCAACGCCGCGGTAGCCGAAGCCGCCCGGGATGAGGATCGCGTCCAAATCTTTGAGGATTTCGACGCCGCGCGTTTCAACATCCTGCGAATCAATAAGCTTGATGTTGACGGTCACGCGGTTTTTCAGACCACCGTGTTTCAGCGCTTCAATCACCGATTTGTAGGCATCCGGCAGTTCAATGTACTTACCGACCATACCAATGGTGACTTCGCCTGCCGGATTAGCTTCTTCATAGATTACCTGTTCCCATTCGGCCAGGTTTGCTTCCGGACAAGTTAAGCTGAATCGTTTACAAATATAATCGTCCAGCCCCTGAGATTTCAACAGGCCTGGAATTTTATAAATGGAATCGACATCTTTCAGAGAAATCACAGCCTTTTCCGGGACGTTACAGAACAATGCAATTTTTGCACGTTCGTTGGCCGGAACCGCGCGATCGGAGCGGCAAATCAGGATATCAGGCTGGATACCGATGGAGAGCAGCTCTTTTACAGAGTGCTGAGTCGGTTTAGTTTTGACTTCACCCGCTGCCGCCATGTATGGCACCAGGGTCAAGTGCATGAACAGGGTATGCTCACGGCCGATTTCTACCGCCATCTGGCGAATAGCTTCGAGGAACGGCAGGGATTCGATATCGCCTACGGTACCGCCGATTTCAACCAGCACCACGTCATGGCCTTCGCCGCCAGCCAGTACGCGCTCTTTGATGGCGTTGGTGATGTGCGGGATAACCTGTACGGTTGCGCCGAGATAGTCGCCACGGCGCTCTTTACGCAGAACGTCGGAGTAGATACGACCGGTAGTGAAGTTGTTGCGGCGAGTCATCTTGGTACGGATGAAACGCTCGTAGTGACCCAGGTCCAGATCGGTTTCAGCGCCGTCTTCAGTAACGAACACTTCCCCGTGCTGGATTGGGCTCATGGTGCCCGGATCGACGTTGATGTACGGATCCAGTTTCATGATAGTTACGTTGAGCCCACGGGCTTCAAGAATGGCTGCCAGGGAAGCTGCGGCAATGCCTTTACCCAGAGAGGATACGACCCCGCCGGTCACAAAAATATAGTTCGTTGTCATGCTGAACCTGAGAAGTTAGGGTAAAACGATGGAATAACCAGGACGGGAAAGTAGTATACCCGAACATGCGTGACGCCACAAACTTTCATTCTCCCCTCCTCTTCTTTCTACCAGCCGCACCTGCGTTGCGACTCGAACAACTCGAAGAGGCAGGCTACATGGTGTTTCAACAACATAACGGAATGAGAAAATAGCCGCTTTTGGCGAAATGTTTTTGACGTAAATCAAGCGCTTGTTATTTATAAAATCACACAAATAGCGCTTGATCACGAAAACTCGTTAGAGATCAGTTTCCTGGCGTTTTACTTCCTGCCACACTTCTTCCATGGTTTCGAGGTCAACGCCGGTCATTTCCAGACCTCTGGCGGCGACAATACGCTCAACTTCGCGAAAGCGGCGCTCAAATTTAAGGTTCGCTTTCTGCAATGCGACCTCGGCTTTAACCCCTAAATGACGGGACAAATTCACCGTGGCGAACAGCAAATCGCCCACTTCTTCCTCAAGTTTAGCTTCATCAACCACCGCCTGCTGCGCTTCATGCATGACTTCATCTATCTCTTCATGCACTTTATCGAGCACCGGGCCAAGCGAGGTCCAGTCAAAGCCCACCGCCGAGCAGCGACGCTGAATTTTATGCGCGCGCATCAGCGCCGGCAGGCTATGCGGAATATCATCCAGCGCCGAGTGTTGCGCCTTTTCCGCTCGCTCCGCGCTCTTGATCTGCTCCCAGCGCGCCAGCACTTCCGCACTGTTCCCGGCTGAAGCATCGCCAAAGATATGCGGATGACGACGTTCCAGTTTGTCGCTGATGGCGGCGCAGATATCGTTGAAATCAAAACGCCCTTCTTCCTGCGCCATCTGCGCATAGAACACCACCTGGAATAACAGATCGCCAAGCTCGCCGCGCAGATCGTCAAAATCTTCGCGCGCAATGGCGTCCAGCACTTCATAGGTCTCTTCAAGGGTGTAAGGGGCAATAGTGGCAAAGGTCTGTTCTTTATCCCACGGGCAGCCGTTTTCCGGGTCGCGCAGGCGGCGCATGATGCCGAGCAAGCGGTCAATTTGAGTCATGTGACAATCCTGGAAATTTAAAAAAGGTAGGCCGGATAAGGCATTGATACCTTATCCGACGTTACGAAATTGCCGGATGGCGGCTTCGCCTTATCCGGACTACGGACGAATTAACCGCCGTGCAGACGACGCGCGTCGATGACATCCGGCACCTGGTTCAGCTTGCCGAGCACCCGGCCCAACACCTGCAGGTTGTAGATTTCAATGGTCATATCGATGGTCGCCAGCTGCTGTTTGGTATCGCTGCGGCTGGCCACGCCCAGCACGTTCACCTTCTCGTTGGCAAGAATAGTGGTAATGTCGCGCAGCAGGCCGCTGCGGTCGTTGGCGACCACGCGCACCACCAGCGAATATCCCGCCGAATAGCTCTCGCCCCATACCGCATCAACGATACGTTCCGGCGCGTGAGACTGCAGCACAGCCAGCTGATCGCAGTCGGCGCGGTGTACTGAAATCCCGCGCCCCTGGGTGATAAAGCCGACGATTTCGTCACCGGGAATCGGCTGGCAGCAGCGGGCAATGTGATGCATCAGATTGCCAACGCCCTCAACCACCACCCGGCCATTGTCTTTGCTGCGGTTCTGCGGGGTATAGGTTTTCTGCTGCAGCTGCTTCAGCGCGGCCGCATCCTGCTCGGCGGCGCTCGGTTTGTTGAACTGCGCCTGCAGGAAGTTGACCATCTGATTAAGGCGAATGTCCCCGCCGCCGATGGCCGCCAGCAGTTCATCCAGTTCATTAAAGTTGTAGCGCGGCAGCAGATGTTTCTCGGCATCCTTCAGGCTGATGCCCAGATGCTCGAGCTCATCGTCAAGGATCTGCCGCCCGGCGAGAATGTTCTTGTCGCGATCCTGTTTACGGAACCAGGCGTGAATTTTTGAGCGCCCGCGGCTGGTGGTTACATAGCCGAGGTTCGGGTTCAGCCAGTCGCGGCTTGGGTTCGGTTGCTTCTGGGTGATTATCTCAATCTGATCGCCCATCTGCAGCTGATAGGTGAACGGCACAATGCGTCCGCCGATTTTGGCGCCGATGCAGCGGTGCCCGACATCGCTATGGATATGGTAGGCAAAGTCGAGCGGAGTTGAGCCCGCCGGCAGGTCAACCACGTCACCCTTCGGCGTAAACACATAGACCCGGTCGTCAAAGACCTGGCTGCGCACTTCGTCGAGCATTTCGCCGGAGTCGGCCATCTCTTCCTGCCAGGCGATCAGCTTACGCAGCCAGGCGATACGGTCTTCATGGCCGCGACCGCCGCTCGCCCCGGCGCTGGCGCCCTCTTTATACTTCCAGTGCGCCGCCACGCCGAGCTCGGCATCTTCATGCATCTGTTTGGTGCGAATTTGGATCTCGACCGTTTTCCCGCCTGGCCCGAGCACCACGGTATGAATAGACTGGTAGCCGTTCGGCTTCGGGTTGGCGACGTAATCATCAAATTCGTCAGGCAGATGACGATAGTGAGTATGCACGATCCCCAGCGCCGCGTAGCAATCCTGTAAACGTTCGGCGACGATACGAACCGCGCGCACGTCAAACAGTTCATCAAAAGCGAGATGCTTCTTCTGCATTTTGCGCCAGATGCTATAGATATGCTTCGGACGCCCATACACCTCAGCTTTTACGCCTTCGGTTTTCATTTCTGAACGCAGATGGCCGACAAACTCATCGATGTAATGTTCGCGGTCGATACGGCGTTCGTGCAGCAACTTAGCAATGCGCTTGTATTCGGCTGGATGCAGATAACGGAAGCAATAGTCTTCCAGCTCCCACTTCAGTTGACCTATTCCTAAGCGGTTCGCCAGCGGCGCATAGATATTGGTACACTCTTTTGCGGCCAGTACGCGCTCATCTTCGGGTTCATCTTTTACCTCGCGCAGGTGAGCGATACGTTCCGCAAGCTTGATGACCACGCAGCGGAAATCATCGACCATCGCCAGCAGCATGCGGCGAATATTGTCGACCTGTTCTGAGGAGACGGTATCGGTGTGGGTGGCTTTGAGCTGGCGAATCGCCGCCATATCACGCACGCCGTGAATCAGGGTAACGACGGATTTGCCGACGCTCTCTTGCAGGACCTCTTCGCTGACAACATTGCCGTCCGCCAGCGGAAACAGTAAAGCGGCCCGCAAGGTATCGATATCCATATTGAGCATGGAGAGAATTTCTACCATCTCCACGCCACGCCATAACAGGAGATCTGCCTGCGGGTGTCCCTGCGTTGTTATGCGACAATAATCCCAGGTCTCGGCTAAGCGCTCACACGACTGCTGGCTGGAAATCCCCAGACTCGCGATCCATTTCTTCGGGTCAAACTCACCAGCTTTATTAAGATGTGCACTTCTTACCGCAACCATTGTCCTCTCCTTAAGGGACTCAGCCTACCGAAGTCAGCAAGCCATATTTTAAACCCGTCATCCTTCAGTCCACACCGCCATCAGGCATCTTCACTGTCGCCTCGATGCGGGCTGAACAATTTTATGTAAGCTCGCGTTCAAACAATACTATCGATTCCAGGTGCCCGGTGTGCGGGAACATGTCCAGCATCGCCAGACGTTGAATATGATATCCTGCCTGAAGCAACGCCTCACTATCGCGCGCCAGCGTCGCCGGGTTACATGAAACATAGACCACCCGCCGCGGAGCCAGCTTGATAATATGCGCCATCACGCCCGGCGCGCCGGCTCTTGCCGGGTCGAGCAGAATTTTATCAAAGCCATGCTTCGCCCAGGCCTGCCGGGTGACATCCTCTTCCAGGTTTTCATGAAAGAAAGTCACGTTCTGCAACCCATTGAGGGCGGCATTTTCTCGTCCCTTCGCCACCAGCGCGGGCACGCCTTCGACGCCCACCACGCTCGCCGCCGCTTTGGCCAACGGCAGGGTGAAATTGCCCATACCGCAAAACAGATCCAGAACGCGGTCCTGCGGCTGAATATCTAACCAGGCCAGCGCCGTACGCACCATCTTCTGGTTTACGCCATCGTTGACCTGGATAAAATCGCGCGGACTGAACACTAAGCGTAGTCCGTCTGACGTGTACCAGGGTTTATCGCCGCGAATATGTTCAAGTATCTCGCTTTGCGGCGCGAGGTACAGGGATAGACCGTGAGTTTGCGAAAAACGTTCCAGTTTTTCTTTATCCGCCGCCGTCAGCGCGGCGGTATGGCGTAAAACCATCAGCGGTCCATTGTCCGCCTGCACCAGTTCAACGTGGCCAAGTTGACGTTGTGATTGCAGGCTGGTTAAACACTCGCGCACCGCGGGTAACAACGCCTCAAGTTGGGGCACCAAAACAGGGCACTGCACCACATCGATGATTTCGCTGGAATTGGCCTTGCGAAAACCCATCTGCAGTTGTTGGGTCTTTGGCTGATAATTCAAGCTCAAACGCGCCCGACGACGGTAGCCCCAGGGTTCAGCGGCTATAATGTCGTCAACGTCACGTTTCATCAGGCGGGAGAGCGCGGCGCGCTTGCTTTGCTGCTGTAGTTCAATGCTCGCATGTTGCTGCTGACATCCGCCGCAGACGCCGAAATGCGGACAGCGCGGCGCGACGCGCTGTGGACTGTCGTTCAGGCGGCGTTTAACCTGAGCGCGGGCATACTGTTTTTTATCCTCTACCAGCACGACTTCCGCCTGCTCTTGCGGCAACAGGCCGGGGACAAACAGCGCCTTACCCTGATGACGGGCTACGCCCTGGCCAAAGGGATCAAGGTCATTTACCGTCACGGTTATGATCTGGCGCGTCGTCACACGCCGTTTTGCAGAGTAGAATTGCGCCATCGTAGAGGATTATCTCAAAAATATACTGACTCTATACATGAAATCATTCGGGCTACCAATGCAGAAGCCGTCTGAAGGTTGATATGTATATTCTCCCATAATGGAACCGCATGACCAACTACAGCCTACGTGCTCGCATGATGATTCTTATTCTGGCGCCGACCGTTTTGATTGGTTTGCTGCTCAGTATTTTCTTCGTCGCCCACCGCTATAACGACCTGCAGCGGCAGCTGGAAGATGCCGGCGCCAGTATTATTGAACCGCTGGCGGTATCCAGCGAATACGGTATGAATTTGCAAAATCGCGAGGCGATCGGCCAACTTATCAGCGTGCTTCACCGCCGCCATTCCGATATTGTGCGGGCCATTTCCATTTATGATGCTAAAAACCGGCTGTTCGTTACCTCTAACTTCCAGCTCGATCCGCGAGAAATACAGCTCCCGCGCGGCGCGCCCTTCCCTCGCCGCCTGAGCGTCACCCGCCACGGCGATATTATGGTGCTGCGCACGCCTATTGTGTCAGAAAGCTATCTGCCCGATGAGTCGCCGGAAAGCGATGCTAAAATGCCGGGCAACATGCTTGGCTATGTGGCGCTGGAGCTCGACCTTAAATCTGTGCGCCTGCAGCAGTACAAAGAGATATTTATCTCAAGCGTCATGATGCTGTTTTGTATCGGCATTGCGCTGATTTTCGGCTGGCGCCTGATGCGCGACGTGACCGGGCCGATTCGTAATATGGTCAACACCGTTGACCGCATCCGCCGCGGCCAGTTGGATAGCCGCGTTGAAGGTTTTATGCTCGGCGAGTTGGATATGCTGAAAAACGGCATTAACTCGATGGCGATGTCGCTTGCGGCATACCACGAGGAGATGCAGCACAATGTCGATCAGGCGACTTCGGATCTGCGCGAAACGCTGGAGCAGATGGAGATTCAGAACGTCGAGCTGGATCTGGCGAAAAAGCGCGCCCAGGAGGCCGCGCGCATCAAGTCAGAGTTCCTTGCCAATATGTCGCACGAGCTACGAACCCCGCTTAACGGCGTCATTGGCTTTACCCGCCTGACGCTGAAAACCGATCTCAACGCTACCCAGCGCGACCACCTGACCACCATCGAACGTTCGGCGAATAATCTGCTGGCCATCATCAATGACGTGCTGGATTTCTCCAAGCTCGAAGCGGGCAAGCTGATTCTGGAAAGCATTCCTTTCCTGCTGCGCAATACCCTGGATGAAGTGGTGACCTTGCTGGCGCACTCGGCGCACGATAAAGGCCTTGAGCTCACCCTCAACATCAAAAATGATGTCCCGGATAATGTGATTGGCGATCCGCTGCGCCTGCAGCAGGTGATCACAAATCTGGTGGGTAACGCGATTAAATTCACCGAGCACGGCAATATTGATGTGCTGGTTGAACAGCGGGCGATAAGCAATTCCAGAGTACAAATTGAAGTACAGATCCATGATACCGGTATCGGCATTCCGGAACGCGATCAGTCGCGGTTGTTCCAGGCCTTCCGCCAGGCCGATGCCAGTATCTCGCGCCGCCACGGCGGCACCGGCCTGGGGCTGGTTATCACCCAGCGTCTGGTCAAAGAGATGGGCGGCGATATCTCATTCCATAGTCAGCCGAACCGCGGTTCCACCTTCTGGTTCCATATCAGTCTTGACCTGAATCCGAACGCCATTACTGACGGTTTCGATACCCATTGCCTGGCGGGCAAGAAGCTGGCCTACATTGAAGCCAATGCTACCGCCGCGCAAAGCACGATGGAACTGCTGGCGACCACGCCGCTGGAAGTGGTCTACAGCCCGACGCTATCAGCGCTGCCGGATGCGCACTACGATATTTTACTGGCCGGTATTCCGGTGTCGATGCGCGATCTCAGCAACCAGCGGGATAAGCTGGTCCGCGCCTGCTCGCTATCCGATACCCTGGTGCTAGGGCTACCGTGCCACGCGCAGGTTAGCGCCGAAGAGCTGAAAAGAAACGGTGTTACCGCCTGCCTGCTTAAACCATTGACCTCCACGCGGCTTTTCCCGGTGCTGATGGCCTCTTGCCGCGCGCAGCCGCCGGTGCCACAGCCCTATATCGATAGCGATAAACTGGCGATGACGGTAATGGCGGTAGATGATAACCCGGCCAACCTTAAGCTTATTGGCGCGCTGCTGGACGATCTGGTGCAGCATGTCATTCTGTGCGATAGCGGCCAGGATGCCGTAGAGCAGGCCAAACAGTCGCAATTGGATCTCATTCTGATGGATATTCAAATGCCGGATATGGACGGTATTCGCGCCTGCGAATTGATCCGCCAGCTCCCGCATCAGCAGCAGACTCCAGTGATCGCGGTGACCGCTCATGCCCTTGAGGGGCAACGCGAGAAACTGCTGGCCGCCGGGATGAACGATTATCTGGCGAAGCCGATTGAAGAAGATAAGCTCAGCACCCTGCTGTTGCGCTATCAGCCCGGCATGCACGTCGCCGCCCCGCAAATCGCTGAACCGGTGGAGCCGGTTATCGATCATAACGTCACGCTCAACTGGCAGCTGGCGCTGCGTCAGGCGGCCATGAAACCAGACCTCGCTCGGGAGATGCTGCAAATGCTGCTCGCCTTTATGCCGGAGGTGCGCAATAAAGTTGAAGAACAGCTGGTTGGCGAGACGCCGGAAGGTCTGCTGGATTTAATCCATAAGCTGCACGGTAGCTGCAGCTACAGCGGCGTACCGCGGCTGAAAAAACTGTGCCATACCCTTGAAAGCCAGTTGCGCGCCGGTACCGCGCCGGAAGAGCTGGAGCCGGAACTGCTGGAACTGTTAGACGAGATGGATAACGTCGCCCGCGAAGCGTGCAAGATGGGAGTGTAAACCCCGGATAGCGGCGCTGCGCGCCTTATCCGGGCTACCTATGGCACTGGGCCCACCCATTGCACTGGATCTGAAGGCCCGCGCAAGCGCAGCGCCGCCGGGCAATATCCGCGGATAAGGCGCCGCTTTTGCGCCGGATGGCGGCTGCGCCTTATCCGGCCTACGGTCCGTGCGGCCTGCCGGGATAAGTCGAAGGTACCACGAAGTGGCGATTTGGCGGCCAGAGCCCGGGAGTACAGAGGGCGGCGGCGACTGGCCGCCCTCTGTGCGCTCCCTGCGCCACGGAAAACATATTGCAGAAAAAATTAACCGGGAGCGCAATATACTCTGAAGCGAAACGGGATAAACGCCTTTCTCAAGCTATAAAGTTGCAAACCGATAACAGTTGGTAGCCCCGGTAAGCGTAATGTACGACCGGATACATAGGTTACAGATCAGACCGGGAACATAGGTAACACTTTCCTAGTCTATCCGGATAATACTCTGCGCTCTCCGGTCATAGTAAGCCAGTGTCATTCCGTTAAAGATGATGGCCTCAATACCATCATCTTTTTCTTCCAGCATGATGTATTCCCCAAGCAGTGACTCGCTCAGGAACACTTCCTTCCCGATATGTATTACCCCCTTTGACATTACCCTGTACAGTCGGGCACCCTCAGGCCACTCATAGTCAGGGACCTTTCCATTCCAGCGCCTCAGGGAAGGACGCCACACCTGATCGGGGGTGGCGCCGTCCAGCGCTTCATGCGGACGTTCATGGTTGAACTCTTTTCGGTAATGACTGAACCAGACCTGCTGCTCCTCCAGTGTTCTGAAGATATTCCCGTGCTTCAGTGCACTTTTCAGCGAGCGGTGCATTCGTTCATGGCGGCCATTTTCCTCCGGATGCCCCTTCCTGATACGCTCCGGCCTGATGCCCAGTTTGATTAGCCAGACCGACAGACGACTGAGTCCCGCCACGCCGACACCAGCAAAGGGCTGCCCGTTATCCGTCCGCAGCACATCGGGCAGGCCATATTCCAGGAACGCATCGGTGAGGCACTGCCGGGCGAAAGCGGTGTTCTCATGATGGTTACCTCTGCAGCTCAGAAGATAGCGGCTGTGGTTATCCGTCAACGTAAACGGATGGCAGTATTCCCGGCTCAGCAACCTGAACTTACCTTTAAAATCAGCGCTCCAGACCTGATTGATTTCCCGGATGGGGGTCAGCGGCTGTCGGTTACCTGGGGCTCTGTGCTTTCGCTTTCTGTCCGGCACGAGACCTTCGCGTTTGAGAATATCGCCGATAGTGCTGGCTGCCGGAACCGGAAAGTCGACCCGATGATTCAGAGGCCACATACGCAGCTTTTTCGGCCCCCAGTCAGGGTGTTTTTGTCGTAATGCGATCAGATGCGTGATGATATCAGGTGGAACAATACGGGAATGAGAATGTGGCGCGCGTGAGCGGTCAAAAAGGGAAGCGGGTTCGGACGGGTCAAATCGTTCGAGCCACTTATACCCGGTTTTACGACTGATGTCGAAGCGACGGCACAGTGCGGAAAAAGAGTCCGTACCAGCGAAGCTGGCACGGATAAAATCAAGACGTTGCATCGGTAGGGTCTCAGCCCAGGGCATAGCGAGTCTCCTCTTCTATGCCAGTTATAACTGTTACCCATGTGTCCGGTCTAAAGTGTTACCTATGTTTCCGGTTTGTACCTAAGCGCCACCGGGGAGGGTTCCCGGATAGCGGCGCTGCGCGCCTTATCCGGGCTACAAATACCACTGCGCCGGCCGGGTTACCGCCTACCGCCCATCTGCAATACCGCGGCCACGTTACGTGCCGTCATCCGCACGTTGGCGGCGGCGTTCGCCAGCGCCTCTTCCAGGGTACAGACGGTATACAACACGCTAAAGACCGCATCCAAACCATGCTGATGCACGACGCCAACATCGGCGGTCAGGCTGCCGGCAATCCCAATCACCGGCACGTTGAAGCGTTTCGCGACCTTCGCCACCCCCACCGGTACCTTGCCGTGAATGGTCTGGCTATCGATACGCCCTTCACCGGTAATCACCAAATCGGCATCAGCCACTAGCTCTGCCAACCCCAGCGCGTCGGTCACAATCTCAATTCCCGGGCGCAGGTTGGCGCCGCAAAACGCATACAACGCCGCCCCCATACCACCCGCCGCGCCGCCCCCTTCCAGGCTCAGCACGTCGATATCCAAATCGCGGGCGATAGTCTGCGCAAAGTGTTGCAGGCCGTGGTCAAGACGCTCAATCATCGCCGCCGTCGCCCCTTTTTGCGGGCCAAACACCGCGCTTGCCCCCTGCGGGCCGGTTAACGGGTTGGTGACGTCGCAGGCGACATCAATCCGGCAATCCGCCAATCTCGGATCCAACTCGCTAAGATCGATCCGCGCCAGCGTCTCCAGCGCGCCGCCGCCAGGCGCAATTTGCTGTTGCCCAGCGGTCAATAATTTCGCCCCCAGCGCCTGTGCCATACCGGCACCGCCGTCATTGGTCGCGCTACCGCCGATACCAATAATAATCTGCGAAACCCCTGCATCCAACGCGTGACGAATCAGCTCGCCGGTTCCCCAGGAGGTGGTCAGTAGCGGATTACGTCGCGTGGGTGGCACGCTTTCCAGTCCGCTGGCCGCCGCCATTTCGATATAGGCGCAGCGCATATCGCCGGACAGGCCATAAAAGGCTTCGACCGGTTCGCCAAGCGGCCCGGTAACGCTGACCTGTACGATATGCCCTTGCGTCGCGGCAACCATCGCCTCAACGGTACCCTCGCCGCCGTCGGCAACCGGGACTTTAACGTACTCCGCATGGGGATAAATCTCGCGAAACCCCGTTTCTATCGCGGTAGCGACATCCAGCGCACTCAGGCTCTCTTTGTAAGAATCCGGCGCGATCACTATCTTCATAAGTGTCCTTAATATGAATAACCCCGGCGACCGGCAGTTGCCGACCCCAACAGGGTCGGCGTTATCTTAGCGAACCATGCAAGGACGTTTGTTATCAAAGGTCCAGTTCGGGATTAAATATTGCATCGCCATGGCGTCATCACGAGCGCCCAGGCCATGTTTCTTATATAGCTCATTAGCCTGCATCACGCGGTCCATATCCAGCTCAACCCCCAAACCTGGCGCCGTCGGCATTTGCACCATACCGCCTTTGATTTCAAACGGTTGTTTGGTCAGACGCTGGTTGCCCTCCTGCCAGATCCAGTGGGTATCGATAGCGGTAATTTTACCCGGCGCCGCCGCAGCCACATGGGTAAACATCGCCAACGACACGTCAAAGTGGTTATTGGAGTGCGAACCCCAGGTCAGGCCAAATTCATGACACATTTGCGCCACGCGCACCGAGCCCTGCATGGTCCAGAAGTGCGGATCCGCCAGCGGAATATCCACCGATTGTAACGACAGCGTATGGCCCATCTGCCGCCAGTCGGTGGCGATCATGTTGGTCGCGGTCGGCAGCCCGGTCGCCCGACGGAATTCGGCCATCACTTCGCGCCCGGAGAAGCCTTGTTCAGCGCCGCAAGGATCTTCCGCATAGGCCAGCACGCCTTTCAGCTGTTTACCTATCTGGATGGCTTCATCAAGCAACCAGGCGCCGTTCGGGTCGAGGGTCACGCGCGCATCAGGGAAACGCTTCGCCAGCGCGCTAATCGCTTCGGCTTCTTCAAAACCGGCCAACACCCCGCCCTTCAGTTTAAAATCATTGAAGCCATATTTTTCGTAAGCGGCTTCCGCCAGACGAACCACCGCCTCCGGCGTCATCGCCTCTTCATGACGAATACGGTACCAGTCGCACTGTTCATCCGGCTGGCTTTGATAATCCAGCGGTGTCGCGTGGCGGTTACCGACAAAGAACAGGTAGCCCAGCATTTCGACTTCGCTCCGCTGCTGGCCGTCGCCAAGCAGAGAAGCAACGTTCACGCCCAGATGCTGGCCCAGCAGATCCAGCAGCGCCGCTTCAATCCCGGTCACCACATGAATGGTGGTGCGCAGATCGAAAGTTTGCAGGCCACGGCCGCTGGCATCACGGTCAGCAAACTGGTTACGCACGGCGTTCAGCACATTTTTGTACTCGCCCAGTGTCTTACCTACCACCAGCGGCGCGGCATCTTCCAGGGTCTGGCGGATCTTTTCGCCGCCGGGGATTTCGCCAACGCCGGTATGCCCGGAGTTATCTTTGATGATAACGATATTACGGGTGAAGTACGGCGCGTGCGCGCCGCTGAGGTTCATCAGCATGCTGTCATGCCCGGCAACCGGGATTACCTGCATGGCAGTCACAATTGGCGTTGAAGATGATGTAGTCATAGCGTAATCCTTTTTAATTAATGACGGCCGAAAACGGGGCGTTTACGGTCGAATGTCCAACCGGGAATCAGATACTGCATCGGGCCCGCATCGTTACGCGCGCCGCCTGGCAGCGCCTTATAGGCCTCATGAGCTTTATGCACCTGTTCCCAGTCCAGCTCCACGCCGAGTCCCGGCGCGTCTGGCACGGCGATTTTGCCGTTGATAATCTGCAGCGGATTTTGCGTCAGGCGCGCATCGCCCTCCTGCCAAATCCAATGGGTATCGATAGCGGTCGGATTGCCCGGCGCCGCGGCGCCGACGTGGGTAAACATCGCCAGCGAAATATCAAAGTGGTTGTTCGAATGACAGCCCCAGGTCAGCCCCCAGTCATCGCACAACTGCGCCACCCGAACCGCGCCGGAGAGCGTCCAGAAGTGCGGGTCCGCCAGCGGAATATCGACGGCGTTGAGCATGACCGCATGCCCCATCTCGCGCCAGTTGGTGGCTATCATGTTGGTCGCCACCGGCAGCCCGGTGGCGCGACGGAACTCGGCCATCACTTCCCGGCCGGAAAAGCCCTGTTCCGCGCCGCACGGATCTTCGGCATAGGTCAGGACATCCTGCAGACCTTTACACAGCGTAATCGCTTCATCCAGCAGCCAGGCGCCGTTCGGATCGACGGTAATGCGCGCGTCAGGGAAGCGTTTTTTCAACGCGCGGGCGGTATCAATCTCCTGCTCGCCAGGTAACACGCCGCCTTTTAGCTTAAAGTCTTTAAAACCGTAGCGATCCTGCGCCGCCTCCGCCAGTCGCACCACCGCGTCGCTATTCAGCGCCTGCTGGTGACGAAGACGGTACCATTCGTGGTCGCCCGGCGTCCGCGCAAGATAGCCCAGATCGGTTTTTTCGCGGTCGCCGATATAGAACAGGTAGCCCAGCACGGTCACCGCATCACGCTGTTTGCCCGGCCCCAATAGTTCGCAGACCGGGACATTCAACACCTTGCCAAGCAGGTCGAGCAGCGCGGCTTCCAGCGCCGCCACCGCATTGACTTTCAATTCGAAGGTCCATGCCCCTTTGCCGAAGGTGTCGAAATCCGCCGCCTGATTGCCTTTATGTACCTGCTGCACGACGCGGTTGAGGCGAGCGACCTCCTGTCCAACCACCAGGGGAATGGCATCGACCAACGTCTGGTAGATGACTTCGCCGCCGGGCGCTTCGCCGACGCCGGTATGCCCGGCGTTATCGGTTAACACCACTATGTTGCGGGTAAACCAGGCGTTATGCGCGCCGCCGATGTTCATCAGCATGCTGTCGTGCCCGGCGACAGGAATCACCTTCATTTCGGTAACGATTGGGCTGGATTGGGTATTCATGATTAACGCCCCGCAACCGGTTTAAGTTCGATACGTTTGATATCGCCAACCAGCACCAGGTAGCTGAGAACCGCCACCAGAGCGTGGATACCGACGTAAATCAGCGCGCCGTTGAAAGAGCCGGTGGTGCCGACGATATAGCCGATAGCGATAGGGGTGACGATGCCGGAAATATTGCCGAACATGTTGAACAGACCGCCTGAGAGGCCGCTAATCTCTTTCGGCGCGGTGTCCGCCATTACCGCCCAACCCAGCGCGCCAATGCCTTTACCGAAGAAGGCCATCGCCATAAAGCCGATGATCATCCATTCCACGTTGACGTAGTTACACATCAGCATGGTCATGGACAACAGCATACCCAGTACGATCGGCGTTTTACGCGCGATATTCAGCGAGCCGGTACGGCGCATCAACCAGTCGGAAATAATCCCGCCCAACACGCCGCCGACAAAGCCGCACACCGCCGGGATTGAGGCGACAAAGCCCGCTTTGAGGATCGACATGCCGCGCGCCTGCACCAGATAAACCGGGAACCAGGTGATAAAGAAGTAGGTTAACGCGTTGATGCAGTACTGGCCGATATAGATCCCGACCATCATTCGCGAGCCGATCAGTTGCTTGATTTGGCCCATTTTGACGTTAAAGGGCACCTTCTGCGCACTGCTCTTTTGATCCATATTGATCAACGCGCCGCCTTCGGCAATGTAGTCCAGCTCTTTCTGGTTAACGCCTGGGTGGTTATTGGGATCGTGGATCACTTTCAGCCACACGAAGCTAATGACAATACCCAATCCGCCCATAAAGAAGAATACGTGCGACCAACCCACTTCATGGGTCAACCAACCCATAATCGGCGCGAAAATAACGGTGGCAAAATACTGCGCGGAGTTAAAAATCGATACCGCCGTCCCTCTCTCCTGCGCCGGGAACCAGGCGGCCACAATCCGGCTATTGCCAGGGAACGAGGGCGATTCGGCAAGGCCGACGAGGAAGCGCAGGGTAAACAGCGCGATGATAATGCCAAAACCGCTAAAGATATCGACGAAGCCCTGCAGCAGGGTAAACACGGACCAGATAAAGATGGACCAGAAATAGACGCGTTTAGAACCAAAGCGGTCAAGCAGCCAGCCGCCTGGGATCTGTCCGATCACATAGGCCCATGAAAACGCGGAGAAAACATAACCCATGCCAACAGGATCGAGGCCGATATCCCTGGCCATTTCAGAACCGGCAATCGACAACGTCGCGCGGTCGCCATAGTTAAAGGATGTGACGATAAACAGCATCACCACTATCCAATAGCGAGCATTGGTGCGCTTTTCAGCGGCGCTCGCAGCCTGACTTAATGAACTCATTGTTGTACTCCTGAATCATAGCGTTTAGCTACGTTCATTCTGAACAGCACAACCTGTAGGGTAATCAGAATGACGTGTTAGTGTTTTTTTCGTTATATCTGGCGTACTGCTTTTGTCACTGGCAGGAAAAGTATAAAAAGAGGCGTCGGCGGGCTCACCGTGCATATACACAGCTTTAGCGGGTGATACTGCGTTAGTTTGTGGCGTATGCCTAAGGTTATGGGGAGTAGTTCACGGAAATGGAAAACCGTCACCCGCTGATGGGTCGATGAACGACATTACCTTCAGAGTGTGAATCGGCTCTCTTGACGCCGGGGAAACGCAAAGAAAAAAGCCATAACGATAAAGTGGTTATCAGGCAGATGCCCGAAGCCGGGCGCGATGGAGAACGTTAAGATAACCCTGACCGTTTATCCGGCCACTGGCGGCTTAAGCGCGCCCTCTACGTAGGGAGAGGGCGTACTTAACATGATTACTCGAGCAGTTTAGCCCACGCTTCTACCCAAGGGTTGGAAACGCTTTCTGGTTCCGGGTCTTCGCTGGCGTCGATGGTGAGCATCTCGCCAATACGACGCGCGCCCTGCTCCTGCAGCAGCGCATCAAAGGTTTTACCGCCGCCGCAGAAGTTAGCGTAGGTGCTATCGCCAAGCGCGATAATGCCGTAGCGCAGATGCGGCTGATACATATCTTTAATGCCTTCATACAGCGGAACGATGCTGTCCGGCAGATCGCCCTGCCCGGTGGTCGAGGTCACGACCAGCACGTATTTGCCGGTATAGGATTCCCAGTCTTTCACTTCCGGGTCCTCAAATACCGTCGCTTTATGCCCCAGCCCGCTCAGAATGGCTTCCGCCTCCTCGGCGACCAACAGCGAGTTTCCATACATCGTGCCGACAAAAATTCCGACTTCTGCCATAGTGATTATCTCCCTGGATTATCCGCGATACTCTCATCCTGACCGCTGTCGTCGGCAAACTCAACCCTTTCATTTAACGGGAGAAGCCCGCGCCAGCCAAACTGCGACAGCGCGCGCATCCAGACATCATCCAGACCCGCGCGAATCGTTAGCGGCTCGCCGGTAAACGGGTGTGTTAACGATAGCTGGCTGGCATGCAGCATCAGACGATTGCAGCCGAAATGTTCAGCGGCGCTGCGGTTTTGCCGTAGATCGCCATGTTTGCTGTCACCGAGGATTGGATGGCGCAGATGGGCCAAATGGCGACGCAGCTGATGTTTACGCCCGGTTTTCGGCTCCAGCTCCACCAGCCCGTAGCGGGTGGTCGGGTAACGGCCGGTGGCGACCGGCATTTCTACCGTCGCCAGTCCGCGATAGTGGGTCACCGCCGGCTGCGGGCCTTTATCTTCACGAGCGAATTTATCGGCGATTTTGTCCAGCTCTTCTACAAGCGGATAATCCAGCACCGCCTCTTCAGTCAACCAGCCGCGAACGATGGCGTGATAGCGTTTTTGCATCTGGTGTTGTTCAAACTGCTGCGCCAGCAGCCTGCCCGCCTCGCTCGATAATCCCATCAGCAGCACGCCGGAAGTCGGCCGGTCCAGACGATGAGCGGTGAAGACGTGCTGGCCGATTTGATCGCGCACGGTCTGCATCACCACCACTTTCTCATCGCGATCCAGCCAGCTGCGGTGCACCAGCCAGCCGGAAGGCTTATTCACCGCCACCAGCCACTGGTCCTGATAAATAATCTCCAGCATCAGGCGTTTTCGTCCGCGAATAATGCATCCAGCAGCAGTAGTTCAGCCACGATAGCTTCGCGCGCCGGATGAGCTTTATCCAGCGCCATCTCGTAATAGGGCGCGACGGCAAAGTTCTGCGGCAGCGGCATACCGCTGGCAATCAGTTGATGCATACGCGGGATCAGCACCCACTGTAGCCATTCCAGCGGCTCGAGCGTGTCCAGGCAAAACGGCTGCTCGCTGGCGAAAGCGCTGCTATCCGGCGCCTGTTCCTGCCAGTGGTTTGTTTCGCGCAGCAGCGCTTCAATGGCGTGCAGGCGATCGCGCACGCTAGCGTGAAGGGTCATGGGGAAACCTCGATGAATTGTAAACCGGGCGCAGGATAGCAAATCCGCGAGAGAAATAAAAAAAGGGAGCACTGTATAAACAGTGCTCCCGGTTCGTTTTGCAGCATTCCAGCTACATTGGTGCTCCCTGCTCGTCCTTGAAAACTTTTCCTGAGGTCTCCTGACCAAGTTCATCCATAAACTAGCGCATCCTGCTTTCACACCACCCCGATGTGAAATAACTTATCCCTAAGTGTGTCCAGATCTTCCTGATCCACCGTTCATCCTGAGCGGCTCTCGTTCTCCATCCTGGAGGTGTCCTTTACGCGTTCCTGCGTTATCCTTGCTTCATCCTGAAGCCTGTCCTTGCAACGCCATCCTGGCGGGTCCTGTAGAAGAGCCATCATCCTGATGTTCTCTTCATTTGCGACTTCCTGTCGACGTACATAGGATCACTGATTCCGCCTCTTCTTACAAGACTTACTACGACAATCTCTTAAGATTAGTGGCCAAACTAAAAGACCACATAATTACCAAATCATTTTATAACAATAAGTTAGATGTAATCACTACGTAAAAAATTGCTGAAAATGATGACGATCTCTTACAGGTCTTGTAAGAGATCTCTCACAAACCACCAGGGTAAATGGATTACAGAAGGGGCTCAAGCTGATTCAGGAAACTCGCAAGCGAGTGAGAAAGGGTCTCTCTTTTTCGGGTTCCGAGCGTCTCTTTAATGACTTCGCCGCTCAGGTTGCAAACCGAAATAACCTCCAGTTCGCTATCCAGCGTGGCGATAAACAGCGTCGGCGATAGCTTGAGGCGTTTTTGCACCACCAGGTGACCAATAAGGTTTTCCTGCACTCGCTGGAAATCATCCGGGCTCCAGGCCTGCAGCAAAGTAAGGTTCTGTGCCGCGAAGCGGGCGTGCATATCGCCAGCGAACTGAGTGGTATAATAACTATGAATTGGCTGTTGTACCACAATCTCCAGCGCTCGTTCAACTCCATCGAGATGGTGTTCTAACGTAAACGGCTGCGGCTGCCAGAAAACGGCATCGTCTTCACTGGCGCTAATACAGGGAGATGGGATGCCATAAAGGTCTTCGCTGCGCGGCAGACTGGCATAACGCTGCTGCCAGGCATCGCAGTAACGTTGGGTAAATGATTGCAGCGCTTCTATGGTCTGATGATCCACCGGTTTCTCTCTTCACGTTAGACAGGATACACTTGGCATATAGTGTACCCGCTTTACTATGGTGAAACATGTCTTCTTACGATAATCATCAGGCGCTGGCCGGCCTGACGCTCGGTAAATCAACGGATTACCGCGATACCTATGACGCTTCGTTGCTGCAGGGCGTGCCGCGCAGCCTGAACCGCGACCCGCTCGGCCTGCACGCTGATAATCTACCGTTCCACGGCGCCGATATCTGGACGCTGTACGAGCTGTCGTGGCTGAACGCCAAAGGCCTGCCGCAGGTCGCCGTCGGCTACGTGGAGCTGAGCGATACCACCGTCAATCTGGTGGAATCGAAAAGCTTTAAACTGTACCTGAACAGCTTCAACCAGACCCGCTTCGCCGACTGGCAGGAAGTCCAGGCCACGCTGACCCGCGATCTCAGCGCCTGCGCCCAGGGCGAGGTCAAGGTTTCGCTGTACCGACTCGATGAGCTGGAAGGGCAACCGGTCGCCCATCTGCATGGCGCCTGCATCGACGATCAGGATATCGAGATTGATAACTATCAGTTCAGCGCCGACTACCTGCAGGATGCTGCCAGCGGCAAAGTCGTCGAAGAGACGCTGGTCAGCCATCTGCTGAAATCGAATTGTCTGATCACCCACCAGCCGGACTGGGGCTCGGTACAGATTCAATATCGCGGGCCGAAAATCGATCGCGAAAAACTGCTGCGCTATCTGGTGTCGTTCCGCCACCACAATGAATTCCATGAACAGTGCGTCGAACGCATCTTTAATGATGTGCTGCGTTTCTGCCGTCCGGAATCGCTTTCCGTGTACGCTCGCTACACCCGCCGCGGCGGCCTGGACATCAATCCGTGGCGCAGCAACGGTGAATTCGTGCCGGCAACCGGCCGTCTGGCGCGGCAATAAGCGAAATTTTTCACACTTTGCGTGCGTTAACGCGTACGCAAGGTTGTGGAAAGACTACGGCCAGGGCTATTGTAATCACAGGAAGACGATAATCGTCCTGTAAGGAGTTCACTTGATTACACACGTTAGCCCGCTTGGTTCAATGGATATGCTGTCACAGCTGGAAGTGGATATGCTTAAACGCACCGCCAGTAGTGACCTGTATCAACTCTTTCGCAACTGCTCGCTTGCTGTGCTCAACTCGGGGAGCCTGACCGATAACAGCAAGGAGCTACTGTCTCGTTTTGAAAACTTCGATATTAACGTGCTGCGCCGCGAACGCGGCGTGAAGCTGGAACTGATCAACCCGCCGGAAGACGCTTTCGTCGATGGCCGTATTATCCGTTCCCTGCAGGCCAACCTGTTTGCCGTGCTGCGCGATATCCTGTTCGTCTACGGGCAGATCCACAACACCGTCCGCTTCCCGAATCTCGATCTCGAAAGCTCAATTCACATCACCAACCTGGTGTTCTCTATTCTGCGCAACGCCCGCGCGCTGCACGTCGGCGAAGCGCCGAATATGATTGTCTGCTGGGGCGGCCACTCTATTAATGAAAATGAGTACCTGTACGCGCGCCGCGTCGGTACCCAGCTTGGCCTGCGCGAACTGAACATCTGCACCGGCTGCGGGCCAGGCGCCATGGAAGCGCCAATGAAAGGCGCCGCCGTCGGCCACGCCCAGCAGCGCTATAAAGACAGCCGCTTTATCGGCATGACCGAACCTTCCATTATCGCCGCTGAGCCGCCAAACCCGCTGGTCAACGAACTGATCATCATGCCGGATATCGAAAAGCGTCTCGAAGCGTTCGTACGCATCGCCCACGGTATTATCATCTTCCCGGGCGGCGTGGGTACTGCGGAAGAGCTGCTTTATCTGCTGGGCATCCTGATGCATCCGGATAACAAATCACAGGTGCTGCCGCTTATCCTCACCGGGCCGAAAGAGAGCGCCGACTACTTCCGCGTGCTGGACGAGTTCATCGTTCATACCCTCGGCGAATCGGCTCGCCGCCACTACCGCATTATTATCGACGATGCCGCGGAAGTGGCGCGCCAGATGAAAAAAGCGATGCCATTGGTCAAAGAGAGCCGCCGCGAAACCGATGACGCCTATAGCTTCAACTGGTCAATTCGTATTTCGCCGGACCTGCAGATGCCGTTTGAGCCAACGCACGACAATATGGCTAATCTCAAACTTTATCCGGACCAACCGGTGGAAGTGCTGGCCGCCGACCTGCGTCGCGCCTTCTCCGGTATTGTCGCCGGCAACGTGAAAGAAGTCGGTATTCAGGCCATCGAGAAATATGGCCCTTACAAGCTGCATGGCGATCCGGAAATGATGCGCCGCATGGACGATCTGCTGCAGGGCTTCGTTGCCCAGCACCGCATGAAGCTTCCGGGCGGCAGCGCCTACATTCCGTGCTACGAAATCTGCTCCTGATAACGTGATACCTCTCCCGGGCGGCGGTCGATACCCTGCCCGGGTACTCCCGCCCGCAATTTCCAGTTAATTAATTTTTCTAATTAATGATTCGTAGAGTTTCCACATAGCCAATCGTTTGCGTTTCCAAAAAGAGCAATAAAATTCACCATAAAAATAACATTATGGCGAAAAAACGTCGTTTACATCACTTTTTTGCAGCAAAAACCTCGTTATTTGGTAACAGAGCTTTTATCTCATGTGCTGCAAATGATAGCCTTCGCGCCACATTTATCTGGCTGATCACCATAAACAGACTGTTGGGCTAAAAACGTTCAGATTTAAAGTGGATTATTGCATTTGGGATCCCGATCACTGATGTATTTTCCATATAAATGTATCTTGCCGCCCAATTGTTACGGAGAAAATTTCTAAAAAACCGTAAAGCAACGAATTTCATATTATTTAATCGTTTTTATTTACTAGATTTTGTTGATTCCTCCAGGAGATACAGATGGAAACCACACAAACCAGCACTATCGTTTCGGGTGAAACCCGCAGCGGATGGCGCAAAACGGATACCATGTGGATGCTGGGCCTGTACGGCACGGCGATCGGCGCGGGCGTTTTGTTCCTGCCAATCAACGCCGGCGTCGGCGGTATGATCCCACTGATTATCATGGCTATTCTGGCCTTCCCGATGACCTTCTTCGCACACCGCGGTATGACCCGCTTCGTGCTTTCCGGTAAAAACCCGGGTGAAGACATCACCGAAGTGGTTGAAGAACACTTTGGCGTGGGTGCAGGTAAGCTGATTACTCTGCTCTACTTCTTCGCAATCTATCCGATTCTGCTGGTTTACAGCGTGGCTATCACCAACACCGTCGAAAGCTTCATGGCGCACCAGCTGCACATGACGCCGCCGCCGCGCGCCATTCTGTCCCTGATCCTGATTGTCGGCATGATGACCATCGTTCGTTTCGGCGAGCAGATGATCGTTAAAGCAATGAGCATCCTGGTATTCCCGTTCGTTATCGCGCTGATGATTCTGGCTCTGTATCTGATCCCACAGTGGAACGGCGCGGCGCTGGAAACCCTGTCGCTGAGCAGCGCGACAACAACCGGTAACGGTCTGCTGATGACCCTGTGGCTGGCGATCCCGGTGATGGTCTTCTCCTTTAACCACTCGCCGATCATCTCCTCCTTCGCGGTCGCGAAGCGTGAAGAGTACGGCGAAGGCGCTGAGAAGAAATGCTCCAGCATCCTGGCGCGCGCTCACATCATGATGGTGCTGACCGTTATGTTCTTCGTCTTCAGCTGCGTACTGAGCCTGTCTCCGGCAGACCTGGCGGCGGCGAAAGAGCAGAACATCTCGATTCTGTCTTACCTGGCGAACCACTTTAATGCACCGGTTATCGCCTGGATGGCGCCGATCATCGCGATGATCGCTATCACCAAATCCTTCCTCGGCCACTATCTGGGCGCTCGTGAAGGTTTCAACGGCATGGTGATTAAGTCTCTGCGCGGCAAAGGCAAAACCATCGAAATCAACAAACTGAACAAGCTGACCGCGCTGTTTATGCTGGTCACCACCTGGATTGTGGCCACGCTGAACCCGAGCATCCTCGGCATGATTGAGACCCTGGGCGGCCCGATTATCGCGATGATCCTGTTCCTGATGCCGATGTACGCTATCCAGAAAGTTCCGGCCATGCGCAAATACAGCGGCCACATCAGCAACGTCTTCGTTGTGATTATGGGCCTGATTGCCATCTCCGCGATTTTCTACTCTCTGTTCAGCTAATTCTCTTAAGACCTCCCCTCGCGCCGCTTAACGGCGGCGCGCTTTCCGACAGTACTGGAATACATCATGATCAGCGTATTCGATATTTTCAAAATCGGCATTGGCCCATCCAGCTCCCATACCGTTGGACCGATGAAAGCGGGCAAACAATTTACTGACGACCTGATTGCGCGCGGCCTGCTGGCTGACGTCAGCAAAGTCGTCGTTGACGTTTACGGCTCCCTGTCCCTGACCGGTAAAGGCCACCATACCGATATCGCCATTATCATGGGGCTGGCCGGCAATCTGCCGGATACCGTCGACATCGACGCGATCCCGGGCTTTATCCAGGACGTTAACACCCACGGCCGCCTGCTGCTGGCGAACGGCCAGCACGAAGTCGCGTTCCCTGTCGACCAGTGCATGAATTTCCATGCCGACAACCTGTCTCTGCATGAGAACGGCATGCGCATTACCGCGCTGGGCGGCGACAAGGTACTCTACAGCCAGACCTACTACTCCATCGGCGGCGGCTTTATCGTCGATGAAGAGCACTTCGGCCTGACCACCGAAGCGCCGGTTGCCGTGCCTTATCCGTACAAAAACGCCGCCGACCTACAGAAACACTGCAATGAAACCGGCCTGTCGCTCTCCGGGCTGATGATGCAGAACGAGCTGGCGCTGCACAGCAAAGAAGAGCTGGAACAGCACTTCGCCGCGGTGTGGGAAGTGATGAGCGCCGGTATCGAGCGCGGTATCACCACGGAAGGCGTGCTGCCGGGCAAACTGCGCGTTCCGCGCCGCGCCGCCGCGCTGCGCCGCATGCTGGTGAGCCAGGACAATACCAACAGCGACCCGATGGCGGTCGTGGACTGGATCAACATGTTCGCGCTGGCGGTAAACGAAGAGAACGCCGCCGGTGGCCGCGTTGTCACCGCGCCAACTAACGGCGCGTGCGGTATCGTTCCGGCGGTACTGGCCTACTACGACAAGTTTATCCGTAAGGTGAACGCTAACTCTCTGGCCCGCTATATGCTGGTCGCCAGCGCCATTGGCTCGCTGTATAAGATGAACGCCTCTATCTCCGGCGCCGAAGTCGGTTGTCAGGGCGAAGTCGGCGTGGCCTGCTCGATGGCCGCGGCCGGTCTGGCGGAGCTGCTGGGCGCCAGCCCGGCTCAGGTGTGCATCGCCGCGGAAATCGGTATGGAACATAACCTCGGACTGACCTGCGACCCGGTTGCCGGCCAGGTGCAGGTACCGTGCATCGAGCGTAACGCCATCGCGGCGGTCAAAGCGGTTAACGCCGCGCGCATGGCCCTGCGCCGTACCAGCGAACCGCGCGTGTGCCTCGATAAGGTTATCGAGACCATGTATGAAACGGGCAAAGATATGAACGCCAAGTACCGCGAAACCTCTCGCGGCGGCCTGGCGATGAAAATCGTCGCCTGCGATTAACGCCTCTGGCCCGGCACGCTTCGGTATGTCGGGCCAACTCTCCTCCAGCCCTGGCTCATTCTGCGAGCCTGCTTCCCGAACTTCGCTCTACCAATAGCCTCGCCTTGCCACCGATGTTACCCTTACAACCTGAGAACAAAGGGAGGTATCTTGTGGCTGTTCATCTGTTAATTGTCGACGCGCTCAACCTGATCCGCCGTATTCATGCGGTACAGGGTTCACCCTGCGCGGATACCTGCCTGCACGCCCTGGAACAGCTTATCGTCCACAGCCAGCCGACGCACGCCGTGGCGGTGTTCGACGATGAAGACCGCGCCCACGGCTGGCGCCATCAGCGGCTGCCGGAATATAAAGCCGGGCGCGCGCCGATGCCGGAAACGCTGGAGGCGGAAATGCCGGCGCTGCGGGCGGCCTTCGAACAGCGCGGTATCCGCTGCTGGGCGCTGGCCGGCAGCGAAGCGGACGATCTGGCGGCCACACTCGCCGTTAAAGTTGCCCAGGCCGGGCATCAGGCGACTATTGTCTCGACCGATAAAGGCTACTGTCAGCTGCTGTCGCCGACCATCCGCATCCGCGACTATTTCCAGAAACGCTGGCTCGATGCGCCGTTTATCGCCAATGAATTCGGCGTGACGCCGGAGCAACTGCCGGACTACTGGGGTCTGGCGGGGATTAGCAGTTCGAAAGTACCGGGCGTTGCCGGAATTGGGCCGAAAAGCGCGGCGCAGCTGTTAACGGATTATCAGGATTTAGAAGGCATCTACGCGCGGCTTGCGGATGTGCCGGAGAAGTGGCGTAAGAAACTTGAAGAGCATAAAGAGATGGCGTTTACCTGCCGGGAAATCGCCCGCCTGCAAACGGATTTACAGCTCGATGGCAACCTGCAACAGCTGCGTTTGCCATCCGCGTGATCCCCGGCCGCGCTGATGCGTGGCCGGGGCTGCTGAGCGCTGATTAGCGCTCGTCGCGGCGGCCGCCGACCGCCGCCCACAGGCGACGCACGTGCACGGTCACTTCCTCACGGTCGTGATACAGCTGACGGGCCTGAATCTGCGCGTTAATACCGTGCTCATCAAGCTGCGCCTGGATATAGGCCAGGTTTTGCGACACCTCTTCATAGCGCTTTTTCATCGGCAGCTTAAGGTTAAAAATGGTCTCGCGGCACCAGCCGTTCACCAGCCACTGGGCCATTAACGCCGCCACCTTCGCCGGTTTCTCAACCATGTCGCACACCATCCACGAGATGTTGTTGCGGTTCGGACGATAGCGGAAGCCATCTTCACGCAGCCAGGTCACCTGTCCGGTATCCATCAGGCTCTGCGCCATCGGGCCGTTATCGACCGAAGAGACCCACATGTTGCGCTTCACCAGCTGATAGGTCCAGCCGCCCGGGCAGGCGCCGAGATCCACCGCGTACATGCCATTCGCCAGACGCTCGTCCCACTCATCCGCCGGAATGAAGACGTGAAATGCCTCTTCCAGCTTCAGCGTCGAACGGCTCGGCGCATCGGAAGGGAACTTCAGGCGCGGGATCCCCATATAAAACGGCGAGTTGTTATTGCTAAAGGAGTAGCCGGTGTAACAGCAGCCGGGGGCGATAAAGAACACGTGCACCACCGGACGCTTCGGCGTTTCATAGTTGGTCAGCACGCCGGCTTCACGCAGCGCCGCGCGCAGCGGCACCGTGAACTTGCGGCAGAACTTCATCAGCTCTTTGCTTTCGTTGGTATCCGCGACCTCAACGCGCAGATCGCCGCCCTTTTCCACCACGCCCTGCAGCATGCCGACGATTGGCGTGATTCGGTCTTCCGGCGGCAGGTCGCGCAGCAGTTCGCCAACAACGAACATCTGACGCGCGAAAATCAGCGAGCTAAACGGTAGATCGCGCACCAGCTTCTCGCCATCGCCCTGCTGATAGCACTCAAAAATCACATATCCGGAGTCGTCTTTGACCCGGGCAAAACCAAATACCTCAAGGCGGGCTGCCTTATCGGTAATTTCTGCTGCGCACTCTTTCTCAAACCCGGGGCGACAATAGAGGACAACCTTATTCATGAACAACGCCCTTACGTTTCAGACGAATTGCACCAATTAACATTAATACCCAACCGGCAAGGAAGCAGACGCCGCCTACCGGGGTAACGAACGCCCACAGGCGTAAATGCGACAGCGCCAGGCAATATAAGCTGCCGCTGAACAACACGGTTCCCAGCGCCAAAAACACGCTGCTCCAGTAAAACCAGATGCTTATCCGCCGCTGCATGGCGACAGACAGGCCTAAAATCGCCAGCGTATGAAACGCCTGATACTCAAGGCCGGTGTGGATCCAGGCCATTTCGGCCGCACCCAGCGATTTACTTAATACGTGTGCGCCAAAGGCGCCCAGAGCCACAAAAATAAAGCCGCTGATGGCGGCAAAAATCAGCATAAAACGGCTGGTCATGTTGATACCCTACAAAGTCAGTTAACGCCTGGTCATCAGGCCGTTATTGTTCGTAACGAAAGCGGAATTTTTCTTGTTCGCTCGCCGCCTTCGCTAAAATCCACTGGCGGAAAGCGGCTATTTTACCCAGTTCAGCCTGACTGTCATGACAAACAAGGTAAAACGCGTTCTTACTGACCAGAACATCATTAAACGGGCAGACCAAACGGCCTGCTTCAATTTCGGACTGGGCCATGACGTTATTGGCCAGTGCGACGCCTTGTCCATGGATTGCCGCCTGCAGCACCATCGCGCTGTGGCTGAATATCGGTCCCTGTTGCACATTGATATGATTTAGACCCAGTTGCCGGGTATAAGTTTGCCAGTCGCGGCGAGAGGCATCATGTAACAGCGTATGTTGCGCCAGATCGGCAGGCGTTTTCAACGCTTTGTCACCGGTTAACAACAACGGCGAACAAACCGGTAGTAAATATTCGGCGTACAGTTTTTCAACACGCAGCCCCGGCCAGTTGCCGCGGCCATAGAAAATCGCTACGTCGACGTCGTCGGCCAGTTTGTCTTCCTGACGGTCCACCGCCTGGATCCGCACGTCGATCCCCGGATAAGCTGAGTTAAAGCTTGAGAGTCGCGGCACCAGCCACTGAATGGCGAAACTGGGCAATAAACTAACAGTTAGCGCCCCTTTCGCGCTGCGCGCCTGCAGTTTACGCGTCGCTTCGGTGAGCTGCGAAAAAATCTCTTTAATATCCTGAAAATAGCTTTGCCCCTCTTCCGTTAACAGCAGCGAGCGATTGCGTCGACGAAACAGCTTCAGGCCCAGAAAGTCCTCTAGTGACTTGATTTGGTGACTTACTGCGGCCTGCGTCACAAAAAGCTCATCGGCTGCGCGAGTGAAGCTCAGATGACGTGCGGCTGCATCAAAAACACGTAATGCATTCAGAGGTGGTAATCGCTTCGACATGGTTATTCTGACTGAGATGTTAACGAGTTTTAACAAATAGGAAACAACAGTTAACCTATTAGTTTTTTTTATCTGAGCCATTATAAATTGTCCGTTGAGGTTCTACCAGCAAATACCTATAGTGGCGGCACTTCCTGAGCCGGAACGAAAAGCTTTTTTTGGAATGCGTGTTCCAACAAGCTTTTGGCTTACGGTTGTGATGTTGTGTTGTTGTGTTTGCAATTGGTCTGGGTTTGCAGACCATGGTAGCAAGGCTACCTTTTCACTTCCTGTACATTTACCCTGTCTGTCCATAGTGATTTAATGTAGCACCGCAATGCGCGGTGCTTTTTTTTGCCGAAAAATCACCGTTCTCCCCGCCTCCTCGCTATCACCAGCCTTGCCCTAATGGGGAATTTGCGCGACGATCGTGATATCGATATGAGGAATTCCATGAACGCATTCAATCCCGCCCACTTCCGCGCCCAGTTTCCAGCCCTGGCGGATGCCGGCGTCTACCTGGATAGCGCGGCGACGGCGCTAAAACCGCTGGCCGTGATCGATGCCAGCGACCAGTTTTATCGCCTGAGCGCCGGCAACGTCCACCGCAGCCAGTTTGCCGCCGCCCAGCGTCTTACCGAGCGCTACGAGGCGGCGCGCGAACGCGTCGCCAGCTGGCTTAACGCCTCTTCTGGCAAAGAAATCGTCTGGACCCGCGGCACCACAGAAGCCATCAATATGGTCGCACAGAGTTACGCGCGCCCGCGCCTGCATCCTGGCGATGAAATAATCGTCAGCGAAGCCGAACACCACGCCAATCTGGTGCCGTGGCTGATGGTTGCCGAACAAACCGGCGCGCGGGTGGTCAAGCTGCCGCTGGGCGCCGATCGTCTGCCGGATATCACTCAACTCCCTTCGCTTATCTCTCCGCGCAGCCGGGTGCTGGCGATTGGCCAGATGTCTAACGTCACCGGCGGCTGCCCCGATCTGCGACTTGCTATTGATTTCGCCCATCGGGCGGGAATGATAGTGATGGTTGATGGCGCGCAGGGCGCGGTGCACTTTCCGGCCGACGTGCAGGCGCTGGATATCGATTTTTATGCCTTCTCCGCCCACAAGCTGTATGGCCCAACGGGTATTGGCGCGCTGTATGGCAAAAGCGAGTTGCTGGCGGAGATGTCGCCATGGCTCGGCGGCGGCAAAATGATTACTGAAGTCTCATTCGATGGCTTTAAAACCCAGCCCGCCCCCTGGCGGCTTGAAGCCGGGACGCCCAACGTCGCCGGCGTTATCGGCCTCAGCGCCGCGCTGGAATGGCTGCAGGAAATCGATCTTTCACAGGCGGAAAGCTGGAGCCGTAGCCTGGCGACGCTTGCGGAAGATGAGCTGGCAAAGCGGCCCGGTTTTCGTTCGTTCCGCTGCCAGGATTCGAGCCTGCTAGCCTTTGATTTCAAGGGTGTACACCATAGCGATATGGTTACGCTGCTGGCGGAGTCTGGCATTGCGCTGCGCGCCGGGCAACATTGCGCGCAACCGCTGCTGGCGGCATTAGGCGTCAGCGGTACGCTGCGCGCCTCATTCGCGCCGTACAATACGCAAGATGATGTTTATGCGCTGGTGCACGCTATCGACCGCGCGCTGGAAATACTGGTGGATTAATGATGACCTCGCAACCTTTAAGCGCCGCGCTCAGCGAAGCGACGCTGCGCCAGACCTTCGCCCCGCTGACTCAGTGGGAAGATAAGTACCGCCAGTTGATTTTAGTGGGTAAGAAACTGCCGCCATTAACGGACGCCCAGCGGACGCAGGCGAAAGAGATTGCGGGCTGCGAAAACCGCGTCTGGCTGGGGTATCAGGTTGATGCCGAGGGCAAGATGCGCTTCTTTGGCGATAGCGAAGGGCGTATCGTGCGCGGTCTGCTGGCGGTGCTGTTAGCCGCCTGCGACGGAAAAAGCGCCGCTGAGATTTTAGCGAAAGATCCGTTGGCGCTATTCGATGAGCTGGGTTTGCGCGGGCAGCTTAGCGCTTCACGCAGTCAGGGGCTGCAGGCGCTAAGCGACGCGGTGCTCGCCGCCGCCCGCGAGAACTAATTCAAACGCCGTCTCCCCGGCTTGCGCTACGCTGAGCCGGGCTACGGTTCTGCGCCGTCCGGGGAAACGCCTGCCGGGCTATTCCCCCTGACGCTGCGCTTTCGCCAACATCTTCTTCAACGCATGGGATACGGCGACAAAACCAAAGGTCGCCGTCACCATAGTCGCCGCGCCAAAACCGGAGGCGCAATCCATCCGCTTCGGCCCTTCCGCCGTGCTTTTCATTGCGCATACGCTGCCATCCGCCTGCGGATAAACCAACGCTTCGGTCGAGAAGACGCAATCGACGCCCAGCTTTCCTTTACTGTTCTTCACTACGCCGAACTGGCTTTTCAGCCGCTCACGCAGTTTCGCCGCCAGCGGATCCTGAATTGTTTTCGCCAAATCGGCGACCTGGATCTGCGTCGGATCAATTTGCCCGCCGGCTCCGCCGGTCGTGACCAATGGGACTTTATAACGCCGGCACCAGGCGATCAGCGCCGCTTTTGGCCTGACGCTATCGATAGCATCGATAACATAGCTAAAGCCCGCTCCGAGGTATTCCGCTACGTTCTCCGGCGTGATGAAATCATCGATAACCGTAACCCGGCACTCCGGGTTAATGAGACGTATACGCTCGGCCATCACTTCCGCTTTCGCCAGCCCAACGTTGCCGCCAAGGGCGTGGATTTGGCGATTGGTATTGGTGACGCAGACATCATCCATATCAATCAGCGTAATCGCGCCAATCCCGGTTCGCGCCAGCGCTTCCGCAGCCCATGAACCGACGCCGCCGATCCCGACCACGCAAACATGCGCCTCGGCAAAACACTGCAGCGCCTTTTCGCCATATAAACGCGCCGTGCCGCCAAACCGCTGGCGCCAGGCATCGCTGATTACTACAGACATAAAACCTCAGAATAAAGTGGAGACCCCGGACCGGCGCGTTGCGCGGATCCGGGTTAGAAACATACGGACGTTTAAACGTTAACCGCTAAAGACGCTACCGGCGCCTGGCGCGTTTTTCAGTACCCACACGCGGCCATAGTGGTTATACCAACCGGCGCGATGACCCGCATCCGGGCCGATGCCCTGGTAGATATCGAAGTGCTGGCCTTTAATCGCCCCGCCGACATCCAGCGCCACCATCAGGCGTAGCTCGTATTGACCGTTAAACTTACCGTTATTATCCAGCAGAGGCACCTCGGCCAGCAAGGTGGTTCCCGGCGGAATAATCGAACGGTCAGAGGCGACCGACGCGCGGCCAATCAACGGTACCGCGCTCGCTCCTTTCACCGGCGCGTAGGACTGCGGTTTAAAGAAGACGAAAGAGGGGTTCTGTTCCAGCAGCTCGCGGACTTCCGCTTCGCTATGCTTTTCGCCCCATTCACGGATCGCCTGCATCGACATATCTTCCCGCTTCACTTCGCCGCGGTCTATAAGCACTTTACCGATGCTACGGTAAGGCCAGCCGTTTTTCCCGGCGTAGCTGAAGAAATTAAGCGGCGAACCGTCGCCAAAGTCGATATAGCCGCTGCCCTGAACGTCCATGATGAAGTTATCCATCAGCGAGTTGCTGTAGGCCAGCACGTAGTTATCGCTGAGCGCTCCGGCATAAATGCTGGCGCGGGAAGGCAGTTTGCCGTTTTTCGGCGGCATACGGTAAATAGGATACTGGAACTCGCCCTGGCGAGTGTGGCGGGCCTGCACGACCGGGGTGTAGTAGCCGGTAAACTGCACGTTGCCGTAGTTATCGGCCCCCTGCATCTGCCAGGCATCAATACCAAACTGGCGTAACGTGCGGGTATCGCCGCCGGAACGCAGCCACTCCTGAATCGCGTTATAAACGCTGCTCTGGCTATTATAGAGACGCGGAGAGGCGCTACGAATCTGACCAACCTGCTGAGAGAAGTCACCGGCGTTAATCGGCGCGCCGACCGCATCAGGTTGGTTTACCAATGAAAACGGCTGGGTAAACTTGCCATCACTATATTGCTGACCGCGATCGGTCGGTTTCGAGGAACAGGCGGCGAGCATCGCCAGCATTGCCCCCGTCGCTACATATTTTGCCCAACGTCCTTTCATGGTATCTCTTCTTTATTGCTGCTAAGCCTTAGTGCGTGATGAAGATAACAAACCCATGCGGCTAATGAAATGCGCGAAAGCGCGCCGCAGCCCAAATTGTGTAAAAATCCGCCCATCACTGTCTATTTCGCCGCCACACTTTACAAAATTGACGATTTCTACGAAAAAAGGTTGCATCAGAACGCTAGCGGAGTATAGTGCGCTTCCACGGACGCGGGGTGGAGCAGCCTGGTAGCTCGTCGGGCTCATAACCCGAAGGTCGTCGGTTCAAATCCGGCCCCCGCAACCAATTAAAATCTGAAGTAAATCTACTCGATGGAAGAGTAGACGCGGACGCGGGGTGGAGCAGCCTGGTAGCTCGTCGGGCTCATAACCCGAAGGTCGTCGGTTCAAATCCGGCCCCCGCAACCAATTACAATCAGAAGCAAATTTACTCGATGGAAGAGTAAAGACGGACGCGGGGTGGAGCAGCCTGGTAGCTCGTCGGGCTCATAACCCGAAGGTCGTCGGTTCAAATCCGGCCCCCGCAACCAACACATTGAACACCCTAAAGGGTGTTTTTTTGTTTCTGCCATCCGTAAATACCGCTACAAAAAAAGCGCCCGAAGGCGCTATTTTTTTATCCGCGTCTGGCCAACGTCGCCCCATCGGCAAAGTAGGCTTTGATCCCCGCCAGAATCGACTCCGCCACTTCCTGCTGGAATTTCGCGGTCTTCAGTTTACGCTCTTCTTCGACGTTACTGATAAAGGCCGTTTCGACCAGAATCGAAGGGATATCCGGCGCCTTCAGCACCGCAAAGCCCGCCTGCTCCACCTGATTTTTATGCAGCTTATTAATATTGCCCATTTTTTGCAGCACCGCTTTACCAAATTTCAGGCTGTCGGCGATGGTCAATGACTGCACCATATCGAACATGGTGTGATCGACGTAACGATCGCCGCTCTTGCTGACGCCGCCGATTAAGTCCGAGGCGTTCTGCGTTTGCGCGAGGTATTTTGCGGCGGTACTGGTCGCGCCCTTGGTCGAGAGCGCGAACACCGAAGAGCCGCTCGGCTGACGGCTGGTAAAGGCGTCGGCGTGAATCGAAACGAACAGGTCGGCACGCTGCTTCTGCGCCTTGGCGACGCGCACCTTCAATGGAATAAACACGTCTTCGTTACGGGTCATAAAGACCTTCATATTGCCTTCACGCTCAATGAGCGCGCGCAATCGACGGGCAATCTGCAGCACCACGTCTTTCTCACGAGTACGGTATTTACCAATCGCGCCGGAGTCTTCACCACCGTGGCCGGGATCGAGCATGATAACGATAGGACGATCGCGCCCGGCTTTCCCCGGCTGCGGCCCGCTCTCTGCCGGCGGTACCTGACGTTCCAGATCGCCTTTGTTGTAATCTTCCAGTAACGCCAGTAGCGGATCCTGCACATCGGTGGCCGTAGAGGGATAAAGGTCCATCACCAGACGCTCTTTAAAACCGGCGACCGGCGCCAGCGCAAACAGCTGCGGTTTGACGTTTTGTTTCAGTTCAAACACCATCCGCACGGTTTGCGGGTCGAACTGGCCCACGCGCGCGGATTTGATATACGGGTCGTCGTCGCGGATCTGCCCGCCCATCCCTTTCAGGACCGAATTCAGGTTAACGCCTTCAATATCAACCACCACTCGCTCAGGATTGCTTAACGCAAACTGCCGATATTTCAGTACATGATTGGATTCCACCGTGACGCGGGTGTAGGTCGACGACGGCCAGATACGCACCGCGACAACCTGCGCGGCGGCGGCCAAACCGACCGGACTTACACTCATTAACCACATGGCGCCCGCCCCTTGTAAAAAACGACGGCGGCTTAATCCCGACTTGTATCCCGACATGCCACTCCCAAGCAAAAAAACGCGTTTGAAGCCAAAATGAACAGATTGACCAGAAACTTTAACTAAAGCCGCATAACCTGTCATCTATAAAAGGGTAAACAAACTTTGACACCCAAGGTTTTGTCACAATGTTTTCGCAAATTAGTGACAAATTAGGGGTTGCGCCACGAAGCAAAACAGAATAAAAATACACTTATTACGAATAATCATGCATTGAGGATTTGTTATGGTGAAGGAGCGTCGCACTGAACTGGTCGAGGGATTCCGCCATTCTGTTCCCTATATAAACGCGCACCGGGGAAAAACGTTTGTCATCATGCTGGGCGGAGAAGCCATCGAGCACGATAACTTTTCCAGCATAGTCAATGACATTGGCTTATTGCACAGCCTCGGTATTCGCCTGGTGGTGGTCTATGGCGCCCGCCCGCAGATTGACGCCAATCTCGCGGAACATCACCACGAGCCGGTTTATCACAAGCAGACCCGCGTCACCGACGCCAAAACCCTTGAGCTGGTTAAGCAGGCCGCCGGTATGCTGCAGTTAGAAATTACCGCCCGCCTGTCGATGAGCCTCGGCAATACGCCCCTGCAGGGGGCGCATATCAACGTGGTGAGCGGCAATTTTATTATTGCTCAACCTCTTGGCGTCGATGATGGCGTGGATTACTGCCACAGCGGCCGTATTCGCCGCATCGATGAAGAAGCCATTCATCGCCAACTGGACAGCGGCGCAATCGTGCTCATGGGCCCAGTCGCGGTATCCGTCACCGGCGAGAGCTTCAACCTCACTTCTGAAGAGATAGCGACCCAACTGGCGGTAAAGCTGAAAGCTGAAAAGATGATCGGCTTCTGCTCGTCGCAGGGGGTCTACGACCAGCATGGCGAGATCGTTTCCGAGCTGTTCCCTAACGAGGCGCAGGCGCGGGTAGAGGAGCTGGAAGCGGAAGAAGACTATAATTCCGGTACCGTACGCTTCCTGCGCGGGGCGGTGAAAGCCTGCCGCAGCGGCGTGCGCCGCTGCCATTTAATTAGCTATCAGGAAGATGGCGCGCTACTGCAGGAGCTGTTCTCACGTGACGGTATCGGTACGCAGATCGTCATGGAAAGCGCCGAGCAGATCCGCCGGGCAACCATTAACGATATCGGCGGCATCCTCGATCTTATCAGCCCGCTGGAGCAGCAAGGCATTCTGGTGCGTCGTTCGCGCGAACAATTGGAGATGGAGATAGATAAATTCACCATTATTCAGCGCGACAACACCACAATCGCCTGCGCCGCGCTCTATCCGTTCCCGGAAGAGAAAATCGGCGAAATGGCCTGCGTAGCGGTGCACCCGGATTACCGTAGTTCGTCACGCGGCGAGGTACTGCTGAGCCGTATCGCCGCCCAGGCGAAGCAGATGGGGCTCAGCAAGCTATTCGTGTTGACCACCCGCAGTATTCACTGGTTCCAGGAACGCGGCTTTACCCCGGTGGATATTGATTTGCTACCGGAGAGTAAAAAACAGATGTACAACTATCAGCGTCGTTCGAAGGTGTTGATGGCTGACCTCGGCTGACGGATACTCCCCCGGATAGCGGCTTGCGCCTTATCCGGGCTACGGTTCGGTAGTCGGTTGGTAGCCCCGGTAAGCGTAAGCGCCACCGGGGGAGGATTCCCGGATAGCGGCTTGCGCCTTATCCGGGCTACCCGACTGCAAATAGGCATATCCCACGCCTTCAGAACAGTAATTTTGTTCTATCACCGCCACATCAGTGATACATTTCCAGCATCCGGGCTTTATTCCTGGTTTAATGTCGATGTATATCTTTATCACTGCATCAACGCTATGATCCCCCCTAACGAATGAAATCCCAGAACATTATTTATAAACATGATGGATAATGCCTAAATCTGATAATTGGATTACTAGTCGATCGCGGAAGGTTGTTTCCACCATTGCTATATATCCATGGTTAATAATATTGATAGTACATATTAATCAGAGTCTCACCCCCGACAATTTTACGGAAGATGGATTACATCTACTGGCTCTTATCACTTTATTATCGATTATTAACCTTACGCTTTCGCTTATCACTATCGGATGCATGAGTGTTTTTACATTGCTAAAACCGAGAAGGCTAAAAATCTATTTCTGCGCAATGAACACCATGTTACCGCTTTGGCTATATCTTTATACTTAACAGCAAATTACGATGTATTTCCGGTAAGAATAGTTCAAAAGCGCCATCAAGGACAGATATAATTATGGAAAAGAAAGGCAATTGGCTGGTCAGAAACATAGGATGTATTTCAACATTTATTGCATTGTACCCCTGGTTTTGTTTACTACTGGTGCACTTAACGAATAATGGCGTTGCAGCATTTTTCGGCTATTTGAAGGTTAGCTTTTTATCATCCATAGCCAACTTAATCATTTCAACAATCATCATTATTAATGCAAAACACTCAACACAACGGATAAGAAATAGTGCAATATCATATTTCTTTTACATGAATTCAATAGCGCCAGTCTGGATGATATTAATGTTTATAATATATTAAGCACATTCAAACAGAACAATATAGCCAATTATATTAGAGAACCACTCCAAAAGATAAAGGTTAACAATGAAAAAGAAAACCAACGTAATTACCAGAAACATAAAAAAATCACCACCGTGATTTCTATTTACCCTTGGATATTATTACTTTTAGCAATGATGAACCGTGGACCGGCCTATGCAGCCCTTGCCGCTGCCGCTATGGTTATTCTTTTATTTATCGTTTTATCCATCGTTAATCTTATTATTTCAGTGGTAATTATTGTTATTGCTGATATATCAACACCAAGTACTCCCAAAAGCTATGTAGCCTATTTCTTTGCCATGAACTCAGTCTCTTTACTCTGGCTATTACTTTTATTTGCTTACTAATCAGAGGTGAAGAGCGTATTCATGCCCTTCCCCACTACCCGTGTCCGGCGAAAATCTCCGCCAGGCCGCTGCGCCGCTCGGTCCGCGTCATGATGGCCTGCGCCAGTACCTGCTCGTCGGCGTAAAGCGACAGGCGCCGTTTGGCGCGGGTTATCGCGGTATAAACCAGCTCGCGGGTTACCAGCGGTACGCTACGAGAAGGTAAGATCAGCGCCGCATGATCGAACTCCGACCCTTGCGACTTATGCACCGTCATTGCCCAGGCGGTATCATGTTCCGGCAAGCGGCTTGGCTGCACCGATTTAATACTGCCATCCGGCATCGGGAACCACACGCGAAGTTCGCCATCCCTTTCCAGCGCAATACCGATATCGCCGTTAAACAGCCCCAGCGCGCTATCGTTGCGGGAAATCATCACCGGACGGCCATCGTACCAGCGTGAATGGCGCGGTAGCGTAATCGCCCGCTTACGGTGGAGCATCAGCTCCAGCTGTTCATTCACGCCGCTTACTCCATAAGGCCCTTCACGCAGCGCGCACAGCAGCTGAAACTCGCCAAAGGCGGCAATCATCTGTTCCGGCGCGGCCTGCTCGCGGCGAAGCTGCAGATAACGGCCGTAGCCCTCCTGCGCCGCCATCAGCATCGCTTCATACTCCTCGGTGGTACTGAGCGGCTGCAGAACGATATCCTCAAACGGCTGGCGTAACGTCGCTTTCACGTCCGCACGCGCACCGGCGTTGACCGCCCGCGCCAGGCTGCCGATACCGGAATGGCTGCCAAAGCGGTAGCTTTTTTGCAGCAGACACAGACTATCACGCAGCGCTCCGGCCATCTGCCCCTCGCCCGCCGGCACCGTTGCGCCAGTCAGCCGCGACAGCTCTTGCGCTCGCGCCGCGGTATAACCGGACGTCGCCCAGGCACAGATATCGCCAAGCACCGCCCCGGCTTCCACGGAGGCAAGCTGATCGCGATCGCCGAGAAAGATCACCCGCCCGTGTTCCGGTAAAGCATCAATCAGGCGCGACATCATCGGTAAGTCGATCATAGACGCTTCGTCGACCACCAGCACATCCAGATGCAGCGGATTACCGGCGTGGTAGCGCATGCGCTGGCTACCGGGCTGCGCGCCCAACAGGCGATGCAGCGTACTGGCATCGGCGGGAATCAGCGCTTTTTGCTCCTCGCTAAGCGGAAGTTTTCTTAACGCCGCCCCAAGGGATTCCGTCAGACGCGCTGCGGCTTTGCCGGTCGGCGCCGCCAGCCGAATTCGACAACGCGGCGTGTCGTTGATCTGAATCAGCGCCGCCAGCAGCTTCGCGACGGTAGTGGTTTTTCCCGTACCCGGGCCGCCGGAGATCACCGAAATGCGCCGGGTCAGCGCCACCGCCGCGGCGACTTTTTGCCAGTCGATATCGTCGGTTGCCGGAAAGAGTTCATTCAGGGTTGCCGTTAGCCGCTCTTCATCGACCTCAAGCACTCGGTTCGTCTCATTAAAGAAGCGGGCGACGGTGAGTTCATTACGCCACATGCGGTTCAGGTACAGCCTGTCGCCGCATAAAATCATCGGCGTCGGTTCGTCGCCGCGGCTCACCGCTGACGAAGAAAGCAACAATTGAGGCCAGTCCTGCGGCTCTCCGGCCATCGCCAGCAACTGGTCACGGATCTCGCCGGCCTTGCCGCTTAGCGCTTCTTCAGCGTTGAGGCGCGACAGCGGCAGACAGACATGACCTTCTCCGGCATCCCGGCTCAGCAGCGCGGCGGCCAGCTTCACTGCCGGAGGGGCATCCTGCGCCACCATCAGCGCAAACTGAACGTCCAACGGTCGCAGCAGGCGCTGCTCGGCGGCGGCCAGCAGCAGTTCATCCATAGTCATGAGTCCACCTCCAGGGTAACGCCGGCAAATAGCGCGTCGAGACCGTCAATCAGCGGCTGCGCCGGACGGGTGGTGAAGATCCCCTGCCCGCCTTCCTGCCCATCCATGCCGCGTAAAAAAAGATAAATGACGCCGCCAAAGTGCCGCTCGTAGTGATAATCGGCAATACGGTGACGCAGATAACGGTGTAGCGCCAGGCTATACAGCTGGTACTGCAGATCATAGCGATGCAGGCGCATCGCCTGGATCATCGCCTGCTGGGTGTAGGCTTCGCAGTCTTCGCCCAGCCAGTTCGATTTGTAATCCAGCAGGTAATAGCGGCCATCGTGACGAAATACCAGATCGATAAACCCTTTCAGCATCCCGCGGACCTGGCGGAAATCGAGCGCCGGGGTATCAGCCGAGAGCGGATCATAGCGGCGGATCAGCGCGTCCAACCGCAGCGGATCCAGCGGTTGTTCAATCGGTAGATAGAAGGCCATTTCCACCTGTTTATCCCGCGCGCCCAGCTGATTCAGAGCGATTTCCGCCCCCGGCAGGCGTGTTCGCAGCACACCGTCCAGCCATTCGCTCAACACCGGCGCCCACTCTTCGCCAAAACCGTGCAACTGTAGTTTTTGCGCCATCCAGTCAACCGGTACCGGCTGGCTGAAATCAAGATCTTCAAACAGGCTATGCAGGAAAGTCCCCGGCGACGCGCCGCGCGGGAACTGATGAGGCGTGAGCTGCGGCTCTTCCGCCACCTCGCCAACACCCGCGGCGTCGATATCGAGCCGCGGCAGCAGGTCCTGACCGGCGCTGGAACCATGCTGCTGCAGGCCGGAATAACTGGTCACCCGCCAGTCGTCCATAACCTGACGTTCAAGCGTCCGCGCCGAAAGCGGCGGTAGCGCGTTTTCCGGCGCCTGCCACGGCGTCTGGTCCATGGTATCGGGAAGACATAGCGCAATATCATCGTTGCACAATGCCTGTAGCCGCGCGGTCAATCCCGCCGCGTCCATCGGCTCGCCGTCCTGCAGCAGGCGGCCGAGGGCGCTGTGATGAAAATCGCTGTTGCCAGGTTTGTCGCTACGACGGGTACTTAACGGCGCGATCCCGAGACTGCAGTGCCACACCGCGCGGGTCAGGGCGACGTACAACAGGCGTAAATCCTCCGCCAGGCGCTCGGCTTCCGCCAGCTCAAGGCTATTCTCCCCCTCTCCGAGGTCGAGTACCGCAGCAAAGGAATCGCGATCGTGGTAGAACGCCTGCTCCTGTTTGCGAAAGCGCGCAATAAAGGGCAGCCAGACCAGCGAATATTCCAGTCCTTTTGATTTGTGGATGGTGACGATTTGCACCAGGTGCTTATCGCTCTCCAGACGCATCTGCTGGCTGGAAGCATTGCTGTCCGGTTCGGCGATATGTTGCGTCAGCCAGCGCACCAGCGCGTGCTCGCTCTCCAGCTGATTCGCCGCCTCTTGTAATAATTCGCTGATATGCAAAATATCGGTCAAACGGCGTTCGCCGCCGTGGGTCGCCAGCAGGTTTTCGGCGATATGACGCGCCCCCATCAGCGCGCGCAGCATCGGCATTACGCCGCGCTGGCGCCAGATGTGACGGTATTCACTGAACTCCTCTACCAGCGCATCCCAGGCACGTTCATCCTGATTGAGGTTTTCGATATCCTGCGCATTAAGGCCAAACATCGACGTTGCCAGCGCGCTGCGTAGCGTGTTTTCACGCTCTGGCGCCAGTACCGCCTGTAGAACCCACAGTAATTCCTGCGCTTCCGGGGTTTCAAAAACGCTGTCGCGGTTTGAGAGATAGACCGACGGGATCGACAAGAGCTGCAGCGCATCGCGAATAAGCGCCGCTTCGAGACGGTTACGCACCAGCACGGTGATATCGGAGGCGCGCACCGGCTCGGCTTTTTCGCCGCGCCACAGCAGCGCGCGCCCCTGCTGGCCTGCGCTGAGCCAATCGCGGATCTGCGTCGCGCACAATTGCGCCATAAAAGACTGATAATCGCCAGAACCGACGGCTTCGCCAGGCATTAACCACATGTTCATCGCCGGGATCGGCTTCTCATCAATGGTAAAGCGCAACGTCTGATTTTTAGCGGCAGGCTTCACCGGCAAGAATGGGATCTCGCGGAACATGAATGGATTATCACTCAGGCCGAACAGGCGGTTTACGCTCTGTACCATGCCTGGCGCCGAACGCCAGTTGGTATCCAGCGTATAGTGGGCAGCGACATCGCCGCGCGCTTTCATATAGGTAAAAATATCGGCGCCGCGGAAAGCGTAAATCGCCTGTTTCGGGTCGCCAATCAGCAGCAGGGCCGTATCCGGCTGACGGCGCCAGATGCGGCGGAAGATGCGATACTGCTGCGGGTCGGTATCCTGGAACTCATCGATCATCGCCACCGGGAAACGCTGACGAATAGCGCTGGCCAGCGCTTCGCCGCTGTCGCCGCGCAGCGCGTCGTCCAGGCGGCTGAGCATGTCGTCAAAGCCCAGTTCGCCTCGACGCCGTTTTTCGCGGGCGACCGCTTCGCGGATCTCCACCATCGCCCTGGCGATAACCAGATCGTTTAAGGTAAGCGGTGAGGCGAGCAGCGCTTCTACCGCGCTGAATAAGGGATGCAACGGTGGTTCGTCGCCGTCTTTGGTGCGCTCAATGAGGAACGGTTGCGAGAATTTTTCCAGCGCATCAGGCAACTGATAACTCAGCGTTTCTTCCTGCGCCCAGGCGCTTACCTTTTCGATCCACTTGCCCTGGTTGCCGCGGTTGAACTTGCGGCGATCGAGCCCTGAGCTTTCCAGCACGTTTTCAATTTCACCCACCTGTTCCCGCCACTGCTGCTTCAGCGCATTGATACGTTCCAGGATTTGCTGATGGCGGCTTGCCAGCGTCTCTTCCGCGGGCGGCGGCGATTTTAGCTGCGGCGCTTCGCCCTGCAGCCAGCGGTCGATCGCCTTAAGCAGGTCACGCGGCCCTTTCCACTGTTCATGGATCACCGCGGCGATATCGCGCGGCAGCGGATAGCAGTGGCGACGCCAGAAGTCGGCGCAGGCCTGATAACGCAGGCGGGACTCGTCTTCGATCAGTTGCTGTTCAAACAACATGCCGGACTCGAAGGCGTTGAGGCTCAGCATTCGCTGACAGAAACCATGGATGGTAAAGACTGCCGCCTCGTCCATCTGGCGCTCCGCCAGCATCAGCGTTTGCGCCGCCTGGTTTTTATCGGCGATTTCCGCGAGCAAAGAGGCATAGAGCGGATCGCTGGCGCTTTCGCGCAGGCAGGCAATCCGTAGCTCGTGGATATTACTGCGAATACGCCCGCGCAGCTCTTCCGTCGCCGCTTCGGTAAAGGTAACTACCAGCAGCTCTTCCACGCTGACCGGCCGGGGGAAAGCGGATTCTCCCCCCAGCCCCAGCAGCAGCCGTAGATATAGCGCGGCGATGGTAAAGGTTTTTCCGGTGCCCGCAGAGGCTTCTATCAGCCGCTCGCCCGTCAGGGGCAAGCGGAGTGGGTCAAGAGACTCAGCGGTTTCGGTCATTCATTCTCTCGCATCAGGGGTAAGGATTTCTGCAATGCGCTGACGCTTTCCCATACTTTACCGCCTTCAGGGGCGGCGTATTCCGTCTTGCCGTTCTGGCTGCCGGAAACTTGGGATAACAGTGCCATGCCTTGCGGATCCACCACCGTCTGATGGAAGAAATCGGCAAGTTTTTGCGGCGTCAGCAGTTTAATCTGAGCCACTACTTTATCACGTGAATCGAAGCGCATATTACCGCGATCGAAATCTTTGCTCAGCTTTGATGCTTCTTCGCTCAACGTTTGCGGCGCCTGCAGCATCTGGCTAATCGCCGCCTGCTGGATCTGAGCAAACTCTTCCGGTTTCATCGCCCGCAGTTTGGCTTCCGCCGTCGGGAAGAAGGCCTGGAAGCGCTGCCAGAGGAAAGCCGGCTGTTTATCGCTACTCTGTAACAGGAAGCCCATCCCCCACTGGCGGCCAACATTCATTGAGAAGGCGAAGACCGCATAGCCGAGTTGTTCTTCAGTACGTAACTGGTTATAGAACCAGGGCTGAATAATCTGCCCTAACAGCGAACTGGCGGCCATGCTGCTGTATTCATCAACGTTTGGCGGCGCGAAAACCGCCGCCAGCGCGGAGTCAGTGCTGCTGCCTGCTTTCTCAAACATCGCCAGCTGTTTGCTGTCGATCAGCACGTCTTTGTTGCGACACCACTCGTTGCCATCGGCGCCAAGCTGTTTTTGGATCTGGCGGGCCAGATCGGTGGACTGTCGGGCGCTCATGTTACCGATGACCAGCAGCTCCGGCCGCCCTCTTGCTTTCAGGTTATCGCGGTAGTTGATCACCTCTTTCAGGGTGATTGACGGTAGTAAATCGCGACGTGTTTTACGCTCAAAATAGGGTACCTGCGACAGCATCTGAATCGGCATAATCGCCTGGTCATAGGCTTTGCCTTTGTCCGCCGAATCCATCATCTGGGCATACCAGGACTTCGCCTGCTCAAGCTGCTCTTCGGTCGGCGTATAGCTAAAGTAGCCGTCCAGCAGCGCGGTAAAGAGCTGCGGCAGACGCTGGGTATAGCCGTTGGCATTAACCATCAGACCGTTATTGGCGCCGGTCGAGAAGCTTATCCCGCCTACCGCGGCCTGATTGCTAAGCTGATCGAGGGCGATACCGGCCAGGTAATCATTCAACGCGAACATCACCTGACGGCGCGCGCTGTCCATCGCCTGCGGGTTACGTAGCACCAGCGAGACGTCGGCCTTCGGTTCACTGGCAAAGTACTGGCTTGGCGCGTACACCACGCGCAGCGTCGGCTCATCGACGATAAGCTCCGGATGCGGGTACGCCTTATCGCTCTTAATCAGCGTGAAATCATCCGGAATATACGGGTTCAGCGTCGGCAGCTGCAGCTTGATGGCCGCAGATTTTTGCTGCCAGTCGGTGAAGGTCTGGGGGCTAATTTTATCAACCTGGTAAGGCGCGTTGACGAAATAAGCGGTTTTGTTGTGCGGCTCATTCGGACTGATGTACCAGATACGCGCATTTTGCGGCGTCATCATCGCCAGACGGTCTTTAATCGCCTGGACATCATAGCGGTCAGCGATATTAACCACGTCCAGTACGTGCTCTACCGGCACGCGAATCATGGTATCGGCCAGCCACTCCACATAATCCATATCGCGGCTAATCGACGGATAGCGGAAATCGAGCTCCAGCACGTGGGCTAATTCATCAAAGTAGCGCTTATCAATCCCCTGTGTACGCAGCAAATTCAGGTAGCTGAAGATAGCGGCGGTAACTTCATCGCGGTGCGCCAGGCCTTTATCGGTGAGGGTAGCGGAGATCGCCAGCACGCCGCTATTGCCGTTGACGGCCGGATCGGAATCCGCGCGAATCCCTTCCGCCAGCCCCTGCTTCTGCAGCCAGTCGGATAAGGTGCCAGGGCTGCGGTTGCCGATCATATAGGTCACCAGCTCATCGGTCTTGCTGCGAAACTGAGCGCTGTTGTTATCGATGCGGAATTCAACGCGCAGCACCTTACGCGGCATCGCCGGCACGTAGTGAATCACAATACCCTTCTGCGCATCGGTCACGACCGGTACGGTAATTTCCGGCTTACTGATGTCGTGATTTGGCACCCGTCCGTAGGTCGCGGCGGCAATGCTTGCCAACTCAGGCAGTGGCTTATTACTGTAGATGACCGCCTTCATCAGGTTTGCCGAGTACCAGCGGTCGCGGAAAGCGTGCAGCGCATCAAGCACCGGGCTACCAGGCTTGTCGCTCAGCGTATCGAGGTTACCGCCGGAGAATTGTGAAGCCGGGTGCGCAGGGTTGATGGTTTCGGCGCTCACCTGCGCCATGCGCATCCCGTCCCGGGTGCGCGCCATGGTCAATTCGGCGTTGACCGCGTTACGTTCGCGTTCGGCATATTTTTTATCCAGCAGCGGCGCGGCAATGGCATCGGCCAGCCGATCGACGGCGCCGTCGAGAGCATCGTTTTCCACTTCAAGGTAGAACGCAGTGCGATACGGCGCGGTGCTGGCATTATGGCTGCCGCCGTGCATTTTGAGGAATTCAGCAAGGCTGTCAGGCTGCGGATACTTCTGCGAGCCCATTAAGGTCATATGCTCGAGATAGTGCGCCAGCCCTTGATGATCGGCCGGATCCTGTAATGAGCCAACCGGCACCACCAGCGCCGACAACGATTTTACCGCCTGCGGATCGGATACCAGCAGCACGACCATGCCGTTTTGCAGGCGAATGGCCTGATATTGACGGGGATCTTTTTCGCTTTTGCGGATGGTTTCCTGAATCGGTTGCCATCCGGTGTCTGCCTGACTTAACGGCGCCCAGAGGGCGACCACTACAACAAGAACTTTGAACCATAAACTGCGGGGCATTCACGGACCTCATCATTAACAAACTTCGCGCTGCATAGCGTCAGCGTGGATACCCATCATCAGGCAAAACGCCATCTTCAAGGTATTTACAACATCAGTCCGTGATTCGTTGCGCATAATAAATGAACAACCTTCTTTTGCGCAATTTTTATACTATTACAATTTTATTCGGACTGATGGAAACGAAATATCGGCAACAGATAACGCTGAGCCTGCGCGATAATCTCTTCATAGTACGCAGGCTCAAGAGTGCGCCACAGGCGCTGGTACCAGATATCGGCACCTTCGCCGCTCACCACCATATTACCTTCGTAGGCCTGAAGGAACTTACTGCGCGCTTTTTGTTGCGTTTCGTCATCCATTAACATGACATCCTTTTCCGCGTCATAACAGGCTTTTAGCCACGCGCCGCCGCTTTCCGGCAACAGCAGTAGCGGTTTTGACATCCCCTGCAGGTAGCCTTCTACCAGCTCATTCAGATACGCCTGCGCCTGCTCCGCCGCCAGCGGCGGGAAACGCCACTCGCCTTCCTTGCGCACGAACAAGCGGCTTTCGCCGAGACCGCCGCTAGCACAATAGACAAGATGTTCCAGCCAAAGTTGCACGCCCTGAGAGACGCTCAGCAGCGACGGCCGCCAGCGCAATAGCCCATCCGGCTGTACCTGCTGTAGCCAGCCGGTGAGATTGATACCGTTGCACTGTAGGTCGATCTCCATACTTTGCGCGGGCTGACGACTGGCAATAACCCGCTCAGCCAGGTTCTGCATTTCCTGACGCTGCGCCTCCCATGCCAGTTCGCCAAACGCGCCAAAAGGTAGCTCACCCGCCGCACGAAAACGACGATACATCGCTGACGCATCCTGCTGTTCAATCAGCGTATTCAGCAACTGTTGGTTCAACTGGTAACGGCTTAGCCCTTCAAGCACGAAAGGCTCATCTTCGGGGATCTCGCTCTCTTCAGAGCGGAAACTTACCCGCAGACGCTGCTGGAAGAAAGCCCGCACCGGATGCTGCCAAAAGCGTAACAGCTGTTCGAACGGCAGCGTATCGATATCGAGCGGCGCAAGCGGCTGGATAAATTCACTATGCGCCTCTCCCTGCTGGCTGGCGGCGGCCAGCCACTCTCTTGCATAGCTCTGATCTTCATCCGGCAGGTAATTGGCGGCATCAAAAGGCATACGCGTATGCAGATGGGTAATGTGCTCTTTAACGCGGCGTTCGCTGGCATCGCAGTCCAGCGCTTCATCGCCTTCAAGGCAGTGGCTCTGACCGATATAGTCCGCCAGTTCCTGTACCAGCACCGAAGGATAACGCTCGCTATTATCCTGAATAGAGCGGCCGATATAGCTGATGTATAGCTTCTGTTCGGCCGACATCAGCGCTTCCAGGAACAGATAGCGGTCGTCGTCGCGACGGCTACGGTCGCCGCGCTGCGGTTTTTGGCTCATTAAATCGAAACCCAGCGGCGCGAGAGTACGCGGGTAGACGCCGTCGTTCATCCCCAGCAGGCAGACAACTTTGAAGGGAATAGAACGCATCGGCATCAGGGTGCAGATATTCACCGGCCCGGCCAGGAAACGCTGGCTGATCCGCTGCTGATCGAGGCGCTGCGCCAGCTCATCACGCAGCAGCGATAGCGGCACGGCAGCCCCGTACTGCGCATCCAGCCCACCATCGATGATGGCTTGCCATTGCTGTTCAATCAGCGCCAGCGCCGCTTCGGTTTCACTGTCCGGCAGGAAGAAATCTGTGAGTAGATCGCGGCACACCGGCAGCCACTCTGTCAGCGGGCGATCCTGCGCCAGACCGCGGCGCCATAGATTGAGCTGCATCAGTAACGACGCGAGATTCCCCACCAGCTCGGCAATCAGTCCGCTGGATTCATCATAGGGCAGCACCGACTGCCACTCGCCCTGGCTGCTGTCCATCGCATACCCCAGCAGCATACGCGTTAACCCAAAACGCCAGGTATGCTGGCCGGTCGCCGGAAGATCCATTTCGCGCACGTTATCGTCATCCATGCCCCAACGTACACCGGATTCATTGACCCACTGGCGCAGGTAGCGCAACCCCTCTTCATTGATATTGAAGCGCGCCGCCAGCACCGGCACATCCAGCAGCGCCAGCACGTCTTCACTGGCGAAGCGGCTGTCAGGCAGAGAAAGCAACGTGATAAACGCCTGTAACGCCGGGTGCGATTCCCGCGCCCGTCGGTCGGAAATCGCCCACGGCAGCCAGCGTTCGCCGCGCGCCGCGCCGAAAACCGCCTGAATATAGGGACTGTAGCTGTCGATATCGGCGACCATAACGATAATATCGCGCGGCGTCAGCGTCGGGTCTTCTTCCAGCATCGCCAGCAGCCGGTCATGCAGCACTTCCACTTCACGTTGCGGGCTATGGCAGACGTGGATAGCCAGGCTGCGGTCGTCATTCGCCAGCGGACGCTTACTCTTACTGCTGGCGAACTCTTGCGCAGTGCGCCCTGCCACCGCGGCGTTGCGCAGTTCCAGAATATCGGCCTGAAGGTTATGCAGCAGGTTATCGGGGGCGATATCGACAAAGGCGTCCAGCTCTTCATAGCGCTCCAGCCCTGCCAGCAGATAGATATAATCGCGCCCGAGCTTGCCCCACGAGGCCAGCAGCGGATTGCCGACATCCTGCTCGCCATCATCATTAAACAATCCCGGCGCCTGTTCAGTGTCGCGGAACAGCGGCAGCTCGCGTGCCTCGCGGTGGTGGCGGCGCTGGCGCGACATCAGTTTGGCAAGAAACGCCGGATCTTTAATATCGCCCCAGTAGTAGCGACAGGGGTTGGTGAAGAGTACATAGACATCGACATGCTTACCCAGCGCCTGCAGGGCCTGCAAATACACCGGCGGCAGCGCCGAGATGCCGCAGATAAAGACCCGCGACGGCAGCCCGGCTGGCGGCTGGTCAGCATTTTCCAACGCGCTGATAAAGCGCTGGTACAGATTGGCGCGGTGCCACAGCGGTTGCCCAAGCTCTGCGGTGTATTCGACTAACGCTTTCCACAGCGGCGCCTGCCACTGCTGAGCGTCGCCCAGCCCGTCCACCCGTTCATCGGCCTCCCAGCGCATCAGCCACTCCGGGCGATAGACCAGATACTGGTCATACAGGTCGGCCACCCGCGCGGCAAGCTGGAACAGCTTACGTTTGTCGCTATCATCGCTCAGATAGTGGCGCAGTAATGTGAAGGCTTCATCGTCGAGATACTGCGGTAGCAGGGTCATCAGCTTCCAGCTCATGCTCTGTTTACTGAAGGCGCTCTCGCCGGGAATATCGTCTAGCACGCGAACGAACATATCCCAGATAAAGCTGGCCGGCAGCGGAAACTCGATATTCGCCGCAATACCGAAGCGCTTTGCCAGCGTCATCTGCAACCATTGCGCCATACCGGTACTTTGCACCAGCACCATTTCCGGCATGAAAGGGTCATCCAGCCGCTGGCGCTCGACGATAAACTCCATCAACGCTTCAAGCACATCCAGACGGTTTGAGTGGTACACCCTTAACATATTCGCTCCTGACTACTGATTTACCGGACAATGTAGCCGGTTCATCTGCACCCGCTTAGCGGCGGGCATGGTGATCGTTACCGTGATGCTGACACAACTTTGCCTGGATGTCTGCAAGCGGCTTATTTGCCCTTTCGCGGGCTGTGCCGGGGGAATGAGCTGGCTAAAGCGCCACGCTTCCCGCCACTGCTGGCGATAGGCGTTCAATTGAGCGGCGCCGCTGGCCAGCCCGCGGTGATAACCGCCAAGCGCCGCGATGGTCATGATTAACAGCGCCATCGCTAATAATGTCTCCGCCAGACTAAAACCGCGCTGGCGCGCTACGGCATCAGGCATAACGCACTCTCCTTTAACGGGCAAAAATCGCTCCATCCATGCGCTAAATAGCGCAGCACGCCCTGTTCAACCCATGCTGACTGCCACAGCTGTACTGTGCCGCTGCCGGCGATAAGCAGCGCGCGGCCATCATTAAAAAGCCGCAGGCACGCTCGCCAGCGTTGGCTGTTTTCCTGTTGACACACCACAGCGCTCTGCAGCGGCCAGTTCACCCCTTTGCCCCACTGCAGCGCCGACTGCGCGGCGGCCGTATCGCGAATCGCCTGGGTTTCGGCGCTCACCTGCGCCAGCAGCGATCGCTGCTGCTGGTTCATTCCCTGCAGCAGCAGGCTGCCCAGCGCCAGTAATAGCAGCACCATCAGTAGCGATGAAACTCCGCGCTGGCGTTTCACAGGTTGAACCCCGTTACCCGATATTGCGCCTCGGTGGAAATACGCGAGTCCGATTGCGCCTGCCCCCCCAGGGTAACGATAAGTTCAGGAGAGAACCCGCTTATCGCCTGCCGCTCAACGTGAAAACTCGTTACCGTTATGGCTGCGGGATTGGTCATTTTCTCCCAATTTTTACCGCCGCAGTCAGTGACGCCGCGCCGCGTTTCCAGCGCCCCATCGCGCAGGCGAAAACCGGTAGAATCGGCATCGGCCTCCGGCGCCAGCTCCCAAATGCCATTGCTGTTGCCATCCCAGCGAACAATAACGCACTGCCCGCCGTCGGCAGTCACCAGCGCCTGACCATTACAGTGACCCGCGCAATATCCGGCGCGCTGCAAATGTTTGGCTAACGCATAGACCCGCTGCCATAGCTCATTTTCCAGCGCCTGCTGCTGCGTTTGGCGAAGAATCTGGCGCTGTAGCGCCGGAAGGAAACGAGCGGCTCCGAGCAGTAATACCGAGCCAATCGCCATAGCAATCAGCGTTTCAATGAGCGAAAAACCGCGCGCCGCTACTGGCATAATTCCTCCCCTTCCCGACACAGGCGTATGCGTCCCCAGTTAGAGACAACAATCCGCCACGCTTCGCCATCGCCTTGCAACAGGATATGTCCGCCCCAGGCGCTGTTGCGCAGGCCGTAAAAACCAATGCCCGCCGTCAAATGTTGCAGCGTAATTCCCGGCCATAGCGGCTGTAGGGTAAAAGGCGTTTTCGCGTGACAGTCAGCCTCCACCCCGCTTGCGCTCAGACACCAGCCGGCGGGCGATTGTCCGATGCTAATGACGCGGTCGCGGTTGTGCCAGTTGGCGTCATCGCGCAGCAGCACGAGATAATCGCGCACCTGGCAGGCGACCTGCCACAAGCGCTGTTGCTGTTGCCAGCGCTGCCAGCCGTACATACCGCTAGCGCTGAGGATGACCACCAGCATCATGGTGACCAGCATTTCAATTAGGGTGTAGCCATGCTGTCTGTTCATGGCGTCGAGTATGCATTGCTCCGATCATCCATTCGAATGGTAAATCTACGGTTCGCGTCGCGGCTCGGGAAAAAATTCGCCAGTTGCAGGATATTGAGCGGCGTCAGGAATCAGGCTCGCAAAATTCTGCAAAGGGCATAAAAAAACCGGCGCTGCTGGCGCCGGTTTGTCATCACTACAGAGACGTTAAATCGCCACAGGCGCTTTAATTCCCGGATGCGGGTCATAACCTTCAATTTCGAAGTCTTCAAAACGGTAGTCGAAAATCGACGCCGGTTTGCGCTTAATGACCAGCTTCGGCAGCGGACGCGGTTCGCGGCTCAGCTGCAGGTTAGTCTGCTCCAGGTGATTGCTGTAGAGATGAGTGTCACCACCGGTCCAGACAAAATCGCCCACTTCCAGATCGCACTGCTGCGCCACCATATGCACCAGCAGCGCATAGCTGGCGATGTTGAACGGCAGGCCGAGGAACACGTCGCAGGAGCGCTGATACAGCTGGCAGGAGAGTTTGCCGTCGGCGACGTAGAACTGGAAGAACGCGTGGCACGGCGCCAGCGCCATTTTATCCAGCTCACCGACGTTCCATGCCGACACGATGATACGGCGGGAGTCCGGGTCATTTTTCAACTGTTCCATGACCGTACTGATCTGGTCGATATGGCGGCCGTCCGGCGCGGGCCAGGAACGCCACTGTTTGCCGTAAACCGGCCCCAGATCGCCATTCTCATCCGCCCACTCGTCCCAGATGGTGACGTTATTTTCGTGCAGATAGGCAATGTTAGTGTCGCCCTGCAGGAACCACAGCAGTTCATGGATGATGGAGCGTAAATGACAGCGCTTGGTAGTCACCAGCGGGAAGCCTTCCTGCAGGTTAAAACGCATCTGATGGCCGAAGATAGAGATGGTGCCAGTGCCGGTGCGGTCATTTTTTGGCGTGCCCTCAGCGAGCACTTTCTGCATCAAATCAAGATACTGTTTCATGGTTCCTCAAGAGTTTTGTTGCTGCGGACGATGACGATAAGCCCAAACCATCATAATGATACCCGCAAGCACCATCGGGATCGAAAGAATCTGACCCATACTGATGTACTGCACCCAGCCGCCGGTAAACTGTGCGTCCGGCTGACGGAAGAATTCCACGATAATGCGGAACAGGCCGTAGCCAATCAGGAACAGGCCGGAAACGGAACCGGTCGGGCGCGGTTTACGGATAAACAGGTTCAGGATCAGGAACAGCACCACGCCTTCCAGCGCCAGCTCATAAAGCTGCGAGGCGTGACGCGGCAGCGCGCCGTAGGTATCGAATAATGATTGCCATTCCGGGTGCGACGGCAGCAGCGCCAGGTCCTCAGCGCGCGAGCCCGGGAAAATCATCGCATAATGGAAGCTCGGGTCAACGCGGCCCCACAGCTCACCGTTGATAAAGTTGCCCAGACGCCCGGCGCCGAGGCCAAACGGGATCAGCGGCGCGATGAAATCGGAGACCTGGAAGAAGGTACGCTTGGTGCGTTTGGCGAAGATAATCATCACCAGAATCACGCCGATCAGGCCGCCGTGGAACGACATGCCGCCATCCCAGACGCGGAACAGATATAGCGGGTCGCTAAGGAAGACCGGCAGGTTGTAGAACATCACATAGCCGATACGGCCGCCGAGGAATACGCCGAGGAAGCCCGCGTAGAGCAGGTTTTCCACTTCATTTTTCGTCCAGCCGCTGCCCGGACGATTGGCCCGACGGGTGGCCAGCCACATCGCAAAGACGAAACCAACCAGGTACATTAAGCCGTACCAGTGGAGAGAGACCGGTCCAATGGAAAATATTACCGGATCGAACTCCGGAAAATGCAGGTAGCCACTATTCATCTGTCACCATAAAGACTTGTTATTCCGCCGAAAGTGGACAGCGGTGATGATCCGTGCCCGCTTAAAACGGGCACTCCGAAGGAGGCGAATGATAGCATAAGCGTGTAGTGCGATCCGCGCTGAACGTGTAAAAGATATGTATACGGATGCTAACAGCGTGCGGTTTTTCCCCGGGCTCGCTACGCGGTGCCGTTTTTTTGTCGGGTGGCGGCTAACGCCTTACCCGACCTACGGTCCGTGCCATTGCGAGCTTAAGATCTCTACCTTGTCCCCATGGCTACTGAAACTGCCGGTGTTGGTGGCCTCAAAATCGCTGAGACGTTCCCGGCAGGCCGGGGCAGCCCGCATGGATGCGGGCTGAGGGCCGTGACTTGCAGGGACGCTGCCTCGGCCCGACCCGAAGCCTGCCGGGATAAGTCGAAGGTACCACGAAGTGGCGATTTTGGCGGCCAGAGCCCGGGAGTACAGAGGGCGGCGGCGACTGGCCGCCCTTTGTGCGCTCCCTGCGCCATGATAGACATAACGCAGAAGAAATATCGGGAGCGCAATCTGCTCTGAAATAATAAAAAACAACTGTTTTTCCCGGACCAAAAAAGTTGCAAACCGATAACACTATCTACGTTACCGTCCGCCGCGGATCAGGCCGCCGAGACCGCGGCGCTCCATAAACGCCGCCACCTGGTGGCGCACTTCCGTGGTCATCTGCGCTTCCAGACTGCGCCGTGACAGCTCCTGCGCTTCTTCGATATCGATACGGCGCAGCAGATATTTCACGCGCGCGACCGAACGGCCGTTCATCGACAAATGGCGATAGCCGAGGCCCACCAGGATGGTGACGCACATCGGGTCGCCGGCCATTTCGCCGCACAAGCGCAGATCGATACCAAAACGCTCGGCGTCATGGGCAATCATCGCCAGCGCCCGCAATACCGCAGGGTGCAGGCAGTCGTACATATTGGCGACGCGGGTATTATTGCGGTCGACCGCGAGGATGTATTGCGTCAGGTCATTGGTGCCGACGGAGATAAAGTCGATGCGGTTTGCCAACTGCGGCAGCATAAAGACCATTGACGGCACTTCCAGCATCACCCCAAGGCGCGGGCGCGGAATCGCGTAACCAATCATCTCTTCGACTTCGCGACTGGCGCGCTCGATCAGGCGGCGGGCTTCGTCAACCTCTTCGAGGCTGGTGACCATCGGCAGCAGAATGCTGAGATTGCCGGTGGCGGCATTGGCGCGCAGCATGGCGCGCACCTGGATCAAGAAGATCTCTGGCTGATCGAGCGTAATACGGATCCCGCGCCAGCCAAGGCACGGGTTCTCTTCGCTAATCGGCATATACGGCAGTTGTTTATCGGCGCCGATATCCAGCGTTCGCAGGGTCACGGGCTTGCTGTTAAACATCTGCAGCATGCCCTGATACTGGGCGACCTGCTCCTCTTCGGAGGGGAAGCCGCTTTGTAACATAAACGGAATTTCGGTGCGGTAAAGCCCGATACCATCGATAAAGCTGCCGAGCTTCTCTTCATGCTCCGGGCTCAGGCCTGCGTTGAGCATCACTTTTACCCGTTCGCCGCTTTTCAGCTCGGAAGCGCGTTCAAGATCGTCTTCCGCCAGCCGGCTCAGCTCGTTCTCTTCGCTGATTAACCGCTGATACTCTTGTAGCAGCACCGGTTCGGGATCGACCAACAGATCGCCGCGATAGCCATCAACGATCAACGTATGGCCATGCAGCAGTGACGGCTGAATGTCGGCGCCCATTACCGTCGGGATGCCCAACGCACGCACCATGATCGCCGCGTGGGAGTTGGCCGCGCCGTCGCGCACCACCACCCCGACTAAGCGGTCCTGCGGCACTTCCGCAAGCGTGGTTGCCGACAGTTCATCGGCCACCAGAATAATGCGCTCAGGCCAGGTATTCGGCCCCTGGGTGGTGTCGTCGAGATGAAACAACAGCCGCTGCCCGAGAGTACGCAAATCCCCCGCCCGCTCTTTCAGGTAGCCATCACTGAGCGCGGCAAACTGCTCGGCAAATTTCTCAATGACTTTTTTCACCGCCCATTCAGCGACGGAGCCTTTGTCGACTTCATCGAATAACTCACGGCGCAGGCGCGCATCGGATAACAGGTGCGAATAGAGGTCAAAAATAGCCGCCGTCTCTTTTTGCGCCCCGGCGGCGTAGCGCTTGCTGTAGCGACGAAACTCATTCGCCGCCTCTTCCAGCGCGCCGGTGAGACGTTCGCGCTCGGAAGCGGTATCCAGCGTCGAGGCCTCGTAGACCTGCTCCATCAACGGCAGGCTAGCATCCATCCAGCCTTCGGCAATCGCCACCCCGGATGATGCCGGCAGCGCGCGGATGCGGGTCTGACGATACTGCCCAAACAGCGCATTTAACTGTGATTGGGAGAGAATCGCGGCCATCTGGGTGGCGAGGGTGACAAGGAAGGACTCTTCGCTTTCATCGAACTGGCGCAGCTCACGCTGCTGGACTACCAGCACACCCAGCAGCTGACGCCGCTGGATAATCGGCACGCCAAGGAAGGCGCGGAAGCGTTCCTCCTTAACGGCTGGAATATACTTAAAGCTGGGATGTTTTTGCGCATCGGCCAGGTTGATAGGCTCGGCCAGACGCCCCACCAGCCCCACGAGACCTTCATCAAATGCGAGTGCGACTGTGCGCCCGCGAGGTTTTTTCAGCCCGCGCGTGGCCATCAGGTAATAGCAACGTCGATCGTTGTCAGCCAGGTAAACCGAACAAACTTCCGTTTCCATCGCTTTACAGACATCCGTAACCAGGATATCCAGCGCCTCGTTTAAACGCGGCGCGCTGGCGACCTTCTCGACTATTTCTCGCAACCGAGTGAGCATAATGTGCGTGGCTTAACCTCTTTTACGTCGATAAGCAGGCGCGCTTTGCGGCTTGGGTGTGGTTTCAGCAAGCGACATCGTGACGCCCGCGAACTCTTTCATCACCCGGCGGTAAACGTCGCGCTTAAACGACACCACCTGACGAACCGGGTACCAGTAGCTTACCCATCGCCAGCCATCAAACTCAGGTGTACTGCTGGTTTGCATATTAATAGCCGTATCGCTGCCGACCAGTTGTAGAAGAAACCACTTCTGCTTCTGACCGATACAAACCGGCTTTGTGTCCCAACGCACCAAACGTTTAGGCAGCTTGTAACGCAGCCAGTTACGGGTCGAGGCCAGGATCCGCACATCTTTGCGGCTTAACCCAACCTCTTCGAACAATTCCCGATACATTGCCTGCTCGGCGGACTCGCCTGGATTAATGCCCCCTTGCGGGAACTGCCACGAGTGCTGACCATAACGCCGGGCCCACATCACCTGGCCCTGACGGTTACAAATTACAATGCCGACATTTGGGCGGTAGCCATCGTCATCAATCACCGGACTACCTCAAAATAAGCTTCAATGTGAATGATTGTTTCACACTCGTTGGAAACGGTAAACCACTCTCTGTGTGGCGTGATAACGAATAACATTTGAATAACTCACAGTAATCACCCGAGTTATAAACAGTGAACGCCATCCCCGGGCCATTTTATTCACTTTTTCTGTGGATAGAGTTGTGAAGAAGTACGGAATTAACCAGGGAAAACCCGGAGTAGTCCGAACGACGTAGAGATGGAACCATTTAATAATGACATACTATTCATTAAGTTATCATACTTCTCGCCGACAAATTACAGCATAACGTGATGATCATCACATATGCGATCCGGCAACTGATGAAAGATCGAACAATGCCGCTTTTATCCACAGATAAAGCACATTCGTCGGGCACATTTTGTCTAAAAATTCGATTTTCGTCGCACGTCAAGGCTGTAAATCGAACCAGTAGTGAGGCTTTTCCCCAGTTATCCCATTTTTCTGTGGATAACATGGTGTAAGATCCTGTTCATTGTCAGTGACCAGTTCTGGAAAACCCGTTTTCACTGTTTTCACAAACGGAAAAGTAGGATAAAAAACATATATAAATCATCATATTGGTATAGTTACCCATAAAAAGGTAAACTCTATCCACAACGCACAAAAATAGCGCTCATTTTTTGACCAGAGGTTTTCTATCATGCCAGCCATCGCTCCGCTTACCGCTCCGCCGCAAAGTCAGGAGCAACTTCTTGCTCAGGCCCAGCGGCTGGCGGGTTATTCGCTGGGTGAACTGGCGGCGCTGGCAGGGATCCCTATTCCTCGCGATCTGAAACGCGATAAGGGCTGGATTGGCATCCTGCTGGAGATTTGGCTGGGCGCCAGCGCCGGAAGCAAACCCGAGCAGGATTTCGCCGCCTTAGGCGTGGAGCTGAAAACCATTCCCATTGACCGTCAGGGCCGACCTCTGGAGACCACGTTTGTTTGCGTAGCGCCGCTAACCGGTAATAGCGGCGTGACCTGGGAAAGCAGCCACGTACGGCATAAGCTGCAACGCGTGCTGTGGATCCCGGTAGAAGGCGAGCGCGAAATCCCGCTGGCGGAACGCCGCGTCGGCGCGCCGCTGCTGTGGACGCCGGACGAGGAAGAAGATCGCCAGTTGCGTATGGACTGGGAGGAGTTGATGGATCTTATCGTGCTCGGCCAGGTTGAACGAATCACCGCCCGCCACGGCGAAGTACTGCAGCTGCGCCCAAAAGCGGCCAACAGCAAAGCGCTAACGGAAGCGATCGGCGCCCACGGCGAGCCGATCCTCACCCTACCGCGCGGCTTTTATCTGAAAAAAAACTTCACCGCCGCGCTGCTTGCGCGTCATTTTCTCTTAGGCCATGAATAATTTTTTGTTCTGCCATAACGCCTGCATATAATTACCACTTTATTTTTTGCAGGACTTTGAACAATGTTATTTGCATGGATAACCGATCCTAACGCCTGGCTGGCGCTCGGCACGCTGACGCTGCTGGAGATCGTTCTCGGGATCGATAATATTATTTTTCTCTCTCTGGTTGTCGCTAAGCTTCCCACCGCTCAACGCGCCCATGCGCGGCGTATCGGGCTAATGGGAGCCATGCTGATGCGTCTCGGCCTGCTGGCGTCTATCGCCTGGGTCGTTAAGCTCACCAACCCGCTCTTCACCGTATTCGGGCAGGAGATCTCGTTTCGCGACCTGATCCTGCTGCTCGGCGGCCTGTTCCTTATCTGGAAAGCGAGTAAAGAGATCCACGAATCTATTGAAGGCGAGGAAGAAGGTCTTAAAACCAACGTCCACTCCTTCTTTGGCGCCATCGTGCAGATCATGCTGCTGGATATCATCTTCAGCCTTGATTCAGTCATTACCGCCGTGGGTCTCTCCGATCATCTGTTCATTATGATGGCCGCGGTGGTGATTGCGGTTGGAGTGATGATGTTTGCCGCGCGTCCGATCGGCGACTTCGTTGACCGTCACCCGTCGGTCAAAATGTTGGCCTTGTCGTTTCTGATCCTGGTCGGCTTCACCTTGATGCTGGAGAGCTTCGATGTGCATGTCCCGAAAGGTTACATCTACTTCGCGATGTTCTTCTCCATTGCGGTCGAAACGCTCAACCTGATGCGCAATAAGAAAAACCCGCTGTAAGCCACAAAATTGCAGTCCGGAAGCGGGCTGCAATCCTTTTTAAGACTTTACTGCTTTTTATGTCTCACAAATCAGGCTATTAATATACTGGTACGAGGTGCGGCCATAAGAGAGGTAATGACGATGAAAAAATGGGCAGTATTGATTTCCGCCGTAGGACTGGCGTTCTCGGTTTCCGGTTGCAGCAGCGATTATGTCATGGCGACAAAAGATGGACGTATGATTCTTACCGACGGTAAACCGGCGGTTGACGATGACACCGGTTTGATAAGCTACGAAGATCAGCAAGGCAATAAAATGCAGATCAACCGCGACGACGTGTCACAAATTATTAAGCGTTAAGCTTTTTCGTCGGTTAACCGCATATTTTCCGACAACCACAGCCACAGAAAAGAGTCGGGATCCCCCTGCTATATCCCCAGGGCAGCCCCCTTCAGGATCTCCAGACCCGGCTTTTTTGATATTTTCCCTTTCTCTTTTTCTCTCCCTCTGCCATGTTGTTATTCCCATCAGCCTGCAAGCGCTTTGAAGTTTGTGGGGAGATAGATTTGTCGGGAAACTCCTGACCTTGTTGATAAAAATAAGGAAGCCGGCTATGCAGTATCACCGTATCCCACACAGTTCTCTTGAAATCAGCACGCTGGGGCTGGGCACAATGACGTTTGGTGAACAAAATAGCGAGGCCGACGCTCATGAACAGCTCGACTACGCCGTAAGTCAGGGAATCAACCTGATTGATGTCGCCGAAATGTATCCTGTCCCGCCGCGCCCGGAAACCCAGGGTCTGACCGAAACCTACGTCGGCAACTGGCTGGCGAAACGCGGCAACCGCGAAAAGCTGATTATCGCCTCTAAAGTCAGCGGTCCGGCGCGCAATAACGACAGCAGCATTCGCCCGAATCACGCGCTGGATCGCAAAAACATTCGCGACGCGCTGCACGACAGCCTCAAACGTCTGCAAACCGATTATCTCGACCTCTATCAGGTACACTGGCCACAGCGCCAGACCAACTGTTTCGGCAAGCTGGGCTATACCTGGAGCGACTCCGCGCCGGTGGTCACCCTGCTCGATACGCTGGAAGCCCTCACCGAATTCCAGCGCGCCGGTAAAATCCGCTATATCGGCGTCTCTAACGAAACCGCCTTTGGCGTCATGCGCTATCTGCATCTGGCCGATAAGCACGACCTGCCGCGCATCGTCACGATTCAAAACCCGTACAGCCTGCTTAACCGCAGCTACGAAGTGGGGCTGGCGGAAGTGAGCCAATATGAGGGCGTTGAGCTGCTGGCGTATTCATGCCTGGCGTTCGGTACGCTGACCGGTAAGTACCTCAACGGCGCGCAGCCGGCTGGCGCACGCAATACGCTATTTAGCCGCTTTACCCGCTACAGCGGCGAGCAGGCGCAGAAAGCGGTGGCCGCTTATGTGGACATTGCCAAACGCCACAATCTCGATCCGGCGCAAATGGCGCTGGCCTTTGTGCGTCGCCAGCCGTTTGTCGCCAGCACCCTGCTCGGGGCCACGACCATGGAGCAGCTCAAGACCAACGTCGAAAGTTTGCATCTTGAGCTGAGCGAAGAGGTGTTAGCGGAGATTGAGGCGGTGCATAAGGTGTATACCTACCCGGCGCCGTAAGAGGGTAAAAACCCCGGGTAGCGGCTAACGCCTTACCCGGGCTACCGGAGAGCAGACATTTGTGAATCCGTCCCTCTCCGGGGATTATTTACGCCGTCCCCACCACCACAGCGCAGCGATGGCTAGCGCAAAGACCGCGCCAAATCCTATCCCCACGCCAACCGGCGGGATCCCAACGCTGACCGCCAGCGAGTACAGCCCCAGCATGAGCAACATCGCCACGTTTTCACCGAGGTTCTGTACCGCAATGGCGTTACCTGCGCCAACGGTATGTTTCCCGCGCTCCTGCAGCAGCGCGTTCAGCGGCACGATAAAGAAGCCGCCACACACCCCAAGCAGTAGCAGTAGGCCAAATGCCGGTAGTAGCGACTGCTGTACCGCGAAGACGATCACCGCGACGCCAATCAATATCCCGGCGGGCATACAGCGCGAGACGGTTTCCAGCGTGACCAGCTTCGCCGCTGCGCCAGCGCCAACCACAATCCCGACGGCGACCATCGCATTGAGGTAGGTCGGCATCGCGTTACTGGTGATCCCAAGCGCCACCGGCACCCAAATCACCAGCAGGAAGCGCAGCGTCACCCCCGCCCCCCAGAACAAGCTGGTGCCCATCAATGAGAAACGCGTTTCACTATTACGCCACAACGTCTTACAGGCGCTGAAGAAGCTATGCGTCATCGGCCTGAAACGCCACGACTGCCCAGGACGAGCCGCCGGTAGTTTCGGGATCCACAGGTTAGCAACCACTGCGCCGCCATAAACCAGCGCACAAACGATAAGCGCCGCCAGCACGTGCCAGTCCGCAAGAATACCGCCCGCCATCGAGCCCAGCAGGATCGCCGCGATGGTCGACGACTCCATCAGTCCGTTAGCCTTCACTAACTTATCGCCGGTGGTCAGTTCGCCCAGAATACCGTATTTCGCCGGCGAATAGGCCGCCGCGCCAATACCCACCAGCGTATAGCCGATAAACGGATTGACGCCAAAGCAAATACACCCGGCGCCGAGCAGCTTCAGGCCATTAGCGACCATCATCACCCGGCCTTTGGCGAAGCTATCGGCAAATTGCCCGACAAACGGCGCAAAGAGAATGTAAGCGCCCACAAACAACATCTGCAATACCGGCTGACTCCACTCCGGATAGTAGAGCTGCTTCATCAACGCCAGGGTGGCGAACAGCAGCGCATTATCGCCGAAGGCCGACAGGAACTGGGCGCAGATCACCGCCATCATCCCTTTCGAGTACAGTGAAGCGTTAGTGTGCACTGACTCACTCATGTGTATGTTCCGCCTCTTCAACCATGCCTTTCAGGGTGACAAAGTCCGGCTTGCCGCTGCCCAGTACCGGCAGCTGTTTCAGCCAACGAATATCGCGCGGCACCGCCAGCTCCGGTACGCCGTGTTCACGCGCGTAGCGCAGCAGCTTTTCGCGATTGAGTTCATTATCGGTGGTAAACAGCACCAGCGCCTCGCCTTTGCTGGCGTCCTGCTTAATGGCCGTGGCGTGCATTTTGTCCGGCGAGACCGCCAAAGCGACCTGCTCGACCATCTCCAGCGAGACCATCTCGCCGGCGATTTTGGCGAATCGCTTGGCGCGACCCTGAATACGGACGTAGCCCTGCTCGTCAAAGACGACGATATCGCCGGTGTCGTACCAGCCGCTCTCCACTTCACCGTGCTGGTTTTCCGCCGTCGGCGCTTCCAGCACGCCGGGGTTTTCTACCCGCAGATAGCCTTTCATGATGTTTGGCCCTTTCAACTGCAGGCGGCCCCCCTGCTCGATGCCCGGCATCGCCAGCAATCGGGCATCCATCCCCGGAAGAATGCGCCCGACGGTACCGACTTTCGCCGCCATCGGAACGTTGATGGAGACCACCGGCGCACATTCGGTCACGCCGTAGCCTTCAAGGATGCGCAGGCCAAATTTGTCCTGCCACAGCTGTTTGGTGCTGTCCTGCAGTTTTTCCGCCCCTGCCACCACATAGCGCAGACGATAAAAATCATATGGGTTGGCAAAGCGGGCATAGTTGGCGAGGAAGGTTGAGGTGCCGAACAACACGGTACAGTTACGATCGTAGACCAGCTCCGGCACCACCCGATAGTGCAGCGGGCTTGGATAGAGGAACACTTCCGCGCCGGTGAATAGCGGCGTCAGCAGGCCGACCGTCAGGCCGAAGGAGTGAAACAGCGGCAGCGCCGACATAAAGCGATCGTTGGCGGTAAAATCGGCGATGGTTTTAATCTGTTCCACGTTAGCCAACAGGCTTTTATGGCTATGCACCACCCCTTTTGGGTTCCCCTCCGAGCCGGAGGTAAAGAGGATCATCGCCGCATCTTCCGGCTGCTGCTTGACCTGCGCCAGACGCGGCGCCAGCAGATGGCCAAATATCCACAGCTTGTCGGCGGTAGTGACATCGCCTTTCAGATCTTCCAGAAACACCCAGCGCACCTGAGTCAGCTGCTCCGGCAGGTGCCAGAGTTTGCCTTTATCGAGGAAGGTACGGGAAGTAAAAATGGTTTTGATTTCCGCGGCGGTAATCGCGCTGCTGAGTCCTTTGACGCCGGCGGTATAGTTCATCATTGCCGGGATACGCCCGCGGGCAATCGCGCCGAAAATCACCGCCGCGCTGATACCGGCGTTAGGCAGCATCAGGCCGATTTTCTCGCCCTGCGCGCTGTATTTTTCCAGAATACGCGCGACGAACAGCGTTTTGGTCAACAGTTTCCGGTAGGTATCCGGCTGGAAATTAATATCTTCCACGCAGTTTTTACGCGCGCCAAAGCGGTCCTGCGCCGCCAGTAGCGACTCATACAGCGTTTCACGCGGGCGCACCGCCATGCGCGCTTCCATCATAATCTGGTGCAGCATTTCGCCGGCGATTTTTCGCCGATCGCGGGCGCGCGGCGCTTCCGGCATCGGCAGATGCGTCGGCGGCAGTAAATGGAGCTGAATACGCGGGAACAGACGGCGTTTTACCAGCCCCTTAAGACGGCTGAATGGCGTAAGTTCGGCGCCTTCGATTCGCAGCGGCACAATGGTCGCTTTCGACTTCGCCGCCACAAACGCCGCGCCGTCGTAGATTTTCATCAGCGAACCGCTTACCGAAATACGCCCTTCCGGAAAGATAACCACCGGGCGTCCCTGCTCAATCAAGCGCACCAGATGCTTAATTGACATCGGCTTGGTGGGGTCCAGCGGAACAAAGTCGATAAGCGGCGTCAGCGCCCGCATAAACCAGCGCTGGCTAATCGAGGTATAGACCGCAAACACCGGCCGAACGGGCAGAAATAGCGCCAGTAAAATACCGTCGAGAAATGAGACATGATTTGGCGTAATTAATACTTTTTCCTGATAGAGCGCCTGAGTGTCTCCGGTCAATCGTACCCGGTACAATCCTTTGAACAGTAATCGAAAAAATCCCAACAGCATAACGACTCCGCGTGGCTGATTTAGTATTCCGAGCAGGTTACATGAGAAGGCGGGGAAAAGCAGTGTGGGGGAAGAAAATTCAGAATAAAAAAAACCTGCGCATCCGCGCAGGTCGGTGCAAGATAATCAGTACGAAGTGCGTACTTAAGAAACTCACCAATCAATACCTCTGGGACCCTGATTGTCGCGTTTTTACCCACGACCGCGCCAGCGCGAAAACGCAAGGGAATGAGCCTAAGTGCAACCAGGTATTGCGATTTTCGCTGTCTGTAACAGGCTGAATGACAGGCAAAAAAAAACCTGCGCATCTGCGCAGGTTGGTGTAATTAAGTGGTCAACGTGACGTTGACTCCACCTATCAATACCTCTGGGATAGCCAGAGTATCAATGCATCACTCAACGAAACCAGCGAACATTCGCAACAGCTAATCGCAAAGTGTAAGCAAAGATGAGAATTCTCTTTTCACCGTTGCATCCCACGCATTGTGCTGTGTAACTTTGTCACCGCTAATCCTTGTCTGCGTCACATTTGTATCAACCAGAATAGCTGTAGCCTTGAATCTGCTGCGCTTTCCCGTAACATAACTATTATGTAAACGCTTACCCTAAAAAAGGTCCGGTATGGCGACAATTAAGGATGTAGCCCGACTCGCAGGAGTCTCCGTCGCTACCGTCTCACGCGTTATCAACAACTCGCCAAAAGCGAGTGAAGCCTCTCGTCAGTCGGTAACGGCGGCGATGGAAACGCTGAACTACCACCCCAACGCCAACGCCCGCGCGCTGGCGCAGCAGTCGACGGAAACCATCGGTCTGGTGGTGGGCGACGTTTCCGATCCCTTCTTCGGCGCGATGGTTAAAGCCGTCGAGCAGGTGGCCTACAGCACCGGTAATTTTCTGCTTATCGGCAACGGCTATCACAATGTGCAAAAGGAACGTCAGGCAATTGAACAGCTGATCCGCCACCGCTGCGCGGCGCTGGTAGTGCACGCTAAAATGATCCCCGACGACGAACTGGCGGGGCTGATGAAACAGATCCCCGGCATGGTGTTAATTAACCGCATCGTGCCGGGTTTCGAACAGCGTAGCGTGGCGCTCGATGACCGCTACGGCGCCTGGCTGGCGACGCGCCATCTGATTCAGCAGGGCCACAGCCGCATTGGCTATATCTGCTCTAACCACGCGATTTCCGATGCCGAAGACCGGCTGCAAGGTTATTACGATGCCCTGAAAGAGAGCGGCCTGCCCGTCAATGACCGGCTGGTCACCTTCGCCGAGCCTGACGAAAGCGGCGGCGAGCTGGCGATGACCGAGCTATTAGGCCGCGGCAGAAACTTTACCGCCGTCGCCTGTTACAACGATTCAATGGCCGCAGGCGCAATGGGGGTGCTCAACGATAACGGTATCGAGGTGCCGCAGGAAATTTCGCTGATTGGCTTCGATGACGTGCTGATCTCGCGCTACGTGCGCCCGCGCCTGACCACCGTGCGTTATCCGATCGTCACCATGGCGACCCAGGCGGCGGAGTTGGCCCTGGCATTGGCGGAACAGCGCCCGGCGCCGGAAATCACTCACCTCTTTAGCCCGACGCTGGTGCGCCGTCACTCAGTGATAACGCCCGCGGAAAGTGACAAGTCGTAGCGGTACAGGCTCACGGCGGTGGCCGGGTAATCCAGGCCCTCGCCGATATAGCGCCAGCCAAAGCGTTCGTAAAAGTCGCGGCAGGCGGAATAGAGATAAAGCTGCGGATAACCGCACTGGCGGGCATAGTCGATGACGTGCCGCTGCAGCTTCCCAGCCAGCCCCTGCCCGCGCGCCGTTTCGGCGACAAACAGTGCCGCCATCCAGGGAAACAGATCCTGACGGCTGAGCAAATCGCAACGCCACAGCCCTACGGTCCCCAGCAGCGCCTCGCCTTCGGTGGCGATAAAGGTCAGCGGCAGCGCCCCCGGCGTTTGGCTATGTTCAACAATACTGCTAAAAAACGCCTGCGGTAAGGCATCGCCGGCAAAAGCCTGCCATAGCCACTCCGCCACCTGCGGCCCATGCTGCGGCGCGGCGTACAACGGTTGAATCTGCATTTTTTCCCCCTGTGAATCGATGAATTCTAGCGCGCCGCGCCCGCCCGCGCATCAAGGGTCTGAAAATGCCTTCAACAGGATTTCCGCAAAAAGCGTGATCGCGATAGTCTTTGCCGTCGTCAGGTTCATATCCCTCTGAATGACTGTGATAAACTGCGCCCTATCACCGGTTATCAGGAATCGACGAATGGCAACAATGCTGGATGTCTCAATACGCGCAGGCGTCTCGAAAGCGACGGTTTCCCGCGTGTTGAACGGCACAGGTCAGGTAAAAGAGAGTACCCGTCAACAGGTCTTCAAAGCGATGGAAGAGCTGGGCTACCGACCCAATTTTCTCGCCCGTTCGCTGGCGAATCGCACCAGCAACAGCATTGGCCTGGTGGTATCGACATTCGACGGTTTTTACTTTGGCCGCTTACTGCAGCAGGCCTCGCGTCAAACGGAAGCCTGGGGCAAGCAGCTTATCGTCACCGATGGCCACGATGCGCCCGAGCGGGAAGAAGAAGCGGTGCAAATGTTGGCCGACCGTCAGTGTGACGCCATCGTGCTCTACACCCGCCATATGAGCGAACAGAAAATCATGTCGCTTATCGAAACCATTGAAACGCCGCTGGTGGTGATCAATCGCGATGTTAGCCAGGCGCGGGAACGCTGCGTGTTCTTTGAACAGCAGGAAGCGGCGTTTCAGGCCGTCGACTATCTGATTTCCCAGGGGCATCGCGATATCGCCTGCCTGACCGTGCCGATGCATACCCCAACGGGTAAAGCGCGCCTGGCGGGCTACCGCAGCGCGCTGGAAAAACACGGAATTGCGTGGGAACCGGCGCGGGTCAAATACGGCGATTCAACGATGACCCGCGGTTATGAGCTGTGTCGGGAATTATTAGAAGAGAAAACGCCGTTTAGCGCGCTCTTCTCCTGTAACGATGATATGGCGTTGGGCGCCTCGAAAGCGCTATATCAGGCGGGGCTGCGCATTCCGCAGGACGTATCGCTCTTCGGCTTTGACGACGCTCCTAGCGCGAAGTGGCTGGAGCCGGGATTATCAACGGTTTATCTGCCGATCGACAATATGATTACCACCGCCATCGACCAGGCGATTAAGCTCGCCAACGAACAGCCGATCGAAACCATCCCGCCGTTCACCGGTACGCTGGTACTGCGTGAATCGGTGACGACGGGGCCATTCTTTAAATAAGCTCCAGCGCCAGCAGTTCTTCAATGGTCTGGCGACGGCGAATCAGGCGCGCGCTGCCGGTATCAAACAGCACTTCCGGTAGTAGCGGGCGGCTGTTGTAGTTTGAAGACATCGATGCGCCGTAGGCGCCGGTGTCGTGCAGCACCAGGTAATCCCCCGGCGCCACCGCCGGCAGCAGGCGAGTTTCCACTTTACCGCCCTCCTGTTGGGTAAAGACGTCGCCGGATTCGCACAGCGGCCCCGCGACCACGGTTTCCAGCTGCGGTTCGCCGCTCAGGTCGCGCCCGTCCGCCGCCAGCGCGGTAATATGATGATAGCTGCCGTACATGGCCGGGCGCATCAGATCGTTAAAGCCGGCGTCGATCAGCACGAAGTGGCGGCTACCCATCTCTTTCACGCTACGCACCTGCGATACCAGCACGCCGGACTCCGCCACCAGGAAACGCCCCGGTTCGATCTCCAGCTTTATCGGATGCCCCAGATGTTTGGCGATCTGCTCGCGCGCGGCATTCCACAGGCCAAAGTAGTGATCGGTATCGATCGCCTCTTCGCCTTCGTGATAGGGGATCGATAAACCGCCGCCGGCGGAGATCGCCTGCAGATCCTGACCAAACTCCACCACCTGGCGCACCATCGCGCCGCACACCTGCTCAAGATGGCCGTAATCGACGCCGGAGCCGATATGCATATGGATGCCGACCAGCTGCAGTGAATGGCAGCGAATCACCTCCAGCGCCTGCGGCAGTTGGCTAAACCAGATACCGTGTTTGCTGTTTTCACCGCCGGTATTGGTCTTCTGACTGTGGCCGTGGCCAAATCCTGGATTGACCCGCAGCCAGACGCGGTGGCCCGGCGAGACTTCACCCAGTTGGCTAAGCATATCCACGGATCCGGCATTCACTGGGATCTGTAATGCTTTCACCCGCTCGAGGGTCGCGCGATCGATCAGATCGGCGGTAAAGACGATATCGTCCGGATGCTGCACGGGATCGTAACCTGCCGCCAGCGCGCGTTCGATCTCGCCAAGCGACACCGAATCCACCTTCACGCCCTGCTCGCGCATCAGACGCAGAATATGAATATTGGAGCAGGCCTTCTGCGCAAAACGCACTACGTCAAACTGGCTAAGTTGGGCAATCTGGCGGCGGATAATCTGCGCGTCATAGACCCATACCGGGCAGCCGAACTCAGCGGGCAGGCGCAGTAGATTGTCGGCGGTCAGATCGGTATCGGTGGCGTTCAGCGAGCGTGGCATAAGGACTCCGGTGCGTGCGTGTGTTTGTCGATGTTTTTTCCGATTACGCCACAGCGGGAAGAGAATAAAAAATATCGTTTTGTCGCGAGTCTATGCGAAAATGATATGGCTATCTGATGCTAACCGGGAGCCGCCCATGCCTGCCGTCAACTTACGCCATATTGAGATTTTCCACGCGGTGATGACCACCGGCAACCTGACCGAAGCGGCGCGGATGCTGCACACCTCGCAGCCGACGGTCAGCCGTGAACTGGCGCGCTTTGAGAAAGTACTCGGCTTAAAGCTGTTTGACCGCGCCCGCGGCCGTCTGCAGCCGACGGTCCAGGGGCTGCGACTGTTTGAAGAAGTACAGCGCTCGTGGTACGGGCTCGATCGCATCGTTAGCGCCGCGGAGAGCCTGCGCGAATTCCGCCAGGGAGAGCTGTCGATAGCCTGTCTGCCGGTCTTTTCGCAGTCATTTCTGCCGCTGCTGCTACAACCATTCCTCGCGCGCTATCCGCACGTCAGCCTGCAGATCGTGCCGCAGGAGTCGCCGCTGCTGGAGGAGTGGCTGTCCGCCCAGCGCCACGATTTAGGGTTAACGGAAACGCTGCATACGCCGGCCGGCACCGAGCGCACGCCGCTGCTGACCTTAAATGAAGTCTGCGTGCTGCCACAGGATCACCCGCTGGCCGCGAAAACCGAACTCACCCCCGCCGACTTCCACGGTGAAAACTATATCAGCCTGTCGCGCACCGACAGCTATCGTCAGCTGCTTGATGCGCTATTTATGGAGCACCAGGTGAAAAGACGGATGGTGGTGGAAACCCACAGCGCGGCGTCGATCTGCGCGCTGGTGCGCGCTGGTGCGGGCATTTCGGTGGTTAACCCGCTCACCGCCCTCGACTACGCTGAGAGCGGCGTGGTGGTGCGGCGCTTCAGCGTCGATGTGCCCTTTACCGTCAGCCTAATCCGCCCACTACATCGCCCCGGTTCCGCGCTGGTCGACGCCTTTGTCCAGCATCTGCAAACCAGCCTGCCGCGTATCGAACAGCCGCTGGCGGCGGTACTTAAGAGAGCATAAATTCCACCGCGTCGGCGGCATGGATTGCCGCGGTATCAAATACCGGCAGCGGACTACTCGTTTCCGGTACCAGCAGGCCGATTTCGGTGCAGCCGAAGATAACGCCTTCCGCCCCCTGCGCCGCCAGCGCCTCGATGACCTGCAGATAATAGTCGCGCGAGGCGTCGCTAAAGGTGCCGAGGCACAGCTCATCAAAGATAATCTGATTGATGCGCGCCCGATCTTCGGCCTGCGGGATCAGCGTCTCAATGGCAAACTGCTGCTGTAGACGGCCGCGATAAAAATCCTGCTCCATGGTGTAGCGGGTGCCCAATAGCGCGACCCGACGCTGGCCTTTAGCGCTGATAGCCCGCCCGGTGGCGTCAGCGATATGCAGGAACGGCACCTCGCAGCGGGCTTCAATCGCATCAGCCACCTTATGCATGGTGTTGGTGCACAGCACGATGCCCTCGGCGCCGGCCTGCTGCAGCCCCAGCGCCGCCGCGGCGAGGATCTCGCCGGCGCGATCCCACTCCCCTGCCGACTGGCAGGCTTCAATCTCATGAAAATCAACGCTATGAAGCAACAGGCTGGCGGAATGCAGGCCGCCGAGCCGCGCTTTAATGCCTTCATTAATTAACCGGTAATAGGGAATGGTGGATTCCCAGCTCATGCCGCCCAGCAGGCCGATGGTTTTCATTATCTGCTCCTTTATGGTTTGCTCCAGTGAAGCAAACCTGCCGATAACTTTCCACTGTTGCTGTTGGGCGGCGGCCACATCAGAAGAAATATTTAAAGCGCACGCGCGCGCCATAGCGTTCGTCGGCGTTCCCGCCCTGTTGGGCCGACGAATCCAGCCATGAGGCATAGGCGCCGAGATAAATATTAAAGTTCGGCATATCCATGATATTCGGCAGTTGCCAGGAGGTATGAATCGTGTGGATGTCATAGCGGCCCGGCGTCAGAATCGCGCAGTCGCCATCGCACTCGCCGCTGACCCCCGCCATGTTGAACTGGTCGATTTTGTTGTGCGCGTAGATATATCCCAGCTCGACGCGATGCCACAGCGCGTTAATACCGGCGCTGAAATCCTCTTCATCCGCCGCGTCCAGATAAGCGGTGCTGAGATTCACCACCATGCCATCTTCGGCATCGGTTTTAAGCGTATTCCAGCTCATCGTCAGACCGTAACCGGTACGGCTGGACTGATCGACCCAGCGTCCATTCTGGTTTTGATAGCCATAAGCATTGTTCACCAGATTGCTCTCAACCGCCGCCGCCACCGACCACGGCCCGGACTGCCAGGCCGCCACCGGCCGCACGTAGACCACGTTTTTACGATTATCGAGCGCGTTGCCGTGGTAGTTTTGATCGACAAACAGCGAACTGCCGTCTTCCACCAGCGTGTTGAGCTCAAAGTACCAGTTATCGAGGTATTTGCTCAGCAGGAAATTACCGCCGCTGCTGCTACGCCCGCGCCCCTCTTTCATCATGTAGATATAACCGTAACCGTCGCTATAGAGATCGTTGGCGGTATTACCAGAGTATTCAATAAACGTATCCTGATTCAGCGGGAACATATCGTAGGCTTCAAAACGCCCCACTTTTATTTTCCAGTCATTTTCCTGACCAAAGAAAAATACGGCATCATCAAGATTCATTTTTCCGGTCATATCCGCCAGCGGCTGTACGCTAAAGCCGGAATATTTACCATTAGCGCCTTTACGTAAGCCATCGAACCCTAACAAAATACGCCCATTGATATCCCAACGTTCTTTATCCCCCGGCGCCCAGTTTTTATTCGCACTGGTTTTTACCGAGGTCAGGCTGCCGGTTCGGCTGGCGCCATCCATATTAAATTCAACATCACCGTAAAATTTTAAATCGACATCTTTATTCACCGCCAGCGCGGGCGCGGCAACCGTCGCGGGCGCTGGCGCGCTGCTTTTAGCCGTCGCGCGCTCCTGCTGCTTCAGTTCGCGGATTTCCGCCTCGGCGTTTTGCGCACGCTGCTCGGTGGCTTTTAAGCGCTGCTCCATCTGCGCCAGGCGCTCCTCAAGCGAAAGCGTTTGCTGCGCGCCGGCGGCGGGAATAAATAAAGACGAGATAAGACATCCAACCCAGATTTTATTCATCGTTAGACCCTGCTTATTATATATTAAAGGTATTGTTTTATTATTTTGGTAAATATTAAATACCCGCCAGCGATTGCTAACGGGTGATTCTGGTTAATGACTCTTTAATTAGATATTCCACGCTCCGCCATCAATTAATGCCGCACTGCCGCTCCAGGAAAATAAAGCTAATTCCCGGCGCCGGGCATCAGGATAAATACGGCTGCTGAGGCAGGCTTCGCCATCATTGACGAAAACCTCAACGGATGAGCTATCGAAAAATAGCCGCAGCTTCAACGCCGAACCGGCCGGTAACGCAACGCTGCGGGTGCCGCACAAACCATATTGCGGATAGCGGCGCTCCAGCACCAGACGCTGCATCTGATTGTCGACATATACCCTCAGCCCTTCGCCAAAGCTCAAACCGTACTGCTCGGCGCAGCTATTGGCCGTATCCCAATGCAGGTTGACCTCCATGGTTTCGCAGTGCTCTACCATCGTCAGCTGCTGATTCTTCAACGAACTGACCGGCCACGGGAACCAGTCGCGGCGCAGGCCTTCCACCTCTTTTGCCGGACGCATCAATAACCGATTATTCGCGCCGAGGCTTAACTCGCGCGGCAGCGACAGCATACCGGCCCAACCGTCCTGCTGCTCCGGCAGCGGCGACTCCCACATGTCCAGCCAGCCGATAACAATTCGTCGGCCATCGGGGGTGAGGAAGCTTTGCGGCGCATAGAAATCGTGGCCGCTGTCGAGTTCAACAAACGCCTCTTCGCGGACAAAAGGTTGCCCCGGCTGCCAGTCTCCCAGCAGGTAGCCGCTCTGGAATAAATTGCGCCGGGCAAAGCCGTCTGCGGCCATCCCCTGCGGCGAGAACATCAGCACCCGCTTACCATCGAGTTCAAAGAAATCCGGGCACTCCCACATGTAGCCCATCCCCGCTTCGGCCTGGGCAAGAATACCGGCATCCTGCCAGTGGCGCAGGTCGGCGGAACGGTACAACCGCACCTGGCCGACGTCGTCTACCCGCGCGCCGACCACCATGTACCAGCTTTCACCTTCACGCCATACTTTCGGGTCGCGAAAATGGTGCATCCCCGGCGGGGTATCAATGACCATCCCCTGGCGCTCAAAATGGATGCCGTCGCGGCTGGTCGCCAGACACTGCACCTGGTACAGATTATTTTCATCAGCGGGATCGCCATGAAATTTATGGCCGGTGTAGATAAGCGCCAGCGTATCACCATCAACCACCGCCGAGCCGGAGAAGCAGCCGTCTTTATCTTCCGGCCCTTCCGGCGCCAGCGCCACCGGCAGGTGTTCCCAATGCACAAGATCCTTGCTGCGCGCGTGGCCCCAGTGCATCGGCCCCCACTGGTTTGAATACGGGTGGTGCTGATAAAACGCGTGGTACCAGCCGTCGAACCATACCAGCCCGTTGGGGTCGTTGATCCAGCCGGCACGGGCCGCCAGGTGATAACGCGGATACCAGCGCGGGTTGAGATCCACGCTTTTCGTCTGCAGTTCCCGCTCCGCGTTACTAATGGAATACATCATATTCATTTCTCTTTTCAGTCAGATAGTGGATGGCTGCGACATGAGCGAATCCGAAGAGGCCTTATTGGATCGCAGCAGGAAGATGGAGATGAAGGTGGTACAGAACACCAGTAGTCCCATGATCAAATAGGAGTCGGCGAAACCGTATTTTTCGTAGCTATAGCCCGCCAGCGGCGACAGGACGGTGGCGATAACCGAACTGGTGCAGGCGAAACCAACCAGGTACAGGGTGGAAGAAAGGCGTTTATCAAAGTTCAGGCTGTTGTATTTAAAGATGGAAACCAGCAGCACCGGCAATTCCACGGCGTGCAGCAGTTTCGTAATCGAGATCAGAACCGGGCCTTCCACCAGCCCGGAGGCCACCATGCGCATCGCCATCACCATGCCGGCGAAGATCAGGCCGTTTTTCGCGCCAATACGATTGACCAGCCACGGGGCGCAGAACATCCCCGCCGCTTCGAGGAACACCTGGAATGAGTTGAGATAGCCATACATCGCGTTCCCTTCATGCAGCGTGGCGAACTGCGAAGAGAAGTAGACCGGGAATTGCTGGTCGTAAACGCCGTAAATACAGGTGCCGACGACGAAAAACACCAGCGCCCAGAAGCGCGGCAGCGTCAGCAGGCGCAGCGCGTCTTCCAGCGTGACTTTACCGCCACTGACCGCCTCCTGCATGGCGTGCGGCGCTGAAGAAACCTTAAGCCGCGCCAGCAACATGAAGAAAACCAGACCGGAACAGCTGGCGACGGCGAAATTCAGCTGTGGGTTAATGTTGAACAGCAGCCCGGCGAAAAAGGTCGCCACCGCCCAGCCCAGCGATCCCCACATCCGCGCTTTGCCGAATTCAAACTGGCTTTGCCGCGCCACGCGCTCGGTATAGGACTCCAGCACGCCAATGCCGCCGTTAAAGGTCAGGCCGATATAGATGCCGCCAAAAATACTGCCGAGCAGCACGTTGATTTTGAGCAGATAGCCAAACAGCAGATAGGCCGGGCCGGAAAGGATCAGTAAGACGGTGATATACCAGAGTAAATTTTTGCGCAGCCCCAGTTTATCCTGGATAAAGCCGTAGCAAATCTGGGCGAATAGCGCCGAGACCGACAGCACCGCGTAGATAATGCCGGTATCCCCGGCTTTCAGCCCTACCTCCTGATGTAGCCAGATGGAAAGCAACGAGCCGGAAGAAGACCAGGTAACAAAAAAGAAAAACAGTAAGGCACTGAGTAAGGGGTAGCTGTGAGAGTGATGTGTCTTCATCATGACATTCTCGTGTTGGAGTAATGTGCAAATGGTAACGTTAACAAAAAACAACTCTCATCTGGTTTTGTGACGATTCATGATGTTAATCACAAAAGTTAACGTTAACATAATGGAGATGAGATCGCGATCAACTATTCCTCGCCATGCTTCACCATCGGGCTGGGATAGACTATCGTATGATCCTTTTACATCAGCGACTTAGTTGTATACCGGAGTAATCACCATGGCATCCCTGAAAGATGTAGCGAAGCTAGCCAACGTCTCACTGATGACGGTATCCCGCGCGCTGAACAGCCCGGAGCGCCTGAAGGCGGAAACGCTCGCCCGCGTACAAGCAGCGATTGAACAGACCAATTACGTCCCCGACCTGTCGGCGAAGAAAATTCGCGGCGCCCGGGCAACGCCGAGCACCATCGGCGTACTGGCGCTGGACACGGTGACCACCCCTTTCTCGGTAGAGATAACGCTCTCTATCGAAGAGACGGCGCGGGCCCACGGCTGGAACAGCTTTGTGGTCAACATGTTCTCGGATGACAACCCTGATGCCATTCTCGACCTGCTGCTTTCCCATCGCCCGGACGGCATCATTTACACCACCATGGGGCTGCGCCAGGTTCCGCTACCGGCAAAATTGTTGACGCTGCCCTGTGTACTAGCCAACTGCGAAAGCCTGAACGAGAACGTCGCCAGCTATATTCCGGATGATGAACAGGGCCAGTACGACGCGGTGAAAGCGCTGCTGGCCGCCGGCTATCGCCGCCCGCTCTGTTTGCATCTTCCGGCCAGGCATCTGGCGACGATACGCCGCCGACAGGGGCTGGAACGCGCCTGCCGTGAGGCGCAGGTTGATCCGGATACGCTCGATCACTGCTATATGACCTACGGTGACGAACACTATCGCGATATTCCCGGCCAGCTGCTGGCCCATATTGAGCAGGGTAAACCGCGGTTTGATTCCGTGGTGTGCGGCAACGATCGCATCGCCTTTATGGTCTACCAGACGCTGCTGGCGCAGGGTTTGCGGATCCCGGAAGATGTGGCGGTGGTGGGTTATGACAATATGGTGGGTATTGGCGATCTCTTCCTGCCGCCGCTGTCAACGGTGCAACTGCCGCATTATGAAATTGGCCGCCTGAGCGCCCTGCATATCATTAACGGCGACAGCCATCGGGATACCATTAAGGTTCCCAGCCCGTGGCTGCCGCGTGAATCCGTGTGATCAGTTGCCGATGTTACGCAGCTTTTCGCCGGACATCAGCTTGCGTTCGATGTGCTCCAGCGTCACGTTTTTGGTTTCCGGGATCAGCCAGAAGGTCACGCCGATAAAGGCCACGTTCAGCGCGGTATAGAGCCAGAACGTGCCTGCCGCGCCAATCGCGTCCAGCAGCGTCAGGAAGGTCGCGCCAATAATCATGTTCGACACCCAGTTGGTGGTGGTCGAACAGGTGATGCCGAAGTCGCGGCATTTTAGCGGCTGGATCTCGGAGCACAGGATCCAGACTACCGGCGCGGCGCTCATCGCGTACCCGGCAATACACATCATAGTCATCCCCACCGATAGCCAGGAGAGGCCGCTGCCGGCGGTACCGTTATCAAACTGCATCAGGCAGTAGCCCAGCACCAGGGTGCCCAACGCCATCACGCTAAAGCCGATTTTCAATGCCGGTTTACGCCCGGCCTTGTCGACGGTAAACACCGCGATAAAGGTCGCGAACATGAAGGTCAGGCCGACCACCAGCGTGGCGATCATCTGCTGCTCGGTGGTGGTAAAGCCGGCCATTTTGAAGATCCGCGGCGCGTAATACATGATGATATTCATGCCGGTAAACTGCTGCATCGCCTGCAATAACATGCCAAGGAATACCGCCCGACGCACGTTGCGGTTCACTTTGAACAGCGCCCAGCCGCCCTGCTTGAGCTTCAGGCTTTCGCGGATTTCATTCAGCTCATCGCGCGCCTTTTCCGAGGTATCGCGCAGCATGCGCAGCACTTCTTCGGCTTCGATATGGCGGCCTTTTTCCGCCAGCCAGCGCGGGCTGTTAGGCAGGAACACCACCAGGATAATCAGCAATACCGCCGGCAGCGCCAGCACGCCAAGCATCGCCCGCCAGTTGCCGCTGTAGCTGAAGGCGGTATCGGATAAGAACGCCAGCACGATGCCAAGCGTGACCATCAACTGATACATGCTGATCATCTTGCCACGAACGTTTTCACTCGCCATTTCAGAAAGATAAAGCGGCGCGGTATAAGAGGCGATACCAACGGCGACGCCAAGAATAATACGCGCCGCCAGCAGCATCTCGACGCTGCTGGCGAATGCCGAGCCGATAGAGCCCGCCACAAATAGCACCGCGCCGACCATCAGACTGTATTTACGGCCAAGACGGAAAGAGAGCCAGCCGTTGAACAGCGCGCCAATCGCCGCGCCAAGCATCATACTGCTGACCACCCACTCCTGCAGACGGCTGGATAAAACGAAATGATCGGTGATGAAAGGTAGCGCCCCGGCAATCACGCCGATATCAAGGCCGAATAACAAACCCGCCACCGCGGCGGCAATGGAGACAAACTGGTTCATGCGCCGGGTGTTGCGCTGCGCATTGGGGAGTAAACCCGGATCGGTGGTCAATGAAGTCATTTTTTTCCTGCCTCAACAGAGTATGCGTGCAGTGAAAGTACGGGATCGCAGGGCTAAGGTGTCAGGCGGGAGATGGCGAAGATATGGATAAAACGGCTGGTAGCATTGTTTTTGTGATGGACATTAAACTTTATCTTATGCAAAAAATGCTGTCCGTTCGTCAAAAAAACCCTGATGTATGGCGAGTATTTTATTTTCTATGACTGACGAGTATGGATTATTTAAACCTCATGATATGGACGATCATTGTTCAGAAAACAACCCGCCGGTTGGCGGGTTGTACGACTATGTCTGTTAGCGCGCCAGCCAACCGCCGTCTACCGCCACGGTATAGCCGTTGATGTAATCGGATGCGCTGGAGGCAAGAAACACCACCGGCCCCATTAAATCGCTCGGCAGCCCCCAGCGACCGGCCGGGATACGGTCGAGAATTTCCGCGCTGCGCTGTTCATCGGCACGCAGCTGCTGGGTATTGTTGGTTGCCATGTAGCCGGGGGCAATGGCGTTAACATTGATATTATGCTTCGCCCATTCGTTGGCCAGCAGGCGAGTTACGCCCATGACGCCGCTTTTCGAGGCGGTGTAGGACGGCACGCGGATCCCGCCCTGGAACGACAGCATGGAGGCAATATTGATGATCTTGCCGCCGTTACCCTGGGCGATGAAATGCTTCGCCGCGGCCTGGGACATAAAGAAGACGCTTTTAATGTTCAGGTTCATCACGTCATCCCAGTCTTTCTCGCTGAATTCGATAGCATCCTGACGGCGGATAAGCCCCGCGTTATTGACCAGAATATCGATGTGACCGAATTCCGCCACCGCGCGCTCAAGCAACTGCGGAATACCATCTATCTGCCGCAGGTCAGCGGTGAGGCTCAAAAAACGACGCCCCAGCGCGGTAACGCGCTCGATGGTTTCCGTCGGCTCAACGATATTAATACCGACGATATCGCAGCCCGCTTCCGCCAGCCCAACCGCCATGCCCTGGCCTAAACCGGTGTCGCAGCCGGTCACTACCGCGACTTTCCCCTGAAGAGAGAATGCATCAAGAATCATATCTGGTTCCTTTCTTTCACGGCCTGCTCACCACAGGCAAGGTTCTGAGGCTAAGAAGAACTCCTGGGGCATCCCCATCATAAAAATAAAACAGAGTTCCGTTTTGCTGATGGTCACATAGTAGACCGCTGAAAAATCATTTTCAACGACAATTAAAACAACGTTTCATTTTTTATGATTAAAAATGATAAAAACGCAAAACGGATCACATCGCCAGGAACTAGCAACCTATACAAAAGCTATAAATACAGTGAGTTAGGTTATCTTTGAAAAATAACCGCGAAGAGAGAAAATCGGAGAGAAAAACGAAGAAAAGAAGATCGGCGAGGAAGTTGGACATCGCGCCGAAGACGGCGCGAGATCGTATTATGCGCGCTCCACCGCCAGCGCAACGCCCTGACCGCCGCCGATACACAGCGTCGCGAGCCCTTTACGCGCATCGCGCTTGATCATTTCATGTACCAGCGACACCAGAATACGGCAGCCGGACGCGCCAATCGGATGCCCCAGGGCGATAGCCCCGCCGTTAACGTTAACCCGCCGTTCATCCCACTCCAGCACTCTGCCAACGGAAATCGCCTGGGCGGCGAAAGCTTCATTGGCTTCAATTAAATCCACTTCATCCAGCCGCCAACCCGCGCGCTCAAGACAGCGGCGGGTAGCGTGTACCGGCGCAATGCCCATTAGCGCCGGATCGACGCCGACGCTGGCGAAGGCGCGAATGCGCGCCAGAATCGGCAGCCCCAGCTCCTGGGCCTTTGACTCGCTCATCATCATCACCGCCGCCGCGCCATCGTTAATACTCGATGCATTACCCGCGGTCACCGACCCAAGCTGGTCGAAGGTCGGCATCAGGCTGGCTAACCCTTCAGCGCTGGCATCCATCCGCGGCTGCTCATCGGTATCCACCAGCCGTTTACTGCCGTTATGCTCGGTGGCGACTGGCACGATTTCATCGCGAAACCGCCCGGAGTCTATCGCCCGCCGCGCTTTTTGCTGCGAGCTAAGCGCCCAGGCGTCCTGTAATTCTCGGCTAATCCCATACTCTCGCGCCAGATTTTCCGCCGTTACGCCCATATGGTAATCATTGAAAGCGTCCCACAGCCCATCATGCACCAGGCTGTCGATAAGCTGGCTATTGCCCAGCTGCGCGCCGGTTCGGCTGTCGGTAAGCACATGCGGCGCGCGGCTCATGTTTTCCTGGCCGCCGGCAATCACTACATCCGCTTCGCCGCACTGGATGGCCTGAGTCGCCAGGTGCAGCGCTTTCAGTCCGGAGCCGCAAACGTCGTTGATGGTGATCGCCGAAACGGTATTCGGCAGCCCGCCGCGGATCGCCGACTGACGCGCCGGATTCTGCCCGGTGCCCGCGGTCAACACCTGACCGAGGATCACTTCATCAATGCACTGCGGATCGATTCCGCTCCGCTCGACTAACGCCTTCACCACCACGCTGCCCAATTCCACCGCCGAGTGACGCGCCAGCGTTCCCTGAAAACAGCCGATAGGCGTACGCAACGCGCCGACGATCACGACATCTTTCATCCTTTACCTTCTGCGCAAAGAACCATCAATAGATGCCGTTATAGTAGAGAATTGTTATCAAAAAATTTCGCAATTGTTTAAAAAAAGTGAGGAGGTTCACAAAGTTCGCCATCACGACTCGCGGCCTTGTCCTTCAAGGTGTTGGCGCAGCCAGCTGCCCGCTTCCCCCAGCGGCGCCCGCTTATTCCACAGGAGATCCACCGAGATCGACCGCGGCCAGCCGGCGATATTCAACGCTTTAAGCTTGCCGCTACCGGCGAACTCTTCCACTAGCGCGCAGGGCAAAATACACCAGCCAAAGCCCTGCACCGCCATACTCAGCAGCAGTAAATAGTTGGGCGCCGACCATACCTGGCCGCGAGAGGGATCCGGCGCGCTCTCAAGATAAGTGCTGAGACGCAGTTCACGCCAGCCGTGCAGATCATCCCAGAAAACCCGTTCCTGACCGGCCAGCGGATGCCCCGGCGCAACATAAATCCCCATTGCCGTTTGCAACGGTAAGCGCATGCTGCCGATCTCCATCGGATAGCTGTCCCTGGCTTCGATAAGCCCCACCTGCGCGCGCTCTTTTTGCAGCAGATCCACCACGTCTTCATCTTCGCCAATCAGACATTCAAACTCGGTATGCGGAAAACGCCGATCGAACTGTTCCAGCAAATTCTCCAGTACATCCGGGTGCAGAGTGTCCGACAAAACGAAGGTCAATCGCGGTTCAGTATTGCCAGATAAGGAGCGGGCAAGCTCATCCAGCCGCGAACTGGCGGCCAGTATTGCTTTCACATAGCCCAACACCTGCTCGCCCTGAGCGGTCAGCGTCGGCTGGCGAGTGGAACGATCGAACAGCACCACCCCAAGGTCGGTTTCAAGATTCGAAATCGCGGTACTGATGGTGGACTGGCTTTTACGCATCCGCCGGGCGGCGGCGGAGAACGAACCGCTGGCAGCGGCTTCTACAAAGGCGGTGAGAGCTTCGGGAGAATAATGCATAACCTATCTACTTTATCGATGGAATCTATCTTTTGTTTATCACATTTTTCCATAAAATGCCGGGTAAATCTGGATGACAGAACTAACACGAGGTATCCCAAAATGAAAACCAATAACCTGCAACGTAAGACGCTACTGGAACGCGTACTCCACGCGGCGAGCTTTGAAGGCCTCGCCACGTTAATTCTGGCCCCGACCGCTGCCTGGTTAATGCAGCGATCGGTGGTCGAAATGGGCGGCTTGGCCATCTTGCTTGCCACCATGGCGATGGTCTGGAACCTGATCTATAACGCCGCCTTCGACCGTCTGTGGCCGGTTTCACGACTGGCGCGTACGTTGTGGGTGCGCGCGCTGCACGCCATCGGCTTTGAGTGCGGCTTTATCATCATCGGCGTCACCGTCGTCGCGCTGGTACTCGGCGTGTCGCTGGTGCAGGCATTTATGCTGGAAATCGGCTTTATGCTGTTCTTCCTGCCCTACACCATGTTCTTTAACTGGGCGTGGGATACGCTGCGCGTGCGCGTCCTGAAGTATCGCCAGCCGCAGAGTCTGCCGAATAATTAACGTTCTCGATCGCGCGGATCGCCTAACCCTTTGGCGATCCGCAGGTTTATTTATCGCCGAAAACTATCACCGCAAACGATTCATAAATGTGGTAAATTGCACTCCTTTTTTTGGGTTATACGGTTGATAAATTCGCATAATGTCTAAAATTTGGTCTAAAGAAGAAACTCTATGGAGTTTTGCTCTATATGGCACTGCCGTAGGCGCCGGCACCCTATTCCTGCCGATTCAACTCGGTTCGGCCGGCGCCATCGTGCTGTTCCTTACCGCTTTGGTTGCCTGGCCGTTAACCTACTGGCCGCACAGAGCGCTGTGTCAATTCATCCTGTCGGCAAAAGTGGCGGCCGGTGAAGGGATCACCGGCGCGGTCAATCATTACTACGGCAAAAAAGTCGGCAATCTGATCACCAGCCTGTACTTTCTCGCCTTCTTCGTGGTGATCCTGATCTATGCCGTGGCAATCACTAATTCGCTGGCTGAACAACTGGCGAGACACGTGGCGATGACCCCTGGGGTACGCGCTCTGCTGAGCCTCGCCGTGGTGCTGGTACTGAATCTGATCTTCCTGATGGGGCGCCATATGACCATCAAAGTGATGGGATTCCTCGTCTTCCCGCTGATTGGCTGTTTCCTGTTCCTCTCCATCTACCTGATTGGCAGCTGGCAACCGGAACACCTCACCAGTCAGATGCAGCTGAACGCAAAGACCTGGCACCAAATCTGGATCTCGATTCCCGTGATGGTTTTCGCTTTTAGCCATACGCCGATTATTTCGACCTTCGCTATCGATCAGCAGGAGAAATATGGTGAGCTGGCCATGGGTAAATGCAAAAAAATCATGAAGGTGGCCTACACCATCATCTGCGCCAGCGTGCTGTTTTTTGTCTTCAGTTGCCTGCTGTCCATTCCGCTGCCGTACATCGAAGCCGCGCGTAATGAAGGGGTGACGATTCTCTCTGCGCTCTCCATGGCGCCGGGCGCGCCGGGCTGGCTTGCAGTGACCGGCATTATCGTCGCGGTGGTCGCGATGTCGAAATCGTTCCTCGGCACCTATTTTGGGGTGATCGAAGGCGCCAGCGAAATCGTTAAAACCTCGCTCGGCCAGCTCGGCATTCGTAAGAGCCGCGCCTTTAACCGCGCCATGTCGATTATGCTGGTCTCGGCGCTGACCTTTATCGTCTGCTTTATCAATCCGAACGCCATCTCGATGATTTACGCCATCAGCGGCCCGCTTATCGCCATGATTCTGTTCATCATGCCGACGTTGTCGACGTATATCATTCCGGCGCTCAAGCCCTACCGTTCGCTGGGTAATCTCATTACCTTAATCGTCGGCCTGCTCTGCGTCTCGGTGATGTTCTTCAGTTAAATCCCTCTCGCGGCGACGCCTTCAGCGTCGCCGCACGTTCTGCCAACATTCTCGCCCATCGCTTCTCCCTGACGGGATTACACTTACTCCTTGCCTATCATCGGAGGGAGTCATTATGTCCAGCGTAACATTATCCGGGGTCATGACCTTAGGCGACCGTCAGGTTTACCGGCTTGGATACGGCGCCATGCAGCTCGCCGGCCCCGGCGTATTTGGCCCGCCAAAAGATCCCGACGCCGCCATTCGCGTTCTGCAAGAAGCCGTCGCCGCCGGGGTGAATCATATCGATACCTCCGATTTCTACGGCCCGCATATCACCAATCAGCTAATTCGCCAGGCGCTGCATCCCTATGGCGATGATTTGTGTATCGTCACCAAGGTCAGCGCCCGCCGCGATGAGAAAGGCAACTGGCTACCGGCGATGTCGCCGGCGGAACTCACCCAGGCCGTCGAAGATAACCTGCGTAACCTCGGCCTGGAGAGGCTGGAGGTGGTTAATTTGCGCAGCATGCTCGGCACCCACGGCCCGGTGGAAGGTTCGCTGGAGGAACCGCTAACGACCTTACTGGAACTAAAAGCCCGCGGTCTGATTCGTCACATCGGTCTGAGTAACGTCACCGCCAGACAGGTTGCCGATGCGCAGAAGCTGACGCCCATCGTCTGCGTACAAAACCAATACAACATCGCTAACCGCGGTGACGACGCGTTAATCGACGCGCTGGCGCAGCAAAACATCGCCTACGTGCCGTTCTTCCCGCTGGGTGGTTTTACGCCGCTACAGGCGCAGGAGCTTAACGAGGTTGCCGCCGGGCTCAACGCCACGCCGATGCAGGTGGCGCTGGCGTGGTTACTGCAGCGCTCGCCGAATATTTTGCTGATTCCGGGCACCTCATCGGTGGCGCATTTAAGGGAAAATCTCGCCGCCGCGACGCTTTCTCTGCCCGCCGAGGCGCTGGCGACGCTGGATAGCATCACCCGCTGATGGCGTCAACTCCCCCCTTTACGGCGTTTGTCGTAAAGGGTTATCCCCTTAATATTAAGCTGGAATTAGGCCATCTCTGCTGGCACTATATATCCTACAAATCGGGTTTTGCTGATTCCTTATCCGGGCAATAACCTTATAAATTGCATTGAGTTACGTTATTTCTTAGGCCTCCTAATTGGGAGGCTGTTGTCGTTTGTATTGTTCCATGGTTTTTGTTAACACTCTTGATTACAGGAAAAAACAATATCGGCTTCGACGTTTATACAAATCAATTTGGCCACAAAGATAGTCAATATCATCGAACGTTCACAAAAACATCTGGTTAACATAATCAGTATGTCGCTATTGCTGTAAAAAAAATTAACTATGCACAGTAACGATTCAACAAGGATTACCCATGATAGAGGGAACGATAAAAACCAGTAAGTATGAAATCATTGCTATTTTCAGAGAGGAACAGAGAAAGCAAACAGAGATAGAAATTTTCTTTAATAACAAAAGCATCAGTACTCAGATTGCGCGTGTCGATTTTGCCGAATTCCATATCCGCAGCGAGAGCAAAATCCCGGCGGGGAATAAATTCAAATTTATTCTGCATAGCGATTCAGGAAAGATCGAGTTCACCTCCCAGCGGCAGAAGAATTCCGCTGGCGGCGCGGAGAATAGCAATAAGGTGGCATTTGCGTTACCAGAATGCATCCAGGTTGTACAAAGACGACGAGATCCCAGATTTCGTTTGCGCGATGAGAATGATTTCTTTTGTCATGGCCGCCACAAAAATGGCGAAAACTATGCTTTTGATATCAAAGATATTTCTGATGGCGGCTGCGCGCTGATTGCGCAAAGTCCAAACCTGAAATTCCTTGCCAACAACTCAACGTTGAAAAACGCCATTCTGTCTCTGGCGGAATATGGCGAAATCACCGTTGATCTGGTTATCAAGAACGTGGCGATGGTCACGCTGGATAGCGAAGAGAAGAATCAGGAAAACTACTATCAGATTTCCTGTCAGTTTAAGTTCCGCCGCAGCGACGACAGGAAGAAAATAGAAAAAACGCTGATCGATTTGATTCTGGAAGCCAAGCGGAAGAAGAGAGTTTAATGCCCTTGAACAATATCTTGCTGTACACCGACGACAATATCATTGGCCAATCTATTCACGATTATCTGAGCGATATTCACCAGGATATCACCCAGGCCAGTTATCAGGACATCGTACAAGGGGGCGTCGCGCCCCTGGCTGAGACGGTGATCCTCAATATGATCCACAAGGATATATCCGCTGCCGATACGGTCGTATTACTCAACAAGCTGCGCTTTCATTTCTCGCGCTGTACATTGTTGGTATTGATGGTAAAAAGCGATATCGCCAATCTGTGCCGGGAATTAATAGATCTGGAAAACCTGTTAATCCTGACGGAAAAATCTTCCTTAGACGCATTTTCGGCAATTACCAGAACGCAGGATGAAAACCCACAGTCCCGGTATTTGCGCACGCAGCGAAAGCTGACGGCCAGAGAGCTGCAGGTACTGGAACTTATTATCGCCTGCAATAACAATAAGCGAATTGCCTCGCTGCTGAATATCGACCATAAGACGGTGCACAGCCATCGCATTCACATCATGAAAAAGTTGGGAATGAATAGCTCGCAGGTGATGCATAAGCAAATCGTCAATATGAATCACTGCTGAACGGGCATACCGCTGCCGGGTCTACAGCGCCAAACCAAAGTGTTGACGCAGCGCTCGCTTACCGGGCTCGCTAATTGTCACTTCTCGGTAGCCGGGCACCAGCATGAACCAACCTTTTTGCACGCCCCACTGCAACAAGGCAGCGCCCGCGGCACCACCAAGATGAAAACGGCGCTCGCTCCAGTCGAGGCAGGCGCAGCAGGCTTTGCGGCGGGAGCCGCCATCGCACGCAATACCTAAGCGGGCGAAATGCGCCTCCCCCGTCGCGGTAAGCGCTGCGCCATTAGCCGTGAGCCACGCTTGCTGTTGCAGAAAATCATAGATGGCGACGGCCACCTCACCCGCCAGATGATCGTAGCAGGTACGCGCCATACGCAGCGTCCCCGGCGTTCGTGTGGCCAGCGGCACCGCGCTTTTTCCGGCCATCGTCATCATATTTTCCAGCAATCCGGCGACATCACCACTCGCCAGGCGATAATAGCGATGCCGCCCTTGCGCCAGGCAGATCAGTAAGCGACTGCTGACTAACCGGCTAAGATGCGCGCTGGCGGTCGACGGCGAAATGTCCGCCGCGACGGAGAGCTCAGTCGCTGTCCATGCCCGGCCATCCATTAGCGCGCAGAGTATTTTCACTCGTGAAGGGTCAGCCATCGCCGAAGCAACCGCCGCCATCGCCACGGCCAGCGCTTCGTCATCATTAATCACAACCGCAGGTTGCAGCATAACGCCTCCGCTTAATGTCGGTTACGCAGAGCGCGGACTCTGCATCTGATATTCACGCAGCACCTGCGCCACGCGAATCTGATAATCAGCAAAAATAGACTCCCGCCCTTCCCGCTGCGCCGCCTGATGACAAATATTGCACTTCCAGTCCGCCACCGCCTGCTCATCCCGCCACCAGGACAGCGACAATATCTTCCCCGGCGCACTGAGGCTTTGAAAACGCTCAATGGCGATAAAGCCGTCGATAGTCTCCAGCAGCGGTTTCAGCTGTGCCGCCAGCGCAAGGTATCGTTCCTGCTGCGCTGGCGTGACCTGTGCTTCAAAGAGTACCGCAATCATGGTTTTTTCCTCCAGTAACGAATGAAGCAGCACTGTAGCGCGCCGATGGCTAGCAATGCTTCGCCAGCGGGCGAAGTATCACCGTTACAGAAAGCCAAAAAACCACCAAACCATTCACACAATGAATGCCAAGCAAAATTCTGGCGAGGCTTAAACGCAGGTCAACGGAAATTAGCATTATCGAAGATGAGATATAACATTCTGTTTTTAAAGTTTTTTTCAATAAAAATTCCATTTGCAGTCATGCAACCGTCACAAAAATGTGATCTAAATCGCACTTTTTGCAACGTACGTTATAGTTAGCAGACTTATTATAAACCCATCGAAAGCACAACGCTTTCCACCATAAAAGTTAAAAGGATAAACACCATGAAAAACGTAAAATTACTTGCTGCTGCTGGTATGCTGTCTCTGGTTTCTTTCGCAAGCTTTGCGGCTCACCCGGTGAGCGTGACCTCTGATACCCTGGACAACGCAGAAGCAAAAATCGCTGCTATCGCTAAAGATCAGGGCGCCTCTTACCACATTACCGAAGCCTATACCGGTAATCAGGTACACATGACGGCGGAACTGTCTAAATAACCGAATGGTCGCAGAGGGAGCTGCCGGACAGGTCGTCTGAGGACGGCTGGTCTGGCTCCCGCCACGTAAAAAAACACGGCAATGTCGAGCCCCTTCATGGGGCTTTTTCACGTCAACGTTTCGCCAGCGCGCGCTGAATAGAGAGCACACTCGCCAGCACCACAATCAGCCCCGCCAACGCCATTCCCTCAATTCTCTGACCGAGAAAAATCCATCCCAGCAGTACCGCCGTCACCGGACTTAGCAGGCTCATTGCCGATACCGCCACCGGCGACAATCGACTGATACCGCGAAACCATAAGCCATACGCCAGCATCGCCCCGGCTACGCACAGCCAGACATAACCAGCGGCCTGTAATAGGGTGACGTTATGCAGCGGCGGGTCCACCAGCAGCGCGATAGGCAGTAAAACGATCCCGCCAATCAGCAATTGCCAGCCGGTCATCGCCACGACCGGCAACGATAGCGCCCAGCGCCGCGACAGCCAGGTGCCCAGCGCCATACTAACGGCGCCAAGAAAGGCGGCGCCGATACCTAACGAATCCAGCACCGTGCGCGGAGAAAGCAGCAACATCGCCATACCGATGATCCCGGCGCAGGCGGAAACCACCGCCAGCCACGGCGAACGCTGGCGATCCACGCACCAGGCCAGCAGCATCACCAGCAGCGGCTGAATCGCGCCGATCACCGCCGCCAACCCGCCGGGAAGACGATAAGCGGCGATAAACAGTAACGCCTGAAAGGCGCCGATATTTAATATTCCGGTGATGATCAGCTTCCACCACTCACCACGCTGCGGAAACTGACGGCTCCATAGTAACAACGCAATTCCGGCAGGTAACACCCGCAACAGCGCGGCGATAAAAGGACGGTCCGGCGGTAGGAACTGCGAAGTAACGATATAGGTGGTTCCCCAGATAGCGGGAGCCAGCGCGGTCAGCAGCAGATCGACCGCCAGATGACGAGTAAAAAAGGCCATGATTTTATCTTCATATCAAGTTAAATTGTGTAGCAAGTATGTATCGATAAATATCTTGATATCAAGATAAGTGAGCACGCATGGACAAATTACCGCCAACGGATGCCGTTGACCGCATTCTCGCCCAATGGCAGCGCGAGCGCCCGGATCTGGATTGCAGCCCGATGGGGCCAATCGGCCGCCTGAAACGCTGCGCCATGCTGCTGGAGCCGCGCGTTGAGACGGCTTTCATCAAACATTCTCTGGTACGCTGGGAGTTCGACATGCTGGCGACGCTGCGCCGCGCCGGCGAGCCATTCCTGCTGTCGCCGACCCAGCTCTTTTCGACACTGATGATTACCTCCGGCACGATGACCCATCGCCTCAAGGCGCTGGAAAAACGAGGGTTGATTACCCGCTTAGCAAATCCTCAGGATGCCCGCAGCATGCTGGTAGCGTTAACGCCAGAGGGACGAGCGCTGATCGATGAGGCGGTTGCCACCCACGTGGCGAATGAGCAACAACTGCTGGCGGGGCTTTCCGTCCCCCAACGCCAGCAGTTAGACGAGGCGCTGCGGGTATTGATGCGCCTGCTGGAAAACGACTAACATCCGGCGGCAATAAAATCGCCGTTGGCGCTGACCGGGATGACAGTTAGAAACAGCACTGTAGCAAACAAGATGAGCAGCACGCCGCCAATCATTTTCACCAACGGCACCAGCCAGCGTAGCTGACGGCTATCGGCGATAAACAAGTTGATCGCCCGATTGCGCGCATAGCGTACCACCAGCGACAATCCGAGGATTGAAAGCGCGGTGCCTAATGCCATGGTCATCACCGCGGCAATGCCCCAACTGACAATTCCCAGCGCATTAGCAAACATCAGGATCATGATTGCTCCGCTACAGGGACGCGCGCCAATCGCCAGCACGACGCCAAGGCGAGTTTTCCAGTCGACGCCGTGTAATTCGCGCCCAACGCCATGATGGCCACAGCCGCACTGTGCATCATGCCCATGCAAAGGCGTCACTGCGTTAATCGTCATTTTGCGCGGGCGCAGGCTTGCCAGCGCCCGGTAGATAACATATGCGCCAAAGGCGCCAATCATCAGGGCGCTAATTTTCTCCACGTACCAGCGGCTGGCGCTAAGGTCGCCAGAGGCCAGGTTCAGGCCAACCGCGAGGATAAAGACGAATAATATGGCGCTCACTCCCTGCATCAGGCTACCAAGGAACGGGACAATCCGCGCTGCCGCCACGCTCTCCTGGTTGGTACTGAGGTACGTGGTGACGATGAATTTACCGTGCCCTGGTCCAATGGCGTGCAGCACGCCATAGAGAAATGCCCCAACCAGCAGCCAGACGCCGCCACTGTACTGGTTATCGTTGAGCTGCAACAGGTACATGACCAGGTAGCGATGCAGGGTAATTTGCATCGCCAGACACCACTGAATAAACGCTCCCCAATGGGCATGCAGCGTCATGGCGGCCCATAGCAGCGTAACCCCCAGCACGCCCGCCAGCAGCAAGCGTGTTTCGCGGCTTAAATAACGTATGGCTAACATAATGTCGTCACCTTTTAGAGGTCTCGCATTGTGCCGAAGTCAGCTTAATCACCTCAGCATCGCAGGGTCTTATTACAGCGTATTGCGTTTTGCAATAACCGCCAAATACGCATACCATCTGCACATTCTATCGTCGTCAGGCAAGGAGATGCTTGTGGATAAGACTCACTCTTCGACCCCGCCAGAGAGCCACGAAAGCCGCTTTCATAAAGAAGAGTTTCCCTTCTTTTGGGTGGTTAACGTTTACGCCCGTTATACCCAATTAATGGAAATCGAGCTCAAAAAAATCGACATCGACCTTTCCCGCTTTCGCGTACTGATGCTGGTGCATCAGTACCACCGCGCCAGTATTTCGCGGATCACCGAATATGCCGTTAGTAAGATGCCAACGGTGACCAAAATTGTTGGCCGTTTGCGCGATGATGGCCTGCTCACGACCCACGTTAGCGTCAGCGATGGTCGGGTCACCGAAGCGGAACTTACCGCTGCCGGTGAAGCCAAGGTTGCCGAAGCCCGGGCGTTAGCGGAAACCGTGTTTGCTAAAGCCTTCAAGGGCATCACCTCAGCGCAGGAAAAAAAGATGAATCAGGTGCTGGCGCTCATTCTGCATAATCTCGATGACTAATCCCCTGCAATAATAACCATTTTCTATAAATGGTTATTCTTTTTATTTTGCCCTCCCCTGCGTTTTTCGCACACTTTTTTATCATTTTTTTAACTTATATTTTTCATTTATTTTTGTGACGCCCCTCAAGAGATTAAAATTTAAACACAATTTTTTATCCATAAAAATCAATAAATTAATAAAAATGATTGCCTTCATAGCGTCGTCTTATCATGAGTTTCGATGTAAAAAACGGGTGACAAATTACTTGAAATTTCAAGTTTTACTGACAAGATTATCTCAAACGCCAGCGGGTCGTTTTTTAGTCATTTAGCGCGGTAATTATCACCCCTTACGGAGTTGTGAAACATGGTTACTGAACATCGTACAGAGACAGAAAACGCACAATCCGGGTTTATCTCGCGCTTTACCCTTGGCGACGGCGAGCTGACGTTTGCGGTCAAAGACAGCCTCGATATTGCCGGTTTCCCGACCCGCGCCGGCAGCCCGGTATTGCAGGATGCGCCGCCTGCCGTCCGCCATGCGGCCGTAGTCGCGGCGCTACTGGATAACGGCTGCCAGCTGCGCGGCAAAACGACCCTACACGAGCTGGCCTTTGGCGTCACCGGCATCAACCCGCATAGCGGTACGCCGCGCAATCCGCATTATCCGCAGTTAATCCCCGGCGGTTCGTCCAGCGGCTCTGCCGCCGTGGTCGCGGCCGGTGAAGTCGACTTCGCCGTCGGCACCGATACCGGCGGCTCGGTGCGAATGCCCGCGGCCTGCTGCGGCGTGGCTGGCCTGAAGCCGAGCTTTGGCCGCCTGAGCCGCGCTGGCGTCATGCCGACTGAAAGTTCGCTCGACTGCGTCGGCCTGTTCGCCCGCGATATCGCCACATTGCGTCAGGCGCTGGCAAAAGCGCTGGGGGAATCAGTGTCTCCTGCGCGCCGGGAAGCCCCCGCGATAAGCTATCTGGCGGGCATGGCAACGCCGGAAATTGAGCAACTGATCGTCTCACGTCTGCAGCAGGCGGGTCTGACATGGACTAGCGCTGAACTGCCGGGGTTCAACGAAGCGCATCAGGCCGGGCTTACGGTGATAAGCCAGGAAAACTGGCTGGCGTTTCACAACATTATCGACGCGCCGAATCTGGCGCCGGACGTCGCCCAGCGGATCCGCGCTGGCGCGGAGATCGGCCCTCAGCAGCGGCAGGCTGCGGAAAGCGTGCGTCAACAATTCAGCGCCGCGGTGGATGCGCAACTGGCGAAAACCCCGCTGATTCTGCTGCCGACCCTGCCAGAATGCCCGCCAACGCTGGAAGAAGCGGCGGATCCGCTCAAAGTGGTCAACCTGACTCGCCTGGTGCGCCCATTTAATTTAAGCGGTCATCCGGCCCTGAGCCTGCCGCTTGGCGAAGTTAATCATCGCCCGGTGGCTCTGCAATTAGTCGCCAATAAAAATAAAGAGTTCGATTTACTTAATTACGCTGAGTATTTGCTGGAAAAATTAAAATAATAAAACCGTACTTTCATTAACTGGAAGAGGCTAAATCGCATGTTAAACCCCTCTGCAACTTCGCGTGCGGAAAAGACCCTGCACGCCACGACAATAGAATTTGCCGAATTACTCGCGGATATTAAAAAACGCAGCGAGGAGTTCGAGCAGCAGAAATATATCTCGGCAGATATCATTTCCCGCTTTAAAAAGATCGGTGTTTATCGCGCGCTGGTGCCAAAACGCTACGGCGGCGATGAAATATCACCTGCGGAGTTTTGTCAGTTAATTGAAACGCTCTCAACGGCGGACGGATCTGCCGGCTGGGTGGCGAGCTTCGGCATGAATCCGTTTTATCTTGGCGGCCTGCCGCCGAGCAGTCTCGATGAGCTTTACCGCCACGGGCCGGATATTGTCTTTGCCGGCGGGATCTTCCCGCCGCAAAAAGCGACGACTCAGGATGGCGGTTACCGCGTCAGCGGGCGCTGGAGCTTCGCCAGCGGCTGCAGCGGCGCCGAACTTATCGGCGTGGGCATTCTAACCGATGACGGTAGCGACCGTCCGCTACCGCGCATCGCGGTGCTACCCGCCGGGGAGTTCACCATCGATCCGGTCTGGAATACGGTCGGCCTCTCCGGTACCGGCAGCCATGACGTGGTGCTGAATAATGCCTTCGTGCCGCAGGAGTGGACCTTTATTCGCGGCGGCGAACTTAACCTCGAAGGCCCTCTGTATCGCTATCCGGTACTGTCGCTGGCCACTCAGGTGCTGTCGGTGGTCGCGCTGGGTATCGCCCGCGCGGCGTTATCGGAGATTTACGCCATTGCCGAACGACAAAGCTCGGTCACCGGCGCGCCGTGCCTGGCGGATCGTCAATTCGCGCAGATGGAAATCGCCCACTGCGAAGCGGATCTGCGTTCGGCGCGCAGCTGGTTCTACGACGCCATCGACGATGTCTGGCAGGCGATTCTGCGCGGCGATGAACCGGGAGAAGAGCGGATTAACGCCATGCGCCTCTCTTCCACCCATATTACCCGCGTCTCTGCTTCGGTCACCACCCGCGCGCTGAAACTGGCCGGGATGCCGGGCATTTCAATGCGCAGCCCGCTGCAGCGCTATGCCCGCGACTCCATGGTCATCACCCAGCACGCCTTTATGGGCGAGCTGACATACATCAACGCCGGCAATATGTTCTTCGGCCACTCGCCGCAGCCCGGCTATTTATAAGTCAACACGGAGCCGGTAATGAATGAAGAAATGCTGCAACGGCTGGAAAAGCTGGAAGCCGTGGTGCAGATCCGTAACGCCATCAGCCAGTATATGCATCTCTGTGATGATCTAACGCATCCGGATACCGCCCGAGAAATTGGCGCGCTATTTAGCGAAACGGCTATTTGGGAAGGCATCGGCGAATTATATCAACACAAGCTCGGGCGCCACTGCGGCAGAGCGGCGATCGTCGGGATGATGAACGCTTATATTAGCGAGCCGTCGCACTTCGCCATCAACGTACATTATTTAACGGCCGAGCATATTCGCGTTGGCGAAAATAACCGCGCGGTTGGCCGCTGGAAAATGCTGCAAGCTTCAACGTTTCGCCGCGGCGGCTCGCATTTAAATAGCGCGGAGCTCGTCATTGAATTTATTAAACAAGATCAACAGTGGTTAATTCATCATTTTACCACCCGTAATTTATTTAGCCGCCCGGTAGCTGACTGGCATTCGCTCGCCGATTTACCGGTGCCTGATGGTCATTAAAAGAGATATGTGGAGAGTGACAATGTCTGAATGTATTCCGGTAAAAAATATCGATACCAGCCATACCGCCGAAACGCTGGCGGCACTGGTGCAAAGCGACCGGGTCCATACCTGTCTCTATACTTCCGAGGAAATTTTCGACCTCGAAATCGACAACATTTTTAACCGTACCTGGGTATGGGTCGCCCACGAGAGCGAAATCCCTGACGCCGGCAGCTATAAATCCTCGATAGTGGGTACCCAGCCGGTGATCGTCGTGCGCGATCGCAAAGGCAATATCAACGTGCTGCTCAACCGCTGCCGCCACCGTGCCGCCACCGTTTGCGAACATCGCAGCGGGAAAACGAACGGTTTTACCTGCCCGTATCACGGCTGGGGCTATGGCCTCGACGGCGCGCTGCGCGGCGTGCCGCATCCGGAGAGCTACGGCGATACGCTGAACAAATCTGAGCTCGGCATGGTGCGCCTGCGCGTTGAAAGCTACGCCGGAATGATTTTCGCCAGCTTCAACCACGACATTGAACCGCTGACCGACTTCCTCGGCCCGGCGATGAAATGGATAGATCTGTTCATGAAACAGGGGGCTGGCTACGCGCTGCAGGCCACGGCCGCGCACCGTTTTCGCTTTCCCGGCAACTGGAAAATCCAGCTGGAAAATACCACCGACGGCTATCACTTCCCGATCGTTCATAAGTCGTTTTTAAGCTCGGTCGATAAACAGACCGAAGAGATGCTCAACTTCGTCGACGGCAAAGGTTTCGTGGAAGATCTCGGCAACGGCCACAGCGTGATGGTGATGATCCCCGAGCTTATCGATCTGGAAGCCAATCTCGATGCGCCAATCCCGGAGCGCTTTAGCGAGCTGGCCCAGGCCCTGCGCGAGGAAGGCCACGACGAGCAGCAGGTGCGGCGCATCGTACGCGCGGTCGGCGGCAGCGGTTTTAACCTTAACCTGTTCCCCAATGTCGCCTGTTCAATGGCCTTCTTCCGCGTGCTGCAGCCGATATCGGTAAAAGAGACGGAAATTCATCACATGGTGCTGACCATGAAAGATGGCCCGGCGATTGCCAACCAGGCGCGCCTGCGGCTGCACGAACACTTCCAGGGGCCGATGGGCTTCGGCACCCCCGATGATTCAGAGGCCTGGGAGCGGGTGCAGCGCGGCGGCGGCGCGGGCGACGATCTGTGGATCATGCTCAACCGCGGCCTGCCCGGCGAAGTCCGCACCGCCGACGGCCTGCGCAGCGACGTCAGCGCCGAAACCGGCATGCGTGCCGCCTATCAACAATGGAAAAAGTACATGACCGCTGATAACCGGGGGCAATAATGAACACATCACCTATCCTCAACGCCGCCATTCAGTTTATTAACCTGGAAGCGGACCTGCTCGATCAAGGCGAATTCCGTGAATGGCTGGCGCTGTGGCGCGCTGAGGGAATGTACATCATTCCCATCGACCAGCAGACCACCGATTTCGCCAACGTGCTCAACTACGCCTACGACAACCACGAGATGCGGGAAAAACGCGTGCAGCGTTTATACAGCGGCGAATCGATCTCCACCACCCCGCGCGCGCGCACTATCCGCATGAGCGGACGTTATCGCCTACTCGGCGTCAGCGATGAGGTCGTCGAAGTCCGCTGCGCCCAATTCCTTTACGAGTACCGCAAAGGCAATGAACAGCACTACGCCGCTGACGTCACCTGGACGCTGGCGCCGGAGGGCGACAGTTTCCGCATCCTGCAAAAGGTCGTACGCCTGATTAACGGCGACGATTACCTGCATAGCATTGGCTACATCCTGTGAGGACTTTATGACACGTAGCGTACTTATTACCGGCGCGGCCAACGGCCTCGGGCTGGTTATCAGCCGCCATCTCTGGCAACAGGGCTATCAGGTGGCGATGGCCGACCTCAATCTCGATGCGGTCACCCGCAGCGCGCAGGAGATCGATCCCAGCCAGCAGCGGCTGCTGCCGCTGGCGCTGGACATTCGCGAGCCGCAACAGTTCAGCGATGCGCTGGCGCAGATCCGCGCACGCTTCGGCGAACTCGACGTGCTGGTCAACAACGCCGCCTTAACCCTGACTACGCCGATCATGGAGATCGACGTGGAGGAGTTCGATCGCGTCACCAGCACCAACCTGCGCGGCACCTTCGTCGGCTGCCAGACCATCGGCCGCTATTTCAGCCAGCGCCAGCAGGGCAGCATTATTAACCTCGCGTCGCTGGCCGGGCAAAACGGCGGCACCGCCTCCGGCGCCCACTATGCAGCCTCCAAAGGCGGCATTATTACCCTGACCAAAGTTTTCGCCCGCGCCCTGAGTAACGCCGGGGTGAGCGTCAACGCAATTGCGCCGGGGCCGCTGGATCTTCCTTCCGTTCGCGCCGCGGTGCCGGAAGAGAAAATGCCGGCGCTGCTGGAGATGATCCCGATGAAGCGGCTTGGCGATCCGCTGCTGGTCGCCCGCGCGGTAGAACTGCTGGCGGCGCCCTCCGCCACCTTTATCACCGGTGCGACCTGGGATATCAATGGCGGCATTTATATGCGTTAAGCCCTTCGCGGGTGGAGAAAAACTATGGCTGAAACATTGACGGTACGCGTCACAGAACGCGAAATTCAGGGAGCCGAGGTGGTAGTCCTGACGCTGGCCTCGCCGGACGGCGCTCCCCTGCCCTCGTTTAGCGCCGGGGCGCATATCGATCTGCATCTTGGCGATGGCATCGTGCGCCAGTATTCGCTGTGCGGCAGCGCCCATCACCCGCAGCGCTATCGGTTGGGGATCCTCAAGGATCGCGCCTCGCGCGGCGGTTCGCTGGCGGCGCACGCTTTACAGCCCGGCGACGAGGTGCAAATTAGCCCCCCGCGCAACCTGTTCGCGCTGGAGATGTCGGCGCCTCATAGCATTCTGATCGGCGGCGGCATTGGCATCACGCCGATGCTGGCGATGGCCGATACGCTATTTCGCGCCGGGAAATCCTTCGAAGTGCATTACTGCGGCCACAGCCGTGAGGGAATGGCGTTTCTGGCCGAGCTGGCGGATTGCCACTTTAGCGCGCACGTTCAGCTACATATCAGCGATGAAAACGGCAGGATCCTCCCTCAGGAACTCCTGGCGCCTCACGCCGCCGCCGGCCACCTGTACGTTTGCGGTCCGGAGGGTTTTATGGCGTGGATTAATGAAACGGCGCAGGGGTGCGGTTTCAGCACGGAGCGGCTGCATCAGGAGTATTTCAACCGCGAGGTCGAAACCAGCGGCGGCAGCTTTGAGGTTGAGGTTCCGGAACTCAACCTTAGCGTTACCGTCGGCGAAAACGAGACCATCGTCGCCGCGCTGCAAAAGGCCGGCATCAAAGTGAAAGTCTCCTGCCAACAGGGCGTCTGCGGCACCTGCCTCGCCAACGTTTGTAGCGGCGTACCTGACCACCGCGACGAGTATTTAACCGAAGAAGAACGCGAAGACAACGACCAGATCCTGCTGTGCTGTTCGCGGGCCAAAACCCCGCGGCTGGTTATTGCAGGCTTCGAATACGTCAAACTGAAATAACGGGTATGACTATGAACCTGACATCTGATTTTCGTAATGCCATGGCGCAACTGGGCAGCGCGATCACCATTATTACCACCGATGGCCCGGCGGGCCGCTTCGGCTTTACCGCCTCGGCGGTGTGTAGCGTGACGGATTCACCGCCGACGCTGCTGGTATGCATGAACCGCTCGTCCTTCGCGCACGGCAAATTCCAGCACAACGGCGTGCTGTGCGTTAACGTGCTCTCCGGTCAGCATCAGCAATTGTCCGGGATTTTCGCCAACGGCCAAATCCGCTCTGAAGAGCGCTTCCTGCACGACGAATGGCTGGCGCTGGAGACCGGCTCGCCGGCGCTGGCTTCCGCCGTAGCGAACTGCGACTGCGTCATTGCCGACAGCCACGAAGTGGGCAGCCACAGCGTATTTTACTGCGAGGTCAAACAGATCCGCTTCGGCAACCCCAGCGACGGGCTGGTCTGGTTTAATCGCCAGTTCCACACCCTTAGCATGGCGTCGTGCCGTTAAGTTTCATCATAACCATAAAAACCCAGCCGACCCATCGCCCGGCGCCAGCAGGCGCCGCCTGATTCACCTGCACTGGAGTTAACCTTATGTCTGGAGCTGTGAGCGGTACAACGGTCCCCCCGGCGCAACCTATGCGCAAATTAATCATCGGGTCTTTTCTCGGCAACTCGCTGGAATGGTACGATTTTTTCCTGTACGGCACCGCGGCGGCGCTGGTCTTCGGGCCGCTGTTTTTCCCCGCCACGAATGACCCGCTGCTCGGTTCATTTTTAGCCTTTTCCGGCTTCGCCATCGGCTTTATCGCCCGCCCGCTCGGCGGCGTGATATTCGGCCATCTCGGCGATCGCTACAGTCGCAAAATGACGCTCATCATCACCCTGACGCTGATGGGCGCCAGTACGTTCTTAATTGGTCTGCTGCCAACCTACGCCCATATCGGCGTACTGGCGCCAATCGCCTTGATTACGCTGCGCTTTGTACAGGGCGTGGCTTCCGGCGGCGAATGGGGCGGCGGGGTGTTGATGCTCAGCGAAAACGCGCCGGAAAGCCAGAAAGGGTACTACACCGCCTGGAGCCAGGTAGGAGTCTGCGGCGGGTTTGTTCTTTCTTCGCTGGCATTCTATCTGGTACAGCTGCTACCACAGGAAGAGGTGATGTCGTGGGCGTGGCGTATTCCGTTTTTGCTCAGCCTGTTTATCTTTCTGGTCGGCGTCTATATTCGCCGTAATATCCAGGAGAACGCGGAATTCGTGGCGCGCAAAGCAGAAAACGACAGCAAACATGAGGCCCATCATTTACCGGTACTCAGCGCCTTTAAAAATCATCCACGAGCGATATTGCAGGCAATCGGCCTGCGGCTGGCGGAAAACGGCGCGGTGTATATCTTCTTCACATTTTCAGTGGTCTATTGCAAACATATCGGCATCGACACCCGCGACCTGATCGCGGCGGTCACCATCGCTATGACGGTGGAGATCGCCACGATTCTCGGCTGGGGATGGCTTTCCGATCGCATTGGCCGTAAGCGGCTTTACTACATCGGCGTGATAGGCATGGCGCTGGTGGCCTTCCCCTTCTTCTGGCTACTGAATATGCACACCTTCCCGGCGATGCTGCTCGCCATGCTGTTGGCATTGCCATTGTGCCATGGCGCGATGATTGCCGCGCAGCCGTGTCTGATGGTGGATCTATTTCCGGTGGAGGTACGCTACACCGGGCTGGCGCTGGGACATGAGATTGGGGCGGTGATTTCCGGCGGTATTAGCCCGATGCTGGCGGTGGCTTTTCTCATGATGTGGGATAGCTATATCCCCATTGCGCTGATGCTGCTGGCTTTCGCGCTACTGGCGCTGGTGGCGCTGGTGAGTATTCGCCAGCAGCAGTTGCGACCTGAACCGGTCGCAACCACGTAAACCACGTACACCGCGCGCAAAGGAAGGCGCGCGGTACAGAGGGTTAGTTATTGTTCACCACGATAATGACCCGGCTTTTAATCGTACCGCCGCGGATATTCTCGCCATATTTCATCGGTTTGATTTGCAGATAGATCGGGTTGTTGCTGCCATGCCGGGCCTCCTCGTCGGAGTGATAAAGGAAACCGCTGCCGTACTGGAGTTCCCCGCCCTGGCTATCGCGCAGATGAAAACCGACTTCTCCGGCGCCGGTGGCGGCATCCTGATCGTCATTCTTCAATATTTTGCTGGTGCCGGCAAAGCCGGAGGCGGCGACAAAGTAATAATCAATTTTACCGGGCGTCAGTTCGAATACCGCCGACTCGTTCTGGCTACAGTCGATATCAACGCTTTCCATGCGATATTGCGCTTTGTCTTCTTTAATGTCGAAGTAGCTGTAATCGCCCATATTGATGAGACGGCTCGGGACGTCAAAACCGCAGGTCATAATATTAATCTGCAGGGTGACGTTAAAGGTGTAATTGATGGTTATCACATGGCAATCTTTATTGCCTTTACAGTACTCAAAGCGCATCGAGTAAAGCAGTGGAAAGGATTCTCCTGGCCTCACCTGCGTCCCGACCGCCGCGCCTTCTTTAATCGTATAGCGAATACCGATCACGCTGTTGAAGATATCCGCTAAGTTATAACTCTGATTTTTTATGATATTACCATCCGCAAGCGCGTTGAGTTTTGCAGGATCGAGAGAAAACTCCATCACGTAGGTTTTACTGCCGACCACCACGTAGAAGTCTTTATTGTCAGGGGGCGACGATGCCACCGAGACGCTGACATTTTGCGTACTGTTGCAGATAAAGTGAAATCCGTCGGCCTGAATATCACTGTTTTGGACATTCAATTCACCGCTGGCCGCCAGCGGTTTAAATGTGTAATTACCACTAGCGTCAACCGTCAGCGATTTAACATCCGGGGTGACATCACAGTTCCCCGCCCGCGCTAAAAAAGAGCATAAGCTTAATACCAGCAAAATTATCCATTTCATGAAAATCGTCCTTTTAGCGGCAGACATAGGTCTTACCTTCATCAATGGTATGTTTAAATGTAATGGTGCAGTAATGGCCCTGCTGCTTATCGACCGCGATGGTTATCGACGGCGGTACGTTATCGGTGCGGATATACAGCATGCTGCCCTGACCGACGACGCCGACATTCTGTCCGTCGTTATCTTCAATTTCATAGCCAAATTTCAGCGGCGTACCGTCCGGGCGTTCGGCGTGAATAAGCCAGGGTTGACGTTGATCGGTATCGAAACGCGCCAGCACCACCGCGCCGCGGTACGGAGCGACCGCTTTACGGTTGCCAATCAACTCCGTTTTGCTCTGCGTATTGGCGGTATTCAGCAGTAACGAACTTTCGCGATAGGGCAATACGTGATCGAAAATGACCGTTCCCTGACCGTTGGTGGTGCGATATTTCTGACCATTAACGAAAGCATTTTCCAGGCCCGGCGCCTGAATAATGGCGAAGGTTTCCGACAGCTGGTTTGCGAAATTGACGCCGCCGGACCAGGCTACCACTCCACCCGACAGGCTGCCGCTGGCCTGGGTATATTTCGACGACTGGCTGTAGCTGCCGCTCAGCGTCGCCAGCGGCGCGTTCCAGGTAAGGTTGCCGCCGGCGGTGGTTTCATGATTTTGCTGCTGCCGGCTAAAGTTCACACCATAATCAAACTGGTCTCGTTGGCCGCCGGTTCCGCTGATGCCGGTGTTATTGGAGGCAAAACCGTCGTTATCGAAAGTCGTCGAATTCGACAACGTCAGACGACGCGCCAGCACGCTATCACTCTCTCCCCAGATAAGCGGAATCGAAATGAAGAGGTTAAAGCGCTTATCTTCATGATGATCCTCATCATAGGTCTGGCTGGCCGAAATGGTCCAGGAAACCCGCTGCCAGTTATTGGTGTAGCTCAGTTGATAATCTTTATTACTGCCGCTTTTTCCCCAGTAATCACGCCATAAAGCGCTCAGTGAGAAAGACCCTAATCCTTCCGGCAACGACTGGCTAATATTGGCGGAAAAACTATTTTTACGGCCAAAATCATAACGGTAATAATCATCAATGTTGTAAACGTCATTATCATCATGGTGATAACTATTACGGTTCTTCGCCCAGACATGATCGTTAAAGGTACGATAGTCGCTGGTTGAATAGCGATAAGCCGCCATACCGAAACGCGTTTTAGTCTGGGTGAGATATTTGTTGTAGGCAATCTGATAACTTTGCCCTTCAAAAGTACCGTTATCCTGATCGCTGCGCGCCCACGTGCCGTCGACGGATATCGCGCCAAGATGGGTATTCCACCCGGTTCCCATGGTGAAAGCCTGATAGTCGGTGCCGAGCATGGTACCGCCATACAGGGTCAGCAGGTTGTTCAGGCCATATTGATAGCTGGCCTGCATAAAGTCTTCCTGATTGCTGGCGCCTTCGATATGGCTGCGCCCGGCGGCAATGTCATATTTAGACACCCCCGGCTGCAACATATTAGGTACCGAGGAATAAGGCACGAGGTAGGTGGTTACCGAGCCGTCGGCTTCCCGGATAGTGACATCGAGATCCGCCCCGCCGCCGGCGAGTTGTAAATCGGCAATCGCGAACGGTCCCGGCGGCACCTCTTTCTGATAGACGGTGAAGCCGTTCTGCTCAATAGTCACCAGCGCGTTGCTCTGGGCAATCCCCTGTACGATCGGCGTAAAGTTCTGTTTTGAGTTTGGCAACATTTGCATGTCGCGGAACAGACGAACGCCGCGAAAGCGTACCGCATCGAAAATATCCGCTGAGGTATACATGTCGCCCGCGCGCAAGGTGCCTAAAATCGGCGCGAAGCCGCGTTCCAGATACAGGGTGTTGCTCTTCCAGTCGCCACCGCCGCTATCGGCCTTGCTGTAGGTGGCGTCAGAGTGCAACTGCCAGCTCAACAGGTTCAGCCCGCTGTTGAAACGGGCATAGGTGCTTTTGTTATTGCCGCTGTCTTTATAGTCGCTGTAATACTGGCTCAGATAATAAGAGGTATAGAGCGCGTTAACGCCGCGGTCCCAACTTTCCGGCGCGACGTAGCCGCGCTCAAGATCCTTCACGTAGGCCTGCGGAATTTCTAAATCAAGCTGAAAAATATTGATATTAAAGGTATAACTGCCGCTCCGCACCGCAGATTTTAGCGTCATACACTGGTTATCTTTCACCATCTGCGCGCTATCCGCTTTGATTCCCAGCTGATTTAATAATGCCGATGACAAGCAGGTATCATCCGGATTACTGGCGACTACGATTGGATATTTACCACGCCATTGTTTATTGACGTAAATATCCAATTCATATTCCCCAGGCAGCGGTTGATTATCCGCGAAGCGAAAGCTTGACGATTTCTCACCTTTCATTCCGCCGATCATAAAATTGGTATCAAAAGTCTCCTCAGCGGCCTGCAACTGGCCGGATAATAAAACCAACAATATCATTGAGGAAAGCGGCGTCATCCTTAACATGGCCAACTCCATTATTTATTATTTTACATTGAGCCTGTCGCTAATAAAGTTCCCATTATCATCAATCATCGTTAGCGAATACTGGCGGACGAGGTAATTTTTTAAAACCAGGTCCTGACTGGATAACGGCGCGAGCATAACGCTGCGTTCATTGACTTTAACACCGCTTACTTTAATTTCAGTAATCGTCAGCCAATTTGCCGAACCATTGGCAATATGCAGGGCGTTTTTACGCGAAGACAATGAAATATTTTTAAACGTATCTTTATTTACCGCCGCGATGCCTTTAGGGCGATAAAAAAGCTTAATACGGTTTTGCATGGCAAACCGTAGCGTATTCGCCCCCTCACTGCCTGGCGTATTCGGAGGAATATCGAGTACATTGAGATAAAACAGCGACTCTTTGTTAGCCGGAAGTTTATTGGCTAATTTTTTAATTCGCAGCTGCTGTCCGGAGTTACCCGCTATGCGCGCCACCGGCGGCGACAGCAGGAAAGGCACGTTGATTTTTTCCGGCGGCAACGAGGTATTGCCATCGTCTATCCACGACTGCACCAGTGAAGAGCGGGCGCCATGATTCATCAACTGTACGACCACTTCTTGTTTCTCAGCCGGATAGACAACCCGGGTACCGAAAATCACCACTCCGGCATGCGCGGGTTGCATAGCGATAAATAAGCCTGCTAATAAAATCCGTTTCATAGCACCACACCCTCAGCACAATAATTGCCGGCGAAACGCCGGCACAGGTCCTTACTCCGCAGATACGGCAATCGTTAACACCGAGCGGACTTCACCGGCGGTCACCGGAGTGGTGGCATTAATTCGTGCGTATTGCGCAGAGAAGTTCATTTGATAGACGCCATTGCCCACAGAAGTCACCGCCCGCGGCAAATTATTAACGTCATACATGGTATTTTCATTAATCTCCGAATCACCCAGTTTTAATTTAAAACCGACACCATTAGCAGAAGTTGTCGTCGCGATAGGATTAAGTACGCCGCCGGTAGTATAGGTCCCGCCGCTAATATCAATCGATTTCAATACTGTGCCTTCCGGGCAAACGATAGTTAATGGATCGCTACTGGTAGCGAAATTACCGGATAAGACTTCACCGGCCGCCATGCCGGCAAAACGGGTTGCATCAACATCAGCCAGCTGAATTGTACTGCTATAATCGGTTTCAAAACGACAGGAAGAATTAATAACATTACCAATAATAACTAACTCGCCCTGCTCTGCATTTGGCGCCGCAGCAAAAGCATTAACATTCATCAGCACGGTTGAAAATACTGCAGCAGCAATAATTGAACGCTTCATATAATATTCCTTTTATTAACAATTCCATTTAACTTCTCGGGGACTGAGAAAAATCTCATGCCGCGAGCATCGCACGGCCAAATATCCGCCACAACCGGATGAATAAGGATCGTTGATAAAAATCAAGGCAAATACTTAAAGCGACTGAGCCCTGATGCTATATTCGTAATCTCTTTAGCGTAATAAGCTAAAATACGTAGCAACGAGAATAATAAAATGAGAACTTACCGGGCTTGTTTAATAATAAACTAAAAAAAAGAGAGTTCAGCACATTTTGTATCGATTTACATAAGATTACGAACCACAATTATAACCTTCCGTGATTTATTTTTATATTTAAGGTTCCGACAATGAAAAAAATAATCCTGCCTCTGCTTACCGCCGCCCTGTTGCTGCCGACCCTCACCGCGCACGCCACCTACCGCGCGGAAAAACGCCAGGATGCTCGCGATATCCGTCAGGATGCGCGCCAGAGTGGACGTGAAGAAAAACGTGAATGCGTGAGAAATGACGACAAGAGCAATATGCGCTGTCGCGAAGATAAGCGAGAAAATCGGCGCGAAGGCCGCCGCGACGCGCGTGATGAGAAGTGGTAATCACCATACTGCAATGCCCTGGCCGCAGGGCGTTAGCGGGAAGCGTTTAACGTCTCCAGTGGAAAAGGGCGATCTTGCACCACGGTTTTCATCACCAGCGTCGAACGTAAATGTTGCACGCCGGGCATCGCCGACAGTTTGTCATCATAGAGTTTCTGAAATGCGGGAAGATCCCGGGTAACGACATGCATCAGATAATCCGGATCGCCAAACAAACGTTGCGCCAGCACAACCTGCGGGATCTCCGCCACCGCCTCCTCAAAAGCGCTGACCGCTTTCTTATCGCCCTCTTTCAACGTGGCGAAAACGATAGCCAGAAAATTGAATCCCATTTTTCCCGGATCGAGATTGGCGCGATAACCGGTAATCACCCCCTCTTGCTCCAGCGCGCGTAGTCGCCGGTGGCAGGGAGAGAGGCTCAAGTTTACCCGCTCCGCCAGTTCAGTTATCGACAGACGACCATCCGCCTGCAGCTCAGCAAGAATTTTTCGATCTATGCTATCCATTTGGAAGATTTTCTCTTTAAACGCCGGTTCAGGACATAACATTGAAAGCTCATTTCGCTTCTATGTCGATATTCTTTCTCACACGATAACCTAATTTTGCGAGTGTGTGATGTCTAATATCATTAAGGAGCGTTGCTGATGGAAATGAGCCTGATCGCCAGCTTCTGGGTAGTCTCGTTTCTGTTGATTATGACTCCCGGTGCCGACTGGGCCTATGCCATTAGTGCCGGTATCAACGGTCGTCGCGTGGTCCCGGCAGTGATGGGGCTGATGTCAGGTCATCTGCTGGCGACCATTGTCGTCGTCGCTGGCGTCGGCGTGTTGATCGCCGGCCATCCGCTGGCGCTATCAGCGATCACGCTGGCGGGCGCGATCTATCTACTGTGGCTCGGGGTCATGATATTACGCCATCCGGCGGCGCCGTGCGCGGCGAAACAATCGGCTGGCAGCTGGAATAGATGGGCGGTTAAAGGGTTATGTATTAGCGGCCTTAATCCAAAAGTCTTTCTGTTGTTCCTCGCCCTGCTGCCGCAGTTTACCGATCCCCACGGCAGTTGGCCGCTGGCACTGCAGATGTCGGCGCTGGGCGCGATGCATCTGATGACCTGTACGCTAATTTATCTGTTGGTCGGATACGGTTCACGCGCGGTACTGGCAGCCCGGCCGCAGGCGGCGAAGGGAGTAAGCATGGTTTCAGGGCTTATCATGATTGCCATCGCTATTATCCTGTTCTACCAGCAGTTAAGATAATTCGTAAGCGACGGCGCTCATAGGGTAACTTCTTTAGCGCCGCACCGTCTTACCAACTAATATAATCGTGGGTCACAGGTAGCTATTAAGTTGCTAAACCAGGGAAGCTAGCTCATCTATTTCCATGAGCTCCTGAAGATGAATTATCTATGTATCATAAGCGGTTACGGCTGAGTGACCAACATCGATAACTTCCTAAAATTGCTGAAAAACTCCGATTAAGCCCCCCATTAACTGATTACTTGAGCGGAAAATTCCGACTGCTCGATAATAAGTAAAATCTCTCTTTGAAACGTCTGCACATTTATTAACGCTATTCTCCCTACGATTTTTGCAGTATGGTTTAATCGCTGTTGTAGTGTTGCAGTGAATGCTAACAATCGCCGGACGCTGTTTGCCTACGGTAAAACATTTACGCAATACCAACCTGTTTATTGAGGCAATTATCCTCATGGATAACGGTCATAGCGTTATCCAGCCAGGACTCAGTTTATCAGCCGGTAGTCAATGACCTTGCTGTAAGCGCGCATACTCAAGAGGAGAAAGGATGAACAGGACGTGTAAACCCCCAGGAAAATCGATATACATCAAATGCCTGAGCGCATCGCATCAAAAATTCGCCAGCGCACTCCACTCCGACGGCGGGGAGACTTCATTATACCCACTGGATTTCGCGCAGCGTTACCGCGACACGGTCCTTGTTACTTGAGGAATATTAAAAACGATCCGCATCATGCTTACTTATAAAATGCGAAACCTATCTTCGGATCCTGTAATAGGCCAACCAGAGCCTATGGGATAGTAATGTACGCCTGCAATAGAAAGGGAACATAATGAAGAATAATAGCGAAATAAAAAAAAGGAACTTCCTGACTCAGAATGAAATCGAGTCACTACTTAACGCTGCCAATAGTGGACCACATGCTGCTCGTAATTATTGCCTGACATTGCTTTGCTTTATTCATGGATTTCGTGCCAGTGAAATTTGCCGACTGCGAATTTCGGATATTGATTTGCGTTCAAAATGTATTTACATCCACCGTTTAAAAAAAGGGTTCTCAACGACACACCCGTTGCTGAATAAAGAGATTCTGGCACTAAAGCGCTGGCTGGATATTCGTGATGAATATCCACAATCCACCAGCGAGTGGTTATTTCTATCACGTAAGGGTAACCCGCTTTCACGCCAACAGTTTTACCAGATTATTTCCGCCTCTGGCGATCAGGCAGGACTACCGCTGGAAATTCATCCGCACATGTTGCGTCACTCCTGTGGCTTTGCGCTGGCCAATATGGGCATCGATACGCGTCTTATCCAGGATTATCTCGGCCACCGTAACATTCGCCATACCGTCTGGTACACGGCCAGTAACGCCGGACGCTTTTACGGGATTTGGGATAAATCCCGCGAGAAGCAGAGAACGTCGCTTTTCCAGTAAGGTAACCTTACGCCACGGATGGCGTTTCGTTATCGGTGCATGGCATTTCCCCCTGCAGACATTGCAAACCCTTCCCACGGTCTGGCTGTTGCAAATTTGCTCTGTTTAGGCTGCGATAAAATGCAGCTTTCCTCATATATAGATTTTTTCTTGCGAAACATTAATAAAAATTAACCATACGTTAAATATGTTTATTGTTCTTAAAAGTTCTTATTTAGAACATGAAAAAAAACGTTCCTATGCACCTGTAAACCATCAGGATATTAGTTCGTTATTTATTGTTAAATTAATCCTTTCAGCACATGTTTTCCGTTCAATAAATAGCTGGTATTAACTTTTTTCCTTGCTATTTTATGCACCTGCCAGCGACCTTGCGCGGCTCTATTGTGGTAAAGAATAAAATAGATAAAAATAAGAATTATCGCGTGGCGATAATTTATGCATGTGTAAATGTAATGTGATACCTGTTTTGTCATTAGCCCCTTCAAATAATACGGCCTTTGCATTCAGATTGTTTTTTATCCAGCCAGGGATCTTTTTCCCAGGCTGTTCCTTGCGAGTAAACTTAAATTCAGGAGCTTAAAATTGTGAACCGACGTCGTTTTCTCACCGCCAAAGAAGTACAGGCAATGATGCAGGCGGCCCAGCACGGCCCAACCGGCGAACGAGATTACTGTCTGATCCTGTTGGCGTTTCGTCACGGGATGCGTATCAGCGAATTACTCGATCTGCACTATCGCGATCTCGACCTTAACGAAGGACGCATCAATGTCCGCCGCTTAAAGAACGGTTTCTCTACCGTACATCCGCTGCGTTTTGATGAACGCGAAGCGATAGAACGCTGGACGCAACAACGGGCCAACTGGAAAGCAGCAGGTAAAAGCGACGCGCTATTTATCTCGCGCCGCGGTACCCCGCTTTCACGGCAACAGGCCTATCGTATTATCCGCGCCGCCGGGGAAGAGGCAGGAACCGTGACGCATACGCATCCACATATGCTGCGCCACGCCTGCGGCTATGAGCTAGCTGAAAGAGGGGCAGATACCCGTTTAATCCAGGATTATCTCGGACATCGTAATATTCGCCACACTGTCCGTTATACCGCCAGTAATGCAGCGCGTTTTGCCGGGATATGGGAAAGAAACAACCTTTTAGAGGAAAATTTACAAGCGAGGAAGAAATAGGATAACCAATTGATAAAAATGAAAATTTTTAAGATTGAACAAGTCAATTGGGGCCAAACTGTCTATATCATAAAAATGTTTTGTAATCTTTTGCAACTGACAAGTGCATATTTCATCAAAAAAAATCTTATCTGATTGATTTACATTAACTTCTATAACGACCTTTCTTTACTTATCCTCCTCCGACTATCTACCACACACTCACTTCTCAGCATTGAACTCAAGCACGTCGTTTTTCCATACCCGGCAGAGTCGTAGTTTTTAAATCCATTAAATAAAAAAAATCAGTATATAAATCCAAGAATACACCAACATAAACAAAATAAAAGCCATAAATCCCGACGAGTCAAAATGGCCCCAATTGACTCATCAGTAGGGGCGAAAACTGTGCAGAACCGGCAGTCGCACCATTCGGCTGATTTATGGAATGCCTGGAAGGCAAAACGGCTGCCAATTTTGGTTCGTAATATCGATTTTGTTTAAAGGAAAACAGCATGAAAATCAAAACACTGGCAATCGTTGTTCTGTCAGCTCTGTCCCTGAGCTCCGCGGCGGCCTTGGCCGATACCACCACGGTAAATGGCGGTACAGTGCATTTTAAAGGAGAAATCGTCAACGCAGCCTGTGCAGTCGATGCCGGTTCTATCGATCAGACCGTTCAGTTAGGCCAGGTTCGTTCGGCAAAACTGGCTACCGCGGGCAGCACCAGCTCCGCAGTCGGTTTCAACATTCAGTTAGATGACTGTGATACCACTGTCGCGACCAAAGCCTCTGTCGCTTTCTCCGGTACCGCGGTTGATAGCACCAACACCAGCGTTCTGGCACTGCAGAGCTCCGCTGCTGGCGGCGCGACCAACGTCGGCGTACAGATCCTCGACAAAACCGGCACTCCGCTGGGCCTGGATGGCGCAACCTTCAGCGCGGCCACCACGCTGAACGACGGCACCAACATCATTCCTTTCCAGGCGCGTTACTACGCCACTGGCGCGGCTACTGCCGGTACTGCTAACGCAGACGCCACCTTCAAAGTGCAATACGAGTAATTCAAACATCAGACAGGGAAGCATTCCGGGCCAGGATGGCCCGTTATCCACTACGGGATTGGGGTGATAACGATGCAAGGAGTGAAGACAGGTCTGCTGATGTTTCTGCTTTCGCCGCTGGCGCAAGCCGGCAACCACTGGAACGTCACGGTCGCCGGGGGAAACATGCGTTTTCAGGGCGTCATCATCGCCGAGTCCTGCCGCGTTGAAGCCGGCGACCAGCAGATGACCGTCAATATGGGGCAGATCAGCAGCAATCGCTTTCATTCAGCCGGGGAAGATGCCAACCCCGTGCCATTCGATATTCACCTTCAGGATTGCAGCACCGCAGTCAGCCAGCATGTCGGCGTGTCGTTTCGCGGCGTGGCCGATGGCAAAAATCCGGATGTGCTCTCGGTTGGCGAAGGACCGGGTATCGCCACCGGCGTAGGCATCGCGTTATTTGATAATGAAGATCAATTGATTCCGCTGAATAGCCCGCCGGGCGCCTGGCGGCGGCTGTATACCGGCCCCACCACGCTACATTTTGTAGCCAAATATCGGGCGACCGGCAATCAGGTCACCGGAGGAGCGGCAAACGCGCAAGTTTGGTTCTCTCTGACCTATCAGTAATTAACCAGCAGACATCCGGAAACAGGAAACAACGGTGAGTACAAAAGGGGTAAACGTGAAAAAGAGACTGGGGATGACGCGCGGACTACTGGCGGGATTATTGATGATGGCCGCAAGCGGTTACTCCGCCTGGGCTCAGGCCGGCGTTGCGCTCGGCGCCACGCGGGTTATCTATCCGGCCGGGCAAAAACAGGTACAGTTAGGGGTAACCAATAATGATGACAGCAGCACCTATCTGATTCAGTCCTGGGTGGAAAACGCTGACGGCGGCAAAGATGGCCGCTTCGTGATTACGCCGCCGCTGTTTGCCATGCAGGGCAAAAAAGAAAATACCCTGCGCATCATTGACGCCACCAATAAACAACTGCCGCAGGATCGCGAAAGCCTGTTCTGGATTAACGTGAAAGCCATCCCGTCGATGGATAAATCCAAGCTGAGCGAAAATACCCTGCAACTGGCGATTATCAGCCGCATCAAGCTCTACTATCGCCCGGCGAAGCTGGCGCTACCGCCGGATCAGGCGGCGGAAAAGCTGAGCTTTAGCCGCAGCGGTTCGTCGTTAACGTTGACTAACCCTACCCCTTATTACCTGACCGTCACCGAACTTAACGCCGGCACTCGGGTGCTGGAAAACGCGCTGGTGCCGCCAATGGGTAAAACCTCCGTCAAGCTGCCGCCGGATGCCGGTAGCAACATAACTTATCGCACGATTAATGATTACGGCGCGCTGACCCCAAAAATGACTGGCGTGCTGCGTTAACACAGGTTTGGCCCGCCGGGCGGGCCATGCCGCGCATAACAATAAGAACTGACAGCCGGGCGAATTGAGACCGGAGGGACTATGTCACATCTCAAATATGGACTGGACCGTTTTGGTTCCCGCAGCGCCAGGCTCCGCCCACGCGCTATTTTGGCCATGGCGAAATTCCCCGTGGCGCTCTGTTTTGTCCTGCAGGCGGGCCACGCGCAGGCTGAACTCTATTTTAACCCGCGTTTTTTGGCTGACGACCCTGCGGCGGTGGCCGATCTTTCCGGTTTCGAAAACGGGCAAGAGGTGCCGCCCGGCACCTACCGAGTCGATATTTATCTTAACGACGGCTTTATGACCACTCGCGATGTCACTTTTAACCGCGGCGAAAAAGGCCATGGGCTAAGCCCGTGTCTGACCCGCGGGCAGTTGGCCGGAATGGGGGTCAACACCGCGGCGGTGACCGGGATGAACGCCCTCGCCGCCGACGCCTGCGTGCCGCTGACCGAACTTATCACCGATGCCACGACGCGCTTCGACGTCGGCCAGCAGCGCCTGTATCTCACCGTACCGCAGGCCTTTATGGGCAACCGCGCGCGCGGCTATATTCCGCCAGAAATGTGGGATGACGGCATCAACGCCGGACTGCTGAACTACAACTTCACCGGCAACAACGTCCATAACGATACCGGCGGCAGCAGCAACTACGCCTATTTAAATCTACAAAGCGGCCTTAACCTTGGCGCCTGGCGACTGCGTGATAACACCACCTGGAGCTACAGCAGCGGCGGCAGCAGTTCCAGCAATGAGAACAAATGGCAGCATGTTAACACCTGGCTTGAGCGCGACATCACGCCGCTGCGCTCGCGTCTGACCCTCGGCGACAGCTACACCAACGGCGATGTTTTCGACGGCATTAACTTCCGCGGCGCCCAGCTGGCGAGCGATGACAACATGCTGCCGGATAGCCAGAAGGGCTTTGCGCCGGTGATCCACGGTATCGCCCGCGGCACCGCGCAGGTGTCGATCAAACAAAACGGCTATGAGATTTACCAGAGCACGGTCCCGCCGGGCCCGTTCACCATTAACGATCTCTATGCTGCGGGCAACGGCGGCGATCTGCAGGTGACGATTAAAGAAAACGACGGCACCAGCCAGGTCTTTAGCGTGCCGTGGTCAACGGTGCCGGTACTGCAGCGCGAAGGGCATACCCGGTACGCGCTGACCGCCGGCGAATACCGCAGCGGCAACGATCAGCAGGAAGAGCCGAAGTTCTTTCAGAGCACCCTGTTACACGGCCTGCCTGCGGGCTGGACTTTGTATGGCGGTACGCAACTTGCCGACCGCTACCGCGCCTTTAATCTCGGCGTGGGGAAAAACATGGGCGATTTCGGCGCCGTCTCGCTGGATGTCACCCAGGCCAACGCCACCCTACCCGACGACAGCGATCATCAGGGGCAGTCGATTCGCTTCCTCTATAACAAGTCGCTGAGCGATGTCGGCACCAATATCCAACTGGTGGGCTATCGCTACTCCACTAAAGGTTATTACAGCTTTGCCGATACTACCTACCGCCGGATGAGCGGTTACGACGTACAGACCCAGGATGGCGTGATCCAGGTGAAGCCGAAATTCACCGATTACTACAACCTCGCCTATAACAAGCGCGGCAAAGTGCAACTGAGCGTGACCCAACAGTTGGGGCGTACCGCCACGCTCTATCTGAGCGGCAGTCATCAGACCTACTGGTCGACCGGCAAGGCGGACCAGCAGCTGCAGGCCGGACTCAACGCGGCGGTGGACGACATCAACTGGACGCTGAGCTACAGCCTGACTAAAAACGCCTGGCAGCAGGGCCGCGACCAGATGCTGGCGGTCAACGTCAATATTCCGTTCAGCCACTGGCTGCGCTCCGACAGCAAATCGGTATGGCGGCACGCCAGCGCCAGCTACAGCATGTCGCACGATCTTAATGGCCGGATGACCAATCTGGCGGGACTTTACGGCACCCTGCTGGAAGACAATAACCTGAGCTATAGCGTGCAGACCGGCTATGCCAGCGGCGGCGAAGGCGATAGCAGCGGCACCGGCTACGCGGCGCTGAACTATCGCGGCGGCTACGGCAACGCCAACGTCGGTTACAGCCGCAGCGACGGTTTCAAACAGCTGTACTACGGCGTCAGCGGCGGGGTGTTGGCCCACGCTAACGGCGTGACCCTGAGCCAGCCGCTGAATGACACCGTGGTGCTGGTGAAAGCGCCGGGCGCCGGTGATGTAAAAGTGGAAAACCAGACCGGGGTACGTACCGACTGGCGCGGCTATGCGGTACTGCCTTACGCCACCGAATATCGCGAAAACCGGGTGGCGCTGGATACCAATACCCTTGCCGATAACGTCGATCTCGATGACGCGGTGGTGAGCGTCGTCCCTACCCACGGCGCTATCGTGCGGGCGGACTTCAAAGCCCACGTCGGGGTCAAGTTACTGATGACGTTGACCCATAACGGCAAACCGGTGCCGTTTGGCGCGATGGTCACCTCAGGCAGCAACCAGAGCGGCAGTATCGTGGCCGATAATGGCCAGGTCTACCTGAGCGGGATGCCGCTCGCCGGCAGCGTGCAGGTGAAATGGGGCGAAGGCGCGGACGCCAGCTGCGTGGCCAGCTACCGCCTGCCGGAAGAGAGTCAGCGGCAGGCGCTGAGCCAGCTATCGGCAGAGTGCCGTTAAGGAACGCATGATGATGAAAAAACCACTTAACCTGTTCGGCGCCGTCCTGACGCTGGTCTGCGCTAACGCCTTTGCGGCGGACAGCACCATCACCATCAGCGGCTACGTGCGCGACAACGCCTGCGCGGTGGCCACCGAATCGAAAGAGTTTACCGTCGATCTGATGGATAACGCCGCGAAGCAGTTTAACGCCGTCGGCGCAACCACGCCGCTGGTGCCGTTTCGTATCGTGCTGTCGCCCTGCGGCAGTTCGGTGACGGCGGTCAAAGTCGGCTTTAACGGCACTCCGGATAGCGACAATAACGACCTGTTAAAAATCGACGGCGGCGCCTCCGCGGCGGCGGGGATGGCGGTGCAGATCCTCAACGGCCAGCTGACGATGCTGCCGGTCAACGCGCCCTCTTCGTCGATCGCCTGGACCACCTTAACGCCGGGGCAGACCAACACCCTCGGTTTTTACGCCCGGCTGATGGCAACCCGCGTACCGGTGACCGCCGGTCACGTCTATGCCACCGCCACCTTTACCCTTGAATTCCAGTAACCGGAGGCTGAGATGAAAGCACACTACGCAGGATGGCTTCTGGCAGGCGCGCTGGCGTTAAACATTATCCCGCTGCAGGCCGCCGACATCACCATCACGGTGAACGGCAAAGTGGTGGCCAAGCCGTGTACGGTCTCCACGACCAATGCCAACGTTGACCTCGGCGATCTTTATACCTTCAGCCTGGTGTCGGCGGGTTCCGCTTCGGCCTGGCACAGCACCGCGCTTGATTTAAGCAATTGTCCGGTCGGTACATCGCGCGTCGTCGCCACCTTTAGCGGCACCGCGGACAGCACCGGTTATTACAAGAATCAGGGTACCGCGGGCAACATCCAGCTCGAACTACAGGACGACAGCGGCACCACGCTCAATAACGGGGCGCAAAAGTCGGTTCAGGTCGACGATAGCTCGCAGTCGGCGCGTTTTCCGCTGCAGGTCCGGGCCCTGTCGGTTAACGGCGGCGCCACCCAGGGAACCATTCAGGCGGTGATTAGCGTCACCTATACCTACGCCTGAGTCAGGAGAGTTTGTTTATGAAAAAAGTCATCGCTCTGTTAACCACCCTGCTGCTGATGGGCTGGTCGATTAACGCCTGGTCCTTCGCCTGTAAGACCGCCACCGGCGCAACTATCCCCATCGGCGGCGGCTCGGCCAACGTGTACGTCAACCTGACCCCGGCCGTCAACGTAGGGCAAAACCTGGTGGTCGACCTGTCGACGCAAATTTTCTGCCATAACGACTACCCGCAAACCATTACCGACTATGTGACGCTACAGCGCGGATCCGCCTACGGCGGCGTACTATCGAGCTTTTCCGGTACCGTAAAATATAACGGCACCTCTTATCCGTTTCCGACCACCACGGAAACCTCGCGGGTGATCTACGATTCGACCACCGATAAACCCTGGCCGACCGTACTCTATCTGACTCCGGTCAGTACCGCGGGCGGGGTGGCGATTACCGCCGGATCGCTGATTGCCGTGCTGATTCTGCATCAAACCAACAACTACAACAGCGACTCCTTCCAGTTCGTGTGGAATATATACGCCAATAACGACGTTGTCGTGCCGACCGGCGGTTGCGATGTCTCCGCACGCGATGTGACCGTGACCCTACCCGACTATCCGGGTTCGATGGCGGTGCCGGTCACCGTCCACTGCGCGCAAAACCAGAATCTTGGCTATTACCTTTCCGGCACCACCGCCGATAGCGCCAACTCCATTTTCACCAATACCGCTTCCGCTTCGCCGGCGCAGGGTATTGGCGTCCAGATGACGCGCAACGGTACCGTCGTTCCGGCCAACAGCAATGTCTCACTGGGTACAGTTGGCACTTCGCCGGTGAATCTCGGGCTGACCGCCACCTACGCGCGCACCAGCGGCCAGGTAACGGCGGGTAACGTCCAGTCGATTATTGGGGTGACGTTTGTCTACCAGTAAAGCCGATATCCCGCAGGCGACGACAGACTACATCCTGTCGCCCTGCGCCATGGCGGCGGCGGGATTAGCTGATATGGTCGACGACGGTTGCCGCCAGTTGGTATGGCTACAGCCGCGGATGCAGACCATGCTGTCGATATCTGCGCCCGCCGACGTCCGGAAAATTGTGGTTTTTCTGCCCGACGATCCCTGGTGGCTACTGTTCGTCCTGCGTGAAGCCGCCTGGTTACTCACCCAGGCCAAACGGCCTTTGCCCATGGTGATCTTAAGCCGCAGCCCGGCGCCGTGGCTGTGGCAAACCTTACTGCACCAGGTTGGCGACCGCCGCCTGCTGGCCGCCGTGCAGGCAATCTCCTCCGATCTACCCTGCCGCCGTCTGGCGGCATTGTTGAAAGGCGGCCTGGTCGGCTACCCCGCCCTGCAACAGCTTTCGGCCATCGAGGCGTTGGCGCGCGGCAAACCGCCGTCGGGCTTAAGCAAAATCGAACTTAACGCCACCCTCGCCCTGCTGTATGGCCACAGCATCACCAGTCAGGCGCAGATCCGCGGCGTCAGTCAGAAAACGCTCTACAACCAAAGAACCTCAGGATTAAACAAGATGGTGGAGTATCATCCGCATCTGGCGAGCCGGTTTCCGGGCAGCCGAAGCAAACGCGTAGCTGGTCAGGGCATCACTGCGCTGACTCCCTTCGAACGTGAGTTTATTCATGCCATTCATGGACGGCAGATCTTTCCGGTCTTTCAGCCGATTGTCGACGACCGCATACGCCTGCAGGGCATCGAGATATTATCGCGCTGGCGCAAAGATGGCGTGGTACTGCCGCCGGGCGAGTTTCTCCCGCATATCCACTCCGAATACGCCTGGCTATTACTGACCGCCTTTGTCCTGCAGGAAGCGGTGCAGAATATCAATCGCTATCAGGGCGAGTTCTATTTTTCGGTCAATATCCCTCCCTGTATCGCCTATCACGATAATCTTGCCCGTATGATGGAAACCGCCTGGCAACAGCTACAGAACCCGCAGTGGGCCGACCGGCTGGTGCTGGAATTTGCTGAAACCGTCGATTTACAGCAGCAAGGAAAAGCGGTGGCGAATATGAGCAATATTCAGCAGCAAGGCTTTCGCATCTTTCTCGACGACTGCTTCTCGCACAGCAGCGTCATGTTCCCTGTGCGCACGGCGCGTTTTAGTGGCTACAAGCTGGATATGAGTATCGTCAATGATTTTCAGCGCGACCCGCACGCACTGGTGCTGATTAAAAGCCTGGTCTACTACTGCCAGCTGACGCAGAGCCGCTGTATTGCCGAGGGAGTGGATAGTCTGGAGAAATTTAATCAGCTAAAAGCGCTGGGGGTCGATCGTTTCCAGGGGTATCTGTTCTCACCACCGGTCACTCGCGAGCATCTGGGAGAGATCATTCAGCGCTTTTTACCGGATCATGCCACCTGCCGGTTGGCCGGGTGATCGCAGCACGGCGCCAGCCACAGCTGGCGCCGTATTTCAGGCGCGAATGTCGTCGTACTCGCGGGTGTTATCGAATTCGTGTTTGGCAAACGGGCACAGCGGAATGATTTTGCGTTGTTCCTGGCGCATTTTCTCGACCACTTTCGCTACCAGCTGTTTACCCACGCCCTGGCCTTTCAGGCTGGGATCGACATCGGTATGCTCAATAATGCTCAGATGTTCACCGGTTGGAACAAAGACAATTTCCGCCACCTGGTTTCCCTCGGCGTCATTAACGTAGAACTTGTTATGGCCTTCCAGAATTTCCATCATTTCCTCGCTTATTTGTGGCGATACTTCAATGCGCCGCTGGGACAGGTATCGATCACTTTGACCACCGTCGCCACATCCACCTGATCGGGGATGATCCACGGTTTACGTTTCAGATTGAACAGCTTCGCGCTGCCGCGCACGCAGTTACCCGAGTGCTGACAGATATCGGTATTGAAATAGACATCTATCTTCTCGCCGGTATAGGCCCGGTAGCCCGCTTCCAGTAGTTCTTTATCCATGACATTGCCTCGGTATTTTTATTGTACTTACCTAAGAGCCTATCTCATTAGGGCTATTTTGCTTGCCATTTTGAACCTGGGCAGTGCTCAAAATCCTCACGTACTACGTGTACGCTCCGGTTTCTGCGCGCTGTCCGTGTTCAAACTGGCTGCGCCAATTACGCCTACTGGGATAGGCTCTAAGAATAGCTCGCGGCATAGCCGCTGACTATGGAGAAATGAGAAACGCCCTATTTCAATTATTTCGCTAATGATAAAGCGACTTTTTAATACCTACGCGAAATTAAACTATTATCAGAGGATAACCATAACTCGGCTAAGCAAACCATCAGCGCTATAATTTAGGCGGTGTATGAGGGTTTATTTGATCAAAAACGAATAAACTCAATTGTTCAATGGCATGAACATTCAGGTATCTTCCTTTGAAGCAAATTGTAAAACGGGCGCGCCCGGCATTGTTATTACTTCTTTTGGCGGTCTCCGGTTGCTCTTTATCCCCCGCCATACCGGTATTAGGCGCAGCATTCCCCGGCTGGTTCTTCTGCTTTTTAGGCGGCGCATTACTGCTGATCCCTTGCCATATCTTGATTGCCCGTAAAGGCTGGCAGGCGCGCTTTTCCCCGCTGGTATTAAGTTACCTGGCGTTAATGTTTCTATTTGCCACTATTCTGTGGTTTCTTCTTTTCGCACATTAAATACCTATGACTGAATCCAGCCCAAGCGTTTTACGGAAAAAATGGCCCTTGTTGGCTCTCGTCCTCGCCGCCATTGTGGCGCTGATCGTGGTTATCTGGCAGTTGCAGACTTCGCCGGAAACCAACGACGCCTACGTCTACGCCGACACCATCGATGTGGTGCCGGAAGTCAGCGGGCGGATCGTTGAAATGCCGATCCGTGATAATCAGCGGGTGCAGAAAGGCGATCTGCTGTTCCGCATCGATCCGCGCCCCTACCAGGCGATGCTGGACGATGCCAAATCACGGCTGGCGGCGCTTGATGCGCAGATTATGCTGACCCAGCGCACCATTAAAGCCCAGCAGTATAACGCCCAATCAGTGAGCGCCGCGGTAGAGCGTGCGAAGGCGCTGGTGAAACAGACCACCTCGACCCGTATCCGCCTGGAACCGCTGGTGCCGCAGGGATTCGCCGCGCAGGAAGATCTCGATCAGGCGCGCACCGCGGAAAAAGCCGCCCGCGCCGAACTGGAAGCCACGCTGCTGCAGGCCAAACAGGCTGATGCCGCGGTCACCGGCGTCGATGCGATGGTCGCGCAGCGCGCCGGGATCGTCGCGCAAATCGCCCTTGCGGAACTGCACCTGGAGTTCACCGAAGTTCGCGCGCCGTTTAACGGCGTAGTCATCGCCCTGAAAACCACCGTCGGACAATATGCTTCCGCCCTGAAACCGGTCTTCACGCTGCTGGATAACGACCACTGGTACGTGATTGCGAACTTCCGCGAAACCGACCTGCAAAACGTTCGGCCTGGCGTGCCGGCAACCGTGACGGTGATGACCAACCACAGTCGCGCCTTTGACGGCGTCGTCGATTCCGTTGGCTCAGGCGTACTGCCGGAAGGCGGTAGCGTCATTGGCGGGCTGCCGGTGATTCAGAAGAGCATCAACTGGGTACATGTGTCGCAGCGCTTCCCGGTCAAAATTGCGGTGAAAGATCCCGACCCGGAACTGTTCCGCATGGGCGCTTCCGCCAGCGCCGTGCTGCAGGCGAAATAAGGGTCCGGCATGCATAATTTCTGGTTGTTTCTGCAACGGGAACTCGCCGACGCGCCGGGGCGGGCCAACTATACTCTGCGCCTGACGCTGAGCTGCGCGGTGCTGATCACCCTGTTTATGACCCTGCAGATCCCGTTTCTCGCCGTAGCGCTGATCGTGGTGTTTTACGTCAGTCAGCCGAACATCCTGATGATTAAGCTGGGCAGCGTCCTGTTTTTTGTCACCATCAGCGTGGCGCTGGGGCTGGTGCTGCTGATCATCAAGTGGACCTATGATTTCCCGCTGATTCGCCTGGTCGCTTCGGTATGCCTGTTCTTTGGCGCGATGTATCTGATGCGCGTGCTGGGCAAACTCGGGCTGGCGTTTTTCGTGGTGGCGCTGGCGGTGATTTATGCCCAGACCTTCCCGTCAATGACCAGCCAAAGTGAAGTTCTGGTGCGCCTGCTGCTGTGGCTTTGGGTGGCGATCAATACCGCAACGCTGGTCACGCTCCTGGTCAACGCCTGCTTTCGCCAGGCCTTTCCCGGCTATCAATTCCGCGCTCAGCTGGTGGTGATGCAACGGCTGGTCGCCGACGTACTGACGCAGAACGCCGCGCCGCCGACCTTCAAAGAGATCGCCGGGCGTTTTAATCAGTTGCAAGGATTGTTTAAGCAGGCGCGCTTTGCGGCGCCGGAAATTGCCGCCGATCCGCCGCACTGGCAGGCGCTGATGGCGGCCACCCTGCGCTGCTATCACCTCGCGGCGCTGCTGCAACCGGGCGATGACCACGCCGCGGCGCGCCAGCAGATCGCCGCCGCGCTACAGGCGCTGACACCGTCGATGAACGAGGGTACGCCGTTTTCATTCTCCGCGCCGGTCATTGATGATCGCGGCGCCAATACGCTGATTTTACAAGAGATGGCGGATGTGCTGGCGAAGCTGGCGCGCGGTGAAAGCATCGACCTGCCGCAGGGCGAAGCCGAGAAGTCGCCGCTGCTGCTACCGGATGCCTGGCGCAATCCCGCTTATCTGCATTTCGCCCTGAAAACCCTGCTGGCCACGCTGCTGTGCTACGTCTTCTATACCGCCGCCGACTGGCAGGGCATCCACACCATTATGCTGAGCTGCGTGATTGTCGCCCAGCCGGGGCTGGGAGCGACGATGCAAAAAACCTGGCTGCGTATCGGCGGCGCGCTGCTCGCTACGCTGCTGGCGCTATTGTTGATCGTCTTCGTACAACCGTGGACCGAGTCCATCGTCGGCCTGCTGGCGATGGTTCTGCCGGTAATGGCGCTCTCGGCGTGGATTGCCGCCGGCTCAGAGCGTATTGCCTACGCCGGGATCCAAATCGGCTTTACCTTCTCGCTGGCATTCCTCAGCTGGTTTGGTCCACTGACCAACCTGACGGAACTGCGCGACCGCGTCATCGGTATTTTGCTCGGCGTACTGGTCTCGTCGATCGTCCATCTTTATCTGTGGCCGGATAGCGAAGCGCCGCAGCTCAAATCGCGGCTGGCGCAACTCTATCGCCAGATAGCCGACTTCCTGCGCACAAAAGATGATAAGCCGCAGATGGTGCCGCTGTTCCAGGCGCTGACTACCAGCGAAACGCTGCTGCATCGGGTCGCCGCCGAGCCGCTGGGCACTTTTGCGCATCCGTGGCCGCAGGCGAAATCCTGGCCGAGCAAAGCCACCTGGCAGCAGGCGCAGGAGATAGTCCGCCTGAGCGAGGGTTACCGGCTGTACGCCGCGCCGGGAGATCCCTTCTTAAGCCGCTGCGCCGAACAGTTACAGGCGTATGCCGATGATATTGAACGTCAGCAGCCGACGGCGCCCGTCGCGCCGCTGGTTGTCGATCCGGCTAATCCGTTCGGCGCACCGCTGGCGGCTTTACTGACCACCCTGCCGGACTGGTCAGACAAACCTTCTGAATTTACGCGACAGGCAGAACCGTCATGATAAAAATGAATGCCGCAGCACGTTTTCTGCGCTACTCACCGCTGGCCTTCGTCATCAGCCTGTTGACAGGATGCGCGCTGATTCAGGACGATCCTGGCGAAGTACCGATCGTTAATCCGCAACAGGCGCAGCTGGCGCAGGTGATCCACCTGGCGAATAGCGGCTGGCCGGCGGCCCGCTGGTGGGAGGGGTATCACGATCCCCAGCTCAACATGCTGGTAAACCGCGCGCTGCAAAACTCGCCGACCATGCAGGCGGCGCGGCTACGCATTTCACAGTCGCAATCCACCGTCGAGCTGGCGCAGTCGGCAATGGGCGTGCAGGCGACCGCCGTGGCGGCGCAGAATCGGATGCGTATAACCGATAAATCCTTTAGCTGGCCCTACTCCTATTCTCTGCCGGTTGATAAAAACGGCCCGTGGTACACGCTCAATACCGTGGGCGTCGGCGCGACGCTGAATATCGATTTGTGGGGTGCCGACCGGGCCCGCGTCGCGGCGGCTATTGGCGAAAAGAACGCTCGCCAGGCGGAAACCGCCGGTATCGAACTGGACCTTGCCAGCAGCGTGGCGCAGCTGTACTTCGCCATGCAGGCCACCTTCCAGAAGATCGTTCTGCTGCAGCAGCTAGAAGAAATAGCGCGGCTGTCGGTACAGGCGCATGAACACCGCACCCAACGCGGCGTGGAGGATAGCGTCGATATCGCCAATGCGCAGGCGGAACTGCTGGGCGCGCAGCAGCAGGTGATTACCGCCCGCGGCACGCTAACCCAGTACCGTGAAACGTTGCGGGCGCTGATTGGCGCCGACGCGCAGAGTATGCCGGAGATCCACCCGGTCGCCCTGCCGGCGTTGCAGGAAACGCTGCCGGATTCACTCTCCTTCGAATTGCTGGCGCGTCGCCCGGATCTGCAGGCCCTGCGCGGTTATGTGACCGCTTCTATGAGCCAGGTCGATGCGGCGAAAGCGGCCTTTTATCCGCATTTTGATATTAAAGCCTTCTGGGGATATAACGCGCTGAGCGTCGGCGATCTGTTTAAGTCGTCCTTCCAGCAGATTAACCTGCTGCCGGGGCTGTATTTGCCGATATTCGATGGCGGCCGCCTGAACGCCAATCTGAAGTCGGTACGTACGGCGAGCAATATCCTGATTAAGCAGTACAACCAGGCAGTGCTGGATGCGGTACGGGACGTGGCGATAAGCTCCAGTCAGCTTAACGATCTCAACCAGCAGGTGGCGCTGCAGGAGCTGAAGGTGACGGCGGCGATGGCCACCACCCGCAGCGCCAACGCCCATCACCAGCGCGGCCTGTTAAGCCGCTATGCCGCACAAGAAGCGCGGCGACCGGCCATCGCCCAGCAGATGTTATTGCTGGATATCCAGGCCCAGCGCCTTAGCACCGATATCACGCTGATTAAGGCCCTCGGCGGCGATTATCGCGGTCCGGCGGTGGGTTCTGCAAAACCGTAACCCTGCTAAGCGCAGCGCGAGCAGGGAAATCCCCGGATGGCGGCTTATGCCTTATCCGGGCTACCGTTTCCATACTCTGCTTACTATAAAAAAGCCGGCGCTCAGCGCCGGCTTTTCATTGACCGCTTGCGCAATCAGGCATTGGTCGCCGGTTTTTGCTCGACGGATTTGCTGTTCTCCAGCATACGGCGCACCGGCACAATTAGCACGCACAACACCGCGGCGCAGATCAGCAGCGCCGTCGAGCAGCGGGCGAACAGATCCGGCAGCATATCCAGCTGGTCGGCCTTCACGTGGCCGCCAATCAGCCCCGCCGCCAGGTTACCCAGCGCGCTGGCGCAGAACCACAGCCCCATCATCTGGCCGCGCATTCTTTCCGGCGCCAGTAGGGTCATAGTTGCCAGGCCTATCGGGCTCAGACACAGTTCGCCCAGCGTCAGCATCAGAATGCTGCCCACCAGCCACAGCGGCGATACGCCGGCGCCGCCGTTGCTCAGCACGTTCTGCGCCGCCAGCATCATCAGGCCGAAGCCCGCCGCCGCGCACAGAATCCCGATAACAAACTTGGTGATGCTGCTCGGGCGCACGTTTTTGCGAGCCATTGCCGGCCATGCCCAGCTAAATACCGGCGCCAGCAGGATGATAAACAGGGCGTTAATCGACTGGAACCACACCGCCGGGATTTCGAAATCGCCGATCATGCGGTTGGTGTAGTCGTTAGCAAACAGGTTAAACGAAGTCGGTTTCTGCTCGAAGGCTGACCAGAAGAAGGCGGCGGAAACCAGCAGAATAAAGCAGACCAGCAGACGCGCGCGCTCTTTACGGTTAAGCCCCGCAAAAACAAACAGGTAGATGAAATAGAGCACCACCGACGCGGCAATCACGTACACCAGCATGCTGGCGACCGCCACCGGGTTAATGACTATCACCCCCTGAGCAATCAGCGTAATCACCACCGCCACGCCGACCGCCAGCGCCAGCAGCCAGGCGCCAACGCCGTTTTTCTTCGCGACGGGACTATTCCAGGTAGAGTCGAGACCCACTTCGCTGTCGTAGCGTTTCATTGCCGGGACCGCGAAAAGGCGGAAAATCACCAGCGCCACCAGCATACCGATACCACCGATGCCGAAGCCCCAGTGCCAGCCGTGGGATTTAATCAGCCAGCCGGAAATCAGCGGCGCGATAAACGACCCCATATTGATACCCATATAGAACAGCGAGAAACCGCCATCGCGACGGCTATCGCCTTTCTTATACAGCGTACCGACCATCACCGAGATGCAGGTTTTAAACAGGCCGGAACCGAGCACGATAAACATCAGCCCGATAAAGAACAGGTTGTTGCCCATAAACGCTGACAGCGCAATCGACAGATGGCCCAGCGCGATCAGAATCGAGCCGTACCACACCGCTTTCTGCTGGCCGAGCCAGTTGTCCGCCAACCAGCCGCCCGGCAGCGCCGCCAGATACATGGCGCCCGCGAAGATGCCGACGATGGCCGACGCGTTCTCACGAGCTAAGCCCATACCGCCGTCATAGACGGTGGCCGCCATGAACAGGATCAGTAACGGACGAATGCCATAAAACGAGAATCGCTCCCACATTTCGGTGAAGAACAGCGATCCCAGAGGGTAAGGGTGACCAAAGAAGGTCCGGCTTTCATTTTTGTTAACAGAGGAATGCATAACTTCTCCCAATAAGGCGATCTTAGCGCTTTGTCATGCCGAAAAGCGTATTGACCATTTTTTCTACCTGCCTATCATTCACACAGGCGTTAATTTTATTTAACCATTTGATAACCAGACGGTGGTTTTGTCTAGCCCCTGGGCGATATCTTTTAGATGAAAACTCGACCAGGCTCTCTTTTCCCAGATTTTATGTTGGCAATAAAGGGATAATGATTGACAGCGTTCTTTCGTACTACAGGAACCTCTTAATCCTTAATAAACATAATGTTAAGAGGGTAGAAGTCAGAAAGTCCCGAGTATACGACATATTTCCGTCATATGGCTGAAATAACGCAATGATTAACCGGCCATTATTCATTTTAACCACATTGCAACACAATATATTTACATATAAACAACAAACCAGTGAATAATGTTGGATAAGATCAAAATACCAGCTATTGATATCATAATGAGAGGCTATTAGTGATCGGCGTCACAGATTAAGTCTAAGCCGGATATAGAATATGCCATACCTTCAGTCAATCATTTGAAAGGTGTATATCATGGAAAACAATAACAGGATGATGCCACACATAAGGCGGACAACGCATATTATGATGTTTGCTCACCGTAACAGCTTCGATTTTCATTTCTTTAATGCCCGGTAGTCTTCCGACTACGGGCGCTTCAGCATACAGGTCTTCCTGCATCTTTTGTTGTTAATACAGGCATTCGCCTGTAGCTAACCGCGCTCGCCCTAATAAATCCTGCTATTTACCAGCCACCGGACTGGTAGGGTTTATTGCATCTCAAAAGGTACTCTACTGATATTTATTATATCAGCGGCAGACTATTACCTTTTGTCCGGCGTAATCAATTTCTCATTCGAGAAATTGAGGGCCTGCTATTATCTGAAAATAAAGAGATAACAATGACTGATTTAAAAATTGCCGTTAGCCGTACATGTCCAAACTGTTTTTCTACCCAGCGTAATATTGTCAATACTACCGAAACCAACTTTATTGATGTGGCCGCGGTAGTATTAACCCTGGAAGATATCGAATGCGGTAAACTCGATGAGTTAAAGGCTACCGGCTATAACATCCCGGTATTTATCGCTATTAATAAAGAAGAAGTTGTCCCAGCCGAATATATGGCTTCGGTGCAGGGGGTATTTGAACACGACGAAACCCGTAACGACTTCTACGGCCGCCAGTTAGAAGCCGCTGCGCATAAATATGAAACCGAACTGCGTCCGCCGTTCTTTAGCGCGCTGGTCGATTACGTTAAACAGGGCAACAGCGCCTTTGACTGCCCGGGGCATCAGGGGGGGGAATTCTTCCGCCGTCATCCGGCCGGTAATCAGTTCGTCGAGTATTTCGGCGAGACGCTGTTCCGCTCCGACCTGTGCAACGCCGACGTCGCCATGGGTGACCTGCTGATCCACGAAGGGGCGCCATGCATTGCCCAACAGCATGCGGCAAAGGTCTTTAACGCCGATAAAACCTACTTCGTGCTCAACGGCACCTCCTCTTCTAACAAAGTGGTGCTCAACGCGCTGCTGACCCCGGGCGACCTGGTACTGTTCGATCGCAACAACCATAAATCCAATCACCATGGCGCGCTGCTGCAAGCCGGGGCGACACCGGTCTATCTGGAAACCGCGCGTAACCCGTACGGTTTTATCGGCGGTATCGACGCCCACTGCTTCGAGGAGCGCTACCTGCGCGAGCTGGTCGGTGAAGTGGCGCCGAATCGGAAACAGGATGCCCGCCCGTTCCGCCTGGCGGTGATCCAGTTAGGTACCTACGACGGCACCATTTATAACGCTCGTCAGGTGGTCGATAAAATTGGTCATCTGTGCGATTACATCCTGTTTGACTCCGCGTGGGTCGGCTATGAACAGTTCATTCCGATGATGGCTGATTGTTCGCCGCTGTTGCTGGAGCTGAACGAAAACGATCCGGGCATTCTGGTAACCCAGTCGGTGCACAAACAGCAGGCAGGTTTCTCCCAAACCTCGCAAATCCACAAAAAAGACAGCCATATCAAAGGCCAGCAGCGTTACGTTCCGCATAAGCGTCTGAATAACGCCTTTATGATGCATGCCTCCACCAGCCCGTTCTATCCGCTGTTTGCCGCGCTGGATATCAACGCCAAAATGCATGAAGGCGAAAGCGGCCGCAACATGTGGATGGACTGCGTCATGAACGGCATCAAGGCGCGTAAGCTGATCCTTGAAAGCTGTAAGCACATCCGTCCGTTTGTGCCAAAAATGGTCGATGGTAAACCATGGCAGTCATATGAAACCGCGCAAATCGCCGTTGACCTGCGCTTCTTCGAGTTTGGCCCAGGCGAACGCTGGCACGCCTTTGACGGTTATGCCGAGCATCAGTACTTTGTCGATCCATGCAAACTCCTGCTGACTACGCCGGGTATCAATACCGCCAGCGGCGAATATGACTCCTTCGGCGTACCGGCCACCATTCTCGCCAACTTCCTGCGTGAAAACGGCGTGGTACCGGAAAAATGCGACCTTAACTCCATTCTGTTCCTGCTGACCCCAGCGGAAGATATGGCCAAACTGCAGCAGCTGGTCGCCCTGCTGGCGCGCTTCGATAAACTGCTCGACGCCGATGCGCCGCTGCAGGAAGTTCTGCCGTCTATCTACAGCCAGCACAAAGAACGTTATGCCGGTTATACCCTGCGCCAGCTGTGTCAGGAAATGCATGACCTGTACGCCCGTCACAACGTCAAACAGCTGCAAAAAGAGATGTTCCGTAAAGATCACTTCCCACGGGTGGTGATGAACCCGCAAGAGGCTAACTACGCCTATCTGCGCGGCCAGGTCGATTTGGTGCCGTTGCCGCAAGCCGAAGGCCGCGTGGCCGCTGAAGGCGCCCTGCCTTACCCGCCGGGAGTGCTGTGCGTAGTCCCGGGCGAAGTCTGGGGCGGCGCAGTGCTGCAGTACTTCACCGCACTGGAAGAAGGGATCAACCTGCTGCCGGGCTTCGCGCCGGAACTGCAGGGGGTTTATATCCAGGAGCACGATGGCCGTAAACAGGTCTGGTGCTATGTCATCGCGGAAAGCGAGAAACAAAGCGCGCTGTTGAAAGGGGAAACTGTATGAGCAAATCCAGTAACAAGATGGGAGTGGTACAGCTCACCATCTTAACCATGGTCAACATGATGGGCTCCGGCATCATCATGCTGCCCACCAAGCTGGCGGAGGTGGGGACTATCTCCATTATCTCCTGGCTGGTGACGGCGGTAGGATCGATGGCTCTGGCGTGGGCCTTCGCCAAATGCGGGATGTTCAGCCGTAAATCGGGCGGGATGGGCGGTTACGCCGAGTACGCGTTCGGCAAGTCTGGCAACTTTATGGCCAACTATACCTACGGCGTCTCGCTGCTGATCGCCAACGTCGCTATCGCTATCTCCGCGGTGGGTTACGGCACCGAGCTGTTCGGCGCCACCCTGTCGCCGGTACAGATTGGCCTGGCGACTATCGGGGTACTGTGGATCTGTACCGTAGCCAACTTCGGCGGCGCGCGCATTACCGGCCAGATCAGTAGCATCACCGTATGGGGGGTGATCATTCCGGTCGTCGGCCTGTGCGTCATCGGCTGGTTCTGGTTTAGCCCGACGATGTACGTCGAGTCCTGGAACCCGCACCACGTGCCGTTCTTCGGCGCCGTTGGTTCGTCAATCGCCATGACGCTGTGGGCCTTCCTCGGTCTGGAATCCGCTTGCGCCAACACCGATGTAGTCGAAAACCCGGAACGTAACGTGCCGATCGCCGTACTCGGCGGTACCCTCGGCGCGGCGGTTATCTATATCGTTTCGACCAACGTCATCGCCGGGATCGTGCCGAACATGGACCTGGCTAACTCCACGGCGCCGTTTGGCCTGGCGTTTGCCCAGATGTTCACGCCTGGCGTAGGTAAAGTGATTATGGGGCTGATGGTGATGTCCTGCTGCGGTTCGCTGCTTGGCTGGCAGTTCACCATCGCGCAGGTCTTTAAATCATCGTCTGACGAAGGTTACTTCCCGAAAATCTTCTCCCGCGTCTCGGCTTCCGGCGCGCCGATTCAAGGGATGCTGACCATCGTTATCCTGCAAACCGGCTTGTCGCTGATGACCATTAGCCCGTCGTTGAGTAATCAGTTCAACGTGCTGGTTAACCTGGCGGTGGTGACTAACATCATCCCGTACATTCTGTCGATGGCCGCGCTGGCGATTATCCAGAAAATGGCCAATGTGGAACCGGGCAAAGCGCGATCCACCAACGTGATTGCCTTTATCGGTGCGGTATACAGCTTCTATGCGCTGTACTCCTCCGGCGAAGAGGCGATGCTCTACGGCGCGATTGTGACCTTTATGGGCTGGACGCTGTACGGCCTGGTATCACCGCGTTTTGAGATGAAAAACAAACACAGCTAATGCTGAAGCCGGCGGCGCGTCTGTCGCCGCCGGCGCTATCCGTGGCCGCTATTTGATATAGGAATCCAGCACCTTCAGCACCACGTCCAAATCCTCTTCACGTTTCACTTCATCGCCTTCATGAACGATATGTTCCGTCAGATGGCCCTTGATCACTTCACGCATTAGCCCGTTTACCGCTCCGCGAATAGCGGCAATTTGCTGCAGCACGGCGGCGCATTCGTGCGGCTCATCCAGCATCTTTTTCAGCGCGCTCACCTGCCCCTCAATCTTGCTGGCTCTGGCCTGCAGCTTCTTTTTATCCCGAATCGTATGCGACACGTTAACCTCACTGGCGAACTCAATGCCTCAATTATAGGTTTGTAATCTACTGGGGGGTAGTATCTTATACTGGGGGGGAGTAGAATCCCGTTCACCAACGACAACCAACTCTCTTCTTATGAACGATTTCTTACCTTTACTTCAGCAGGGCAATGCCTGGTTTTTCATTCCCAGCGCCATTCTGTTAGGCGCGCTACATGGCCTGGAACCGGGCCATTCAAAGACCATGATGGCGGCGTTCATCATCGCCATTAAAGGCACGGTACGTCAGGCGGTGATGCTGGGCCTCGCCGCGACCCTTTCGCATACCGCCATCGTCTGGCTGATCGCCTTTGGCGGCATGTATTTTAGCCAGAAATTTACCGCCGAAGCGGCTGAACCCTGGCTGCAGCTGGTTTCCGCGTTCATCATTCTCGGTACCGCAATATGGATGTTCTGGCGCACCTGGCGCGGTGAACGTAACTGGCTGCAGGCCATGCAGGATCGGGATGCGCATCATCATGATGATGAAACGCAAATCGTCGACACCGGCCACGGTAAAATCGCCCTTTCCATCTTCGAAGAAGGAGAACCGCCGCGCTGGCGCATACGCACGCTAAGTGGCAACCGATGGGCCGCTAGCGATGTCTCACTGGCGACACGGCGCAGCGGGAGCAGCTTCGCGCAGATGTTCTCTTTTGTTGATAAAGGCGATTATTTAGAATCCGCGCAGACCATCCCGGAACCGCATGACTTTAACGTACGCCTGACGCTCGGCCACCAGCGCCATACCCACGATTATGATCTGGCGTTTCATGAACATCATCATCATGAACTGGACGGCCTTGAGGAAGGAAGTCAGGCCTATCAGGACGCCCACGAGCGGGCCCATGCGAACGATATTCAACGTCGCTTTGACGGCCGGGAGGTCACCAACTGGCAGATCTTACTGTTCGGCCTGACCGGCGGATTGATTCCCTGCCCGGCGGCGATCACCGTACTGCTTATCTGCATCCAGCTCAAAGCCCTGACCTTAGGTGCGACGCTGGTCCTCTCTTTCAGCATCGGCCTGGCGCTGACGCTGGTCACCGTCGGCGTTGGCGCGGCGGTAAGCGTTCGCCAGGTGGCCAAACGCTGGAGTGGTTTTAACACGCTCGCCCGACGGGCCCCCTACTTTTCCAGCGTGCTAATCGGCGCGGTGGGGATCTATATGGCGATCCACGGTTATCTCGGCGTGAGAGGTTAATTTGAGATGAATTCAGCGCCGCGTGAGGTTGCGCGGCCTGACATTTCTGGGGAAGGATAGCAGCCCTTCAACATGCTACAGTTGGCGCTGGATGTATTTACTTCAGGAATGACTTGATGTCCGAGTTCCAGCGCCCACAGCTGACGTTGCCCAACGGAGCCGATAAACTGCTGCTCCACTCCTGCTGCGCCCCCTGCTCCGGGGAAGTGATGGAGGCGATTCAGGCCTCCGGTATCGACTACACCATCTTCTTCTATAACCCCAACATTCACCCGCAGAAAGAGTATGAAATCCGCAAGGAAGAGAATATTCGTTTTGCGCACAAACACGGTGTGCCGTTTATCGATGCCGATTATGACACCGATAACTGGTTCGCGCGGGCCAGGGGGATGGAATGGGAACCCGAGCGCGGCGTGCGCTGCACGATGTGCTTTGATATGCGCTTCGAACGCACGGCGCTTTATGCCTACGAGCACGGCTTTAGCGTTATCAGCAGTTCGCTGGGCATTTCACGCTGGAAGAACATGCAGCAAATCAACGACTGCGGCGAGCGCGCCGCCGGGCATTATCCAGGCATGGTCTACTGGGATTATAACTGGCGTAAACAGGGCGGATCCTCGCGGATGATCGATATCAGCAAGCGCGAGCGCTTTTACCAGCAGGAGTACTGCGGCTGCGTCTACTCGCTGCGCGATAGCAATCTGCACCGTAAATCCCAGGGCCGACCGCTAATTAAGATCGGCAAACTCTATTATGGCGATGAAGGTGAATAGCTGAAGAAAAGGGAATGATGTGGAGAAATAACGGGCCAGCAAAGGTCCGTTGTTTAATAACTTCACATATATTTCATACCCTATTTCCTGGCATAATCTTACGGATGAGATAGTTCAACGCCACGGTCACAATCACCATCAACGTCAGCAAAACCCACAAGAAAGAGGGGTCGGCATCCCCATCGGCAAACCCCAACCCCGTGCTGTTCAAGAAATCGTTGCTAGTCCGGGATAAATAATCTAACAGCTAAACATAATGACAGCGCGCTCTTAAAGTCAATATCCAGACTATGATATCGTCACGCATTGAGTATTCAAATAGTAACTGACGCGTAGATATGAACAATCATCGACACCCAAAATATTTACCTGATGAGTGTTGCAATTTTATTTGCTGGCGGGAGACCCGATTTAGTAAGTAAAATGCGATTGTTTTAGTGAACATAACCGTATTGAGGCATTTGATGCCTATCGCAATAAAAAACACCGCTAAAATAGCACCGATGAGATCGCCCGCATCATCACCTCCCCCCATAATGAAAGTAATAACAGCGAATAAAAAAAATGCTATTGCAATGATTCCTGTCCCAGCAATGACACATAAAAAAGATTTCAGACCTATTAACCGGCCTCGTGCAGTAAGAAACCCCGGAATACAAATCAATATGCTATACAAAACTCCCGAGGGAAAAGCCGCAGCCAGTATAGCATAATCAGGCCATCCATTAAGTCTGAAAATAATTTCCCACACGGTAATTTGCGGCATAACAAAGCAAAAAATAGCAAATAGTATTCCGCCCACCATTGGAATACTGAACGTATGTCCACCAACTCTCGCCCCTATATATTCGGTCAAACGCTGCTTAACCACCTCAAGTTGTCGGGGACTCATTGACGCAAGATTTTTTTCCACATCAATATTTAACACAAGGCTTTTTTTGATATGCTCAATCATTATGCCAACCAATTTTTATGTTAATGAAAAGGATTGTATTATCCCAATCACATATTGTCCTGTTTTTTTTAGATTGTGTGGATTTCTAACAGTTCCGGAAATGCCGCTTCCTGCAAATGCTGATGAGTTAACAATCACTTGCATCAACTCCCTTTGTAGAGTTCGTTGTAATGCTTCAGATGGAAATCGTTTAGGATAACGCCCCATTTCTATAGCAGCTTTTATGCCAGAGTTAGATATTCCCGGATTTTCATTACGAATGATTTCATAAGTAAGCCGCTTACGCTCAAATCTACTTAGGCCTCTGAGCCATGATAAAGCTTCTGCTGAAGATATTTTTTTCATCGTTTTCCACACTTCGATAGATTTCGCTAACCCAGCTCCGGCACCTGCAAGAGAAATGATATCAAGGATAGTAGTCGTAGTAAGATACCAATCCTGCGAATCAAGCCATGCTAAACGCTCTTCCCTACCTCTACTTATTGTCCATAATCTTCCCGCACCGATAAAACATTGCCCAACGGTAGCTACGCCGCTGGCAGCAATAACTCCGGCTACCAGCACCGATGCTCCAGCCGTAATGGGAAGTATCGCCGTTCCAGTAAGAGCAAGGGCTAATGTGATTACAGCCGCTCCGCATGAAAGTGCCGTTGATGTAATTTCGGTGGCCAGTGATGGTGCCTGAAGTGTCTTAACAATAGCTTTTGTGGAACCTTCTTGTGAGATATCACAAACCTTTGTGACAATAACATGACTTGCTATGCTTTGGGCCGAATTGGCAATCCGCCGGGAGGGTCTTACCAACCATTGGCTCACACCATTAGAATAAATAATACCAACTCGATTGAAATTCCGCGAACAGTCCAATTGTTTTGCTAGATCATGAAAATTAAAATCAACCGGACCTGGCCCTCCCCATGTTGCTGGTCTATCAAAAGGAGAGATATTGTGGAGGCCATCATGGCCAAAATAATATTCAACCATTGCATAAATCCTTTTTAGCTTTAACTTACTCCCACGAAAATGGTGGCATAAAATCCAACAAAACCAATATCACACCAACCCAATTTAGCCCGCCAATAAATATGACTATTACCAACCTCTTCAATATGTTATTAATTGAAATATTAAAAACCCCCTACTCTTTAAAGTAAATATCTATACTATTACAGAGCACTACCTTGAGAAGTTAAATGGTAACCAACTCCTGAGTTGTGAACAATCTTAGCGCACCTAAATGTTTTCCTAAAAATTCCAAAAAACCAAGGCATATTACATAAAGACGTAACAAAACTCAGAGGAGGCTTGCTTATTTTTTCTCTCAGGAAATTAGTGCCATGCGTCCATTAAACCAATATCTCTGGAATTATTACTCGAATCACTAACGCTTTTAAGCAATACGCCATATTCCTTCTATTTCCGCTAAGGATTATGGCGTTTGCGCTGATTAAAGAACCATATTCACCGGCGGTACCGCGCTTTTATCGATCTGTTTACCTAAGGCCTCCAGCGCGGACTGATACGGGCATAACGTGCCCACGCTGGTCTGCTGGCAATCAGGCTGACGCCACTCCTGTTGCAGCATCGGGTGCTGACGCTCCGGCATATGCAGGCGTCGCAGGTCGTCCAGGCTTTGCGCCTGGAAATAGACGCGCAGATAACGTTCGCCGCTTTTGCTGTTGCGCCAGCGCTCTATCACCAGACTGCTGCCCGGCGGAATATTGCCCCGGCTGTAGCCCGGCAGCTGCCAGCTAAAATTCATCAGCGTGCGCACCATCGCGATATTGGTGTCATGGGCCACCAGCAGCAGCCAGCGTACGTTCGGCGTGGCGTCCGCTTTCACTCCGTCCAGCATCGCGTTGAGCAGCACCGAGCCGCGCTTTTGCGCGGTGTACAGCACGTCATTACTGAGATCGTAGTTTTCCGTTAACAGCGGCAGAATAGCTGTGATCTGGCTGGCGCGGGTAATCTTCCCCCACGCCAACTGGCTTAGGGGCAGGTTTTCACTCCAGCCCAGACGCAGCGTTTCAACCATATTGGCCATCACGCTCAGCCCGCTAATGGTAGTTTTACCGCTTTGGTTTTGCTCCACCTGCCAGGGCTTATCAAAAATGGGGCACGGTTTATCCTGTTGGCAAACCGCGGCTTTTAATAACTGGATCGTCGGCGCCAGCGCCTGCCGACGCTTAGCCAGATCGCCGGCTTTCGCCTTCACTTCCGCCAGCTGGCGGACGGGATCGGTTTGCGTCGCGCTAAACTTGTCGGTCTGGAACAGCGGATCGGCATCGCCGCTGACATAATGAATCGCCACGCCGCAGCCGGGAAATGCCCCATCTACCAGCGCCTGCGCGGTTGCCCGGGTACGCTGTAGCGGGCTGGCGCGAACATAAATATCCTCCGCGCTGGGACACTGCCCCTGCAGCAGGCCAAGCTGGCGATAATGCTGCCCTTCCGCGCGCCCTTTATTGGCGACCGCCGCATAGCCATGTCCGGTCAGCTCCCCATCGTGGGTGGTCCATTCAGTCCATGGACGCTGGGTCGCGGCTTCAATAGCTTCACGATTGCCGGGCGTTGGCGGACGAATGCCGTGGCGGCTTAACTCCACCACTTTTTCCAGTTGCCAGTTCGCCGCGACGGCGGATTGCATCGCCAGCAGCGGCAGCGCACAGGCGATAAACAGGCGTAAAAGGCCCTGATGTCTTGCAGGCATCATAAAATCTTCCTTATCGATTAATCAGTTATGAGGAGAATGAAGTCTGCCGTTCGACGGCATGGCGTCGGGCGACGATGGCGGCGGTGGTAAAACAGAGTAACGCGGAACCCAATCCGGTGCCTATCCAGAACAACGCCAGCGTGCTGAAATCATAAAGCGTTTTCCCGTTTTCGAGGATCGCGGTTTTATCGATAATGATCCCGGTCAGAAATTCGCCCAACCCCGCCCCGGCATAGCTGGCAATACCAATGGTTCCCAGCGCTGCCCCCGCCGCTTTGCGTGAAGAGATATCGACGGCGATCAACCCTCCGAGGAAACAGGTTAACGCGCCGATGGTCGCGCCGAAGACGATCATCGCCAGGATGTCGGTGTAGTAATTATGCGGCGACCAGAGCATTAAGGCGAAACCCGCGGTGTTCAGCAGGCTGATAAACCCGGCCATGACGCTGCGATTGCGCGGGAAAAAGCGGTCAGAGAGCATGCCGGCGATGATCGTCCCGGCGATACCAGCGATCGCGTTAACGCCGATGATGCCTGAAGCCTCAAGGGTGGAATAGGCTTTATCCTGCTCCAGAAAGAAGATCCCCCACGAGTTCACCGCATAACGGTCGATATACATAAATGCCGATGCCAGCGCCAGCGTCCACAGCGCCGGGTTACGCAATGCCAGCAGTTGGTTTTTAAACACCGATCCCCGCGCTTCAGTCTCTTCCTGCGGTTCATCACGAATCACGTTAATGGAGGGAAAGCCGCTGCTCTGTGGCGAATCGCGCATAAACAGCAGCAACAGCACCACGCCAGCGGCGCCGAGCGCAGCCGTGGAGAGGTAACCCATTTGCCAGCCAAAACCCGCGATCACCGCGGCGATCACCATGTAGGTCATGGCCTCGCCGATGTTATGCGCCGTCGACCAGATGGCGTAAAACGTTCCCCGCTCTTTAAAGCCGTACCAGCGCGCCAGCGAAACCGCACAAGGACCGACGCCCATCGACTGCGCCCAACCGTTGATCCCCCAAAAGATAGCCAGCAGCATGGCATTGGTGGTCATGCCCATCAGCAGGTTCATCCCGGCGCTGAGCAATAGACCAAGGCTCATGTAGCGCACCACGTTGGCATGATCGGCGATAAAACCGTTAACCAGTTTGCCGATGGCGTAGCTAAAGAATAGCGTCGAGCCAATCATCCCCAATTCCGTTGGGGTAATGCCTAATTCCACCAGCGCGCTTTTCGCCACGGTGAACGATAAGCGGCAGACGTAGAACGTCACGTAGGCCAGGGTCATAGCAATAAACGTTTGCCAACGTACCCGGCGAAAACGTTTTTCATCAAACGCGGCGCCCGCTTGCGGCGGCGACGCCCGGAAAAAATGAATAATTCCAGACATAATAGTTTCTCCGACGGTCGGAGGCTTGACTGATTGATGTGCTTCGTCCGTGAGGGTCGTTATCGTTACTGTGTAGGGTACATAATCAGAAACAGCCCGAACCTGTAAGGGTTAATGTAATGGTTGAAGGATCATCTTTTGTAGTTGGGGATACAGCGTTTGGCTGGCCAGCAGGAGGGGATTACCATGGCGAATCCCCTCTTGCGCCAGAAAGTCGTTGGCGACTCCCCCCGCTTCGCGCATCAACACCAGCCCGGGTAAGGCATCCCACGGGTTCATGTGCGGTTCGTAGTAGCCAATCAGGCGCCCGGCGGCTGCCCATGCGCTCATCAACGCGCCGGAGCCATTGCGGATGAACATGCCGCCATCGCTGAGCAGCGCGTCAAGAAAAGGCAGGAACTGCGCCGGCGTCACCCGATGCGACGTTCCGACGCCCATCACCCCTTCTTTGACCGTTGCTGCGGGATGTGGGCGGATTGGCGTCTCATTAAGCCAGGCGCCATGGCCCCGTAGCGCGTGGAACAGTTCACGATGATTGGGATCGTAGACGACGCCAACCACCGGCTCGCCGTCAACGACGATCGCCAGCGACAAGCACCAGGTATGCAGCCCATTCAAAAAACAGCTGGTGCCATCAATGGGATCAACCACCCATAGCACCCTGGCGTCCGGCATCTGCGTACCGCTCTCTTCGCCGAGAAAACCATCCTCCGCAAACGCGTCAGTAATGCGCTGCTTAACAAAGGCTTCTACGCGTTTATCGGCCACGCTCACCACGTCCTGTAGGTCATTGCCCTTATGCTCTACCGCCAGCGCCTCGCGCTGCTGATAATATTCGAAAGCCAGCTCGGCACCCGCTTTCGCCAGCTCGCAGGCCAGGCGATAGCGGGCCTGTAGCGCAGAGGAATCCAGTGATGTCATCATTTACTCCTTTTGCACACGTGTGCAATTTTATTTAAAAAAGCCCCGAAGAGCGCAGTGAGTGTGGATGGATTTTAGCGATAATTCTGTGATCGATTCATCATAAAACGAATTTTTCATTTAGCGCTATTACGAATTATTAATTTCACGGCAACTTCACGATGACGTGAAGGTTGATTGAATTTGGCGATCCGGCTGACCAGCATCTCCATCGCGTGATAAGCCAACAGCGTGGTGTCCTGCTGGATAGTAGTAAGTTGATAAGGCTGCCATTCTGCCTGGGGAATATCGTCGAAGCCAATAATCGCCGGCAGGACGGCCGCTGGATTATCCGCTCGTAGCCCATCCATCGCCCCAATCGCCAGCATATCGGTGGCGCAAAACAGCGCCTGCAATCCTGGCCTTTCCGCGGCGAGCCGGCGAGCGGCAGCAAAACCGGACTGATAACCGCCCGTTTCGCAGAAATGCGGCGTAACAGCTATCCCGCTGGCATGGTGGATAAACCCCTCGTAGCGCTGACGGGTACTGAAATTGTCACGATTTTCGCCAATAAAACCGACGTCCCGGCACTGGCCTGCGTGCAACAGCTCAGCGGCCAGTTTCCCGCCGAGCGCGTTATCGCTGCTGACGCGATCGCAACCGGGAAGCTCAGCGTGACGGTTGATAAGCGTAACGGGAATTTTTCGCGCAAGATACTCCTCAGCCAACTCCAGCGGCGGCGCGCCGGAAGTGATAATGACGCCTGCGACGTGGTAGCTGAGAAGATGTTTTAGCGAAGGGGCTAACTGCTGCGGATCATCGGCGTTCATCAACAATGGCATAAATCCATGCAGCGCCAGCTGATGGATGAGCGGCGCCAGCAGCTTACTGCGAAAAGGGTTATCGAACCCCGAAGTGATGATGCCGATAAAGTTGCTGCTGCCGGTGTTCATCGTACGGGCGATGATATTGACCTGGTAGCCCAGAGCTTCCGCGGCGGCCTGCACTTTGGCGCGGGTTTTCGGCGACACCGAGGCCCCAGGCGTGAAAGCGCGGGAGACGGCTGAACGGGAAACGCCGGCAAGCTTCGCCACGTCTTCTGCTTTAATCCATTTTTTATCGTTCATCACTTTGATTTTTCAGTGAATTTATCCAACATAGATATATAGCTCAACACATTACCCTCGTCACGCTGTAGGCAATGTATTCCGAGACCACTTTGGCTTTCACTATACCCTGAATCGGGTCGGTGATGCCCGTCATCCGGCGCGGATAATGACATTTTTTATTATCACGTTAACTGCACAGAAGTATAAACTTTTCGTGATATTGTTTCTTTCGTTCGCGCACCAATTATAATTATTATCATGATAATTCATGAAGAATAAAAATGCGGTTAAAGAAGAAACACAACCAACTAAATTATAATAAACACAATCTTCCCCAGCACATACAAAAATATAGCGACAACGTCCACATATCAATAATGCCCCTGTATTTTCACGATATTAACTGCATTATTTGAAATAAAGTAAGCGTGATGTGGAATAAAACTTAATAACAGGAAAAGGTCTATGTCAAAACTGGATTTCCGATCCCCAAATACCTGGCGCGCGCTGGCGTCCATCGCGGTCATCGTCGGGGCAACGGCGGCGGCATTCGCCTGGACCTCAGGCTGGCTGGGTTCGCGAACCACCAGCCAGTCATTAGTCCCCGATCCAGACAAGCCTTTTCCTGCCGGGTTTCGCCGGGCACACGGCAAAGGGATCTGTTTTACCGGGACGTTCGAGCCAGCCGCTCCAGCCGTTTCTTATTCCACCGCACGGCTCTTTTCACAGTCGAAAACCCCCGTTGTAGGGCGATTCTCCATTGGCGCAGGTAATCCACACGCGGCTGATAATTCAACGAAAACCCTGAGCATGGCGCTGCTACTGAAAACGGACGATCAACAGCAATGGCGCATGGCAATGAACAACGAGCCCTACTTCGCCACGCGAAACCCGGAGGGCTTTCTTGCCATGAAGAAGGCCACCGCCGTCGACCCGGCCACCGGTAAGCCCGATCCGCAACGTCTCGCGGCATTTTTACAGGCCTACCCGGAAGCCGGTAAATATTTGCAGTGGGCGGCGCAAAAGCCAGCGCCAGGCGGCTTTGCCGGGGCGACATTTTTCAGCATTAACGCGTTCTATCTTGTGAACGCTGACCGCCAGCGCCAGCCCGTACGCTGGATGATGCGGCCGCACGATCCATTTGTCTCTATCGCTGATGAACAGCGACAGAAAGCCGACCATAACTTCCTGTTCGAACAATTACAGCAGCGACTTTCTCAGCATCCTATTTACTGGGATTTGGTATTGCAACTCGCCCAAGCTGGCGACGCGGTGGATGACCCTTCGCAGCCATGGCCAAAGGATCGCCAGCAGGTCGTCGCCGGTACGCTCAAAGTCACCCAACTCGTCGCCCAAGCCGAAGGCGCCTGCCGTGACGTTAACTTTGATCCCTCCATCGTGCCTGCTGGAGTAGAGGTCTCTAACGATCCCGTCTTAAATGCGCGCTCTGGCGCCTATTCGCATTCCTGGAGCCGTCGCGAACGGGAAATTGGCTACGGCAAAGCAACCGAAGCCGTGCAAAAACAGGAGGTTAAATGATATCGAATAAACCTGACCAAAGGCGCGCGCCGCAGCATTTCAACCTTCTGGCGAGATATCTGCATTGGCTGATGGCAATCATGATCCTGGCCATGCTGTTCATCGGCGCCGCGATGATGACTTCATTACACCATCGCATTTGGTTGGTGGATGTACATCGGCCATTGGGGATCGCTATTTTGCTGCTGGCGCTCATTCGCCTGGCCAACCGGTTTTATAGCCGGCCGCCACATCTTCCTGCGGAGCTCTCACGCTGGCAGGTGCTGGCGGCAAAAGCGTCACACTGGGCGCTATACGCGCTGATGCTGGCAATGCCATTGCTTGGCTGGGCGCAACTGTCGGCTGCGGGCGTTCCGATAGTTATGTTTGAAGGACTTAACCTTCCGGCCATTACCCCGACCAGCCCGGCGCTTTTTGCCTGGTTTCACGACGCCCATCGCCTGTTAGCTAAACTGCTCTTTGCGGTGGTGTTGCTACATCTCTCGGCGGCATTAGTGCACGCATGGATATTCCGCGACGGCGTGTTTGCTAGCATGGCGAAAAGTACCAGCCGGTCCAGTAAACCACCTGCTGAGCGGTGAAACTTAATAACAAGATGCGTTGAAATAAAGATAAAGGGGCTTTTGCCCCTTATTTTTTGCATCCGAAAAATCAGCAGCCACTCACTGTAGCGCCCGCCTATAAAAATTAGCCCGTCCGTTATTTATTGCACAACCACCACTGACCTTGATGATTAAATAAAAAAGGGGACGGAGTGAATTACCCAATCACTGTTTAAAAACTATACAGAAATTAATATATATTCGCGCATATCATTTTCAAAAAATGATGTAGATCATATTCCCGCACCTGCCCTGTGAAAAAATGCGCTTAATAACCAAGTAAGCATTTACTTAATACAGAGGGGATATATATGGGAAGCGTCAGCGCGGGTACTGCGCAAAAAATGGGGTTAACGGCACTAACCCTTGTGACCGCATCAAATATGATGGGTTCCGGTGTTTTTATGTTGCCGACCAATCTCGCCGGAGTGGGATATATTTCACTATGGGGATGGTTGTTTACTATTATTGGCGTAATTGCGCTGGCGTTGGTTTTCGCTAAAACCAGCCTCATTACCCCTCGCGCAGGAGGGATCGTGGCCTATGCCAGCGATGCGTTTGGCCCTTTCATCGGGTTTCAGACGACGGTTTGCTACTGGATCAGCGCCTGGATTGGCAACGTCGCGCTCCTCGTCGCCGGGGTCGGCTATCTGAGCTACTTCTTCCCGGCGCTGCATAATCCGGTTTACGGTTGTATCACCGCTATCGCGATTCTGTGGGCATTTATTGCCTTAGGCAGCCTGGGGGCGAAAACGGCCGGGCGCGCGCAGTCCTTCACCGCCAGCTGCATGCTGGTCGTGGTGCTGGGTGTGGGCATTGTCGGCTGGTTCTGGTTTGACCCGAAAATGTTCTCTGAAGTCTACAACGGGACGGGCAACAGCGACAGCTCAGCCATCGTCTCCGCGGCCTCCATTGCGCTGTGGGGTTTCTTAGGGGTGGAATCCGCCGTGGTTTCCAGCGGACAGGTGGAAAATCCTGAACGCACGGTGCCTCGCGCAACCGTATATGGTCTGCTGATTGCCTCCGTATGTTACGTCGGTAGCTGTACCGTTATCATGGGCCTGGTTCCCCACGCCGAACTGGTCAAATCTGCCGCCCCATTCGCCGATGCGGCACGCTATATGTTTGGCGATATGGCCGGCAACATCGCCTCCGCGCTGAGTATTATCGCCTGTTTTGGCTCCATTTCCGGCTGGTTGATCCTGCAGTCAGAAGGCCCGCGCGCAGGGGCCAAACAGGGGTTATTTCCGCAGATTTTCGCCGAGACCAATAAAAATGATGTCCCGATGAAAGGTCTGATTATTTCTGGCGTTCTGATGAGTCTGGTGCTGTTACTGACGGCTTCCCCCGATCTCGCCAAACAGTTCCAGGTGGTGATTCTGATGTCGGTATTTGCCTCCCTGCTGCCTTATATGTATGCCATTATCGCGCTACCTATCATCATGGTTTCTAAAAAGCTCAACCGTGGACGTGGCTTTATGTTTTATTGCGTCCTGACTGTCATCGGTATGATTTACAGTATATTCGCCCTGCTCGGTTCGGGTACTGATTCCATTTTCTGGGGCACCATTATGATGATGGTAACCATTCCTCTGTTTTCTTTTGTCGCGGCCGGACGTAATAAAAAAGGCCAGGATATTCTTTACCTTCAAAAATAATATTTTATTCACCAACATAAATATGGAGATTCATATGTCTTTATCTATTGCCGATCAAAATAAACTCGATGCATTTTGGTCATACTGTGTAAAAAATCGCTACTTTAATATTGGCTACCCTGAATCTGCTGATTTTGATTACACCATGCTGGAGCGTTTTCTGCGTTTCTCAATTAATAACTGTGGTGACTGGGGAGAGTACTGTAACTATTTACTCAACTCTTTCGACTTTGAAAAAGAAGTCATGGAGTATTTCTCCGGCATATTCAAAATCCCCTTTGCGGAAAGCTGGGGTTATGTCACCAACGGCGGCACAGAAAGTAATATGTTTGGTTGCTATCTGGGAAGAGAGCTGTTCCCGGAAGGCACGCTCTACTATTCAAAAGATACTCACTATTCCGTCGCTAAAATCGTCAAACTGCTGCGTATCAAATCGCAACTGGTGGAATCTCAACCAGACGGAGAAATGGATTATGACGATTTAATCAATAAAATCAGGACCTCAGGCGAACGCCATCCTATCATTTTCGCCAATATTGGCACAACGGTACGCGGCGCTGTTGATAATATCGCTGAGATACAGAAGCGTATCGCTGCGCTGGGGATCCCACGTGAAGATTATTATCTGCATGCGGATGCCGCGCTAAGCGGCATGATCTTGCCTTTCGTGGAGGACCCACAACCCTTTACCTTCGCGGATGGTATCGATTCGATTGGCGTTTCCGGACACAAAATGATCGGCTCCCCGATTCCATGCGGCATTGTGGTAGCCAAGAAAGCCAACGTCGACCGTATCAGCGTAGAGATCGACTACATCTCCGCCCACGATAAAACGATTTCAGGGTCACGCAACGGTCACACCCCTTTGATGATGTGGGCCGCCGTTCGCAGCCATACCGATGCCGAATGGCATCGCCGCATTGGTCACAGCCTCAACATGGCGAAATACGCCGTGGATCGCTTTAAAGCAGCAGGTATTGACGCGCTGTGCCACAAAAACTCCATCACGGTGGTCTTTCCGAAGCCTTCTGAATGGGTATGGAAGAAACACTGCCTGGCAACGTCCGGCAACGTGGCCCATCTGATCACCACCGCTCACCACCTGGACAGTTCCCGGATTGATGCGCTGATCGATGACGTAATCGCCGACCTGGCGCAACGGGCGGCATAAGAGTGAGCAGCGGCAAACTGCCGCTGCCCGCTGGACAATCTGGTGGGTTGCAGCGCCAACCGGAACCCGCCAGACCTGCACAGTATATGGGAATTTCGCATCAGGAGTCATAAACGATGAGTGCAAAGTTAAAAGCCATACGTGGTATGCGCGACGTACTGCCCGCCGAAACGCCAATCTGGCAATGGCTTGAAAATAAATTCCGTCGTCTGACCTACCGTTATGGCTACCAGGAGATCCGCTTACCCCTGCTGGAACCGGTCGCCTTATTCGAACGTGCTGTTGGCGAAGCCACAGATATCGTTGCCAAAGAAATGTACAATTTTACGGATAAAAGCGGCGAACAGATTACGCTGCGTCCCGAGGGGACCAGCGGCTGCATGCGTGCGGTGCTGGAAAATAATCTGTGTTACAACAAAACCCAGCGCCTGTGGTATCAGGGCCCGATGTTTCGCTATGAACGCCCGCAGAAGGGACGACTGCGTCAGTTCACGCAGTTCGGCGCTGAAGCCTTCGGCATGGCCGGGCCAGACGTCGATGCTGAAATGATTTTTATGGTCCGGGATTTGTTCCAGGAGCTGGGCCTGACCCCGCATGTCAGGCTGGAAATTAACTCCCTGGGCACGCCGGATGAACGGCGGGCGCATAAAGCCGCCCTTGTTGACTGGTTTAATGCTCATCGTGAGCAATTGGATGAAGATAGCCTCAAACGACTGGAAACCAATCCATTACGTATTCTCGACAGCAAAAATCCGACCATGCAGCCCATGCTGGAACAGGCGCCACGATTGCTGGATTACCTGTTCGAAGACTCCCGTCGCCATTTTTCGCTACTTTGCGAACTGCTCGATAAGGCCGATATCCCCTATACCATTAATCCGCGTCTGGTGCGCGGGCTGGATTACTACACCCGCACCGTGTTTGAGTGGGTGACTGATGAACTGGGTTCGCAGGGTACCGTCTGCGGCGGTGGCCGCTACGACGGCCTGGCGGAGTTATTCAATCCGAAGGCGTTGCCAGCCTGCGGTTTTGCCATCGGTATCGAACGCCTGCTGCTACTGATTCAGACCGTCAGCCAGAAAGATAATCCGTTGTGGCATTTTCACCCAGACGTGGTCATTACCAGTGAATGTCAGGATGATGGCCTGCGGGCCCAGATGCTGGCGGAGCTTCTGCGCCAGCGTATTGAGAAGTTAAGCGTGATGGTGGATTGCAGCGGCAACAAACTTAAACGCCAGCATCAAACCGCCCTACAAAGCCAGTGTCGCGCGATAATCACGCTGAATACCGACAATGAGATACGGCTATGGGACCTCGCCAGCTCCCGTCAAATGTCGCTCGAAGAGAAAGCGCTCATTGACTGGCTGCAACAGCACTGTCAGTAAACACGTCCAGATTGGGTACCGTGCGGCAGGACGGTACTCGTCGCGGCGCTTATCCCGCCTTCAGCATTTCACCCTGACACACAGCGAGATCCTTAAGCAGAGAACCGTGGACATGCCGAGAAAAAACAGATTATTTATTCCGGGGATGCCGCATCTGGCGCAGCTTCGCGGGCATAATGGCGAGGAGTTATTCCGCCACGAGGAGGATTACTCAGCCTTCGAACGGTGTATGCAAGACGCGGCGCAACGTTACGCCGTGTCTATTCACAGTTGGTCACTTGCCGTTCCACGTATCCTGCTGCTGGTCAGCGCTCCGGATAAACAGGCGCTGAGCCGTTTTATTCAGCATATCGGACGCAGCTATGTGCCTTATTATAATCGTCGTTACCAACGGCATGGCGCGTTGTGGGACAGCCGCTACCTATGCAGCCCGCTGGAACCTGAAACCTATTTCCTGGCCGTAAAACGCTTTATTGAATGTGACGAAGACGGGAGCCCGGGGTGCCATAGTCACGGTAATCTGCCTTCAGGTTTGATAGTTCCTCATCCTGCCTGGCTCAAGCTCGGTGAGAATGAGCAACAGCGACAGGCCCACTTCCAGGAGTTCTGCCGGCAACCGGTAAATCGGGCGCTGGTGACCAGAATCCGCCATGCACTGGCGCAAAATTGCCTGCTCGCCTCGCAAGCGTTGAGCCAGCAACTTGAAGCCCAGATGGAAAGGCCGCTGCGGGCAAGACATTGCGGCCGCCCGCGTAAATATGAATCCTCCCCGTCAGAACAGTGGACCTGGCTGGAACTTCAGGCTGAACAGTTTCTGCGCCAGCATGGCTATCAACAAATCAGGTTACCCTTACTTGAACATACATCGCTATTCGCCCCAGGCGGCCCGGTGATGGCCGACAAGGGAAAATTACGTGGCGATGGAACAACCGGATGTCTACGCCTGATGGCCGATAACCCTCATACCGCAGTAATGAGCCGGATTTGGTATTCAGGCGCCATGTTCCGTCAACGCTCCCTGGATGGAGATATCCGGCAAAATCATCAAATTGGCGTCGAAGCATTCGGCATGCCGGGCGTTGATATCGAACTCGAGCATCTGGTCATGCAGGCGGTTTTCTTCAGGCGTATTGGCCTCGGTGAAATGGCGGAACTGCATATTAATATGCTGGGTGACGAGCCCTCGCTGGCGGCTTTCCGCCGGGCGTTACGCGATTATTATCAGCCCATCGCGCATTTGCTGAACCCGGAGCAGCAGCACTGGCTGGAGAAACATCCGGAGTGGTTGATCCATCATGAGGATATCCTTCTTCAGCGTCTTGCTCCTGCGGCGCCCTGCCTGGCGGATTTTATTACCGTTGACTCCCGTCATCGGTTCCAGCGCCTTCAGCACGCCCTGACCCAAGCCGGTATTGCCTGGCAATACGATCCTGCGCTGTTTCCCGCCAATGACTATTGTCAGTTGGTCTTTGAATGGCGCAGCATTGCCATGGAGCGCGAGTTAATTATCAGCCGTGGCGGCCGATACGACGCCTGCGCCAGCCGTATTGCTGAAAAACCGGTTTCCGCCTGCGGTTTTGCATTCATGATGGAGCCGATTGTCACTCTGCTCGGTTATCGTCCCCAACCCGCCAGAGCGCATCCACCGACCGACATTGTGATTATTGCAGGCCAGCCTCGTGTGGCTGCTAAGGCAATGCTGCTCGGGCGTAGCCTGCGTCAGCAATTTCCCTATTTAAGCATCATCAACGACTGCTCTCCCCAACGAATCAGCACCCGCTATAAAAATTCCAGGCGCCTGGGGGCGAGATTTATTCTTGAAATCGAAGGCGACGGAGAAACGGTTATCCTCTCTGATTCACGGGACCATCGTATTAAGATTTGCACGCTTGATAACATCACCGATCGGCTCGCGCAGGTCGTTCTGGCTCAGTAATGGGCGTGGGCCGATAAGAGGATTTGCTTATCTCACTCCATTATTTGATTAAAAGGACGTCGCGCATTCTGCAGCCATGGAATACGCCTATCATTCGGGTATAACAGACAAAAGCGCGTCGCCAGACGATGCGCCTCAGCCAGATCTCGCTGCTGTAAGGCCAGCAAGATCTGCGTGAAGGAGACATTCGGGTCCGGTTGAACACGCACATAGTCAGGCGCCCAGCGGCGAACGGCTGCCAGCCAACGCTCATCGCGGGTATGTTGGTATCGTTGTAGATACCCCATCTGGACATCAAACCGGTAGCGGGTGGCAAGCAACCAGCCTCCTACAGGAAGAGATTCGGCCAGACGCCACTGTGTTGATTGTCGCTCCGCCAGCGTCAGTTGCTGCTGCGTATGCAGCGTGAGAAACAGCAATGGTGTGATGACAACAACCGCGATCAATGCCACAGCACGCAACAGCGTCGCCAGGGTGAACGGCAGCCGTGCCCCCTTTCGCCTACAGTCTGCGCAACGAAGCAACAAAATCAGCAGTAGCCAGTGTGGCGTTGACTGCCTGACGGGGTATTCCGTCAACATATGGATAACGACGGGTAGCGCCGCCACCAGACAGGCGCGATGCCAGCGATTGCCGTATAGCCAGAGCCATAAACCACTCGCCATAAAACAAAGCGCCCCCAGCAATCCAATCAGCCCTCCCTCCACCAGCCACAGCGCCAGTTCGTTATGCGGATGCGAGATGCTACTCAGCCCCAACGGACCCGCGCGTTCAAGAAACACGGCGGCGAAACTGCCCACGCCCCATCCTGCCCACGGACGTTCGGCAAATAATGCCAGCGATGCTTTCAACACCGTCCAGCGCACCTGGGAGGTCGTCAGGTGATTAACCGTCACCACCGACAAGAAATGGCGGGCAAGCGCGCCCGCAATCATGCCTATCGCCAGCGGCAGCAGAAGTAACAGCAGCGTACGGCGCTGCGCAGGAAAAACCGCCAGCAGCAAGGCCTCGCCTACCGCCACAGACAGGTAACCGGTTTGCGACTGAGACTCATGCAGTACAAATCCCATTAGCACCAGAGCAATCGCGATGATAATTCGATATCCGCCACGTAGCCGTAAAAAGAGCAATGCTGACAGCAGCACGCCACACGCCGTGAAGCTGGCCATCAGATTAACCTGCTGAAAAATACCGTAGGGGCGCGTACCGCGCCGCCAGGCAAACTCCCAGTAATTCACCCCCGGCCAATGCCAGTATTGATAGGTAAACGCCAGACATTCGAGGACACACGCGCCCCAGAGCAGAGCCAGCAGTACTGTCAGCGTGTTTGTCGTAAGCGGAATTTGCAACGTCGCCAAATAAACAAGCACGCCTCCCAGCAACGCCCCCGCGACCAGTAGCGCCTCGGACTGCCAAACCTCAGGCGTCAACAGACAAAGCAGCGTTAGAATGAGCGCCCCCATCGTAAACCCCGCTGCGGGTATAGTTATCCGCCAGCGTTGACGAGGTACCAGCATCGATGCGCTAGCTGCCAGCACAACGGCATAAATCCAGGCCGTAATATTTAGCGGCAACGACAAACCGCTACCGCCGTTATTCGGCCAGTAGAGATGCATTGCCCCGCCCCAGAACAGCAGACTGACAACGAGCAATACTTTCTGCGCCGGCAGCGGCGCAATACGATGCAATGCGTTCATCATGCTACTGGTAGTTCAGCGTCCAGGTCCCGCTGGCGCTGAAGGGGCCGTATTCGAGAGTCTGATTTTTTATCGCCGACGGTTCCGCCGCGACCCATGCCAAAAAGTTCAGCGTCATCGAGCCTTCAGTAATCTCTTTGACTGACGTGCTTTCATCAAGGCGGATTGCCGTACCATCCTCTTCGCTCATTCCAATGCCGATTCCGGAGGCGCCTTGTTCACTGCTATCCAGCGCCAGATGATCCGCCAACTCCGCATCCTCACGCCCGCTGAAAGTGACCGAGATCCCGCGAAAAACCTCCGGGTTGCAGTCGCGTAACTCAATGCTGAATTTTTTCGGCTTACTGCGCCCCGAGAGATAGAGATCCTGCGTCGCGATTTGCCCGAAATCGACCTCGATTTTGTCGCCTCCTGGCACAAGGCTGCAGGCCAACGCTCGAATGGTGCCGTGAAAATACATATCGCCGCCGACCAGCTTAGTGTCGGCCTGCGCCAAGCCGCCAAGCAGTAGCGCGCTGGTCGCGATTAACGCCGTAAATCTCATGGCATCCCCCTACTGAAACTGCGCGACAACGGTGGCAGAAGCTTCAAACTCACCTTCTTTAACGCTTCCCACGCCCGGTTTTGCCACCGGCGCGGCGGTAAGATTCCAGTCGCCCTGATTCTGGTAAAAACCCTTCACGTTGTAGAATTGATTGGGCACGACGGTGCCGCCGCTCGCGTCTTTAATCACAATGCCAAGGTCGTCGCGTTTTTGGCCACCGCTCAGCGTGCCGAGGAGATGATCGTTAAACCCCGCCGTGCCTGACGCCGTGGTAGTTTGTACGCCAAGATTAATGTTCAACGCGCCCTGATCGAAGCTCCCCCCCTCGCAGACCACATGAATGGGGATCGACTTGCTGTAGTTGGTGCCGTTGAGCCGGGCGGCGGAGCCTGGCAGATCGCCAAATTCAATGCTGATTTTGTCTCCCCGATTAAAGATGCATTTGTCCGGTACGGTAATGAGCCCGGATTTAATGACCACACGGGAAATTGGCGTTGTCGGCGTAGGTCCCGCGTTGCCCAGACGTCCAGCAACCTCCACCAGCGACTGAGAGGTAATATTGATGCCGTTAATAATGGGTTTAGTGACAATAAACGTCACTTTCCCTTTAGAGCCACTTTCAATGTTAGTAGCTCGCTCGTAGCCTTTGCGCTTTTTGCAGTTATGGTCGTTGTAGCGATTCGAAAAGTTGGTGAACGGCGCCTGAACATAGTTGTTATACCGCCCGGCGACCCATACCTGGACTTCCACATCCAGGTACTCATTCAGACGAAAACGGTTCGCTCCCTGATTAGAAGGCGGCATGGTGGTCGTGGTGGTGTAGTAAATCGGCTGTCGCGAGATGTCGGCCTGCTCACAATGAAAATCCACGACATACCAACTGCCCAAATTCCAGGTGAACGGATCCGTTCTGCCGCCCTCGTGGTTTTTGCTGACATCCAGCGAGCTCAGTTCAATATCGTACTGATGCGGCGAACCGCCCTGTGGTTCTCCCTCTCCGAGGGTAAATGCCTGCCCGGCCAGCGGACAGCCCGCCAGGGCGACCCACAGCAGTGCTTTGTGCAATACGCTCATAGATACTCCAGCTTAAGTCTGACCAGACCGTTAAAGTCGCCAGCGGTCACCTCCTGCCCAAAAGATTCTAGCGCGGCAAGAAAGTGAATCGCGTTATCGCCCGGTTTGAGGATCCACATGCGTTGCGGTTGATTCAGATGGATCAACTGGTTGCGTTCGGTCAGTAGCCGAATGCCCGCGCCGCGCACATCGCCGCGAATCCGCCCAAGATCGCTGTTTTCCGGCGCGCTTTCGGCCATCAGAGTCATCGAAACGCCACGCTCCACCGTACTGTGCGCCAGCTCAGGGAGCTCGCTGGTCTGCCCAGGGAAATCCTTTAACGTGTGCCCGGAGCCTTTTAAGCAGCCATTCAGGTGCAGCGTCACCAATACCGGATCGCTGCGATCGCCGCTCTGGCGAAAGCGGCTGGCGGAAATATCGCCGAGATCGATGGTCTGATCGCGTGAAGCCATATCCAGCACGCACGGCGAAACGAATACCCGGCCATGAAAGCGGACGTTGCCATACTCGCCGGAAACGTTGCTCATATCATGGCGGCCGCTTGTGGCCTGAACCGAGCAGGCCATGCCTGCCATCAGCAGAGCGCAAAGCATCTTTTTCATTTACGAGTCCTTTACCGGGGCTGTTGCTCCATCGGCAATGCTTTACACACATTGCCTGTACAGCTGAATTTCAATTCAGGGTGACCGCCAAAATCGTTCACGTACATCATGCTGAACTGGCTGACGCTGGCATCCGAAACCTTGAAATCGAGGGAGGATTTCGGCGAGATCATAATCCCCGGGAAATCAGTCAGCCTGCCGCCGCCCTGGGCTTCAGGTTTGCGGCTTAAGCCGATTAAGGTGACGAAGTATGGCGTTGGGTTATCCACGGTCCAGCGCTGACCCTGTTTGTGAAAGGTCAGTTGGTTTTGCCACACGGCCCCCGGCGTTTCCGGCACGATAGCTGTCGGCCGATAGAACAATTTGATCCGCGACTGCATCGCCAGCTGCAGTACGTTCGGCTTATCCGGTTTTGGCGGAATTTCACGCACGTTCAAATAGAACAGACTCTCGCGATCCTGTGGCAACGCGTTAACTCCGCTGGTTTTCGTCACGCGGGCGATTCCCTTCTGCCCACCGTTAATCCGTTGCAGCGGCGGTAAGACCATTAATGGCGAGGTAATTTTTGTTCCGTGGGCGTCCTCTACCCACGACTGAGCCAGAAAGGGAATACTCGGGCTGGTGTTGGTTAAGTTCGCACTTACCGAGCGAGCATCACCGGTGATAATCATGCGTGTACGGTCGAGCGCAATACCCGCCCACGAAGCATTGATCTGGGCAATAAAAAACAGGCCACAGGCCACGGGTTTAAGCCAACGGCGCGCGAAATTAAGAGATTTATTATTCATGACAAAATTCATTCAGGTTATTGATATTATTCACAAGGCAACAGCACGTTACCTTCCGGGTTGATTTGTTGCGGCACCTGTAAGTGACACTGCGCACGACCAGCCCAGGCAACGGAAAGACGCTCGGACGGATTCACCCCCGCAATCCAGGCCATGCCGTTTTCCATCACCATGGCGACGCTGACGCCGTTGGCGTTAAACACTTCGGCGCCAAACGGCGGCACCGAGCCATCCTTCAGGCGCAGCAGCGCCATCATTTTTTGCCCCTGCGCGACGGCAAAGCGCTGGTAGCCAATGGCGCCTTCCGTCAGGGTGTTAGTCACGATCGCTTTGGTCGCGGAAATGTCCTCGTCCATGGCGTCCACATCGATACGGGTATCAAAGCTGTGATAGCTGACGACGTCCGGTACGACGGCAATACCGAAACGATTTGAGTGCGCCTGTTCGCCGTTAAGCGGCACATTGGCAACGCCATCGGTATCAACCATCACTCTGGCGGTATTCATTGACGCCTGGCTGTTATGTAACGCCGCGCCGTGACGCGTCGCCGTTAAGCCGCCGCGTACCGTGCCGCCAACGGAGAAATAGCGTGATTGCTGCCAGCTGACGTTGGATTCCAGTTCCGCCATCATGCTGCGGTGCTGGTAATAGCCATCAAATGCCGTATGACCTTCCCCGGAAACCCCTGCGCGCAAGCGCCACGGATTGTTGCGATCGCGGTTATCGGAATACGAAACCATTTGGCTGGTCTGGTTACCGCTGTTCTGTAATTCATAATCCATAGAGCGGCCATCGCCCCATGGCACTGAAATTGAAAGCGAGAGACTGTCGTCCCGTTTGCCCTGATACTCAGAGCGATAAGCCGCAAGGTTGGCGCTGATCCCCTGGATACCCGCGAAGGAAAAACTGTGTCCCATCGATAACCCGTAACGATCCTGGGAACCGCGATCCCAATAGTTCTGGTGGGTATAGGTGAGGTAGAGCGTGGTCGCTAAATGCGGATCGTCAGCAAAAAAGGTTTTGTTGCCGGTAACGGTGTACATCTCTTTTTCGTTGCCGGCGCTGTTGTTACTTTCATACTGCTCGTCGAGAAACTGCGAGAAGGTGCGGAAGTTACGCTGTGAAAAGCGGTATCCGGCAAAGGTAATCGCGCTGTTGTACTCATCAAAGGTTTTGGCATAGCTGAGCTTAAAGGACATGCCTTTTTGTTCAGCCTGATGCTTCACCCGACTCACGGATTGCGTCGCATCGGCCGACAGCGCTCCCAGCCAGCTTAAATCCCGTCCAATCCCCATCGACCAGGCGTTGTAGCGCTCGCCGGTGAGCAACGCGCCCCCGTACAGTGACCATGCATTGCTCACCCCCCAGGAAAAATCGCCGCTATAAAACGCAGGGCCCTGAACGTCGTGGTTATAACGCGATGGCTTGCCGACCGCGGCGTTGTAGCGAACATAGCCCGGGCGCGTCAGGTAAGGAATATCAGCCGTATTGACCTGAAAAGTTTGTACGCTGCCATCCTGCTCCTCGACCCGCACATCCAACGTACCGCGTACCGAACCGTGCAGATCCTGAATATTAAACGGCCCCGCAGGAACGGTGGTTTGATAGATAACACGGCCCTGCTGACTGACGGTGACCTTCGCATTACTGCGGGCGATGCCGTGCACTTCAGGCGCGTAGCCCTGCAAATTTGGCGGCAGCATACGCTCGTCGCTGGCGAGGTTGACCCCGGTGAAGCGCACCGAGTCAAAAACCTGAGAATTCAGATAGATTTCACCGACCGTCAGTTTTGCAGCCTGCATTGGTAACGGGCGATATGCATAGATCTGATCCCAGTCGATACGCCCATGATTATCATCTGAAGCGTAATTGGCCTGATACTGGCCCCGAAAACGCCATGCGCCGAGGTTAAAACCTGTCTGCCCATAGCCGGACAGCGAGCGATAATGATCGCCACCCTGCTCGTAATGCGTGGCCTGCCCTGAGATGCTGTAGTCAAAAATCAGCCCGGCGACGCCGTTATCCCAGCGCTCCGGCGGCGTCCAGTCTGGGTCGGTATATTTCATCCATGCCTGAGGCACGGTAATGTCCAGCACGCCTGCGCTATTATTCAGCGCCACACCCGGCAGGCGGGAAATGTCATAGCAGGTTGCGCTAATGGGATGAATATGGGTCAACGCCTCTTCTTTTAGCGCCAGTAACTCGAGTTGTTGCGCCGTCAGACACGCCATAGATTTATGTGAGTTGGCAGGATCGGCGATATAACGGATTGACTGTTGAGGAATCTCCTGGCTGTTTATACGAACATCCAGCAGATATTCTCCAGGAGCCACAAAGTTGCCTTCGGAAAAACGCTGTAAATCGACATTATGCCTGTCGCTGGCATCCAGTACGTCGGTATTAAATTCAATGGCCTCATCCGCTTCAGCCCATGAAGCGGCGCAGACCAGAGCAATAAATAGTGCCAGACGTTTTTTATCTGTTTTCAGCGTGATCATTTTCGTTCGCAACCTTCAGATACCCGAATTGCAGTGCAGCTCAGAGATAATTCACAACAAAATGCGTGACCGCAGTAAATTCGCCAGATGTCATTCTTCCGTCGCGGGAGATCAAATAAGCCGTAAACTTGAGCGTATTTTTTCCTGGGTTAAGTACATAGTCCGGTGATGGTTTGCCCAGATGAATTTGCTGCCCTTTGCTGTCGTATATTTCTATCGCTAAATTTTCAGTTTCCGATTGCACGCTCAGATAATCTGGATTGTCGCTATCGGGGGCGCCGGAAAAAGTAATATTGGCGCGTTGAAACAAATTACCGGGGTTTTGAGAATCCCCTAGTGAGCATCCCAGCAAATGAATGCTGAAATCATGCGCAGATACTTTTTCAGGTGTTCCGGAAATATCTCTGGCTGAGAGGTCATCAAATTCAACCAGTAGCGACCGGTCGCGCGGATCGACATAACAAGCAGCCTCAATAATATTTCCCCGCATACGCATTTTTCCGGGCGTACTGACAAGACGTTGAGTGTCAGCCGAAACCCATGCAGGCGATATGAAGATAAAAAGCAGTAAAATACGCCATCCAGGCATAACCGCATTTCCTTTCAGTTATTCGCAGGAAGGGTTAAGCAGGCGCGTTAATGCGCCCGCTGCAGATCGTTACTGATAATCGATCTGGAAATTAACGGTAGATTCAAAATCACCCGGAGTTACCGCTGCAGATGCGTTGTTTGCCTGCAGGTAAGCGACGAAATCAATGTCGGTTTCGCCATCGGTAATGTTGACCTGAGAGGCAGCTTTACCCCACTCAACATCCTGGTTGCCGCTGTCAACCATACCGATGCCTGCGCCCTTGGCGGTACCAGAGGTGAAGGCGGCTAGCGCGTTGTTGTCTGCATCAATCGTTGCCGGGGTATAAGTCACGGTAGCGGTTTTTGCGACAGTCGTATCGCAACCCTGCAGAACGATTTTGGCATGTTTAACGCCAGCCCGTTGGTTGTCTTTTAACTGAGAGGTTGGGATCTCGCCAAAATTCACCTGCACCGGGCTGGATTCTGGCGCCAGACCACATGCGGAATTAACGAGAGAACCGGTGAAGTGGATTTTACCGTTAGTCGGTTCAACATTTTTTGCAGCGAAAGCAGAAGATGCAGTAAAAGTCATTCCCGCCATCAGCGCACAGGCCACAGCCACGTTTTTCATTTTCATATTACTACTTAACCTTATATCTGTGTTTTGGTTATTTCGACGATCTATTTCCACAGACAATTCCTGTCCGGGAAAGCCCGATCTCGCGGTGGCGGCAGCGCATATCCTTGCAAACAATCCATCTCAAGCCGCACCGTATTTTGAAGTTCATTGGTATTCCATCAGAAATACCGTCCACAGTCGTTTACGCTGTTTCGGGGCTTATATTAAGTCGACGAAAAATTGACACAATGCCAAAATACGGAATCAATCAAACTCAGGAAATCGTGTTGCTCCCCCGCCTGCAGATCGATCTTTTACCTAAAAATCAGTCAAAAAACACGCAACCAACAGTGTTAATGTCTATTATTTATGGTTTTTATAGAGTTTTTAACTATCAACTATTTTTTAATTTAGAACAGATAACTGGCAGAATATATTTATAAAATATTTTTAAAAATTGAAAGGGATACCAAAAGTGAGTGCTGACAATAAGATAGTGAAAGAAAGGAAGGAGAATGAATGATGACATAAAGAATATTAAAATATTGTTATGTAAATGATAATAAAGCGATCTATGGCACAACCTCTTTTTATAAATGAATTATGTTATGCTGTTGCTTCCCCCACTCGAATGCGAGATATCCTGCTTTAAAGGAGACATCAGTGATTTCTCATATACCAATAAACAAAATTAAATCCGTAATTATTGGTGATGGTTTAGTTTTCAGACCACTTAAAAATACCCTAAAAGACGTGGCATCTGGTGAAATAGCTACATTGAATAATGTGGCCACACAATTACTGCTCTATTTGTTGCAAAATGGTAAAGAGATATCTTCGCGCGATGAAATTCTGCTGAATGTTTTTCAGCAGAATGGCGCCAGGGCGACGGATGCGAATCTTAACCAGCACATTTCATTTTTGCGTAAAGCCATTACGTCAACAGGTCATCCTGCAGAACTCATCGTTACCATTCCTCGTATTGGATTTCGGATGGGCGACGTCAATATCAATATTCAGCAAATGGAAGAAGCGCAAACGGCCGCCAGAGTTGCCTATGTTGCATCGACGCCGAGGAGAAAGAAACCAAACCGGTGGCCTGTCGCTATCACAGCGTTAATTACCAGCATCGCCGTGCTGGCGACAGCGTGGTTAACATGGATACCCAATCATATCGCCATGACAGACGCGGCTATCTTGCGCACCATCGACTACGAGCAATGCCGTGTACATATATTAGGAAATGCCCTCACAGACACGATAAGCGAAAAGAAAGCGCTGGATATTTTCAAGTCCGTGGGGATTAGCCCCAACTGCTCGCACCCTAAAGATCTGTATCTTAATACCTGGGCGAGCAACCATAACCTGGTTGATTGGTCGTTTGCCGCTGAATGCGGCCTCAACCTCGGCTATTACCATTGCATCAGCCAGTATCGCCATCATGAGGAATGATATGAAGCAGGAAAGCGATCACTCTTTTTTACTCTGGTCAGTCGTAATCGTCATTATTGGGCTGGCAGCAATCGCTTATTTGATTATCACTGGGAATGCTAAAAAACAAGAAATCAGTTTTTCCTGCTCCTCGGAATTCACGTCGATACTCGACATCCAGAATACCAAAAAGGAACTCCACGGAATCATGCTGATTACCAGCTACAACTCCGGGCACCTTTCATTATCAGTGCAAGGAAAGCTCAAAAGCGATGACGGCGAGTTTGCTGTAAACCGAAAATTGTTCTTTCGGTATGCTCGTCCGCTTGGACATACTGCCGGCGTTTTCATGCTCACTCCCGAGGGACGCGAAAAATCCCCCGATGATGAAGCAACGGACGCTGTCGATTATCTTTTCTTCGACGCTTACGAACGTGCCGACAAGCTGTATATGTTAAAGCGGCTGAATGAGGAAACGGTTCTTATTGGCGATAACTTTTCACCCCGCTTTGCCTGCGTAATGAATCACTTCGCAGATTAATCACCTTCTGGATATGCGTCGGGTTAAGGATGACCTGATGTATCTCTCTGAATCGCCACGGATGATCGGTCATAGAGTCAGCGCCCAGCTTTAGCAGATTCTTTTCAGGATGGAATCATCGCAAATCAGGAACTCGCGGCAGGCTTTGAGAAAAGCATTCTGTCCGGTTGTCGATTCGGGGACGGCGTGCTCGCGCGGTTTCAATGTGGCATCGTCCAGGCGAACGCCGGGGAAGTCTGGCGGCAGTGGCTCAATATAACGAGCAGGCTCTTTATTTAGTCATTGCTCAGTCTCAGCGCGGCAGGTGTGGGTCTTACGGCCAATTCCGTTCGCCTCTTTCCATTCACGGAACGACATAACAGAATCGTCAGCGTTAAAGTAAAACTCTTCGGTCTGCGTATTAAACGCAGCCTGTACTAGCTTCCGCTTGATGGGGCATTGCTTATTACGCTAGTGACGCGCTCGCAGTCCTGCCCGTACTCCAGGACGTTTGAAACGTCGGACGATGAAAAATAGAGAATTACCATGTGGAGTCTCAGAGTTTGATTATGTGTTCGTTCCGCTAAAATCAGACGTTGGGAAAGCATTTCCTGTTGTCTTCGACCTTACTGCACGTAAAATGACCAGACACATTTTGGGAAGGAGTCTTTAATGGATATTGCGCTGCTCAACAGGGGCTGGAACAGAACATGGTCAGATACCATGGTGAATCTTGAAGCCCGGAAACTCGTCGAAACAGCAAACCGGCTGTCAGCATTCTATTTGCAAGATGGTATTACACGAATCAAGTTTGTCGAAGAGATAAAACAGGTTGTATATAAAGAATTTGAAACAGCACGACGAGCTAAAACCGATGAAGAATGCATTGCATGCATCAAGAATCTGCGTGCCGAAACAGATAATTTGCAAGAACAAGAACGCCTGTTAAGAACCAGAGCCGCCCAACTTTATGCAAAGGTCGAGTTTGTCAGGGAAAACAATAAAACCGTCGGTTATGTTATATCCGCTGTAAATGTGGTGCTATCAGGCGTGGTTCTCTTTGGTGGCTTTATGATGTTATCCACTATGGGGCCGATTGGTATGCTGGCTGGGGCAGTCCTGATTGCCGATGGAATGAACGGATTAACGAAAGAAGTGCTCAACTTTGATCAGCCAGCAGGACATAAACCCTCGCAAGGCATCATTGCTGACTCCGCGATGCATACGGCCCAGTTCATGGGATTTAATCCTAACACGGGCCTGGCTCTCTATAATGGTGTTACTCTTGGTGCCAGTGTGTACAGCATTGTAGGACTCGCTCGAAAAACTGGAGCCTGGAGATTATTCCGTTGGCTTCCACACGATTACTATCGCAAAGTCAGCACAATGAACACTCCTAAGCTAACAATGAAGATTGTCGGTTATGGTGTTAAAGCAAAAGTGATTTTCGATCTATTAACAACAGAAAATGGAACCAGTTAATCCTTGATAGTTTTTCGGTAACGCCAGGATTTATAGGAAATTACCGGCGGCTGTGCAAAGAACATAATGGCAACCCCAAAGATCATCGCCAGCCCCCATGCAAATGCTCTATCAGGTGAGCTGAAGACGATAAGTAGCAGTAGGATTAAGGCACACACAGCCACCACTCCCGCCAAGGTAACAAATCGCCTGGCGAGGTCATTTATGGCCTCTCCAAGCGTTCCTCCATATTTTTCAATATTGCTTTTTATCTTCTGCAATTCAGGCTGCGTAAACCCTGAACGTAACAAAGCCTCATCAGTCACTTTCATATCGTCTCGTCCCTTATCTTCCAGAAGTGCTTTCCCAATCGCTGATTGTGCAAGCAATCATACTGATGAATTTTACAGCAATCCACATGATGTTTATGCAATGTATCAGATTTCAGACAATAGAAGCCATAAAGCCCCGTTAGTGGTACAAGCAACAAGCGTAGCGACTTCATCAGGCCAACCTGGTTGGTTTAGCTTTGCGAAAGTCATCAGTGATCAAATCAGATTGTCAGAAGGATCACACCTTATCAGGGTGCTCGTGTATCTTTCGGAGCGTGAGCGAAGCGCTGGCAGAACCTGCATATCGTGTGCAGGTACGTTTACCACTATTCACCTGTTTACGCAGCCACAAGGCCACACATCGGGCTTAAATGCGTGTGATCAATCTGTTCGGGAGTTATGCCAGGTATGCGGCTTTTTGTTCGTTGTTGTACTGTCGCAGTATGAACGATGGAACGACTGCCAGTGTGAAGATATGCTCCCCTGTACCACAGACCAATCACGCGACAGGTGCGGGCGTAGTACAATGGGTAGTTTAAGTTGTACCTGTAAAGCAGAGCAACGTAACTGACTGAATAATCTAACTTATTGATTATTAATAAGATTTGGAGCGGGCGAAGGGAATCGAACAACCTCCCTTAACAGCCTTGAAAGATCTCAAAACTGGTAGTTGATGACGGAGATTGTAGAGGAAGAATCTCATGTCTATCAAGGCCCAATCTTATTTATATCCTACTGCTGACGGCGTTTGGATGTTCCAGATCTTCATTCCGGTGTACATGCGCCACATCTTCGGAGGGAAACGCCTGTACCGGAAATCTACAGGCACCAGGGATCTGACAGCAGCAAAACATTTCCGTAATCACATGCTGATCGAGTGGAAAACCCTGAAAGAACAGTATTCCCCGGATACGGAGGAAAGGCGCATACAACACGCCATCGCAGGACTGCATAAGCAAGCCACATTACGCGCCCCACTCCAAACAGTACCGACACTAACCACTATCCGCGATCAATACGCGGACAAATACAGAGACAAGCGCTCATTCTCGACGCTGGCTAAATCTGCTCGCGCCGTCGAGGTGTTTCTCGCATCGCTGGATCGGGCAGATGTTAAAATCACTGAGATCAGACGGTCACAAGTGACGATGTTCATCAACCAGCAGGGCAAGAAAGCCCCTCAAACCGTCCAGAACTGGCTAACGTGCCTGGGGAGCCTGTACGAGTATGCTCGGAGAAGTCATGACGACATAGCGCCGGATAACCCGTTTCACGGCATGAACCTCGAAGCGAGGGCGACGATTGAAAGTTATCAGCCGTTCGATCCTGACCAGATGCAAAAGCTACTGGATTCAGCAGAGCCAGAGATCAGGAACATTATCACTATGGGACTCTTTTCAGGATGCCGCCTTGATGAACTGGCAAGCCTCAAGAAGTCAGAGATCCAAACGGTGGAAGGTGTACGCTGTTTCTACATCTCGAAGTCAAAGACCAAAGCGGGGATCAGGCATGTCCCTATTCACTCCCGGCTATCTGAGATTGTCGATGAGTATTTGAGTCACGCTTACGGCGAATACCTGTTTCCACAGGCTAACAGGATTAACCGGAAGGACGGCAAGAAAGGCCCCTTCTACTCTCAAGCGTTCACCAGACTACGCCGTCGTGTGCTTCCTACAGCCACAGACCGCCAATGCTTCCACAGCTTGCGCGGTATGTTCATAACCTGCTTAGACCGTGCAGGAGTACCAGAACAGCGGATCGGAGCCATAACGGGACACACAGACCAGAAATCGAAGACGGAAGCCTTCCGCACCTATTCCCAGGGCGCGAGCATGGAGGAGCTAAAAAAACATGTGGAAATCGTTAAATTTTTATGGTAAATGGGTTGACTTTCAGTAAGGAAATGTGCTACCCTACACACGAAGTTCGCGAGCGAAGCGAGGGAGGTTTGTTATCCCGAAGGGATAGAGCTACCTTTGTACAATAGTATTCTTTCATGTTAGTCATGAAAGAGAGAGTATGTCTGTTCCTGTGTATCAATCACTACTCAGGTGTACTCTCTACCTCCGATCTGAATTAACCATTAGCCTACCCTGATAATAATCTGTTCTTGTTACTACCTGATGTAGCTACGAAGGTATGAGTAATCCGAAGTCATGCACTGATCCAACTATCATTAACTTAACCTTTATAATAATCCCTTCCTGTTACTCACCGATAACCACCACCAGAGATCCATCTCGATGAGATTCCAGAGTATGCTGGAGAGTCGTCTCGATGATTACCGTCTTCATTTAACCACGTCCACCAGCAGCCCCTGAACGCATTACAGCCTGTCTCCCTGACGTCCACCCATCCTTTGAGAGAAAGCAGCGCAGAACTCAGCAGACGAAGCGAGAGCAGCGCCCAAGCTGGCACATCGTGCAGCCGTCGCCCTTCTCACTGGTGCAACGTCCAGAAGATGATTCGCAGAGCCACCAGCGGCGCTACCTGACGTTGTTGAGAGTGGAAGCCCCCCGATCAAATGCATACGCTCTAATGAGTGCTCCGGGCCGTTCTCTCTGACAGCTTCACTGTATCCCCACTATCCACTTCCGACCATGCAGATTCAGACAATACAACTCTCAAATCACATTTAAATACAAAAGTCAACAAAATAACTTGACAAAAAGTGCTTTTTCCTGTATTATAAATCATATAAGGAAGCAATGTTGAAACGGTGCTCATTCGTCACATGGTATGAGCGTACCCCATCGGGGAATACACGCGAGATCTCGCCGCCTTTTATAGAATCTAATCCCCTAACGCTATTCCCATAGTAGCAAGCATGACCGTGCGCAACGTCGTACACTCTCCGCAGAATAAAGCCTCCAGGTTGCCGAATGTTTTTCTCCTTAGCCCAGAACCCAATCTGGGTGGTTGTGTTGGACATTTGGATCAATCCTTCCTGGGGGCTTTCCTGCATTTGAACATAAGGAAAATCATTACAGTTGAAAAGTCAGACATTAAAAACCATTGCCGAATGGCTCCCCCGCTTTGAGTTCCACGTTTACCGCGACAGGCTACGCCAGTACGGAATGCCAACCACCCCGCAGCGAGTAGCGTTTATGTATTGGGCTGAGGAAGTGATGCAACATTGCTTCACCTTCGAGGACTTCGTAAACGAGTGGAGCAATGGCAACGATCACCGCGAAATCAACAGATGGTTGCAATCCTGCTACATCGGCATGGAGTTTTACCAGGGCAAAACGTATTACGTAACGTCTTACCTCGTCGGTGGGAAGAGTCCGTTTTATTGCCCACGCTGCAACCGCATCAACATCAAACGACTATTAGAAATCAAGGAGAAACAAAAGCGTGACTAAACTACCAGCCGCATTAATGCGTGAAGTAAAAGCAGAATTTAAGGCCCAGCGTGAAAGTTACATTTCAGGATACATTGAAGCCCATCTGTCTGATGTGTTCAGCATCTCAGACTTCTACCCTGTGATCCTCACCACGCTACAGCAAGCTATCCTCGACGGGTACACCATAGCCGACTATGACCGCCAGCCGTTCTATAACGCCGGGGAACCTGCAATTCGCATTGTGTTGAACCGCAAGCAAGATGAAATCGAGGCTGACCGTACTGCCCTCACCACAGAGGCAGAAGCCCAGCTTATGGCGTCCCTGATGGCTCAAGCAGAAGAATATTACACCCAAGCCGTAGCCGAAGAGGAACGCCGTCAACGTGCAGAAGCAGCCGCGCAAGCCGCAGCAGCAGCCGAGGCCCAGACGTTCGCCAGCCGTTTACGTGTCGCCCTCGCGGACACTGCGAGGTAAGGGACAGGTTATGTTCATTCACTATGCTCAGAAGAGAAACCCGGCGAAGCTCTCTCAGAAAAGCGCCAGCGCCTATCGCCAGAAGATGACCGCCGAACAGGGCGGGAAAGATTTCATAACAGGCTCGCCACTGACAGATCCAGTTATTGACCACGACCACAGAACAGGGCATTGCCGCCTTATCCTGAACCGTGTAACGAATGCCATTGAAGGCGATTTCAATCGCATCTTGTCTCGCATTGCCTACCGTGAAGACTTCACACCGCTCTTATGGGAAGTTTATTTCGGTCATCATAGCGATCTGTACGATGAGTTATACGACGCAGCGCTCGACCGTAGGAACGGCTTTCTCAAAGAAGATGACTTCGGATTTATCTTAAAACAGTTTGCGGTGTATTACGCCGTCCGCTTTGACCAACTTCACCACCTGGAGTATTACCGATGACCAAAAACCCGCAACAATCCTTAGCCTGGTTAAAGCACTATTGGAGCCACCAGCAACAGGACATGCAGAAATCAGAAATCAAGCTCGAACCACTGAACAAGCCAGAGTTATTCGACAAAGCAGTAGATAAAATCACAATTGGTCAGTTCTATCAGTGGTTACTTTCCGAAGGCTACATCTTCAAAACTAAGGATAACAAATAATGTTGAAACTCATTATTGCACGCGACGTGCTCAGCTGGATTGATGCAAATAAGGGCGAGGACAGCCGCCCAACATTCATTATTAAAACTTTACGAAATGCTATGAACGAGGGCACTGATGACAGAAAAGCAACAAATAAGACCACTGATTGACCATTTACAAGCAGAAAAGTACGCGTTTATCAGCGCTCAAGGTAAAATACTCCTCCACCACATCCCCACGAATACAAATCACTGTCTGGACATTCTCGAAAGGGAATACCATTTATCAACTGGTAGAAAGTGGCGGCGGGATTATTTAAACCTTCTTTGGGATCACATTCCATTCATCAAAGTTTACGATTTCAACCCGGCGAAGCCATACGGTATCGATCAGAATGGAACCCTGAATACGTTCAGGCGCTGGCACAGCGACAAGACACCAGCCGCAGATCTCACCTTATGGCATGAGTACCTGGCGAGACTCTTCCCAGACCAGACAGACCGCGCCACAGTGAGCGCATACATGGCGCACATGTTCCAGCACCCAGAACAGCGCCCAAGCTGGCACATCGTGATCCCAAGCGACACCGGAACCGGGAAAGGCTTTTTGTTCAATCAAATTCTTTCGCCGCTCCTGATGCACCAGACCACGCTTTACAGCAACTACAGCACCCTAACCAGCGTCCACAATGACGCGATGGCCCGTACAATCCTGATTCTGTTTGACGACCCGCCGCCAGCTACACGCAGCATGGCAGACCGCTTAAAGTCCATCCAAACAGAACCCATGATCGAGATTAACCGGAAGTACGAACAGCCCCGCAAAGTACCAACATTCACCAGATTTTTCACGTTCAGTAACAGCGAAAGTCCGATAGAAGTAGAAGCCAATGACCGCCGTCATTACTGCACCCACTACATACGCCACAAGGTGAGCAGGGAAGAGACAGCCGAGTTTATCACCCGCCTTGCAGAGTGGCTCGCCGTGGGAGGTCTGGAAGCCGTCCACGCTTATTTAATGGCTTACCCCTTGTCAGAGTTCACTCCGTATCGCCCACCGTTCAGCGTGGCGCTTGAGCGCATGAAACAAGCCAGCATTAGCGAAGAGCAGAACGAAGCGGAGATCTTCACCGGAGAAAATCCGGCGTTTGCATTCCAGGCATTCCATGACGCTTGCCCGTCATTCGCACGACCACAGGACGCGAGTCAATGGCTACGTGATAACGGGTACATGAGCGCCAGAGTGAACACCCGCGCCGGGTTAAAATCAGTCTGGTATCGAGCGCCGCAGGACGGCAGCAGCAAGATCCCGGAGAGTGTTCTCTCCTGGTTTGTCGATAAATACTACCCAACCCCGACGAAGTGATCAGGGCTACAGGGCTATGATTTTAGCCCTGCATTTTGAAACCCGCGCCACCACTGGCTTGATCATGGCTACAAGGCTAACAGGGCTATTTATCAAGTATTCTTAGATCTTTTTCGACTTCACCGTTTTTATAACGGGGAGAGGAGACTCCCGCCAGAGTTTCCCGCAACGCATTAGCCGCCCCATTTCAGCCGCTTACCGTGACGTTCGTCATGGTGTAGCGATCTGCTGAACAAGTATTGACAAGCAAATCTTTAAATCACTCATACAGCGAGTCTGTACTTGCGCCCCATCCGGGCGGCGAGGGTAGCCGCACACATTCCCGCCCAGAAAGTGCCAGCGCACAACCAGGGCATCAAAACAAATCACTTTTATTCAGGAGGCCATGTAATGGCACGACGCAGCAAAGCTGTATACGAAGAATTTTTCCAAAATGGGCGCAAGGCACAGCGCATAGAAGAAGTTGAGCGCCAGCTTATGAACACAGACCACCAGCACCACCGTCAGCTTGAAGCGGAGGAACGCAGCACGGAAAACATGGAAGACAATTTCCCTCGTGTTATTCCAAACACGCCAATCATCGAGTGGTTGCCGGGATACTACATCCATCGCCTTGAGTGGGAAGCGTACCGCGACGGGCGCAGCGTGATAGACGCGCAAGAACCGCGCCAGACGGTTGACCCGGAGCTAATCTCGTACCAGTGGAATCACTTTGTAGTTAACTCACGCTTTCCGTGGAAGCTGGAAGATCACGCCATCGTTTACACCTTCGTTTAGCGTTTTACTTTTCGAGAGAGTCCCAGCGAACCGCAGAAACTATCCCCCAGTTGCCGTTTGCATTTGGTCGCTTCCATTTCGCAGTCTCCATCTTACGCAGGTAGTCTAAAGCCTCTTCGAAAATTAGAAACCTCTTTAGGTTATCAGCCTCGCCAACGACATAAGACCGATCCCGATTACTCGCAAGCCCCGGATTAAAACAAGTGCCGTCCTTCGCATACGGAACAATCACAATCTCTGTATTTTCAGTTTGATTAGATGCAAAGAGTTGCCATGCTTCAACCCCAAGCGCACGAGCCAATGTCTCAATAGCATCAAGCGAGGCATTTGACGTCCCTCGTTCAATCCTGCTCATGTAGCTACGAGCAAACCCACAGCGATCAGCAAATGCTTCCTGGCTAAGACCAGAAGCAATGCGAAGCTGTTTAACTCTTTGTCCAAACAAGGCTCTTAGATTCTTTTGCATCTGCTAAAGATGCAAGTTTAGACCTCTAATCAGCCACGCTCTAATCGTGACATTTCGAACTAATGTTGTATGATTTGCTCCTTCCACAGAACACAAACCAGGAACATTATGAAAAAGATTCTTATGGCGGCAGTATTGATTGCGACGGCGACTAACGCTTACGCGTTGAGCCACGGGGATAGAGCCACCCTAAAAGAAGGAACATTTAACTGTAAGAAGCTGACCGATTTTTACGAGATGATCAGTAACATTCAGGACAAAGACCAGCAAGGTATGATTGGTCTCATTACTTCCGGTAAATGCCGTCTCCTAAAAGAATCGATGACAGTTGAGATTCAGAACGTAGACGAAAAGGGTTTTGTTTCCTTCATCACTCCAGGTGGTCACGGTGGCTGGGCTGTTCAACAGTTTTTTGAAGAGTAATCCCCTTCTATCTCTTAATGGCGTGAATCCTCACGCCATCACACAAGCGTAGCATTTGAGTATACATTAACACTACGTGATAAATGTGGCCTAAAAGGCGTAGCTTAAATAGCGCTTTACTACTTAAACGCTACATGCAATTATACTACAACCCAAACACTACAGAAGGGCTACCCTGATGACCACCAGCCGAGTTTATGCCTATCTTCGCGCCTCCACTAAAGAGCAGGACGCTACACGCGCCAAAGCAGCATTGGCAGAGTTCGCCGCCGCTCATGATTTGGGTCACGTCACATACTTCACTGAGAACGTGAGCGGAGCCAGCTTACAGCGCCCGGAGCTTATGCGCCTGATAGACATAGCCGCGCCTGGTGACATTCTGTTAGTGGAGCAAGTAGACCGCCTGAGCCGCCTTAACGCTGAGGACTGGGAGACACTGAAAGCCCAGATCGATAATAAAGGCTTGCGAGTGGTGGCTCTCGACCTACCAACCAGTCACGTATTGTTAGCCGCAAAGGGCGAGTTTATGCAATCCATGATGAAAGCTATCAACGGCATGATGTTAGAAATGCTGGCAGCAATCGCCCGTAAAGACTACACAGACCGCCGCCGCCGTCAGGCTGAGGGAATCAGCAAGGCGAAAGCTGAGGGCGCTTACAAGGGCCGTCCAGTGAACGGCAAACTTCACGAACAGATCCGCGCATTGCATGAAGCAGGTAAGACAAAGAGCGAGATCCATCGCCTCACAGGTGCAGCCCGAACCACCATTAACAAAGTACTGGAAGCGTAAGCCACAAGGATATTTTGCCGGGATCAGCATAAGATTTGGGTGGACTTCGCAAGCGGCGTTAAACCATTTAAGCAAACGAGCGCACGTATAGTGCTTCTATTGAGGAACATGGACATGAAACATCTTCTGCTAACACTGGTGCTGTTACCAGTTCTGGCGAATGCTGGACAGATCACCTTGATTCTTAACGACGAAATCAAAACAACTGATGGTAAGATTTGCCTCTACGAAAACGCAGCAAGAAGCGAGCAAGTAAAAGTGGCTGCAAACGCTGAATGCCGTCACACAATGACATTTGAGGATTGATCATGAGTAACAAAAACTACGAAAGCCATCGTAAAGCGATAGTTAGCAAAGGCATTCCATCAGACTTGTTAAAGCGGATAACTGATTCTGACATTCAGGTAATCAACACATTTTTAACGCGGGTAAACAAACTCGAGCTATCTTCATATGAAAAAGAGTGGCTCATAAAAAACATCTCAAGCGTTTAGCGAACATCGAAACCAAGGAAAATCAGGTATGGCTACGATTACCAAAACATACGAGAAGATAGCTCCGAAACTTGATGACATGGTGAGCCGTGGATTTAGCGACATCGAGCTAAAGTATGGGAGCCAGAACGAAATTTACGCCTACGGCGAACGAAAACTATTAGCAGAGGACTTCCGAAAACTATACCCCGAAAAGATGAACGACATTCCGCAAGACTTCCCGCCAGATGCCACGGTGATCGTGGAAGACATGGTATTGCTATACAAGCCCCGTAGCGGTCAACTCACCAGAACCGCATCAGAGACACAACTTAAGCATCATCAAGCTTTCAACAGTTGGTGTCATGCTAATGTCGGGAAAGGAAAAGGCTACACGCAGACAACTAAAAATACGATTAACGCAATTTACATTATAGGAGTCATCGTAATGATTGGGCTTGCTTTTTGGTTTTGGTCAAAAAGCCGTTGAAACGTAGCTGTCCAGTCAAATGATTTTCTTCGTATTCAAGAATAACTCCCATTTTTTTCTGAGCTTGTTTTTATCGAGTGCTACAGAATGTTCACCAATAACTTTACCTTCGAACATTTTTGCATAAATACAATCAACCCCAAAGTGAATAGTAAGTGTTTCTGGGTTTATTCCAAGCTGACCATTATCAAACATCCTATGACAATCCGAAGTTAGAAGAATGCCATTACTCGTATCCATGTTGTATGAAAAACAATAATCCTCCAAATGACAGGCTTGTAATAAAGTTTGAGTTGATTGGCCTGTTACCGCGCATCGACCATTAAAATTACGTTCCACTCTACGTCGAAAACTTTGCTGGTCACTAATTCTTCGTAGTTGCAGTGTCCGCTGAACATTGCTCGAGATTAGTTTTAAATCGCTAATTCCTATAGAACTCACTACGTTATCATGTTTTATTTTTTCGACTTTCTGATTTTTCTTTCGAATAAGAATCTTATAACCTATCACGACAAGATTATACAAAAAAACCTCAGACTGCTCTTTATTTTTTGCTATTTGCTGCGATTCATCGTTGCTTTTATTACGAAGTGAAATTAAATAAACAAGGGTATTGAAATAAGTATACTCCCCTGTTCTTATCCTGCTGTCATAATACTCAGATGATAACTCACGATTTTTAGCGATCTTGTATGCTTGAGAAACTGGCATAGTCCTAATCAATTGTGTATACAACTCGCTGTTGAAGTAAAACGCAACGGCTTCATCTTTAATAACTGGGATAATTCCTGGCTTTATGGTGTTCTTCGAGACTGAACTCTTTATCTCATTAGGAATTTCTACTGGTTTTGGTTTTGAATACGAAACTCGCGAAAGAAGAGCCATTCTTTCCAACTCTACTTGTGCTTCCTTAGCAATTAATTCTTTTCGTAACCGTTCACGCTCTAAAGTTTTTTCATTGAGCGGCAAGAAATTGCGATCTTTATTGCTAATAGTAAACTGATCAGGCGGTATAGTTTTCTTAAATGAACGGACTTGAATTGATTTCCTATAATTTTCTCTTGTGGTTCTTCTATCCTGCTTAATTGCCGAGCGAGATTCTTTCAGACCTATTACCGGAGCATCCTTCGTCCTGTTTCTGATCTCGTAATTTAAAGACTTTATGAGTTCTGAAACCTCCTTCTTCTTCTCGTTAGAAGTTAAGGGATCATTTATTATTTCCGAGTACTCATTCTTTATACGAAATAATTCAGGCAAAGTCATTGCTTGCGCATGAAGTTTTCTTTTATTTTTCTTTTGCTGTTCACCAACACTTGAAGCAACAAGTTTTGTAATTGCGCTTTCAGGTTCACTGTTTTTCGTCGCATTGAATAATGCGTCAGCAAGGATGCTATTTTTCATCAGCATTTACCTTTCAGAAAACATAATCATAAAAGTGTTCCTGATAACCTTATTCATCGCTCACCCCTTCCATTCGGATTAATCTTAGGTTAACGATTGTATGTGTAATGTGCAACAGACAAAATTTTAATAAAGCTGCCATAAAGCCCCGTTAGTGGTAAGGAAACAAGCGGAGCGTAGCGACTTCATCAGATTGTCAGAGGGATCACACCTTATCAGGGTGCTCGTGTACCTTTTCAGGAGCGTGAGCGAAGCGCTGGCAGAGCCGGATCTGTAGCTACCGGGGCGTTACCACTATTCACCTGTTTACGCAGCCACAAGGCCGCACATCGGGCTTAAATGCGTATGATCAGTCTGGTGTAAGAGACAATGCCCGGATCAGGCTTTTCCTTCACGTTGTGCTATCGCGGTGTGAGGTTGAAACTGCCGCCGCCGAATAGTTATACTCTCACTTCCATAGTAACTATCCGTGACAACTAACAGTGTACCTTGTGGTGATAGTTTGCCGTTCAATGGTAGAACGATCACGACAACTTATGTTAAGTAAGTTGTTGAAAGCAAAACGAGTTTTATCGAAGTTTTGCCACAAGGGGAGAGATCTGGAGCGGGCGAAGGGAATCGAACCCTCGTATAGAGCTTGGGAAGCTCTCGTTCTACCATTGAACTACGCCCGCGAAGAGGTGCGAAAAGCATTATAGACCTTACGCACCCTGTGGCAAGCCCGGATTGGGCTAACTGCTGATAAAATAACCTTTTAGCACTTAGGCTTACTGCCTTGCGGCGGCAGATAACGCAGCGGGTCGATGGCCGTGGCACGATAGCGAATCTGGAAATGCAGCCGTACGGAATCGGCGTCCGTACTGCCCATGGTCGCAATCTGCTGGCCAATCTTCACGCTCTGGCCGTTATTAACCATCATCTTATCGTTATGCGCATACGCGGTGATGTAATCCTCGTTATGCTTAATCATGATCAGGTTGCCGTAGCCGCGCAGCTGATTGCCGACGTAGACAACCTTACCGGAGCCGGCGGCGTAAACCGGCTGGCCGCGGGTACCGGCGATATCAATACCTTTATTGCCGCCATCGCGGGTGGAGTACGGCATCACCACCTTACCGCTGGTCGGCCAGCGCCAGCAGCGCTGCCCCACCGGCGGCCATGAGGACTGCGGCACCGCCGATGATGGCGTTACGGAGGCTGTGCGGGTGCTGGAGGATTTTTTCCCGGCGGTACTGCTTTTTGCTTTCGAACCGCCGTTAAGTTTCAGCTTCTGTCCGACTTCAATAGTGTATGGCGGAGAGATGTTATTCAAGCGCGCCAGATCGCGTACGCTGGTGCCAGTGCTACGGGAGATCGCATACAGCGTATCGCCGCGCTTCACGGTATAGGTGGAACCAGAATCGGATGTACTGGAACAGCCGGCTAATACCAGGCTACCAAGCAGCATCATCGCGATATAAAAGCGTGTTTTCATCAGGCGTCCTGCACTCAACGGTTTCTCATCTCGGCGTCATGGGCGAATATCATACCAGCCCGATGGACGATCCCCAATGTTCTACGCTTATTCTACGACCTCTACTCCCTTCGGCGCGTTAAATGGATAACCTCCGGCGATAATATCCATCAACGCCGGGAGATACGACATTGACGGTAATTTCACCAGCGCCGGATAAAATATCTGCGGCGAGGGGAAGACATCAACCACATAGCAATGAGGCAGTTTTTCAGCATTCACTTCCGAGGATGGCAACAACGTCGCCGCTTCCAGTCCGCCCTCCAGCCAGTCGAGGATCACCCCTGGTTGGGTAATATGCATAATCACCTTCGCACTGACGCCGGATTTACGAAACAGATCCATCAGCATCTCATAGGTGCCGGAATCTTTCGCCCGGTGAAGCAGCACCAACGGCATCTTCGCCAGCGCGTTATAATCGAAGGGATTAGACGGCGGCTGCGGCAGACATTTTTTATTAATGACGGCTACCAATTTTATCGGGTCAAAGGAGACATAATCGAAACCCTCACTACGGTAGGGCCGCTGTATTAAGGCCAGGTCGATAGCGCCTTCATTTAATAACGTTTCCAGATGACTTGAATCGGTCACCGAGATATTTATTGCCGTTTCTGGATTTCGCCGATAGAGCTCCATTAATAAAGGCTGAAAATAGTTTTGATAAAGATGAGTTAAGCCAACGCGCACTTCCGCACGGGTCTTTTGCGCAATATCGGCCGTTTCCCTGGCGGTATCTTCCACCTGGCGTAATATTTCACAACCCTTACGATAAAGAAAATAGCCTGCTTCCGTTGGTTCAATACGGTTGCCGCGGCGTTCAAAAAGCGACACCTGCAGCTCTTCTTCCAGCTCCTGTATCCGCTTACTGAGCGGCGGCTGCGCCATGTTGAGCGATTTCGCCGCCTGGCTAACCGAGCCATGTTCGACCACCCGGCAAAAATAGCGTAAGCGTTTCAGATCCATTATCTAACCCCTCTTTATCTGCAGGTCAGTATTGCACTAATGGAATCAAATAAAAAGCCGCGGCAATCCCTCCATTTTAATTAATCATTTCTTAACAGCTTTTTAAATTAAACCTTTTTGATCTACTGACCATCCGGTAAACGGTATTTGTTTAATTAATCGAACAAAAATATTGTGCGGTTAGCAAAATTGCTTTCCCAAAGGAACACTCATGGCACACTCAGATAAAAAAGCGCCGTCGTCGGTGCATGATTTACGCTCTGCCCTGGCGCTATTAAAAACGCTACCTGGCGAATATGTTGAAACCGATACCGAAGTCGATCCCCACGCCGAGCTCTCCGGCGTTTATCGCTACGTGGGCGCCGGCGGTACCTGCCAGCGTCCGACGCGTAAGAACGGCCCGGTGATGGTATTTAACAACATTAAGGGCTTCAACGACATCAGCGTAGCCATCGGGCTGAACGGTTCACGCCAGCGCGTCAGCCAGTTCCTGCAGTGTGAACCGGCGAAACTGGGCCACCTATTGAAAGACTCCGTTGAAAATGCCATTGCCCCGACCATGGTGCAGGGCGCGGCAGTATGCCAGGAAGTGGTGCACCTCGCCAGCGATGATGATTTCGATCTACGCAAGCTGCTGCCTGCGCCAACCAACACCGAAGAAGACGCTGGCCCGTATATCACCATGGGCCTGTGCTATGCCTCCGACCCGCAAACCGGTGAATCCGATATCGCCATTCATCGTCTGTGCGTACAGAGCCGCGATGAACTCTCAATGTGGCTGACGCCGGGCCGCCATATCGATGCCTTCCGCATGAAGGCGGAAGCGGCGGGACAGCCGCTGCCGATCTCGATTAGTATCGGCGTGGACCCGGCTATCGAAATCGCCGCCTGCTTTGAACCGCCGACCACCCCGCTGGGCTTTGATGAGCTAAGTATCGCCGGCGCGCTGCGCGGCCATCCGGTGGAGATGGTGCAGTGTAAAACCATTAATGAAAAAGCCATCGCCCACGCTGAAATCGTTATCGAAGGCGAACTGCTGCCGAACGTACGCGTGCGTGAAGATCAAAACACCAATACCGGCCGCGCCATGCCGGAGTTCCCTGGCTATACCGGCGAAGCCAAAGAGGCGATTCCGGTCATTAAAGTTAAAGCGGTTACCCATCGTATCAACCCCATCTGGCGCACCACCGTCGGGCCAGGCGAAGAACATGTCAACATGGCCGGGATCCCGACCGAAGCCAGTATTCTCGATATGGTAGAACGCGCCATGCCGGGCAAATTGCTCAACGTCTTCGCCCACTCGGCAGGCGGCGGCAAGCTGCTCGCGGTGCTGCAATTCAAAAAGTCGTCTCCAGCCGATGAAGGCCGCCAGCGCCAGGCTGCGCTACTGGCGTTCTCCGCCTTCCCGGAACTCAAACACGTTATTCTGGTAGATGAAGATGTTGATATTTTCGATAGCGACGACGTGCTATGGGCGATGCAAACCCGTTACCAGGGCGATGTCGATACCGTGGTGATCCCTGGCGTACGCTGCCATCCGCTCGACCCGTCGCAGGTGCCGGAATACAGCCCCAGCATTCTGCAGCAGGGAATGTCGTGTAAAACCATTTTCGACTGCACCGTACCGTTCCATCTGAAGCACAACTTTGAGCGCTCTAAGTTCAAAGCGGTTGATGTAAAACGTTTCCTGCCGGATTTCGAATAAGGGCAAATACCATGACACCACGCATCATCATTGGCATTAGCGGCGCTTCCGGATTCCAGTACGGCGTCAAAGCGCTGGAGCTTCTGCGGCCGCAGGCGGTAGAAGTGCACCTTGTGGTCTCCAAAGGCGCGGAAAAGACCTGCGAGCTGGAAACGGACTACCGCTTAGACGAAGTGATGGCGCTGGCTGACGTGGTACACCCTATCAACCATCTGGGCGCATCTATCTCCAGCGGATCGTTTAAAACGCTGGGGATGTTAGTCGCCCCCTGCTCAATGCGGTCATTGGGCGCTATCGCCCACTGTCTCACCGATAATCTGCTCACCCGCGCGGCGGACGTGGTGCTGAAGGAACGCCGTCGGCTGGTGTTGTTAGCGCGCGAGACCCCGCTCAACCTCGGCCATATACGCAATATGGCGGCGGTTACCGAGATGGGCGGCATCATCTTTCCACCGGTTCCGGCGCTCTATCAACGCCCGCAAAGCGCAGATGACATTATTACCCATAGCGTGAACCGCGCGCTCGACCTCTTTGACCTTGAGGTCAATAACATCCCGCGCTGGGGTGAAGGCGCGCTGCATTACGCGTAACAGGAACTCGCAATGTTAATTGGTCCATATGTAAATGGTTCCGCCGTGATTATCGGCGGATTGATCGGCGCAATGGCCGGAGGCAAACTTCCGGAACGCGTCAAAACCGCGCTACCGATGACCTTTGGTCTCTGTTCGGTTGGCCTGGGCATCACCCTGGTGCTGAAGGTGAAATATATGCCGGCGGTAGTGCTGGCAATGGTACTCGGCGCTTTCCTCGGCGAACTGCTGCATCTGGAAAAACGCATCGGCAGCGCGGCGGGTTCAACACGTGGCTTGATTAATAAAGTTTTGCCGCCCGTTCAGGGGTTAGGTCATGAAGAATTCACCGAAAAATTCGTCGCTATCCTGGTGCTGTTTTGCGCCAGCGGTACCGGTATTTTCGGCGCCATGACCGAAGGTATGAGCGGCGATCCGTCGATCCTGTACATTAAAACGATCCTCGATCTGTTCACCGCCGGGATATTCGCAACCCTGCTGGGCTACGCGGTGATGACCATCGCTATCCCGCAGATCGTTATTCAGGTGGCGCTGGCGATGCTGGCGGTGTTTATTCTGCCGATGATCACCCCGTCAATGATGGCGGATTTCTCCTGCGCCGGTGGATTGCTGATGGTAGCGACCGGGTTACGCATCTGTAACATCAAGCTTTTCCCTGTCGCCAACATGCTACCAGGGCTTGTTTTGGTAATGCCTTTCTCCCATTTATGGGCTACCCTAGTGGCCTGAGTACATGACCCGGCGGGTTTGTGCCGGGTCATTTATTTTTTTCAGGAGTCGTCATGGCCGGGGAACACGTCATTTTGCTGGATGAGCAAGATAAACCCACAGGTATGCTGGAGAAGTATGCCGCCCACACGCTCGATACCCCTTTGCATCTCGCATTTTCCTGCTGGTTGTTCAATGAGCAAGGCCAGTTCCTGGTCACGCGCCGTTCGCTTAGCAAAAAAGCCTGGCCCGGCGTGTGGACTAACTCGGTGTGCGGACATCCGCAACAGGGCGAGACCTTCGAGCAGGCCGTCACCCGGCGCTGCCGCTTCGAACTGGGCGTCGAGATCGCTGATATTGCCCCCGTCCATCCGGCCTTCCGCTACCGCGCCGTCGCACCGAATGGCATCGTCGAAAACGAAGTGTGCCCGGTTTTTGCCGCACGCGTGGTCAGCGAGCTGCAACCGAATGATGATGAAGTAATGGGTTATCAGTGGGTTGAGCTGACGGAAATGTTAAGCGCGCTGGCCGCTACCCCGTGGGCCTTTAGCCCGTGGATGGTACTGGAAGCCCAAAACAAAAACGCGCGTCAGGCGTTAATAGACTTTGTCGCGCGTTTACGTGCGTAACCGCGAGTGACGAGCATTAAAGACCCAGGCTACGCCAGCGACGAACCTTGACATCAGACATAAAAAAACCCGGCAAGCCGGGTTTTTTACTTTTCGCGAGAAGCGATTATTTCTGCGGACGCATCGCCGGGAACAGAATAACGTCGCGGATGGTGTGGCTGTTAGTGAACAGCATCACCATACGGTCGATACCGATGCCCAGACCGGCGGTCGGCGGCAGGCCGTGTTCCAGCGCGGTGACATAGTCTTCGTCGTAGAACATCGCTTCGTCGTCACCGGCGGCTTTCGCATCAACCTGATCCTGGAAGCGCTGCGCCTGATCTTCGGCGTCGTTCAGCTCGCTAAAGCCGTTACCGATTTCGCGGCCGCCGATGAAGAATTCAAAGCGGTCGGTGATTTCCGGGTTCACGTCGTTACGACGGGCCAGCGGAGAGACTTCTGCCGGGTATTCGGTGATGAAGGTCGGCTGGATCAGATGCGCTTCCGCCACTTCTTCGAAGATCTCGGTCACGATACGGCCCAGACCCCAGCTCTTCTCAACTTTGATGCCGATAGACTCAGCGATCGCTTTCGCGGAATCGAAGTTATCCAGATCCGCCATCTCGGTTTCTGGACGGTATTTCTTGATGGCTTCACGCATGGTCAGTTTTTCGAACGGTTTGCCGAAATCGAAAGTCTGATCGCCGTAAGGCACGGCAGTATTACCGAGGATGTCCTGCGCCAGAGTACGGAACAGGGATTCGGTCAGCTCAATCAGATCTTTATAATCCGCATACGCCATATAGAGTTCCATCATGGTGAACTCTGGGTTGTGGCGAACGGAGATCCCTTCGTTACGGAAGTTACGGTTGATTTCGAAAACGCGTTCGAAGCCGCCAACCACCAGACGCTTGAGGTACAGTTCCGGCGCGATACGCAGGTACATGTCCAGATCCAGCGCGTTATGATGGGTGATGAACGGACGCGCGGAAGCGCCGCCTGGGATCACCTGCATCATCGGGGTTTCCACTTCCATAAAGCCGCGGCCAACCATGAACTGACGGATGCCAGCCAGGATCTGCGAACGTACTTTGAAAGTGTTACGGGATTCGTCGTTGGAGATCAGATCGAGGTAACGCTGACGGTAGCGCGCTTCCTGATCCTGCAGGCCGTGGAATTTGTCCGGCAGCGGGCGCAGGGCTTTGGTCAGCAGACGCAGCTCGGTGCAGTGGATGGACAGCTCGCCGGTTTTGGTTTTGAACAGCTTACCGCGGGCGGCGATGATGTCGCCGAGATCCCATTTTTTGAACTGATCGTTGTAGACGCCTTCCGCCAGGTCATCGCGGGCGACGTACAGCTGAATGCGGCCGCCGACATCCTGCAGGGTAACGAAAGACGCTTTACCCATGATACGACGGGTCATCATGCGGCCAGCAACGGCCACTTCGACATTCAGCGCTTCCAGCTCTTCGTTTTCTTTGGCATCGAAGTCAGCGTGCAGTTGGTCAGAGGTATGGTCACGACGGAAATCGTTCGGGAATGCGACGCCCTGCTCACGCAGCGCAGCCAGCTTCTCACGACGGGTTTTCAGTTCATTATTAAGGTCAATTGCCGCGTCAGCGCCCTGTGCTTGTTGTTCAGACATGTTGGTTCCTCATAACCCTGCTTTCAAACTTGCTTCGATAAATTGGTCCAGGCTGCCATCGAGCACCGCCTGAGTGTTGCGGGTTTCCACCCCGGTGCGCAGATCTTTAATACGCGAGTCGTCCAGCACGTAAGAGCGGATCTGGCTGCCCCAGCCGATGTCGGATTTGTTATCTTCCATCACCTGCTTCTCGGCATTTTTCTTCTGCATTTCCAGCTCATAAAGCTTCGCTTTCATCTGCTTCATGGCCTGGTCTTTGTTCTTGTGCTGCGAACGGTCGTTCTGACACTGCGTCACCAACCCGGTCGGGATGTGAGTAATACGCACCGCGGATTCCGTACGGTTAACGTGCTGACCACCGGCGCCGGAGGCGCGGTATACGTCGATACGCAGGTCGGCCGGGTTAATTTCGATATCGATATCGTCATCAACTTCCGGATAAACGAACGCCGAGCTAAAGGAGGTATGACGGCGGCCGCCGGAATCGAACGGGCTCTTACGCACCAGGCGGTGAACGCCGGTTTCAGTACGCAGCCAGCCGTAGGCGTAATCGCCCATGATTTTGATGGTCACGGATTTAATGCCCGCGACTTCACCTTCGGATTCTTCGATGATTTCGGTCTTAAAGCCGCGCGCTTCCGCCCAACGCAGGTACATGCGCATCAGCATGCTGGCCCAGTCCTGGGCTTCGGTGCCGCCGGAACCGGCCTGAATATCAAGATAGCAGTCGGCGCTGTCATATTCGCCGGAGAACATGCGGCGGAACTCAAGCTGCGCCAGCTTCTCTTCCAGCCCGTCCAGCTCGGCAACCGCTTCGTTGAAGGTCTCTTCGTCTTCGGCTTCTACCGCCAGCTCCAGCAGTCCGGCGACATCTTCCAGACCCTGGGTCATCTGATCCAGCGTTTCGACGATAGCTTCCAGGGAAGAACGTTCTTTACCCAGCGCCTGTGCGCGCTCAGGTTCGTTCCAGACGTCCGGCTGTTCCAGCTCGGCGTTTACTTCTTCGAGACGCTCTTTCTTCGCATCGTAGTCAAAGATACCCCCTAAGAACGTCGGAGCGCTCCGTGAGGTCCTGAATGCGGTTTTTTACCGGATTTATTTCAAACATGGTCGGTTTCTTTTAATGGATTTGTCAAAATGCGGTGATAAGAGCGGAATTCTACCGGATTCGCGCCCTTATTAATACACTGTTGTCAATTTGGCCAGAGGTGATCGATGATCAGCTGCAGGCTACGGTTGCCGCGGAACTCGTTGATGTCGAGCTTGTAGGCTAACTGTACTTCACGAACGCCGTTATCCGGCCAAATGGAAGTATCGATGTTGAAGGCAATACCGTCCAGCAGCGGCCCGCCGTCAACCGGTTCGACCATCACTTTCAGGTGACGCTCGCCCACCAGCCGCTGCTGCAGCAGGCGGAAACGGCCATCAAACAGCGGTTCCGGAAACATCTGTCCCCATGGCCCGGCATCGCGCAGCATCTGCGCCACTTCCATGCTCATCTCCGCCGCCGCCAGCGGGCCATCGGAAACCACCTCGCCCTGCAATAATGCGGGATCCAGCCACTCGGTCACCAGCTCGCCGAAGCGCTGTTGAAACTCCTCAAAACGCGCCTCTTCCAGCGATAAGCCCGCCGCCATCGCGTGGCCGCCAAACTTCAGGATTAACCCAGGATAAAGCGTATCAAGGCGCTCCAGCGCATCGCGCATGTGCAGCCCCTGAATAGAGCGGCCAGAACCTTTGAGCGTGCCGTCGCCGGTAGGCGCAAAAGCGATAACCGGGCGATGGAAGCGCTCTTTAATCCGTGATGCCAGGATGCCGACCACCCCCTGATGCCATTGCGGATGGTACATCGCCAGCCCGCCGGGCAGGGTGTCGCTACTGCGTTCCAGCTGCTGACACAGAGTCAGCGCTTCGGCCTGCATCCCCTGCTCAATCTCTTTACGCGTTTGATTGAGCGCATCGAGCTCGTTGGCCAGCACCCGCGCCTCGCCGATGTTATCGCACAGCAGCAGCGCGACGCCGACGGACATATCATCCAGCCGCCCCGCAGCATTCAGGCGCGGCCCGAGGGCGAAACCCAGATCGCTGGCGGCAAGCTTTTGCGGATCGCGGTTGGAAATTTCCAGCAGCGCTTTAATGCCTGGCCGACATTTTCCGGCGCGAATGCGGCTTAACCCCTGCCAGGTCAGGATGCGGTTGTTGGCATCCAGCGGCACGACGTCCGCAACGGTGCCCAGCGCCACTAAATCCAGCAGCTCGGCAAGGTTTGGCGCGGCGATACCGCGGGCCTCGAACCAGCCGTTATCTCGCAGGAAAGTACGCAGCGCCAGCATCAGATAAAACGCCACCCCAACCCCGGCCAGCGATTTTGACGGGAAGTCGCAATCGCGCAGGTTAGGGTTAACGATAGCTTCCGCCGCCGGCAGCGTATCCCCCGGTAGATGGTGATCGGTCACCAGCACCGGGATGCCGAGCGCATGGGCATGATCGACGCCGCTATGCGATGAAATACCGTTATCGACGGTCATGATCATCTGCGCGCCGCGCGCGTGCGCCTGATCGACCACTTCCGGGCTTAAGCCGTAGCCGTCTTCAAAACGGTTCGGCACCAGATAGGAGACGTTGCCGTAGCCCAGCGCGCGTAGCGCCAGCACGCTAAGGGCGGTACTGGTGGCGCCATCGGCGTCAAAATCGCCGACCACCACAATATGTAGCCCTTTCTGGAAAGCGTCATGCAGCATCTCAACGGCCTTTTCAACGCCGGTAAGCTGCGTCCATGGCAACATGCCTTTGACGCCGCGTTCCAGCTCCTGCGCGCTGCGCACGCCGCGGCTGGCATACAGCCGCTGCAGCAGCGGCGGCAGGTCGGCGGGAAGGTCGACGCCGTCAACCGCCTCGCGGCGGCGTAGTTGTATCTGTTGTTTCACGCGAATCAGTTACCGCTTGTCTGTTTTTGATGCTCGTCGAGGAAAGCTTTAAGCTCTTTCGGCCCCTGATAACCTGGCAGCACCATGCCGTTGCTGAGGACCATCGCCGGGGTACCGTTGACGCCCATCTGTACGCCAAGCGTGTAGTGTTTAGCGATATCCACATTGCAGCTCGCCGGCTGTACGCCCTTACCGTTCATGGCGTCATCCAGCGCTTTATTGTGATCTTTCGCACACCAGATAGCTTTCATATCCTGCTCGGCCTGGCTTTGCAGCCCCTGGCGCGGGAAGGCCAGATAGCGCACGGTGATCCCCAGCGCGTTATAGTCGCTCATCTGCTCGTGCAGTTTATGGCAGTAGCCGCAGGTGATGTCGGTAAAGACGGTAATGACATGCTGCTCCTTCGGCGCTTTATAGACAATCATCTCTTTGGTTAAGGCGTTCAGCTTGCCGACCAGCAACTGGTTGGTGACGTTAACCGGCTGCGCGCCGCTGACGTCGTACATCGGTCCCTGAATAATGTGTTTACCATCGTCAGTGACGTACAGCACGCCGCTGTCGGTAAGCACCGTGCTCATCCCGGAAACCGGCGACGGTTGAATATCGGTGCTCTGCACACCCAGTTTCGCCAGCGACTGTTTGATCGCCGCGCTATCGGCATGCGCCGCGCCGGAGAGCGAGGCCGCCAGCAGGGTGAACATCAATAAACCTTTTTTCATACTCAGTCCTTTTATTCAGCGCTCACGCCCGCGGGTGATGCTGTTGATGAAGTTGTCGTAAACGTTCGGTCGCCACGTGGGTGTAGATCTGCGTGGTGGAGAGATCGCTGTGTCCTAACAGCATCTGCACCACGCGTAAATCGGCGCCATGGTTGAGCAAATGCGTGGCGAACGCATGACGCAAGACGTGCGGGGAGAGCTTCGCGCTGTCGATCCCCGCCAGTACGGCATAGTGTTTAATGCGGTGCCAGAAGGTCTGGCGCGTCATCTGCTGCGCGCGCTGGCTGGGGAAAAGCACATCCGAAGCCACGCCGTTCAGCAGCCACGGGCGGCCGTATTCAAGGTAATTTTCTACCCATGACACCGCCTCTTCGCCCAGCGGTACCAGCCGCTCTTTGTTGCCTTTACCAATGACCCGCAGTACGCCCTGTCGCAGGCTGATATCGCTCATCGTCAGGCCGACCAACTCCGAGACGCGCAGACCGGTGGCATACAGCACTTCCAGCATCGCCTTATCGCGCAACTCCAGCGGCTGCTCCACCAGCGGCGCCTGCAGCAAACGCTCAACCTGCGCCTCGCTGAGATCTTTCGGCAGCCGCTGGGGCAGCTTCGGCGAAGCCAGCAGCGCGCTGGGATCGTCCGGGCGGATTTTCTCCCGGTACAGATGCTGGAAGAACCGGCGCACGGCGCTAAGCAGCCGTGCGGTACTGGTCGCTTTGTAGCCGCCGGTTTGCCGCTCGGCCAGCAGCGCCTGTAAATCGTCGCTGCCGACGCTCGCCAGCGACAGCCCGCGATGATGCAGCCACTCCACGAGCATCGTCAAATCGCGACGATAGGCGCTGAGCGTGTTCTCCGCCAGATTACGCTCCAGCCAAAGGGCATCGAGAAACTGTTCAATTTGTGCCAGATCCTGTTTCACATCGGCCTCTTTGTTCGTTATACGCCCTCATTATGCCTTAAGAGGCCGCCTTTCTGGTACACTGGGCGCAATTCACGGCAAGAATTGAGACGTTTACGCGATGAATATAGGTCTTTTTTACGGCTCCAGTACCTGCTACACCGAAATGGCCGCGGAAAAAATCCGCGATATCATCGGCCCCGAGCTGGTGACGCTGCATAATCTGAAAGATGACTCCCCCGCGCTGATGAGCCAGTACGATGTGCTGATCCTCGGCATCCCGACCTGGGATTTCGGCGAAATTCAGGAAGACTGGGAAGCGGTCTGGGAACAGCTCGACGCCTTAGATCTGAATGGCAAAATCGTCGCGCTGTACGGCATGGGCGATCAGCTTGGTTACGGCGAATGGTTCCTTGACGCACTGGGGATGCTGCACGATAAGCTGGCGACCAAAGGCGTGAAGTTTGTCGGCTACTGGCCAACCGAGGGCTATGAGTTCACCAGCCCGAAACCGGTTATCGCCGATGGCCAATTGTTCGTCGGCCTGGCGCTGGATGAAACCAATCAATACGACCTGAGCGATGAGCGCATCCAGAACTGGTGCGAGCAGATCCTCGGCGAAATGGCGGAGCACTTCGCCTGATCCTGAGTTAGTCGTGCGCCGGCTTTTGCAGCACCAGCCGGCGCAAATCCCGCCATTCCCCCGCATCCATGCTATCCGCCGCCACCCACAAATGCTGGCTACGGCCGGTTTCCGCATGCTTCAGGCGCAGCAGCATCCCGCTGCTGATAACCCATGGCGTCCCGACGATATCCCATTCCGTTTTTTGCCACCGTAAACGGGAATCGATCAACAGCTTAATTTCTCCCTGACAGGCGTGGATCCGCCGCTGGCTGCGCACGCAGTCAAACACCACCAGCGATAGCAACAGGAGCCAAATCGGGGTGTAGCTTAACGGCCAGGGCATGAGCAGCACTATCGCCGCCACCACCCCGTGCAGCAGCAGCGAGAACCACTGCGAACGCCAGGAAATACGTAAATCAGATTGCCACAGGACCACGTTCCCGATTCCGAGTCTGGATTAAATTAATCATCCGTTGTAATTGTGCATCTGCCGGCTTGCCGTGATTCATCAGCCAGTTAAACAGATCCGGATCATCGTTCTCCAGCAAACGGATGAACAGACGCTTATCGTCATCGCTGAGCGTGTCGTACTCATACTCGAAAAACGGCATGATGGAGATATCGAGTTCGCGCATACCGCGGCGGCATGCCCAGTGGATGCGAGCTTTGTTGTTAATGTCCATGTTGTCCTTCCAGCATCAAGATATAGCTTAGTTTAACCCTTTTTAGGCACTTACTTTACAGTAATATCGCCTTGTGCGAGCAGCATTCCATAAAAGCCCAACATCCGGTTGGCTATTCACCGCATCCGGAGGGCACAAATGGCTTGCCGAAAGCGCTTGCATTGCACCATAGCTCTTTTACCATTAGTCATTCACTCTGCGTTAAGCTATTCAGGATATGACTATGGCTTTTACACCTTTTCCTCCGCGTCAGCCTTCTTCTTCCGCTCGTCTGCCGTTAACGCTGATGACGCTGGATGATTGGGCGCTGGCGACGATTACCGGTCCGGATGGCGAGAAGTATCTGCAGGGGCAGATCACCGCCGATGTCAGCCATTTAAACGCCGATCGGCATCTGCTTGCCGCGCACTGTGATGCCAAAGGCAAAATGTGGAGCAACCTGCGCGTCTTCCACCGCGACGGTGGTTTCGCGTGGATTGAGCGCCGCAGCCTGCGCGAAGCGCAGCTGACCGAACTGAAAAAATATGCCGTCTTCTCCAAAGTCACCATCGCCGCAAACGACGATCTGGTCCTGCTGGGCGTTGCCGGTTTCCAGGCGCGCGCCGCGCTGGCGCCGCTGTTCGCCGCGCTGCCGGATGCCGGTAAACCGGTGGTCACCGAAGGCGTGACCAGCCTGCTGTGGTTTGAACACCCTGCCGAACGCTTCCTGCTGGTGACCGATGCCGACACCGCCAACCGGGTGACGGACGCGCTGCGCGGCGAAGCGCAACTTAACAACAGTCAGCAGTGGCTGGCGCTGAACATCGAGGCCGGTCTGCCGGTTATCGACAGCGTAAACAGCGCGCAGTTCATTCCGCAGGCGACCAACCTGCAGGCGTTGGGCGGTATCAGCTTCAAGAAAGGCTGCTACACCGGCCAGGAAATGGTCGCCCGGGCGAAATTCCGCGGCGCCAATAAACGCGCGTTGTGGACGCTGGCGGGTACCGCCAGCCGGGTGCCGGAAGCCGGGGAAGATCTGGAGCTGAAAATGGGCGACAACTGGCGCCGCACCGGTACGGTGCTGGCAGCCGTACAGTTGGATGACGGAAGCCTGATGGTCCAGGTAGTGATGAATAACGATATGGAACCGGACAGCGTGTTCCGCGTGCGTGACGATGCCGGCAGCCTGAGCATCAAGCCATTGCCGTATTCGCTGGAAGAAGATTAAGGAACAGTTCCCGGCTTGCGGCGCTTGCGCCTCAGCCGGGCTACCAGGCCGCAGAATATTGTAGCCACGGTAAGCGCAGCGCCACCGTGGAAGTTTGATCAGGACTGGCCGACGTAAAGATAAATCGCCAGGAAATGACACACGCTGCCGCCGAGCACGAAACCGTGCCAGATAGCGTGGTTATAAGGAATACGTTTACAGACGTAGAAGATGACCCCCAGCGAGTACACCACCCCGCCAACCGCCAGCAACGTTACGCCGCCCACCGCCAGCTTCACCGCCAGTTGATAGACTACGATAAGCGACAGCCAGCCCATCGTCAGATAGGTCACCAGCGACAAAATTTTAAAGCGGTGCGCGATAGTCAGCTTAAACAGGATCCCCAGTAGCGCCAGGCTCCAGATGACAATCATCAACCCCTTTGCCAGCGGCGAATTCAATCCCACCAGCAAAAATGGCGTGTAGGTTCCGGCAATCAGCAAGTAGATGGCGCAGTGGTCGAATTTCTTCAGCCACTGTTTCGCCCGCTGATGCGGGATAGCGTGATAGAGCGTGGAAGCGAGGAACAGCATAATCATACTGCCGCCGTACAGGCTGTAGCTGGTGATCGCCGTCGCGCTGGCGTTCGTGTCTACCGCCTGCACCAGCAGCAACACAAGGCCGACAATACCGAACACCAGCCCGATCCCGTGACTGATGCTGTTGGCAACTTCCTCTGCCAGAGAATATCCCTGAGTGATTAATGGTTTGCGAACCATATTTTGACTCCGTGAAAACAAGAACGCTTTCATTGCCCACTTAGGTTAACTGAGAATGATTCCAGTGAACACCTGTTAGCTAAAATAAAACGATGTATATTTGTAAACACATTAAAATCATAGTGTTACAACAATATTTCAACTAACAGTTGTGCTGGTTTTATTTAAAGACGTTTGAATTCAATAACATAAAACCGATCTTCCGCAGGATAGATTTCATTGATGACCTGCCGCAGTTGTTCGAGGGTCATATTCTCCTGTTGAGCATGCTGTTCAGTTAGCGTGTCGAGGGTCACCGTCGAGGTCGCGGTAACGGCGATAGTGCAGAAGTAGCCGTCATCTTCATAGCGTCCGACGCGCAGCACGTCACCGGGCTTAAAGTGCGACTCCGCCGCATCGCGAATGGTGATCGTTTTGCGCCCGGCGAGGATGTCGTCCTGAAAACGCTGAAAAAAGGTAATGTCATTAGCCTGCATGATATAATTCCGTCCTGGTCTTTATGAATTGTGAGTTCGCCACTGTGAGTATGTTCTCCCACGCCGCTGTCGCTAGTCTCAATAATCTTGAGATGATGGTCTACCACTACGTCATTAAGAATCGTGACAAAGTGATGTACATGACTATTCGCGAACTGGCCGAGGCCGCCGGGGTCTCCACCACCACCGTGTTGCGCTTCTGCCGCAAACTGCAGTGCGAGGGCTACTCTGAATTTCGCGTACGTTTTAAATTATATCTTGAGCAGAATGAGCCTCAACAGGCAAATATCGGCGCCAGCGAAATAATGAGCTTTTTTAAAAGCGTCAATAATGACGAGTTCGATCAATTGCTCGAACAGGCCGTCGATATTATTCTCTCCTCCGAACGTATTATTTTCGTCGGCGCCGGTACCTCTGGCGCACTGGCGAAATATGGCGCTCGCTTCTTTTCCAACGTCGGGAAATTCAGCAACCATATTGACGATCCTTATTTCCCGGTCACCAATGACATGGCCCGCAATGCGCTGGCGATTGTGCTTTCCGTCTCCGGCGAAACCGAAGAGATTCTTCGCTTTGCCAGCCAGTTCAGTCTGCATCACTGCAAGGTGATGTCGATTACCAGCCATGAGCATTCGCGGCTGGCAAAACTGGCTGATTTCAATCTCTCCTGGCACGTGCCGCAAACGCGCATCGGCGGCGTTTACGATATTACAACGCAGATCCCGGTGATATATATTCTCGAAACCCTGGGGCGTAAATTAGCGCGCAAAATCGGCTAAAAATAACAGCCTGTTTTTCCGATGTAACATATTACCTTTAGCGGAATTTGTTATATCGTGACATTCAATTTCGCTTTGCTAGACTCAATCGCAATAGTTATTCATAGAGATTAGCAAAGATGAAAAAATTGACTCTTCCAAAAGACTTTTTGTGGGGCGGCGCTGTCGCCGCGCATCAGGTTGAAGGCGGCTGGAATAAAGGCGGCAAAGGCCCCAGCATCTGCGACGTTTTAACCGGCGGGGCGCACGGCGTGCCGCGCGAAATCACCCAACAGGTCGAGGCAGGTAAATATTACCCTAATCATGAAGCGGTTGATTTTTACGGCCACTACAAAGAAGACATCAAACTGTTCGCCGAGATGGGTTTCAAATGCTTCCGCACCTCTATTGCCTGGACCCGCATCTTCCCGCAGGGCGACGAAACTCAGCCGAATGAAGAAGGGTTGAAATTCTACGATGACATGTTTGATGAACTGCTGAAGTACAACATCGAGCCGGTGATCACCCTTTCCCACTTTGAAATGCCGCTGCATCTGGTCCAGCATTATGGCGGTTGGACCAACCGTAAAGTGGTCGATTTCTTTGTGCGCTTCGCCGAAGTCGTCTTTGAGCGCTATAAGCACAAAGTGAAATACTGGATGACCTTTAACGAGATCAATAACCAGCGTAACTGGCGCGCGCCGCTGTTCGGCTACTGCTGTTCCGGCGTGGTCTATACCGAGCATGAAAACCCGGAAGAGACCATGTACCAGGTGCTGCATCACCAGTTCGTCGCCAGCGCGCTGGCGGTGAAAGCGGCGCGGCGCATCAACCCGGAAATGCAGGTCGGCTGCATGCTGGCAATGGTCGCCCTCTACCCTTACTCCTGCAAACCGGAAGATGTCATGTTTGCCCAGGAGTCGATGCGCGAACGCTATGTCTTTACCGATGTCCAGCTGCGCGGTTACTACCCGAGCTATGTGTTGAATGAATGGGAACGCCGCGGCTTCAACATCAAGATGGAAGACGGCGACGCGCAGATCCTGCGTGAAGGCACCTGCGCCTATCTCGGCTTCAGCTACTACATGACCAACGCGGTGAAAGCCGAAGGCGGCACCGGCGATGCCATTTCCGGCTTCGAAGGTAGCGTGCCGAACCCGCACGTTAAAGCCTCCGACTGGGGCTGGCAGATTGACCCGGTTGGCCTGCGCTACGCCCTGTGCGAACTGTATGAGCGCTACCAGAAGCCGCTGTTTATCGTGGAAAACGGCTTTGGCGCCTACGACAAAGTAGAAGCCGACGGCAGCATCAACGATGACTACCGCATCGATTATCTGCGCGCCCACGTCGAAGAGATGATAAAAGCGGTGACTTATGACGGCGTTGATCTGATGGGTTATACCCCATGGGGCTGCATCGACTGCGTCTCCTTCACCACCGGCCAGTACAGCAAACGCTACGGCTTCATCTACGTCAATAAACACGACGACGGCACCGGCGACATGTCCCGCTCGCGCAAGAAGAGCTTTAACTGGTACAAAGAAGTCATCGCCAGCAACGGCGAGAATCTGTAATTAACCGCCCTCTCCCGGCCGGGAGGGGGCAAATCACTTATCCGCCAGACACTTCTTTACAGCTTTACCATTGCTAAAACGCGTTCGCCCGATAAGATAGGCCTCGTGAATATTTGAGGCGACCATGATTAAGCGACAACGCAAAGCCATTCTTCTTGTACTCCTTGCCTGCCTGGTGGTGCTGATCTGCACCGCCCAGAGAATGGCGGGGATGCATGCGTTGGTGATGAACGTCACGGCCGCCAGCCAATCCGCTCAACCTGGCCCAGATAATGCCGAGGCGCCGGTTTCCCCCTGCGAACTCAGCGCCAAGTCGCTGATGGCCGTTCCGCCGATGCTGTTTGAAGGGGCGCTATTAGCGATCGCTCTGCTGCTGGCGGTGCTGGCGGCCATCCCGCCGCGCATCGAGCGAATCTGGCCTCCCCGCGTCATTTCACCTCCCCGATTGCGGGTGCATCTACGATTATGCGTCTTCCGTGAGTGATTAATTCTCCTGACAGCTCAGGTTAATTTATTACTTACGGAGAAAATTTATGTTTATGGTATTCAGGCGACTGCTGGTCTGCCTGCTTTGGCTATGGCTGCCCGTCAGCCAGGCCGCCGATAGCGGCTGGCTGCATGTCGCCGACAATCAACACGCCAGCGTGCGCCTGCGGGCGCAAAGCGAAAGCAATGGCGACACCCGCCTGCTTTTAGACGTAGCGCTGGAAAAGGGCTGGAAAACCTACTGGCGTTCGCCGGGCGAAGGCGGCATCGCGCCGGCTATCACCTGGCGCACGCCGCTGGAGGTGAACTGGCGCTGGCCGACGCCGCAACGCTTCGACGTCGCGGGTATTTCCACTCAGGGGTATCACGGCGACGTTAGCTTCCCGATGACCCTGCGCGGCCAAATACCGCCGACGCTTAGCGGCGTACTGACGCTCTCTACCTGCAGCAATGTCTGTATTCTCACTGACTACCCCTTTTCGCTGGATATGACGGCTCCGGCGGGGGAGCAATTTAATTACGATTTCACCCGCGCGATGGGCACGCTGCCCCTGCGCGACGGTCTCACCTCGGCGCTTAGCGCCAGCTACGTCAGCGGTAAGCTGACGGTAACCGCCCGCCGCGATGCCGGTTGGCAGCAGCCAGCGCTGTTTATTGACAGCATGGAGGATGTCGATTTCGGCAAGCCGAGTTTTACCAGCCGCGGCGATACGTTGACTGCCACCGTACCGGTCACCGATAGCTGGGGCGAAGCGGCGCCGGAACTCAGCGGTAAGACGCTGTCGCTGGTGCTGGCCGATAGCGGTCAGGCGCAGGAAAGCCAAATCGCCATCGCCGCCGGCAGCGCCGCGCCGGGGCTGGCGTTAGGCTGGGTGCTGCTGATGGCGCTGGCCGGCGGGCTAATCCTCAATGTAATGCCGTGCGTGCTGCCGGTGCTGGCGATGAAACTCGGCTCGCTGGTGCAAACCGAACGTCGCGAACGCGGCGCGGTGCGGCGGCAGTTCCTCGCCTCGGTATGCGGGATCGTCGTCTCCTTCCTGGCGCTGGCGCTGATGATGACCGCGCTACGCTTAGGCAATCAGGCGCTCGGCTGGGGGATCCAGTTCCAGAACCCGTGGTTTATCGGCGCGATGGCGCTGGTGATGGTGCTGTTCAGCGCCAGTTTATTAGGGCTGTTCGAAATCCGTCTCTCCTCCAGCGCCAGTACCTTCCTCGCCACCCGCGGCGGCAACGGCTTAATGGGCCATTTCTGGCAGGGCGCCTTCGCCACCCTGCTGGCGACGCCCTGTACCGCGCCGTTCCTCGGTACCGCCGTTTCGGTGGCGCTAGTGGCGCCGCTGCCGCTGTTGTGGGGGATTTTCTTCGCCATGGGGATCGGCATGAGCCTGCCGTGGCTGCTTATCGTCGCCTGGCCGGGTCTGGCGCAACGACTTCCACGTCCAGGCCGCTGGATGAATCATCTGCGGGTGGTGCTGGGGTTGATGATGCTTGGCTCAGCGCTATGGCTGGTCAGCCTGTTGACGATCCACATCGGCCGTACGCCGGTGCTTACCCTGCTGGTGATTCTGGCCATCGTCCTGCTCCTGGCCACCGTCTGGCGCTACCGCTGGCGTACGGCGCTGCGAGCGGGCGCTCTGGCCATCGTGGTAGCGGGCGCCGTCGCCTTTGTCGCACAACAGGACGGCCAGGGCCCGCGTCGCGACCGGGTTAACTGGCAGCCGCTCAGCGAGCAGGCTATCGCTAACGCCCTGGCGGAGCATAAACGGGTATTTATTGATGTCACCGCCGACTGGTGCGTGACCTGTAAAGCCAATAAATACAACGTGCTGCTGCGCGACGACGTCCAGCAGGCGCTATCAGAACCAGACTTGGTCGCCTTACGTGGCGACTGGAGCCGCCCCTCCGCCGACATTAGTCAGTTTTTAACCGCTCGCGGCAGCGCCGCGGTGCCGTTTAACCAGATTTACGGACCGGGATTGCCGCAGGGACAGATTCTGCCTGCGCTGTTAGACCGCGAACAACTTCTCGCCACCCTGTCCGCCGCTAAAGGAAAATAACATGAGAGCTATCACCGCCTTATTGCTGCTGTGCGTATCGGCCTTCAGCTTCGCCGCCCCGGAGGAAGAACCACAATCGAACGGTAATGACCAGTTAGCCCAACTGCTGTTTAACGATCCGAATAGCCCGCGCACCGGCGCGAAAGCGCCGAAGCTCACGATCGTCTCGTTTACCGATTACAACTGCCCTTACTGCAAACAGTTTGATCCGATGCTGGAAAAAATCGTCCACGATAATCCGGACATCCAGCTCATCGTTAAGCTGCTGCCGTTTAAAGGGCAGAGTTCGGTGAATGCCGCTAAAGCCGCGCTCTCCACCTGGCGTCAGCAGCCCGATAAATTCTGGGCGCTGCATCAGCGGCTGATGGCGAAAAAAGGCTATCACGATGACGCCAGCATCGCCGCCGCGCAGAAGAAAACCGCCACCGATAGCGTGAATATTGATGACAAAACCATGGATTCGCTGAAGATGAACCTGATTTTGTCGCAGGTGCTGAATATTCAGGGCACCCCGGCGACCATCATCGGCGATCAGATGGTCGCCGGCGCGATCCCTGCTGAAGACCTGGAGGGGCTGGTGAAAGAGCAGCTGGCGAAAGCCCGTGGCCAGTAAACTCAGGCGCTGGCTACGCGAGCTGGCGGTGTGGCTGCTGATTGGCGCGGCGGTGAGCCTGGCGGTGGATTATTTTCGCCAGCCCACGCTGCCGCAAAACTTCAGCGCCACATCGCTGCAGACACGCGACGGCAGAACGCTGGATCTGAACGCCATGAGCCAGCAAAAGCCGCTGCTGCTGTACGTCTGGGCGACCTGGTGCGGAGTCTGTCGCTATACCACACCGTCGGTGGCATCGCTTGCCGCCGATGGCGGCAATGTGCTGACGGTAGCCCTGCGTTCCGGCGATAACGCCGCGCTGGAGAAGTGGCTGACCAGGAAGAAAATGGCGCTGCCGACGGTAAATGATCCGAGCGGCCAGCTGGCCCGGCAGTGGGATATCCAGGTGACGCCAACGCTGGTGTTCATTTCTCAAGGCGAGGTGAAGTCGGTTACCACCGGCTGGACCAGCAGTTGGGGAATGCGCCTTAGGCTATGGCTGGCCTCCTGGTAGACCGTCGGGTTACCCGGCTCGCGTTGTTGGGTAGCCCGGATAAGGCGTAGCCGCTATCCGGGAAGGTTTCCCCGGCTCGCGCTGCGCTCAGCCGGGCTAGGATACGCATCGTTGGGTAGCCCGGATAAGGCGTAGCCGCCATCCGGGAAGGTTTCCCCGGCTCGCGCTGCGTTCAGCCGGGCTACGGATACGCATCGTTGGGTAGCCCGGATAAGGCGTAGCCGCCATCCGGGAAGGTTTCCCCGGCTCGCGCTGCGCTCAGCCGGGCTACGGGTACGTATTGTTGGGTAGCCCGGATAAGGCGTAGCCGCCATCCGGGAAGGTTTCCCCGGCTCGCGCTGCGCCGCCGGGCTATTGAACGATGGCCAGGGTTATTTACCACCCGCCAGTTCGAGGAAGCTACCCGTCACATACGACGCTTTGTCGCTCAGCAGCCAGGCAATGGCCTGAGCGACCTCTTCCGGCTGGCCGCCGCGCTGCATCGGTAGCGAACTTTTCACCCGGTCCACGCGTCCCGGTTCGCCGCCGGAGGCGTGCATCTCGGTATAAATCAGCCCCGGACGCACGCCGTTTACCCGAATCCCCTGCGCCGCCACTTCCAGCGCCAGCCCGGTGGTCAGGGTATCTACCGCCCCTTTCGACGCGGCATAGTCAACGTACTCTCCCGGCGCGCCAAGGCGCGACGCCGCCGACGAAACGTTAACTATCGCCCCGCCCTTGCCACCATGCCGATGCGACATGCGCTTGACCGCCTCGCGACAGCAAAGAAAGTATCCGGTGACGTTGGTGGCCAGCACGCGGTTAATACGCTCGGCGCTCAGGCTCTCCACCGTACATTGGGTAAACAGGATCCCGGCGTTGTTGACCAACGCCGTCAGCGGTTCGCCCATGCGGTCAACCGCCTCAAACATCGCCATCACCTGCGCTTCATCGCTGATATCCGCCCGCAGCGCCGTGGCTTTGCCGCCAGATTCAACAATGGTATTGACCACTTCGGTGGCGGCTTTAATGTTGTGATGATAATTAACCGCGACGGTATACCCTTCCTGCGCCAACAGCAGCGCCGTCGCCCGGCCTATGCCGCGGCTCGCGCCGCTAATCAGAGCTATCGCCATACCTTCTCTCCAAAAAAATAAAGGCGCCGCAGCGCCTTTAAAAGTTTAGCTAATTCACCACTTACTGGTATTCGCTCATCGGGACGCAGGAGCAGAACAGGTTACGGTCGCCGTAGACATCGTCCAGGCGTTTTACCGTCGGCCAGTACTTGTTGTGCAACCCAGCCGGGAATACCGCCAGCTCGCGGCTGTACGGATGGTTCCACTCGCCAACCAGCTCGCCCTGGGTGTGCGGCGCGTTCACCAGCGGGTTATCTTCCAGCGGCCATTCACCGGCTTTAACGCGATCGATTTCCGCGCGGATCGCCAGCATGGCGTCAATAAAGCGGTCCAGCTCTACCTTGCTTTCAGATTCTGTCGGCTCAACCATCAGCGTCCCGGCAACCGGGAAGGACATGGTCGGCGCATGGAAACCGAAGTCGATCAGGCGCTTAGCAATATCCAACTCGCTTATGCCGGTCTCTTCTTTCAGCGGACGAATATCGAGAATACATTCGTGCGCCACGCGACCATCGCGGCCGGTATACAGCACCGGGTAGGCATCTTTCAGCCGGGTAGCGATATAGTTAGCGTTGAGAATCGCGTTCTGGCTCGCCTGCTTCAGCCCTTCCGCGCCCATCATGCGGATATACATCCAGCTGATCGGCAGGATAGAGGCGCTGCCGAACGGCGCGGCGGAAACCGCGCCCTGACGGGTCAGCATGCCTTCAATCTGTACCACGCTGTGGCCCGGTACAAACGGCGCCAGGTGCGCTTTCACGCCGATAGGGCCCATACCTGGGCCGCCGCCGCCGTGCGGAATGCAGAAGGTTTTATGCAGGTTGAGGTGTGAAACGTCAGCGCCGATAAAGCCCGGAGAAGTGATCCCAACCTGGGCGTTCATATTGGCGCCGTCGAGGTAAACCTGACCGCCGAACTGATGCACTATCTCGCACACTTCACGGATGGTCTCTTCATACACGCCGTGGGTCGACGGATAGGTGACCATGATGCAGGAGAGATTCGCCCCCGCCTGCTCTGCTTTTTCACGCAGATCGGTAAGATCGATGTTGCCGTTTTTGTCGCAGGCAACGACCACCACCTGCATACCCGCCATCTGCGCGGAAGCCGGGTTAGTGCCGTGCGCGGAGCTTGGGATCAGGCAGATATCGCGATGGCCTTCGTTGCGGCTCTCGTGATAGTGGCGAATCGCCAGCAGGCCAGCATACTCGCCCTGCGCGCCGGAGTTCGGCTGCATACAGACGGCGTCATAGCCGGTCAATTTAACCAGCCAGTCAGAAAGCTGGGCGATCATCTGATGATAACCTTCCGCCTGCTCGACCGGGCAGAACGGGTGCAGCTCGGCAAATTCCGGCCAGGTGATCGGGATCATCTCCGCCGCGGCGTTCAGTTTCATGGTGCAGGATCCCAGAGGGATCATCGCCTGGTTCAGCGCCAGATCTTTACGCTCCAGCGCGTGCATGTAGCGCATCATCTCGGTTTCGCTATGGTAGCGGTTAAACACCGGATGGGTGAGGATCGCATCGTCGCGCAGCATCGCCGCCGGGATCGAACGGCTATCCAGCGCCACGTCTTTATCCAGGGTATCGATATCCAGACCGTGATCGTCGCCGACGATGGCGCGGAACAGGTTCAGCACATCTTCGCGGGTGGTCGCTTCATCGAGCGTAATGCCAACCGCGCCGTGAATATCGCTACGCAGGTTAATCTGCAGCGCTTCGGCACGCGCCAGCACCGCGGCTTTATCCGCCACTTCGACGCAAAGGGTGTCGAAGTAGTGCGCATGGCGCAGCTTCAGCCCTTTCTTCTGCAGGCCGTCGGCCAGAATGTCGGTCAGGCGATGAATGCGGCCAGCGATACGTTTCAGGCCCGCCGGGCCGTGGAAAACCGCGTACAGGCTGGCGATGTTGGCCAGCAGAACCTGCGAGGTACAAATGTTGGAGTTCGCTTTTTCGCGGCGGATATGCTGCTCGCGAGTCTGCATCGCCATGCGCAGCGCGGTATTACCCGCCGCATCTTTCGATACGCCGATAATACGGCCCGGCATGGAGCGTTTGAATTCATCTTTCGCCGCGAAGAAGGCCGCGTGCGGGCCGCCATAGCCCATCGGCACGCCGAAGCGTTGAGCGGAACCGAAGACAATATCGGCGCCCTGCTTGCCCGGCGCCGTCAGCAGCACCAGCGCCATAAAGTCAGCGGCGACGCTGACAATCACTTTGCGTGCTTTCAGCTCGGCGATAAGTTTACTGTAATCGTGGATTTCACCGGTGGTGCCAACCTGCTGCAGCAGCACGCCAAAGACATCCTGGTGATCGAGCACTTTGTCGGCGTCATCGACAATCACGTCGAAGCCAAAGGTTTCCGCGCGGGTGCGAACCACATCCAGCGTTTGTGGATGAACGTCGGCGGCAACGAAGAAGCGGTTGGCGTTCTTCAGTTTGCTCACGCGTTTAGCCATCGCCATCGCTTCGGCGGCGGCGGTGGCTTCATCAAGCAGCGAAGCGGAAGCGATATCCAGCCCGGTCAGATCCAGCGTCACCTGCTGGAAGTTCAGCAGTGATTCCAGACGGCCCTGGGATACTTCCGGCTGGTAAGGGGTATAGGCGGTATACCAGCCCGGGTTTTCCAGCATGTTGCGCTGAATGACTGGCGGCAGTTGCACGGCGGTGTAGCCCATGCCGATGTAAGACTTGAAGCGCTTGTTGCGACCGGCGATCGCCTTCAGCTCCGCCAGCGCGGCGAATTCGGTAGTCGCGTCGCCCACCTGTGGTGGGGTCGCCAGCTGGATATCCTGCGGCACAATCTGGCCAATCAGGGCGTTAAGCGAATCCGCGCCGACGGTCTTCAGCATCTCTTGCTGCTGCTGAGCGTCCGAGCCAATGTGACGTTCAATAAAGGCGTCGCGGTTTTCAAGCTGACTTAAAGTCTGAGTCATGAGCGATGGTTCCTGAAACGTGCGGTGAATGTGTTTTCTCCCTCTCCCTTAGGGAGAGGGCTGGGGTGAGGGTATTATCGGTTCCCCTCACCCTTCCCTCTCCCCACAGGGGAGAGGGTAAAGGCTTATTCGTCTTCTAACAGAGCTTCATAGGCGGTCGCATCCAGCAGCGCGGCAACCTGCGCTTCGTCGCTGGCTTTAATTTTGAAGATCCAGCCGTCGGCATACGGGTCGCTGTTGACCAGTTCCGGAGAGTCGTTCAGCTCTTCGTTGACGGCAACGATTTCACCGCTAATCGGCGCGTAGATATCAGAAGCCGCTTTCACAGATTCGGCAACGGCGCAATCGGCGCCCGCTTCAACGGTGGCGCCCACTTCCGGCAGGTCAACGAAAACCATGTCGCCAAGCAGCTCCTGCGCGTGCTCGGTGATCCCAACGGTATAGGTACCGTCCGCTTCTTTACGCAGCCACTCGTGTTCTTTGCTGTATTTCAGTTCTGCTGGTACGTTGCTCATCAATTCATCTCCAAAAAAGGGAAATCACACAATGGCTTTGCCATTGCGTACAAAACCAGGTTTAGTCACTTTTACCGGCATTTCACGGTTACGAATTTGCACCACCGCGGTTTCGCCAATCCCGGCCGGTACGCGAGCCAGCGCGATGCTGTAGCCCAGCGTCGGCGAGAAGGTGCCGCTGGTGATAATGCCTTCTTTTTGATTACCGTCGCTATCGGTAAAACGTACCGGCAGGCCGCCGCGCAGGACGCCTTTCTCGGTCATCACCAGGCCAACCAGCTGCTCGGTGCCTTTTTCGCGCTGCATTTCCAGCGCTTCGCGGCCGATGAATTTACGATCGGCGGGCTCCCAGGCGATAGTCCAGCCCATGTTCGCCGCCAGCGGCGAGACGCCTTCATCCATCTCCTGGCCATACAGGTTCATCCCGGCTTCCAGGCGCAGAGTATCGCGCGCGCCAAGACCACACGGCTTAACGCCGGCGTCCAGCAGACCGCGCCAGAAATCCGCCGCCTGCTCGTTCGGCATAGCGATTTCATAACCCGCTTCGCCGGTATAACCGGTGGTGGCGATAAACAGGTCGCCGGCCTGTACGCCGAAGAACGGCTTCATGCCTTCCACGGCCTGGCGCTGAGCGTCGGTGAACAGCGTCGCCGCCTTCGCTTTCGCCTGCGGACCCTGCACCGCGATCAGCGACAGATCGTCGCGAACGGTGATTTCAAGACCGTAAGGTTCGGCTTGTTCGGAAATCCAGGCGAGGTCTTTTTCACGAGTGGCGGAGTTAACAACGAGGCGGAAATAATCTTCAGAAAGGAAATAAACAATCAGGTCATCGATGACGCCGGCGGAAGCGGTTAGCATGCCGGTGTAGAGCGCTTTGCCTGGGGTGGTAAGCTTCGCCACATCGTTTGCCAGCAAATAGCGCAAGAACTCTCTGATCCGGCTGCCGTGGAAATCGACGATGGTCATATGCGACACATCGAACATCCCTGCATCGCCGCGCACCGCGTGGTGCTCATCAATCTGGGACCCGTAATGCAGCGGCATCATCCAGCCATGGAAATCCACCATGCGAGCGCCGCACAGCGTGTGTTGTTCATACAACGGAGTCTGTTGAGCCATCTTTTCCTCATCGAATAAAACGGAACCAGCCACGATATTGTCGGCGATTTTGCGCCACGAAATCCGGCGACGGCACCGCTTACGGACACCGACGCAAACGTTCTCTTTTGCCTGAACTTACCACCGAACCCGGTGCTAAACCATAAGGTAAATCAGGACATCACATTAGCTTATGACCAAAGCGCGCCGGAAAGCCTACAGAGTTATTGACTGGAAAAAAGCGATTTATGCCACATAAAATTAACATGATGAGCCAACCAGTCAGGTGATGATGGTGTTTTATGCGATTTTACGGGCCTAATTTCTTTAACAAAAAAAAGAGCGCATTAATAAAACTAATGCGAAATAAGAGGTGAAATTAGAATATTTCAAATGAGGGAGAAAACCCGGCGCGCAGGCCGGGTAAAAGAAGTGTGACGGGGTTAACGTAACCAGGCGGGGAGATCGTTAAGGCCCATCGCCTGACGAATCAGCTGCGGTTTTACGCCAGGCAGCGAATCGGCCAGTTTGAGCCCCATGTCGCGGAGGAATTTCTTCGCCGGATGGCTGCCGGAGAACATTTCGCGGAACCCCTGCATACCCGCCAGCATCAGCGCGGCGCTGTGCTTGCGGCTGCGCTCATAGCGGCGCAGGTACAAATGCTGACCGATATCTTTACCCTGCGCGTGCAGGCGCTTCAGCTCGTCGATAAGTTCGGCGGCGTCCATAAAGCCAAGGTTTACCCCCTGCCCGGCCAGCGGATGAATAGTGTGGGCGGCATCGCCAACCAGCGCCAGACGATGGGCGGCGAACTGACGCGCGTAGCGTCCGGTCAGCGGGAAAACCTGCCGATCGCTTTCAAGCTGGCAAAGGCCAAGGCGATTATCAAAAGCGATGTTCAGCGCCTGGTTAAACGCGGCTGCATCGGCCTGCTGCATCCGCTGCGCCTCCTCCGGCGACAGCGACCAGACGATCGAGCACAGATGCGGATCGCTAAGCGGCAGGAAGGCCAGAATGCCTTCGCCGTGAAACGCCTGACGCGCCACCGCCTGATGCGGCTCGGTGGTACGTATCGTCGCCACCAGCGCATGATGGCGATAGTCCCAGAAGGTCAGTGGAATATCGGCTTTATTGCGCAGCCACGAATTGGCGCCATCGGCGCCGACCACCAGCCGCGCGGTCAGCATGCTGCCGTCCTGCAGGCTCAGGAAGGCTTCGTTTTCGCCCCACGCCACCTGCTGCAGCTGCGCAGGCGCCAGCAGGGTAACGTCAGCACAGCGCTGCGCCTTCTGCCACAGCGCGTGATGCACCACGGCATTTTCAATAATATGGCCCAGATGGCTAAAGCCCATGCTCTGGTCATCGAAGCTAATGCGGCCAAAGCTATCTTTGTCCCACACTTCCATGCCGTGATAGCAGCTGGCGCGCTGGGCGATGATTTCGCTCCAGACGCCCAGCTTATCCAGTAGCTTTTCGCTGGCGGCATTAATAGCCGAAACGCGCAGCGCCGGCGGCGCATCGGCGTCAAGAGGCTGCGGCGCCGCTTGTTCCAGCACCGCGACGCGCAGGCCGCTGCCCTGTAAACCACAGGCCACCGCCAGTCCCACCATTCCGCCGCCAACAATGGCAACATCAACACTTTGCACGTTCTACTCCTTAACGGGGAACCCAACCGAGGGTACGCTGCGCCAGCGCATCGCGCGCCGGGGTAAATAATTCCATCGCCATTAGCCCGACGTTGCGCCCCGCCACCAGCGGCGCCCAACGGTTGGCAAAGAGATGCACCAGCCCATCGGTCACGCCGATGGTGGCGGCTTTATCATCCGCTCGCCGCGCCTGATAACGGCACAGCAGGGAATAATTGCCCACATCCTCGCCGAGCGCGTGGGCATCGGCAAGCATTTCAGCCAGGCTCATCACGTCGCGCAGACCGAGATTAAAGCCCTGCCCGGCGATCGGGTGTAATGTCTGCGCCGCGTTGCCGACCAGCGCCAGACGGTGCGACACCGAACGGATAGCGGTAGTTAACGCCAGCGGATAGACGCTACGCTTACCGGCATGGGTAATGCGCCCCAGCCGCCAGCCGAACGCCTGCTGTAATTGCTGGCAAAAACGTTCGTCAGACCAGCTCAGCACCTCGTCGCGCCGCGACTGCGGATGGCACCACACCAGCGAACAGCGCCCTTGCGACATCGGCAGCATCGCCAGCGGACCATGCTCGGTAAAGCGTTCGAAGGCGCGGCCTTCGTGCGGCAACGCGGTGCTAACGTTGGCGATAATCGCCAGTTGCTCATAGGGCTGCTGCTGCCAGCTAATGCCGCAGCGCGCGCCCAGCGACGAACGCGAACCATCTGCCGCCACCAGCAGCTTACCGTTGATGGTTTCGCCGCTATCAAGGGTGAGGCTGACGCTGTCCTGGCTGCGGTTGACCGCTTCCACTTTCGTCGGACAGTGCAGGGTGACGCCCGGCGCCTCGCGCAGCAGGCTAAACAGCCGCTGGCCGACATCGTGGAGTTCAACCACCTGCCCCAGCGCCGACAGGCCGTAATCGGCCGCCGCCAGGTTTACAAAACCGGCATGGCCGCGGTCGCTGACGTGTACCCGCTGGATAGGCGTCGCTCGTTTAGCAAGGTTCTGCCAGATACCGATGCGCGCCAGCTGCTGGCAGGTGCCCGCAGCCAGGGCGATCGCCCGATCGTCAAAACCTGGGTGGCGTGACGACGCCGGATCCTGCGCTTCAATCAGATGAACCGGCAGCGCACCGCCGGTCAAACGGGAGATGGCCAGCGCGAGCGTCGCGCCGGTCATCCCGCCGCCGACAATCAGCACGCTCATGACTGGCACGCCGCCGCCATCAGCGCCTCGATCTCATCCGCCTTCTTCACCACGCTGGCGGTGAGATTTTCGTTGCCATCTTCGGTAATCACGATGTCATCTTCAATACGAATACCGATGCCGCGATATTGCGCCGGTACGTCGGCGTCGGTGGCGATATACAGCCCCGGCTCGACGGTCAACACCATTCCCGGTTCCAGTACCCGCGAACGGTCGGTGTCGTAATTACCGACATCGTGCACATCCAGACCCAACCAGTGGCTCAGGCCATGCATAAAGTACGGGCGGTGGGCGTTGTTGGCGATAAGCTCGTCAATCTCGCCTTTCAGGATCCCCAGCCGCACCAGGCCGGTAATCATAATGCGCACCACTTCCTGATTAACTTCATAAATGGAGGTACCCGGACGATACAGCTCCAGCGCGGTTTCCAGCGATTCCAGCACGATGTCGTAGATTTCACGCTGCGGTTTAGTGAATTTACCGTTAACCGGGAAGGTGCGGGTGATATCGCCCGCATAGCCGCGGTATTCACAGCCGGCGTCAATCAGCACTAAATCGCCATCACGCAGTTCGGATTCGTTTTCGGTGTAGTGCAGGATGCAGGCGTTTTCGCCGCCGCCAACGATGGTGTTATAAGACGGGAAACGCGCGCCATGGCGGTTGAATTCATGGAGAATTTCGCCTTCCAGCTGATATTCGAACATGCCTGGGCGGCATTTTTCCATCGCCCGGGTATGGGCAAGGGCGGAAATCTCGCCGGCGCGGCGCATTACTTCCAGCTCTTCCGCGGATTTAAACAGGCGCATTTCATGCACCACAGGCCGCCAGTCGATGACGGAGTTCGGCGCCTGCAGGTTCTGACGTGAACCTTTACGCAGTTTTTCGAGGGCGTTAAACACAATTTCATCGGCATAGGCATATTCGCCCTGGGCGAAATAGATAGCGTCCAGGCCGTTGAGCAGTTGATACAGCTGCTGGTTGATTTCGCTAAACGCCAGCGCGCGATCGACGCCGAGTTTCCCCGGCGCGGCATCCTGTCCCAGACGGCGGCCAAACCAGATTTCCGCCGTCAGATCGCGAACGCGGTTAAACAGCACGCTATGGTTGTGCGTGTCATCGCTTTTGATCAGCACCAGCAGCGCTTCCGGTTCATTGAAGCCGGTGAAGTACCAAAAATCGCTGTTCTGCCGGTAGGGATATTCCGAATCTGCGCTGCGTACCGCTTCCGGCGCGGCAAAAATCAGCGCCGCGCTGCCCGGCTGCATCTGCGCCAATAATGCCTGGCGACGAGAAAGAAACTCCTGCTGTGTCATGACGCCCCCTGAATGTCGTTTTTTATTTAGTGTAACGTTGGCTTGCGTACTTCCGGTGCGGTTGGCTGCTGGCGCGCGAAGGTATCGTGGCACAGTAACGCGGCGACGCGTACGTACTCAATAATCTCTTCGAGAGACATCTCCAGCTCTTCCTGGTCTTCATCTTCGTCGTAGCCGAGTTGCGCAATGTTACGCAGATCATCGATGGCTTCGCCGGTCTCATCCTTCACTTTATCCAGCTTCGGCTGGGTCACGCCAAGGCCTAACAGGAAATGGTTAACCCAGCCCGCCAGCGCGTCGGCGCGGTCGAAAACGCTGACGTTGTCGCCTTCCGGCATATACAGCTGGAACAGAAAGCCGTCATCTTCCAGCGAGTCGCTGGTGGCGGAATGCATGCTACGCAGCGCCTGGGCCAGTTCATGACCAAAGGCAAGACCTTCGTTGGTCAGGTCATGCACCAGCGGCTGCCAGCTGCTGTCGGTGTTGCCGCCGCAGAGGATGCCGCTTATCAAACCGTGCATTTCGGCCGGGGTTAATCCCACCCCTTGTTGGTTCAGTAACTGGTCTACATCGTTGTAACCAGGCATTTCGTTCTGTATAGACATGCGCATTCGTCATCGTTGGGAGGAATATTCATGATATGCTACCACTTTGGACCCTGGTGAACCAGAAAAGGGCTTGTATCCCCGCACCAGGTAGCTATAGTGTCGCCCCTTCGCAGAGCCGGGCTCGGACGTGAAGGCAGCGCAGTCAATCAGCAGGAAGGTGGCATGTCTGCACAACCCGTAGATCTCCAAATTTTTGGCCGTTCACTGCGAGTGAATTGCCCGCCTGAACAAAGGGATGCCCTGAATCAGGCAGCTGAAGACCTTAATCAGCGGTTGCAAGATTTAAAAGAACGCACTAGAGTCACAAATACTGAGCAGCTGGTCTTCATCGCCGCGTTGAACATCAGCTATGAGTTGACTCAGGAAAAAGCGAAGACCCGCGACTACGCCTCCAGTATGGAACAGCGCATTCGCATGCTTCAGCAGACCATCGAACAGGCATTGCTTGAGCAAGGTCGCATAAGCGAAAGACCGGGGTCGAAGTTTGAATAACACTTTGCAGTTAACTGTGTTAGAGTAATCGCAAGAACAAAATTTCTCTGAGATGTTTGCAAGCGGGCCAGTCCCCTGAGCCGATATTTCATACCACAAGAATGTGGCGCTCCACGGTTGGTGAGCATGCTCGGTTCGCCCGAGAAGCCTTAAAACTGTGACGACGCATTCACCTTGAACCAAGGGTTCAAGGGTTACAGCCTGCGGCGGCATCTCGGAGATTCCCTTCTTAAGTTCGCATTATCCCCTCAACGTTGTTTTCGGCCTGTGCCGCCCTGTATTACACTTTCCCGTATCGTTTCGCCTGCTCGTAATGAGACCAGCATGACTATACAGCCCGATATCCCGCTCTCCAGACAGCAAATTCGCCAGCAGATCCGCGAGCGTAGACGCGCGCTTAGTGCCGAACAGCAGCAGCGCTTCGCCCAGCAGGCCGCTGAGCGAATGATGGCGTATCCGCCCGTCGTTCTCGCTCATACCGTAGCGCTGTTCCTCTCCTTCGACGGCGAGCTGGACACCCAACCGCTGATTGAGCAATTGTGGCGTGCAGGCAAGCGGGTTTATCTGCCGGTACTGCATCCGTTTAGCCCCGGCAATCTGCTGTTTTTACATTACCATCCGCAAAGCGAGCTGATTTTTAATCGCCTTAAGATTTACGAACCAAAGCTCGACGTGCGCGACGTCCTGCCGCTTGCCGAGCTCGATGTGCTGATTACCCCGCTGGTCGCCTTCGATGCCAGCGGTCAACGCCTGGGGATGGGCGGCGGTTTCTACGATCGTACCTTACAGAACTGGCGGCAGTATCGCCTGCAGCCGGTAGGCTACGCTCACGACTGCCAGCAGGTGGATACGCTGCCGAGCGAACAGTGGGATGTCCCGCTGCCGGCGGTGATTACGCCAGGTAAAACCTGGCGCTGGTAGAAAGTGATGCGGATTCGAGAATTGCGCCCGGAAGGCGTTAAAAAAATACGGGCAGGTATGCGACCTGCCCGTGAGGCAACAACAAATTAGTACAGCAGACGGGCGCGGATGGTGCCCGGGATCGCTTTCATCGCCAGCAGCGCCTGCTGCGCGACGTCGCCGTCGGCTTCGATATCAATTACCACGTAGCCCATCTGCGGAGTCGTTTGCAGATACTGGGCGGCGATGTTGATGTTCTGCGCGGCGAAAATCTGGTTAAGCGCCGTCAGGATGCCCGGTCGGTTTTCATGAATATGCAGCAGACGGCGTCCGCCGTGCAGCGGAAGAGAAACCTCCGGGAAGTTCACCGCCGACAGCGTAGAACCGTTGTCGGAATACTTCGCCAGCTTGCCTGCCACTTCCAGACCAATGTTCTCTTGCGCTTCCTGAGTTGAACCGCCGATATGCGGCGTCAGGATCACGTTATCGAATTCGCACAGCGGAGAGTTAAACGGATCGCTGTTGGTCGCCGGTTCCGTCGGGAAGACGTCGATGGCCGCGCCGGCCAGGTGTTTACGCGACAGCGCATCGCACAGCGCCGGGATATCGACCACCGTGCCGCGAGAGGCGTTGATCAGCAGCGCGCCCGGTTTCATCAGCGCCAGCTCTTCCGGCCCCATCATGTTTTTGGTGGAGGCGTTTTCCGGCACATGCAGGCTAACAACATCGCTCATGTTCAGCAGGTCGGAGAGGTGCTGAACCTGCGTGGCGTTGCCCAGCGGCAGTTTGTTTTCGATATCATAAAAATAGACGTGCATCCCCAGCGATTCCGCCAGAATGCCGAGCTGGGTGCCGATATGGCCGTAACCGATAATCCCCAGTTTTTTGCCGCGCGCTTCAAAGCTGCCTACCGCTTGCTTATTCCACACGCCGCGATGCGCCTTGGCGTTAGCTTCCGGCACGCCGCGCAGCATCAGCAGCAGCTCGCCGATGACCAGCTCAGCCACCGAACGGGTGTTCGAGAATGGGGCGTTAAATACCGGGATACCGCGCTTCGCCGCCGCATCCAGATCGACCTGGTTGGTGCCGATACAGAAACAGCCCACCGCCACCAGTTTTTCCGCCGCGGCGAAGATCTCTTCAGTCAGATGAGTACGGGAACGCAGGCCGATAAAATGGGCATCACGGATCGACGCTTTCAGCTCTTCAGTATCGAGCGCGCCTTTGTGAAATTCGATGTTGGTGTAACCTGCCGCACGAAGGTTATCGATTGCTTTTTGATGCACGCCTTCAACGAGCAGAAATTTAATCTTGTCTTTTTCCAGTGATACCTTAGCCATTTCCCCGTCCTGTTTTTATTGGTACTGATGTCGTGCTGAACAAAAACTCTTCCAGCAACATATCAAAAAAAACTATCGCGGCAATATGAACGTTTGCCTCGCCGACCTGAAGAAATATCACGTTGAAGCAAAAGACAGGACAAAACACCAGAAAGAGAATAGATGGCAGATTGTTACTCAGAAAGGTTACGTAAATGTGACACAAGTCACCAAATTAAGGCCATAGAAAAAAATTTAGGGGGAAGCGCGAAACTTCCCCCCGATCGTCTTATTTGTTGACGATGGTCTTCACGCCGTCGGCGGTACCGATCAGCGCCACGTCGGCGCCGCGGTTGGCGAACAACCCGACGGTCACCACGCCCGGAATACCGTTAATGGCGTTTTCCAGCGCGATAGCGTCAAGAATTTCCAGGCCGTGTACATCGAGGATCACATTGCCGTTATCCGTCACCACGCCCTGACGATATTCCGGGCGGCCGCCCAGCTTCACCAGCTGACGCGCGACGGCGCTGCGCGCCATCGGGATCACTTCAACCGGCAGCGGGAAGTTGCCGAGGATATCAACCTGCTTGGAGGCGTCGGCGATGCAGATAAACTTATCGGCAACCGAGGCGATGATCTTCTCGCGGGTCAGCGCCGCGCCGCCGCCTTTGATCATCTGCATATGGCCGTTAATTTCATCCGCGCCGTCAACGTAGATGCCCAGGCGGTCGACGGAGTTAAGGTCGAATACCGGGATACCGAGGCTTTTCAGCTTTTCGGTAGAGGCGTCGGAGCTGGATACCGCGCCTTCGATCTGCCCTTTCATGGTCCCCAGCGCATCAATAAAATGCGCCGCCGTGGAGCCGGTGCCGACACCGACAATGGTGCCCGGTTGTACATATTGCAGCGCTGCCCAGCCGACTGCTTTTTTCAGTTCATCCTGCGTCATGATTATCGTCCGAGATGTGAATACTTACCGCGCATTATAGAACATCGACGGATGAATTGTCCCTGCGATGGCGATCACACATCTGAGCAGACCATTTTCGTCTTTATCAAAAACAAATTTATGTCATAGTGCGGGTTAACGAAAAGTTATGGGGGTACGCCAGAATAATGAAACGACCGGACTACAGAACATTACAAGCGCTGGATGCGGTGATTAGGGAACGTGGGTTTGAGCGCGCCGCGCAGAAGCTATGCATTACACAGTCCGCCGTCTCACAGCGTATCAAACAGCTGGAAAACATGTTTGGCCAACCGCTGCTGGTGCGTACCGTGCCGCCGCGCCCGACCGAGCAGGGGCAAAAACTGTTGGCTCTGCTGCGCCAGGTTGAGCTACTGGAAGAAGAGTGGCTTGGCGATGAGCAGACCGGCTCCACGCCGCTGCTGCTGTCGTTGGCGGTCAACGCCGACAGTCTGGCGACCTGGCTGCTGCCGGCGCTGGCCAACGTGTTATCCGACTCCCCTATCCGCCTCAATCTGCAGGTTGAAGATGAAACCCGCACCCAGGAGCGCTTGCGTCGTGGGGAAGTGGTCGGCGCGGTGAGTATTCAGCCGCAGGCGCTGCCAAGCTGCCTGGTCGATCAACTCGGTGCGCTCGATTACCTGTTCGTCGCCTCGAAGGAATTTGCGCAACGCTATTTCCCTAACGGGGTAACGCGTTCTGCGCTGCTGAAAGCGCCGGTGGTCGCCTTCGATCATCTCGACGATATGCACCAGGCGTTCCTGCAGCAAAACTTCGACCTGCCGCCGGGTAGCGTGCCCTGCCATATCGTCAACTCGTCGGAGGCCTTCGTGCAGCTCGCGCGCCAGGGCACCACCTGCTGTATGATCCCGCATCTGCAGATCGAGAAAGAGCTGAAGAGCGGCGAGCTTATCGACCTGACGCCGGGGCTGTTCCAGCGCCGAATGCTCTACTGGCACCGCTTTGCGCCGGAAAGCCGCATGATGCGCCGGGTGACCGATGCGCTTATTGATTACGGCCACAAGGTGCTGCGCCAGGATTAAACGGCGGGCATAAAAAAAGCCACTTCACTGAAGTGGCTTTTTTGTCGCTGCGGCTTACTGAGCCGGTTTCGGCGCTTCAGCTGGTTTCGCCGGCGCGGCAGGCGCAGCGGCCTGTGCTGGCTGCAGTTCAAAAACCACGTCAACCTGATCATCAAACTGGATGGTCGCCTGCTCGTAGGTTTCCTGGGCGGAGACCGGCGCGGCGTCAGCCGCCTTCATCATGCGAACCATCGGGCTCGGCTGATAGTTGGAAACATGGTAACGCACGCTATAGACCGGCCCCAGCTTGCTGTGGAAGCCAGCAGCCAGCTCCTGCGCCTGATGCACCGCATCATCGATAGCCGCTTTACGCGCTTTATCTTTATAGGCGTCAGGTTGCGCAACGCCCAGCGATACGGAACGAATTTCGTTCAGCCCCGCTTTCAGCGCGCCGTCCAGCAGGCCATTCAGCTTATCGAGCTGACGAAGGGTAACTTCAACGGTACGCACCGCGCGATAGCCCTTGAGGATGCTTTTCCCGTTCTGATAGTCGTAATCAGGTTGGGTACGCAGGTTTGCCGAGCTGATATCCTTTTTGGCAATGCCGCTCTTTTCAAGGAAAGAGAGATATTGCGCAACGCGATCGTCAGCCTGTTTTTTTGCCGATGCCGCATCTTTTGCCGCGACGTTAACTTCAATCGCCAGAGTGGCGATATCCGGAACCGCTGCAACGCTTGCTGTGCCTGAAGTCACAATGTGCGGGCCATCCGGCAATTCATTTGCCTGCGCCGCCATCGTGCTGAATCCGAGTGCTGCCGCCAGGGCTAAGACTTTTAACTTCACTGTCGTTTCTCCATCTTGCTTAGGTCGCCCATTTTAAGGACGCATGCCAGCTAGCTTAGCGCTTACGCGCGGAAAGTCCATCGGACTAAGCCTGGTTGATGAGCATCTGTATATGTTGCAGGCCATCTTTTGCCAACTGCAGGGCGATAAACCACATCACCAGCCCGACAAGCACGTTGATGATTCGCTGCGCCCGCGCGGTACGTAAACGCGGCGCCAGCCACGCGGCCAGCAGCGCCAGGCCGAAGAACCATAAGAATGACGCGCTAATCGTCCCCAGCGCGAACCAGCGTTTAGGCTCGACCGCCAACTGTCCGCCGAGGCTTCCGAGCACCACAAAGGTATCGAGATACACATGAGGGTTAAGCCAGGTCACCGCCAGCATGGTGACGATAATTTTCCAGCGCCCTTGCTTCATGACCTCGGCGCTGGCCAGCTCGAGATTATTGCTCATCGCCGTCTTCAGCGCGCCGAAGCCATACCATAACAGGAAAGCGACGCCGCCCCAGGTGACCAGCGCCAGCAGCCACGGCGACTGCATCAGCAGCGCGCTACCGCCGAAAATTCCGGCGCAGATCAACGCCAGATCGCTAAGCGCACACAACAGCGCAATCATTAAATGATACTGGCGGCGGATCCCCTGATTCATCACGAAAGCGTTTTGCGGCCCGAGCGGCAGGATCATCGCCGCGCCCAGCGCAAGCCCTTGAAAGTAATAAGATAGCATCGTTTAATTTTCCGGTTTCATCGTTAATGCCGGAGAATATAGCGCGTCGTCATCATTAGCGGAAATTGATAATTTTAATCATTAATAAGTAAAGCTAATACACAAAGACAAAAAAAAGACCGGCGGTGCCGGTCTTGTGCCATAGCAGGAAAAAATTACTGCGCTTTTTCCTGCTGATTTACCATGTGTACGTCCATCTGCGGATACGGGAAGCTGATGCCGTTAGCGTCGAAATCACGCTTAATGCGCTCCAGCACGTCCCAGTAGACGTTTTGCAGGTCGCTGCTTTTGCTCCATACGCGAACCACGAAGTTTACCGAAGAGGCGCCCAGTTCATTAAGGCGAACGGTCATTTCGCGATCGCGCAGAATGCGGTCATCGGATTCGATAATCGCGGTCAGCAGTTGTTTCACCTTATCGATATCGGCATCGTAGGAGACGCCGATAATAAACTCATTACGGCGCGCCGGCTCACGGGAGAAGTTAATGATATTGCCAGCGATGATTTTGCCGTTCGGCACCACCACGATTTTGCCATCGACGGTACGCAGAGTAGTGGAGAAAATCTGCACGTTCTGCACGGTGCCCGCGATGCCGCCGAGATCGACATATTCACCGGCGCGGAACGGGCGGAACATCACCAGCAGTACGCCTGCGGCAAGGTTCGACAATGACCCCTGCAGCGCCAGACCCACGGCCAAACCGGCGGCGCCCAGCACGGCAATCACTGAGGCGGTCTGCACGCCAACGCGGCCCAGGGCGGCAATCAGCGTAAAGGCGATAATCGCGTAGCGCACCAGCGCGGAGAGAAAATCGGCGACAGTTGCGTCTATCTTACGCGCCAGCATCAGACGGTTGACGGTGTTAGAAACGATGCGCGCCACGATCATCCCGATGATCAGGATAACGATAGCGGCAACGATGTTGACGGCATAGCTCAGCAGCAACTCCTGGTTGCGCGCCAGCCAGGTCCCGGCATGGTTGATGCTATCGACAACGTTCAAATCTTCCATTTAGTAATCCTTGGGTCATATCAAAAAAAAGCAAATGAGATCATTCTCACGAAAATGACCTTTTAAAGGTAAACAAAAACCACCGAAGATGCCATTTCTCAATCTGATCCAGATGAAACTAACGCAGCATTACGCTTGCGCAGGACGATCCACCATCCGCAAAAAACCGCTGACTAATGCCTCTTTGCGCTCGAACGCCCTGGCGATTTCACTGACGACTTTACCGCTGCCGGCATTCTTCCAGGCAACGGAGAGCGGCGAAGGCTGGCGGGGGTTGGCGACCGCACGGGCCACCAGCGCGCCGGACTCCAGGTAAGCGCGGCACATCCGTTCCGGCAAAAAGCCAACCCCCAGGCCGCTTAGATGGCAGGCCAGCTTGGTGCTGAGATCCGGCACCTTGATCTCTTTTTGCCCGTTGAGCAGCCAGGCGACACGACGCGTCAGAGTCCGCGATGTATCTTCAATATTAATTGCCGGATAGCGGCGTAGCGCATCGTCGGAGAGCACCGCCGCGGGATGAGTGGCAAGGGGATGATTCTGCGCCACCACAAACTGCCAGCGAATATCGCCGAGCGGCAATAAAGAGATATTGTTGGACAGGGATTCCGAGCCGGTGACGCCAATCGCCAGCTGGAAATCGTCGTATAGCAAAGAGTCCCAGACCCCCATATAGACCTGGCGGGAAAGCTGAAAGCGGGTAAAGGGAAACTGCTGATGTAGCCAGGTCAGGAGATCCGCGGCGCTTTGCGGCTGATACAGAAGATTATTGATAACGATATTAACCTGTCTTTCGACGCCGGCATTAATCTGCTGGAGTTCATCGGGCATCACGTCGAGCCAGTTCAACCACTGCCGACAGTGCTCAAGCAGATGTTGCCCGGCCAGCGTCAGGCTTACCGATCGGGTCGTGCGTAAGAAGAGCTGCGTTGCCACCTGCTCTTCCAGCGTTTTGATACGATAGCTAATCGCCGCTGGCGTTTTGTGCAGCAGACTGGCCGCGCGGGAGAAACTCCCGGTCTCGGCGACCTGTATAAACGTGCGGATGGTTTCCTGATCGAGCATGCGTTCTCCTTGAATCCACTCTCTGTAACCAGTGCTGCGCGAATGCCATCCCCAGCAGGGTATCAGCCCCAGAAGTATGACCTACCGCCAGCAAACGCTGAATTGCCCGCTTAGGATCGCCGGTCGACTGCAGCCCGCGCATCACCTTAACCACCGGCAGCGAAAACTCGCCGCGCCTGGCGCTATTCAGATAGCTACAGCTTACCGAAGTTGTCAGCGAGGTAAGTTGATCCGCCGGGGGGATAAACGCGTGCAGGCGGTCAGAAAAACCGGCGCCGTGCAGCACCGCCAGCATCCCGGCGAGCATATCATCGCCGCTGGGGGTTAATCCCGGCCCGTTGCCAATCAGCCATTCCCAGTCCGGGCGCTCGCCGCGCCGCCAGCGCTCAAGCTCGCCCATAATAGATGAATAAAACGGCCTATCCGCCAGCGGCTGATTGAGCGCGGCGCATAGTCCGCTCTGGCATGAATAAGCCGAAAGATCGAGAGGAAACGAGCGGCCGACGGGAAAGCGAAGTTTGAGCGTCCGACGCGGGCGGATGGCGACTCCCGCCCCCCACAACAAGCGCCCTTGCTTAACCAGCCGCGGAAGATTAGCCAACTGCGCAAACTCGGTGCTGCTAAATAGAATACCCGTCGGGCCAATACCTTTACCGTAGCGAAACAGCGTCAGCAAAGTCCCATCGGCGTGAACGAAATTAACCGCCTGTGAAAACTGACTATGGCGCTGCCACATGCCGTCGGCTAACTGTTCAAGGCCGGTACAGGCCAGCGCATTGAGGGTTTTCATCGGCGTCTCTCCGGGGCGGCAGCGCCGCCCCTCTCACGACTCAGGCAGTGATGTGGTGCAGTTCGGCCAACGCTTCCAGCGCTTTCTCAAAGCACAGCAGCGGCGCACGAACGGTTCCCGCCCCCACCTGGCCTATCCCCGCTTCGCGGTGGGCAATACCGGTATTGATAAGCGGCGTGATGCCGGTTTCCACGACCCGACGAACATCCAATCCCAGACAGGCGCCTTTGAAATCCCATGATGGGATCTGGAACAGCGGGTTGTTGGCAAGATAGATTTCAGACATCTCTTCCGATGTTTCCAGCGCCGCGCCCATGCCGCCAGCGCCGACGAAGCGCGTTACACCCGGTGCGGCAATCATCGCCGCGCCGCCGATCCCCAGCGTTTCGGTAATCGCGCTATCGCCGATGTCCGGATTAGCATCCGCCTGGCTGTAGCCGGTGAAGAACAGCCCCTGCGGCGTATTCACCGGTGCGGTAAACCAGCGATCGCCGGTACCGCTAACGCGAATACCGAATTCGCGGCCGTTGCGGGTCATGGCGGTCACCACCGAGCCGGCTTTGATTTCCGCCGCCGCATCCATCACCGCTTTGCTGTAAGCCATCGCCAGGTTGAGGAAGAACTGATCGGTGACGCTGAGGAACTGCAGCACGGCGACAATTTCCGCCTTTGGCCGATCCAGGCCGGCAATGACCGGCGACAGCGTGCGCAGCAGCAGCGACGAGGCGGCGATATTACGCTGGTGGAACTCATCGCCCATGGTAATCGCCTGCGCCATCATCGCCGTCAGGTCAACGCCGTTTTCCATTCGTGACAGCGCCTCCTGCAGCACCGGCGCGAGCGTGTCGCGCATCCAGCGCAGACGCGTTTGCACATCCTCGCCGTAGGCGCCGAAGCGCATCACTTTGCCGATCCCTTCATTCAGGTTACAGCAGGATTGGTTACCATGAACCACATCGCGCACCACCAGCACCGGCATGTTCGCCGAGGTGATCCCGCCCATCGGCCCCACAGCGCCCACGTGGTGGCAAGGGATGAATTCCACCTCTCCCTGCTCCAGCATCCGCACGGCTTCTTCTTCGCTCGTCGCCCAGCCTTCAAACAACGATGCGCCGATACAGGCTCCGCGCATCGGCCCGGTCATCTCTTGCCAGGCGATTGGCGGCCCGGCGTGCAGTAATTTACGTCCAGAAGATAGTTCAGCCACCGCCTCTTTCGCAGGACGGACGGCAACCCAATGCGGGCGCGCGGCTTTAATTCGTTCGATAATGGCTTCGTTAGCCTGTGCAATTGATGAGTACATATCCATACCTCTGAACTTAATGTAACTGCTTGAGTAAACTGGCAAGACGAGCGTTACCGCCGGCAACGGGCGCCCACTGATAATGCACTACCGGCGTACCGCTGCTTTGTAGATCCAGCGCGAAGCTGCGCAACCCGGCATTAATGACCTGCACGCCGTCGAGCAGCGGGTTATGCGCTGTCGATTCGCTCTGCGGCTGATGCTGCGTCAGGCTAACCGCCAGTAGCGTCGCCTCTTCGAGGGTTTCGACCACCGCAACCCCGGCATCGCGCAGGATGGCTATCTGCTCGCTACGGCCCTGCGGGTCGGCATCGGTGCCGGTCATGGTGGCGATGACCACCAACGGCGCGGCACGTTTACGCCGGACCTGCTCGATGGCCTCAACCACCGCCCCGGCGGGATCGGCGCAGGCGCCATAGCCCAACACCACATCCAGCAACAGCACGCCAACTTCCGGCATTGCCGCCAGCTTCTCAATTTCAATGCTACGGGTGGTTGGGTCGATCATCGGATGCGGTCTGCCGAGGGTGTAACTATCGTCGCCAAGGTCGACAATGCGATGCCCGCCGGCTTCCAGCATCACACCGTCGGCGTGGCTGTCGCTGACCGGCACTTCCAGATGATCGGAGAGCAGCATCGCGGCCTCGGCGGCAAGGGTACCGCCAGCGTACAGGCCATAAATCCCCTTGCCTGCAACCTGCGGCTGGCTCTGCCGCTGTTGCGCTACCCGCATCAGCAGTACCGCCAGCTGCGCGGCGTCCGCCAGCGAGTTCGCCAGCCAGACGTTGCCCTCGCGGCGCTGCTCGGCACGGCTGCCGAGGAACAGCGCCACCACCGGTTTATTCTGTTTTTGCATGGCGGCAATGATGCGGGCACGCACCTGTGGCGAAGGCGGTTTGGAGACAAAAGCGATAACCTGCGTCGCACTATCGGCCGCCAGCATCTCCAGCGCGGTCAGGGCGCTGATGCCGCCGACTTCGGCGCTGAGATCGCGCCCGCCAAGGCCGATGGCGTGGCTAATTCCCTGTTGATGCAGCGCCACCTGCGAGGTGATTTCCTGGATCCCGGTCCCCGATGCGCCGATGACGCCAATTCCGCCCTGCGGTAAAACGTTGGCAAAGGCCAGTGGACTGCCGGCGATCATTGCCGTTCCGCAATCCGGTCCCATCACAATGAGCCCCTTCTCGCGAGCCAGCGTTTTCAGTTCAACTTCTTGCTCCAACGGGACGTTATCGGAAAACAGCATCACGCTCTTATTGGCTAACAATCCCTCTTTCGCCACCCCGGCGGCGTACTCCCCTGCCACCGAAACCAGCAACAGATTCGCGTCCGGTAATTTCTGGCAGGCGCTCTCCCAGCGCCGCGCCTTGACCAGTTGCGTTGAGTTGCCCGATGCATTAGCGATAGCGCTCAGCTCTTTCTCTAATTGTTCACGGATTAAATCGAGAATTTCCGACTGCGCTTCCTGCGTGCGGACTGCGACACAAATATCGTTGGGCGTCGCCTCGGCGAAATCCGGATGCCAGAATCCGGTCGACTCCAGCATCGATTTATTCGCCGGGGTGCCCATCATGACCGAAACCTGATCCACTTCCGGGCGTTCACTTAATTTTCGGGAAATAATCATCAGGCTTACGGAATCCTGAAAGCTTCCCTTTTTAATAAAAGCGTAAATCATTACCGCTACCTCTTTATGTGCGTTTTTCTTTTAAAAACAGCATGGCGACCAGACCAATGACCAGCAGCGCCGCGGAAACATAAAAACTCGAAGCCAGACTGCCGGTAATATCACGCGCCGCCCCTGCAATAATTGGCGCCAGAATCGATGAGCTCATCCCGATAAAATTAAATAAACCAAACGCGGTGCTGTAATTGGTTTCATCGACGCTATCGGCGACCAGCGCCACCAGCACCGGATCCAGCGCCAGTTTGCCAACCAGGCCATACACGCACAGCGCCACGATGACGCCGGTCATGCTCGGCATCCAAATAATGGAAAGCATGCTGGCAATCGCCACCGGCACGAGGAATAAAATTAACGGTTTGCGGCGACCTAATTTATCCGAGAGCCCTGAGAACAACAGCGCGCCGGGAATAGAGATCCACGCGACCAGCGACGAAATAAATCCGGTTTCGCTACCGGCAATACCGCGCTCGTTTTGCAGATAATAAGGAAGCCAGGTCAGAATAACGAAGAAACCAAACAGGCTGCAGAACACCATAATATAGGTCAGAATTAAATTACGATTCTTCAACAGATCGCTAAATTTACCTTTTTGTACCGGTTTGCCCTCAGCGTCGGCGGTGCGCTTTTTCTCTTTCACGAATAGCCAGATAGCAATCCCTACCAGCACCGAAGGTATCGCCATGGCATAAAACGGCATCCGCCACGAGTAACCCTGGTCATAGACCAGCCAGCTGGAGGTCATCAGACCCAGCGCGATGCCAAAGGCCATTCCGCTATTGATAATCGCGCTGCCCAGCGAGCGGAATTTTTTCGGGATCTGCTCGGAAGACAAGCCGTACTGCGGGCCATAATATGTCCCCTCGCCTGCGCCGGTGACCACGCGGGCAAACAGCAGCATATACCAGCTTTTTACCCAGCCGGTGACCGCGGTAAAAACGCCAAACAGAATAAACCCAGGCACCAGCACTTTTTTCTTACCGATTTTGTCCCCGAGGATCCCTGCCGGCACCTGTAGCAATGCATAAGAAAAATAGAATACGGAGTTGAGTACTCCTAATTGCGTTCCGCTTAAACCAAACTCTTTTTCCAGCTCACCCATCACCGGATTTAAAACCGTGCGATCGGCATACATAAATACCCAACCTAACCAGAAAAGAAATACCGTGACCCACCAGGCGGGTATTCCTTTTCTTTTGGTCACCTCGGTTACCTCATACGTTCCTGACATAAGCTATCTCCCGGCAATATTCACCTCAGGCCATCCCAGAGGATGGGTGAAGGATTGATGTTTTAACTCCGCTAACCATATCGGGGTAACCATGTATTTCATTTGAACAAAGTCACACAAAATCCATTGTTTTAAATTCCTAAAGACTGCTGACGAAATTATTAAAAAAAATCTAATAATCATCTTTAAAAACATTTAAATAAAACCAGCGAATATAATATTTATTAGCGAGATATTTTTTACTCTCGATAAAGTGGCGATCTCATCACATTACCTGGCCGCTAAAACGATATTTTTAGCGCACTTCTATAATTCAATGAGGTCATCATGAAAAAGAAAATCGTTATTGCACTGGGTGGTAACGCACTGCTGCAGCGCGGAGAAGTGCTCAGCGCGGAAAATCAGCAGCGCAGCATTCAACTTTTTGCCCGGATGGCGGCGGAATTAGCCCGTGATTATCAGTTGGTGATCGTGCACGGTAATGGCCCGCAGGTAGGATTGCTGGCGCTGCAAAACGCCGCCTATCAGGAATCTCCCGCCTGGCCGCTGGATATTCTGGTCGCGGAAAGTCAGGGGATGATAGGCTTCGCTATCGCTCAGGAACTGATGCAGTACGCCGGTGCGCCGGTCAGCACCCTGATGACGCGCGTAGAGGTGGCGGCAAATGATGACGCTTTCGCGGCGCCGGGGAAATATATTGGCCCGGTTTATCAGCCGCAGCAGCAGGCGGAGCTGGAAAAACGCTATGGTTGGCAGATGAAAGCGGATGGCGACTATATCCGTCGGGTGGTCCCTTCCCCCAGGCCGCTAAATATTGTTGATAGCGCGGCCATTCAGACGCTGATGGATGCCGGTCATCTGGTGATTTGCTGCGGCGGCGGCGGGATCCCAGTGGTTGCCGATACGCACGGTTACCGCGGAGTCGAAGCGGTTATCGATAAAGATTTGACGGCGGCGGCGCTTGCCAGCGCCATTCATGCCGACCACCTGCTGATACTGACGGATGCCGATGCGGTCTATGTTGATTGGGGGACGCCGCAGGCTCGCCCGTTACGTCAGGCCACCATTGCTACTCTCGCGCCGTTTGCCGCGCCGGACGGCGCAATGGGGCCGAAGGCGGAAGCGGTCATTCAGTTTGTCAAACAGACCGGAAATAACGCCTTCATCGGCGCGTTAAAGGATGCGCCACAGATATTAGCCGGGGAAAAAGGCACCTGCGTAAGTCGCTAAAAAAAAGGCTTCCCGCAGGAAGCCTTTTTTATGCCGGTAATGAAAGGAAACGCCGTTTCCCTTCGTTACGCTCGCAGCAAGCGAAATTACAGAACGTCGATCGCGTTCAGCTCTTTGAATGCCTGCTCCAGACGAGTCACCATAGAGGTCTGAGCGGCACGCAGCCATACGCGCGGATCGTAGTATTTCTTGTTCGGCTGGTCTTCGCCTTTCGGGTTGCCCAGCTGGCCCTGCAGGTAAGCTTCGTTCGCTTTGTAGTACTGCAGGATACCGTCCCAGGTCGCCCATTGGGTGTCGGTATCGATGTTCATTTTGACAACGCCGTAGCTGACGGAGTCTTTGATTTCCTGAGCGGAAGAACCGGAACCGCCGTGGAATACGAAGTTCAGGCTGTTGTGCGGCAGGTTGTGTTTCTTAGAAACATATTCCTGAGAGTCGCGCAGGATAGTCGGGGTCAGAACTACGTTACCCGGCTTGTAAACGCCGTGTACGTTACCGAAGGAAGCGGCGATGGTGAAGCGCGGGCTGATTTTGCTCAGCTCGGTGTACGCGTAATCAACGTCTTCCGGCTGGGTGTACAGTGCGGAAGCGTCCATGTGGCTGTTGTCCACGCCGTCTTCTTCACCGCCGGTGCAGCCCAGTTCGATTTCCAGAGTCATGCCCATTTTGGCCATACGAGCCAGGTACTTAGAGCAGATCTCGATGTTTTCGTGCAGGGACTCTTCAGACAGGTCGATCATGTGGGAAGAGAACAGCGGTTTGCCGGTGGCAGCGAAGTGTTTTTCACCCGCGTCCAGCAGGCCGTCGATCCACGGCAGCAGTTTCTTCGCGCAGTGGTCAGTGTGCAGGATAACCGGCACGCCGTAATGTTCAGCCATCTGGTGAACGTGATGCGCGCCAGAGATAGCGCCGAGGATAGCAGCACCCTGCGGAACGTCAGTTTTCACGCCTTTGCCCGCGATGAACGCAGCGCCGCCGTTAGAGAACTGAACGATAACCGGAGAACGAACTTTCGCAGCAGCTTCCAGAACGGCGTTGATGGAGTCAGTACCCACGCAGTTTACCGCTGGCAGAGCAAAGTTGTTTTCTTTAGCTACCTGGAACACTTTCTGAACGTCGTCGCCAGTGATGACGCCCGGTTTTACGAAATCAAAAATTTTAGACATGTTACTTAGTCCTGTATCTGTATCTTCGACCGTTGAAGAAGGTTCGCGAGCTGTACAAAATTGTACGTTAGCGCGCTGAAAAACAGGCGGGTTTCCCCGCCTGAACTAAATTACTGCTTAGCGCGCTCTTCGAGCATTGCTACTGCCGGCAGAACTTTGCCTTCCACGAATTCGAGGAATGCGCCGCCGCCAGTGGAGATGTAGGAGATTTTGTCAGCGATGCCGAACAGGTCAATCGCCGCCAGGGTGTCACCGCCGCCTGCGATAGAGAAACCTTCACTGTCTGCGATAGCATTAGCGACAATTTCAGTACCTTTACGGAAGTTCGGGAATTCGAATACGCCAACCGGACCATTCCACAGGATGGTTTTGGCGTTTTTCAGGATATCAGCCAGTTTCTGAGCGGAAACGTCGCCGAGATCCAGAATCTGCTCGTCATCTTTGATGTCGTTAACGGATTTCAGGGTCGCGGTGGCGGTTTCAGAGAACTCGGTAGCGACGCGAACGTCAGTCGGAACCGGGATATCGCAGGTGCTCAGCAGGCGCTTAGCTTCGTCAACCAGGTCCGCTTCGTACAGGGATTTACCAACGTTGTGGCCTTGAGCGGCAACGAAGGTGTTAGCGATACCGCCGCCAACGATCAGCTGGTCAGCGATTTTGGACAGAGAGTCGAGAACGGTCAGTTTGGTGGAAACTTTAGAACCGCCAACGATAGCAACCATCGGACGAGCCGGCTCTTTCAGCGCTTTACCCAGCGCGTCGAGTTCAGCGGCCAGCAGCGGGCCTGCGCAAGCGACATCGGCGAATTTACCGATACCGTGGGTGGAAGCCTGAGCGCGGTGCGCGGTACCGAAAGCGTCCATGACGAATACGTCGCACAGCGCAGCGTATTTCTTAGACAGTTCTTCGTCGTCTTTTTTCTCGCCTTTGTTGAAGCGAACGTTTTCCAGAACAACCAGTTCACCGGCAGCAACGTCAACGCCATCCAGGTAATCTTTAACCAGACGAACCGGGTTAGACAGTTTGTCTTTCAGGTAATTAACAACCGGCAACAGAGAGAATTCTTCGTTGTACTCGCCTTCGGTCGGACGACCCAGGTGAGAAGTAACCATTACTTTAGCACCCTGTTTCAGCGCCAGTTCGATGGTCGGCAGGGAGGCGCGGATACGCGCGTCACTGGTCACTTTGCCATCTTTAACCGGTACGTTCAGATCAGCACGGATGAAAACGCGTTTACCAGCCAGATCCAAATCGGTCATCTTAATTACAGACATGGTGAATCCTCTCGTTGATTCTTGATAAAGTTTTGCAAGCGCCGCAGCGCCTTACCTGAAACCTTGCGCAGCCATCGCTAACGTCGTGTCGAGCATTCGGTTAGCAAAGCCCCATTCGTTATCGCACCAGACCAACGTTTTGATCAGATGCGCGCCACTGACCCTGGTTTGCGTACCATCAACGATGGCGCTGTGCGGGTCGTGGTTAAAATCTGTCGAGACCAACGGTAATTCCGTATAGTCAACTATACCATGAAATGCTCCCTGTGCTGCTTTTTGCAGCAACTGGTTGACTTCACAGGCCTTTACCGGTTTTTTCACCGTCACGCTCAGGTCTATTGCGGTGACGTTAATCGTCGGTACACGTACCGCGATCGCCTCAAAACGGTCGTTAAACTGCGGGAAAATACGGGTGATCCCCGCCGCAAGTTTAGTATCAACCGGAATAATTGACTGGCTGGCCGCACGGGTGCGCCGCAGATCCAGATGATAGGCATCGATCACCTGCTGGTCGTGCATCGCGGAGTGGATTGTCGTGACCGTTCCTGACTCAATGCCGTAGGCATCATCTAGCAGTTTAATGACCGGAATAATGCAGTTGGTCGTGCAGGAGGCGTTGGAGACAATGCGGTGCTCCGCGCGCAGTTCATCATGGTTGACGCCGAAGACTACCGTTGCGTCGAGATCGTTGCCGCCAGGATGTGAAAAGAGCACTTTCTTCGCGCCAGCCTGAAGATGGGCTTCGCCATGTTCACGGCTACCGTATACGCCGGTACAGTCCAGCACCACATCCACCGCCAGCTCCTGCCAGGGCAGCGCGGCGATAGAAGGCTCATGCAGTAGACGAATGACGTCATCGCCGACATACAGCTGTTCCCGCTCCTGGCGAACATCCCAGGAAAAACGGCCATGGCTGGTGTCGTACTTCAATAAATGCGCGATGCCTGCGGCATCCGCCAGTTCATTGATCGCCACCACGGTGATTTCCGCACGACGCCCGGATTCATACAAAGCGCGAACCACGTTGCGTCCTATGCGACCGAAGCCATTAATCGCGATGCGTATGGTCATAGGTCTCCTGCAAGGTTATCCCTGATTTGAGGTGGCTGACAGAGTAATCCAGCAACGCCTTTAGGGGAACCTTACCTGTCGCAAACTGCGACTGATTGATTAATTGTCGAACATTTATACGACTGAAACGCTTCAGCTAGAATAAGCCAAAGTCGGAATAAAAGGAATGTTTGTCCAGAGCAATAAACCAGCTATATGACTTGCGTCAAATTTTCTCTGGAATAATTTACAGGGTAGTTACATGTTCGAGGAATAGTGCCTACAAAAAAACCGGGTGGCGAGATAAAAGCAAAACGGTAACCCAGGGGTTACCGTTTTTGGTGTTCACACCCTCTCCTGTGAGAGAGGGTTGAGGTGCGGGCATCAGCCCGCACCGTACCAGCGATTACAGCAGTGCTTTCGCTTTGGCAACAACGTTGTCAACGGTGAAGCCAAACTCTTCAAACAGCTGCTCAGCCGGCGCAGACTCACCGAAGGTGGTCATGCCAACGATGGCGCCGTTCAGGCCAACGTATTTGAACCAGTAGTCCGCGATACCGGCTTCTACCGCTACGCGGGCAGAAACGGCTTTCGGCAGTACGGATTCACGATAGGCCGCATCCTGCTTGTCGAACGCGTCGGTGGACGGCATGGAGACCACGCGCGCCTTCACGCCTTCGGCGGTCAGTTTGTCCCACGCGGCAACCGCCAGTTCCACTTCTGAACCGGTGGCGATGAAGATCAGTTCCGGCTGGCCGGCGCAATCTTTCAGCACATAACCGCCGCGGGCCACATTTGCCAGCTGCTCTGCGGTACGCTCCTGCTGCGCCAGGTTCTGACGGGAGAGGATCAGCGCGGTCGGGCCGTCCTGACGCTCTACGCCATATTTCCACGCAATCGCGGATTCAACCTGGTCACACGGACGCCAGGTGGACATGTTCGGCGTGACGCGCAGGGAAGCCACCTGCTCTACCGGCTGGTGAGTCGGGCCATCTTCGCCCAGACCGATGGAGTCATGGGTGTAGACCATCACCTGACGCTGTTTCATCAGCGCCGCCATACGTACCGCGTTACGCGCATACTCGACGAACATCAGGAAGGTAGAGGTGTACGGCAGGAAACCGCCGTGCAGCGCGATACCGTTGGCAATCGCGGTCATACCGAATTCACGTACGCCGTAATGGATGTAGTTACCGGCGGTGTCTTCGTTGATCGGCTTAGAGCCAGACCACAGAGTCAGGTTGGACGGCGCCAGGTCAGCAGAACCGCCGAGGAATTCCGGCAGCAGCGGGCCAAACGCTTCAATGGCGTTCTGCGATGCTTTACGGCTGGCGATCTTCGCCGGGTTCGCCTGCAGCTTAGCGATGAACTCGTTAGCTTTCGCGTCGAAGTCAGACGGCATTTCGCCTTTCATACGACGGGTGAATTCGGCTGCTTCCTGCGGGAAGGCTTTGGCGTAGGCGGCAAACTTCTCATTCCACGCGGCTTCTTTCGCCTGGCCGGCTTCTTTCGCATCCCACTGCGCATAGATGTCAGACGGGATTTCAAACGGAGCGTATTTCCAGCCCAGCGCTTCGCGGGTCAGTGCGATTTCCGCGTCGCCCAGCGGCGCGCCGTGGGAATCATGGGTGCCTGCTTTGTTCGGCGAACCGAAGCCGATGATGGTTTTGCACATCAGCAGGGACGGTTTGTCGGTGACCGCGCGCGCTTCTTCTACCGCGCGTTTGATGGCGTCAGCGTCGTGACCGTCAACGCCGCGCACCACGTGCCAGCCGTAGGCTTCAAAGCGTTTCGCGGTATCGTCGGTGAACCAGCCTTCAACGTGGCCATCGATGGAGATGCCGTTGTCATCATAGAACGCCACCAGTTTACCCAGTTTCAGGGTACCAGCCAGGGAGCACACTTCGTGAGAAATGCCTTCCATCATGCAGCCGTCGCCCATGAAGGCGTAGGTGAAGTGATCAACGATGTCGTGCCCTGGACGGTTAAACTGCGCCGCCAGCGTTTTTTCCGCGATAGCCATACCGACTGCGTTAGCGATACCCTGACCCAGCGGGCCGGTGGTGGTTTCCACGCCTGCGGTGTAGCCGACTTCCGGATGGCCCGGAGTCTTAGAGTGCAGCTGACGGAAGTTTTTCAGTTCTTCAATCGGCAGATCATAACCGGTGAGGTGCAGCAGGCTGTAAATCAGCATGGAGCCGTGGCCGTTGGACAGCACGAAACGGTCGCGGTCGGCCCAGGACGGGTTCTGCGGGTTATGGTTCAGGAAATCACGCCACAGGACTTCGGCAATGTCAGCCATGCCCATCGGGGCGCCAGGGTGGCCGGATTTGGCTTTCTGTACAGCGTCCATGCTCAGCGCACGAATAGCGTTGGCAAGCTCTTTACGTGAGGACATTTTGACTCCAGTTCGGATGTTATAAGGCCATGCCCTTAACGACTTGACGAGAGCGCGTTTTGGGCTACGCCGGAAAAAAGTGTGAACAATGTAACCCAAGCGACAAAGCATGTACATGGAGCATCCTTTTGCCCATTAAGAAATCTCTGGAACACGTTGTGCTGCCGCGGAATCCACTCGCCCGGATCATGAGATACTATTTATACTTTGCACAGGACGAGGCGGGTCCGTCGTCGCCCATTATTCAGATAAAAAACCATAAGATTGTGGAAGATAAAAATGAAAATTCGCTCAACCCTTCTTGCCTTCGGGATCGCAGCAACATTAACCGGATGTCAGAACATGGACTCCAACGCCCTGCTGAGCTCGGGCGCGGAAGCATTCCAGGCCTACTCTCTTAGCGACGAACAGGTAAAAACCTTAAGCGATCAGGCGTGTAAAGAGATGGACGCCAAAGCCACTATTTCCCCGGCCAGCAGCGAGTACAGCAAACGCCTGAGCAAGATTGCCGCCGCGCTGGGCGATAACATCAACGGCCAGCCGGTCAACTACAAGGTTTATGAAACAAAAGACGTCAACGCCTTCGCGATGGCCAACGGCTGCATCCGCGTTTACAGCGGCCTGATGGACCTGATGAACGATAACGAAGTAGAAGCGGTTATCGGCCACGAAATGGGCCACGTTGCGTTGGGCCACGTGAAGAAAGGCATGCAGGTCGCGCTAGGTACTAACGCCGTGCGCGCGGCGGCGGCCTCCGCTGGCGGCATCGTCGGCAGCCTGTCGCAGTCGCAACTGGGCGATCTCGGCGAAAAACTGGTGAACTCGCAGTTCTCCCAGCGCCAGGAGTCGGAAGCGGACGACTACTCTTACGACCTGCTGCGTAAACGCGGCATCAATCCATCGGGACTGGCCACCAGCTTCGAAAAACTGGCCAAGCTGGAAGCCGGCCGTCAGAGCTCCATGTTTGACGATCACCCGGCATCGGAAGCCCGCGCGCAGCATATTCGCGATCGCATGAAGGCCGACGGTATTAAATAAGCGACAGCGGGAGGCATTATTGCCTCCCTTTTTTATATACCCGTAAAAATATTTAGCCGCATCAAATGATAATTTAAGCGCACAAACCGTTAATTATTATCACAGCGCATCACAGCCAATTATTTTATGCCCGGCGATTCAGAAATATATTATTTGGTAAATTAAAAAGGCCGCACACTATCTGGCTTCCAGAATCGTCTTTACCCGAATAATAAATAGTCCACCCCTTACTGCCTGGTACACGGCTCATGCGCCATACAGCCTGTTTCCGGCTGCAATAACTGCTCACACAATGATTGCTTTCGACATTATTTCAGGACAATATCTGACTGGCAGTGATTCCCATGAATATATCGACAGACAGAGAAGTGCCCTCAGTGAAAAAAGAATTACCATTACTCGCACTTGGCATTATTGCCGCCGCGCCAGCTTTCGCCAGCCAACAATCTACCAGTCAGGGCTTTATTGAAGACAGCCACCTCGATCTCTTTTTACGTAACGCTTATATCAAACGCGATTATCGCGATGGTTTGCCGGATAAAGCCGAATGGGGTCAGGGTATCATCGCTACCTTCGAGTCCGGCTTTACTCAAGGGCCGGTCGGCTTCGGCGTTGACGGCATTGCGCAGTACGCCGTGCGCCTCGACGGCGGCCGCGGCCGCAGCGGCGCGGGCGGTATCGACTTTTTCGCCCAGGATGACGATGGCCGCGCGAAGTCCGATTTAGCAAAATTTGGCGCTACCGCTAAAATGCGCTTCTCGAATACCGTACTCAGCTACGGCAGCCAGCGCCCGATGCTGCCCATCGTCTACGCCGATGACTCGCGGCTGCTGTACGAGAGCTATACCGGTACCATGCTGACCTCAAGAGAAATCGACGGTCTGGAAATTAACGCCGGTTATCTCACCGATCAGCAGCGCAAAAGCGACGACAGCCACAATAGCGGCCTGAAGAGCCTGACCTTTGGCGGCGCCAGCTATCAATTCAACGACCAGCTTAGCGGCGCGCTTTACGCTTCTCACGTCGAGGACGTGCTGAATAAGCAGTATCTCGGCCTGAACTACAAGCAGCCGTTTGCCGCCGACCAGCAGCTGATTGTTGACTTCAATGGCTATAACTCGCGCTTAGATCAAGAATATGCCGACGCCAATGACACCGGGCGCAGCAACAGCATCTGGAGCCTGGCCGCCAGCTATATCTGGGATATTCACACTTTTAAGGTCGCTTACCAGCAAAGCAGCGGCAGCACCGGCTACCACTACGGCGGGTATCAGAATCAGGGCGGCGTTGGCGATGGCGGCAACACCATCTGGCTGGCTAACTCCTACTGGTCCGATTTTAACGGCGAGGATGAGCGTTCCTGGCAGGCCTCCTATGGCCTGGATTTTGCCGGACTGGGCGTACCGGGCCTGAGCTGGACCACCGCCTACGTTCGCGGCGATAACATTAAAACCGCCGAGACCAGCAACGGCAAAGAACACGAATGGTTCAACCAGGTGCAGTACCAGGTGCAAAACGGCATGGCGAAAGATTTGAAATTGAGACTCCGCTATTCGGTGCTGCGCGTTTCCAGCAACGCCAGCGACTATAACGTCAGCGGTAATGAAGTGCGGTTCTACGTCGAATATCCGTTTAACGTATTTTAACCGTGTCATGAACCCTCTCCTGCGGGCCGGCCCTCTCCCGACGCGCAGGAGCAACCGTCCGGCGCCTTGATTAACCCCCTGTGCCGTGCGGTACCCTCTCCCCGGAAGGGAGAGGGTTGGGGTCACTGGGTTATCATTAATACAGCGTTTTCTGCGGCGGGCCGGCAAAGCGCAGCGCGCCAATCTGGCCCATTTTCACTTCCACCACCGATGGCCCAGGCATCGCCAGCGCTTCGGTCATCACCGCCTGGAAATCCTCAGCGCGTTCCACGCTCCACGCCTGCAGACCAATCGCCTGCGCCAGCAGGGTAAAGTCCGGCGTGTGCAGCTCGTTGTAATACTGGCGGCCGCCAAAGTATTTATCCTGAATACCGCGCATCACGCCGTAGCCGCCATCGTTCATAATCAACAGCGTCACGTTGGCCTTCTCCTGCGCCAGGGTCGCCAGCTCGCCAAGGTTGAGGCTCAGGCCGCCGTCGCCGACCAAGCCGACCACTTTCCGTTGCGGATTGGCAATCGCGGTGCCCACCGCCATCGGTAGCCCCATACCGATGGCGCCGGCCAGAGAATGGATATTCATCAGCGGGCCGTGAGCGCGGAACAGGCGGCTGCCCCACAGGCTGCCGGAAACGGTAATATCGCGCACCAGGATGCCGTCATCGGGCAGCGCCTGCGCAATCGCGTCATTCAATTTAGCGTAAGCGCCGCACTGGTCGCGCAGCCCCTGCTCCGCCGCCTCTACCGCCGCTTTAAGCTGGCTATCCCAACGCGCATCGCCCCACATCCGGCCCTGCACCCGCGCTGCCAGCGCCGCTAATAGCGCCCGGCAATCCGCCACCAGGGTATTGTCCATCAAGTAGTTACGGCTGGCCGCCGCCGGGTCGATATCAATCTGCACCCGCGGCGTGGGCAGTTCCAGCGTCCACGAGCGCGTTTCGTTGCTGCGCAGCCGGGAACCGGCCACAAGTGTGAAATCACATTGTGAAATCAGCGCTTCAACCGAGGGAGAATTATGAAACGCGCGCAGGCTGGCCCGATGGCTGTCCGCCAGAATGCCGCGGCCGTGGGTACTGGAAATCACCGTCACCCCCGCATCCGCTAGCGTCTTCACCGCCTCGCCGCTCTCTAACGCGCCGCCGCCAAGCCACAGCAGCGGCTGCTTCGCCTGCTTAAGCTGCGCCCACAGCGTATCGACCAGCGACGCTTCCGGCTCAACCGCCGGAGCGCGTTTCAACGGCGCGGTCAGCAGTGAAAGCGGAATTTTGGCGCTCTGAATATCGATGGGGATTTCCACCGATACCGGGCCGCACGGCGGCGTCTGCGCCTCCTGAATCGCCTTATGCAGGATAGCCACCGCCTGGTTGGCGTTGCTAATGCGGTAAGCGCGCTTCGAACTGGCTTTCAGGAAGGTCAACTGATCGCGGGTTTCATGAATAAAACCGGTGTCGGCGTCCAGCCAGGCTTTTTCGACCTGTCCGGTCAGGTGTAGCAGCGGCGTACCGGCGTTCATCGCCTCAACCAGCGCGCCGACCGCATTACCCGCGCCCGCGCCGGTACTGGTCAGCGCCACGCCGAGCCCTGAAAAACGGCCGTGGGCGTCAGCCATGGTCACCGAGCCCGCTTCGCCGCGCGCCGGAACAAAGCGGATTTTTTCCCGCTGGCCGACGGCATCAGCGATCGGCAGGTTATGGATAGAAATGACGCCATAAATGGCTTCAACGTGATACTGCTCCAGCGTTCTGGCGATGGCATCGCCGACGGTTATCATTTCGCTCATTGCTCACCCTTTCTCAGTCGCACCAGTGGTTGACGCTATTACCCGTCGCCAGATAAATGCTCTTTTGTTGCATCCAGGCTTTCAGCCCCTGGATCCCTTTTTCGCGGCCCAGACCGCTCTCTTTAAAGCCCCCAAACGGGGTCGAAATGGAGAAAACTTTGTAGGTATTGATCCACACCGTACCGGCTTCCAGTTGCTCGCTCAGACGCAGCGCGCGGCCGGTATCGCGCGTCCAGATCCCCGCCGCCAGCCCGAAGACCGAATCATTGGCCTCACGGATCAACGCCGCTTCATCGTGAAAACGCATCGCCACCAGCACCGGCCCGAAGATCTCTTCCTGGCATACGCGGGCCTGGTTGTTCAGCCCTTCAATGATGGTCGGCAGGAAATAGCTCCCCGCCGCCAGCGCCGGATCCGCCGGGATCTCGCCGCCGCATAGCACGCTGCCGCCTTCGCGTTTCGCCAACTCGACGTACTCCAGCACGCTCTGACGGTGTTTATCGTTGATCAGCGGCCCGACGTGGGTGCCAGCGCTGAACGGATGACCAACCCGCAGTCCTTGGGTTAACTCCAGCAGGCGGGCCATTAATTGTGGATACACTTTGTCATGGACAAACAGACGCGAGCCGGCAATGCAGGCCTGACCGCCGGAGCTGAAAATGCCGTAGCAGATGCCCCGCGCCGCCTGTTCGATATCGGCATCTTCCAGCACGATGGTCGGCGATTTGCCGCCCAGCTCCAGCGACGCCGGGATCAGCTTTTCCGCCGCCACGTGCGCCAGGTGACGCCCGGTGGTAGTGCCGCCGGTAAAGGAAATTTTGCGCACCTTAGGATGGCGGGCTAGCGCATCGCCGATAATCGATCCTTTACCCGGCAGCACGCTCAGCAGTCCGGCGGGTAAACCGGCCTGCTCAAAGATCTTCGCCAGTTCCAGCGCCATGAGCGGCGTGGCTTCCGCCGGTTTGAGGATCACCGCATTTCCGGCGGCGATCGCCGGGGCCACCTTCTGCATTTCACTGGCGATCGGCGAGTTCCACGGCGTGATCGCCGCCACCACGCCCAGCGGCTCATAGCGGCTCAGGGTCAATAGATCCGCCTGCCGCGGCGTCGGCAGCTCGCCTTCAAGCAGTTCGCAGGCGGCGGCAAAATAGCGTGCTGTGCCCGCCGCGCTCATCACCAGCCCTCGCGCTTCCGCCAGTGGTTTACCGTTATCGCGGCTCTGCTTTTGGGTGAGCGCATCAAGCTGTGCTTCAATCAGATCGGCAACCTTATGCAGGATCTTCGCCCGCTGATGCGGCAGCATCGTCCACCACGTTGGCTCCCGCCAGGCGCGGTCGGCGCAGTCGACCGCCTCCTGTAAATCATCGAGGCTTGCCGCATGCAGCGCCGCGTTAATAGCGCCATCCGCCGGAAACTGGCTGTGCATCAAATTGCCGCCGCCGCGACGCCACTGGCCGCCGATAAAAATGTCTAATTCGTCCATCTCAGCCTCTCTGCGTTATGCCAGTTCACGGCAGGCGCGTACCGCGCTCAGTGCCGCGAGGGTCGATGTTTTCGGATTGCTGGCGAGCGGCAGGCCGCTCAGCTCCAGGTGAAACTCGCCGAACAGTCCTTCGGCGTGTAGCGTATGGGTGTTGCGTTGCGTCGTCGGATCGACCATCAGCTGTACCCGGGTCGCGTCAAAGCCGATACCGCCCAGCGCGATGGTTGCCGCCACGTTGGCATTTGCCGGGAATAGCCGCGCCGCCTCGCGGGCGCTGCCTTCAAAGAAAATTTGCGCTTCATTGACCGCGCTGAGGTCGATAAGCTGTTCGGCATAGCTGCCGCGCCAGCTGGCCGGGCTTTTACGCGACTGATAGGTCACTCGTTCAAGCCCCCCCTCTTTCGCCGCCGCCAGGCCGTCAATCCCGGCGACTGCGCCAGCCAGCAGCGTCAGCTTGCCGCCCGCCTGGCGTAAACGCTGTTCCAGTTCGCTGTCCGCCAGCGCGCCGGTGGAGATCACCGCCAGATGCCAGCCGCGCGCCAGCACCGCTTCGCCGTACTGCGCGACCGCCTGCTGGCTGGCGCATTCCAGCACCAGATCCGGCGTCTCTTCGCACTGCAGCGGATCGGTAAGCGGCGTCACCGTGTGGCCGAACTGCAGGCGGATCGCCGCATGATGCGATTCGCGGGCGACGATCCAGCCCAACGTCACCTGCGGCGGCAGGCGTTCAATCACCGCCTGGGCCATCGCGCCATAGCCGATTAACATGACCTTTTTCATCATCTTTCCTTACAGATGGCGGCAGAAACCGCCGGAAACGTCCAGCGCCGCGCCGGTGGTAAAGGAGGCCAGCGGCGAAGCGAGGAACAGCAGCGCCTGCGCCGGCTCCTGCGGCTTACCAAGACGCGCCATCGGGATCCCACGCTTACGGGCAATATCCGCGGTCCACTGCGGCCAGCTCTGGCTCTTATCGCTGCGGTTTTCAAAACGGCGCTGCCACTGCCCGGATTCGACCATCCCCAACAGGATGGAATTCACGCGGATGCCTTTCTCCACCAGCTCTTTCGACAGGGTCAGCGTCATATTGAGCAGCGCGGCGCGGGCAGCAGAGGTGGCAATCATGTGCTCTTCCGGCTGCAGCGCCAGCAGAGAGTTCACGCAGGTAATCGAGGCGATATCCGACTGCTCAAGCTGCGGCTGGAAAGCCTTTACCGGGTTAATCACGCCGAACAGTTTCAGTTCAGCTTCGTGCAGCCAGGCCTCGCGCGGCGTATCGGCGAAGTGGGCGACATAACCCTGCCCGGCGTTATTAATCAGCATGTCGGCGCCGCCGAAACGCGCGGCGACCGCGTCAGCGAAGGCCTGAACTTCCGCTTCATTCAGTACGTCGCAGCGCCAGGAGAACACCTCGCCTTCTGGATATTCGTTTTGCAACGCCGCATGGGCGCTGGCCAGCCGATCCGGGTTGCGGCCGCAAAAGGCGACCTTCGCCCCTTCGCCCAGCAGCAGGCGCAGCGTTTCAAAGCCGATCCCTGACGAGCCGCCGGTGACTACCGCGACGCGTCCTTCAATTTGTGCATTCATCGCGCACCTCTTCCCCTATGCGTAAAAGCTGTTGATTAAAAAAGGTTTCGTTATCGAGATAGCTGGCATGTCCAGCCTGCGGGATGGCGATGTAAGGGGCGCCGTAACGCAGCGCCACTCCCTGCACCAGCTCCGGTTGGGTAATGGCATCCTGCTCGCCGCACCACACCGAGAGACGACCGCGATAGTCGGCGAGCCAGCGGTGGATGTCGTCATGCGCCAGCATCCAGGCGGCGGCGAGGTAACCTTCGCTACGCAGCCTGCGCATGCCTGCCGCCACCGTCGCCACATCGGCTTCGCGCGCGCCGGGGCGCAGCAGTTTTGCCGCCCGCCCCTGCGCCATCGCCTCGCCGCCCAGCGCCATCTGCTGTTGACGTCCCTGCCAGACTTTTTCCCGCTGCGCCGCCTCCGCCTGGCCGTATCCCTGCGCGACGTCGGCGAGTACCAGATAAAGCACCCGCTGTGGGTATTTCGCGGCGAAGGCGGCCGCCACCAGCGCGCCCAGCGAATGGCCGACCAGTATGGTTTGCTCTACTCCAGCGCGGTCCAGCATTCGCGCCAGCGCGTCGGCGTAATCACCAGCATCCGCCGGCGTTGCCGCCAGCATCGGGCTCTCGCCATAACCGGGCATATCCCAGGCCAGCACACGGTAGCCGGGAAGCGTCATCTGTTTATGCCAGGAGGCCGCGCCGGAACTGATGCCGTGCAGCAGCGTCAGCGGAATGCCGCTTCCTTGTTCACGAAAACCCGTCATCATCGCCCCTTAGTTACGTTTTACTTTTGCCAGCGGATGATCTTCCGGGTAGGTCGGAATATGCGGCTTATGGGTGCCGAGCATCACGCACATCAGCGCCTCTTCTTCGCCGTGGTTAAACAAACCGCGGTAGATTCCAGGCGGTACCGAGATCAGATCGCGTTCGCGCAGCACGGTTTCGGTATAGTTGTCGCCGTCCTGAATCATCAGGGTGATCTGCCCTTTGAGCATGAAGAACACCTCTTCTACGTCATCATGCAGGTGCAGCGGGCCTTCACATTTGGACGGCAACACCATGGTGGAGAAGGTGAAGTGCTCGGCCGGAACGGTGTTGGTATCACTGGCGACGCCGGTGGCGCCGGTACCGATGTAGCGCATCTGCGCGCGGCGATATTTCGGATCAAAATCGGCCTGGAATTTCAGCGCATTCCAGTCGTATTTACGGCCTTCAAAGCGCGCGATACGCGACTCCACCCACTCTTCCATCGTCAGATGGTCAGGTTTCAAACTCTGTTTTGCAGTTACGGTTGAATCAGTCATCGTTTTATCCTCAGTAACGTCTCAGCAGCGGCAGTAACAGGGCGCAGCCCACCGCCGCCATCACCGCCAGAAAAATCAGCCCGGAATCCATGCTATGGGTGAAGGCGATAAGCGCGCCCATCACCGCCGGCGATAGCGCCCCGGCAAAGTTTCCCAGCCCGTTGAAAATTCCACCCGCCGTGGCGCTGACCCGTGGATGGGTCGCTTTAGCCAGCAGCGCGAAAATGTTTGGCGCGCCGGTGCCCCACATAAAGGTGCTAAAGCTCATCGCCGCAATCACCGGCAACGGCGCGCTAAAATGCATCACCGCCGCCAGCCCGATTCCGGCGCCCGCCAGGGAAATAAAGCAGGCGGCGGCGCGCTTATCGACGCGGTCAGAGAGCCAGGCGCCAATAATTTCGCCTAGCAGCATGGCGATAAACGGCATCGACGACAGCCAGCCGGCGTGTTCCAGATGAATGCCTTTGCCTTTAATCAGGTAGCCCGGCAGCCAGCCGTTGATCCCCCACAGATAGGCGAGAAAGGCGATATTGAAGATGCAGATCATCCAGAAATGCGGACTCACGAAGAGCTCGCGCCGCGCGCTGCGGCGCGCTTCCTGCGACGTTTTATCGCTGCCGACTTTCGCCTCCAGCTGCACGCCGCGCAGCCCGATGCGCACAAAAATCAGCACCGGTACCGTCAGCATCGCCATCACGAAAAAGGTGCTCTGCCAGCCGAAGGTATTGAGTAGCCAAATTGACAGCGGGAAACCCAGCGCCGCGCCAACCGGCGTGCCGAGCAGCCACAGCATGGTGGCGCGGGCCTGTAGCCGCTGCGGGAAGGTGTGGCGCACCACGGCGAACGCCAGCGGGAACAGCGGCCCTTCAGCGATGCCCAACAGGATGCGCAGCGTCACCATCAGCGCGTAGTTGTGGGTGAAGCCCATGATCACCATCAGGATGCACCACACCACCATCATTCCAGTTAGCAAGCGCAGCGGCGCAATCCGGTCGCCAAGGCCGCTTAATAACACTGACGAGAAGCCGTAGCTCAGCAAAAAGGCGCTCATCAGAATACCCAGCCGGGTGGTATCGAAATCGATCCCCATCGCCTGCTGGAAGTGGCTATCGGAAAACAGCGCGGCGATACTGATTTTGTCGAAAAACGCCAGCAGTACGCAGGCCAGCAGCGACAGCGGAATGGCCCAACGAACCGCCTTTTCAGGCGTGCGGACGCCCTCGCCGCTCGCCTCAGCAGGCGCGGCGTTAGTCTCTAATGTGGTCATTTCTCCCCCTTAAGGGTTCGCGTTAATTATCGCAATGACATCAGCGAGAAAGTCGGGTCAGCGAGCGGGACGTCAGAGAGATCCCTCCCCGCCGCCATCCAGCGCTTCGCCAGCTTCACGGTACGTGCATTATTGAAGGCCACCAGCTGCGTTAAACGTCCATCGGCGTTCAGCGAGAAGTAGAGCGCGCCCTGCGGCTCGTCACGCACGATGGTGCGGCTGCCCGCCTGCGGGATCCCCAGGATCTGAATATTGCGATCGTATTGATCTGACCACAGCCACGGCGCCTCGTCGTAGCCGCTGGCCTGCGGATCGAGCATCGCTTTCGCCGTCGCGATCGCCTGATTTTGCGCAAAGGCCCACGACTGAATGCACAGGCCGTACTGATGGTGCTGGGCGACATCGCCGGCGGCGAAAATCGCCGGATCGCTGCTGCGCCCCTGGGCATCGACGACAATTCCGCGCTCGACAGTGAGCCCGGCATCGCGCGCCAGTTCGAGATTCAGATCGACGCCGATCCCCACCACCACCGCGTCGAAGGTTTCCCTCTGGCCGTCGCAGTGCAGCGTCGGCAGGCCGTTATCATCTTCCAGCTCCAGCGCGCCGCAGCCGCGGCGAATATCAACGCCCTGCCCGCGATGCAGCTCATCCAGCGCCAGCGAGACCTCCATACTGACCGAGCGCATGCACAGCGCCGGCTGTTGTTCATAAAGGGTCACGGCTACGCCGCTTTTGCGCGCCGAGGCGGCGATTTCGAGGCCAATCCAGCCGCCGCCGACGATCGCCAGCCGCGTTGCCGATGCCAGCCGCTGCTTCAGACGCTGCGCGTCCTGCCAGTGGCGCAGGGTATAGACCTGCGGATGCTGCGCCCAGGCCTCGGACGGCAGCCGCGCGCGGCCGCCGGTGGCGATCAGCAGTTGGTCGTACGCCAGCGTTTCTCCGTTGCTCAGCGCCAGGGTTTTATTTTGCCGATCGATAGATTCCGCCCGCAGCGGGCGGTACCAGCGCAGATCCAGCGCCTGCTGCGCCTCGGCGCTGAATAACCGCGGCAGCGCCGGTTCGGCCTCCAGCAATGCCGCTTTCGACAGCGGCGGGCGCTCGTAAAAATCCCATTGCTCTTCGGCAACCACGCAAATCTCGCCGCTAAACCCTTCATCACGCAGCGTTTTCGCCGCCCAGCCGCCAGCCTGGCCGCCGCCGATAATGACTATCCGCGCCGTCATACCGCCTCCGGTTTTTTCTGCTGGCGACGGGTATCGTGATCGATACCGCCTTCCACCGCCCATTCGGTAAAGGACACGAGTGAATGCTCAAGTTCGCGCGGCTGCCAGTTTTCCGTCAGATAGTCATCGTTGGTGTAGTACTCAAAAGCGCCGCCGGTCGGGCTGTTGACATACCAGAAGTAGGCCGAGGAGACCGGATGGCGGCCGGGGCCGATAAACGTGCTCCAGGCGTTTTTATTCATCGCAATACCGCCGCCGATCACTTCGTGAATATCACGTACGGTAAACGCGACGTGGTTAAGTCCACGTTTGCGGTTGGGCAACTGCAATAAGAAGAGGTTATGGTGGCCGCCGCGTACGCCGCAGCGCAGGAACACCGCGCGATTGATATAGCGGTCTGAAACCTGGAAGCCGAGTACTTCGCGATAGAAACTTTCCACCGCCGCCAGTTCTTCCACGAAGAACACCACGTGGCCGACGTTAATCGGCTGCGCGCGGTCGTACACCGGGCTCGGGGTGTCGATGCGACGCACATCGCCCCACTGGTTGATCGGTTCAACGTTCAGTTCAACCGCCGTTTGCTGGCTAACCTGCACCCGCAGCGTCATGCCGTTAGGGTCGCGGCACTCCAGCGCGCCGTCGATTTCACGGAAGCCGGGCTGGCGTTCCAGCTTCGGGCGCAGCGCATCCAGCGCCGCCCGATCCGCCACGCCCCAGGTCATGCGACGCAGAGTGTTGCCCGCCTCAAAGGCTGGCGGGAGATCGGCGGCATCGGTCGGGTTAAGTTCGACCCGCGCGCCGCTGAGGGTGGTAAACGCGCGGCCGCTGGCGTCGCCGGTCAGGCCAAAATCGCGCATAAATTTGGCGCTGTGGTTCAGGTCGTCTACTCCAAATTCCAGCTTTTCAATTCCGGTAATACTCATTATTCGTCGCCTCTTTACCGTTCAGTCGCCCGAATTTGGGCGTAAAACATGCCCGACGCAATCAAGCGCCTGCTGTTAAGTTGTTGATTTAACTTGCCTGTGACAAATATCCGAGGAAGCCGGAAATTTTGTCCGCCGCCATACTGACCTCGTTCTGTAACCGCTCGCGATCGCTTTGCGGGATCTCGTCCGACGGCACCAGAATGCTGACGACCGCCGCCACCCGGCCGCTGCGGTCAAAGACCGGATAGACAATCGATGAGATACCGTGGCGATAGAACGATTCGCCAATCACGTAGCCGCGAGCTTTATCCTGCTGCACCATCTGCCACAGCGCTTCGCGGTCGTACAGCTGGCCCGGCGTATTGCCCGGCAGACGTGCATCCGGGAACAATTGTTCAAACTCGCTGCGGGAAACATCGGTCAGCAGCATGCGGCCAAGCGAGGTGCAGTGCACCGGTAGCCGCGTTCCGACGCTGACCTGGTTGATACGTGAACCGGCTGCGCTGACGCGGGCAATGTAGATGATGTCGCGGCCATCGCGGATCGCCAGATGACTGCTGCACTGGCTGATATCGCGCAGTTGCTCGATGACCGGCTGTCCCACCTGAGCGACATCCAGTGAGGCGATATATTCAAAGCCCAGACGCAGTACGTTCATGCCCAGCGAAAAGGTATTGGTGCGGGCGTTGCGCTCGAGAAAACCCATATATTCCAGCGTCTGCACCACGCGATAGGCGGTCGCTTTCGGCATATCCACCAGCCGATGCAGCTCGGCAAAGGTCAGATCGCGATGCTGTTCGCCAAACGCCAGCAGCAGTTGTAAACCGCGCTCCAGACCCGGTACCAGGTACTTCACTTCCTGATCGTTCGCCATACCGCCTCACTTATTAGTTAAAGACAAAACCGCCGTTGACCGGGATCAGCTGGCCGGTGATAAAGCGCGAAAGATCGCTCAGCAGCCAGACCACGCTGCCGGTGACATCTTCCGGCTGCTGAGCGCCGCTGAGCGCGCGGCCATTCTCATACAACTGATGACGCTCGGCGGGAACGTATTCCGTGGCCTCAACGCGAGTCAGCCCCGGCGCGATGGCGTTGATACGGATCCGCTTTTCACCCAGCTCGCGGGCCATGGAACGGGTCATCGCAATCACCGCGCCCTTACTGGCGACGTAGGCCATCAGCCGCGGCGCGCCCCACAGCGCGGTATCCGAAGCGACGTTGACGATTGCCGACCCTTCGCGCAGCAGCGGTACCGCCTCGCGGGTCACCAGCCAGGTACCTTTGACATTGACCGTCATCACCCGATCCCACAGGTCCGGATCGTAATCGATCATGTTTTTACCGCCGACGCCGGTGGCCATTGCCGCGTTATTGACTAAGCCATCGATAGGCCCCTGCGCGCCGATGGCGCTGAAGACCTGCTCGATCGACGCTTGACTGGCAAGATCGATGGCGTGGGATTCGATCTGATAGCCCTTCTGCTGCAGGCGATGAGCGCTTTCCGCCAGCTCCCCCTGCAGGATGTCGCACATCACCACCGTCGCGCCCTGCGCGGCGCAGGATTCGGCAAAGTGGTAACCGAGGCCGCGCGCCGCGCCGGTGACGACAATACGTTTACCGTTCAGCAGGCCGTTCATCAGGCGGCACCCTGCTGCGCTTCGCGAAGCGCTAACTGCTCTTTCGCCGCTTTCTGCATCATGCGGCGCAGGCGGGATAAACCGACGTCATGTTGATAGAGATATTCATGATCGCGGGCGTTCGGCGCCAGGCTCTCCAGCACCACGCGATCCTGTTCCAGTACTTCCCAGTGCAGTTTTTCCAGACGGTTGCGGTACATAAAGCGCCACAGATCGCGCTGCCAGCCTTGAACGCCGCGGATGCGCCAGAAGAAGACGCGGCAGTTGTCGTTATCTTCCGGAACCACCATGCCGACGATCCAGAAGTGGCCGCCCGGCCCGAAACGCTTTTTGTACGGAATAGACAGGCGCATCCAGTAGGCGCCGCTGTTGCCCAGTTCAACCCAGTCAAAGTTGACGCCGCTCTGCCCTTTTTTCTCGAAGATAAAGCCGGTTTTCGTCGGCTGCAGCACCATATCGGCTTTGCGATCGCCTTCTGCCATCGAGTGCGATGATGAGTGCAGATAGGTGCCATGCATCGGGTCCATCACGTTTTCCAGCGCGTACTGGTAGTTGCATTTCCACGCCGCGGTGCACAGGAAGTTACTGTATTTTTCGTGGTTGGCCAGTTCCTCCGGGAAGCTCAGCTCATCAGGCTGCTGGTCGGCGGTGACGCCGAACCACAGGAAGATTGCCCCATGCGCTTCCTGCACGCTGTAGCTGCGCACGCACTGCTGGCCGACCAGCGGGCAGCGGTCAACCGCCGGGACGTCTTTGACTTCGCCGTTGCCGGCGACTTCCACGCCGTGATACCAGCAGGCGATACGATCGCCTAAGTTCCAGCCCATTGACAGGCGCGCGCCGCGGTGCGGGCAGCGGTCTTCCAGCGCCTGCACCTGGCCGTCTTTATTTCGCCAGACCACGATCTGCTCGCCGAGACGGGTAATGCCTACCGGCGCAGACTGCACTTCCCAGCTCGCCAGCACCGGATACCACAGGCCGCGCAATCCTTTATCAAGATAGTTTTGTACCGTTGTCGTCATCGCGGTGTCCTCAGTAGCCGTTAACCTGTAAAAATGCCTGGAAGCTGCTTTCGCTCCACGGTTCGCCCTGCTGGTCATGCATCCTGACGCCATTGAGGCCGCTCACCAGTTCACCGAGACTTTCCGCGCCCTGCTCGAACAGCGTTTCCAGGGTCGCGATAAGCTGCAGTTCCCAGTTTTCCGGCACCCGGCTGCGGGTTTGCCAAATCAGATTGTGATAGTCGCCAGGCTTATGGATATTGCCGTTTCCGCCTTCCGCCGGTGGCGTAAACTGGCGGCTTTCCGGTAGCGCCGGGTTGAAGTCCAGGGATTCGCTCATGCCACGTTCTCCTCGATAAAGGTAATCTGGATCTGATTGTCGTATACCCGCACCGGGTAACGATTAAGGTTGCGACCGCCGGGGCCATGCAGGCACTGGCCGGTTTTGACGTCGAATACCGCCTCATGCAGCGGGCATTCCACCTTGCCATCTTCGACAAAGCCCTGGCTCAGGAGCGCATAGGCATGAGGGCAAACGTCTTCCAGCGCGTAATATTCGCCATCAATCAGATAAATACCGATTTCCTTACCGTCGATATTGCCGCTATATGGAAAATCTTCCTGTACTTGCTCCGCGTCACATACGCCTATCCAGCTCATCGCAATCCTCCAGGCTTTTGTTTCATATATGAAACTCTGTTTCTTATTTAATACGGTCAATATAAAAGCGGTGAATGTTTCGTCAAGCGTTAATGTGACAAACTTGTTAATGAATGACTTTTAAATTAGCTAAGTGTGCAATTGATCACGAAAAACTGCATTCAGATGAAATGATGATATTTAAAGTGGTGATCCATTATAAATAAAAATGCCGATTTAAATTTCACACGCGACTATTGACTTCTTTTGCAGACGATCATTAAAAATGTGCAACGGCGGAAGCCATGGTGTTTCACCCATGAAACAATCATTTATTTAATCTTTTAAAAACAATGAGTTTCACTGGTGAATCATTTTACTTATGTAACTATTTCTGGCGTTAAAAAAATAATAACCGGCAATCATTAAATTAAGCGTGGAGACAACAACTGGCGGCAAGATGGCAAGGGGTAATAGCATTACTTTTGTTAATAATTATTTCCTACGTCGATCGGGTAAATATCTCGGTGATGATCCTTAACCCGGAATTTGCTGCCCATTTTCAATTAAATGAAAACAAAATGTTACAAGGCATGCTAATGACATGCTTTCTTCTGGGTTATGGATTTTCGGCATTATTATTAACCCCAGTTATAGAAAGTAAATGGCATTACCGCCAGGGACTCTTAAGCAGCATTGCTATATGGGCGCTGGTTTGCGCAGTTTCACCGCTGCTGGGCTCGCTCTTCGGGATGTTAATCGCGCGCATTGTTCTTGGCGTGGCGGAGGGACCGCTATTCTCACTGAAGACACGTTTTATCAACGACAACTTCGCCGCCGATGAAATAGGTAAACCGAATGCGGTGACCGCCCTCGGCGTATCGCTTGGGCTGGCGGTAGGCTTCCCGCTAGTCACCTGGTTGATGGCGCATGTTGGCTGGATCGGCTCCTTCTACGCGCTGGCGCTGCTTAACCTCCTGCTCGGCGGCGGATTAATCTGGCGGTTTCTTCCCGCGCCAAAAGTGACCGCACAGCGCGCGAAGCCGGGCTTCAGTCAGACTTTTGCCCTCGCCTGGCGTACGCCGCTGCTTGGCTGGATCCTACTGGTGGAAATCGCCACGCTCAGCTATCTATGGGGAAGTAGCGCCTGGCTGCCCGCCTGGCTACGCGACGAGCACCACTTCTCGCTGCAGGCCACCGGCCTGCTGGCGGCAGTACCCTTTTTGTTAAGCCTGGGCTCAAAGTTTGTTGGCGGCGTGCTCCTCGACAAAATGCGCCCGGAGCAGGCGCCGCTGCTGTTTATTATCGGCGGCCTACTCACCGCCGGTTCCGTGCTGGCGCTGATGCTCAGCCAGCAGCCGGCGATGCTGGCGCTGTTTATGCTGGCGGCGAACGTTTTCTGGGGATTACAGGGGGCGGCGATCCCGGCGGTGGTGCAGCATCACGCCCCGCGCGAAGCGGTGGGCAGCGCCTATGGGATCATTAACGGCATTGGCAATATCTGCGCGGCGTTTATTCCGCTGCTGATGGGAGTGGTGATGAAATCGGTGGGATCGGTAAGTTCAGGTTTTTCCGTTCTGGTGGCATCACAGCTGATCACGCTGTGCGCCGGCGGCGTACTGCTGCTGCGCATGCGTCGCGCAGCAGCAGTAAACGCTTAGCCTTTCTTCGCTGCCTGAATGTATAGCATCTCCAGCGCCAGAGTCGCCGCCGCCAGGGCGGTGATTTCAGACTGGTCATAAGCCGGGGCGACTTCAACCACGTCCATTCCGACGATGTTCAGATCCTTCAGGCCGCGCACCAGTTTGATCGCACGGTCAGAGGTCAACCCACCGATCACCGGCGTACCGGTACCTGGCGCAAATGCCGGATCCAGACAGTCGATATCGAAAGTCAGGTACACCGGCATATCACCGACGATCTGCTTCACCTGAGCGATGATGTCGTCGACGCTGCGGTCGTTAACCTGGCCCGCATCAAGCACGGTAAAGCCGTTATCTTTATCGAATTCGGTACGAATACCGATCTGCACGGAGTGGTTCGGATCGATAAGCCCTTCGTTCGGCGCGGTGTAGAACATGGTGCCGTGGTCGAATTCACAGCCGTTGGCGTAGGTATCGGTGTGGGCATCGAAGTGTACCAGCGCCATTTTACCGAAATGCTTGGCATGGGCGCGCAGCAACGGCAGGGTGACAAAATGGTCACCGCCGAAGGAGAGCATGCGTTTACCGGCCGCCAGCAGTTTCTCCGCGTGCGCCTGCAGTTTCTCGCTCATTTCGCGAGCGTCGCCGAAGGCATAGACCAGATCGCCGCAGTCCACGACGTTCAGGCGTTCACGCATGTCGAAGTTCCATGGGAAACGGTTGTGCTCCCAGGCGAGGTTGGTTGACACCTGACGGATCGCCGCCGGGCCATGACGGCCGCCCGCGCGCCCGGAGGTCGCCATATCAAACGGCACGCCGGTGATGACCCAATCCGCATCGCTTTCATACGGCATAAAGTTCATCGGCAGACGCAGGAAACCAAAAGCGTTGGATACCAGGGAGTTATCGTATTGATGACCTAAAGTGCTCATGGGTATGACCTCTTTTCACAGTCGTGGAACGTAAAAAATAAGTATAAAAAAACCCCTCCGCGTCGTTAGGCCCGACGAGGAAGGGTTTGAATTAGGTAACTGCTTATAAGAACAAATTATCGCCTGAAAACCGCCCGGCGGCAAGCGGGACGTTTATTTTTGACAAGGCGCCGGGGCGAAACCGTTCGCCGGGAAGGCCTGAGCCGTACATGGTGGAAGCGGCGCCGGCTTTTCTCCGCGTAAGGCGAAGGCGGCAAAGCCAATGATCCCGGCGTTACGCGTATCCCCCTGAGCGGAATGGGCGGCATAAGATTGCGCAACATCAGAAAACTCAAACGCCGCTACGGTACGGTTATTTTTACGGAATCCTTTGATCGCCAGCGAGCCGCCGGCACGGATAATATAACCATTATTCTGGAGCGAACCGGCCTTACCGCTCAGGACATCGAGACCATCCACGGTAGCAACAATTTCGTAATCCACGCGATGGCTATAATTACGAACATATAATTGATATTGTGTGCCAACGCGGGCCGCAATAGCGTATTGCCATTTTCCGGTGGAATTATTATAGCTGCGAGTAATAGGGAGAGAGTTAAAATTAGCATCACGTACCGCATATTCCAGATCGCTAATTCGAATGCTATACAGCTGGTCGAAACCGGTATGATCTTGACCGGAATAATTAATCAATACAATTTCGTCAGGATGGGAATCCTGGCGTTCTGCGGACACGCCTTTAACCGTTGAGTGAACGTCGCTGCCCCAGCGGGTGGCGACATCGGTGGTTGACGCTGCACGGTCATGGTACACAGCCTGGCTCGAACAACCGCCTAATAATAAACCGATAATAAGACCGTACCGCGATATATTTTTCATATTCTGTCCCTGTTCCACTAAGTATTATTTCCTCACGGCAGTGTACAGGCTATTATCGCTTTAAAAAGCATCCACTATGTTGTTTCAGATTTCATTTATAAAAAAGGGTCGGTTTATTAACATAAACCGACCCACCAGCGGATTAGTCTTAATTACTCATCTTCAAGATAAGTATATCCGTACAGCCCCGCTTCGAACTCTTCAAGGAACTGCTGCTGCAGCTCGGCGTCGAGACCGGTATTTTTCACCTGATCGCGGAACTGGGTCAGCAACGTATTCGGATCCAGCTGAACATACTGCAGCATATCCGCCACCGTATCACCCTCATCGGAGAGCTCAACCTCAACGCTACCGTCCGGGAAGACGAAAACATCTACCGCTTCGGTATCGCCGAACAGGTTGTGCATGTTGCCGAGGATCTCCTGATAAGCCCCAACCATAAAGAAGCCCAGCATTGGCGGGTTCTCCGGGTCGTATTCCGGCATCGGCATGGTGGTGGCGATCCCGTCGCCGTCAACATAGTGATCGATGGCGCCATCGGAGTCGCAGGTAATATCCAGCAGCACCGCGCGACGTTCCGGCGACTTGTTCAGCCCTTCCAGCGGCATCACCGGGAATAGCTGATCGATGCCCCAGGCATCCGGCATCGACTGGAACAGCGAGAAGTTGACGTAGATTTTATCCGCCATACGTTCCTGCAGCTCATCGATGATCGGACGATGGGCGCGGTTGCTCGGATCGAGCTGTTTTTGTACTTCATGGCACATGTTCAGATACAGCTGTTCCGCCCACGCGCGCTCCTGCAGGTTGAAGGTGCCGGAGGAGTAGCCGATGTGGATATCGTGCAGATCCATCTGACTGTCGTGCAGCCATTCGCGTAGCGAGCGGCGGTTGCCGGTTTCGTGCATCTCCAGCCAGGTTTCCCACATGCTCTGCAGCGGACGCGCGGCGTCTTCCGCCGGCGGGGTCGCCTCGGTGTATTCGTTGCGCTCGACGCCGATAATGTTGGAAACCAGTACGGTGTGGTGCGCGGTCACCGCGCGGCCGGACTCTGTAATCACCGTCGGGTGCGGCAGGCCGTTCTCTTCGCAGGCGTCGCCGATCGCCCAGATGATATTGTTGGCGTACTCATTCAGGCCGTAGTTCACCGAACAGTCGGACTGCGAGCGGGTCCCTTCGTAATCGACACCCAGACCGCCGCCGACATCGAAGCACTGAATATTAACGCCCAGCTTATGCAGCTCGACGTAGAAACGCGCCGATTCGCGCACGCCGGTGGCGATATCGCGAATGTTGGCCATCTGCGAGCCGAGGTGGAAGTGCAGCAGTTGCAGGCTCTCAAGATGGCCTGCCTCGCGCAGAATTTCGACCAGTTGCAGCACCTGCGTCGCCGCGAGGCCGAATTTAGATTTCTCGCCGCCGGAGGACTGCCATTTACCGGAACCCTGCGAGGCCAGACGCGCACGCACGCCAAGGCGCGGCACCACGTTCAGACGGGCGGCCTCTTCCAGCACGATGGCGATTTCCGACATCTTCTCGATGACCAGATAGACCTTATGGCCCATCTTCTCGCCCACCAGCGCCAGACGGATGTATTCACGATCTTTATAACCGTTACAGACGATCACGCTACGGGTCATCCCCGCGTGCGCCAGCACCGCCATCAGCTCAGCCTTCGAACCAGCCTCCAGCCCCAGCGGTTCGCCGGAGTGGATCAAGGATTCAATCACGCGACGGTGCTGGTTGACCTTGATCGGGTAGACAAGGAAATAGTCGCCGTTATAACCGTAGGATTCACGCGCGCGCTTGAAGGCGGCGTTAATCGAGCGCAGACGATGTTGCAGGATCTGCGGGAAGCAGAACAGCGCCGGCAGGCGTTGTCCCTGGGCTTCGCGCGCTTTGACCAGCTCGGCCAGGTCGACGCGCGCTTCCGGGACGTCAGGATCCGGGCAAACGCTGATATGGCCCAGTTCGTTAACGTCGTAATAGTTATTACCCCACCAGGCAATATTGTAGGTACGTAGCATTTTGCTGGCTTCCTGGGAGCTCATCGCAACCTCCTGCATGGAACGTAGTACACCGTGTTCGCCTGCTGACGAAAGCGAACCCAAAGACATGTCGTCAGACATAGCGAACCTCAACTTGTAATATTAACTACTATCGCAGTCGACAGACGCGATAACAACCCATGAACAGCCTTTAATCCCAGCAGATAGTGCTGGCACTGCAGCTGCGCGACCGGTTTCTTATTCATATATAGTAAAACACGTACCCGAAGCTGGTATGACAGCCCGGAGAAACCACGAGAAAACCCTTGCTCACGCAAGAGCGCCCTTGTTCAGTTTTCAAAAAGCCTGGAGGCCCTGGAATCCTGAGAAGCGCCGAGATGGGTAGAACATCGGCAGGTTTGCACGAAAGAGATGCAGATTGCGGGATAGAATTGCGCGACAGAACGACGCGGCGAATCAGGCGAAAAACGTTGGTTCATTATCTGGTATCACCTCCACACTGCCCCGAAAAAGGCCAGCGACAAGCCAAAGCTATACATATCGAACAGCTGGCGAAACCGCCGCTGTGTAACAGAGTGCTTAACCCGGCTGGAAGTGGCGTCACGAGATGGGCTTCGTGCGCTTTTTTAATGAGCCGCGCGCGGCGTTTTATACCGAGAAGCGGGGTAAAATGCAAAATAAAAATACGCGTCTTGCCGGAGTTGTCAGGAAAAATTTCCACCACGCTTTTTCCATTAATGCGGGCGATGTCAAAAAAATGTGGAAATGCGATGAAGTTCTGACCTAAAATAGCCATCCAGAAGTTAATCCATCTATACTGATTAACACTCAGACTGCTCGTGTCACTACCTGCAAGCCTTGGTAGGGTCATCTATCAAAGCCTCTCTACACAACAGTATGAGCTACACGAATACTCACAGGTAAAATAAAACATGGCAAAACACCTCTTTACGTCCGAGTCTGTATCAGAAGGGCATCCAGACAAAATTGCTGACCAAATCTCCGATGCCGTGCTGGACGCGATCCTCGAACAGGATCCGAAAGCGCGCGTAGCCTGCGAAACCTATGTCAAAACCGGCATGGTTCTGGTTGGCGGTGAAATCACCACCAGCGCATGGGTTGATATCGAAGAGATCACCCGTAACACGGTGCGTGAAATTGGCTACGTGCATTCCGATATGGGCTTTGACGCCAACTCTTGCGCGGTCCTGAGCGCTATTGGTAAGCAGTCCCCGGATATTAACCAGGGCGTTGACCGTGCCGACCCGCTGGAACAGGGCGCGGGCGACCAGGGCCTGATGTTTGGCTATGCCACTAACGAAACTGACGTGCTTATGCCGGCGCCGGTGACTTACGCGCACCGTCTGGTACAGCGCCAGGCTGAAGTCCGCAAAAACGGCACCCTGCCGTGGCTGCGTCCGGACGCGAAAAGTCAGGTCACTTTCCAGTATGACGACGGCAAAATCGTCGGCATCGATGCGGTTGTGCTTTCCACTCAGCACGCTGAAGATATCGATCAGAAATCCCTGCAGGAAGCAGTGATGGAAGAGATCATCAAGCCGATTCTGCCGACCGAATGGCTGAACGCTTCCACCAAGTTCTTCATCAACCCGACCGGACGTTTCGTCATCGGCGGCCCGATGGGCGACTGCGGTCTGACCGGTCGTAAGATCATCGTTGATACCTACGGCGGCATGGCTCGTCACGGCGGCGGTGCGTTCTCCGGTAAAGATCCATCTAAAGTTGACCGTTCCGCAGCCTACGCGGCGCGCTATGTGGCGAAAAACATCGTTGCCGCAGGTCTTGCCGATCGTTGTGAGATTCAGGTTTCCTACGCCATCGGCGTCGCTGAACCGACTTCAATCATGGTCGAAACCTTCGGCACCGAAAAAGTGCCTTCTGAACAGCTGACCCTGCTGGTACGCGAGTTCTTCGACCTGCGTCCGTACGGCCTGATTCAGATGCTGGATCTGCTGCACCCGATCTACAAAGAGACCGCCGCTTACGGTCACTTTGGTCGCGAACATTTCCCATGGGAAAAAACCGACAAAGCAGCCCTGCTGCGCGAAGCGGCTGGCCTGAAATAAGCCACCCCGCTTGACTGCTTAAGGCCAGCCCCGCGCTGGCCTTTTTGTTGCCCTGAATCTCTCCCCCGACGTTTGACCGTCTTTGATCCATTTCCTTTCCCCACTTGATGAAAGCGATTACATATCTGCCGCAAGGGCGGGATCGTTCTAGCTACCCGCAGGCGCGAACTCTTTTCACAATGTTACATAACATGTCAAAAATCGTCGTTTCAGCCCATTCTTATTGGCGATATTTGCCTTTTATATCTATGATTTGAATATGTTTTTACTGATTACATATCTTTACCTTAGTGTAACCGATTACACAGTCGTGATTGTAATCACGTTTTTTTGTCCTGCACTCCCCTACTCTAAGCATCGACAGAATCAATAACTCAACTGGAGGGCGTTATGCCTGACAATAAAAAACAAGGGCGTTCAAACAAGACGATGACGTTCTTTGTCTGTTTCCTCGCCGCGCTGGCCGGCTTACTGTTCGGCCTTGATATCGGCGTTATTGCCGGCGCCTTACCGTTCATTGCCAATGAATTCCAAATCAGCGCGCACACCCAGGAGTGGGTGGTCAGCTCCATGATGTTCGGCGCCGCCGTCGGCGCAGTGGGCAGCGGCTGGCTCTCCTTTAAACTGGGACGTAAAAAAAGCCTGATGATCGGCGCGATCCTGTTTGTGGCCGGTTCGCTATTTTCCGCCGCCGCGCCGAACGTCGAAATCCTGCTGATCTCTCGCGTCCTGCTGGGGCTGGCGGTTGGCGTCGCCTCTTACACCGCGCCGCTGTACTTGTCGGAAATCGCGCCGGAGAAAATCCGCGGCAGTATGATTTCGATGTACCAGTTGATGATTACCATCGGTATTCTCGGCGCCTACCTCTCTGACACCGCCTTCAGCTACAGCGGCGCGTGGCGCTGGATGCTCGGCGTGATTATCATCCCGGCAATCCTGCTGCTGATCGGCGTAATCTTCCTGCCGGATAGCCCGCGCTGGTTTGCCGCTAAACGCCGTTTCGTCGATGCCGAACGCGTCCTGCTGCGCCTGCGCGATACCAGCGCCGAAGCCAAACGCGAGCTCGATGAAATCCGCGAAAGCTTGAAAGTCAAACAGTCCGGCTGGGCGCTGTTCAAAGAGAACAGCAACTTCCGCCGCGCGGTGTTCCTTGGCGTCCTGCTGCAGATCATGCAACAGTTCACCGGGATGAACGTCATCATGTACTATGCGCCGAAGATTTTTGAACTGGCGGGCTATGCCAATACCACTGAGCAAATGTGGGGCACAGTGATCGTCGGCCTGACCAACGTACTGGCCACCTTTATCGCTATCGGCCTGGTCGACCGCTGGGGCCGTAAACCGACGCTGATCCTCGGCTTTATCGTGATGGCCGCCGGTATGGGCGTACTGGGCAGCATGATGCATATCGGTATTCACTCTGCTACCGCGCAGTACTTTGCAGTACTGATGCTGCTGATGTTTATCGTCGGCTTCGCGATGAGCGCCGGCCCGCTGATTTGGGTACTGTGTTCTGAAATACAGCCGCTGAAAGGCCGCGATTTCGGTATCACCTGCTCCACCGCGACCAACTGGATTGCCAATATGATCGTCGGCGCCACCTTCCTGACCATGCTGAACTCTCTCGGCAGCGCCAACACCTTCTGGGTCTACGGCGGTCTGAACGTGCTGTTTATCCTGCTGACTATCTGGCTGATTCCGGAAACCAAAAACGTCTCGCTGGAACATATTGAACGCAACCTGATGCAGGGACGCCCGCTGCGCGAAATCGGCGCTCGCGATTAATCCCCTCTGTGCTTCCTCCCCTTTGGGAGGAAGCTTCTTCTTGCTCTCCCCCGCGCGGCGCACTATCCTCTGGCGCTATGAAAACACCCCGAATTCCCATCGCTATCCAGCAGGCCGTCATGCGTAGCCTGCGGGAGCATCTCGCCACCGCCAATCTCAAGCTGGAACGCCGCTATGCGGAACCGACGCTGGTTTATCAGCAGCGCGGCACCTCCGCAGGCACCGCGTGGCTGGAGAAAAACGAGATCCGCCTCAATCCAGTACTATTGCTGGAAAACCAGCAGGCGTTTATCGATGAAGTGGTACCGCACGAACTGGCGCATCTGCTGGTGTGGAAACACTTTGGCCGCGTCGCGCCGCACGGCAAAGAGTGGAAATGGATGATGGAGGCCGTGCTGGGCGTCCCCGCCCGCCGCACCCACCGCTTTGAGCTCAATTCAGTACGCCAGAACACCTTCCCCTATCGCTGCCAGTGCCAGCAGCATCAGCTAACCGTCCGTCGCCATAACCGCGTGGTGCGCGGTGAAGCCACTTACCGCTGCGTTCGCTGCGGCGATCTGCTAGTGGCGGAAAAGTAACCATTGGAATTAATTAGAAACTTTCTGATCTGACTGATTGCATCTGACACCCTCATTCGCTACGTTGCGGGCTCGTTTTGACACGGAGTTTACGATGTCCCGTATGTATGTTTTTGCCGTCGCGTTGTTCAGCGTGGCAGCCAGCGGCCCGCTTGCGGCAGCTGGTATTCATAGTTTTTCCCAGGCGAAAGCCGCAGGCGTAAAAGTGAATGCCGACGTCCCCGGCGACTTTTATTGCGGTTGTAAAATCGACTGGCAGGGTAAAAAAGGCGTTATCGATCTGGAATCTTGCGGCTACAAAGTGCGTAAAAACGAGAACCGCGCCAGCCGGGTCGAATGGGAACATGTGGTCCCGGCGTGGCAGTTCGGCCACCAGCGCCAGTGCTGGCAGGATGGCGGGCGAAAAAACTGCGCCAAAGATCCGGAATACCGCAAGATGGAAAGCGATATGCATAACCTGCAGCCTGCGGTCGGCGAGGTCAATGGCGATCGCGGCAACTTTATGTACAGCCAGTGGAACGGCGGCGATGGACAGTATGGTCAATGCGCCATGAAGGTGGATTTCAAAGATAAAGTCGCCGAACCGCCGGTACGCGCCCGCGGCTCGATCGCCCGCACCTACTTCTATATGCGCGACCGCTATCAGCTGACTCTTTCCCGCCAGCAAACCCAGCTGTTTACCGCCTGGGATAAGCAGTATCCGGTGACCTCCTGGGAGTGCGAACGCGATGAGCGAATCGCCAAAGTACAGGGCAACCATAATCCTTACGTCCAGCAGGCTTGCCAGGCGCAAAAGAGCTAACCTACACTAGCGGCAATTGTTAATTTGCAGCCGCCGTCTTCCCCGCTATGGGGAAGACGCTATCTGCGCGAAGAACGGAATATCAAGCATGCGCATTCCTCGCATCCACCACCCGGAACGCATTACCCCCGGCAGCCACATCGCCCTGAGCGACGACGCAGCCAACCACGTTGGCCGCGTCCTGCGCATGAGCAAAGGCCAGGAAATCCAGCTGTTTGACGGCAGCAATCAGGTTTTCGATGCGGTCATCACCGAAGCGGGTAAGAAAAACGTCATGGTCGAGGTTATCCGCGGCCAGCTCGACGATCGTGAATCTCCGCTGCATATCCATCTCGGCCAGGTGATGTCACGCGGCGAAAAAATGGAATTCACCATCCAGAAATCAATCGAACTTGGCGTAAGCCTCATAACGCCACTGTTTTCCGAGCGCTGCGGCGTTAAACTGGATGCCGAACGCTTGCAGAAGAAGATTCAGCAGTGGCAGAAAATCGCCATTGCCGCCTGCGAACAGAGCGGCCGTAACGTCGTGCCGGAAATACGCCCGGCGATGCAGCTGGAAGCCTGGTGCGCCGAGGAAGAAAACGGCCTCAAGCTCAACCTGCACCCGCGCGCCAGCGCCAGTATCAATACGCTGCCGCTGCCGGTTGAACGTGTTCGCCTGCTGATTGGCCCGGAAGGCGGCCTGTCGGCGGAAGAGATAGCGATGACCGCTCGCTACCAGTTTACTGATATCCTGTTGGGACCGCGCGTTCTGCGTACTGAGACTACCGCGCTCACCGCCATCACCGCGCTGCAGGTGCGTTTTGGCGATCTGGGCTAAAATCTGGCGCAACAATCCGCAAACACGACAGCGCTAATGGAGAGAACAATGATCAAGCTCGGCATCGTGATGGACCCTATCGCATCCATCAACATTAAAAAAGACACCAGCTTCGCGATGTTGCTGGAAGCGCAGCGTCGCGGCTATGAACTCCATTATATGGAGATGAACGACCTGTACCTCATCAATGGCGAATCCCGCGCCCGTACGCGCACGCTGAGCGTCGAGCAGAATTACGACAAATGGTACGCGTTCACCGGCGAACAGGATCTGCCGCTGGCGGATCTCGACGTCATCCTGATGCGTAAAGACCCGCCGTTCGATACCGAGTTTATCTACGCCACCTACATTCTCGAACGCGCGGAAGAGAAAGGCACGCTTATCGTCAACAAGCCGCAGAGCCTGCGCGACTGTAACGAAAAGCTGTTCACCGCCTGGTTCTCCGAGCTAACTCCGGAAACGCTGGTCACCCGTAATAAAGCCCAGTTGAAAGCGTTCTGGGAAAAACACGGCGATATCATTCTCAAACCGCTGGACGGCATGGGCGGCGCTTCAATATTCCGCGTGAAAGCAGGCGATCCGAACCTCGGCGTCATTTCCGAAACCCTGACCGAACTGGGTAGCCGCTACTGCATGGCGCAGAATTATCTGCCGGCCATCAAAGACGGCGACAAACGTGTGCTGGTGGTAGACGGCGAGCCGGTGCCATACTGCCTCGCACGCATCCCGCAGGGCGGTGAAACGCGCGGCAACCTGGCCGCTGGCGGCCGTGGCGAAGCGCGTCCGCTGACCGAAAGCGACTGGGAAATCGCCCGCCGCGTCGGCCCGACGCTAAAAGCCAAAGGCCTTATTTTCGTCGGCCTGGATATCATCGGCGATCGCCTGACCGAAATTAACGTCACCAGCCCGACCTGCGTGCGCGAAATCGAAGCTGCTTTCCCGGACGTGTCGATTACCGGCATGCTGATGGACGCTATCGAAAAACGTATCAACAAATAAGCACTGGGAAGGGCAAACGCCCGCCCGTCAGGCGCCTCTCTGGCGCCTGTAAAACAAAGTGCATCGACACGTTTCTACTTTACCCGCATACTGGGTGTTGTTTTTTTAAACCAGGAACAGAACCTCTGACAATGAATTTACAGCATCACTTTCTGATTGCCATGCCTGCGCTACAGGACCCTCTTTTCCGTCGCTCCGTCGTCTATATTTGCGAGTACAACGACGATGGCGCCATGGGCATTATCATCAATAAGCCGCTGGAAAATTTGCAGGTGGAAGGGATCCTGGAAAAACTGAAAATCGCGCCGGTGGCGCGCAACCCGGAAATTCGCCTGGATAAACCGGTGATGGTCGGCGGCCCGCTGGCGGAGGATCGCGGTTTTATCCTGCACACGCCGCCGTCTGATTTTTCCTCCAGCATCCGTATCTCCGACAACACGGTGATCACCACCTCACGCGACGTGCTGGAAACCCTCGGTACCGATAAACAACCGAGCAACGTGTTGGTGGCGTTGGGCTACGCGTCGTGGGAAAAAGGGCAACTGGAGCAGGAAATTCTCGATAACGCCTGGCTTACCGCACCGGCCGATCAGAATATTTTGTTTAAAACGCCGATTGCCGATCGCTGGCGCGAGGCGGCCAAACTTATCGGTATCGATATCGTGACGATGCCTGCCGACGCGGGGCATGCATAATGAGCGGTACCTTTTTGAGTTTTGATTTTGGCACTAAAAGCATTGGCGTCGCCGTTGGGCAGCGCATTACCGGCACGGCGCGTCCGCTCCCGGCGCTGAAGGCGCAGGACGGCAAGCCGGACTGGAACATCATCGAAAAGCTGTTGAAAGAGTGGCAGCCGGAAGCGGTGATTGTCGGTCTGCCGCTGAACATGGACGGCACCGAACAGCCGCTAACCGCGCGCGCACGTAATTTCGCCAATAAAATTCATGGCCGCTTCGGCGTGAAAATCACCCTCCACGACGAGCGTTTAAGCACCGTCGAAGCTCGCGCCGGCCTGTTTGAACACGGTGGTTTTCGTGCGCTCAATAAAGGCAGCGTTGATTCCGCCTCTGCCGTGGTTATCCTCGAAAGCTATTTCGAACAGGGATACTGATCGGTAGCTCTGGGATGAAAGCGAAGCATAGATTCGCTTTTGCGCCGGGTGGCGGCTTCGCCTTACCCGGCCTACAAAACCCCCGCTGGAGTAACCCGTAGGCCCGCGCAAGCGTAGCGCCGCCGGGCAATCATGGCAGCGGACGCGGAGCCGCTTTTGCGCCGGGTGGCGGCTTCGCCTTACCCGGCCTACAAAACCCCCGCTGGCATAACCCGTAGGCCCGCGCAAGCGTAGCGCCGCCGGGCAATCAGTGACGCAGATGTTCATTCGCCCAGCTTACCGCCTGGGTTCGGTTCTTCACGCTCAGCTTGCGGAACACATTGTACAGATGGGTACGTACGGTGTTTTCGCTGATGAATAACGCGCGTGCGATATCCATATTTATTGCGCCGCAGCGCAGCTCGTTGAGGATCTCACATTCACGCTCGGTCAACGGTGAGTTCTCCGTCGGCGCCGTGACCTGATCTGCAGAATACAGCGCCGGGTGCATCACGCTCAATTCAGCCGTCTGTTCACCATTCAATACGGCTTTGACGCCCTCAATTAAGCGCGATTGGTCGTCGTCATGACGGAATACGCCATATAACGCAGGCCATTGCGCCATTTCGTACAACTCATACTTTTGCGCGCTATTGATAATCAACAAACGCGGATTATCTGCCTGTACGCGAATAATATCTCGCCACACGCTATTCAATTTCTTATTGGAAACAGCAATATCAAACAATATTACGGAATCTTTTGCCAGGCGTTGAGTTAGCGGTTTGTTGATATTATGCAGAGTTACGTTTACGGATAGCTTCTCAGTCAACCACGCCGCAAATGCATTACTCTGAATGGATGGATGAGTAATGAAAGTCACCTGACGCGAATGCAGTAAATTCTCCGATAAATTAATCACTTGAAACTCTCCTTAGCAGTACCCCGCCATCTTAGCGGTTAAATTAACTGAAAATTAAACGTTCAATAATGTATTTATATTTTCAAATACAGTTTGGTTATTGAAACATCATTTCATGAGAATCTTCCTATTCCCGTAAACAGCATAAATCGAACCCCGCAAAAGTGTCAAAAGGTAATCCTACTTTTTTCCTTGTGAAGCGAGGTAAATGTAAGCCTGCTGTCATAACATTCATTATTTAGGCTTAGGTCGTACCACTTATTTGTATTATAAAAACATTTATCAAAACATTAATTGAACACTGAATTAACAATTTAATGAATACCAACTTGGTTTCATCTCTACGAGGGCAATAACTCACCTGCCGCTGCACGTTGTTGAAAACTCTGCGCAAAGGTTTGCATTCCTGCCTGCTGACCGGTTTGCATCACGCCGGGTAGCTGATGCGTTTTCCCTTCGCGGATCAAATTTGCCACCGCTGGCGTGTTCACTAAAAGTTCGTATAGCGCAACCCGACTGCCGGAAGCATTTGGCAACAATTTTTGCGCCGCCACAGCGCATAAGCTCCCTGCCAGCTGGCTGCGAACCGGCTCTTTTTCTTCCGCCGGAAACACATCCACCAGCCGCTCGATGGCCTGCGCCGCGCTGCGGGTATGCAGCGTCGCCATCACCAGGTGCCCGGTTTCGGCTGCGGTCAGCGCCAGGCGGATAGTTTCGCTATCGCGCAGCTCGCCTAATAAGATGACGTCCGGGTCCTGACGCAGCGCTACGCGTAGCGCCGCCGCGAAGGAGGAGCAATGGCGGCCGATTTCGCGCTGCTGGATCAGGCAGTTCCTGCTGGCGTGAATAAACTCCACGGGATCCTCAAGGGTTAAAATATGACCATGGCGATGTTGATTGAGGTAGTCCACCATCGCCGCCAGGGTGGTCGACTTGCCGCTACCGGTAGCGCCGGTAACCAGGATCAAACCACTCTCTTCATTTAGCAATTCGCTAAGCGCGGCGGGCGCGCCCAAATCAACCAACTGTGGACATTGCTGCGGCAACAGACGCAAAGCCAGCGACAGGCCACGCGTGTGGGCAAAAGCGCTGGCGCGCAGCCGAGGCCCGTTCGGGAGAGCCAAAGCGAAGTCAACCTGACCATCGGCACGCCACTGCGCCAGCTGTGGGTCGTTAAGCCAGCGAGTGAGGATTTTCTCAACATCCGGCGCAGTAAACGGCGCAGGCTCAAGCGTTCCCATACGACGCCAGCGCGGCGGATACGAGCTGCACAGGTGTAGATCGGAGACGTTATGCTTTACACTAAGGGCCACGATTTCTTCCAGCTCCATAACTGATCCTCGGAATATGAACGATATTGCGCATAACCTGGCACAGGTCCGGGATAAAATCTCAGGCGCTGCCGCCCGCTGCGGCCGCGCTCCAGAAGAAGTTACGTTGCTTGCAGTGAGTAAAACCAAACCTGCGAGCGCTATCGAAGAAGCAATGGCCGCAGGACAGCGGGCATTCGGCGAAAACTACGTCCAGGAAGGGGTGGATAAAATCCGCTATTTCCAGCAGGCGGGCACTAGCGGTCTGCAGTGGCACTTCATCGGCCCGCTGCAGTCCAACAAAAGCCGGCTGGTGGCCGAACATTTTGACTGGTGCCACACCGTCGACCGGTTGAAAATCGCCACCCGCCTGAGCGAGCAACGTCCGGCGGATTTACCACCGCTGAACGTGCTGATTCAAATCAACATCAGCGATGAACAGAGTAAATCCGGGATCCCGCTGGCGGAGCTTGACGCTTTAGCCGCCGGTGTCGCCGCCTTACCGAACCTCCAGCTTCGCGGGTTAATGGCCATTCCGGCGCCAGAGTCAGAGTATGAAAGGCAGTTTGCCGTCGCCCAACAAATGGCGGTAGCATTCGCGCAACTGAAAACGCTCTACCCTTCGGTTGATACGCTCTCTCTGGGCATGTCGGATGACATGGAAGCCGCTATCGCGGCGGGAAGCACTATGGTGCGCATCGGGACCGCAATCTTCGGCGCGCGCGACTACAGCAAAAAATAAGGAATCTGAGGAACGCCATGAAGACGTTGACCTTCCTGCTCTCAACGGTCATTGAGCTCTACACAATGGTCATGTTGTTACGCGTCTGGATGCAGTGGGCGCGCTGCGACTTTTACAATCCGTTTTCGCAGTTCGTCGTGAAAGCGACCCAGCCTATCGTCGGGCCGCTGCGCCGGATTATCCCGGCAATGGGGCCGCTGGATAGCGCCTCCCTGCTGGTCGCCTTCGTGCTCTGCGTTATCAAGGCGATCGTACTGTTTATGGTGGTCACCTTCCAGCCGATTATCTGGATTGCCGCGGTGCTGATCCTACTGAAAACCATCGGTTCGCTGATTTTCTGGGTGCTGCTGCTGATGGCTATTATGAGCTGGGTAAGCCAGGGCCGCAGCCCGGTAGAATACGTGCTGATGCAGTTGGCCGACCCGCTGCTGCGCCCAATCCGCAACCTGCTGCCATCCATGGGCGGCATCGACTTTTCGCCGATGGTGCTGGTGCTGCTGCTGTACGTGATTAACATGGGTATCGCCGAGCTGCTGCAAGCTACCGGCAATGTCCTGCTTCCGGGGCTGTGGATGGCGCTATGAGTGCCGTTGAAGTCTGTGCTGACGGGCTGGTGCTCAGGCTGTATATTCAGCCAAAGGCCAGCCGCGACAGCCTTGTTGGTCTGCATGGCGACGAGCTCAAAGTCGCCATCACCGCCCCACCCGTCGACGGCCAGGCAAATGCCCATCTGGTAAAATATCTCGCTAAACAGTTCCGCGTCGCGAAAAGCCAGGTGCTTATCGAAAAAGGCGAACTGGGCCGTCATAAACAGATAAAAATCATTCACCCGCAGCAGATCCCGCCCGCCGTCGCGGCGCTGGCTGACTAAACAGGATTGAATATGCAAAAAGTTGTACTCGCTACCGGCAACGCCGGTAAAGTTCGCGAGCTGGCCTCGCTGCTGGAAGATTTTGGCCTCGACGTCGTCGCCCAGACTGAGCTTGGGGTCGATTCCGCTGAAGAAACCGGCCTGACCTTTATCGAAAACGCGATCCTCAAAGCGCGTCACGCCGCGCAGGTCACCGGCCTGCCGGCCATTGCCGACGATTCGGGTCTGGCGGTGGATGCGCTGGGCGGCGCGCCGGGAATTTACTCCGCTCGCTACTCGGGTGAAAACGCCAGCGACCAGCAGAATCTGGAAAAGCTGCTGGATGCTCTACAGGATGTGCCCGATGAGCAACGTCAGGCCCATTTCCACTGCGTGCTGGTGTATCTGCGTCATGCCGAAGACCCGACGCCGCTGGTATGCCATGGCAGCTGGCCGGGCGTGATTACTCGTCAGGCGGCGGGTAACGGCGGCTTTGGCTATGACCCGATTTTCTTTGTTCCGTCCGAGGGTAAAACCGCAGCGGAGCTGAGCCGTGAAGAGAAAAGCGCCATTTCCCACCGCGGGCAGGCGCTGAAACTGTTACTGGAAGCATTACGTAATGGCTAATTTGCCGCCTCTGAGTCTTTATATTCATATCCCGTGGTGCGTGCAGAAATGCCCGTACTGCGATTTCAATTCGCATGCGTTAAAGGGCGAAGTGCCGCACGACGACTACGTCCAGCACCTGCTTGCCGATCTGCGCCACGATGCGCCATACGCACAGGGACGTGAAATTAAGACTATTTTTATCGGCGGCGGTACGCCGAGCCTGCTTTCCGGCCCGGCGATGCAAACCCTGCTGGATGGCGTGCGCGCCTGCCTGCCGCTGGCGGCGGATGCGGAGATCACCATGGAAGCCAATCCGGGGACCGTGGAGGCCGATCGCTTCGTTGAGTATCAGCGTGCCGGGGTCAACCGTATCTCCATCGGCGTGCAGAGCTTTAGCGAGCCCAAATTGCAGCGTCTGGGGCGTATTCACGGTCCTGAAGAGGCAAAGCGCGCGGCGCGGCTGGCGAGCGGCCTGGGGCTGCGTAGCTTTAACCTCGATTTAATGCATGGCCTGCCGGACCAGTCGCTGGAAGAAGCGCTGGATGACTTACGCCAGGCGATCGCGCTGAATCCGCCGCATCTGTCGTGGTATCAGTTGACTATTGAGCCGAACACGCTGTTTGGTTCGCGCCCGCCGGTGTTACCGGATGACGACGCGCTGTGGGATATTTTCGAGCAGGGGCATCAATTGCTAAGCGCCGCAGGTTATCAGCAGTACGAGACCTCCGCTTACGCCAAACCAGGCTATCAGTGCCAGCACAATCTCAACTACTGGCGCTTTGGCGACTACCTCGGTATCGGCTGCGGCGCACACGGCAAAGTGACCTTCCCTGATGGCCGCATTCTGCGTACGGCAAAAACCCGTCACCCGCGCGGCTACATGGAAGGCCGTTACCTGGAGCGCCAGCACGACGTGGAGGCGGCGGATAAACCGTTCGAGTTCTTTATGAACCGCTTCCGCCTGCTGGAGGCCGCGCCGCGCGCGGAGTTCAGCTTGTATACCGGCCTTGATGAGCAGGTTATCCGTCCGCAAATCGATGCCGCCATCGCCGAAGGCTATCTGCTGGAAGATGCGCAAAACTGGCAGATTACCGAGCACGGTAAGCTGTTTTTAAATTCGCTGCTGGAGCTGTTTCTCAGCGAAGAGTAATCCCTGCGGGCGGCGCATCGTCGCCCGTATCTTCCCCCTATATTCTCTCCCGCTACGGTCAAATTGACTGGCGTTTTTTTGTTCGCTTATTTGCAGCGAATCACAAAATCAGATCGACTTTTTTCCTTTTCTTGACTCATTTTTTGCACAGTGGTAATCCTGCTTCATCGGTTGAGCAAATGTAAAACCGAAGTATCCTGCATGTGAATTATTGGTAACTCTGATTAAAAAAAGTCTCTGTAACGTCGGCGCAACCCGGCGGGCTTAAGCCTATAAAAAAGAGGGTAACACAATGAATTACCGTAATATTCTTATCACACTCGCCGCACTATCCGGCACCATCACGGCTTCAGCCTGGTCTGCAGAGTCCGCCACCGTGGCCTTTTTAATGCCCGATCAGGCCTCTACCCGCTATGAGCAGCACGACTTCCCCGGTTTTAAGGCGGAAATGAGCAAGCTTTGCGCGGATTGTAAGGTCATTTATCAGAATGCCAACGCCAACGCGTCGCTTCAGCAGCAGCAGTTCAACTCGGTTATCGCCCAGGGGGCGAAAGTGATCGTCCTGGATCCGGTTGACTCTTCCGCCGCCGCCGCGCTGGTCGAAAACGCCCAGGCTCAAGGGGTTAAGGTCATCGCCTATGACCGCCCGGTGCCAAACAAACCGGCCGATTTTTATGTTTCGTTTGATAACGAGGGCATTGGCTACGCCATCGCGAAATCTCTCACCGACCATTTGAAAGCGAGCGGCGTGCCGCAGGATGCCGGTGTGCTGCAAATTAACGGTTCGCCAACCGATGCCGCCGCAGGGCTGATCCGCGACGGTATCCATCGCGGATTGAAAGAGTCCGGTTACAAAACGCTGGCCGAATTTGACACCCCGGAGTGGGCGCCGCCGAAAGCCCAGGAGTGGACCGCCGGGCAGGTTACCCGCTTTGGCGACAAAATTAAGGGCGTGGTCGCGGCGAACGACGGTACCGGCGGCGGCGCGATTGCCGCCTTTAAGGCTGCAGGCGTCCAGCCGCTGCCGCCGGTCACCGGCAATGACGCCACTATCGCCGCGCTGCAGCTGATCATCGCCGGCGACCAGTACAACACCATCTCCAAACCATCGGAGATCGTCGCCGCGGCGGCGGCCAAAGTGGCGGTTGATTTTATTCAGGGCAAAAAACCGCAGGCCAGCACCACCCTGTACAACACCCCTTCCCAGCTATTTACCCCGGAAGTGGTGACGGCCAAAAACATCAAAGCGGAAATCTTCGATAAAAAAATCCAGACCTGGGATCAGGTGTGTAGCGGCGAGTACGCCGCCGCCTGCCAGAAGTTAGGCATCAGCAAGTAACCTGTGACCCTGCGCCCGCCGCGGCGGGCGTGATTTCGCCATTATTGAGGTCGTTTTGTATGCCGCAACAACAACACAACTCCGCCGCCGGGCGGCCAATACTGCAACTGCGCAACGTCTCTAAACATTTTGGCGCGGTGTCCGCGCTGACGGATATCGAATTAGAAGTCCACGCAGGCGAGGTGGTCGCGCTAGTCGGAGACAACGGCGCGGGCAAATCCACGCTGGTGAAGATCCTCGCCGGCGTCCACCAGCCGACCTCCGGCACCATTGAGTTTGACGGCAACCCCGTCACCCTCGATAGCCCCGGCAAAGCGCTGGAATACGGTATTGCTACGGTGTTTCAGGATCTGGCGCTGTGCGAAAACCTTGATGTAGTGGCAAACCTGTTTCTGGGCCATGAAATTTCGCCGTTCCAGCTCGATGAAGTGGTGATGGAAGTGAAGGCCTGGACGCTGCTGCAGGAGCTGGCGGCACGTATTCCGTCGGTACGCGAACCGGTGGCATCGCTTTCCGGCGGCCAGCGGCAGACCGTCGCCATCGCCCGTTCGCTGCTGCTGAACCCTAAAATCATTATGCTCGATGAACCCACCGCGGCGCTGGGGGTCGCGCAGACCGCGGAAGTGCTCAACCTGATTGAGCGCGTTCGCGAGCGCGGGCTTGGCGTCATCATCATCAGTCACAACATGGAAGACGTTCGCGCCGTCGCCGACCGTATCGTGGTGCTGCGTCTCGGGCGCAACAAAGGGATCTTCACGCCCGATGCTTCCAATCAGGATCTGGTCGCCGCGATCACCGGCGCGACGGAAAACGCCGTCTCACGCCGGGTTGAACGTAAATCACAGCCCACGACTTCCGGAGCGATGTAATTTTATGAACAGTAAGACCGCATCCCACACCGCGCTGGACCGCAGCGATGAGCGCGTTCGTCACGACGAGGGGCTGTTTGGCGCCCTGCGCGCGCAGATAACCCGCATCAAAACCGGCGACCTCGGCACCGCGCCGGTGATAGCCGGGCTGATTGTGATTTCCCTGGTCTTCACCTTTCTCAATCCGGTCTATATCGCGCCGAATAACCTGGTGAACCTGCTGTTTGACTGCGCGACGGTCGGGTTTATCTCGCTCGGCGTCGTCTGCGTGCTGATGCTTGGCGAGATAGACCTGTCGGTCGGCTCCATGAGCGGCCTGGCATCGGCTATCGTCGGCGTGCTGTGGGTGAACGCAGGATGGCCGCTGGCGGGAGCCATCGCCGTGGCGCTGGCCTGCGGCGTGACCGTCGGGCTGGTCTACGCGCTGCTGTATAACCGCGTCGGAATGCCGAGTTTCGTCGCCACTCTCGCCGGCCTGCTGGCGCTGCTGGGCATGCAGCTGTATATCCTCGGGCCGAGCGGCAGCATTAACCTGCCCTACACGTCGCCGCTGGTGCGCTTTGGCCAACTGCTGGTGATGCCCGGCTGGTTCTCACACCTGATGGCATTGCTGCCAGGGCTGGCGATTATTGTCTTTGGTCTGAAAAAACGCTCGCGGCGCCTGGCGGCCAATCTTTCCGCCGAGGGAGTCAGCTCGCTACTGGCGCGCGCGATCGCGCTGACGATTATCTTCGAGGCCGCGGTGCTTTACCTCAATCAGGGGCGCGGTATTCCGTGGATTTTCGGTCTCTTCGTCGCCTGCGTGATGATCCTCAACTACGCGCTGAAACGGACAAAATGGGGTCGCTCGATGTTCGCGGTTGGCGGCAACCGTGAAGCGGCGCGCCGTTCGGGGATTAACGTGCGGGTGATTTATGTGAGCGCTTTTGTACTGTGTACCACGCTTGCGACCTTCGGCGGCATTCTCGCGGCGTCGCGACTGGCTTCCGCCAGCCAGCAGGCCGGCACCGGCGACGTCAACCTCAACGCCATCGCCGCGGCGGTGATCGGCGGCACCAGCCTGTTCGGCGGACGCGGCAGCGCCTGGTCCGCGCTATTGGGGATCATCGTGATTCAGTCAATTTCAAATGGGCTGACGCTGTTGAACCTGCCGTCATCGCTGCGCTATATCATTACCGGCGCGGTATTGGCGATTGCGGTCATCATTGATTCTCTGGCTCGCCGTTCACGCGTGTCGCACGGCCGGGCCTGAGTGGAGAAGAGCGCGGCCCAAAGGAAAGCGGGCCGCGAAATCTTGATTATTTTAACGAGCCAACCAGCGCTTTGCGGCTCTCTTCCAGCGAGACCACCCGGCCGCAGACATCTTTGCCGAACTGCTGGAAATCCGCTTCCTGGTTTTTCCACTCATCCTGAATTGCGGTTTGCAGGCCGCCAAGACTGCCGAGAATGCCCTGCAGCGGATTGCCGCCGCCTTTGAGCACCGCTTTCGCGCCCATCTCGTTGATACTGTCCTGCAGAATGCCGCCCATCGCCTGATTCACCAGCTGTTGGCCATCGGCGCGAACCTGATCGATAGCTTTATAGTGGAAAGTCAGGCCATCGCTGCGACGTTCAATAATGCGGTTCATCTGTTCTTTCAGCTGCGCGTCCAGCTTGGTCAGGCGGCTATGCATACTGCTGCTGGCGCCGACCTGCTCGGTGATGATTTTATCCAGCGCCTTGCGGCCCTTTTCGACGCGCGAGCGCGCGCCGTCGTCAATCCACGGCAGGCTGCTGCGCAGACCGGCCTGATAATCTTGCGCCTGTTCGCGCTGGGCGGCGCTAAGGGCATAGGCTTTACCGTTAAAGGTCAGATTGCCGTCCGGCTTAATCACCAGATCGCCGTTTTCACCCTTCACCTGCACCTGCTGCGGGCTGAGGATCACATCGTCACGCGGCGTGACGCTACACTGGTAGTCCGCGTGGGCAGACAAAGCGGTGACGGAAAGCGCCACCGCCAGCAGCGTTTTGCGCATCTTTTTACTCCCTTAAGACAAATCGGGCCGGCAATTGCCGACCCTTGTCAAACTTAGTCCCACCAGACGTCAAAAAGTTCGCTGGTGCGCACATCCGCTAATTTACGATCTTCCAGCCACTTGCGAACGATGGCCTGATGCTCTTCGGTACATTTACCGATTTCCTGCATGCAGATGAGCCCTTCCCACGAGAGATAACCGCTGCCGTCAAAGGCCAGTTTGTTCGGCTCAATGACCTCTTCAATCAGATCGTTGACCGTCTGGTCGATCTGCTCTTCGCTGGTCCCTTCCGGGAAACGCCAGGCTACGGAGAAACCTAACTCCTGAAACTCGTCGATATGCATTTTTTTACGCAGACGACGGCTACGATTCTTGGCCATTATTTCACCCTCTCGAACATTAAGTCCCATACGCCGTGGCCAAGACGATGACCACGTTGTTCAAATTTGGTTACCGGGCGCGATTCCGGGCGCGGTACGTAATCGTTACTTTCCGACAGGTTACGATAGCCTTCCAGCGAAGACATCACTTCCAGCATATGCTCGGCATAGGCTTCCCAGTCGGTCGCCATATGGAAGACGCCGCCCAGCTTCAGCTTACTTTTCACCAGCTCGGCGAAAGGCGGCTGCACGATACGACGTTTATTATGACGCGCTTTATGCCACGGGTCAGGGAAAAACAGCTGCACCATATTCAGCGAGTTATCCGGGATCATAGTGTGCAGCACTTCGACCGCATCGTGACACATTACGCGCAGATTTTGTACGCCTTCTTCTTCCGCGGACGCCAGACATGCGCCGACGCCCGGCGAGTGCACTTCAATACCGAGGAAGTTTTGCTCCGGTTTAGCTTTCGCCATCGCCACCAGCGAGGCGCCCATGCCGAAACCAATTTCTAAGGTGACCGGCGCTTCGCGGCCAAACAGGGCGGCGAAATCGAGCGGCGCATCGTTGAATTCAACGCCCATCACCGGCCAAATGTTATCCAGCGCATGCTGCTGCCCTTTCGTCAGGCGGCCCTGGCGACGGACGAAGCTACGAATACGGCGCAGCGGGCGACCGTTTTCATCGAATTCCGGAGAAATGACGTCGTTTTTCATAAAAGTTAAGTCTGCTTGTGAATGTGTTCGGAAAACGGGCATTATCCAAAGTTACCCGGCGGATGCAAGGGTTTACAGCCACTCGCCCTTGTGCTGCAATCTGCCACCCTGTAATCGCGATTCCGGAGCCGTAGCTTTGACTTTTCTCGCCGCGCAATTTTCAGCCCAGGTCCTGGACTGGTACGACAAATACGGCCGTAAAACCCTGCCCTGGCAAATCGCCAAGACGCCCTACAAAGTATGGCTCTCCGAAGTGATGTTGCAACAAACCCAGGTCACCACGGTTATTCCCTATTTTGAACGCTTTATGGCGCGTTTCCCAACGGTTGTTGATTTAGCCAACGCGCCGCTGGATGAAGTGCTGCATCTGTGGACCGGCCTTGGCTACTACGCGCGGGCGCGCAATTTACATAAAGCCGCGCAGCAGGTCGCCACGCAACACGGCGGCGAGTTCCCGCAAACCTTTGAAGAGGTGGCCGCGCTTCCCGGCGTCGGGCGCTCGACGGCGGGGGCGATTTTATCCCTTTCGCTCGGTCAGCATTATCCGATTCTCGACGGCAACGTGAAGCGGGTACTCGCCCGCTGCTATGCTGTGAGCGGCTGGCCGGGGAAAAAAGAGGTGGAAAAACGGCTGTGGGAAATAAGCGAAGAGGTGACGCCGGCGCAGGGCGTAGAACGCTTCAACCAGGCGATGATGGATCTCGGCGCCATGGTTTGTACCCGCTCGAAGCCGAAGTGCGAACTGTGCCCGCTGAGTAACGGCTGCGTGGCCTACGCTAACCATTCATGGGCGGAATATCCGGGGAAAAAACCGAAGCAGACCATTCCGGAGCGCACCGGCTACTTCCTGCTGATGCAGCACGGCGACGAGGTGTTTCTTTCCCAACGTCCGCCGGTGGGTTTATGGGGCGGATTGTTCTGTTTTCCGCAGTTTGAGGATGAAGCCGGGCTGCGTGAGTGGCTGGCGCAACGTCAGATAAAGGCCGATAATCTGACGCAATTAACCGCCTTCCGCCACACTTTCAGCCATTTCCACCTGGATATTGTGCCGATGTGGCTTACAGTGCACTCATCTGGCGCATGCATGGATGAAGGTAACGCACTCTGGTATAACTTAGCGCAGCCGCCATCGGTCGGACTGGCGGCCCCCGTGGAGCGCTTGTTGCAACAGTTGAAAGCCGGAACGCCGGTCTAGTTTTTTCGGCTATAAAAGAGGATTGATTATGAGCAGAACGATTTTTTGTACTTTCTTGCAGCGTGAAGCGGATGGCCCGGATTTCCAGCTCTATCCGGGCGAGCTCGGTAAGCGCATTTACAACGAAATCTCCAAAGAGGCCTGGGCGCAGTGGCAGCATAAGCAGACCATGCTGATCAACGAGAAAAAACTCAGCATGATGAACCCGGAGCACCGCAAGCTGCTGGAACAGGAGATGGTGCAGTTCCTGTTTGAAGGGAAAGACGTTCACATCGAAGGCTACACGCCGCCGGAACAACAGTAAGGGCCTCACGGCCTTTACCAAACAAACACAACACGCACTCCCGGAATGATGAAAAAATACTTAGCGCTCGCGCTGATTGCGCCACTGCTCGTGTCCTGTTCCAGTTCCAATAAAAAAGGCGCCGAATATAACGAGGCCTGGGTCAAGGACACTAACGGATTCGATATCCTGATGGGCCAGTTTGCCCATAACATCGAGAACATTTGGGGGTATAACGAAGTTCTGCTCGCCGGGCCGAAGGACTACGTAAAATATACCGACCAGTATCAAACCCGCAGCCACATCAACTTTGATGCCGGTACGATTACCGTCGAGACCATCGCCGGAACCGATCCGCAAGGACGGTTACGCCAGGCGATTATCAAAACCCTGTTGATGGGCGATGACCCCAACTCTATCGACCTCTATTCCGATGTCGATGATATTCAGATTTCCAAAGAACCGTTCCTCTACGGCCAGGTCGTTGATAACACCGGTGAATCCATCCGCTGGGAGTGGCGCGCCGCGCGCTATGCCGATTATCTGCTGCAAACCCGCCTGAAGAGCCGCAGCAATGGCCTGCGCGTGGTCTATAGCATCACCATCAACCTGGTGCCTAACCACCTCGATAAACGTGCGCATAAATATCTCGGCATGGTGCGTCAGGCCTCGCGTAAATATGGCGTTGATGAGTCGCTGATCCTTGCGATTATGCAAACAGAATCATCGTTTAACCCCTATGCGGTGAGCCACGCGGATGCCATGGGGCTGATGCAGGTCGTCCAGCACAGCGCGGGGAAAGACGTCTTCCGCTCGCAGGGCAAATCCGGCCTGCCGAGCCGCAGCTATCTGTTTGACCCGGCGAATAACATCGATACCGGTACCGCCTATCTGGCGATGCTGAACAACGTTTATCTCGCCGGCATCGATAACCCCACCTCGCGTCGCTACGCGGTGATCACCGCCTATAACGGCGGCGCCGGCAGCGTACTGCGCGTCTTCTCCAGCGATAAAGTCCAGGCGGCGAACATCATTAACAGCATGGCCCCAGGCGACGTCTACCAGACGCTCACCACCCGCCATCCGTCGGCGGAATCGCGCCGTTATCTGTATAAAGTTAACACCGCGCAGAAAAGCTATCGCCGTAAGTAGCCCCTCTCCCGCAGGCCCGGACATCGCACCGGGCCTCTCTTTTTTACGACATACTTCGTAATATCTTTCGATTTTCTGCGGCAGTTAACAGAAGCTTGCAACCGCTGAATGATAGAATCGCATCAAAATAACGGTGGTTATGTTATTTAAAAAACATAACCAGCCCACATTCGTGAGGATAAATACATGAATCTTAAGCTGCAGTTAAAAATACTGTCGTTCCTGCAGTTCTGCCTTTGGGGGAGTTGGCTGACCACGCTCGGCTCGTACATGTTTGTTACGCTGAAGTTTGACGGCGCGGCCATCGGTGCGGTGTATAGCTCGCTCGGTATCGCCGCCGTCCTGATGCCAACGTTGCTCGGGATCGTCGCCGATAAATGGATCAGCGCCAAATGGGTGTATGCCATCTGCCACCTGGTCGGCGCATTAACGCTGTACCTCGCGGCGCAGGTCACCACGCCAGGCGAGATGTTCCTCGTGATCTTGCTTAACTCGCTGGCCTATATGCCGACGCTTGGCTTGATCAACACCATCTCCTACTACCGCCTGCAGTCGGCGGGGCTGGATATCGTCACCGATTTCCCGCCAATTCGTATCTGGGGCACCATCGGCTTTATCCTCGCCATGTGGGGCGTTAGCTTCTCGGGCTTCGAGCTTAGCCATATGCAGCTTTATATCGGCGCGACGCTGTCGGTCTTGCTGGCGCTGTTCACCCTGACGCTGCCGCATATTCCGGTCGCCAACGCCCAACGTAACCAGAGCTGGACCGAGATGCTCGGCCTGAACGCTTTTGCGCTGTTTAAAAACAAGCGTATGGCAATCTTCTTTATCTTTTCCATGATGCTCGGCGCCGAACTGCAAATCACTAATATGTTTGGCAACACCTTCCTGCACAGCTTCGATAAAGACCCGCTGTTCTCCGGTAGCTTTATCGTCGAGCACGCGTCGGTATTGATGTCGATTTCGCAGATCTCCGAAACGCTGTTTATCCTGACCATCCCGTTCTTCCTTAGCCGCTACGGCATTAAGAACGTGATGCTGATTAGTATCGTGGCGTGGATGCTGCGCTTCGGCCTGTTCGCCTTCGGCGACCCGACGCCGTTCGGTACCGTGCTGCTGGTACTGTCGATGATCGTCTACGGTTGCGCCTTCGATTTCTTCAACATCTCTGGTTCAGTGTTCGTTGAGAAAGAGGTACGTCCGGAAATCCGCGCCAGCGCCCAGGGAATGTTCCTGATGATGACCAACGGCTTCGGCTGTATCCTTGGTGGGATGGTGAGTGGCAAAGTTGTCGAGCACTTTACCGTTGAGGGGATCACTAACTGGCAAAGCGTGTGGCTGATTTTCGCCGCCTACTCGCTGGTGCTGGCCTTCGCTTTCGTGGCGCTGTTTAAGTATCAACACGTCAGACAGCCTGCCGCCGCGCGCCATCACGCCTGATCGTCATTGCCCGGTGACGGCGCGTTGCGCCTTCTCCGGGCTACCAAATCGCACAGCGCTGTAGCCCCGGTAAGCGGCAGCGCCACCGGGGGTTTTGAGGTCATTGGTACCGGCAGTTTCAGCCAGCACGATGATTAAATTAAAGGCAGGCCGCACGGACCGTAGGCCGGATAAGGCGCCAGCCGCCATCCGGCAAAATACGCGCACAATGCCTGGTCCCGGTTTACGCTTTCAACACATACCCATACAGCCGCTTAATACCATCGGTATCCGTTTCGCTATAAACCCCCTGCAGCTCCGGCGAAAAGCCTGGCAGCATATTGACTCCCTCTTCCAGCGCGAGGAAGTAGCGCTGCACCGCGCCGCCCCAGATTTCGCCCGGCACCACGCACAGCACGCCCGGCGGATACGGTAGCGCCCCTTCCGCCGCGATGCGGCCTTCGGCCTCGCTCAGGCGCACCAACTCAACGTTACCGCGGATAAATTCACGGTTGGCGTCCTGCGGGTTCATCACCACCGGCGGGAAACTCTGCTTGCGGAACATCGCCTTTTGCAGGTCTTTAACATCAAAACTGACGTACAGATCGTGCATTTCCTGACACAGCTGGCGAATGGTGTAATCGCGGTAGCGAACCGGGTATTTGTGGTAAATAGTCGGCAGTACCTCGGCGAGCGGCGAATCCGCTTCGATATGCTGTTCGAACTGGGCCAGCATCGCCACCAGCCGCGCCAGTTTTTCCGCGCTTTCCGCCGGCGTCAGCAGGAACAAAATCGAGTTGAGATCGCACTTCTCCGGCACGATGCCGTTTTCGCGCAGGTAGTGCGCCAGGATGGTCGCCGGGATGCCAAACTCGGTATAGTCTCCGCTATCGGCATCGATGCCCGGCGTGGTCAGCAGCAGCTTACATGGATCGACAAAGTATTGATTGTCAGCATAACCGCTAAAGCCGTGCCAGCTCGCGCCCGGTTCGAAGCTAAAGAAGCGACGTTCACTGGCGATAGTCGCCGTCGAATGCTCCTGCCACAGTTTCCCGCCGACCAGCGGCGGTACAAACGGCCGCAACAATTTACACTGCGCTAGTATCGCTTTACGCGCTTCGATACCCAGCTCAACGCACTCCGCCCACAGCCGCCGACCGCTCTCTCCTTCGTGGATTTTGGCATTCACATCGAGCGAGGCGAACAACGGATAAAACGGACTGGTGGAAGCATGCAACATAAAGGCGTTATTCAGCCGCTTATGCGGGCAGAAACGCGCCTGGCCGCGCAGATGGTTATCTTTCTTGTGGATTTGTGAGGTCTGCGAAAAACCGGCCTGCTGCTTATGCACCGATTGCGTCACAAAAATGCCCGGATCGTTTTCATTGAGATCCAACAGCAGCGGCGAGCAGTCAGCCATCATCGGGATAAACTGCTCGTAACCGACCCACGCCGAGTCAAACAAAATGTAATCGCAGAGATGGCCGATTTTATCGACCACCTGACGCGCGTTATACACCGTGCCGTCATAGGTGCCCAGTTGGATCACCGCCAGGCGGAACGGGCGCCGCGCGTCGGCTTTTTCCGGCGCCGCTTCGCGGATCAGCTCGCGCAGGTAGGTTTCATCAAAGCAGTGGTCGTCGATGCCGCCGATAAAGCCGAACGGGTTACGCGCGGCTTCCAGATAGACCGGCGTCGCCCCGGCCTGGATCAGCGCGCCATGGTGGTTTGATTTATGGTTGTTGCGATCGAACAGTACCAGATCGCCGCGGGTCAGCAGCGCATTGGTCACGACCTTGTTCGCCGCGGAAGTGCCGTTAAGCACGAAGTAGGTTTTATCGGCATTGAAGACTTTTGCCGCAAATTTCTGCGCGTGCTTCGCCGAACCTTCATGGATCAGCAGATCGCCGAGCTTGACGTCGGCGTTGCACATGTCAGCGCGAAAAACGTTCTCGCCGAAAAACTCGTAGAACTGGCGGCCCGCGGGATGCTTTTTAAAGAACGCGCCATGCTGATGGCCGGGACAGGCGAAAGTACTGTTGTCCATCTCAACGTACTGGCTAAGCGTATTAAAAAACGGCGGCAGCAGTTTCTCTTCATAGCCGCAGGCGGCCGCTTCCAGCTCCAGCCACTCCTGCTCTTTGCCGCTAATCACCGCGACGACCCCTTCCGGCTTATCCGTTTGCGTTTCGCTAAACAGATAGACCGGCAGATTGAATCCGCTGCGCTTGAGCAAGGCCAGGATACCGCTGCGGCTATCCGCCGCGGTGATGACGACCGCTGCCGCATCGGTAAAATCAGTGCTGTCCAGCGCCACAACCTGGCGATGGGTGGACAGACGGGAGACCAGCTCGCAGCTGGCGGCAATGTGCATAGATTTCATAAGCGCAAATGCCCGTATCGGGAGTGTAAAAATCTCAGGCAAAGGTGGAGCCTTGCCCAACGATGTGTCCGGGTCTGACGGAATTCAGCTCCGACCGCCGGACATCAGTAAAAGCAGACGCGTCCGATCTTACTGTTGTCCTACAGTGAGCATACGTGGCCTTCACCGCATGGTGAACAGGGGGAGTAAGGAATGAGGCAAACCGCGCAGCAGTACGCAGCGGCAACGGCGATGTAATGGCGATGTCGTCATCCCGGCGGCCTCAGGGTAAAGAGGTGAAAATCCGCGCAATCATGGCACCTTTCCGAAAGTGGCGCAAGATGAAATCCATATGCATTCTCCCCACGTATCCGCAAGCCTTAGCGGCGAAACAACGTCATAATAATGCGGACATCAGGAATAATTAACAGGAGTTTACTTTGGTTATAGGGCCATTTATTAACGCCAGCGCGGTGCTTGTCGGCGGCGTACTGGGCGCGCTGCTGAGCCAACGATTGCCGGAACGGATCCGCACCTCGATGACCTCGATTTTTGGGCTGGCATCACTGGGGATTGGTATTTTACTGGTCATCAAGTGCGCCAACCTGCCGGTGATGGTGCTGGCGACGCTGGTCGGCGCGCTGCTCGGCGAAGTGTGTAATATGGAGAAAGGCATCAATACCCTGGTGAGCAAACTCCAGCAACTATTGTCGCCAAAGGGCAGGAAAAAGGCCTCGGCCCACGAGTCTTATATTCAGAGCTACGTGGCGATCATCGTGCTATTTTGCGCCAGCGGTACGGGCGTTTTTGGCGCCATGCGCGAAGGAATGACCGGCGACGCCAGCATCCTTATCGCCAAAGCGTTTCTCGATTTTTTCACCGCTACTATTTTCGCCTGCACCCTGGGGCTGGCGGTGTCGGCAATCTCGGTGCCGATGCTGCTGATTCAGCTGAGTCTGGCGGCCTGCGCATCGCTTATCATGCCGCTGACCACGCCGATGATGATGGCCGACTTCAGCGCCGTCGGCGGTATGCTGCTGGTGGCGACCGGCCTGCGTATCTGCGGGATTAAGATGTTCGCGGTGGTCAATATGCTCCCCGCCCTGCTGCTGGCAATGCCGATTTCGGTCGCGTGGACGGCCTTTTTTGCCTGACGACGCGTGCTTTTACGGCAAAGTGGTGATAGATTGTGCAGTCTGCTGCGAAATTTATAAATTTCGTTGACGAGGCGCGGTGAATCAGGTTTAATGCGCCCCGTTGCCCGGATAGCTCAGTCGGTAGAGCAGGGGATTGAAAATCCCCGTGTCCTTGGTTCGATTCCGAGTCCGGGCACCACTTATTCAGAGAACCCAGCCTATGGCTGGGTTTTTGCTTTTCTGCGGCCGGACTCTTCATCTAGCTGCGTTCGATTATTCGCCGCAACGCGGCTCACCCCTTCGGGGCCAGCGCGACAAGCGCGCTGTTCAACGCCTGCGGCGTTAGTCCGAGTCCGGGCACCACTATTTAAAGAACCCGCCAAAAAGGCCAATACCGTTCAATTAAGCGGAGCGGCACGGGAGTTAACTGAATAGGTAGTGTCCCGGAACTGGCCGCGTATGAGATCGCCTACGGTGTTCCTGCATTGATCTCATTCGAACATGCCGATGCCCTGTTTCAGGGGATGAACCTTCTCAGCCCGCGTAAATTACAGACACTGCTCTGCGCCAGCCATTCGGTTAAAACCAACCGGGTAATGCTCTATCTTGCCCGGCGCAATGAGCATCCTTATTTTCGGTATCTCGATCAAAGCGGTATAGAAACAGGTACAGGGAAGCGGCAAATCGTTCCCGGCGGCTGGCTGGAGCCGGATTATCAAATAACCGTTCCCCGCGCATTTAAACCGGAAGGAGTCGAAGATGGATCTGCGTGATAGTTATGCCCGACAGGTCAGGCTATTAATGGCTACCCTGCCGCATGTGGCAAAGGAGTCCTGTTTCGCCCTGAAAGGCGGCACGGCAATCAATTTGTTTGTGCAGGATTTCCCTCGCCTGTCGGTGGATATCGATCTGGCGTACAAAACCTATGCAGATCGCGATACCGATCTGGCTGTCATCAATGACGCCTTAATGCGTATTACTGAATCGCTGAACGGCAGACCGGGGATCACAGCTATCCGGCAGGAGAACAAAGCGGATGAAAAGCGCATCATTGTTAACACCTCCGACGCGCAGATAAAGATTGAAGTTAGCCCAGTCTGGCGTGGGCTGCTGTTGCCCCCAACAGAAATGGCAGTATGTGAACAGGTGGAAATAGAATACGGATTCACCACCATAAATGTCGTCTCTCTATGCCTGTTTAACATATATATTTTTGGGGAGTGCAATTAAATATAGAAGACTGTAAGCTAAAGCCCCCCAGTATATTGAATCATATAGGTCAACATCTAAATTCAAATGCAGAAAGGCTTGAGCAAATCTTGTTCCGTAACTGAATAAAGCGAACTGTACAGAGGCACAGAAAATAACAAACAATGAATACAACACAAAGTATAAACGTTTTCTTTTTTGAGTCACCTTTACTTTTCCATAACACAATAAAATGAAAATAAGTAAAGATACTACATAATAAAATATGATAGGCCATATTGATTCGTGTAAAACAACTACGCTTGAATCCATTTTTTAGTTTCCCTTCAGTTCATATAATTGCCAGACTGTACCCACACTACTCAATCCGTCAAGAGAAAGAGGTATTCTTCCTGCCTCCTGCCACCCTCGGATGTAATCTGCTTTTACATGCCGGAACAGGCTCCATGACTTCTCCCTGGGCAACAGGGTTTGCCTGAAGGAACCATATGCAGTTAATGAAAGATCAACCGCACCGTAGGCTAAATCACCTTGTTTATTGCCATATCCTAATTTTTTTGCAGCAATACGGTAAGCGTCCCTTACACCGCCTGATTTGCTTTTACGGTATAAAAGGTAATAGCCATTTTCATAAGCATTATTTATACCATGCAGCATCATTGGTACCCCGTAGGCAGCACACGCGGCACCTAACGTTGCAGAACAAATACCAGCGCCTCCAAAAATTTGGGTGCCACCAGCAACAAAACCTACCTGAGCTAATACGAGATGAAGATTCCTGTCTTTTTGTTCTTTTTTTACAATATAATATTCGCTTACTTTCTCAAAGGTAAAAAGTGAGTCCTGTTCCTGTAAATTCTCTGTCAGATGCACAATTAATGCAGTTCCTCCCTTATAGGTGAGACAGTTACTGTTAATATCCCGTCTAATTTGCTGAACAAACCTCTGAGTTTCAAAGTAAAACTCAGACCCGCCATACAAAAAATATTTCGCTCTCAATTTAGTAATAATCTGATTGAGTTGCTGGAATTTAATTTCGAAATTGTCTTTATCCCTGTTATGTGAATACATTCGATTCTATCCCTAACATATAAAAGCAATAACCATCTGTAGAGTATAATGCTACACTACTACAGACGACAACACTTTCCCGTATATTTAAAAGACATTTTTAAAAATTTAAATGAATTTTTATTAAACGATGAATACGTCAGTCTGGAATTATTATTTTTATATAAGCACTTGTAATTCAATGCGTTACTTTGATTCCTTGTATTGGGTTGGTTAATATAACAATACCTATTCTTCTGTTACCGATAACAACACATCCCCGGGATCGTCACCGACCCTGAAGCCATTTTACTATAAAAACGTGGTCGATATTGCCTGGCAACTACAACTGACCATGGCAGGGAAATTCGCGCCGCCGACACACAGGGCGAGGTATGACCCACGAGCGGTAAAAAAGAAGCCGCTACGCGTTACGGCTACCTTTAAAAGCTTAACTGACAAGCATTAAGTCTATGGCTGGGTTTTTGCTTTTCTGCAGCCGGACTCTCCATCGAACTGCGTTCGATTATTCGCCGCCAACACAACCGCGTTAAAGCTGATGAACGACCTGCTGCAGAATACCCATGTTAGCCTGGTCCAATACCCGTTCATCCCAACCCATTTCTGAGCTCGAAACCGCAACACTCCAGGCTGAATTTGTACCCTTCGGCAGAATTTTGGCTCTGATCTCGTGGTTTACGGTAACAAAGTCCTGAGTGACCAAACGTTGAATCGGGGCCAGGTTTGCATGTACTACCTGACTTCCTGAACCGACGCCAAAACGTAACGGATGTGACTTCATTTCATTGTTGAGCGCCGTTTCTGCTTTTGTCTTATCCGAATAGACTTTGTTGTTGAGGCCCTGGAAGAAATCATTCAGTTTGTTTCTTAGCTTGGCGATAGACTTGATGGTTTCGAGGAAATCTTTATTCGTCGCTACCTGAACATCGGAAAAATTATTACGGAGCAACGCCATCGCGCCAGCGGCCAGGCCGGTCGCGCCGACAGAAGATAACGCATAACGCGCCGCGATACCCGAAAGCGACGAACCCGCCTGCGAGGCGGCGATGGCGGCGGTACCTGCGCCAAAAGAAGCGAGCCCGCCAATGCCTGCCAGTATTTTACCGGCCACATCGTAATAGCTTTTTGTCTGATCCCGGTAGACGTTGCCGCCGTAACCATACATATGCGCGGGCGTTGTTCTGAAGCGATCAAAAAACGCGGCATGATTGCTCATGGTAGCAGTACGACGACTGGCCCCCGTCAAAGATTCCAGTTCGTATTCTTCGTCGCGTTGTCTTCTGGCAGGCTCTTTACTGGCAGCAAGCAAGCGCTCATAGGTATCCATAATCGTGCGATCCGGAGCGTTCTCAAACTGACTCAAAGTTCCTTTATCCAGTTCATTGACGAATGAAATAATAATATCCAGCTGCTCTGCGTCAAACCGGGAATGATCGGAGAGAACCGCATTTATCTCGGAGGTAATATCTGGCATTGCAGGCGCTCCAGCGTCGATTAAATTTCTTTATTCTGTTTGATATCCCAACCCGATTTAGTTTCTGCGCCTTTGGTCCCTTGAGAAGACTGCTCCCAATAATGCAGATTAACTTTAGATGCCTGAAACAGGTAATTCACCATAATAGTGTCGGTATGACCCACACCGCTAAAACTGGTTTTCGTCACCAGAACATCTTCAAGAACAACACGCGAATACTCAATTTGCGAGCCGCCGGCTTTGCAAATTGATAGTTCGACTTTAGCGACATGTTTACCGCTAGCGCAAAACTTGAGAACTGCCGGCGTTGCTTTATCTATCAATGCTTGTACCGAAAGGTCCTGAAAATTAACTTTACCCGCCCCACCACCGCCGCCAACGCTCATATTCCCAGGTTGCTCAGCCGCCCAGCTAAATGACAAAACATCTATCCAATTTTTATGATTTGAGTCGTTAGATTCACCGGTTACCCCATCAACCTTCAGATACATATCAATAGCCATAACAGTCCCTATATTGCATGTTTTAAGAAAAGGAGCCCCCTAATAAGCTAGTTTAAATTTTGCAGATTTAAATGAAGAACACATTACACAAACAAAACCAGGAATAATCTCAGCATCAGTATTCGTTTTGCAAAAGGCTAACATTAACCTTAACGACTACCTTTTTAATCTCCTGCGGTAGTGTCGTAATACATCCAGGTTTATGCGGCTCACCAGGCATAAATATCACGAAATTACCAGGCCGTAGCGTAATGGCCTGCTGATTTTCAATCGCATTACACAACTGATAATCCTCTTCAACGTGTATCGCTTCGCACTGCTGTGCACAATTTACCATTCCCCACAGAATACGTTCTTCACCGCTTAGCAACAGTTGAATATCGATATATTGCGCATGCTGTTCCGATTTTTTACTTTCCGCTGTCTGGGTAGTAAATACCATGACGTTCATAAAAATATCGTCACCGCGTAGATTGAAACGTCCAGGAGATTTCTCCTGTGGACAAGCGGCTACCGCCAGCATCAACGCTTCGGCTAAAACGGGATGTATCCCGGAGGCGGTTAGCGTTCCAATATCACCTGCTATCATGAGTTATTCTCCCGAGCCAGTAACACCGCTCCCAGCAATCCCGCGTCATGTCGGTAATGCGCGGGTTGTAACATTACGTGATATACCGACGGTTCCTGCGCAAGGTAAGCTCTCACCATCTCCAGATAACCTTCCGCCAGGCCGATGCTGCCACCGACCACCACGCGCTGGCAATCCGTTGTCGCTTTTACATCAGCGATCAATCTCGCTAAGGTCTGTGCCGAACGGTGAATAAGCCCAATAGCCTGCTCATCATCCTGCCCGGCACGGATGAAAATCGTTTTCGCATCACATCCGCTGAGTTCTCCCTGAGCGGCGGCCGCCATTCCACGTCCGGAAGCAACAGCCTCTACGCAGCCGCGCCGACCACAACCGCATAGCGGTCCATTCGGGTCCGCTAACGTATGGCCCAGATGGCCGGCGAGACCGCCATTCCCGGTGATTAGCCGACCATTACTCACTACACCGCCCCCCACACCTGTGGATACCGTGATGAAAACCATGTCGCGACATTCATCCCCCAGAACATGGTATTCCGCCCATGCCGCAGCTTGCGCATCGTTAACCGCCAGTGTGGGTAGGCCGGTGATTTTTTCCAGGGTCTGCGTCAGCGGAAAATGCTGCAAACCGCCCAGATTATGGGGATTGATGGCCGACAGCACGCCGCCGCTAATTATTCCGGTAGAGGCAATTGCCACTCGCTGGGCGCGAGCAAACAACGGCACGATCAGCTCTTGCAGCGCCGAACATAGCGCTTCCGGCATTTTGCTGGCGGGTGTCGGCAACTCACGGCGTTTAAGGAGGTTCAGGTCATCATCCACCAGCGCGGCGGCGAGTTTGGTTCCGCCGATATCAATAGCAAGCGTAGTCATGACACCGCCTTTTTTAACGCCGAGTTATACCACTGGCAGATATGCTCAAGACGAGTGATGGCAGAGCCAACGGTCACGGCCCATGCCCCCTGGCGCATCGCAGTTGCCGCCTGCGCCGGGGTATTGTAGCGCCCCTCGGCAATCACCCGGCATCCGGCCTCGCTGAGTGTTTTCACCAGAGCGAAATCGGGTTCTTCCGGCGTTTTCACCGTCGTGTAGCCAGAAAGCGTCGTCCCGATAATGTCGGCCCCCTGCTGCTGGCAAGCCATCCCATCTTCAAAAGTTGAACAGTCGGCCATCGCCAGCAAAGCATGCTGATGAATTCGCGCCAGCAGTGCCGCAACGGTAACCGGACGCAGGCGATCGGTACCATCCACGGCGATAATATCCGCCCCGCCTTTCGCCAGCGCATCAACATCTTCAAGGAACGGGGTGATCCGGACTGGCGAATCGTCGAGATCGCGTTTCATAATCCCGATGATAGGAATAGAAACGACGGCGCGGGTGGCGCGTAAATTATCAATACCTTCAATACGCAGCGCGACCGCCCCTGCCTGCTCCGCCGCCAGGGCCATCGCAGCGACAATTTCAGGCTTATCCAGCGGGCTATTTGGCACAGGCTGGCAGGAAACTATCAAACCACCAGATTGCGCAATGTTTTGATTAAGCTGTTCAAGTAGAGACATCATCATATCCTTAGGCAAACATTCGTGATTGGCCGGGCGCCATGGTTAATTTTTACTTTTCGCTAATGTGCTTTTACCGCGACCAAACGGCACTGCGCCGCTGAACGGTTTGCCATCGATCGCATCATGGGTACGCATGGCTTCCGGGCGGATCCACCGCTGGACGCGAGTTGGCATATCAAGCCCGATGAGTAAGATCACCACGAATGTCAGGCTAAAGGAGAGCGAACCCAGCGCGGTGCCTAAATCCAGGCGTTGAGCAATTAACGCCCCGAGAATCGGCGCTAACGCGCCGCCCAAAGCACCGACGTTGTAAGTAAATCCCAGACCCGCAGCACGCTGATCGGTTTCGAAATAACCGCCGATCAGCTTCGGTAAGATCCCTGAAATTCCTTGACCCAGCATTTGCTGGAAGAACAGTAACAAACCGAGCACCCAGACATTGGTGCCGCCTATCGCAAATACCGGAACGATCAGCAGTTGCGAAGCCAGTAAACTGCAAACGTAAGCTTTACGGGTCCCCAGCCAGTCGCCGAGGAAACCGCCGACGCAGCAGCCGACAGCTGCACCAAAACCGCTAAAGAACAATACGTTAGCAACAGTATGTGGATCATAGGCCAGTTCAGTTTTCAGATAAGTAGGCAGCAGCGCCTGAATCGGCCAGGAGTAGAGGAAAGCGAAGAGCACCACAACCATCAGCATCACGCCGGTCGGCCAGCGTTTACCGCTGCTTTGCACCATGAAACTGATGAAGATAATGGCGCATACCAGGCCCAGCAGCGCAACCAACCCGGCAATACGCGCCTCGCCGGCAAAGCAGTACCATAACGACGCGCCTGCCACAAAGGTCATGATGATGTTTAGCACCCGATGCTGGCCGCGATAGAGAATATCGACCATCGTACGTACCGGCGCTTTACCTTCGTGCTTATCTTTCCAGTCTTCCGCTTCCGGAATGTTTTTACGCAGCCAGAGGGCAAAAACGATGGGGACAATGCCGATGAAAAAGAGCGCACGCCAGCCCCAAACGGGCACCACCAGACTATAAACCTGCGCGGCGACGACGGCGCCAACCGAGAAGCCAGAGATCAGAAATCCACTCGCCTTGTTCCGCAAGTGTTTCGGCCAACTTTCAATAACATAGGTGGCGCTGGAGCCATATTCTCCCGCCATGCCCATCCCAATAACCAGCCGGGCAATAAAGAGAGAGGTGTAGCCAGGGGCAAAACCGCAGGCCAGCGTACCCAACGAAAAAAGAACAATGCTGGTCACCATCGCCAGGCGGCGACCGTAGCGATCCCCCATTGCCCCGAGCATCAAGCCGCCAAACCAGCGAGAGATAAAAGCGGCGGAAATCAGGCTTGCCGCCTGCACCGTCGTTAAACCGAATTCCCCCTGAACCTCAGTGAGCACCAGGGCGATTAAGACAAAATCAAAACCATCAAGCAAATACCCTAACCAGGCAGCGGAAAATGCCCGCCACTGCGCCCGGTTAAGATGACGATACCACGGGATATTCTGGGTTGTTGTACTCATGGTGAGTCTCCCGCGATGGGCTGCGCCCACTCGCTTTGGTATGAATTGAATATCGTTGTTGCCGGATGACGCCCGCTTCAGATGTCTGATTGAATCTCTCATCGAAAGCGCAGTTTATGAGCGTCTCCGGCGAGAAATCAGCCGCGCTCCAGCATTAACTGCTGCGCCAGCGCTTTCAATTCGGCCTGGAATTTATCCTCTACCGGCGCAAACGGTTTACGGCAGAGTGGTACGGAGAGCACATCCATATAGTGCAGCACCGTTTTCAGTCCACGGAATACGCCCACTTTGACTAACAGATCGATGACCTTATTACACTCATGCTGCAGCTGCTGCGCCTTCGCGGTGTCGCCCTCTTTCAGCGCCTGCACGATCCCCAGATAGCGCCAGGCCATAATGTTATAGGTACTACCGATCCCGCCGTCAGCGCCCGCCAGCAAGCCGGAAGCGAAAATTTCGTCATAGCCGTTATAGAGCACCAGTTCCGGATGCGCGCGACGGATTTGCTCCATTTGATAGAGATCGCCAGACGTTTGTTTTAACGCGCCCACCCCCGGTAATGTCACCAGTTGGTTAATCTGCTCTAAGGTCAGTTTTACCCCACTCAGCGCCGGAATGTTGTAGACCACCATCGGTATCCCATCAGCAGAATCAATAATTGCGCGATAATGATCGCAGTGCTCTTCAAAGCTGAACGGGTAGTAGAACGGCGTTACCGCGGAAACCGCATCAAAACCATAGCGCTTAGCCGCCACCGCCAGCTGCTGGCTTTCCGCCGTACTGACGCAACCAACATGCGCAATTAAGGTAATTTTCCCTTTCGCCTCTTCCGCTACGATTTCAAGGACTTCTTCGCGCTCGGACAGGCTCTGAACGAAGGCCTCCCCGGTCGATCCGCCGACGTAAACCCCATCGACGCCCTGCTCAATATTGAAACGCACTAACCGACGCAGGCTCGCCCGATCGATGTTCTGCTGTGCGTCGAATGGGGTCAGAAGCGCGGGCATCACGCCACGTAAATGGCTAACCATATATACCTCGTAATGATGTTTGACTGGATTAACTGTGTACCTTTATACCTGTTATACCAGATCGTTTTTAAAGCAGTACAATAGGGAAAGCTTATTGTGCGATCGAGTTCACTAAACCGATCGCGAGGCAGGGATCATTTAGCGGATTTTTTGGATTTACCTAAGGCACGCCAGGTGGCGGAAACACTTTTGAGGTGGGTTTGCAACGCACGATCGGCTTCGTCCGGATCGCGATCGCGTATGGCGTTAAATATGGCGATATGCTCTTGAAAACTGACGTTATTGTGATGATGAAGCTCTTGCTCCGACACTTTCGGCCGCGCGGCGATTAGCCAGTCAAGCAAAGCAACATGCGTCGCCATAAAGATAGGGTTGCCGGGGATCTCCGCCAGCACGCGGTGGAAATCGACGTCTGAGCGAATAAATTGCGCGTTATCATCCAGCGACTGGCCGTTAATCTCCAGCGCCTTGCTTAACAGGGAAATCTGCTCATCCGTGGCGTTCTCAGCCGCATAGCGCACCAGGCTTGATTCGAAAAAAAGACGTAACTGCTCGAAATGCGCGATACCGCCAGGCGCGGAGAGAAAATCCTTCGCCAGCCCGGAAAGCTCGGAAATGATGGTGTCCGCCGACGGTCTCGAGACTCGCGCACGTTCGCCATTGTTGATTTGCACCAGGCCCTTACGCTTGAGCGCAGCCAGCGCTTCACGTACCGACGGGCGCCCGACGTTAAAAAACGCCATCAGCTCACGTTCGGAGGGAAGCTGTCCACCTTCGCCAAACTCGCCGCGACGAATCATCTGCTCCAACTCTTCTTCCACCATTTCAGACAACTTTTTGCGCGCCAGTGGGCGTCGGCGCAGGCTGTTGCCGATAGTTTCCTGGGTGTCATCTGACGAGTGATCGAACGCGCTCATAAGTATCGTTTAACCTGGAAAAAAGAGAAAAAGTTTCGCTTTTTCATCATATCACAAATCATACGCGGGTAATGAAGAGCGGTAAGCAGCCGCTTTCCGCAATAAAAAAATAACCGATTGGCCTTTGTTCCTGCAGAACAACATCACTTACCGGAACCCATCGCCCCTCCTGAAAAGCTCACCTGCGATTTGTCCTATAAACGTTTACCCGTTCCATTAAGTTTTTACTTATCATTGCAATTTGCAAATGATATTGGTAATTATTCTCATTAGCATTTGCATTGATGATTTCTTTGGCAAGGTATACCGAGGCCGTAAGGGAACGAGCATCGCCTGAACAACGGCGCTTTGTCCCTTACCGACCCGCGAAGGCGACGCTATCAGGATGATGCGACACGGTGTCTTCAGGAATTACGGACATCGCCCAGCGCGTTGACCGGCCTCTCACCCGGCAAATGCGGCCTCACAAGCCGCCGTGGCAGTGCGGCGGCGCGTCAGGCCGTTCATCAGGACAATGACGCGCAAGCGTTAATGGAAGTCGGGACAGGGAATTCCCGATTCGTCAGCGTGCGCTACGGATTCACCGCCTGCGATAGGGTCGCCGGCGTTGCCGTGCGTCGCGCTGGCGAAACTAAAAAATGGCGCAGCGCCAGGCACAGCCGGGTTAACGATAGTTAACGTCGCGCTGGCCGGCATATTGACTGCGTCGACTTCCTGAATTAGTTCGTCAAGCGGAGAGGGATTTTCTCATGCGCATTCTGTTTGTTGGCCCACCACTCTATGGGCTGCTATACCCGGTGCTGTCTTTGGCGCAGGCATTTCGCGTTAACGGTCACGAAGTGCTGATCGCCAGTAGCGGTAAATTCGCCCAAAAGGCGGCCGAGGCAGGGCTGGTGGTGTTTGATGCCGCGCCCGGCTTCGATTCGGAGGCCGATTATCGCCGTCGCGAGGCGCAGCGAAAGGAAAGTAACATCGGCACTAAAATGGGCAACTTCTCGTTCTTCAGCGAAGAGATGGCCGACCAACTGGTGGAGTTTGCCGGACACTGGCGGCCCGACCTTATCGTCTATCCTCCCCTCGGGGTCGTCGGGCCGCTGATCGCCGCCAAATACGATATCCCGGTAGTCATGCAAACCGTCGGCTTCGGCCACACCCCCTGGCATATCAAAGGTGTAACGCGCTCGCTCGCTGACGCCTACCGCCGCCACGGCGTCGAAGCTCCGCCGCAGGATATGGCGTGGATCGACGTGACTCCGCCGAGTATGAGTATCCTGCAAAACGATGGCGAACCGATCATTCCCATGCAATACGTGCCGTATAACGGCGGTGCGGTTTGGGAGGAATGGTGGGAACGCACGCCCGATCGCAAAAGGCTACTGGTCAGCCTGGGCACCGTCAAACCGATGGTCGATGGCCTCGATCTGATCTCCTGGGTGATGGATTCCGCCAGTGAAGTCGATGCCGAGATCATTCTGCATCTCTCAGCCAATGCGCGCTCCGATCTACGCGCGTTACCGTCAAACGTTCGCCTGGTTGACTGGATCCCGATGGGCGCCTTCCTCAACGGTGCCGATGGTTTTATCCATCACGGCGGCGCTGGCAACACCCTGACGGCGCTGCACGCGGGTATTCCACAGATCGTTTTCGGCCAGGGGGCCGATCGCCCAGTAAACGCCCGCGCGGTAGTCGATCGCGGCTGCGGGATCATCCCCGGCGACGGAGGTCTGTCGAGCAGCATGATCAATGCTTTCCTCGACGATCGCGCATTACGTACGGCCTCTGAAGAGGTGGCGGCGGAAATGGCGGCGCAGGCCTGCCCAACCGAGGTGGCGAAAGAACTGGCCGCTATGGCGCAAAAAAGGTAATGGCCGCCGTGGCGGATTTCATCTTTAAATTGACGGAGGAGGCTTAATGCCTGCGACTCACTCTCCCACACCCGCGCGGTCATGGATAATCCGCCTTGCGCGCGTGTGCTGGGAACGTAAGAAACTTAGCGCCATCGTAGTGGTGGCGTCGGTGTCGACCATTCTGCTGGCTGCGCTGACGCCGCTACTGACACGACAGGCGGTAAATGATGCGCTGGCGGGAAATCCTACCCGCCTGCCGTGGCTGGCCTGCGGGCTGCTACTGATCGCCTTTTTGGATTTCATCGGTAACTATGTACGACGCGGCTATGCTGGCGAGCTATCGCTGTGGGTGCAGCACACCCTGCGAGGACGAGCGTTCGACAGTATTCAAAAGCTCGATGGCGCAGGACAGGACGCGCTGCGTACCGGACAGGTGATTTCACGGACCAATAGCGATCTGCAGCAGATGCATACCCTATTGCAGATGGCTCCGGTACCGCTGGCGGTATTCACCTACTACATCGCCGGTATTGCCGTGATGCTGTGGATGTCGCCGGCCATGACGCTAATCGTGGTCTGCGTGCTGGCGTGTCTTGCCATTACCGCGCTGCGCGCCCGTCGTCGGGTATTCGCTCAGACGGGGCTGGCTTCAGACCGGCTGGCGAATCTGACCGAGCACATGCGCGAAGTTCTGGCGCAGATCTCGGTGGTAAAATCCTGCGTGGCGGAACTGCGCGAAACGCGCTGGCTGGATCGTCAATCGCGGCAGATGGTACGCGTGCGCATCGGCGCGGCCATCTCGCAGGCGATGCCTGGCGCTACCATGCTGGCGCTGCCGGTGCTCGGGCAAATCGTTCTACTGTGCTACGGCGGCTGGTCAGTGATGCACGGGCGAATTGACCTCGGGACCTTCGTGGCCTTTGCCGGTTTCCTCGCCATGTTAACCGGACCTACCCGTGTGCTGGCGTCGTTCCTGGTGATCGCCCAACGTACCCAGGCATCCGTAGAACGGGTATTCGCCCTGATCGACACCCGTTCGCAAATGGTTGACGGTAGCGAAGCGCTCAATGGTCGTGTTATTGGCCTGCAGCTAGAAAGAGTGAACTTCGGTTATGGCGGCAGCAGCCGTATCCTGAGCGATGTTTCCTTCTCCCTACAGGCGGGTGAAACGCTGGCGGTAGTCGGCGCGTCAGGATCCGGTAAATCGACGCTGCTAATGCTGCTGGCGCGCTTTTACGATCCCAGCGCTGGCGATATTTGGCTACACACCAGCGCCGGTCGGCAGAACCTTCGCGATCTCAAGCTTGAGGCGTTGCGCCGTCAGGTGGGGGTGGTTTTTGAAGACGCCTTTCTGTTTGCCGGGACGGTCGCGGAAAATATCGCCTACGGCCATCCGCAGGCGACGATGGAAGATATTCGCCGCGCGGCGGCGGCGGCAGGCGCCAGCGAGTTTATCAATGCCTTACCAAAAGGCTTCGATACCCGCCTAACCGAGCGCGGCACTAACCTCTCCGGTGGACAGCGGCAACGCATCGCGCTGGCGCGGGCGCTGATTACCGCACCGGAACTGTTAATTCTCGATGACACCACATCGGCGGTAGATGCCGGTACCGAAGCGGAGATCAATGCCGCGCTGGGTCGTTACGCCGATGACCAGCACATGCTGTTGGTGATTGCCCGCCGCCGGGCGACGCTGCGGTTGGCCAGTCGAATTGTGGTGTTGGATAAAGGGCAAGTGGTGGACATCGGCAGCCAGGCTGAGCTTGAGTCTCGCTGCCCGGCGTTCCGCGCGCTGATGACCGGCGACGGGGATTTCCTCGAACCTGGCGCCGGCGGCTGCCGCGCTCTGTGGCCAACAACGCCAGAGATGCAGAACGAGGAGCCGCAAGCGTTGCCGGAAGCTGACGGCAACGGTTTTGTCGCCCGCATGACCCGCGTGCCGGAACAGGCGGTTCAACAGGCGCTGGCCGGAGAGGGGCGTAGATTGACCTCGCTGCTGCGGCCGGTGGCGTGGATGTTCATCATCGCCGCCCTGCTGATCGCGCTGGATTCTGCCGCTGGCGTCGGCGTGTTAATACTGCTGCAGCGCGGTATTGACTCGGGGGTTGCCGCAGGCGATATGGCGACTATCGGCGTCTGCGCCCTGCTCGCCCTGTGCCTGGTGGTTATAAGCTGGTGTTGTTATTCACTACAGACTATCTTCGCCGCCAGAGCGGCGGAGTCGGTTCAACATACGGTACGCTTGCGCAGCTTCGGCCATATGCTGCGTCTTGCCCTCCCCTGGCATGAAAAGCACGTTGATTCACGCCTGACCCGGATGACCGTCGATGTTGACTCCCTCGCCCGCTTTCTGCAAAACGGCCTTGCCGGCGCGGCCACCAGCCTGGTCACGATGTTCGCCATCGCCGCGGCCATGTTCTGGCTCGACCCCATTATGGCGCTGACGGCCTTAAGCGCGGTGCCGGTAGTCGCGCTGGCGACTTGGGTTTATCGTCGCCTGAGCTCTCCAGCCTATGCCCAGGCGCGCCTTGAAATCGGCAAAGTGAATAGCACTCTGCAGGAGAAAGTCTCCGGCCTGCGCGTCGTGCAATCCCATGGCCAACAGGAGCAAGAGGCCGCCCGGCTGCGCGCATTATCGGATCGCTTCCGCGCCACCCGCGTACGCGCGCAGAAATATCTTGCGGTCTACTTCCCATTCCTGACCTTCTGTACCGAGGCTTCCTATGCCGCCGTGCTTCTGGTTGGCGCATCGAGGGTGGCCGAAGGCGAAATGACCGCCGGGGTGCTGGCGGCGTTCTTCCTGTTGTTGGGGCAGTTTTATGGCCCGGTACAGCAATTATCCGGGATTGTGGATTCTTTCCAGCAGGCGACGGCCAGCGGTAAACATATTGATGAACTGTTAGCGACCGAAGAGACAGAAAACGTCACCCCTTCTTCCACCCCGCCGGCCACGGGTGCATTACAGCTTGATGAAGTTACGTACCGTTATCCCGGCAGCGCTGAGCCAGCGCTGGACAAGCTCACCCTGACCATCCCCGCGGGCAGTGTCGTGGCGGTCGTTGGCCGCAGCGGCGCCGGGAAGTCGACATTGATTAAACTTATCGCCGGACTCTATTCGCCCACCAGCGGGACGATCGGCATTGGGGAACGACAGATGACGGCGACAACCCTTGCCGATTACCGCCGTCAGATCGGTCTGGTCGATCAAGATGTTGCGCTCTTTAGCGGCGATATTGCGGAGAATATACGTTATTCGCGGCCATCCAGCAGCAATGCCGAAGTGGAGATCGCTTCACGGCAGGCAGGCTTGTTTGAGCTGGTACGTCAGCTCCCGCAAGGTTTCCGCACACCAGTCAATAATGGCGGCGCGGATTTATCCGCCGGACAACGTCAGTTGATTGCGTTAGCTCGCGCCCAGTTGGCGAATGCCCACGTCCTGCTGCTCGATGAAGCCACATCGCGCCTGGATCGCCGCGCGGAAGAGCGCCTCATGTCTTCGTTAACCGAAGTCGCCCGTGCCAGAAAGCGCCTGGCGCTAATCGTGGCGCACCGCCTGACCACCGCCCAGCGCTGCGATCTGATCGCCGTTGTCGATAAAGGGCGGCTCGCAGAATACGGTACCCACGAGCAATTACTTGCGGTGAACGGCCTCTATGCCCGCTTATGGCGCGATAGCGTCGGCCCGGCAGATGCACGCAACCAACACGACATAACGGGAGAAATCGTGGGATAGTGATGGTAAGAGTTAGACCTTAATCAACACGTCTAAAGCGGCTGTTCGCAGAACAGCCGCTTTAGCTATTTTTACTGGTAGCATGATTTTTCAAAGAGATAGAATGTTCAATATCAATCCACATCCGCCGTTTTCAGCGGCTATCGCCGGCCTGCGCCGCCAGTTGGCTACCGGCAACATTACCGATCTTTCTCATTTCTGGCAGCAGGCCGCATCGCTGCCGGTACCGCTAGTAACAACGGTGGACGGCGCAGCCGATGAACGTGAAGTCACTTTTTTGTGGCGCGCCCGCCATCCGCTCAGAGGCGTTTATCTGCGATTAAACCGGGTAACCGACAAAGAAAAGGTGTCACAGGGATTGATGACGCCGGTTCCCGCAACGGATATCTGGACCCTGACGCTGCGCCTGCCGGCCAGCTATTGCGGCTCTTATTCACTGGTGGAGATCCCGCCAGGCACGCCGGAAGAGGTTGTTAATCAGCTTGGGAGCCGCTTTGCCGCACTCGCCGGACAGGCCGATCCGCTCAATAAGACGCCGGAGATCGCTATTCGCGACGGCGTGCGGGAGTCGGTGCTGGCGCTTGATAACGCCCCCGCTCAATCCGAATGGCGCGGAGGCCTCCACGCCGGCACCTTGCTGACCTCAGAACGGATCGTTGCCGGGCAATCACGGCAGGTGCGCCTGTACCTGCCTGTGGTTGATAAGTCGCAGCCGTTGGGGCTGGTGGTGCTACCCGATGGCGAAACCTGGTTCGATCATCTTGGGGTGTGCGCAGCCATCGACGCCGCGATCGATAGCCGCCGCATTGTTCCCGTGGCGCTGCTGGGCATCGACAATATCGATGAGCGCGAGCGCACCACGATACTCGGCGGGCGCAGCGAACTGATACGGGACGTCGCGGAACATCTCCTGCCGACCATTCGCCGCGAACAGCCGCGACAAAAATGGGCGGATCGCTCACGCACCGTCCTGGCCGGGCAGAGCCTCGGCGGCGTCAGCGCGCTGATGGCCGCCCGCCATGCGCCGGAAACTTTCGGTCTGGTGCTCAGCCATTCGCCTTCCATGTGGTGGACGCCAGATGGCGGCAGTCGCCCCCATTTATTTAGCGCAACCGATACTTCTTGGGTCAGCGAACATGTGTTGTCTGCGCCGCCGCGTACTGTCCGTATCCGCCTGTGTGTGGGCTCACTGGAAGGTTCGACGGTGCCTCACGTCCAGCGGCTTCATCAGCAGCTACAGGCGTCCGGCGTTGATAGTCATTGCGCCATTTACACCGGCGGGCACGACTACGCCTGGTGGCGCGGCGCCTTGCTTGATGGGCTCGGCTTACTGCAGGGTTGACTTGACCAGCAAGCGCTTTCAGGCAACTGTATGTGCTTTCTGAATAACGAAAACTTCACCTGCGGAAAAGGAATAATCATCAGATGTATGCCCGCGAGTCTCGCTCTACGCGCCCGCGCAAGGCGCTTTTTGCCGTTCTTTCTTGCCTCACCCTCAGCTATAGCGCTTCAGGCTTAGCAAAACCGGATATGCAGCCGTTGGGGCCCAATATCGCCGATAAGGGTTCAGCGTTTTACCACTTCAGCGTCAATCAGTTCGATTCCGCCGACGGCGCTCGCCACTATCGGGTATGGACGGCCATACCGAATAAAGCCGCGCCACCAACGGGCTATCCCGTGCTATATATGCTTGATGGTAATGCGGTAATGGATCGCCTGTCTGACGAACTACTCAAGCAGCTGGCGGCGCAATCGCCGCCGGTGATCGTCGCGGTCGGTTATCAGACCAACCTGCCATTCGATCTTAACGGCCGGGCCTACGACTATACGCCGGCAGTCAGAAAGAATAATGAAACATATGTTGGCCGCAAAAGCGGCGGCAGTGAAGACTTCCGTCAATTACTGGAAACGCGTATAGCCGCTAAGGCGGAGCAAGGGCTGAAAATCAACCTACAGCGCCGCGGCCTGTGGGGCCACTCATACGGCGGCCTGTTCGCGCTCGACTCCTGGCTTTCGTCCTCGTTCTTCCATTCATATTACAGCGCCAGTCCTTCGCTTGGCCGGGACAACTTTGCCCTGCTGAACCGAATCACGGCGGTCGAGCCCGCATCATATTGCGCCAAAAGCCTGGCCATTATGGAGGGGTCAGCGACGCCGGGTGATAACCGGGCAACGCACGCCGCTGAAGTGCTAACTAAAGTACATGCCACCCTCGCCACGCTGAAAGAGAAAGGGGTTAATGCCGCCTTTTGGGATTTCCCTGGCCTGGGGCACGGGCCGATGTTTAACGCCTCATTCCACAGCGCGCTGCTGGATATGAGCCGCGAAAAAGCGTCCAACCAGCATAGCTGTCCTTAACCCAGCGTTGATACTGCCCGCGCGGTTGCGGGCAGTATACTGATGACGATGCGATCAGAATGTCGCCGTCACTCCGGCATAATAGGCCCGACCGGGTTCGTTATAGGTATTCGCCCCTTCGGATGAACGATAGATCTGTTTATCGAAGATATTGCTGACCCCCACGTTCAGACGCAGATTTTTATTAATATCGTAATTAAAGTTGGTACCAACCAGCGAATAAGCCCCCAGCTCTTTACCCGACAGGCCGCCGGTATCTTCGCTGCGCGACTCCGCATGGGTACGCGGTTTTTGTCTACCATACAGCGTCCAGTTGACGCTGGCGGAAAATGCCTGGGTAATCGTCCAGTCCAGGGAGTTGTTGATGGTGTATTTCGGAATAACCGAGAGCGGGTTGCCGGTATCTTTTTGTTCCGAGGTAATCATGTAAGTGGCGTTGGTATTCCATTTCAGACGATCCTTCACCAGCGGGAACGCCATACTGGCTTCAATGCCGTCCACTAACGCTTTACCGCCGTTCTGCCACTGGAGGATATAAGCGCCGGAAGCGGTTTGCCCGATAATATCATCGCCGGCCACAATCTTATTCTGATAATCGTTACGGAAATAAGTCACGCTGGCATGATAATCGTCGAGGGCGAACTCCAGGCCGATCTCTTTATTCACGCTGATTTCCGGATCGAGATCTTTGTTACCAATCAGGTAGCAGCCGCCTGAAGTAATATCTTTAGGGCAACCGTTGCCTTTCGAATAGAGCAGATAGCCTTCGCTGGATTGATAGAGGTTTGGCGCTTTAAAGGTTCTGGCAATCCCGGCTTTAATTTTGAAGTAATCACCTAATTCCTGCGACAGGTTCAAGCTGGGGCTAAAGTTGCCGCCGGACTCATTAAGATAATCAAAACGCAGGCCGGGAATAATATTGGTTCCGGGCGTCGGTTCAATATTATCTTCAAAATAGATGGCGCTAATTTGTGAATGATTTTTACTGCTGCGATCCGCCGCTGAACCGGGAATACCGCCAATGTTATTATCATTCACCGATAAACCAGTAGAAGAGGGATCGTCAAGCTCATCGCGGTTCCACTCCGCGCCAACGGTCAGAGTCTGATCGACCCATAGATCCAGCGGAATATTGAGTTCGCCGCTGGTGCGCCAGGAGGTCAGGCGGTTAGTGGTGAATTTCTCATCCGCCGAAATACGCCCTTCGCCGCCGCCGGATAAACCTTCATCCATACGGGTGTTATTGGTTTTTTCGTAATAGACTCCAAAGCGGCTTTGCCCCCAATCCCAGACCCCATTATGGGTAATACCGTAATTCTGCCGATACAGGCGGTTAGTCTCTGCGCCAGATTTCGCCAGGCTTTCGGTCACCGCGCTGGAAGAGCTATTTTGCGTATCGCCGGCGTAGATATTACCCTGACGGCTATATCCGGCTTCAAAATCGAGAATTTGCTGCGGATTCACTTTCCAGGAAACGACGCCGTTAATATCTTTGTTGCGTACCCCTTCGTGGCCGGCGGCGTTTTTCGTCCCCGCGGAAGAGTTAATATCCCAGCTGTCGGCATCGGTTTTATTCAGGTTGCCGTACAAACGCATCGTCAACGCATCGCCGGCCAGCGGCCCGCTCAGGCTAAAGTTGGCGCGTCGGGTGGCCCCTTCATCGCTGCTTTCCGGTTGGTTGGTGTATAACGAGAGCGAGCCATGCCAGTCATTGGTTGGGCGTTTAGTAATGATATTCACCACCCCGCCCGCCGCGCCGGAGCCATAGCGCGCCGCCGCCGGGCCGCGAATGACTTCGATACGTTCAACCTGTTCCGGCGGTACCCAGTTAGTATCTCCGCGGGTATCACGCTCGCCGCGCCAGCTATAGCGTACGGAGTTACGCGAGGTCACCGGGACGCCATCAATGAGGATTAAGGTGTTTTCCGGCCCCATACCGCGAATATCGATTTGGCGGTTATTACCGCGGGTGCCTGACGCGCTGTTGCCGGTGAGGTTCACCCCCGGCATTTTGCGAATAATATCGGAGAGGTCGTTGACCGGAGGGTCCTTTTTAATATCTTCGCTGGTAATAATTGAAACGCCCGGCTGCTGCTTAAGTACTTGTTCTGCGGTGGCTTCAACGACCAGCGTTTCATCGCTATCGTCGGAAGATTTGGCGGCGGATAGCGGGCTATTCAACCCTACCACTAGCGCGGTGAGCGGCCAGAGGATCTTGTTAATTCTCATACCTATTCCCTAATTCATGCCTAACTTAAAGTGGTTGTTCGTTAAGCTCACATCCTTGCCAGGTATTAATATTGTTATTATGTTTTTATTATGAGAATGATAATTAATATCATTTAAGTGAGATTAAGGCAATCCTTGAATTGGTAAAGTGATGGGGTTTGGTACGAGCATGGTTAGTAGAAGCTGGTAGGTACACATCGACTTAAAGTCGATGTAGGGAGAGGTACCTGGTACCTCTCCCTCTCAGTACGAACCACAAATCATCTATTAAATCAGGGCATTGCTATAAAAGGCCTTTGATAGATTGTTTAACAAAAAAGATTAATCAATCAATTAAACTGGATACCTACTTACTAATAGATGAATAGACTAACATAATTAGAAAACCGAGATGAAAAAATAAAAAAACATCACTTACATTAGATTTAAAACAAATATTTCAAACACCCTACCAAATCTAGTGGATAATGAAAGGATTTACTCTATTTTAATTATATCTACCTGCTCATATCATTTGCACCTGGAGCGCGCTATGCCAATATTTACTTATCACCACCCCTTGTTTGGCAAGGTAACGTATAAAACAGCCCATGAGGAAAAAGTATTTGGCGATCGTATAATTTTCACTAAAGGATTAAACGAAAAGGATATTCAGTACGTTACTATTCCAGAATTAAAAAACATTAAAAATGTAAGCAGTACTTTTCTTTTTCATGTGAAAGGCCATGAACAGTTAAAATTAGCATTTTCAGAGATACACAGCGCAGGTCTTATTCATATTATAAAAGAGTTAGGAGCCCCATATTATGCAAGGCTTCGCAAACCAACGAGCGGCATCTATAGTAGCAAACCGTCTAATCATGCTTTTGGTATTGCGCTCGATATTAATCCTAATGATGAAGGAAATGGAATAAGTAGCTCACCGTTGTCAAACATTTTTATAAAACACGGATTTACTTGGGGTAACACTTTTACGGCAAAAGATCCTATGCACTATGAAATAAATGAATTCATTTTTCAAAATTAAACACAGCCTGCAAGGGTGGCACACATAAAAATGAAAAAAAATACTAGTCTTGTTTTGATCAATGCGATTTTGATACTTTCCGGTTGTACACAATACACACCGCAAAATCTCAATGCACATTCCGACCTTAATGAAATGCAATTTATATCAAAAAACAACAGGATAGAGGATGATCTCGGGAGGTTATATAAACAATGTAAAGGCATAGACAAAAACGGTAAAGAGTACTTAACGAACTGGAGTGCCACAAGTCTCATTTTATTTCCAACCGGTATAACTGGGGTAAATAAAATCGACACAGGACCAGTTAAAAAGGACTCTTATACTGCGATTGAAAAATCCGGAGCAAAAGCCAAAGCGGTTCTCACTGGCATATTTGATGGTGGTGTAAACTATAATAGTGCATACCGTTATAATGCTGAAGTCAACCAAGTAATATCATTACAAACATCAACATTAAAATTTAACAAGCCGGCTGGGGACTATATAACCAAACATTCAAATTGTAATTTCGCTTATCTAAACACCCTCTATAAAGGAACTGCATTTATTGAAGTGTTGAAAGAAGTCTCATCGGATACCGGAGGCGGAAATGAAGCGGCCTTTCGTATCGATGGCTCATATTATCAATCAGACTCCGCGAATAGATTTATTACTGGTTTTATTTTATTTGAGCTAGCGGATATCAGCCCTGATGAGCTGGAAATGCTTTCTTCAATGAAGCCTAGTCCGGATCTTATCGGCGCTCTAAATGCCAAAGAAGTGAGTGAATTAAAAAATATTTACCCTGAACTTAAAATTGACATCAAGTGATGTTGGCACCAAATCCAGGAAAAAGCGAACACATCGTAACTTCCTCTTTTACATTTAAAAAAATCTGCAGGCCGCCATTATTATTTTGGAAGCCTGCAGATCTTGTTCTACCACGGATAATAAATATGTTCCGCCTGTTCGCGCGCCGGCGCTTCATCGCCCTGTAACCGCGCCGCCAGGGTGAAAGCAAAATCAAATACCTTGCCCAACCCCCGGCCGCTGAGCAGATTGCCGTCTTCCACGACGTCGGCATCCACGTACACGCCATCGCTCACCTGCTGCCAAAGATCGCCGGAACAGACATAGCGACGCCCCTTCAGCAGCCCATTGCCGCCCAGCACGCGGGCGGCGGCGGAGCAAATCGGGCAGATATATTTACCCGCTTCATCGTGGCGGCGAACGAAGGCAATGACCTCCGCGCTTTTCGCCAGATTAACACTGCCTTCCGGGCCTCCCGGCAACACCACGGCATCAAAGGTTTGATCGAAGCTGGCCTTCAGGGTGCTATCCGCTATCATCGGGATAGCGTGGTAGCTCACCACTTCGCGACTCTCGCCGCAGGCAATTGTCTGCACCGCAATATTCAGACGGCGCAGGATATCGATAGTGACTATCGCTTCCCCCTCTTCAAATCCGGGGGCTAATAACACGGCTACGCTTTTCATCTCGCTCTCCATTCCTTGAGGGTTACCAGTACGGGTACCAAATCTGTCGCAGCCGCGCCAGCAGCTCAAGATAGAAATAGTCACCCCAGCTACAGCATTGATCGACGCCCTTGCCGCTGCCCATGTGATATACCGAGTGCTGCAGCAACCCTTCGGTAGGGTCATCGTCGTGGGCCAGGTAGTTGTCGGTCAGCGACAGCGCAATGCGCAGCGCCATCTCTTCGTAATACGCGCGGTTGGCGTCGAGCGTTGGCAACGCCTTGACCAGCTCCAGCAGGCCGCAGGCGGCAATCGCCGCGGCCGAACTGTCGCGCACGGCATCGGTGCCGAGCAACGCCAGATCCCAATGGCAGACATCATCTTCCGGCAGGCGGTTGAGGAAGTAATGCGCCAGGCTGCGCGACAGCTCAACCATCTGCTTATCGCCTGTGTGCTGATAGCTCAGCAGGAAACCGTAAATGCCCCACGCCTGGCCGCGCGACCAGCATGAGGTATCGCTGTAGCCCTGATGGGTGTTACCAAAGCGCGGCTCGCCGGTCTGCACATCCATATAGTAGGTGTGATAAGTCGAAGCGTCTTCACGCACGATATAATTCGCCGCCTGCCCGGCGTGGGCCGTTGCCGCCTGCGCGTAGCGCGGGTCGCCGGTCTGCTCGCTGGCCCAGTACAGCAGCGGCAGGTTCATATTGCAGTCGATGATCATTCGCCCCTGCTGCTCCGGATCGTTTAAATCGCCCCACGCCTGGATAATTTTGGCCGTCGGGTTAAAACGTTCCATCAGGCGCTCGGCAGCCAGCAGCGCCGACTGGCGAGCGGCTTCATTGCCGGTGAGCCGCCAGGCGCTGATGCAGGAGAGCGAATAAAGGAAGCCGAGGTCGTGGGTCGCGGTGTCGATACGCTGCTCAATACGCCGGGCGAACGACGGTAAATAGCGCTCGGCGGCTTCACGGTAGTGCGCTTTGCCGGTCATCTCCCACGCCAGCCACAGCTGGCCCGGCCAAAAACTGGTGGTCCACTCTACGTTATCGGTACGCGGCCAGATGCCGTTTTCACAGGCTTCGCCGGGGAACTTATCGCCGAAGGCGACGATATTTTTGTCGAGCTTGCGCGTCACGCGGTCCAGCGCGTCTTCCAGCTTCTGGCTCAACGCCAGGCGGTCAACCTGATGCAGTTCTATCGGCCGCAGCGCTTCGGTGATAACAGATTTGGTCATAACAACTCCTGAATTAATGTTTGGCCGGTTCAACCGAGGCGGTATCTAAAGCCGGAGTAAAGGGTCGTGAGGCATCGCGCTTCGACTGGCAGCGCGATAGCGTAAAAGCGGAAATCAGCGTAAACGTCAGGGCGCAGCAGCCCATCAACAGATAGGTATGCTCAAAGCCGATTTTGTCGTACAGGTAACCCGCCGGCGGCGCGACCACAATCGATCCGACATAAATCATCGCCTGGTAACCCAGCAGGTACATCGTGGCGTTAACCCGACGATGGAAGTGTTCGGCGATGTATTTGAAGACCGAAATCAGCAGCAGCGCGATCTCGACGCCGTAAAACGGTTTGATGATGGAGATGACAATCGGGTCATTGGTCAGGCCGGAGGCAATCAGCCGCGCCCCCACCACGCAGCCGCAGAACAGCAGGCCGCGCTTGGCGCCATAATGGTTCACCAGCCACGGGATAAACATCATCATCACGAATTCCATCCCCGACTGGACGGTACTCAGATAGCCGTACCAGGCGTTCCCTTGCTCTTTGGTGGCGAAGAACGAGACGAAATAGCGCGGGAACTGCTGCTCGGCGATGAACATCATCCACGCCACTCCGGCGACGTAGAGGCTGAACATCCAGAATTTGCGATTTTTCAGCAGCATCAACACATCGGCAAAGACGATCTTATTCGCGGAAATGACGTTGTTATTGCGCAGCTGTTCATCACCAATTTTGAGGCTAATCAGCACCAGCAGCATCAGTACCGAGGTGCCGCTGCTGAGCAAAAAGTTAGCCAGCGGCGTGAAGTTAAACAGCAGTCCGGAGACCGAAGCCGCCATCGCCCAGCCCAGCGAACCCCACATTCTGATACGGCCAAACTCCAGCCCGTACAGACGGCTAAAGCGGTCGGCATAAGATTCGGAAGCCGCCACCCCGGCGTACCAGCCAAGGCTCAAATACAGCGCGCCGATGATAATCCCCAGCGTCGCGTGGCTTTGCAGCAGCGGCTGGTACACCAGCGCGAAGAACGGCGCCATCAGCGCGGAAATGGCGCAGACAAAATAGAGCAGCCACTTACTCATGCCGATTTTGTCCATGATGTAGCCGTACACCGGTTTCAGGACCACCGCGAAAACGCCATTAATGGCGAACACGCTGCCGATGGTAATGCTATCGAGACCTACCTTCTGGCTCAGCCACAGCGCGTACAGGCCAAAGCTGGATGACCAGGTGAAAAAATAGAGAAAAATAAAGGTACTCATTTTGTACTGCGCGGCGCGTACGGACGATGATGTGCTCATAGCGATGCCTCCGGGGCCAGAACGAGCGTCGTTTCTTGTCGTGCCGTCACGAAGCGTACCGCGTCATCGCTAATGAAGGCCTGTGGGCAGTGTTGCGGTTCGAAGTCGGCGGCATTCCCCGCCCATACCGCGCTTACCAGGCAATGCGTCCCCGCATCAAGCTCGCCGCGCAGCACCGGCACCGCCGCGCGTTCGGCGAACAACAGATTGCTGTTCGGCGGCGTCAGTACCGTCTCGCCACGGCGGGTGTGCGGATGTAAACAGAAAATTGCCGAGATATCGCGGGCGTTGCGTAAGCAGCAGGCGCCGTCACTCTCTTGCGCCTGCGGCAGCGGACGATTCGCCAGGCTAAAGCCGCCTTCCGCGCAATCCAGCGCGCGCTGGGTAGTTATGCGATGGACGCGCAGCTGCCAGTCGCCCAGCGCCAGTAGCCAGCTATCAATCACCACGTCGCGCCACGGCAGCCAGCGGCTGTAAATGACGCCATCAGCGGTGACCACCTGCTGGCATTCGCGGCGGCCGCGCCAGTAGTTATCCTTTTCGGCCAGCAGCAGCATCGAATCGGGAGCGGCATGGTTCAACCCGTAGCGCCCCCGCTCAATGGTGAAACCAAAGCGGGTGGAGTAGGCAAATTTGCAGTATTTCGCCTCGGTATTAACGAAGTTGTTCAGCTCCAACTGGCCGGAAGTCAGCATCCACAGGTGATCGGCCTGATGTACCAGCACCTGATCCGCATGGGCTATTGTGTGCTGCGCGGGCAGCGGCGGCAGCGGCAACTCAGCCGCCTGCCAGAAGGCGTCGCCCTCGCCTAACGCCAGCACCAGCATGGTTTTCAGCCCCCAGTACGGTGAACCCGGCGCGTTGTAATCTTCCGCCATCGCCAGGTTCGGGTAGCTGTAGCCGACGCTCAGTACGCCGTCGCGATCGAACATCGGCTGTTTCAGCCACCAGCGCAGGTGGCGCAACACGATGCCTTTCATCACCCCCGGCGAAAAGACTTCCAGCCCGGCGAAGGCCGCCGCGCTCCAGAACGCCGCTTCAGCAAAGCGATAGGTCAGACTACGGCCGAACGGGATCGCCGCGCCGTCATCGGCAAAGAAATGGATGAAGTCAGCGGAGAAACGCGCGGCCCGCTGACGCAGTTCCGCACAACGTCGCGGATCGACATCGGCCATCAGCTTCGCGTAAATCAGGCCATAGAAATGGAAGCCCATCGAGATGTAATAGTCGCGCGGGCGGCCCGGACCATCCGAGTACCAGCCATCGCCGAGGTAATAACGTTCCATGGCGGCAAAATGATCTTCCCGCGCCTGCGGATTGGTCGGCATACCGCAATAATGAAAGCCAACCTGCACCAGAATCGGAAAGAAGTGCCAGTTATTATCCGGGATATCCTGGGTCTCGCACTGCTTTAACCAGCGCCATAAGTTCTCTTTTTCCGCAGCAGTGAAGTGCGCCAGTACGGTTTCGCCCGCCAGCGCCAGCAATAATCCGTAAGCCGCCATCTCGACAATGCGTTGATCGTAAGGCGCGACTTCGCCCCAGTAATCGGCATGCTGCGGATTGGTGCCGTTTTTTATCGCCTGTAAATAGAAGGAGAAATGCTGCGGCTCGCTGCCGCCAGCCAACAGCGGCGTCACGCCCCACAGCAGGCGGGAAAAGGTTTCCATGCTCGCGACCTGCTGGCCGTAGTGAGCGGTGAAGTTCGCTAAATCAATGCGGCTGGCGTCGTTTTTAAAATAAGGCGCCACCGCGTTCAGCATTTCATTGACCAGCCGTAGCACCTCTTCCCGGCTTGTCAGTGGGTTATCCAGATGAATGTTTTCAGGTTGCACAGGGTCCTCCCGTATAACACGAGGATAGAGGTAAGTTATTGTTATTAGGCTTTTATCAAGCCACGTGTGCGACGTCTGGATGAAGAGTAACCGCTTTTATTCCCGGCGCTGAGTGAGCGGACTCACAAAATTAAACCGCCATTTCATTTTTGCTGGATTTTGTCGACCGCGCGGAGGATAAATTGCAAATGATGGCGTAAAAATTTAAATCTGTTGTCCTGGAGGCAAAATGGGCGAAGCGCAACTGCTGGAACGTATTACGCTCGATCGGCAGGCCATTTCGTTTAATCGCATGTATACCACCAGCGTGCTTTACTACCACTGGCATCAATGCGTTGAATTGCTTTATATTTCCAGCGGCTACGGCATCGTGGTGGTGGATAACCAGCACTACACCGCCCGTCCTGGGCGATTATTTATCTTCCCGCCCTTCCGTTTGCACAAAGTGCAGGTCGATCATAGCGATAAAAATCCTTATCACCGCACCACCATGCACATTGAGCAGTCGGTCGTTGAGAGCGCGCTCAGCGCTTTCCCGCGCCATCAGGCCCAGTTCGCAGCGCTGGCCGCCAGCAATCTGCCGGCGCAAATTTACGACCTCAGCGAGCACGCGGCATTTATCGAAAGGATCCTTGAACAGTTTCAGCGTCTGGAGGATAACGAGCAGACCACCGCCTGCGAGGTGGCGTTTTTGATGATGCAGCTGATGACGTTTCTACCCGAGCAGCCGCAACGCTACCCGCCGCGCCAGCAGACCGTCGCCTCGCGGATTATGAACTGGATCGAAGCCCACTATGCCAGCAAGTTTTCTCTTGACCAGCTGGCTTGCGACCTCGGACTTTCGCGCAGCTACACCTCGCGGGTTTTTCGTCAGCAGACCGGCGGCAATATCCATGAATATTTGCTCACCCGGCGAATAAAACGCAGTTGCGATCTGCTACGTAATAGCGATGAGAGCATTGATGCCATCGCATTAGCGGTGGGATTTGGCGAGGTGACCTACTTCATTACCTGTTTTAAAAAGATGATGCGCCAGACGCCGCTGCAGTACCGTAAGGCCAGCCAGCGGCGCTCCGCTTTATAACTTAATCCATCGCCTGCTTGAGGCCAACCTGACGGCGACGCCAGGCGCTATCGCGGCTCGCCAGCCAATAGTACAGCGGCGAGGTTACCAGCAGGCCAACCAGCCAGGAGAGATCGGCGCCGTTAAACCACGCCGAGACCGGGCCGACGTACAGCGGGGTATTCATAAACGGGATCTGCACCAGGATGCCGATGGCGTAGGCCAGCAGCGCGTGCGGGTTGTAACGGCCATAGATACCGCCATCCACCTGAAATATCGAGTTAATATCGTAGTTGCCCTTGTGAATGGCGTAGAAATCTATCAGGTTAATCGCGGTCCACGGCACCAGCACCACCAGCAGGGCCAGGACCAGATCGATAAAGTGGCTGATAAAGTCAGCCGAGGCGAAGATCGCCGCCGCCACGCAGCAAATAAGCACGATAACCGACAGCAGCGCCCGGCTGCGGCTGCCGGGGATCCAGCGCCACAGAAAGGTTTGCACCAGGGTTATCACCGACATCACCGCGCCATACAGATTAAGCGCGTTATGGCTGATGACGCTCAGCAGGAACAGCACCAGCATCAACGGGCCTATCGCACCGGTCGCCAGCTTTACCGCATCCATGGTTTCCAGCCCCACCGGCGTTGCCAGCACCGCTACCGCGCCGAAAATAAACGACAGGCTGGAACCGAGCGTCGAGCCAAGGTAGGTGGTCCAGAACGTCGCGGCGACGGGCACATCCGCCGGCAGGTATCGCGAATAATCAGAAACATACGGGGCGAAGGCGATCTGCCACAACGCCGCCAGCGACACGGTAGCCAGCCAGCCCGAGAAGGAAAAGCCGCCGCGGGTTAAGAAATCGGCGGTATGCAGATGCGTGAAGATGTAGCCAAAGCCGACCATAATGCCGATGCCCAGCACCCAGGTGCCGATTCGGTTGAGAATGTGAATACATCGGTAGCCGATAATGCCAATCACGCAGGATCCCACCGCGCCGATCACGATCCCCACCGGCAGTGGGACGGCAGGGGCGATACCGTGCAGCGACTGCCCGGCCAGCACGATGTTCGAGGCAAAGAAACCGACGTACATCACCCCGGCGATCGCCACCACCAGCAGCGAACCAAAAGATCCAAACTGCGCGCGGCTCTGGATCATCTGCGGGATCCCCATCTGCGGCCCCTGCGCCGAGTGCAGCGCCATCAGCGCCCCGCCAACCAGATGGCCGACTAAAATCGCAGCGATCCCCCACAGCAGATTCAGATGAAAGATCTGTACCCCCAGGGCGCCTGTAACGATCGGCAGCGGCGCGATGTTGCCGCCAAACCACAGGGTAAAGAGATCGCGGGTTTTACCGTGGCGATCTTCTGGCGGAATATAGCCAATAGTGTGCTTCTCAATAAGCGGCGGCGATGATTCTTTGGTCGGCATAGCATTCTCCAAAGTCAGAAACCATTAATAATGGTTGTGATGTGCAGGTGTTTTTATGTTTTGGAGATAATGCGCATTATTTTGCGAAAGGGTAAATTACTTTGTTTATGGCTACAGAAAATAAAAAAACTAATTAGCCCGGCAGGACGCCGATAAATATCATAAAAATTTATCATAACCGTTCCGGTAAGATTAAATAATGATATTTTCAACGCAGCGGTAAGTTGTCAATTAGTAATACAGAATAAATAATCGCGAGGCGGTGAATTTACCGCGGATAATAAAATACGGGCCGTTATTCAGGCCCGTATTATGTGATAAGTTAAAACTCAAACGGCAAGCGTTTAACTAAATAACTTACCTTTCAGTAGATTAAGCCCTGCGGAGACCAGGTCGCCCTGGGCCGGCGCTTCGCCCTGCGGCGACAGGCCATCGACGATTTTTGGCAGGTATTCCGCAATCAGCGATGAGGCAGTTTGCGAATCAACGCCCAGTTTGGCGCCGAGATCCTGCAGCGCAGGCGAGCCGAACACCGAGGTAATCTGATCGCTGTTCACCGACATATTACTCTGCTGACTAAGCCAGGACTCGACGATTTCACCTAAGCCGCCGTTGCGGAATTTTTCCAGGATTCCCTGGATACCGCCCTGCTGTTCAATCCAGGTCATGATCGCCTGAAGTTGTTCAGCTTTGCCAGCCTGCCCGCCAAGCACGCCGCCGATTTGATCTAATAATCCCATTACAGTCTCCATCAAAACGTTGCTATTGATCCCTGATTCACGGCTTACTTCGCCGGGATAATCAGTACCTGCCCCGGATAGATCTTATCGGGATGCTTCAGCATCGGTTTATTGGCTTCAAAAATACGCTGATAGTCATTGGCGGAGCCATACATCGCTTTCGAGATGGCGCTGAGGGTATCACCGGATTTAACCGTATAGTAACGACTTTCCGCTCCGCTCTGCGTCACAGTAACGCTATCGTTGACCTGGCCAATCCCGGTTACGTTACCTACCGCGACCAGAATTTTTTCCTTATCTTCCTGTGAACCGACGTCGCCCGTTACCGTCGCGGTACCATCGTCCGCTACGGCAATATTGACCTTTTCGGCACCAGGCAGGTTAAGACTATCAATATGTTTTTTCAGCTTGTCAGCCTGATCTTCCTTGCTGGAGCCGGAGACGGCATCCCAGATCTTCTCGCCCGCTTCTTTCACAAAACTTAATAATCCCATCTATCCATACCTCCATTACTGTTTCACGATGAATGCTTTCATCAGACACGATAATCATAGCTTATAAATACCGTTCACTTCCTTTAACAAATGTTCGACGAAGCGGGTAAGTTTCGGTAACGGGCGCAGATCCTGGCGCCACAGCAGGTGTATCGGCCTCGGTTCCGGGGTGTAATTTTGCAAAATACGCACCAGTCGGCCATTGGCTAAGTCTTCCGCCAGCAGCACTTCCGGCTGCAATAACAGCCCGGCGCCGGCCACCGCCGCCATACGCAGCGCGTAGCCATCGTTGCAGCGCAGCACCGCGTCGCGCTTCCAGCGCACCTCTTCCGCAGCGCCCGGCAGCCGCCACTCGTTGCGCGCGGTCCACACCGTATGCGAAAGACACTGATGCCCGGCTAAATCAGCGGGGGTTTGCGGGGTGCCGTGGCGCGCCAGATAATCCGGCGCCGCGCAGATCGCCATACGATAGGGAGCGAGATATTTCGCCACCAGATCGGTACGCTGGATGTCGCCGATGCGAATCGCCAGATCGATTCCCTCATCTACCAGGTCCACCATGCGGTTCGTCAAATCAAGCTCGACGCGTACCTCCGGCCAGGCCTGCAGAAAGGAGGCGGTCAGCGGCGCGATAATGCTGGCGCCGAAAGAAACCGGCGCGCTCACCCGTAGCGTACCGGCAGGGGCCAGCCGTAACCTTTCAACCGAACGCTCGGCATTCGCCACCTGCTCTAGTGCCCGTCGGGCCTCGTCAAAATAGACTCGCCCGGCATCGGTCAGGCTTTGCCGACGGGTATTTCGCTCCAGCAGGCGGGTACCGAGCTGGCCCTCAAGTAAGGCGATATATTTGCCGACCATCACCGCCGACATCTCAAGGCGAGTCGCCGCGCCGGTGAAGCTACCGCACTCCACCACCGCGACAAATGTCTCCATTCCACGCAGTTTGTCCATATTACAAACTCCTGGTTAGTAATCATCTAACTTTTAGCCAGTTTATCCGACAATCGATTAATTAAAGAATAGAGGCTCACTTCACTGAGGAGTTTGCGATGAAAATTATCGTTATTGGCGCCAGCGGTACCGTTGGCCGCGCGGTTGCGGAAGAACTGAGCCGCCAGCATGAGGTTATCCGCGTTGGCCGGACCCACGGCGACGAGCAGGTTGATATCACCTCGCAGCACAGCGTGCAGGCGCTGTTCGAGAAAATTGGCCCGGTCGATGCCATCGTCTCAGCAACCGGTAGTTTGTACTTTGGCCCGCTAAGCACGATGACCGACCGTGATTTTGACCAAGGGCTGCAGGATAAACTGCTGGGGCAGATTCGCCTCGCCCTCACCGGCCAGCATTATCTTAACGATGGCGGTTCCATCACCCTTATCAGCGGCATCGTCGCCGATGAACCCATCGCTCAAGGGGTGAATGCCACCACCGTTAACGCCGGACTGGCCGGCTTCGTTCGCGCCGCCGCCTGTGAATTACCGCGCGGGATCCGCATTAACCTGATAAGCCCCACCGTGCTCAGTGAATCCGTCGAAGCCTATGACGGCTTTTTCCCCGGTTTCGCCAGCGTACCGGCCGCAGCGGTGGCGCAGGCCTACCGCCGCAGCGTCGAAGGGATCCAAAGCGGGCGGGTTTATAAAGTCGGTTATTAATTATTTTCGGGCAGGATGTCGCATTCCTGCCCTTATATTGATTATCTGTTGGTTATTGTGAAGCGCCTCGCATAACGCCCTTATCCACATTATCTGTGCGACTTTAGGTTACTCAATACGACAATTCTAATGTCATGATGTATCAGCTAATTATTTTATTTCCCCATTATTTTATGGGGTCAAACATCTATCTCATTAGACCGCAATAAAAACAGGGAATTGTTATTTCTCTCTACGGTTCATCATTCTAATCCCCTCGCAATATGGCAGAGTTTTATCTGCCCGATAAAAAACCATCAGCGGGTTTGCCAGTAAAAAATTAAGCACGAAGCATAAAACTCTAAAAAAAACTAAACGCACAAATGCAGCGTTTTTCCAGCGCCGGGTAAAGCATTTTTTTTATATCCAGCACCGATATTTTTTGTCATTTCGCAAATGATACGGAGTTGTAAAAATGGTGAATGAAATGTTGTGATGAGTAGATTAGCTGTACTCCTCATTGAAATATCACTCTTACGCTGATGAAGACCAAAATAATGAGAGAGCACCATGACAAAACATCAATCTGTTAATGTCGAGAATCTTGAAAGTAATACCATCAGACCTATCCCCTTAAATATGCGCCACGGCAAACCAGGCGATCTTTTTACCATTTGGTTTGGCTCCAACATTATGCTGTTAACGGTCATCACCGGCGCGATGTCGGTGACGATTTTCCACCTTTCCTTTTTATGGTCAGTGATTGCGCTATTTATCGGCAGCCTGGTCGGCGGGCTCTTTATGGCGCTGCATTCGGCGCAGGGGCCAAAACTCGGGGTGCCGCAAATGGTCCAGACCAAGGGGCAATTTGGCTCCTATGGTTCGGTACTGGTGGTCTCCATCGTCGTACTGATGTATATCGGCTTTACCGCCTCCAGTCTGGTGCTCGGCGGGCAGTCGATGCACGCGATTTATCAGCCGATGAACTCGGACATCGGGATTATCGTGGTCGGCGCGCTAAGCCTGTTCGCCACCATCTTTGGCTATAAGATCATCCACTCCTACGCGCGGATCATGTCGTGGATTTCCGGCATCGTACTGGCGGCAACCTTCGTGTGGATAGTCTTCATCCACGGCCTGCCGGGCGACTTTGTCGACCGCGGCGGCTTCAACATCGTCGGTTTCCTCGGCGCCGTCTCTATCGCCGCGCTCTGGCAGCTGGCCTATGCGCCGTATGTCTCTGACTATTCCCGCTATATGCCCTACAGCACCAACGATAAAAGCGTCTTTTACGCCAGCTATTTTGGCTGCATTCTCGGCTCCTATTTGCCGATGGTGCTCGGGGTACTGGTGGCGATTTGTATCGGTAATGACGATATTATTCAAGGGATTATGGATCTGACCGGCAGCATGGGGGCGATAGTGATTATCGTGCTGGCGCTGGGGATCGCCGCCACCAACTCGATGATGCTGTACTGCGGCGTACTCTGTACCCTGACGCTCGGCCAGACCTTTATCGACGGCTGGTCGCCGATGGCGCGGGCACGCATTATCACCGCTATTTTGACCATGCTGCTGGAGATATTCCTCGCCATCTATGGCCAGGAAAATTTCCTGTTAATCTACACTAACTTTATTACCGTGCTGCTGTATGTGCTGGTGCCGTGGACGGCAATTAATCTGGTCGATTATTATTTAGTGGCCCACGGCGAATATCACGTTGAGTCGTTCTTTAAACGCGATGGCGGTATTTACGGCTACTTTAATGCAACGGCGATATCCTGCTATATCCTCGGTATTCTGGTCGAAGTACCGTTTATGTCGACCTCAATTTATACCGGGCCAATCGCCCTCTCCTTCGGCGGCGCAGATCTCTCCTGGATTATAGGTTTATTGGTGGTCTCACCGGTCTATTATTATTTCTCGAAAGCGAAGAGTGTTAAAAGCATGGCTTTTGCTAAAGAGAAGATTTAAAGCCCACAAGAAGGCGCGCCGCCTTTGCGGCGCGCCGGCGTTTAAGCTGACATCCAGCGGCAGAGGTTTTTCAACATCTGCGCGCACTTTTCCAACTGCGCCTCGCTAACAAATTCATCCGCCTTATGCCCCTGCTCCATGCTCCCCGGACCACAAACAAGCGTGGCCACGCCGGCCTCATCAAACAATCCGCCTTCGGTGCCAAAAGCAACCGTTGAAAAATCCTCGCATTCGGCCCACTGCGCCAGCCAGCCGGCGAACGCCGACTGCGGGTCGCTCAGCAGGCCGGGATACTGGCTGAGCGGTTGAAAGGTAATAGCCGATCCCGCCGCCGTCGCGCGCATTTTTGGCAACAACTCGCCTTCGGCATACGCCTGCAGCGAGACCAGCGCATCCTCGACCGACACATCCGGTAAATGGCGAATTTCAAAATCGAACTGACAGTGCTGCGGTACAATATTCAACGCCGCGCCGCCCTTAATCACCCCCACCTGCAGGGTGCTGAAAGGCGGATCAAAACGCGAATCCTTGCGAAGCGCAAGCTGCTCGCCCAGCTCGTCCAGGCGGCCAATCAGCTTTGCCGCCCAGGCAATCGCATTCACGCCATCAGGCGCATAAGCGGAGTGGCAAGCGTGGCCGTGAACATCGCAGCGCATCGCCAGCTTCCCCTTGTGACCATAGACCGGGCGCATCTCCGTCGGCTCGCCGATAATGCACATCGCCGGTTTCTCTGTCGACGCCTGCAGATGGGCGACCAGGCTGCGTACGCCAAGACATCCCACCTCTTCATCGTAGGAAAAAGCCAAGTGCAGCGGCATGCGTAGCGGTTGGGCGAGAAAATCAGGAATGGCGGCCAGTACACAGGCGAGGAAGCCTTTCATATCGGCGCTACCGCGGCCGTAGCAGCGGCCATCGCGTTGCGTGAGGGCAAAAGGGGGAACCGTCCATGACTGGCCGTCAACCGGCACCACGTCGGTGTGGCCGGACAGCATAACGCCGCCGGGCCCCGCAGGGCCCAGTCGTGCATAGAGATTAGCTTTTCTCCCTTCCGCATCATAAAAGCGCTGCGTTTCGATTGCGAAGCCGTGGAGATAATCGGCAATATCGTCGATCATCGCCAGGTTCGATTCGCGGCTGGTGGTGTCAAACGCCAGCAGCCGCGCCAGAATATCCTGTAATCGACTATTCATCGCCGGGTACTCCGTAACTGGGAGCCTCCCGCGGATCGAGAGCGCGCGTCACGTAAGCCTGCATTTGCGGTTCATAGGCCTGCCACAACGCCGCCAGCTCGCCAATCGGGTCCGTTTCACTCCAGTCAACACGCAGATCCACCAGCGGCCAGGAGTAATCATCCACCACCTTTACCGCCGCCGAATGGACCGGCCCGGCCTCGCCGCCCTCTGCTACACCGGCCTGCAGCGCGGCAACCAGTCGCGTCGCCAGCTCGCCTTCGGTTTGCGAAAACGTTGCCGCCATCGCGGCAATCACCGCTTCAGATGCCAGCATATTACCGCCGGCGATACAGTTATCGCCCTGCACAACATGCCAGGTCCCCAGCGTTTTATCGCCGCTGAACCACGCGGTCTGGCCGCTGGCGTCGATGGCGATAATCTGCCGATAGCGGCTAAAATCATCTTCCGCCAGCGCCCGGCGCATCGCTTTCTCCGCCGTCAGCCCCTGCTCCATCTGCGCCAGAGTGAGTTGCCCCAGCGCCGGTAAAGTAATATTTTGACTCGATACCGCCCCTACCCCCGCCTGCAGCCACGGGCAGCGGGCGCCGACGGCAATGCTTGAAGAGCTGATCGCGATACCAAACTGCCCGCTTTCCGGGCAGCGCGCGGCAATCGAAAATGTCATTCTGCCTCCTTATTTCGCCGCGTCATCAGGGATGACGGCGATAACATCGATTTCCATTAGCCACTGCGGCTGCGCCAGCGCGGAAATCACCAGCCCGGTGGAGATCGGGAACACGCCTTTTAGCCATTTTCCTACCTCCTGATAGACCGGTTCGCGATAGCGCGGATCGATAATATAGGTGGTGGTTTTGACGATATGCGACAGATCGCTACCCGCCTCTTCCAGTAGCTGTTTGACGTTTTTCATCGCCTGTTCCGCCTGCGCTCTAGGGTCGCCAAGGCCCACCAGATTGCCGGCAAAATCCGTCCCTACCTGGCCGCGAACGTAGACGGTATTACCGGCGCGCACCGCCTGACATAAATCATTGTCCAGCGTCTGATTAGGGTAAGTCTCTTTGGTATTGAACATCCGAATACGAGTATGGGTCGGCATAATGGTTATCCTGTTCAGTAAGTCATGATTAACGCTGGCTGGCGTCTTTGTACTGGCTATATTTACGGCGGGTAGCGATATGGTCGGCGATATGCTTCGCGTCGTGCCAGACGCCCCAGATAAAGGTTGATCCCCGGCGCGATAACCACGGCAGGCCGAGGAAGTAGACTCCCGGTTCGCTGGAGACGCCGCGCTGATGCTGAGGACGGCCCTGTTCGTTGAAAGCGTTGACGTTGAGCCAACTGTAGTCCACCGCATAGCCGGTGGCCCAGATAATGGTGTTAATCCCCGCCTGCGCCAGATCGAGCGACAGGATCGGCGACGTCATGCAGTCCGGGTCCGCTAAGAATTGCCGTGCGGCGGGCTCTTCCGGTAAATCCAGGCCATTGGCGGCGATGTAAGCATCGGCGGCATCCAGCAGCGCCAGGTAGTTTTCATCGCCGAGGCGAATGTTTTCGACGAGATTATTTTTAAAGGAGACGGTGCCCCCGGCGAAGGATTCGGTGAGACCAACCAGCGTGATACCGCGATGCGCCAGCTCACGGAAATCAACCGTGTGGCCGCCGTGCGCGCCGCTAACCGCGATGGTAACGTGCTCTTTACCGGGTTCGCTGGCCGGCGCATCCCACAGGCCTAATACCCCCAGCCACCAGCAGAAATCCCGGTTACGATAGGCGCGCGGCGGGCGGTCATGGGCGCCGACCGACAGATAAACCTTGCGACCCGCGCGCTGCAGTTCATCGGCGATTTGCACGCCGGACGAGCCCGCGCCCACCACCAGCACCGCGCCTTCCGGCAGTTGTTGCGGGTTGTAATATTTCGCCGAATGAATTTGATGGATGGCGCTGTCGCGCGGGGCGATCGGCGGAATAACCGGCTTCTGAAACGGCCCGGTCGCCGCGACAATATTCAGCGCTTCAATCACGCCGTCGGTGGTTTCAATGGTAAACCCCGGACGACCGTGGTTACGCACCGCACTTTTGACTTCCACGCCGGTGCGCACCGGGAGATTAAACTCGCGCACATAATCGACAAAGTATTGCGCAACATCATCCTTGGCAATAAAGGCATCGGGGTCGCCGCCTTTAAACTCCATGCCCGGAAAACGGTCATGCCACGCCGGGCCGTTCGCCACCAGCGAATCCCAGCGGCCGGTACGCCAGGCTTCGGCAATGCGATTCTTTTCCACGACCAGATGCGAAATACCCTGTTTGCTCAGGTGCTCGCTCATAGCGATACCGGCCTGCCCCCCGCCAACAACCAGCGTCTCGATTTGTATTTTTTCTACGGTCATAAATATGTCCTTCGGTGATGTTCTGCTCATGACCGAGGTTAATAAACCGTTATGCACAGGTAAATTATTATAAATTTAGTACCTGAGAATAAAATAATGATGCAGCGGATTCGCCCCGCCGCCAGGCCATTTCCGCCACGCGAATACGCAGTATTTATTTTTCAGGCACGAGATTTTGAAAGGAAAAATAACCATGACTTTCGAGGCTCATGAAAATATCGTCAGAGCCTCGTTTTTTTATAGGCAATAAAATGCAGAAAATACCGCATGAATATGTTTACCCGCGCTAATCGCGGGTAAATTTACTCATTCAGGCGACTTTCACTTCTTGCTGCGGCGGGCTCAACACCGCATTGCGGCAATATTCCATAAACAGTTTGGTGGGTTTAGTCGGTTCACTACTGCGCAGGTGCGCCATTACCAGCGCCGAATTCGCCATCTCATCCTGAATTTCCACACAGCGAACCTGCTGGCCGTCATAGGTCATGTCATTCACCGGACGCGTTACCAGCACCGAGAAGCCCAGCCCTTGGCCGACCATGCAGCGCACCATCTCAATCGACGGCGAACTGTAGGCCACCTGCGGGTTGTAGCCCTTATCTTTGAAAATGCTGATGAAGTAGTTTTTGCTCGGCACAACATCCAACAGGATCATTGGCAGATTGCTCAGCTCCGACAGCCGCACGGCGTGCCGCTGGGCCAGCGGATGGTCCGCCGGTAACAACGCATAGGGCTTCTGCGGCGCGTTGAGGCTCTCGGTATAAATCGAGGTATCCAGTTCGAGGTCATAGAGAAAAGCCAAATCAAAACGCCCGCGGTGCAGGCCGTGAGCAATCTCGTGCTGCTCGCCGTCGTAAATTTTAATGGTGATTTCCGGATAAATTTTCTTAAACCCGGCCATCAACGATGGCATATACAGCGGCGCGGCGGTCTCGAAACAGCCGATGGAAATAATCCCGGAGACCAGCTCATTATCGGCCTTCGAGTTTTGCTCGAATTGATAAGAGAGCCGCAGCAGTTCTTTGGCTTTTTCATAAAAACGCTGTCCGCTCGGGGTCATTGACACCCCCTGGGCGTGGTGGCGAATAAAAAACTGCTGTTCAAACATATCTTCCAGCGTCTTCACGGCGATGGAAATCGACGGCTGCGCGATATGCAGCTGGCGTGAGGCTTCAGCAATACTTTCCGCCTCGACGACGGCAACAAAGTATTTGAGCTGTTTCAGGGTGAAATGGGGCATGTGATACCTTATTTTTTATCATCAAGGAGGCAGGCTGGTTAGCTTTAAACGATGAACACCCTGGCCTGCAACCCTCTGTCGTGAAAAAGATCAACAATCCGACAGCGATCAGATTTTTACAGAAAATTAACAGACGCCTGGCGAGAAAACTGCGAGCGCCGGAGGATAATACTTCGGCCAGTATAAGCAGGATGAGAAAAAACAAGGCATATAACTACCTTATATTACAACGTATTAATTATGCTTACGCTCACTAAAACGCGCTGGTGAGGTCGAACGTTTCATCGTTATTCATTTTGCCTTAATTAGTATTTATGTTCTCAATATTTTTATTTGAGAATATTTAATATTGTCAAAATCCACCGGGCCCCTTCGTTATAGAAAACGGACCGCAAATAAAAACTCTTTGCATTACAGCTTATTGAAAAATTGCACCTCCCCGATTTTTGAACGCCATCACAACGCACGACCTCCCGTCCTCGATCACAGAAAATCGCCAATCCTGACTAACAACGATTTTTATAGAGGTAGCCTCAATTTTTAGTCCTTTCTCGCCGCATTGGCCTCCTGCATCATGAACTCAAAGAAACAAATAAATAACAATTACGCAACATGCGAAGGAGAAGGTTCATGTCTGATAGAAACTTTTGGCAGCGCAGGCTGCAGGAGCAGCGCTTTATCAGCCACGCCATTATCGATGGTCAACCGTACGTCGCGAAAAGCCGTAAAGTCTGCCCCGCCATTAATCCAGCCAGCAATACGCTGCTGGCGGAAGTCACCTCGCTGCAGGCGGAAGATATCGATATTGCCGTCGCCTCCGCGCGCCGCGCGTTTACTTCCGGCGTCTGGTCGGGGCTGGCGCCGCAGGAGCGTAAACGCGCGCTGCTGCGCCTCTCGGCGCTGATCCTTCAACATCGCGAAGAGCTGGCGCTGCTGGAGAGCGTCAGCATGGGGAAACCGGTCAACGATGCGCTGAACATTGATGTACCCGGCGCCGCGCACATCCTCAGTTGGTATGCAGAAAGCGTAGATAAACTCTACGATGAGGTGGCTCCCGCCAGGCCCGGTGCGCTGGCGACCATTACCCGCCAGCCCATCGGCGTGGTTGCTGCCATCGTGCCGTGGAATTTCCCGCTCGACCTCGCCTCCTGGAAGTTGGGTCCGGCGCTGGCCGCCGGCAATAGCGTAATCCTCAAGCCCTCGGAAAACTCGCCGTTTAGCGCCCTGCGTCTGGGCGAACTGGCGCTGGAGGCCGGTATTCCGCCAGGCGTGCTTAACGTGGTGACCGGGCTGGGAACCGAAACCGGGAGCGCGCTGGGACTGCATCACGATATCGATGTCATCGCCTTCACCGGCTCAACCGCCGTCGGCAAAGCCTTTATGGCCTATTCGGCCCAGTCCAATCTGAAACAAGTATGGCTGGAGTGCGGCGGCAAGAGCGCCAATATCATCTTCGCCGACTGCCAGGATCTCGACCTGGCCGCTGAAAAAGCAGCTTTCGGTATTTGTTTTAATCAGGGCGAAGTCTGCTCTGCCAACTCTCGCCTGCTGGTTGAGCGCCCGATTTACGCGGCCTTCATTGCCAAACTACAGGAAAGAATGCAGGCCTGGGCTCCGGCGCATCCGCTCGAGCCGCAAACCCGCATGGGAGCGATGGTCAGCGCCGCGCATGCCGAAAAAGTGATGGCGGCTATCCGCCGCGCGCAAGACGAGGGCGCAACGCTGCTTACCGGCGGTCGTACGGTGGAAATAGACGGCGTCGCCAACTACGTTCAGCCAACGCTGCTGACCAACGTGAACGAAGAGATGGCGCTGTGGAAAGAGGAGATCTTCGGCCCGGTGCTGGCGGTTTGCGCCTTCGATAGCGAGCAGGAGGCGGTTCATCTGGCGAATAACCATATCTATGCGCTGGCCGCCTCGCTATGGACCGACAATCTGCACCGCGCCCATCGCGTCGCCGCGCAGCTGACCGCCGGAACAATCTCGGTAAATACCGTCGATGCGCTGGACGTCACCGTTCCCTTTGGCGGCAACAAGCAGTCGGGCTTTGGCCGCGATCTGTCTCTACATGCCTTTGATAAATTCACCAGCCTCAAAACCACCTGGTTTCAGTTTCAGCAGACAGGAGAGACGAAATGACTAATCCAAGCAATCAGAACCGTTCGACGTCCGATTACCAACATTCAGATGCGGCTCACCATATTCACGCCTTCCTGGATCAAAAAGCGCTGAACGCCGAAGGGGCGCGCGTCATGGTACGCGGCGAAGGACTTTACCTGTGGGACAACGACGGGAATAAATACCTCGATGGAATGTCCGGCCTGTGGTGTACCCAGCTGGGCTACAGCCGCCAGGATCTGGCGGACGCCGCCGCGGCGCAGTTTGCCAAACTGCCCTATTACAATATGTTCTTCCACACGACCCACCCGGCGGTGATTGAGCTTTCCGAGCTGCTGTTCAGCCTGCTGCCGCCACACTACAGCCACGCTATCTACACCAACTCCGGCTCGGAATCGAATGAAGTGCTGATTCGCACCGTTCGTCGCTACTGGCAGATCCTCGGTAAGCCGGAGAAAAAGGTGATGATTGGCCGCTGGAACGGCTATCACGGCTCCACGCTGGCGGCAAGCGGGCTCGGCGGCATGAAGTTCATGCATGAAATGGGCGGCGTGATCCCGGACGTTGCCCACATCGACGAACCCTACTGGTTTATGCACGGCGGCAACCTGACCCCACAGGAGTTCGGCCTGCGCTGCGCCCGCCAGCTGGAAGAGAAGATCCTTGAGCTGGGCGCGGAAAACGTCGCCGGTTTTATCGCCGAGCCGTTCCAGGGCGCGGGTGGGATGATCTTCCCGCCGGAAAGCTACTGGCCGGAGATCCAACGTATCTGCCGGCAATATGACGTGCTGCTGTGCGCCGATGAGGTGATTGGCGGCTTTGGCCGTACCGGCGAGTGGTTTGCGCATCAGTACTTTGGTTTTGAACCGGATACGCTGTCGATTGCCAAGGGGCTAACCTCCGGTTACGTACCAATGGGCGGGCTGGTACTGAGCAAACGCATGGCCGACGTGCTGGTGGAAAAAGGCGGCGTTTTCCCACACGGCCTGACCTATTCCGGCCACCCGGTGGCGGCCGCGGTGGCGATTGCCAACCTGAAAGCCTTACGCGATGAAAACCACGTTACCCGAGTTCGTACCGATAGCGGCCCCTATCTGCAAAAAACGCTGCGCGAAGTGTTTGAAAATCATCCGCTCATTGGCGAGGTGCAGGGAGCCGGGCTGGTGGCCGCCCTGCAGTTTGCCGAAGATAAAGCCACTCGCAAACGCTTTGCCAACGAGAACGAACTGGCCTGGCGCTGTCGCACCATCGGCTTTGAAGAAGGGGTGATTATTCGCTCGACGCTGGGGCGCATGATCATGGCACCGGCGCTGATTGCCGGACATAGCGAACTCGATGAACTGGTTGAAAAAACCAAGCGCGCCGTTGACCGCACCGCGAAAGAGATTGGGCTGCTATAAGCATTATTTAATATCTTTACATTATTAACCCGCCGCGTGCGGGTTAATTTTTTATATACCCTAAATAATTCGAGTTGCAGGAAGGCGGCGACGCAGGGAATCCCCAGGAGCTTACTCCAGTAAGTGACTGGGGTGAGCGAGGACAAATTCGTCAGGAACGAATTTGAACGCTGTTTACAGCGCCCGTAAGGGCGAGGCCCAAGGATGGGCCGAGTTATTGCCAACGCACATGCAACTTGAAGTATGACGGGTATAGCGTAAATAATTAAAACGCCTTACAGGCAAATGCAAAATTAAATATATCGGTGATATTAGCGATGAATATCGTCGTGTACAGTAGTTTGTTGTATTTGATTTTTTTAATTGTGAATTTTTATGCTTATTAAATATCTCCCGGTATGCGCACTGTGTATCGGTCTGCTGCCAGGCGCGCTCTTTGCCAAGACGGGGGAAGTTAAAGCCAACGCCGAGAAATCGGCGGATGACCCGACTAAAGTGACCACCAAATTCGGCGTGACGTGGTCAGATAACTACGATCTGAACGACAGCAATCTCGCATTTTCCGGCTCGCTGGCCTTCGACGAAGCGCGGAAACTCAATGTGCGTATTAATAGCGACGCCACGGAATGGCGCGTCGGCGGTTCATGGCTATTTCCCATTGGTATTTTTAACTTTAACTTTGGGAAAAATGTTTATCCCGATGACTCCTCACAAACCAACTATTCTATCGGCACGTTCCTGCCGCTCAGTTATTTTGGCTTTGAACCAGCAGGCTTTCAAATATTCCCGATGGCCGGTTATACCTATAATACCGGCGACCACATGGCCTGTAATAAGGATCAACATAGCGCCTGTTCGCAGCCGGGTTTTAACGGCATGCCGTCGCCGGAGAACGGTTTTGAATCGACGAATATCTCCGGCAGCAGCGGCTATCTCGGCGCATTTGTCCTGAAACCACTGAGCGCCGATCTGCGCCTGTTAGGTTTCGCCGGGGGAGCGTATGGCTCGAAAAACGACGATGGCGATAACTATAAAGGTTATTTCGCCGGGGTCGGCGTGGGATATAACCTGACCGAGCACAACTCGGTGAAATTTATGACCTACGTGCAGGATAACAACACCTATCTCAATGAAGCCGAAAAGCGCTTCCTGTTCTCCTGGCAGTATCAGCTTTAAGACGGTGAGCGGTGGCATCTGGCCTCCGCTTCTGCATACGCTCCCACTCTGGTTACGATTGCGCAAAGACAGGCTTTCTGGTGATGTGTAAAGTAGCAAAAAAATGTTGATCTGATACGAACAAGCTTTTATTTTGCTGCTAGTTTTCAAACTGAGATGAAACTGATGCCTACTATTATCGCCAGTAGTATGAAAGAAGCTAAAGAACTTGTTAATGCCAGAAAGTACCGGGAAATAGTACTGAACTTCGATGTTGACGCTGATGATTTTTTCACCCTTGCAACAGCGCAGCATGACACCAAAATCACCATTGCAAACAAAAATAGCCACTCACCGGTTACATTAGAAAAATAATAAAACCCCTGAGGAAATTTTTATGTTGTTGTTTATTGGCACTATTGCTGTCGCTTTTCTCTCTTCTCTGATGCTCATCTGGCTTGACGATCGCATCGCCGAGCAGGAGTAATCCCTCCCCCGATTTAAAGCTCTCCGCACCGGTCATCGGTGCGGAGACAAAAGATTACAGCGATTTAGCCAGACGTTCGACGGCGGTCAGCAGACCGGCTTCAGAAACCGTCGAATAGGAAAGACGCAGCGTGCGGGTATCCGGATTATCGTTGTAGAACGCTTCACCAGGTACGTAAACCACGCCGTTTTCCAGCGTCTTATTCAACCACGCCATGGTATCGAACGGATAGCGGAAGCGGGCCCACAGGAACATTCCCCCTTCCGGGCGGCTAAACTCAAGATGCTCGCCAAGACGGCTTTCCAGTGCCTCGGCCAGCGCCACGCACTTCTTGCGGTAGTCTTCGCGGATCAGGGCGATCTGATTGTTCAGGCGATTCATTCCCAGATACTCAGCGGTGATAACCTGAGAGAGCATATTGGTATGCAGATCCGCCGCCTGCTTCACGATCACCGCCTGGTGCGCCAGCCATTCCGGCATCACGATCCAGCCAATACGCATTCCCGGTGCGAGGATCTTGGAGAACGTGGAGGTGTACACCACCCGATCTTCACAGCCTTGTTCGATCGCATGTTGATACAGCGGACGCCGCACTTTATCGGTGAAGCTGATTTCGCCGTAGGGATCGTCTTCGATAATCACAAAATCATGTTGCTTCGCTAACGCCACCAGCCGCTGGCGACGATCGTCGCTGAGGGTTTTACCGCCAGGGTTGCCAAACGTCGGCACCAGATAGACCGCTTTAACCTTAGTCGTCTCCAGCAGATCGGCCAGTTGTTCAACCAGCATGCCGTTATCGTCGGTATCGACGCTCAGGATATTCGCCTGCGCCAGCTGGAATACCTGCAGCGCGGCAAGGTAGGTCGGACGTTCAACGACGACCGCATCGCCCGGATCGAGCAGCGTGCGGGCAACGATATCCAGCGATTGCTGCGAACCGGAGGTGATATACACCTGGCTTGCCGAGCAGGCCACGCCGCGCGACTGGCAGATTTCGCTCACCGCCTGGCGCAGCGGCGGATATCCTTCGGTAAGGCCGTACTGGAACGCATCATTAAAACGTTCACTCATCACCTTTTGCACCGCGAGGTTGAGACCTTCGGTATCAAACAGTTCCGGAGCCGGAATACCGCCGCCAAGCGAAATAACGCCGGGCAGTTTACTGTGTTTGAGAAGTTCGCGGACGGCGGAGGGCTTAAGTTCACCCGCGCGGGCGGCGAGGCGCCGATCGTGCATATGCTTTTCCTTTTCTGTCTTGTTGTTGTGTTAGTTGTACGTTGAAGCTTTGCAGGTGCCGGGCAGCGATGCTAGCCGCTGCCCGGTTTGCGGCCGTTACTCGTTGTCTTTCAGTACGACTAACGGCTCAATATCGCTCTCTTTCTTCACCACCAGCGAATCATCGCCGCGCAGGCAGGTTCCGCCATAGTTACCGCCCACCGTAAAGGTGCACACCTGGATGTACTTGCCGTCAACCTTCGGCAGACACCACAGCTGCTGGTAAATATTTTTGCGATCGACAAATTGCCCGCTGGTCTGATCCAATACCTCATCGTGCGGGCTTATCAGATCGATGTTATTACCGCAGCGCCCGGAGATCGGTTTGACCGCATAACCGGTTTTCGCCAGCTCGTCATTGACCACAAAATCGGTATCCAGCAGATAACGATGATGCGGGAACAGCGACCACAGCACCGGCAGAATCGCCTTGTTGCCGGGGATAACCGTCCACAGCGGTTCGAATACCAATACTTCAGGGCGCAGCAAGACGTCAATCAGGCGCACCTCATTTTGCGGATGACCGGTACGAATCGGCACCGCCGCATACTCTTCGGCGCTGACTTCACGCACCTGCTCGATGGCGGTTTCCCATGCCCAGGTCTTCCACACGCAGTTAACCAAGCGGCCATCGCCGTCGATAAGCTGTCCGGCAGCATCCCAGCGCAGCTCATCAAGACCGAAGAGAATTTTGCTCTCAAAGCCCGCCTCGGTTAGCGAACGCTGAATAAACTGGGCGTGGTAGTTCTCTTCAAGATCCTTATCCTGCATGATATGCACGAACGGCCGCGCGCGGCTGTGTTTCCACGCCCCCGCCAGCTCCTCGAGCAGATTTTCCGCCGGATTATGGCCGGTACCGCGATAGCCCTGTTTCAGCCACTGTTCGAGGATCAATCCACCTTCCGTATGGCAAGAGGCAGAGTCGGCGTTGTATTCGTACACCTTCAGCCCGCGCTCGTCCATGCAGAAATCCATGCGCCCGGTAATCATATGATGACGGCGGCGTTGCCACGAGAGGCGCAGACGAGGCCAGAGAATTTTCGGAATATCGAACAGCGCCAGCAGGTTGTCATCCTTCATCACCTTATCAGTGGCGTGCAGATACATCAGGTGCAGTTCGTTGGTCGCTTTAATCAGCTCCTGTTCGGCGCTCTCGCTGATGGTGAAGTACTGGTAAGGATCCTGATTGATGAAATGACCGTTGGCTTCAACATAGGCCTTTTGCAGCGCGTCTTTCTCATTGAGCCAGTTACCGCGGAACTGGCCTTTATTCGGCAGCCGCGCACCGCTGATTTTCATCTCCTCGCCGGGCAGCACCGGCTGCGGCAGGCTGTGCTCGGTATCGGCGGTCTGGATCATCCAGCCTAAAATTTCGGTATCGGTAAAGGTATCTTTGATGGTGTAGACGCCGTCTTTCACTTCCAGCGTCAGCTCGCGGGTCCACTGCTGGCCCTGCGGCAGCGGCGCGTGAATGACGTTTTGCTCGGCGATACGGACCTTATTCCCTACCAGTTGCGTAATCACCGCCACGTGGCCGGTATGTTTAAACTCACCGCCCTTCTGCCAGATTAGCAGCGAACCGGCGATTGGCGGACGACGCGAGCCGTTGGCGAAGGCCTGCAGGGGAAGAATGTTGTCATTCACCACTTCGCGCAGAAAGCGCAGCGAGAAGATTTCATAAGCCATACCGACATCGGTAAAGACAAAACCGTAGGTGAGGAATAAAAAGCGCCGCGCGAACTCTACGCATTGCCATTTATGCCCCATATACTCATTGCCGATATAGCTGCGGAAAGCGGCGTCATCCGGGTAATCTTGTGGATTTAAGCTACTGTAATTCGAAGAATAAATTGCCACGCCGCCCGGCGCGTAGCCTAAAAGCGTGCCGAAAGGGGCGTCAATACTGGTCGATCCTTTACTCATTTAGCCTGACCTCAAATTAATGCAGCCCGGGCAGTTGGCGGAACAAAACTCCCTCTTCTTATCCTGCCGCAGGCACTTACCAGACAGAGGTGAAATGATGATACCACTCATTCGATTCGCTAAACGTGCCCTTATAGAAAATAACCCGGCGTCCATTGGCAGAAGTGATATTGTTAGCCAACACATAACAAAAAAACATCACTACATCAGGAGTCGACAATGAGCTCACCTTCGCATCTCAATGCCCAGCCGCTGGTCTGGGGACACGGACCGCGGACTTTTGAAGTATTCCTCGAACCAACCTGTCCGTTTTCCGTTCGCGCCTTCAACAAGCTTGATGAATTGCTGGATGAAGTGGGCGCCGAGAACGTCACGATTAAGATTCGCCTGCAGTCCCAACCATGGCATCTGTTTTCCGGGGTAATAGTGCGCTGCGTGCTGGCCGCCTCCACCCTGCCGCACGGCAGAGAGCAGGCGCACAAAGTCCTGCAGGCGGTCGCCGATCATCGTGAAGAGTTTGAATTCACCGACCACTGCAGCGGGCCGAATATGAATACCACTCCGCAGCAAATTATCGAGCGCCTTGAGCGCTATAGCCACGTGTCGCTGGCGGCGGCATTTGCCCGCCCTGAGCTGCAAAACGAAATCAAATGGCACAGTAAATACGCCCGCCAGAATGGCATCCATGTATCGCCGACGTTTATGGTCAACGGTCTGGTGCAGCCTGACCTCGGCAGCGGCGATGACGTCAGCGTGTGGGCCGCACGGATTATGGCCTGAGATTAGCTGCTAGACTTTTTTGTACACCTCACTATTTTTGTACACCTTACTAAAGAGGCAGGTCAGTATGTCCGACAATCACTACCAACCACCGAAAGTATGGGAATGGAAACAGAATAACGGCGGCGCATTCGCCAATATCAACCGTCCGGTTTCCGGCGCGACGCATAAGAAAGTGCTGCCCGTTGGCAATCACCCGCTGCAGCTCTATTCGCTGGGCACGCCGAACGGGCAGAAAGTGACTATCATGCTGGAAGAGCTGCTGGCGCTGGGCGTGGCTGGCGCTGAATATGACGCCTGGCTGATTCGTATCGGCGAAGGCGATCAGTTTTCCAGCGGCTTTGTCGAAGTGAACCCAAACTCGAAGATCCCGGCGCTGAGCGACCACTCCACCACTCCGCCGACCCGGGTATTTGAATCCGGTAGCATCCTGTTATATCTGGCGGAAAAATTTGGTTTCTTCCTGCCGAAAGACCCGGCCGGGCGCACCGAAACGCTGAACTGGTTGTTCTGGCTACAGGGCGCAGCGCCGTTCCTCGGCGGCGGCTTCGGCCACTTTTATAACTATGCGCCGGTGAAAATCGAGTACGCGATCGACCGCTTTACCATGGAAGCGAAACGTCAGCTCGACGTGCTGGATAAGCAGCTGGCGCGCGGCCGCTTTGTGGCCGGAGAAGAGTACACCATTGCCGATATGGCTATCTGGCCGTGGTACGGCAACGTGGTGCTGGGCAACGTCTATAACGCCGCGGAATTCCTCGATGCCGGCAGTTACGTTAACGTGCTGCGCTGGGCGCAGGACGTGGGCAATCGCCCGGCGGTGAAGCGCGGACGGATGGTTAACCGCACTAATGGCCCGCTCGACGAACAGTTGCACGAGCGCCATGATGCCCGCGATTTCGACACCCAGACCGAAGACAAACGCCAGGCGTAATACCCCTTACCCGGCGGCGCGAGGCTGCCGGGTAAGTTGTCACATCAGTGCTTTACCTTGGTCAGGCGATCGAGATAGCCCATCACAAAGGCTGACAGCACAAAGGTGAGATGGATAATGACGTACCACATCAGCTTGTTATCCGGCACGTTCTTCGCATCCATAAACACCCGCAGCAGGTGAATGGAAGAGATAGCCACAATCGACGCCGCCACCTTGTTTTTCAGCGATGTCGCATCCATTTTGCCAAGCCAGTTGAGCTTCTCTTTGCCTTCGTTAATATCCAGCGTCGAGACGAAGTTCTCATAACCTGAAAACATCACCATCACCAGCAGCCCGCCCACCAGCGTCATATCGACCAGCGAAAGCAGCGTCAGAATCAGATCCGACTCGCTAACGCTGAAGATATGCGGCAGGATGTGGAATATCTCCTGAAAAAATTTTATCGATAGCGCGATAAGCCCCAGCGAGAGGCCGAAATAAACCGGCGCCAGCAGCCAGCGCGAAGCATAAATAGCGTTTTCCAGAAAGCGTTCCATAAGGTCCTGTCAGTTTGTAAAAATGGCCGCCATTATATCGCAGCTGGCCCATATCAAAACGATACGCAGTCGGTAGGGAAATAAAAAAGGCCAACACTGTGTTGGCCTTTCGGGAGAAATCCTGGGGGAAATTACTTCGCTTTGACGGTCTCTTCGCCCACCAGACCAATTTTCAGGTAACCGGCCTGATGCAGCGTATCCATCACTTTCATCATCGTCTCGTAGTCGACGGTTTTGTCGGCGCGGAAGAACACGGTGGTGTCTTTCTTACCCTGAGTCAGCGCGTCCAGCGAGGCAATCACGCTCTCTTCGGTCACCGGATCGTTGCCGAGGAACATCGATTTGTCCGCCTTCACCGACAGGTAAATCGGTTTTTCCGGACGCGGCTGCGGCTGGCTGGATGAGGCCGGCAGGTTGACTTTGACGTCCACGGTGGCCAGCGGCGCCGCCACCATGAAGATAATCAACAGCACCAACATGACGTCGATAAACGGCGTGACGTTAATATCGTGCATTTCGCCGTTGTCATCGAGGTTTTCGTTAAAATGCATCGCCATAGCGGATCAACCTACCCGTAATTTCTGCGCCGGACGCAGCGGCTGAGAACCACTGGCGTTCAGGTCAAGGTCACGGCTTTGCAGCAGCATAATCTGCGCGGCCACATCGCCGAGAGACGCTTTGTAGCTGGCAATCATGCGGGCGAAAACGTTGTAGATAACCACCGCCGGAATCGCGGCAAACAGACCAATGGCCGTTGCCAGCAGCGCTTCCGCGATACCCGGCGCGACAACCGCCAGGTTAGTCGTCTGCGTTTGCGCGATACCGATAAAGCTGTTCATGATGCCCCAGACGGTACCAAACAGACCGACGAACGGGGAAATAGCGCCGATGGTTGCCAGATAACCATTTCCGCGGCCCATGTAGCGGCCAACCTGCGCCACGCGACGCTCAAGGCGGAAACCGGTACGTTCTTTAATGCCTTCGTTGTCATCCACGCCTGCCGACAGTTCCAGCTCATTATTGGCTTCGTTAATCAGCTGAGTGGTCAGGCTTTTAGCATGGAATCCATTCGCGATAGTGTTAGCCTGATCGAGAGAACGCGCTTCGCTGAGCTGCTGCTGCTCACGCTTGAGGCGACGCTTGCTGGACAACATTTCGGCACCCTTGCCGAAGAAGATAGCCCAGGTGACTACTGAAGCCAGAATCAAGCCAATCATCACAACCTTAACGACAATATCGGCGTGATGATACATACCCCAAACGGAGAGATCCGCCTGCATCAAATTATTACCCACACTGTTTCTCCAGGACGTCAATCACAAAAACTGAGCATAATAATATCAAAACGACATCGAATTGATAGTGGTTCTCATTAGTATTTACACTGTGCAGCAAATCACGTTTATTTTCTTTGCGCTTACGCAGTAAAAAAGCGGCTGACGCCGGTTTCGGGAAAATTTTTGCCTGTATCGTTTGCGGCCCGGTACACAAACCGGTATTCATGGTAGTTTAGACGTCCAGACGTATAAAAACAGGTTTCTATAACATGGCTGATAAACATCTTGATACCGCGCTGGTCAACGCCGGGCGCCGCAAAAAATATACTCAGGGTTCGGTGAATAGCGTTATCCAACGCGCCTCATCGCTGGTGTTCGATACCGTCGAGGCTAAAAAACACGCCACCCGTAATCGCGCCAAAGGCGAGCTGTTTTATGGCCGCCGCGGCACGCTGACCCACTTTTCGCTGCAGGAAGCCATGTGTGAACTGGAAGGCGGCGCCGGCTGCGCCCTCTTCCCCTGCGGCGCGGCCGCGGTCGCCAACACGATTCTGGCCTTCGTCGAACAGGGCGACCACGTGTTAATGACCAACACCGCCTATGAGCCCAGCCAGGACTTCTGCACTAAGATCCTCGCGAAGCTCGGGGTGACGACCGGCTGGTTCGATCCGCTCATCGGTGCGGATATCGCCAACCTGATTCAACCCAATACTAAAGTCGTGTTTCTGGAATCCCCCGGCTCGATCACCATGGAAGTGCATGATGTGCCGGCCATCGTCGCCGCCGTGCGCCGCGTCGCGCCGGAAGCCATTATCATGATCGATAACACCTGGGCGGCAGGGGTACTGTTTAAAGCGCTCGATTTTGGTATCGATATCTCTATTCAGGCGGCAACGAAATATTTAATTGGTCACTCCGACGGGATGATCGGCACCGCGGTGGCCAACGCCCGCTGCTGGGAGCAATTGTGTGAAAACGCCTATCTGATGGGCCAGATGGTCGATGCCGACACCGCCTACATGACCAGCCGCGGCTTGCGCACGCTTGGCGTCCGCCTGCGTCAGCATCATGAAAGCAGCCTGCGCGTCGCCGAATGGCTGGCGCAGCACCCGCAGGTGGCGCGAGTCAATCATCCGGCGCTACCGGGCAGCAAGGGCCACGAGTTCTGGAAGCGCGACTTCAGCGGCAGCAGCGGGCTGTTCTCTTTCGTCCTTAATAAACGTCTGACCGACGCCGAGCTGGCAGCCTATCTGGACAACTTCAGCCTGTTCAGCATGGCCTACTCGTGGGGCGGGTTCGAATCGCTGATTCTCGCCAATCAGCCGGAACATATCGCGGCCATCCGCCCCGGGGCGGAAGTGGATTTCAGCGGCACTCTTATTCGACTGCACATAGGTTTAGAAAATGTTGACGATCTGCTGGCGGATTTAGCGGCAGGTTTCGCGCGTATCGTGTAAAGTGACAGGAAGTGGCAACAAAAGCGGACGCTTTCAGAAAAGCGGCCGCTTTTGTTGCGCCCGGGATCAAGGTGCTCGGGCCGCTTCAGGAGTACACTAGTCGAAAAACGGTACCACTTAGGAAAGTCCATGGTTGTCATTCAAGAGATTGTCGCCGCGCTGTGGCAACATGATTTTGCCGCATTGGCAAACCCTCACGTTGTGGGTTTTGTATATCTGGTCATGTTCGCGACCCTGTTTCTGGAAAACGGGCTGCTGCCGGCTTCGTTTTTACCGGGCGATAGCCTGTTGCTGCTCGCCGGCGCGCTAATCGCTAAAGGCGTCATGGATTTTGTCCCCACTCTCGCCATCCTAACCGCTGCCGCCAGCCTCGGCTGCTGGCTGAGCTATTTACAGGGGCGCTGGCTGGGTAATACCAATATGGTGAAAGGCTGGCTGTCGCATCTGCCGCACAAATATCACCAGCGCGCCACCAACATGTTTGATAAACACGGCCTGCTGGCGCTGCTGGCCGGGCGCTTTTTGGCGTTTGTCCGCACCCTGCTGCCAACCATGGCGGGCATTTCCGGCCTGCCGAATCGTCGTTTCCAGTTCTTTAACTGGCTAAGCGGCCTGCTGTGGGTTGGTGTCGTCACCGGTCTTGGCTATGCGCTGAGCATGATCCCGTTCGTGAAAAACCACGAAGACCAGGTCATGACCTGCCTGATGATTTTACCGATCGCCCTGCTGGTGACCGGCCTCGTTGGTACGGTTATCGTCGTTATCAAGAAGAAATACTGCAGCGCCTGATTCACTCGCGCCGGATGGTCTCAAAGTCCCCGGTAGCGCTAACGCTTACCGGGGCTACAGGCGCCGCATCCTTATCAAATCCCCTGCATTGTGCGAATACGCGCAGCATCTTCACCCGGCGTAATACCAAAATAGCGTTTAAACTCACGGCTAAACTGCGAGGCGCTTTCATAGCCGACGCGCATTGCCGCCGCGCTGGCTTTCATACCGTCATGGATCATCAGCATTCTGGCCTTATGCAGGCGATAGGTCTTCAAATACTGCAGCGGCGAGGTGCTGGTAACCGATTTAAAGTTATGGTGAAACGCCGAGACGCTCATATTCGCTTCCGCCGCCAGCTGGTCGACGCTGAGGTTTTCGGTGTACTGGCTTTCAATACGCTTCAAAACGCGGCTAATCAGACTAAAGTGCGTCTGTCGGCTGACCAGCGCCAGCAGCGCGCCGCCGCAGGGGCCAATCAGGACATGATAAAGGATCTCGCGAATAATCTGTTTGCCGAGAATGCGCGCGTCCAGCGGCCGCTCCATCACGTCTAACAGGCGTTCCGCCGCGCAGAGGATCTCTTCCGATAACACCGCCGAGTTGATCCCGCTGGAGGCGACCGACGGCTGAAAAAGCTCATCTTCGCCGATATCCATCAGCAGCTCCTGCAACTGCAAAATATCGACATTCAACCGCATTCCCGCCAGCGGCACTTCCGGGGTCGCGAAGGTTTCGCATTCGAACGGTAGCGGAACGGTTAACAGTAAGTATTCGTTGGTGTCATAACGGAAGGTTCGTTCATTGATATAGCCAATTTTATGGCCGGAAAAGAGAAAAACGATCCCCGGCTGGTACATCACCGGCGTACGGGTGCCCGGCTGCGTCCCGTACAGCAGACGGATATCCGGCAGCAGTTCACTTAGCATTTCTTGCTTATCTTTCAGCTTGTTAACTTTATCTGTTAATAGCTGGCATATCTCGGCACGGTTCATTTTCGCTGCTTCTCCGACGACTTTTCTACAAGCTTATTGTGCGTAGTTTCCTTCTTTTTCTCCAGCCCAATGGAGAAATGGGCAAGACAATGGCAGGAATGTGCATTGAGAGGAAACGGTCGCAGGAACACAATAGCCGCCATCGGGCAGAGAGTCGTCTTTTCTGCCGGGAGTTTCATCTTTATGAGGGCACCAGCCATGAATAACTTCAATTTACATACCCCAACCCGCATTCTGTTCGGCAAAGGCGCCATCGCCGATCTGCGCGAACAAATCCCAGCCGGCGCTCGCGTGCTGGTGACTTACGGCGGCGGTAGCGTGAAGAAAACCGGCGTACTGGATCAGGTACTGAGCGCGCTGGCTGGCTTTGACGTGCTGGAGTTCGGCGGGATTGAGCCAAACCCGTCTTACGAAACGCTGATGAACGCGGTGAAAATCGCTCGCGAAGAGAAAGTGACCTTCCTGCTGGCGGTTGGCGGCGGTTCGGTGCTTGATGGCACCAAGTTTATCGCCGCGGCCGCGCACTATGACGCGAATATCGATCCGTGGGAAATTCTGGAAACCTACGGCAACAAGATTGCCAGCGCCATTCCGATGGGCTCGGTATTGACCCTGCCGGCGACCGGTTCCGAATCAAACAAAGGTGCGGTTATCTCGCGTAAAACCACCGGTGATAAACGCGCGTTTATGTCCGAACACATTCAGCCGGTCTTCGCGATCCTCGATCCGGTTTACACCTACACCCTGCCGCCGCGCCAGGTCGCTAACGGTGTCGTTGACGCTTTCGTCCATACCGTTGAGCAGTACGTGACCTACCCGGTTGACGGCAAAATTCAGGACCGTTTCGCCGAGGGCATTCTGCTAACGCTGGTGGAAGATGGCCCGAAAGCGCTGCAGGAGCCGGAGAATTACAACGTGCGCGCCAACATTATGTGGGCGGCGACGCAGGCATTGAACGGCCTCATTGGCGCAGGCGTGCCTCAGGACTGGGCGACGCATATGCTCGGCCACGAACTGACGGCGATGCACGGCCTGGATCACGCTCAGACGCTGGCTATCGTGCTGCCGGCGCTGTGGAATGAGAAGCGCGATACCAAGCGCGCTAAGCTGCTGCAGTACGCCGAGCGCGTGTGGAATATCACCGAAGGTTCCGAAGAACAGCGTATCGATGCCGCTATCGCCGCAACCCGTAGTTTCTTCGAACAAATGGGCGTGCCGACTCGCCTTTCCGATTATGGTCTCGACGGTAGCTCCATCCCGGCGCTGCTGGCGAAACTGGAAGAGCACGGCATGACTAAGCTTGGCGAAAATCAGGATATCACTCTGGACGTCAGCCGCCGTATCTATGAGGCTGCCCGCTAAGTTATTCCCGCCTGATTCACCTCTCCTTACGTTAAACAAACGTCAAGGAGAGGTGTTTTTACTACCGTTTTTAGCTATTTCGTCCAGACTTAATGCTACCCCTCGGCGGATTTTTGACGCTGAGTTCATTAACAGGAGGAAGGCATGACACATCCAACCGTTATTAAACTACACGACGGCAACCTGATGCCGCAGCTCGGTCTCGGCGTGTGGAAAGCAGGCAACGAGGAAGTCGTCTCCGCCATTCATAAGGCGCTGGAAGTCGGTTATCGTTCTTTTGACACCGCCGCCGCGTACCAAAATGAGGCTGGCGTCGGCAACGCGTTAAGCAGCGCGGGCGTCAATCGCGATGAGCTCTTCATCACCACCAAACTGTGGAATGACGATCAAAAACGGCCGCATGAAGCGCTAAAAGAGAGCCTCAGCAAGCTGAAACTGGACTATGTGGATCTCTATTTAATCCACTGGCCGGTGCCAGCGATAGGCCATTACGTCGAAGCCTGGCAGGCGCTGATCGAACTACAGCAGCAAGGGCTGGCAAAAAGCATCGGGGTGTGTAATTTCCAGGTGCCGCATCTGCAAAAGCTGATCGATGAAACCGGCGTCGCCCCGGTGATCAACCAGATTGAGCTGCACCCGTTAATGCAGCAGCGTCAGCTACATGCATGGAACGCCACGCACAAAATCCAGACCGAATCCTGGAGCCCATTAGCGCAGGGCGGCAAAGGGGTCTTCGATCAGAAAATTATCCACCATCTGGCGGATAAATACGGCAAAACGCCGGCGCAAATCGTCATTCGCTGGCATCTCGACAGCGGACTGGTGGTAATCCCGAAATCCGTCACGCCATCGCGTATCGCGGAAAACTTTGACGTCTGGGACTTCCGTCTCGACAAAGACGAACTCAGTGAAATCGCTAAGCTGGACCAGGGCAAACGTCTCGGCCCCGACCCGGACCAGTTTGGCGGTTAATCCCCTTCACTTTTGCCTTTAGCGCCGCACGGCGCTAAAGGCTTTCGCAAATTAAATGTATATCCTCAGGCTCCAGAGCAAACAGCTCCGGGTCGGGCTCATCAATTAAACGACACCCCTGTGAGAGATAAAAATCAACGGTACTTTTATTGGGAATGGACGAAATATACAGGCCGGACGCGCCCAGATCAGGAAGCTGCTGCAGCGCATAATCAAACAGACGCCGTCCCCATCCCTGGCCACGCTGCGCCGCGCCCACATAAAAGAATAGCAGCTGGCGTAGATCGCCCTTTTCACCCCGTGGCAAGGCATCAATCGCCGCCGCGGCAATGATTTTATCCTGTTCGAAAAAGGCGAAAAAAATACCGCCGCGATCGTAGCAGGCCTCGTGAATAGGCGTATAAACCTGGCGATCGTGAGGATCCCAACCTCGTACATCATAATATTGCGAGTACGCCTGAAGCCGGCCATTATCGAGCTTATAAAGGGTGTCGATAATTTCACTGCGATCTATCTCCCACAACATTTCCAGCTGCTGTCGTGACAGGATTACCGGCGTCATTATCGTTCTCTCTCCTTATATGACAGCTTTCCCCCGGCGAGCGAACCCGCCGGGGAAGCGTCTTAGCGGGACGCCGTCTTCGGCTTAATACGCTTTTTCGCGCCCGGCGCGGCCGGCGTCTGGCGCTGATGCGCAACCGGCGTATGCTTCGTCAGCGCCGGACGGGTATGGCGGTTCTGGCGACGCGCTTCACGCATCTCGTCAAGGGTCGGCGCCGGTACCAGGCAGTCACGGCGTGAACCAATCAGATGCTTTTTACCCATCGCTTCCAGCGCCTGACGGATCAGCGGCCAGTTTGCCGGATCGTGATAGCGCAGCAGCGCTTTATGCAGACGGCGCTGTTTGTCGCCCTTCGGCACCACCACATCTTCGCTCTTATAGCCGATTTTACCCAGCGGGTTCTTGCCGGTGTAATACATGGTGGTTGAGTTCGCCAGCGGCGACGGGTAGAAATTCTGTACCTGGTCGAGACGGAAGCGATGACGCTTCAGCCACAGCGCCAGGTTCACCATATCTTCATCGCGCGTCCCTGGGTGGGCGGAAATAAAGTACGGGATCAGGTACTGTTCTTTACCCGCCTGCTTCGAATAGGTATCAAACAATTCTTTAAAGCGGTCATAGCTGCCCATGCCCGGCTTCATCATCTTCGACAGCGGCCCCTCTTCGGTATGCTCCGGAGCGATCTTCAGATAGCCACCGACGTGGTGGGTCGCCAGCTCTTTGATATAGCGCGGATCCTCTACGGCGATGTCGTAACGCACACCCGATGCGATAAGGATTTTCTTGATGCCTTTCAGGTCGCGGGCGCGACGGTACAGATTAATCGTCGGCTCATGGTTGGTATCCATGTGCGGGCAGATATCCGGGTAGACGCAGGAGAGACGGCGGCAGGTCTGCTCAGCGCGCGGCGATTTACAGCGCAGCATATACATATTGGCGGTTGGGCCGCCAAGATCGGAAATAATGCCGGTAAAGCCGGGGACCGTGTCGCGAATCGCTTCGATTTCATTGATTATCGAATCTTCGGAGCGACTCTGGATGATGCGCCCTTCGTGCTCGGTGATCGAGCAGAAAGAACAACCACCGAAGCAACCGCGCATGATGTTAATGGAGAAGCGAATCATCTCGTAGGCCGGGATACGCGCATCGCCATAAGAAGGATGCGGCACACGCTTGTACGGCAGCGCAAAGACGCTGTCCATCTCTTCAGTCGACAGCGGGATCGCCGGCGGGTTAACCCAGATATAACGCTCGCCGTGCTTTTGCATCAGCGCGCGGGCGCAGCCTGGGTTGGTTTCATGGTGCAGAATGCGCGACGCGTGAGCGTACAGCACTTTGTCGCCTTTGACCTTCTCAAAGGAAGGCAGCAATACGTAGGTTTTTTCCCACGGTTTTGGCCGCGGCGGCTGCACGACAACGGCTTTGGCCTCAGCTTTTTTCGGCGCCACCGGTTTGTTGTCTGCGCACGGCAGGTCTTCACCGTACGGATGCGGAATCGGGTCGATTTTGCCCGGCGTATCCAGACGCGTGGAGTCAACGCCGCTCCAGCCCGGCAGTGCTTCCTTTACCATGATCGCGGTATTACGCACATCGCGAATATCGCCGATGGCCTCGCCCATCGCCAGACGATGCGCCACTTCTACCAGCGGGCGCTCGCCGTTGCCGAACATCAGCATATCGGCTTTTGAATCCACCAGCACCGAGCGGCGCACGGTATCGGACCAATAATCGTAGTGCGCGGTACGGCGCAGGCTGGCCTCAATACCGCCGAGGATCACCGGCACGTCTTTCCATGCTTCTTTACAGCGCTGGGTATAAACCAGCGTCGCGCGGTCCGGGCGCTTACCCGCGACGTTGCCGGCGGTATAAGCGTCGTCATGGCGCAGCTTACGGTCGGCGGTATAGCGGTTGATCATTGAGTCCATATTGCCCGCGGTCACGCCGAAGAACAGATTCGGCTTACCCAGGCGCATGAAGTCTTCTTTGCTGTTCCAGTCCGGCTGAGAGATGATCCCTACGCGGAAGCCCTGTGCTTCCAGCATACGGCCGCAGATAGCCATGCCGAAGCTTGGATGGTCGACGTAGGCGTCGCCGGTCACCAGAATAATGTCGCAGCTATCCCAGCCAAGTTGATCCATCTCTTCACGCGACATTGGTAAAAATGGCGCAGGGCCAAAACAGGCAGCCCAGTATTGCGGCCAGGAAAATAGGTCACGATCCGGCTGGATCAGGGATATTGCGCTCATATTGCTTCCGGGGAAAATGATAAAAAAATAACCAAAAGGGCGTGGATTATAAGCCGGAATGATAGTGGAAATGAAGGAGGATTTTCTCAAACCCTGACCGTGTTGCGGCCAGGGTTACGGATATTACGGCGCCGGATTCACCAGAATCTGGCCAATCGAGCCGCGGTCGGCGAGCTCCAGCGTCTGGCTCAGGTACTGGAACGGGAAGTGCGGCCAGGAAGGCTGGTTATAATACACCAGCAGTTCTACCTGCCCGTCGATCCATACGGTATCTTTCCAGCCTCGGTCTTCCGGGAACGGCATCGTTCCATTAACGTTACGGATCTGGAACATCACGCCTTCAATATGGAACGACTGCGGGCGGTCGGCGCGCACGGTCCAGCGCTCCCACGTACCCTGCTGGGCGGTGATATCAATACGCTGCGGATCCCACAGTTGGCCGTTGATGCCGGGGTCGTCGCCGAGCGTAATATCGCGGCTGCGCAGCGGCGTGCCAGAGAGCAGCTCGGTCGGCAGCAGCCGCACCGGCAGGCTATCGGTAACCAGCGGCAGCAGCCCGGTCGGACGCAGCGTCAACACCAGCGTGGAGATCAAAATGCTCGACGGCTCGAAGAAACCGCGGATACGGTCGACGATGCTCGCCGCTTCGCCGCAGGTAATCGACACTTCATCGCCGTTGGTCATATCCACCAGAATTTCTCGCCGCTCGCCGGGGGCCAGCGACAATTGCTTAAGTGAGACCGGCGCCGGCAGAAAGCCCTGATCGCCTGAGATAACGTGCAGCAGACGACCATCGCTCATCTGCAACTGATAGCGGCGCGAGTTAGACGCGTTCAGCAGACGCAGTCGTACCCAGCCGCGTGAGACTTCGACATAGGGCCCCTGCGCGCCGTTGACCAACAGGGTATCGCCCACGAAACCACCGCTGCCCGGTTCGCTATATTCCGGAGTACCGAAGTTATCCAGCCGCTTATCCTGAATAATCACCGGGAAGTCATCAACGCCATAATGATTAGGAATTGGCAGATTCTTGCTGACTTCATCTTCCACCAGCCACATTCCCGCCAGGCCGTTGTAAACCTGTTTCGCCATCCGGTTCGGGGTATTCGCCTGATACCACAAAGTGGCCGCACTCTGGCGAATCGGCAATACCGGCGCCCAATCCGCATTCGGCGACATCATGCGCGCCGCGCCGCCAATCAGCGGGCCCGGCACCTGCAGGCCGCGAATCGTCATGGCGACATTTTCGGTCAGGCGGTTACTGTAGATAAGTTTGACGTCATCGCCATTCCAGACGCGAATGGTCGGCCCCAGGTAGCGGCCATTGATGCCCCATACCGGCGCGCGCGTGCCCTGGGTAAATGACCAATGAGAACGTTGCAGGGTCAGAAACAGCGGCTGACCGCGACGGGATTCCAGCAGAGGCGGAATGGGGAGCGCCGGCTGCTGGCCGGCGGCATGAGCCTTCAGCGGCGCGGCGCCCGCGCACAGCGCTACACCTGAAGCCTTAATAAACTGACGCCGACTGAGTGACATATTAACTCCATGAAATACTGACAATGCAAAAAGGGAATTCGTTTCCCGCCAGCAATACGCTCGCGTTCGCGGCGTTTCCTGTATTATTTCTTTCCAGCCGCTTCGCGCTCGGCCACTTCTTTATCCAGCTCGGCGATTTTTGCGGACATCAGCTCGCGGCAGTGTGTCGCCAGCGCGCGCACATTATCTTTACCGTACTGGCTGGTATCGACCGGCGGCAGCATCTCGACAATCACCAGACCGTTGTTCCAGCGATTGAGTTTAATTTTGTTCGATGTATTCGACACGCATACTGGAATAATCGGTACGCCAGCGGCAATGGCCGCGTGGAACGCGCCGGTTTTAAAGGGCAGCAGACCGCGGCCGCGGCTGCGGGTCCCTTCCGGGAACATCCAGAACGAAATTTTACGCTTTTTAAACGCATTCACTACTTCGGCGATAGTGCCGTGCGCTTTGGTTCGGTTATTACGGTCAATCAGCAGGTTGCCCGTCAGCCAGTAAAGCTGGCCAAAGAACGGGATCCACAGCAGGCTTTTTTTCCCTACGGTAACCGTCGGCGGCTGCACGATATTTGACGCTGTCACCATATCATAGTTGTTCTGGTGATTAGCGATGTAGATCGCATTGCCGTAGCTTTCCGCATCCGCGGGCTTACGCAGTTCGACTTTCAGGCCGAATACCGGGGACAGACGGCCAAACAGATGACCAAACGTCGCGACGTGCTTAGGGTTGCGCGGGCTGAACAAGCAGTAAAGACTGCCAAATATGCACACCACGATGCAATAAATGACAACAAAAATTAGTCGAAAAATAAATAACATAGCTTCCTCTGAAACCCAAACCGCTTAGCGTTATACCCGTTGAATCACAGGTTCAGGACACCGCTGCCCTCTCAACGCGGGGCGGAAAATTTCCGCCCCTGGAGGACATGTTAATCGCAATGCCTGAATAAACAACGATTTTGCGGCAAATTTTCGCATCCTCCAGCCGGGTGAAGGATGCGGGTCTTACTCTTCGCTGTCGCCAGCCGAGGCGCGGCGCGGGGAGTCGATCTCCACGCGGTCGATTTTCTGCAGGCCGCGCATCAGCGAACCGCGACGGCCGCGCTCGCCGGTGACTTTTTGCAGCTCTTCCGGCCGCAGTTTGATCTTACGCTTGCCGACATGAATGGTCAGCGTGCTCTGCGGCGGCAGGACAAACAGATGCGCCAGCCCATCCTGGCCGGAGGCGGCTTCCGCCGACGGAATGTTGATAATCTTGTTGCCTTTGCCTTTCGACAGCTGCGGCAGATCGCTCACCGGGAACATCAGCATGCGCCCGGCGTTGGTGATCGCCAACAGCATATCGGCATCGTCTTCAATGACCAGCGGCGGCATGACATGCGCGTTCTCCGGCAGCGTAATCAGCGCCTTACCGGCGCGGTTGCGCGCCACCAGGTCGTTGAAGGTACAGACGAAACCGTAGCCGGCATCGGAAGCCATCAGCAGCTTCTGATCGTCTGCCTCCATCAGCATATGTTCTACGCTGGCGCCCGGCGGCAACGTCACTTTACCGGTGACCGGTTCGCCCTGGCCGCGGGCGGAAGGCAGCGTAATCGGGTCGATGGCGTAGCTGCGCCCGGTGGTATCAATGAATACCACCGGCTGGTTGCTCTTGCCTTTCACCGACGCTTTCCAGCTATCGCCGGCTTTGTAACTCAGCCCCTGCGCGTCGATATCGTGACCTTTGGCGCTACGCACCCAGCCCATCTGCGACAGAACGATAGTGACCGGCTCGGACGGCAGCATATCGTGCTCGCTCATCGCCTTCGCTTCTTCGCGTTCGCGCAGCGGCGAACGGCGGTCGTCGCCGAAGGTATCGGCATCGGCCTGCAGCTCTTTCTTCAGCAGGTTATTCATCTTGCGCTCGGAGGCCAGAATCGCCTGCAGCTGATCGCGCTCTTTTTCCAGCTCGCTCTGCTCGCCGCGGATCTTCATCTCTTCCAGTTTGGCGAGATGGCGCAGTTTTAATTCCAAAATCGCTTCCGCCTGGGTTTCGCTGATGCCGAAGCGGGCAATCAGCGCCGGCTTTGGTTCATCTTCGTGGCGGATTATCTCAATCACTTCATCAATGTTGAGGAACGCGACCAGCAAACCTTCGAGGATGTGCAGGCGCTTGAGGACTTTTTCCAGCCGGTAGTTCAGGCGGTTACGCACGGTATCACGACGGAAGGTCAACCACTCCGTCAGGATTTCGAGCAGATTCTTCACCGCCGGACGGTTGTCCAGGCCGATCATGTTGAGGTTGATGCGGTAGCTCTTTTCCAGATCGGTGGTGGCGAACAGGTGGTTCATCACCTGCTCCATATCTACGCGGTTGGAACGCGGCACGATCACCAGACGGGTCGGGTTTTCATGATCCGATTCATCACGCAGATCATCAACCATCGGCAGCTTTTTGTTACGCATCTGCGCGGCGATCTGCTCCAGCACGCGCGCGCCGGACACCTGATGCGGCAGCGCGCTAATCACCACCGCGCCGTCTTCTTTCGTCCACACGGCGCGCATCCGTACCGAACCGCGGCCGTTCTGGTAGATTTTGCGAATTTCCGCGCGCGGGGTAATGATTTCCGCTTCGGTCGGGTAGTCCGGCCCCTGCACGATATCCAGCAGTTCATCGAGGGTGGTTTTCGGTTTTTCCAGCAGCGTAATCGCCGCCTGCGCCACTTCACGCAGGTTGTGCGGCGGAATATCGGTCGCCATACCAACGGCGATGCCGGTGGTGCCGTTCAGCAGGATGTTCGGCAGACGCGCCGGCAGCATTTTCGGCTCCTGCAGCGTACCGTCAAAGTTCGGTACCCAATCGACGGTGCCCTGACCCAGTTCGCTGAGCAGCAATTCGGCGTATTTTGACAGGCGGGATTCGGTGTAACGCATCGCCGCGAAGGATTTCGGATCGTCCGGCGCCCCCCAGTTCCCCTGCCCGTCCACCAGCGGATAGCGGTAAGAGAAAGGTTGCGCCATCAGCACCATCGCTTCATAGCAGGCGCTGTCGCCGTGCGGGTGATATTTACCCAGTACGTCGCCGACGGTGCGGGCGGATTTTTTGAACTTGGCGCTGGCGTTCAGGCCCAGCTCGGACATTGCATAGACAATGCGGCGCTGAACCGGCTTTAAGCCATCGCCAATAAACGGCAATGCCCTGTCCATGATGACGTACATGGAGTAGTTCAGGTAGGCATTTTCCGTGAATTCATGTAGCGCGAGGCGCTCTGCCATATCGCTCATTAATCGTGGATCCTCAATCTGGGACGCGGCCATTGCGGCGGCAAAACTACCCGCGATAATACCCGATCTCACGCCCTGAGTCACAGGAAGTGAGATCGGTTAAAGAGGATGAGGATATCAATCAGGCTAACGGTAAATAAATATCGGTGCGGAGTTCATGCTCGCCAACTTCATGCACAAAATTGAGGTAGCGGAAGTACACCGGAAAATCCCTTAGCGTCTCCCCGGAGGCGGGCAGCCAGTCGCGATAGAGAAACCAGACGCTTTGCGCCAGCGTGTCCAGCGAACCGTGATGGCGGACCACTGCGCAACGGCCTGCCGGGATCTCGCCGTTAATCACGCCAAACGCGTTTTCGCTAATCGGTCGCTCAACGGTGCCGCAGATATCAAAACGAAACGCGTCGCCTGGCGTTGTTTGCGGATCGTCCCAGGCAATGCCCCAGGTTTCGCTGGTGGCGACTGGCGACAGCCCGCTCGTTTTGCGCCATGCGATAAAACGCGCGGCGGTGGCGTTGACCAGGTCCGGGCTCCCGCGATGTTGCAATACGGCGATCCTTGTGGCTGGAAATTGAATAATGTTGACGTCCATCGAAGTTTGCTCCTGTAGCGTATGTTTCGGTACGCGTCGATGCCACTCGGCCCAATCCGGTCGCTGACGGAACTGAGTCGGGCTTTGATCAAACGCGGTACGGAAGGCGCGACTGAACGACTCCGAATTTTGAAATCCGGCATCAAGGGCAATATCGATGATTTTATCCTGCGGGTTGAAAGCCAGGCGCCAACAGGCGCGCCGCAGGCGTAACCACTGAATATACCGGTACAGCGGAACGCCGGTATACGCGCTAAATTGCCGGTGAAAATGGTAAGGCGAGCTATACGCAATCGCGCTCAGCGCCTCCAGCGTTAGCGGCTCATCAAGATGGTTCTCAATGTACAAACAGACTCGCTGAAAACGCCCGACGTACGCCGGGCTGGCCTTAATATCGTTCATCGTCTCCTCCACGCGACACACTCTGCCAGAGCGAGGATAGCGATTCCTGACCGATCTTGCGCACTCTGGCGCGGGCGTTATGGCGTGATTTTACGGATCTGCTTCACGTCGATCTCGACCGAGTTCCAGTCTTTATCGACTTCACCCTGAATTTCTACCGTATCCTGCGGGCCGACGGTGACGCCGTTCCAGCGCTTGTGGTCGATATCGACGTTCACCACGCCGGAGGCATCCTGGAATTTATACAGGTCATCAGAGATGCGCTCGACGATTTTACCGCGCAGGGTCACCCAGGTGTCATCACGCAGCGACTTGGCGTTCGCCACGGTGGTCACCGCGCCGCTCGGCCCGGTGAAGCCGCCGGCCTGCGAGGTGGTGGTAGTCGACGGCCCGGTGAATCCACCCTGCCCGGCGGCCAGTACCGGCATGGAAACCAAAGCAATAATCGCGGTCATCGCAGCAATTTTTTTCATCTTATATTCTCCCTTTTGTGTTGGTATGGCTCCTATTACGCCTGACAAAACTTAACGACTTCTTAAGCGGAAAAAAGAAATTTTAATGCTGTACATCCCCTACTTCAACGCGGTTTACTGCGCAAAGAAACGGGATCGGCGGAGGGAAACATGCGCATATTATTGGTAGAAGATGACAAACTGATCGGCGACGGCATCAAAGCCGGGCTGAGCAAAATGGGCTTCAGTATCGACTGGTTCACCGCAGGCCAGGAGGGCAAAAATGCCTTATATAGCGCCCCTTACGACGCCGCGATACTTGACCTTACCCTCCCCGGCATTGACGGCCTCGATATTCTGCGCGAATGGCGCGATAAAGGCCGTAATGAACCCGTGCTGATCCTCACCGCCCGCGACGCGCTGAGCCAGCGGATCGAAGGGCTACAGCTCGGCGCCGATGACTATCTGTGTAAACCCTTCGCCCTGATAGAGGTGGCGGCGCGTCTCGAAGCGCTGATCCGCCGCGCTCACGGCCAGAGCAGCAGCGAGCTACGCCACGGCAAGGTGAGCCTCGATCCAAACCGCTTAACCGCCAGCCTCGACGGCGAAAGCCTGGCGCTGAAGCCTAAGGAGTTCGCCCTGCTGGAACTGCTTATGCGCAACGCCGGGCGCGTGTTGCCGCGTAAGCTTATCGAGGAAAAACTCTATAACTGGGACGACGAGGTCTCCAGCAACGCCGTGGAAGTACACGTTCATCATCTGCGGCGCAAACTCGGCAGCGGTTTTATCCGCACCGTGCACGGCATCGGCTATACCCTGGGTGACGCATGAAACGACTCGCCCGTTTAAGCCTGCGCCTGCGACTGACGCTGCTGTTTGTCCTGCTGACCAGCGCCGCCTGGGGGATCGCCTGCGTGATCGCCTGGCAGCAGACCAGCGAAAAGCTGGATAAGCTGTTTGATACCCAACAACTGCTCTTCGCCCGCCGCCTGAGCGCGATGAATGTCGAGGAGCTACAGGCGCGACCGACGCAAATCCGCGAAAAGAAAAAAGTTAAACACGGCCATCTTGATGATGACGCGCTGGCCTTCGCTATCTTCACCCGCGACGGGAAAATGGTGCTCAACGATGGTGAAAACGGCGAAGATATTCAATGGGGATCGCAACGCGAAGGCTTCAGTGACGGCTATCTGCGCGGCGATGACGACGAATGGCGCTTCTTGTGGTTGACCACCGCCGATGGCCGACATCGTATCGCCGTCGGTCAGGAGTGGGATTATCGCCGGGAGATGGCGGTGGATATCGTCACCTCGCAGCTCACGCCGTGGCTGGTCGCGCTGCCGCTGATGTTCCTGTTACTCATTGTGCTATTAAGCCGCGAGCTGGCGCCGTTGAAGAAACTGGCTCGAACCCTGCGCCAGCGCGCGCCGGACTCGGCGGAACGTCTGTCGGACGACAAAATCCCTTCGGAAGTTCGCCCGCTGGTCGATGCCCTGAATCAGCTATTCAGCCGTACCCACGAAACCATGCTGCGCGAGCGCCGTTTTACCTCTGATGCCGCCCACGAGTTGCGCAGCCCGCTGGCGGCGCTGAAGGTGCAAACCGAAGTCGCCCAGCTTTCGATGGACGATCCCGAAGGCCGGGATAAAGCGTTGGCGCAATTACATCAGGGCATCGACCGCGCCACTCGGCTGGTCGATCAATTACTTACGCTGTCGCGTCTGGATTCTCTCGCGCAACTGGATGACGTGCAGCCGGTCGCCATCGACGACCTGCTGCAGTCGGCGGTGATGGAGATGTATCACCACGCCCAGCAGTCCGCCATTGAGCTACGCCTGCATCTGAATGCCAGCAATATCGTCCGTACCGGCCAGCCGCTGCTGCTAAGCCTACTGGTACGCAACCTGCTGGATAATGCCGTGCGCTATAGCCCGCGCGGTAGCCGGGTGGATATTACGCTTTCCGCCCGCGAGTTCCGGGTTCGCGACAATGGTCCAGGCATTAGTCCGCAAGCCCTGGCGCGCATTGGCGAGCGTTTTTATCGTCCGCCGGGCCAGGACGCCCCCGGCAGCGGATTAGGCTTATCGATCGTTCGCCGCATCGCCTCGCTGCACGGTATGCGGGTTGATTTTGCTAACGCGCGCGGCGGCGGCTTCGAGGCGCGCGTTTACTGGTAGCCGCATTATTGCCAAAAATGCAAAAGACTTTGCACATTTTGCTCATTTTACTGCCCCGCTTCGCGGGGTAAAATTGCCGACAAATTTAATAGATTGAGGGCAAAAAATGAGCAATATCCTGATTATCAACGGGGCGAAAAAATTCGCTCACTCTAATGGCCAATTAAACGACACCCTGACCGAGGTCGCGGATGGTTATCTGCGCGACGTCGGGCATGATGTTAAAATCGTCCGCGCGGAAAGCGAGTACGATGTAAAAGAAGAAGTGCAGAATTTCCTGTGGGCCGATGTGGTTATCTGGCAGATGCCGGGCTGGTGGATGGGCGCGCCGTGGACCGTGAAAAAGTACATGGATGACGTCTTCACCGAAGGCCATGGTTCTCTGTACGCCAGCGATGGCCGTACCCGCTCCGATGACAGCAAAAAATATGGCTCCGGCGGATTGATTCAAGGCAAACAGTACATGCTGTCGCTGACCTGGAATGCGCCGATGGAAGCCTTCACCGATAAAGATCAATTCTTCCACGGCGTCGGCGTTGATGGCGTTTACCTGCCGTTCCACAAAGCCAATCAGTTCCTTGGCATGAGCGCGATGCCGACCTTTATCGCCAACGACGTGATTAAAATGCCTGACGTTCCCCACGTCATCGCAGAATATCGCAAGCATCTGGCCGAGATTTTTGGTTAACTAGATGTCTACACTCGCTGTTATTCAAGTCACTAACCTTGAAGTATGGCGAGTTTACACACAGAAGGAGTTGAGTTAACCATGTTAACAGTGATTGCCGAAATTCGTACTCGTCCGGGCCAACACCACCGTCAGGCGGTACTGGATCAGTTCGCTAAAATTGTCCCAGTGGTACTGCAGGAAGAAGGCTGCCACGGCTACACGCCGCTGGTTGACCACGCCGCTGGCGTGAGTTTCCAGACTTCCGCCCCGGATTCGATCGTCATGGTCGAGCAGTGGGAAAGCGTCGCGCATCTTGAAGCGCATCTGCAAACGCCGCACATGAAGGCTTACGCTGAAGCGGTCAAAGGCGACGTGCTGGAAACCAGCATCCGCATTCTGCAGGCTGGCGTATAAGCCCGGCAGAAGTAAAAAAGGGAGCCTCAGGCTCCCTTTTTCGCATCTGGCGGCTGACGTCGGCTTAGGCTTCGAGATCCGCCATATCGCCTTTTTCCTGCAGCCAGTTGCGACGGTCTTCAGAACGCTTCTTGGCCAACAGCATATCCATCACCGCGGTCGTTTGCTGCTCGTCTTCATCGGTGATGATGAGCTGCACCAGGCGGCGGGTGTTCGGGTCGAGCGTGGTTTCACGTAGCTGCATCGGGTTCATCTCGCCCAGCCCTTTAAAGCGCTGTACGTTCGGCTTACCCTTCTTACGCTTCAACTGCTCCAGCACGCCGGCTTTTTCTTCTTCCGTCAGCGCGTAGTAAACCTCTTTACCCAGGTCGATACGATACAGCGGCGGCAGCGCGACGTACACGTGCCCCTCTTTCACCAGGGTACGGAAATGCTTCACGAACAGCGCGCACAGCAGGGTAGCGATGTGCAGACCATCCGAGTCGGCATCGGCGAGAATACAGATTTTACCGTAACGCAGCTGGCTTAAATCATCGCTATCCGGGTCGATACCAATCGCCACCGAAATGTCGTGCACCTCTTGCGAAGCGAGCACTTCATCGGAAGAGACTTCCCAGGTATTCAGGATCTTGCCTTTCAGCGGCATGATCGCCTGATATTCACGGTCGCGCGCCTGTTTCGCCGAACCGCCCGCAGAATCCCCTTCGACGAGGAACAGTTCGGTGCGGTTCAGGTCCTGCGCGGTGCAGTCCGCCAGCTTACCCGGCAGCGCCGGGCCGCTGGTGAGCTTTTTGCGCACCACTTTCTTGGCGGCGCGCAGGCGACGCTGAGCGCTGGAAATGGCCATTTCCGCCAGCAGCTCCGCAGCCTGTACGTTCTGATTCAGCCACAGGCTGAAGGCGTCTTTAACCACCCCGGAGACGAATGCCGCGCACTGACGCGACGACAGACGTTCTTTAGTCTGCCCGGCGAACTGCGGATCCTGCATTTTCACCGACAGTACGTACGCGCAGCGATCCCAGATATCTTCCGCCGACAGCTTCACGCCGCGCGGCAGAATATTGCGGTATTCGCAAAACTCGCGCATCGCGTCGAGCAACCCCTGACGCAGACCGTTAACGTGCGTACCGCCCTGCATGGTCGGGATCAGGTTTACGTAGCTTTCAGTCAGCAGTTCGCCGCCTTCCGGCAGCCACAGCAGCGCCCAATCCACCGCTTCCGTTTCGCCGGAGAAGTTACCGACAAACGGTTTTTCCGGCAGCAGCGGCAGGCCATTGACCGCCTCGCACAGATAATCATTAAGGCCGTCCGCATAGCACCAGCGCTGTTCGCTGTTGTTCACCTGGTCGCGGAAAACAATTTCCACGCCCGGGCACAGCACCGCTTTCGCTTTTAACAGGTGAGTTAGCCGCGAGACGGAGAAACGCGGGCTATCGAAGAAGCTTTCATCTGGCCAGAAATGGACGCTGGTCCCGGTGTTGCGTTTACCGCAGGTGCCGGTGACGCGCAGGTCTTCAACTTTTTCCCCGTTCTCAAAGGCGATGCTGTAGACCTGGCCATCGCGGCGCACGTTGACTTCCACGCGTTTAGACAAGGCGTTGACGACAGAAATCCCCACCCCATGCAGGCCGCCGGAGAACTGGTAGTTCTTGTTGGAAAACTTACCGCCCGCGTGCAGCCGACAAAGGATCAGCTCAACCGCCGGAACCCCTTCTTCCGGGTGGATATCAACCGGCATCCCGCGCCCGTCGTCGATAACTTCCAACGATTGATCGGCATGAAGGATGACCTCCACGCGTTTGGCGTGACCAGCCAGTGCTTCATCCACACTGTTATCAATAACTTCCTGACCAAGATGGTTAGGACGGGTTGTGTCGGTGTACATTCCCGGGCGGCGGCGAACCGGCTCAAGCCCGGTGAGTACCTCAATGGCATCAGCGTTATATGAAGATTGCGTCATGGTGTGTATTCGTAGGTCGTTCTGAACCGCTTAGCGCAGGCCCAGAAAATCGATAATCTGGGTGAAATGATCTTCAAAGCCAACAAATGCGTGATTGCCGCCCTCCTCGACCGTTTGACGGCAGGAGGCGAAGTAGTCAACAGCCTGGCGGTAATCAAGCACTTCATCGCCCGTTTGCTGCAATAACCAGATAAGGTCAGGCGCTTCCAGCGGGTCGATATGCATGACTTTAAGATCGTAAATATGGCGAGACTCTAGCACATATTGCTGCCCGGTGTACGGATTCTCATTGGGGCCAAGAAAATTGTTCAGCAGTTCAAATGGCCGCACCGCCGGGTTAATCACCACCGCCGGCAGCATAAAACATTGCGACAGCCAGGTGGCGTAGTAACCGCCCAATGACGACCCCACCACGCCTAACGGCTCGCCGCCGTGCTCCAGCACGATAGCTTCCAGCATCTCTGCCGCCTGCGCCGGGAAAGCAGGCAGTTCCGGCACCACCATGTTAATTTCCGGGTGCTGCTGCGTCAGCCACGTTTTCAGCGCCGTCGCTTTTGCCGAGCGCGGCGAGCTGTTAAATCCGTGCAGATAAAGAAGAGTAGACATCAGTATCCTTCTGAAGCGATATCCGGGTGAAACTCGGCGCCGCTGAGACGACAGACTTCAGTCGTCAACGCGCCATCGGGATGCAGCTCAAGCCAGCGCCAGCCTGGAGAGACGGTATCGAGGGTGAAATTAGCGCAGTGCGGCTTAAACTGTACGCAGGTCGATGGCGTCGCCATCATCCGCCGCCCGTTCCAGTCGAGATCCAGCTCCTGGTGAATATGGCCGCACAGCAGGTGCTTAACCCGCGGATAGTTGCTCAGGATGTGATCTAACGCGCCGGCGTTGCGCAGGCTATGCTGATCGAGCCAGCTACAGCCCGCCGGCAGCGGATGATGATGCAGTAACAGCAGCGTGTAGCGCTCAGGTTCCGCATTCAATTGATGCTCAAGCCACTCCAGTTGGAAATCGCTCAGCTCGCCGTGAGGCACCCCAAAGACCTGGCTGTCCAGCAGCAGGATTTGCCAATGGTCGCCCAACAGGACGCGTTTTGCGGGGGAGATGCCGGCATCGTGCAGCGTGCTGTACATCGCCGGCTGGAAATCATGGTTTCCCGGCAGCCAGACGCAGGGTGCGGCAAAGCTCGCGATGCCTTCAGCGAAATGCTGATAGGCCGCGGCAGAGTGGTCTTGCGCCAGATCGCCTGTTGCTACAATCAGGTCGCATTCACGCTGTGAGGCATGTATCGCATCCAATACAGCCTGATAACTTTCCCAGGTATTGATACCCAACAGCGTTTCATGTTTTTCAGCAAACAGGTGAGTATCAGTAATTTGTAATATCCTGACTCTGGCCTCACCAGCCAGAGGTAGGTTTAACAGGCTTTCCAAATGGTGTCCTTAGGTTTCACGACGCTAACAAACCGGAATCGCCATCGCTCCATGTGCTAAACAGTAACGCAGCCAGTCGGCCAGAAACTGATTAATTTGATGCTTTTCGTCGCGTTGATGCAACTTTTTATTAGGATAATCATATCTCGCTTTGAAGCGAAAAATCTGCTGACTTGAACACACTTCAGCCACCATGGCGTCGTGGTACAGGCGCACCGTCATTGACGGCAGGCTCCAGTAGCTCACCGCAGGCATAGTCTGTTCTATTGTCACTAATGTAGTGTAGCGGGTCGATTCGACCACCGTTAATCGGTATTGCGCCGCACCCACCTGATAGTTCGCCATATCGCCGACCGCCTCAGTGCGAGGCAACAGGCGGCGCAGCTGGGCGAAATTGGTTTCGCACAGGCGCATCATTTCCGGGAAGTCAGGTGTATAACGCTTCATATTATTTCCACTCGTTTCGTAAGCTATGATAATGCAGCTGCAGCCATTGCAGGGCGATGACAGAAGCCGCGTTGTCTATTTTCCCCTCTTCTACCCACTGGTAAGCCTGTTCCCGGCTCACCACATGCACCCGAATATCCTCGTTTTCTTCGGCCAGGCCGTGAATGCCTTTTGCCGTCGATGCATCAACTTCGCCCACCAGGATCGATAACCGTTCGCTGGTGCCGCCAGGGCTTGCCAGATAGCTTAATATTGGTTTGGTACGCCCAACTTCAAGCCCGGCCTCTTCCAGCGCTTCGCGGCGGGCGACATCCTCTACCGTTTCGCCTTCTTCTATCATCCCGGCGACCATTTCCAGCAGCCACGGGCTCTCGCTGGTATCATAGGCGGCAATGCGGATCTGCTCGACCAGCACAACTTCATCACGTACCGGGTCAAAGGGTAGCAAGACCGCGGCGTGCCCGCGCTCAAAAATTTCGCGGGTAACCTCGCCGCTCATCCCGCCGTTAAACAGGCGATGGCGAAAACGATACAAATCGAGCGAAAAAAAACCGCGATAAAGCGTTTCGCGTGCAATAATTTCTACATCGTTTTTAGAGAAGGTAATTCCCTGCTGATTGGGTTTGCTCATTGTCTGTGTCCTGCTCATCCGAAAGTAGGGATTTATAGGCCGTTTGGCTACCGTTTTACAGCCCGTATGTTAGATTGGTGCAAATTACCGCCCTATGGCACGTAACGCCAACTTTTTACGGCGACAGAGTCGATACAATCAGCGATTATTTTTAGAATTTGAGTAGCGCTAAATGCTTCACAACAAGGAATGCAAATGAAGAAACTTTTTCCCATCCTTATCGGCCTGGGCCTGACTGGCTTCAGCGCCATGAGCCAGGCAGAGAACCTGTTGCAGGTTTATCAGCAGGCGCGTATTAGCAACCCTGATCTGCGTAAATCGGCAGCCGATCGCGATGCTGCATTCGAAAAAATCAACGAAGCGCGAAGCCCATTACTGCCGCAACTCGGTCTGGGCGCGGATTATACCTATACCAGCGGGTTCCGTGATTACAAAGACCGGAACTCCAACGTCACCAGCGGTTCACTGCAGTTAACGCAAACCCTGTTCGATATGTCGAAATGGCGCGCGCTGACCCTGCAGGAAAAAACGGCGGGCATTCAGGATGTCACCTATCAGACTGACCAGCAAACGCTGATTCTAAATACCGCGACGGCTTACTTTAAAGTTCTGGCCGCTATCGATACGCTCTCCTATACCGAAGCCCAGAAACAGGCCATCTACCGCCAGTTGGATCAAACCACCCAGCGCTTTAACGTGGGCCTGGTTGCCATCACCGACGTGCAGAACGCCCGCTCGCAATACGACGCCGTGCTGGCAAATGAAGTCACCGCGCGTAACGACCTCGACAACGCCGTTGAAGAGCTGCGTCAGGTCACCGGCAACTACTATCCGGAGCTGGCGTCGCTGAACGTTAACGGCTTCAAAACCAATAAACCGCAGGCGGTGAACGCGCTGCTGAAGGAAGCGGAAAACCGCAACCTGTCGCTGCTGCAGGCGCGTCTGAATCAGGATTTGGCGCGTGAGCAGATTCGCCAGGCGCAGGATGGTCATTTACCTACTCTTGATTTGAACGCTTCCACCAGTGTCTCTAATAACCGTTACAGCGGTTCCAAAAACATCTCCCCGGACGCTGATATCGGGCAAAACACAGTCGGCCTGAACTTCACCCTGCCGCTGTATCAGGGCGGGATGGTTAACTCACAGGTGAAACAGGCGCAATACAACTTTGTCGGCGCCAGCGAGCAGCTGGAAAGCGCGCACCGCAGCGTGGTGCAGACCGTGCGTTCGTCGTTTAACAACGTGAATGCCTCCATCAGCAGCATCAATGCCTACAAACAGGCGGTGGTCTCTGCGCAGAGCTCCCTGGATGCGATGGAAGCGGGTTATTCGGTGGGTACGCGTACCATCGTTGACGTGTTGGATGCGACCACCACGCTGTACAACGCCAAGCAGCAGCTCTCCAACGCCCGTTATAACTACCTGATCAACGAGCTGAACATTAAGTCTGCTCTTGGTACGCTGAACGAACAGGATCTGATTGCGCTGAACAACACGCTGGGTAAAGCGATTCCGACTTCACCAGACAGCGTCGCGCCGGAAAACCCGCAGCAGGACGCCGCTGCTGACGGTTATGCGAACACCGCCTCCGCACAGCCGGCTGCCGCCCGTACGACGAAGACCAGCGGTTCCAATCCGTTTAGTCACTAATCGTTGAACGTGATTACGCCTCGTCTGGCCTTCGGCTCAGGCGGGGCGTAAAACGTAAGACAACGTAAAGACCCCCGCTTTTCCCCTCTTTCGCTTCATTTTCCACCACTCATACTCTATCCTGAGCGTTGACAAACGCACTACCACTGGGTCCTGGAAGACAAATATGAAACGGACAAAAAATATTAATCATGCGTCGTTCCGCAAAAGCTGGAGCGCTCGCCACCTGACGCCGGTCGCCCTTGCCGTCACCGCCGTCTTTATGCTCGCCGGTTGCGAAAAAACTGACGAGACGGTTTCTCTGTATCAGAACGCCGATGACTGCTCCGCGGCTAACCCAAGCAAAGCCGCAGAGTGCACCACCGCCTACAATAACGCGGTGAAAGAAGCCGCGCGCACCGCGCCGAAATACGCCAGCCGTGAAGACTGTGTCGCCGAGTTCGGCGAAGGCCAATGCCAGCAGGCGCCGGCTCAGGCGGGCGTCGCCCCGGAAAACCAGGCGCAGGCGCAAAGCAGCGGCAGCTTCTGGATGCCGCTGATGGCCGGTTACATGATGGGCCGCCTGATGGGCGGTGGCATGGCCGCGCAGCAGCCGCTGTTTAGTTCGAAAAACCCGGCCAGCCCGGCCTACGGCCAGTACACCGATGCCAGCGGTAAGAGTTACGGCGCGGCGCAACCGGGTCGTACCATGAACGTGCCGAAAACCGCGATGGCGCCGAAGCCGGCCACCACGACGACCGTCACCCGCGGCGGTTTTGGCGAATCCGTTGCTAAGCAATCGACGATGCAGCGTAGTGCCGCGGGCTCCAGCTCCTCTTCACGCTCGATGGGCGGTTAAGCGGCATGGAAAGAATCAGCATTACCGAGCGCCCGGACTGGCGCGAGAAAGCGACCGAGTATGGCTTCAATTTTCACACCATGTACGGCGAGCCGTACTGGAGCGAAGAGGCCTACTACAAGCTGACGCTGGCGCAGGTTGAAAAGCTCGAAGCGGTCACCGCCGAGCTGCATCAAATGTGTCTACAGGTCGTTGAGAAAGTGATCGCCAGCGACGAGCTGATGACCAAATTCCGCATCCCTAAACACACCTGGGGCTTTGTGCGTCAGTCGTGGAAAACCAACCAGCCGTCGCTGTACTCGCGTCTGGATCTGGCCTGGGATGGCGTGGGCGAGCCGAAGCTGCTGGAGAACAACGCGGATACGCCAACCTCGCTATATGAAGCAGCGTTCTTTCAATGGATCTGGCTGGAAGATCAGCTTAACGCCGGTAATCTGCCTGCCGACAGCGATCAGTTCAACAGCCTGCAGGAAAAACTGATTGAACGCTTCGGCGAGCTGCGTGAACAGTTTGGCTTCCAGCTGCTGCATATGGCCTGCTGCCGCGATACCGTTGAAGACCGCGGCACCGTGCAGTATCTGCAGGACTGCGCGGCAGAAGCGGGCGTCGCCACCGAGTTCTTGTATATCGAAGATATCGGTCTTGGCGAGAAAGGCCAGTTTACCGATTTACAGGATCAGGTCATCGGCAATCTGTTCAAGCTTTATCCGTGGGAATTTATGCTGCGCGAGATGTTCTCCACCAAGCTGGAAGACGCCGGCGTACGCTGGCTGGAGCCAGCGTGGAAGAGCATTATCTCCAATAAAGCGCTGCTGCCGATGCTGTGGGAAATGTTCCCCAACCACCCTAACCTGTTGGCGGCTTACTTCAGCGAAGATAACCATCCGCAGCTTGAGAAGTACGTCATTAAGCCGATTTTCTCCCGCGAAGGCGCTAACGTGTCGATCGTTGAAAATGGCAAAGTGGTGGAAGCAGTGGAAGGCCCATACGGGGAAGAAGGCACTATCGTGCAGGAGTTTTATCCGCTGCCGAAATTTGGCGATAGCTATACGCTGATTGGCAGCTGGCTTATTAATGACCAGCCTGCCGGGATCGGCATTCGTGAAGATCGGGCGCTGATCACCCAGGATCTTTCGCGTTTCTATCCGCACATTTTCGTCGAATAACGGCAAACCCCGGCAACCTGAGTGGCCGGGGTTTTTTCATGTGCGATAGCTGCCGTTACGCGGCGCCCACCACCACCGACAGCATACTTAGCGACCCCATCTCCATCCCTTCGACCGGGATCGTTATCGGCTCTTCGCCATCCCACGCCCCCAGAATATAGAGCAGCGGCAGGAAGTGCTCAGCCGTTGGGTTAGAGAGCGATCCGCCTTCGTGGCTTAAATAGTTCACCAGCGGATGCGCGTCGACCGGCCCTTTCCAGGTTAAATTCGCTTTCACATAGTCGTTAAACGACTCGGCCCACGGATACGGCGTACTTTCGCCATGCCAGCGTGCGGTGCGCAGGTTATGTACCACGTTGCCGCTCGCCACCAGCATAATGCCTTCATCACGCAGCGACGCCAGCTTACGCCCCATCTCCAGATGCCACGCCGCGGGCTTGGTGCTATCGATACTTAACTGAACCATGGGAATATCGGCATCAGGGTACATTTTGATCAGCACGCCCCACGAACCGTGGTCAAAACCCCACGCCTCTTTATCGAGGGCAACGGGTACCGGCGCCAGCAGATCAACCAGATGCTGCGCCAGCTCCGGCGATCCCGGCGCAGGGTAATGCGTATCGTATAAGGCCTGCGGGAAACCGCCAAAATCATGAATGGTTTTCGGCGCTTCCATCGCCGTCACGCCCGTCCCGCGGGTAAACCAGTGCGCGGAGATAACCACGATAGCCTTTGGACGCGGCAGCGTTTCGCCGAGATGACGCCAGGCGCGGGTATAAATATTATCTTCCAGCACGTTCATCGGGCTACCATGGCCTAAAAACAACGCTGGCATACGGGTACGGGACATGATGGCATCCTTCAGTAGGGAGTATTTGATTCCTTCACATTACGCGCTTTTAGCCGCAGATAAACTCAGATAAGCGTGATGATCATCATCAGAAAATTTGAAGGTGAAAAATCTCTCCCATTTACCCGCAGAGAAAGCATATTAGCTCACCCCAGAAACAACAAAGCCCACCTTAAAGTGGGCTTGTCATCAAAGCAGCGGCTACTTAGCTGGCTTTGCGATCGTGCTCGCGGCGGTAAGCCACCAGGTCTTCAATGGTGACCACGGCCATGTTGTGCTGCTGAGCGAACTTGATGCACTCCGGCGCGCGCGCCATGGTGCCATCGTCGTTAGTCAGTTCACAGAGAACGCCTGCCGGTTTAAAGCCCGCAAGGGTCACCAGGTCGATGGTCGCTTCAGTGTGGCCGCCGCGGGTCATTACGCCGCCTGGCTGCGCGCGCAGCGGGAAGACGTGGCCCGGACGGTTGAGATCGGAAGGTTTCGCGCCATCGGCAATGGCGGCGCGTACTGTCGTGATGCGGTCAGCGGCGGATACGCCGGTGGTTACGCCTTCTGCCGCTTCGATGGTCACGGTAAAGCCGGTGCCGTAGGCGCTGGTGTTGTTCTCCACCATCATCGGCAGGTCAAGCTGTTTGCGGCGGTCTTCGGTCAGGCACAGGCAGACAATGCCGCTGCCGTGACGAATGGTCAGCGCCATTTGCTCAACGGTCATGGTTTCGGCGGCGAAGATCATATCGCCTTCGTTTTCACGGTCTTCATCATCAAGCACCATCACACCGCGGCCTTCGCGCAGTGCGTCTAAAGCGTGTTCCACACGTTCAAAAGCGGTACCAAAAGAAGAAAGGAGCGTCTGATTCATGGTAAAAAAACCTCATTAAAATTATGGTTACCAGAATCAGGGCAGTCTTAGGAGTGCCGGTTTAGCGGCAAAAGTCAACGCAAGCGGATCGTAATCCGACTGAGCCGTTACTCTCTCCCATCCGGACTTTAACCGTCGGCCCCGGAATTACACCGGATCTGCTGACCTTCCCGTTTTCACAGGAAGCGCTCGCGGGCTTTCAACGCATAGGTTGATTTACCGCCGGTGGGGAATTTCGCCCCGCCCTGAGAATAAGCGAGATAACTATAACGCCATTAACTATCTTCATCAATGGCTACTCGCTATACATCTGACATTTGTGGTTTATAGGCGCTCCCGTTCGCACTACAATGAACGGTAACTAGACCAGCGCAGGAATCCGCCATGATTGACCCGAAAAAAATTGAACAAATCGCCCGCCAGGTCCATGAATCGATGCCGAAAGGCCTTCGCGATCTTGGAGATGACGTAGAAAAGAAAATCCGCCAGGTACTGCAATCGCAGTTAACTCGCCTGGATTTGGTCAGCCGCGAAGAGTTCGATGTGCAAACACAGGTTCTGCTGCGCACCCGCGAAAAGCTGGCTTTACTTGAGCAGCGCATTAGCGATCTGGAAAGCCGCTCAGCTGCCCCGAAGAGCGAAGAACAACAATAAAAAACGGGCCTGATGGCCCGTTTGAGATTGATGACAAATCTCATGCAACCTTTGCACTTACAGATTGCAGCAGATGAAAAACATGGAAAATCAATTTATTGATTTTCGGCTGATAACCACAAAGAAGGAAAAACCACGCTTTTTCCTTCTTTGTCAGCAGTCTGACGGGCCTGATGGCCCGTTTTCATTTGGCTTAGTGCTCTAGCTCGGCCGTGCTATTCACCTGGCGACAATAAAGCTCATAGCGCTGGCAAAACCATTCACGATGTTCCTCATCCATATTGCCGACAATAGCCTGAAGATCAACCGAGTGGCCCTGTGCGTGCATCCTGGCGAAACTACGTGCCAGAAAATCGAAGTTCTTCATAGAATACATATCGTTATGGTTCATCCGCATACTCCTTCAGCCGTTGGCGTTCTGATTGGTCATATGCCTTTTACTCACTTCAGTATTTACGCTTACCTTAACGCACTTTGTACGAAAAATGCGCTTAACCGGGTTGTTTATTGCGCTAAATCATTTTCCGCATGATTAAATAAAAACGGCCCGCGAAGGTATCCCCGCAGGCCGTTGTAGACCGCTCCGTTCAGAGCGGTAAAGCGTATTGATTACTTGTCGCTATCTTTCTGAATCTTCTTGATAATATTGGTTGTCGAGCAGCCATCTTCAAAGTTGAGCACCAGCACTTCGCCGCCGTTGGCCCATACCTCTTCGCTGCCGGCAATTTGCTCCGGCTTGTAATCGCCGCCTTTCACCAGCAGATCCGGCAGGATCCCGGCAATCAGCCGCTGCGGAGTATCTTCTTCAAATGACACCACCCAGTCGACAGCTTCCAGCGCTCCCAGCACGATCATCCGCTGTTCCAGCGGGTTAACCGGGCGGGTTTCGCCTTTCAGACGTTTGGTTGAGGCATCGCTGTTGACGGCGACGATCAGTCGATCGCCCAGCTTGCGCGCATTGGCCAGATACGAGACGTGGCCCGCGTGCAGAATGTCAAAGACGCCGTTGGTCATCACCACTTTTTCGCCACGCTTACGCGCCGCGGCAACCGCCTGTTTCAGCTCTTCTTCGCTCATCACGCCAAACCCGGTATCGGCACGCCCGCGCACCGCGTTTTCCAGCTCGATTGGCGAAACGGTGGAAGTCCCCAGCTTGCCAACCACCACACCGGCCGCGGCGTTAGCGAAATAGCAGGCCTCTTCCAGCGTGTTGCCCGCCGCCAGCGTCGCCGCCAGCACGCCGATAACCGTGTCGCCTGCGCCGGTGACGTCATACACTTCCTGCGCCTGGGTCGGCATATGCAGCGGCGGACGACCCGGCTGCAGCAGCGTCATACCCTGCTCGGAGCGCGTTACCAGCAGTGCGGAAAGCTCGAAGTCGGCGATGATTTTCATCCCGCGTTCGACGATTTCTGCTTCATCCTTACACTTTCCGGCGACCGCTTCGAATTCAGACAGGTTCGGCGTCAGCAGCGTCGCCCCGCGGTAGCGTTCAAATTCAGTGCCTTTCGGATCAATCAGCACCGGAACGCCAGCATCACGCGCCAGCTTAATCATGGTCTGCACGCTGGCCAGCGCGCCTTTCGCGTAGTCTGACAGCACCAGCGCGCCGATTGAACCCAGCGCCTGCTGAATACGTTCATGCATCGGCTGTGGATCGACCCCGGAGAAGCCCTCTTCAAAATCGAGGCGGATCAGCTGCTGGTTGCGCGACAGCACGCGCAGTTTGGTGATGGTCGGATGCGTCGGTACCGAAACGAAATCACACTTCACTTTTACGTCAGCCAGCGCTTTGCTAAGCGCGCGTGCGGCATCGTCGATACCGGTCAGGCCGACCAGACGAGAAGTCGCGCCGAGCGAAGCAATGTTCATCGCCACGTTAGCCGCGCCGCCAGGGCGTTCTTCGATATTTTCCACCTTCACCACCGGCACCGGGGCTTCCGGGGAAATACGGCTGGTAGGGCCATACCAGTAGCGGTCCAGCATCACATCGCCTACCACCAACACTCCTGCACGTTCAAACTCTGGCAGCGTTACTTTCATTACTCTCTCCTGCGAGATGCAAACTTTGCGCGCGATAATAGCACACCCGATTTGTTAATTAAGCCATCAACCACTTCTGCCAGCTGGCGCTCACCTGCTGGCGTTCACCGTCAAAGGCATCCGGCGCAACGTGGCCCGGCTGCTCCTGCAGCGCCAGATGGTGCAACGCATCGCGTAGCGTGGTGTAGGCATGGGTAAGCGCCCGCGCTTCTTCCTCATCCATGATGTCGTTCTGCGCCAGCAGTTCCAGAATACGCACATTATCGGACCAGCGCGTCAGCTTCGGCTTTTCATGCGCGTAGCGCAGCACCAGGTACTGGGTGATAAATTCAATATCGGTGATCCCGCCGGCATCGGCTTTGATATCAAAGCGATCGCGCTGCTTATTGCCGAGATGGGTGCGCATCTTTTCCCGCATCTCTCGTACTTCGGTTTGCAGCGTCGCGCCTTCACGCGGAGTGGTCAGGATATCGAGGCGGATCGCATCGAAGCGCGCCTGCAGCGCCGGGTCGCCATACACCACCCGGGCGCGAACCAGCGCCTGATGTTCCCAGGTCCAGGCTTCATTGCGCTGATAATCGGCGAAGGCGTCGGCGGTAGTCACCAGCATGCCCGCCGCACCGGATGGACGTAAGCGAGCGTCCACTTCATACAAGATGCCCGACGAGGTGCGGGTGCTGAAAAGATGCATGATCCGCTGGGCAAGGCGCAGATAGAACTGGCGGCCATCGATTTCTCGCTCGCCGTCGGTCATCACCTCCATCGGACAGTCGTGGAGGAAGACCAGGTCGAGGTCGGAACTATAACCCAGCTCCCAACCGCCGAGTTTACCGTAACCTACTACCGCAAAACCGCGTCCCTGACGGTCGCGCAGATGGGTCGGCTGGCCGTAGCGGGCGACCATCTGTAGCCACGCCTGCTGAACTACCGCATCGATCATCGCCTCGGCAAGCCAGGTTAAGTGATCGCTCACTTTCATCACCGGTAGCGTGCCGGCAATATCGGCGGCGGCGATGTGCAACAATTGCGCCTGTTTAAACTGACGCAGCGCTTCCAGCTGCTGTTCTTCGTCTTCTTCCGGCACGCGCAGCAAATACTGGCGCAGCTCGTCGCGGTACGCATCGGTCGCCGTCGGTTGATAAAGCGAGTTCGGATCCAGCAGTTCGTCCAGCAGCAGCGGGTGGCGCGCCAGCTGGCTGGCAACCATCGGCGAAGCGGCGCACAGGCTAATCAGGTGTTTTAGCGCGCCGGGGAATTCGCTGAGCAGCTCCAGATAGGTGGTACGGGTGACGATTCCGGTCAGCAACGGGGTGATTCGCGCCAGCGGCAGCGGCGCATCCGCCCGCGAGCAGACCTCGCTGAGCAGATGCGGCATCAGCTGGTCGAGTACCTGCCGCCCGCGTGGGCCGATGGTGCGCCGGTCGAGCTCTTTGCGAAAATCAGCGATCAGCGCCAGCACGCTGCGCCGATCGTTGTCGTCAAGATGCGCCAGCGCCGGCGTAGTGTCGTCTTCTTCCAGCGCGTCCTGCCACAGTTCGCGCCAGTACTCTTCCAGCTGTTCATCCGGCGATTGCGCTTCATCGTCGCCAATCAGTTCGTTAAAGACGCGACGCACGCGGCGCATCTGCTCTTCCAGCTGTGCGCTGAGCGTCTGCCAGTCGGCGACGCGCATCCCCCACGCCAGACGCGCGCGGTTAAGCTCATCCTGCGGCAGGGTTTGGGTTTGCTCGTCGTTAATGCTCTGCAGCAGGTTTTCGAGACGGCGCAGGAACAGATAGGCTTCGCGCAGCTGGGCGGCATCGCCTTCCGGCAACAAATGCAGCTCGTCAATCGCCGTCAGCGTCGGCAACAGCGCGCGCTGCTGCAAGGCCGGTTCGCGACCGCCGCGGATCAGCTGGAAAACCTGAACGATAAATTCAATTTCGCGGATGCCGCCCGCGCCAAGCTTGATGTTGTCTGTCAGGCCGCGGCGGCGCACTTCACGGGCAATCATCCCTTTCATGTTACGCAGGGACTGAATGACGCTGAAATCAATGTAGCGGCGGAAGACGAACGGGCGCAGCATGGCGCGCAGTTCGTTGGCGTACTCGCCGTCGTTATCGCCCATGATCCGCGCCTTTACCATCGCGTAACGCTCCCAGTCGCGCCCCTGCTCCTGGTAATAATCCTCCAGCGCCGCAAAGCTCAACACCAGCGGGCCGCTGTCGCCAAATGGTCGCAGACGCATATCCACGCGGTAGACGAAACCATCCTGCGTCGGCTGATCGAGTACTTTGATTAACCGCTGGCCCAGACGGGTAAAGAACTGGCCGTTATCCAGCTCGCGGCGTCCGCCCTGGGTGGCGCCGTGTTCCGGCCAGGCGAAAATGAGATCGATATCGGAAGAGAAGTTAAGCTCGCCGCCGCCCAATTTCCCCATGCCCAGGATCATTAGCGGCTGCGCTTCGCCCTGCGCATTGCACGGCGTCCCCCACTCCCGGCAGCAGGCGGCGTACAGCCAGTCGCGGGCGGCGACGATTAAGGTCTCCGCCAGGGCGCTGAGCTGCTGCAAACTGCTCTCTTCGCTCACCAGCAGCAGCGCCTGCGCCCAGGCGATACGCACCATTATCCGGCGGCGGAACTGGCGTAGCTCGCGCATTAGCGCGGCCTCGTCAGTCACGTTTTGTAGCTGTTCCGCCAGCCAGTCGCCGTAATGGCGCCATTCGTCGGCCTGCGGCGGCGCGCTTTCCAGTTCAGCCAGCCACTGCGGCTGAGCGACCAGACTCTGTTCAACAAACTCGCTGAACGTCATCACCGACTGCGCCTGCGAACTTAACGTTTGCAGGGGAAAATCTGCCGGAAGCCGGTTTACAACCGTCTGCCAGTGCTGCTGTAACTGCGAAGAAAGCGCCATTATAGGGGTCTCCCTGGCCTGAAATTATCGTTTTCCACTATGCAGCCAGAATGGTTCCGCGGCCAGCGCCTGACGACGGAAATATTCGATGACGCTGCGGTCATTGTTCTCGATAGCGCGGCGCACCTCTTGCCAGTTTTCCAGCCAGGCCTCGGCGACCTCGGCATAGGCGCTGGAAAGCAATTGAATACTGTCAATCTCGCGCGCCAGACGCGTGAGCCGATCGCTATAGTCGTCCTGCGTCTGCTGGAAGTTGCTTTTCAGATCCGCCGCGGCTCGCGACAGCTGAATATCGGCAAAGCGTTTGAACGAACCGGCGATTTTCTTTTGCCCCGCGTCGTTGAGGAACGAACGCCAACCGCGGGTAACCAGCCATTCGGTCAGCAGCAGTTTGGCGCCAACCGTAGCGCGGTTGAACAACGCCGCTTCGGCTTTCTCCGCTCCGTCCAGCGCCGCTTCGGCCTCAGTGAGCGATTCACGCAACTGTACGGTGGCTTTTCGCGGCACAATGCCGCCAAACAGCACCAGCGCATGGCGCACGCGGGCCATCGCCCGCTGGATTTCACGTTTAGCGGCCGCGTTGCCCCGGTTCCAGACTTCATCATGATAGAGCCAGTGCGCCAGCGCGCTTTCCAGCGCCGCTTCCAGCCCCTGCTCGACGCTGGCTTTGGCCGCCACGCCTACTACCGTTAACGGTTTAACCGGGCGCGCTTCGTTGCCCTGCGCCAGCTGATAGCCACGCGCCGCTTTACTCAGGCTGCCCTGGCGCAATACGCCGGTTGCCAGTAAACGTCGCGCCAGCGCCAGAATGTCGGCGGTATCGCCGCTCAACAGCTCAAGCTCCAGTTCGCAAATGGCTTCCTGATGCTCACCGGCTTTGACGTCGCCAAGGTCAAGAGCTATCTCAATCTGGCTATCGCCCTCTTTCACCACCCATTTTTCACGGAGGAAATCAGTGCTAAACAGCGGCTGCACATTTTGCGCCAGTTCTGCCGGCAATTGCCCCTGCGGCCAGACTTCAGCCGGCAGCTTATCCAGCGCCAGCTCAGCTTTTTCCAGCGGAATATTGTATTCCGGACGCTGATGCAAACCGCCCACCACCCGCCCGGCAATTTTCAGCGTCATTTCATAGCGCTCCCGATCGCCGCGGATCCGCAATCCCATGTCGTGACGACGCAGCCAGTTATCGGCGGTTTCGTAGTAAATATTCAGCAGTTGACCTGCCGGTGTGTGCTGCGCGTCCAGCGTATTGAGATGCTGGCGCAGCGCCTCAACGCCGTCGTGGGCAACGATAAACTTCAGTTCGATTTCTTGAGCCATGGCTGAATTCTTCCACCTGATAAGCGTCGCCGGGAAAATGCGGCGAACTAATGACGATATTTTTTGTCAGTAAATAGTATTTTGCGGCGAATCGCCATGCAATGCGCATTTGCCAGCTGCATTTGGATGATTCCGATTGTGGCGGAAAACTTTGCGTCGCTCTGGCGATGCCACTACTATCGTTCAACTTTTTATGACCAAACGATGACCTGATGCCAAAATTACGCCTTATTACCTTTACATTGCTAGCGCTTAGCGCCGCTACGGCGGTTCACGCAGAAGAAAAGCGCTACGTTTCCGATGAGCTGAACACCTGGGTTCGCAGCGGTCCTGGCGATAACTATCGTCTGGTCGGCACCATTAACGCCGGCGAAGCCGTCGACGTTCTGCAAACCAATGACAGCACGAATTACGCGCAGGTACGCGACAGCAACGGCCGTACCGCCTGGATCCCGCTGAAAGAGCTGAGCAACGAGCCCAGCCTGCGCATTCGCGTGCCGGATCTGGAAAATCAGGTCAAAACGCTGACCGACAAGCTGAACAATATTGACGCCACCTGGAACCAGCGTACCGCCGACATGCAGAAAAAAGTCGCCGGTAGCGATGGCGCGATCAACGCTCTGAAAGAAGAGAACCAAAAGCTGAAAAACGAGCTGGTTGTCGCTCAGAAGAAGGTGAACGCGGCGAATCTGCAGCTTGATGATAAACAGCGCACCATTATCATGCAGTGGTTTATGTACGGCGGCGGCGTGCTTGGCGTCGGTCTGATCCTTGGCCTGGTGCTGCCGCATCTGGTACCAAGCCGCAAGCGTAAAGACCGGTGGATGAACTAATTCGTCTTCTCTGCCAGACTTACGTATCATCTTGCGAAAAGTCGATGCGGGAGAAACAGGCGTGAAGATTTATTTGGTCGGTGGTGCGGTACGAGATGCGTTATTAGGACTACCGGTCAAAGACAGAGACTGGGTGGTGGTTGGCGCCACGCCCCAGCAGTTGCTCGACGCGGGCTACCAGCAGGTAGGCCGCGATTTTCCCGTGTTTCTTCACCCGCAAAGCCGTGAAGAGTACGCCCTCGCGCGTACCGAACGTAAATCCGGTTCCGGCTATACCGGTTTCACCTGTTATGCCGCCGCTGACGTCACCCTTGAGCAAGATCTACTGCGCCGCGATCTCACCATTAACGCGCTGGCTCAGGACACTGACGGTCAGATTTACGACCCATATGGCGGCCAGGCCGATTTACGCCAGCGCCTGCTGCGCCACGTCTCGCCGGCCTTTAGCGAAGATCCGCTACGCGTACTGCGCGTCGCGCGTTTTGCCGCACGCTATGCCCATCTCGGTTTTCGCATTGCCGATGAAACCATGGCGCTGATGCGCGCGATGGCGGACGCCGGCGAACTGGCGCATTTAACCGCGGAGCGGGTATGGAAAGAGACGGAGAACGCGCTTAGCACGCGTAACCCGCAGGTCTTTTTCCAGACCCTGCGGGACTGCCACGCGCTGAAGGTTCTGTTCCCGGAAATCGACGCCCTGTACGGTGTCCCCGCGCCGGCCAAATGGCATCCGGAAATCGATACCGGCGTACACACTCTGATGACGCTCACCATGGCGGCGATGCTATCGCCGGCCATCGACGTCCGTTTCGCCACCCTGTGCCACGATCTTGGTAAAGGTTTAACGCCCAAAGAGTTCTGGCCGCGCCACCACGGCCACGGCCCGGCGGGGGTAAAGCTGGTGGAACAGATTTGCCAGCGCCTGCGGGTGCCAAACGATATCCGCGATCTGGCCAGATTGGTCGCCGAATTCCACGATCTGATCCACACCCTGCCGATTCTGCAGCCAAAAACCATCGTGAAGCTGTTTGATAGCATCGATGCCTGGCGCAAGCCGCAGCGTGTACAGCAAATCGCCCTCACCAGCGAGGCCGACGTGCGCGGGCGTACCGGTTTTGAGTCCTGTGATTATCCGCAGGGGCGCCTGCTGCTTGAAGCCTGGGAAGTGGCGCAGTCGGTCTCCACTAAAGAAGTGGTAGCGGAAGGTTTCAAAGGGCCGGAGATTCGCGAAGAGCTGACGCGGCGCAGAATTGCGGCCGTGGGGCAGTGGAAAGAACAACGTTGCCCCCAGCCGCAAGGCTGAGGGCCAGGGCCTTAGAAGAAGACCACGTAGACGGCTGCCGCGACGATAAAGCGGTAGATTGCAAACGGAATAAACGAAATACGTTTAATCAGCTGCAGGAAGGTTTTAATCGCAATCAGCGCCACGATGAACGCCATGATAAAACCGACGGCGAACATCGGAATATCCCCGGCGTTAAGGAAGCCGATGCTCTTGTAGACGTCCAGCACGGTGGCGCCCATCATCATCGGCACCGCCAGCAGGAAAGAGAACTCGGATGCCGCATAGCGGCTAACGCCCATCAGCATACCGCCGGAAATGGTCGCCCCGGAGCGAGAGAAGCCAGGCCACAGCGCCAGACACTGGAAGCAGCCGATGGCGAACGCCTGACGATAGGTCATATCGTCAATCCCCACCGCGCGCGGTTGTTTCGGTTTGAACAGTTCCGCCGCGATCAGCAGGAAGCCGCCGACAATCAGCGCGTACATTACGTTAACCGGGTTAAACAGCGATTTAATCAGGTCATGGAACACCAGCCCCAGTACCACAGCCGGGATCATGCCTAACAGGATATGAATCAACGACAGACGCCCGCTGCCTTCGCCTTCATGCACCGGCGGGCGGCCAAAATGAATGCCGATCAGGCCAAACAGTCGACGCCAGAACACCACGACGACCGCGAGAATAGATCCTAATTGAATTACGACTTCAAAAGTATTGGCGGTATCCCCTTCAAAGCCAAGGAGATGACCAACAATAATCATATGTCCCGTACTGGAAACCGGTAAAAACTCCGTCAACCCTTCAACCACACCCAAAATTGCCGCTATCAGCAGCGAGTGTAAATCGCCCATTCAATAAACCCTTAAAAGAAAAAGTAAAATTAAAATCCAGGCACTAAGACCGGTATAAAACAAATTTGTTTAAACATTATGACGAGAAACGTTTTGTTTCAGATTACTGCCACGTTCAATGATTACGCCAACGTTGGCCGCACGAGCCACCGCGCCAGGCTTGCTGACTTTAATCCGCACCCACGGAGAATTAAATTTTTGCAGCAGGAGATCGGCTATCTCTTCCGCCACCCGCTCGACCAGCGCAAAACGCCCGCCCTCAACGTGGTTGATAACCAACTCGCTGATATCAGCATAGCTCAGGCAATCGCTCACATCGTCGCTGGCGGCCGCTTTGCGGTTATCCCACGCCATTTCGATATCGAACACTAACTTCTGTTCGATGGTCTGTTCCCAGTCGTAAACACCGATAGTGGTGATTACCGAAAGTTGCTCTATAAATACAATATCCATCACGACCTGCCTGCTTTTTGGCTAAACCGGATACCACTTCCGGCGAATTATGCGTATTATCCACAGATGCAAAGACATCCCCTAAAGAATTCACGTGTCCTGACAGCGGCGACGCGGCAAGATTTCGGGAACATAGCAGCATCACTATGTAACCTATCGCGCAAAGAAAGCCAACAAACTGTTAACACGAAAATGGGTGGGGTTCTAACGACATTTTCAAAATGGAACAGCTGATGAGTGCAATCGCGCCTGGACTAGTTATCCTCGCCTACCTCTGCGGCTCAATTTCCAGCGCCATTCTGGTATGCCGTCTTGCTGGTTTGCCCGACCCTCGCGATAGCGGTTCCGGCAACCCTGGGGCGACGAACGTACTCCGAATTGGCGGCAAGGGAGCAGCCGTAACGGTATTAATTTTTGATGTCCTGAAAGGGATGCTGCCGGTTTGGGGCGCTTGGGCGCTCGGCTTGACGCCATTCTGGCTCGGGCTGGTGGCGATCGCCGCCTGCGTCGGCCATATCTGGCCGGTGTTCTTTAATTTCCGCGGCGGCAAAGGCGTGGCAACCGCATTTGGCGCTATCGCGCCCATCGGCTGGGATCTCACCGGCGTGATGGCTGGCACCTGGCTGCTGACTATTCTGCTCAGCGGGTATTCCTCGCTGGGCGCTATCGTCAGCGCGCTGGTCGCCCCTTTCTACGTCTGGTGGTTCAAGCCGCAGTACACCTTTCCGGTCTCGATGCTCTCCTGCCTGATCCTGCTACGCCATCACGACAACATCCAGCGCCTGTGGCGCCGTCAGGAAACGAAAATCTGGTCACGCTTTAAGAAGAAGAAAAAAACGCCAGAGCAGAAATAATCTCCACGCCCGGCCGCCTGTGCCGGGCTTCTTTGCCCCCACAAACGCATTCTATTTCCCACTTTTTTAGCCAATCATAGCGGCAAAAGAGAAAACCAAAGATAATCCTTTCACTACAATGACTTAGTTATGAGTTATAACCAAAAGTGATTTTTTCGTCCCCGCGTCGCTGTTTACTCTGAAGATCTTTATAAGAGAAAAAAGCACAACACCATGACTGATGTAATTAACGCGACGCCAGCGGCAACCTCTGCGTCGCCCGGCGGGGAAGTAAAATGGATCGGCAGCGCGGCGGACGTCTCGCGCCTCATCAATGAAGGCAGCAGCGGGCGCAATAACGCGCGTATCGTCATGGGAATCGCCCTCGGCGGTATTTTCCTTGATGCCTACGATCTTGGCTCGCTGGCCTTCGGCCTGAAAGATATTACCCGGGAATTCAACCTGACGCCTGCCGGTACCGGGATGGTCGCCTCGGCCATCACCTTCGGCGCTATCGTTGGCGCGCTGCTCGGCGGTTACTTGACGGACAAAATTGGCCGCTATCGCGTGTTTATGGCGGATATGCTGTTCTTCGTGGTAGCGGCTATCGCCTGCGCGTTGGCGCCGAATGAATACGTCCTTACTGGCGCGCGCTTCGTGATGGGCCTCGGCGTCGGGATCGACCTGCCGGTGGCGATGGCGTTTCTCAGCGAATTCGCGAGGCTCAAAGGGCCCGGCAACAAGGCGGCCAGCGTGGCGATGTGGTGCCCCACATGGTACGCGGCAATCAGCATTTCATATCTGCTGGTACTCTTTTTCTATGCCGTCTTGCCGGAAAGCCATAGCGACTGGCTATGGCGGATTATTCTTGGTTTTGGCGCCATCCCGGCGCTGGTGATTATCGCTATCCGTAGCCGCTACATGAGCGAATCGCCGGTGTGGGCCGCCAACCAGGGCAACCTGCGTGAAGCTGCGTCTATTCTACGCCAGGCGTACAACATCAATGCACACGTTGCCCAGGACGCGCTGGAAAAACCGGCGCCCAAAGTTCGTAGCGCCCAATGGAGTAACTATCTGCGCCTGTTCCGCGGCGTCTACCTGCGCCGCACCACGCTCTCTACCCTGCTGTCGGTGGTTTCCTCGTTTGCCTATAACGCCGTCGCGTTCGGTCTACCGGTAATCATCTCCAGCTTCTTCGTGCAGTCAATGTTGACGACGATTTTGATTTCGCTGGCGCTGAATTTGCTGTTCGCTTTCGTAGGAGGGATGCTGGCGGTACGCCTGGTACCGCGCTTCGGCGCCTGGCGGATGTCGCTGGCGGGTTATGGCTGCCAGCTAACGGCGCTGCTCGGCCTGGCGCTGATTGGTCGCCCTGATGGCGCAGGCGAAGGCGTCGCCGCCGTGGCGATGCTGGCGCTGTTCCTTTTCGGCCAGGGGTTTGGCCCCGGCGCACACACTATGACCTTCGCCTCGTTAAGCTATCCGACATCGCTGCGCGGCGTTGGCGTCGGGCTCAACCAGACGCTTATGCGCGGCAGCTCAACGCTTTCTTTATTCCTCTTCCCGCTGCTGGTCGCCGCGCTGGATACCCGCGTTTTCTGGATCATCGCCGCGGCGCCGCTGATTGGGCTATTGTCGCTGCTGGCGATACGCTGGGAGCCGTCAGGCTACGACATCGACGCCGAGGATTATCAGCAGCCTTAATCCACGCGTAAAAAAGCCGCCTCGATGGGCGGCTTCAGACTGCTGACAAAGAAGGAAAAAGCGTGGTTTTTCCTTCTTTGTGGTTATCAGGCGGCCGGCAGTTCCGCTAACGGCCAGCGCGGCCGCACGGTAACGCCGAGTCCAGCATTGCCGCCGCCCTGCAGGCGGACCATCCCGGCGTAAGCGATCATCGCGCCGTTATCGGTACAGAACTCAGGACGGGCATAAAACACTTCGCCGCCGCGTTTGCTCATCATTTCCGCCAGCTTCGCGCGCAGCGTACGGTTAGCGCTTACGCCCCCCGCCATCACCAGACGCTTAAAGCCGGTTTGCTCCAGCGCGCGGCGGCATTTAATCATCAGCGTATCGACCACCGCGTCTTCAAATGCGCGGGCGATATCGGCACGGGTTTGCTCATCGTCGCCGTTGTTACGAATGGTATTAGCGGCGAAGGTTTTCAGGCCGGAGAAGCTGAAATCAAGCCCCGGACGATCGGTCATTGGCCGCGGGAAAACGAAGCGGCCTTCCGTGCCCTGAGACGCCATTTTCGACAGCATCGGCCCGCCGGGATAATCCAGCCCCAACAGTTTCGCCGTCTTATCAAAGGCTTCGCCAGCGGCATCATCGATTGACTCGCCCAGCAGTTCATACTGACCAATGCCGGTGACGCTAATCAACTGGGTGTGACCGCCTGAAACCAGCAGAGCGACGAACGGGAACGCCGGCGGGTTATCTTCCAGCATCGGCGCCAGCAGGTGTCCTTCCATATGGTGTACCGGAATCGCCGGCACGTTCCAGGCGAACGCCAGCGAGCGGCCAACGGTCGCGCCGACCAGCAGCGCACCCACCAGGCCAGGGCCTGCCGTATAGGCAACGGCATCAATATCTTTCGCCGTCAGACCCGCTTCTTTAAGCGCCGCCTGAATCAGCGGAACGGTCTTACGCACGTGGTCGCGCGACGCCAGTTCAGGCACCACGCCGCCGTAGTCGGCGTGCAATTTCACCTGACTATACAGCTGGTTGGCTAACAGACCTTGTTTATCGTCGTAAATGGCGATGCCGGTTTCATCGCAGGATGTTTCAATTCCCAGTACACGCATGAGTTGTTTTACCTCGTTTCAATACCGCGCAGTGTAGGACCAATGACCGGCGATGTAAAACTTTGCTCACCCCTGGTGTTCTCTTCGTGTATACTCCTCACCCTTATAAAAGTCCCCTTTCAAAAAAGGCGCCGGTGCTTTACAAAGCAGCAGTAGTTGCAGTAAAATTCCGCACCATTTTGAAATAAGCTGGCATTGCGGCCAGCGGCAAACCGAATTAATCAAAGGTGAGAGGCACATGCCGGTAATTAAAGTACGTGAAAACGAGCCGTTCGACGTAGCTCTGCGTCGCTTCAAGCGTTCCTGCGAAAAAGCAGGTGTTCTGGCGGAAGTTCGTCGTCGTGAGTTCTATGAAAAACCGACTACCGAACGTAAGCGCGCTAAAGCTTCTGCAGTGAAACGTCACGCGAAGAAACTGGCTCGCGAAAACGCACGCCGCACTCGTCTGTACTAATCTGTTGAGAGCGAAGCTCTCAATTCAGACCGAGTTGTAGTTGTAAGGCCGTGCTTCCGAAAGGAATGCGCGGCTTATTTTCGTTTATGCATTAGCAGATACACGAGATCGTTCAAACTGTCTTCAGGCGACATATCGAGGCCGTTTGCAGGATGCAGTGTATAGATTACGGGGCATATGGCTGGACGAATCCCACGCGTATTTATCAATGACCTGCTGGCGCGCACCGACATCATCGATCTGATCGATGCTCGGGTGAAGCTGAAAAAGCAGGGCAAGAATTATCACGCGTGTTGTCCATTCCATAACGAAAAAACCCCCTCCTTCACCGTCAACGGTGAAAAGCAGTTTTACCATTGCTTCGGCTGCGGTGCGCACGGCAACGCCATCGACTTCCTGATGAACTACGACAAGCTCGAGTTCGTCGAAACCGTCGAAGAGCTGGCCGCCATGCACAACCTTGAAGTGCCCTATGAAGCAGGTAATGGACCGAGCCAGATAGAACGGCATCAGCGGCAGAATCTTTATCAACTGCTGGACGGTCTGAACACGTTTTACCAACAGTCTCTGAACCAACCCGCCGCCGAACCCGCGCGCCAGTATCTGGCAAAACGCGGCTTAAGCAGCGAGGTGATTACCCGCTTCGCAATAGGCTTCGCTCCCCCTGGTTGGGATAACGTTTTAAAACGTTTTGGCGGCAATCAGGAAAACCGCCAGTCGCTTATTGATGCGGGCATGCTGGTCACCAACGATCAGGGGCGCAGTTACGACCGCTTCCGCGAACGGGTGATGTTCCCGATCCGCGATAAGCGAGGCCGGGTGATTGGTTTTGGCGGACGCGTGCTGGGCGATGCGCTGCCAAAATACCTGAACTCCCCGGAGACCGATATTTTCCATAAAGGCCGCCAGCTGTACGGCCTGTATGAAGCGCAGCAGGATAACGCCGAACCTCAGCGTCTGCTGGTGGTCGAAGGCTATATGGACGTCGTCGCGCTGGCGCAGTACGGCATTAATTATGCCGTGGCCTCGCTGGGCACCTCGACGACCGCCGACCATATTCAGCTGTTGTTCCGGGCGACCAATCAGGTCATCTGCTGTTACGACGGCGACCGGGCTGGCCGCGACGCGGCATGGCGCGCGCTGGAAACGGCGCTACCGTATATGACCGATGGCCGCCAGCTACGCTTTATGTTTTTACCTGACGGCGAAGACCCGGATACGCTGGTGCGTAAAGAGGGCAAAGAGGCGTTTGAAGCGCGGATGGAGCAGGCTCAGCCGCTCTCCACGTTTTTGTTTAATAGCCTGATGCCGCAGGTCGACCTGAGCACTCCGGACGGGCGCGCGCAGCTGAGCACGCTGGCGCTGCCGCTGATAACCCAGGTGCCGGGCGAAACGCTGCGCATCTATTTGCGTCAGGAGCTGGGCAACAAACTGGGCATTCTGGATGACGCCCAGCTTGAACGTTTAATGCCGAAACAGGCGGAAAATAGCGCTCAACGCCCGGCGCCGCAGCTAAAACGCACGACCATGCGTATACTTATAGGGTTACTGGTGCAGAACCCCGATCTGGCGCCGCTGGTTCCGCCCTTAGCCGGTCTGGATCAGCAAAAGATGCCAGGGCTTGGTTTATTCAGCGAACTGGTCAATACGTGTCTGGCGCAGCCAGGTCTGACCACCGGGCAACTTTTAGAGCAGTATCGCGGGACAAATGAAGCGGCAACCCTTGAAAAACTGTCGATGTGGGACGATATAGCAGATAAGGATATCGCTGAACAAACCTTCACCGACTCGCTCAACCATATGTTTGACTCACTGCTGGAACTGCGACAAGAAGAGTTGATAGCTCGCGATCGCACACATGGTTTAAGCAGTGAGGAGCGCCGGGAACTCTGGACTATCAGCCAGGAACTGGCCAAAAAATGAATTTAACGGCTTAAGTGCCGAATATCGCTCGGGAAGCCCCCGACAGCCGCGCTGAGGCGCAGCGGCAATAATATAAGTACGCCCTCGCTTTAAATGTTGGCAGTTCGTCTGCCTGCACCAATCAAACGAATTAAGTGTGGATACCGTCTTATGGAGCAAAACCCGCAGTCACAGCTGAAGCTTCTTGTCCAACGTGGTAAGGAGCAAGGCTATCTGACCTATGCCGAGGTCAATGACCATCTGCCGGAAGATATCGTCGACTCCGATCAGATCGAAGACATCATCCAAATGATCAACGACATGGGTATTCAGGTGATGGAAGAAGCACCGGATGCCGATGATCTGCTGCTTGCTGAAACCTCCAATAATACCGATGAAGACGCAGAAGAAGCGGCGGCCCAGGTGCTGTCGAGCGTTGAATCTGAAATTGGCCGTACGACCGACCCGGTGCGCATGTACATGCGCGAAATGGGTACCGTTGAACTGCTGACCCGCGAAGGCGAAATCGACATCGCTAAACGCATCGAAGACGGGATCAACCAGGTCCAGTGCTCCGTTGCGGAATATCCGGAAGCCATCACCTATCTGCTGGAGCAGTACGACCGCGTTGAAGCTGAAGAAGCTCGCCTGTCTGACCTGATCACCGGCTTCGTCGATCCGAACGCTGAAGAAGATATGGCGCCGACCGCCACTCACGTCGGTTCCGAGCTGTCTCAGGAAGAGATGGACGACGACGAAGATGAAGAAGAAGATGACGACGATGACAGCAGCGATGATGACAACAGCATCGACCCGGAGCTGGCCCGCGAGAAATTCGCCGAGCTGCGCACCCAGTATGAGCTGACTCGCGACACCATCAAAGCGAAAGGTCGCAGCCACGCCGCCGCGCAGGAAGAGATCCTCAAGCTGTCCGAGGTCTTCAAACAGTTCCGCCTGGTACCGAAACAGTTCGATTACCTGGTCAACAGCATGCGCAGCATGATGGATCGCGTTCGTACTCAAGAACGTATCATCATGAAGCTGTGCGTTGAACAGTGCAAAATGCCGAAGAAAAACTTCATCACCCTGTTCACCGGCAACGAAACCAGCGAAACCTGGTTCAACGCCGCCGTGGCGATGAACAAGCCGTGGTCCGAGAAGCTGCATGACGTTAAAGAAGACGTTCAGCGCGGCCTGCAGAAACTGCAGCAGATTGAAGAAGAAACCGGTCTGACCATCGAGCAGGTTAAAGATATCAACCGTCGCATGTCCATCGGCGAAGCGAAAGCCCGTCGTGCGAAGAAAGAGATGGTTGAAGCGAACTTACGTCTGGTTATTTCTATCGCCAAGAAATACACCAACCGCGGTCTGCAGTTCCTCGACCTGATTCAGGAAGGCAACATCGGTCTGATGAAAGCGGTAGATAAGTTTGAATACCGTCGTGGTTACAAGTTCTCCACCTATGCGACCTGGTGGATCCGTCAGGCTATCACCCGCTCCATCGCGGATCAGGCGCGCACCATCCGTATTCCGGTGCATATGATTGAGACTATCAACAAGCTCAACCGTATCTCCCGCCAGATGCTGCAGGAAATGGGCCGCGAGCCGACGCCGGAAGAACTAGCCGAGCGCATGCTGATGCCGGAAGACAAAATCCGTAAGGTGCTGAAAATCGCCAAAGAGCCGATCTCCATGGAAACGCCGATCGGCGACGATGAAGATTCGCATCTGGGTGACTTCATCGAGGATACCACCCTCGAGCTGCCGCTGGATTCTGCGACCACCGAGAGCCTGCGTGCGGCAACGCACGACGTGCTGGCGGGCCTTACCGCTCGTGAAGCGAAAGTGCTGCGTATGCGTTTCGGTATCGACATGAACACCGACCACACGCTGGAAGAAGTGGGTAAACAGTTCGACGTTACCCGCGAACGTATTCGTCAGATCGAAGCGAAGGCGCTGCGTAAACTGCGCCACCCAAGCCGTTCTGAAGTGCTGCGTAGCTTCCTCGACGATTAATCGTCGCGCTGCAAAGAGAGTAAAAAGCTCCCCGCGGGGAGCTTTTTTATGCCTGCGATTCGGGCGCCATCACCGCCCTCGTCCCGCCAGCGCCTCATCCAGTTCGCGATAGGCTTCAACCAGCTTGTCCAGCGTCGCCCGGTTTAAACCGCTGGGATTGGGCAGCACCCAGATTTCAGTTTCACCGATGGTCGCTTCCTGACGTCCCCACTTCGCGCCACGCACTCTGAATGCCTGCTCAAAGGCCTGCTTGCCGAGCACCGCCAGCGCCTGCGGCTGATAGTCCTGAATTTTGCTTATTAGCTCCTGCGCGCCATTACGCAGCTCCAGCAGGGCGACTTCGCTGGCCTGTACCGTCGGCCGCTCAACCAGCATGGTGATACCGCAGCCGGTATCCAGCAGATGCTGCTCCTCTTCCGGCTTCAGCTGCCGCTCGGTAAACCCCGCCTGGTGAATGACCTTCCAGAATCGATTGCCGGGATGGGCAAAATGAAACCCCGTATGCGCGGAGGACTTCCCCGGATTGATGCCGCAAAAGACCACCCGTAGCCCCGGCGCCAGGATATCGCTAATCATAATTTCTCCGGCTGAATGACTAAAAAGCTGATTATAAAGGATTGAAAATGCATTGTTTATAAAAACAGCAGCCGAGCGCTTTACGCTGGATTGCAGCGTGCAGTTACATTATAATCCCTCGCCACGGCCCCTTAGCTCAGTGGTTAGAGCAGGCGACTCATAATCGCTTGGTCGTTGGTTCAAACCCAACAGGGGCCACCAAATATCAAGGGCTTACGATTACTCGTAAGCCCTTAGTCTTTTCCAGGATACGGCAAGCAAGTACTGCGGAGTATAAACGCGCCTGTAAAGCCCATGATCAAATTGAGCAGAACTGCCTTATACCAGAGCCCGCAGTTCCTCGCGCATGTATGAAGAAAAGTACTCAGGATTCTTAATAACTATACGCTCGCCGGACTCAATTCGTTCCGCCCATCCAGCTAACGTTTTAGTAAATTCGGGATCCCAGCCCTCTTGAGTGCCCCGGGCATACACATCAGCCGCGCTGGCCGGAGCTCCTAACTCATTAAGATACTTGAAAATGCCTTTAGCCGTACTTTCATCCATGGTGTGCGGTGCTGAAGATGACGTGTTCATGCCATTAATAAAATCCAGTGCTTTATCAATTACTGCTGACATATTCTTATCCTTAAAATATCCACGTTCGGTACAAGGCTTTAATATGGACTATATTTTGCTTAAGTATCAAAAGGTTTATCCATTTAATTGTTCAAATGTGAGCTATGTACAAATGGCTATATTTTTCTGCCGGGCAATCAGCACGGTGGTTAACATTATGCAAAGCGTGATTCTGGATATACATTGCTGGCGATGCCCTTCTGAGGCGACTACGTAAGCCAGCGCCATAAACCCGACAAAGCCAGCCATTTTCATGTCCCCAAAAGGTGATGATGGGGTGACAATTAAAAAAGGAGTTAAATCATCTAACTCCTTTTTGCTCAGTCGTCCGCCTGTATCACTTTGCCACTGCTCATATCATTCACTGAATCAAAAAAGCCAACCCGGCTGCGAAAAGAATAGAAAGCAGCACCGATGCCAGGCCAGGCAGCAGAAAAGGATGATCGATAATATGCCGCCCCAGTTTAGTCGAGCCGGTAACATCCAGTTCCACCGCCGCCAGTAACGTCGGATAGTTTGGTAAAATAAAAAGCGAAGCGGTAGCCGGGAAGCAGGCCACCAGAATACCGGGGGCAACGCCCATACTCAGCGCGGCGGGAAATAAAATTTTTGTTGAAGCCGCCTGAGAATACAGGAAACATGACGCCGCCATAATAATAATGGCCAGCATAATGGGTGACTCCAGGAAGTGTGACGAGAGCGTACTTTGCAACCACTGCTGATTGCTATCCATAAAGGTTGACCCCAGCCAGGCGACGCCGAGTATACAGATACAGGAGGTCATCCCGGTTTTAAATACCGAGCCGGACGGGACCTTTTGTACGTTAACCCGGCAACTCACCAGAATCAGCAACGCAACGCCCAACATCACCCCTACCCGCGCCTGCCCGCTGCTCATGACCGGATCGGTAATCAGCCCTAATTTGGGGCTGGTGACAATCGCATAGCACAGCACCACCACCAGCCCGACGATAAAGATTAGCACCGAACGAGCGGCATAAGTCGGGATCTCCCGCTCAGTCCGTGCCTTCACCTGCACCGGATTGTCATAGAGCCTATCCTGCCGGCGAATTCTGTCCCAGCACAGGTAAAACACGGAGGTGACCAGTAACGCAAGAAAGGTGGAAGGGATGGATACCGCAATAAGCTCAATATAGCCCCAGCCAGAATGGCTCTTTTCCAGAATCCCCGAAAAGAAAATCACCGCTGCGGAAATGGGCGATGCCACAATGCCAAGTAAAGAGGCGCTGACGGAGAGAGCGAGCGCCCGGGTAGGTTTTATATTGTTCTCTTTCGCCACGCCGACAATCACCGGCATACAGGCAAAAGAGACCTGTCCGGTGCTGGCCATCATGGTTAATAGCCAGGTGGAAAGCGGCGCGGTGATGACTAACAATCGCGGATAGCGGCGCAGCAGGCGCTCGGTGAGGTCAACCAGATATTCGATACCGCCGGCCTCCTGCATGGCCGCAATCGCCACAATCACCACCATGATAAACACGATAACCAGCATCGGCATATCCCCCGGCGTGGCGCCGAGCGCGCTGAGGACAATCACGCCAGCGCCGCCGGCAAAACCTACGCCGATACCGCCAACCCGCATGCCGATATAAAGAAACAGCAGCACGACCAGAAACTGAACTAATACCATAATTTGCCTCCACGGCTCCCTGTCCGGCATTAACCCTTTACATAATGAAATGACCTGCTAGTTCTGGTAGCCGGGAGTGCCGATCAGGATGACATCTCCCGGAGAGCTCGCGCTGAACGCGCCGATATCCGCAATACAGCAAGACATCTTTCTGCATTGCGGATTAACAACAGACTCAGCATAAATTAACGAACGAGGCCCAGCTCAGCAGCGCGCATGGCATCGTGGATCTCTTTTTCAGCCCCTTTTTCGAGCGGCAAAAGCGGAGAGCGGACGGTGGCATGCTCAAGGATCCCACGCGCGACTAACGCATGTTTCAGCGCCACGGTACCTTCCATATGAGAACCGCGGTGGTATACGCTTTTGGTCACCGGCAGCAGTCGATCGTGCAGCTCACGCGCTTTCACATAATCACCCGCTTTACCCGCCTTAATCATTTCAATTAACGGTTCAGGCGCGATATTACCGTAGCCAACCAGGAAGCCATCGACATCAAACGCGGTGTGCAGCAGATATTCATCGTGGCAGCTTAAAATTTGCAGATCCGGACGCTCGCGGCGAATAACAGGAATTTCAGTATCCCAGCGGCGCATATTACGCACGCCATTCTTCATGGCGAATACGCCAGGCTGTGCGGAAATATCCAATAACGTTTGCAGATTGTAGGTGGCTTTAGTGACATCCGGATACTGGAAAAGAATCAGCGGCAGGCCGCTTTCTTCATAAACCACGCGGTAACGATCCTGAGGCGCGCCATCCTGATAGCCAAAACGCAACCAGCCGTGAGAAGGATACAGCAAACCAGCGGATGCGCCGGCGGCAACAGCACGCTTGGCCTCCAGCGCAGCGACTTCCGTCCCTTCTCCGGTGATACCGGCAATAATTGGAAGCTTGCCATCTACCGACTTCACAAATGCGCGGATCACATTCGCCTGCTCTTCCTGAGTTAGAAAAGTCCCTTCCCCTGCGTGTCCCAGAACCACCAGACCTTTTACGCCGTCGATGCTGCCCAGCCAGCTACCGAGGCGCTGGATGGCATCATAATCTACCCGCCCCTCGCGAGTGAAGGGTGTAACCGGAGCCGGAGTCAAACCTCTGAGATCGATGTTAATCATAAGTATCCCCTTGATGAGTAAGCGTATATTTGCAGGTTAGCAATCGTTTGAAACGGACATGAAATCGTTTCTGCAATCGTTTTCACGTGGTTGACATTGAACCGCAAAAATAAAACCGTCAACGCCGGATTGGTTAAAAATGCAACGAAGATCACAAACTAAACAGCATTCCGCATCCGGGATGAGATCCGTTATACAAAATTCAATCCTCCCCGCTTTCACCAGGAAAGCCAGGAGGATCACCGACGGATTATTAACGTGGGGACGAGGTAGACTTACGAGGAATAAGGGAAGGCGTGGTAATCCGCATATTATTATTTACTTCTGGATTCAATAACATATCTACCGCATTACTGGCGATATGCTCCAGTGGCGTTCTAACCGAAGTCAGGGCTACGGGCAGCCTGCTCACCAGAGGAATATCATTGTATCCCACCAGAGACAGATCCTCGCCAATCACCAGTCCTAGCTGATGGGCGGCCGCGAGCACGCCAATCGCCAACTCGTCATTGACGGCAAACAGCGCGCTCGGGCGATGAGGCTGGCTGAGAATTTTCATTCCCTGCTGCTCTCCAGAGGCGATATTAAAATCAGAATGGCAGCACCATTCCGCTTCGATCTTGAGCCCGGCCTCCTGCATTGCCCGCTCAAAGCCCTTACGCCGGTTAAGCGCATTGGAGGCAAAATCGGGACCGCCGATCAGGCCAATATCACGGTGGCCTAAATCTATCAGGTGTCGGGTTGCCAGATAACCGCCAAGCTCATCGTCCCCGACCGATGAAGGACTAAACCCATCGGTGCGCAGCGCCAGAACATGGGGCACATCTCGTTCACGTAGGGCTTGCGGCAAAGGATCGTCCAGCCGGCAGGTTGACATAATCAACCCATCCACACGACGATCCAGCAGCGATTCAACGGCGTTCTTCTCCTGCTCCTTGCTATCTCCGCAGGTCGCCACGATCGCGAAATACCCTCTCCTCGCCGCAGCCCTGGCTATCTCTTCGAAAAGCATCGCCGTGACGGCATCGGTCAGCCTCGGAACCAGTACGCCAAGCGTTCCGGTATCGCCACGGCGCAGGCTGGAAGCAACATAGTCCCGACGGTAGCCAAGCTCTCGGGCCACCTGGCGAATTTTATCTGCCGAGGCGCTGCGCGAGGAGGGTAATCTTTCATCGAGTACGCGCGAAACGGTCGAGACGCTCACGCCCGCAGCGCGAGCAACGTCCCGCATTGTCACCAGCTTTTTTTCCGGAAAATCGTTCAGTTCACTTTCTTGATCCATCTGCTGCTCCAACTCATCAATGCGGGTAAAAATCCGTGTTGCCCGTGCAAGGGATACCATCGTGCAAACCGTGGGGTGAAAGGATCTTACGTCAAACCTCGCCCGGACAAAAGGAATGGTACTTAACTTTGCCGGGTTCATTCGACGGGCCGTTAATTCACATTTCTTATTCGTTTTAACCTGTATTCGTCACTTCGCTTTTTTGCTCGTGAGTTTATTCAGATTGTGAACTGCTCGACATTTATACAACGAGCGTAATTGACTTAGCGCCAAATCCAGCAAAGGATTAGCTGAGCGTGAAATCGATTGCAGTAACGTTACCACAAACTAATCAAGACAGCATTATATGCAGCACGTCTATGAATAAGGGTTCGTTGCCCTGTGGTTATTCAGAACCTTACGTGTATGCCCCAGACAACGTTTAACAGGGTAATACTATGTCAACTCAGGCCATTGCTTCAGATTACGCCGTTGCCAGCGGAACGACGTCAACACCAGACGTGCTGCTGGCAAGGCTGGAACGCCTCCCTATCACCCGACGGCTAAAGGCTATCCGCGTTATCGTCGGCTTATCGACCTTTTTCGATGCCTATACCATTATCGCTATCGCTTTTGCGCTCCCGCAGCTTACCCAGGAGTGGGGTTTAACGCCGACGTTTGTCGGTCTTATTATTGCGGCCAGTTATGTGGGCCAACTATGCGGTGCGCTATTTTTTGGTTCGCTGGCGGAAAAAATAGGACGCATTGGCGTATTACGTATCACCATCATTCTGTTTGTACTGATGGATGCGGCCTGTCTTTTTGCGTGGAACGGTTGGTCCATTCTTATTATTCGCTTTTTACAGGGAGTGGGAATCGGCGCGGAGGTTCCCGTTGCCAGCGCCTATATCAATGAATTTGTCGGGGCAAAAAAGCGAGGGCGTTTCTTTTTGTTGTATGAGGTGATTTTCCCCATCGGCATGATGTTTGCCGGGTTAGTGGGGTATTTTCTGGTGCCCATCTATGGATGGAAAGTCATGTTTTTAATTGGCTTAGTTCCTTCCGCATTGACCGTCCCTCTGCGCTGGTTAATGCCGGAATCACCCCGCTGGCTGGCCGCAAAAGGTAGACTAAAGGAAGCGGATAATATCGTATCTACGCTGGAATCAGAGGTCATCAGGCGCGGCATGACGTTACCCGAGCCTGAAATAAAAACCCCTAAGGTGCAAAAATCGGCTCCGGAAGGCGTAAAAGCCCTGTTTGGCGGGATCTATAAATCCCGAACCTTTATGCTGTGGGGACTGTGGCTGACGGTTTATAGCGTCAACAACGGCATGATCACCTGGTTTCCAACCCTTTATAAAACCTGGTTTAACCTCTCTCTCGATACCAGTCTGGCCTACGGCTGGATCACCTCTTCCTGCGGCGTCGTGGCTTCAGTGATTTGCGCCCTGTTGATCGACCGCGTCGGGCGTAAGCGCTGGTACACATGGGCTTTTTTACTGGCGATTGTTCCGCTGATTACGCTTTCTATTCTGGGCGCAAAGTCTGCCGTTGAAATTCTGATTCTGGGAAGCCTGACCTACGCCATTCTGCAAACAATTGCTTTCTCGCTTTATCTATACGCGGCAGAGCTATATCCCACCCGACTACGCGCCATTGGCACTGCCTATTCCAGCGCATGGCTGCGCGCAGGGTCATCCATTGGCCCACTGATGGTGGGTTTTATCGTCGGAGGCTTCGGGATCCGTTTTGTGTTTATCACTTTCGCGGTTATTGCGCTGATTGGCGGCTTAATTACCTGGTTTTTTGCCATTGAAACCAAAGGAAAATCGTTAGAAGAGCTATCGCCATAAATGCTCCGTGGCTCCGGGAGATGCGGGGCCGCCTCTGGCAAGAAAACGACGCACCAGGCTGATTCAACTGCGTCTTATCGAAAAAATTCATAGACCTGGATCATCAACAGGCGGTGAAAAATATGAACAAACTGATTCAAAGCGGCACGATGCTGCTGGCTTTACTACACCCTTTCCTGGCGTTGGCCAACGATACGTTTTTTTCTCCCACAGCAAAAAACATGACCGGAGAGTGGGGCGGCGTGCGCACGGATCTGCGCCATCGTGGTTATGACTTTACGCTGGAATATAGTTCGATGACCGCTACGAATATTTCCGGCGGCTACGATCGCGATAAAACCCTGCGCTACAGCGATCAGTATATTCTCGGCATCGATATGGATCTGGAGAAGATTTTCGGCATTCACGACGGAGAATTTAAAGCGTCGCTAAACGATCGTAACGGGAGAGATTTGACTCAGGATCGTCTCCAGGACCCGCGCGCTCCGGTAATCGGCTCGGGTGTTCAGAGTAACTACGGTCGGGGACAAACATGGCACGCGGCACAGTTCTGGTTTAAAAAAACCTGGCAGGATAAAAAGTGGGATCTCAAGGTCGGTCTCATGCCGCCAGGAGAGGACTTTGATAATAGCGGCTGTTTTTTTCAAAACCTGTCGTTGTGCGGTTCGTTAGCCGGGCACGGTAGCGGCGTCTGGTATAACACTCCCATAGGCCAGTGGGGTGGCCGCATTAAATACGCTCTTAGTTCGGCGCTTTATATCCAGGCTGGCGGATTTCAATATAACCCTAACTACGCTACCCGCCACGGCAGTTTCGAGCTCGATGGCACCGGGCATTTGGGGTACATGTATATTGTTGAACTGGGGCATAGGCCCACTCCAGGCGCCACATTCCTGCCGGACACCTGGAAAATCGGCGGCTGGTACAACACAGCGGACGCCAATGATGTACTGGATGACGACAATGGCGATCCCTATGTCCTCACGCGGCAGGCTGCCCGGCGACACGGCGGCCGTTACGGAGGTTATCTCTATGTCAGCCAGCAGCTGACCCACGCGGGCAGCCAGCGACAAAATGGCCTCAACATTTTCGGGCATCTGGCCATAAATGATAAAAATACGGCGACAATGGACTATCAGATCCAGGCCGGTATCATTTATAAGGGCCCTTTCGCCAGTCGCCCGCAGGACTTTATCAGCTTCGGCGTAAGTAAAATGCATGCCAACGCCAAAGTCGCTCGTCGAGCGCAGCTCCAGAACCAGATGCGGGGGATCGATGATTATGATGATCCCTTGTATGTCCCGGTCCGCAGAAGCGAGTATGCCGCAGAGCTGCATTATAGCTTTCACGTTACGCCATGGCTGACCTTGCGGCCTAATCTCCAGCTACTCGCCCATCCGGGAGGAATAGAGGAGATTAAAGATGCATGGGTTATCGGAAACCAGGTGACCATCAAACTTTAATAAAACAGACCGCGACGTGTGGACCAGAAAGGAAATATACATAACAAAATCATATAATTAAGCCACTCCACTTAGTGGCTTTTTTTCTGGATTAAGTAATGATGGTTCGATGGTTTCCAGCCATTTTGCTGTTCACGCAAAAAATTTTAGCGCTTCCCAAATCAAAAATGAAACACCGTTCCAACAACCTCTTGTTTTATCAACAATTCCTGCCTGTTTTTCGCAAAAAACGACGTCCTCGCAGGGCAATAAAATATCGGCAAGGCTCACAAAATATAAACGCAAAATTTTTTCGTATTGCGCATATGAAATGCGTAGTGATTTAATTCTTATAGCCAAATCATCCTTACAGATAGAATGAGAATAAAAATGGAAAAGCGTCCACTGAATAAAAATATTGATTTACTGCTGCGCGGATTTACTGAATTAAAGGATAACGGGCGGTTTAATGAACCCAATCTTGACGGTAGCGCCGGCGATTATATTTCATTTTCCAGTTGGGAATGGCCGCAGGGCGTAGGGCTATTTGGTCTGGTACGTTTATGGGAAAACACGAAGTCTGATGAGCTATATCAAATTATCGACCAGTGGTTTCAGGGAAATATCGAAAAAGGTCTACCAAGCCTCAACGTCAATACCACCGCGCCGATGCTTCCCCTCTCGCTTTTCTGGTCCCATCATCGGCAACCGCACTACCAGCAGGTGCTGGATAACTGGGCAAACCGCGTGATGACGGAACTACCGCGTACGCCGGAACAAGGCTTCCAGCATGTGGTCTCCGACGGCATTAACGACATGGAGATCTGGGACGACACGCTGTTTATGGTGGTACTGTTCCTCGCGCACTACGGTACGGTTTCCGGGCGTCAGGAACTGGTAGATGAAGCCGTTCGGCAGTTTCTGCTGCATGCGCGCTATCTCAACGATCCGCAGACCGGCCTGTGGTACCACGGCTGGAGCTTTGTCGAGAACAGCAACTTTGCCAAAGCCCGCTGGGCGCGCGGTAATGCGTGGATCACCGTCGGTATACTCGAATTACTGGAACTAGCCGACGTAGGCGCGGGCGTTCGGGAGTACCTGATAGAGTGCCTGAAAAAGCAGGTTAATACGTTAATCGATCTGCAGGCCGCTAATGGCGCCTGGCACACCCTGCTCGACCATCCTGACTCTTACATCGAAATTTCCGCGACTGCTGGTTTTGGCTATGGCTTATTAAAAGGCGCCCGTCTTGGCATTGGCGATGAACGATGGCTACAGGCGGGTATGAAAGCGCTGGCGATTGTTCAGGATAATATTGATGGAGCAGGAACGGTGCACAATGTTTCTTATGGCACGCGAATGGGACACACCCTGCAATTTTATAAAGACATTCCATTACAACCTACCGGTTATGGACAGGCCTTAGCAATATTATTCCTGAGCGAAGGTTTGCGCCTGACTGATAATAAATAAAATAGATTCCTTCTCTATTTGGAGAAAGTAATAATGACTATCGAATATAGTAATTTTAATTTAACGGCGGGTAACGCCGTGCGCTATTGGCAGCTATCCGATATTACCAGTTTACGCTATGACACGGTGGACACGCCGATGGCTGGCGAAATGGACCCGTTTTTCTTTTTAAGCAAACATAAAAACTTCATTCCACATACCTACCCGTGCCGCGACGATTTTCGCCAGCACTTTGCTGAAAAAAAACCGCAGCCTTTCGCCAGCGCAAACTACTCACGCTGGTGGTTCCCTTTTGCTTCCGACAGGGTCGATCTCTCCGGCTTTTGGTTCCGTCCAACTCGGGTCGGCGCCTGGGCCAGAACGCTTCTCGATTGCCCACAGGCGGGCGAGTATCGTTTTCGCCTCTCCACCTGTGGCGGCGCGCTGCTAAAGCTGAACGGCGAAGAAGTGCTCTGGATGGCGGATTATCAGCGCAACCTGGAAAACCAGCGTGAATTCAGCCTGTCGTTACAGGCGGGGAAAAATGAGCTGGAGCTGTGGTTTGAAGACTTAGCCGAACGCGATATTCGCTTCTTTTTCCAACTCGACTACCTCGCCGGCGAGCCGCTGCGTATTGCGCTGGCAACGCCGCTAACCGATGCGCAGGTCAAAGAGATGGAACAGCTCCTGGACGGCGTTTCCTTTGAGCATCCGGTATATAACCGCGGCACCATTCGCCTGGTATTTCCTCAGCCCGCGTCGACGGACTACAGCCTGCGCGTCAACGTGCTGGGGGATTTTATCTCGCTGGATGAACCGGTCACGCTCGATAGCCGACTGTCCGCCGGCGAGTCGCTGGTCGCCATTGCTGAAAGTGAAGCTATTCCGGCGGACTTCCGCAATTTCAACATCACGCTGCAGCGTGAAGGGTTCAAGATAAGCCGCACGCTGGGCGTCGAAATCTGCCACGCCGACCGCCAGACGGCGATCCCGGCAACGCTGGAAGCACGGATTGTGGAAGCGCTGGAGGTGGTCGCTCATGAAGGTGAATACAGCAGCGTCAAAGCGCTGGCGCGTCTGGCCTGCGGCCTGAACGATGAGCAAACCCAGCAGATGCTGGATGGCGTTCTGCCGTCGGTGCTCGACTGCCACGATTGTGCCGACTTTACGCTTGTGCCGCTGTTGTGGTGCCGGACGGTATGGGGCGACAAGATCGACCCGGAGGTTCGCGGGCGCATCGATGACGCGATTCTGCGTTTCCGCTACTGGATGGACGAACCCGGCAACGATGTACAGTGGTACTTCTCTGAGAACCACGCCCTGTTGTTCCACACTGCGGCGCTGCTGGCGGGCAATCTCTTCCCGGACGCGACTTTCACTCGTTCCGGGCGCAGCGGGCGCGAGCAGGCGGCGGCGGGTAAAGCGCGGGTCATCAGTTGGCTGGACCATTTCGAGCAGTGTGAAATGGCCGAATGGAACTCAGCGCCCTACTTCCCCATTGATTTAAAAGGTCTCACCGCACTGGCGGCACTGTCCGGCGACGCGCAAATAAGCCAGCGCGCCATCGCGGCAATCACACGCTTGCTGGCGCAGATTGCCCGCTCCGCCCACCAGGGTTTTCTGACCGCCTCGCAGGGACGTTCTTACGAACACACCCTACGCGCCGGACGCTCTCTGGAACTGGCGGCGATTTCGCGTCTGCTGTGGGGCAAAGGTAACTATGGTTGTCGTTTCCATGCGCTGCCGCAATTAGCCCTGCTGCTGCGTGATGGCCTGCTCACCCTTCCGGCGGAACTAGCAGAAGTTGCCGCCTGGCAAAAAGAGAGCGCCATCGAGTGGTGTTTTGCCCAAGGCGCCAACCGGATCGCCAAACTCTATCACTACAAAAACCGCCATGCGGCGATGGGGTCCATCGCCGGCTATCGCTGGGGAGAATGGGGCTATCAGGAGACGCCGTTCCATTTACGTCTGGGCAACCAACCTGAAGCGCAGATCTGGATCAACCATCCAGGCGAGACCCTGCACGGCGGATTCGGTCGTCCCTCTTACTGGGGCGGGTGCGGCACGCTGCCGCGCGTGCAGCAATATCGCGGACTGGCGGTGCTGACTTTCAATCTGCACGCCGATCAGCCTGGCTTTACTCATGCCTGGCTGCCGCAAAGCCAGTTTGATGAGGTCGTCATTAGCGGCCAGCGCGCGGCGGTACGCAGCGGTAACGGTATGGCGCTACTGGTGGGCAATCAGCCATTTGAAACGGTGAATACGGGGCCAACCCGCGGTTGCGAAATACGCCTTAACGGGCAACAAACCCGCTGGCTGGTTCGCATCAACGATCGGGTCGATAGCTCCCTGGAATCCTTCAGCGCATGTTTCAGCGGCCTGACCCTCATCCAGCACGACGACGGCAGTATTGAAGTAAACGATCCGCTGTACGGTACGGTGCGCTTCCTGACCGATGGACGAGTGAGCGCCGAAAACCGCACGTTGGATCCACAGCAATGGAGCGTCGTGGGCAGCAGCCGTGAACTTCCTCTGTAACCAACGCCCGGCAGAGACCGGGCAAGGAAAATAATAATGGATACGCAAATCGACAAACAGGCTGTGCCCTCCGGGCAGGCCGCTGATGATGTTAATCCGAATACGCTGCACCATCCCGCTCGCGAAATGGCTAAACCAAAAAGCAACTATCGCTGGGTCATCTGTTCCATGCTGGTGTTTGCCACGACGGTTAACTATATGGATCGCCAGATCCTCGGCTTGCTGGCGCCGATGCTGCAAAAAGATATCGGCTGGACGCAAATGGAATATAGCTGGCTGGTTAATGCATTTACCGTCGCGTATGGCGTCGGCACGCTGGTATGCGGGCGAATTATCGACAAACTGGGGACCAAAATCAGCTATGCGGCGGCGATGGTCGTCTGGAGCGTCGCGGCGATGGCGCATGCCGTCGTCGGGTCGGTAGCGGGATTCGCGCTGGTTCGCGTCCTGCTTGGGCTAGGTGAATCCGCTAACTTCCCGGCGGCGATGAAGGTGATTGCCGAGTGGCATCCTAAAAAGGAACGCACGCTGGCGACCGGCATTCTTGGCGTCGCGGTCAATATCGGCGTGGTTATCTCACCTGCGCTGATCCCCCTTATCGCAGTGCATTATGGCTGGCACGGCGCGTTCTTAATTCTCGGCGCCATTGGCTTACTGTGGCTGATTCCCTGGTTCATTGCCTTTGGTCCGGTGAAAGCGAAGGCCAGCGCCGAAGAGCAGGCCTGGATTGCTCAGGATAAAGAAGAAGCCGTCAGCGTTTCGGCCATCAAATGGACACATCTGCTGGGCTATCGCCAACTGTGGGCCGTGGCATTAGGCAAAATGTTGACCGACCCAATCTGGTGGTTCTTTCTCTTCTGGCTACCGAAGTGGCTCAACGAATCCCGCGGTATCAACATGGAAGGCCTGGGTCTACCGCTGATCGTTATTTATCTCTTCGCCATCGTCGGCAGCCTCGGCGCAGGCTGGTTACCCGGCAAATTGATGAGTAAAGGCTTTAGCACCGCCAGCGCACGTAAAATCACGATGCTGATCTGCGCCTGCCTGGTCCTGCCGATTTTCGCCGCCACCCAGGTCGAAAATCTGTGGGCCGCCGTCGCGCTGGTCGGGTTAGCTGCGGCGGCGCACCAGGGGTGGTCTGCCAATATTCTGACCTCGGTATCCGATCTGTTCCCGAGCGCAGCCGTCGGTTCGGTCGTGGGGATTGGCAGTACCTTCGGGATGATCGGCAGCGTGATCTTCTCTACGGTGATTGGCGCCGTGCTTGAAGCCTCTGGTAACTATTGGGCGCTGTTCGCCATCAGCTCGGTGGCTTATCTGCTGGCATGGGCGATTATGTATCTCCTGTTAGTGCCGAAGATGGAGCGGGCTAAATTCGACTAACCCGCTCTCTTTAGCGGTGGCCCGTATCAGGCGATACGGGCCACCGATTGACGTTCGACGATGGCGCACGCCAGCTCAACCCGCCTTGGAATTTCGACACTACCCGCAATCATATCCTGCAGCAGCTCCAGCGCCAGCGTGCCGATTTCGTGCACCGGAAGGTGAACGGTAGTTAACGGCGGTGTAGCAAACTCCGCCTGCGGCAGGTTATTCATACCCACCACCGAGATATCTTCCGGCACGCGCAGTCCTAAGGCCCGCACGCCGTTGATCGCGCCGATCGCCAGCGAATCATTGGCGCACAGTATCGCCGTACACTCGCGCGGATTATCACGGAAACGCGCGATCACCGCCTGCTCCGCCAGCTCCGGTAGCCAGTCGGTTACCGTCAGGATCCGCGAATCGTCGCACAACAGCTGGCGAGCGCGCATCGCTTCCCGCCAGCCATCCTCACGCTGTTCAATGGTTCGCCTGCCAGGGTGGGTTAAAAAAAGAATGTCGCGGTGGCCGCGCTCGAGCAAATATTCACAGGCCATGCGCGTGGCCGAACGGTTGCAGGGCAGCACGCTGGACAAGCGCATTAACGGATCGTCGGTATTCACCAATACCGCCGGTTTTTTCAGGTTCGCCACCGTATTCAGAAAACCGCTGTCGTCCACCGTCAGCGCCAGCACGCCACCTACGTCCGCTTCTTCCAGCAGCGCCTGCAGAGCGCCGTTGTCATTATCGCTGAGCTGATGAGTAATGAGATCAACGCCCAGCACCTTCGCTCGCTCTTTTAACCCTTGCAGAACGTACCAGCTAAACTGATAGCGGTTGTAATCCAGCATCGCCACTTGTGAAATAGCCAGCACAATCCGCGCGCCGCCCAGCTCCTGAGCCGGCGTATATCGCATGGCCCGCGCCACTTCCTGAATACGCGTGCGCAGTTCGTGGCTGACCCCTTTTTCGCCCGATAGCGCCCGCGACACGGTACTGAGCGAGGTACGACAACGGGTAGCGATATCCTCCAGCCGCACGCGGCGATAGCCAGCATCGCGATCTGCCTGATTATCTGATTTACTCATCTCTCATCCTTTATGACACCGCGCGCTACTCGGCGTAAAAATGAAAATCGCCGCGACTGGCGAATAATATGCAGTACTCAGTGTAGCCATTGACGCTGCCCAAACGACTTAGCGCACCACGGCACGATAAGCCATTTTTTACCCGGCATCGATTCAGAATCGCGAATTTGTGATCGTCAGCCGCACTATCCTGCCATTGCTACCGCTCACTCGCTAATCCTGTAACAGCATGAAGATTTTGATATCGATGATTATATTTTTATTCAATTAGGGTGTGGATTATTCTGTTGTTTAAAAATTTGCCATCATATTTATAAATATAATATTTATATTATCAGCCCTAAAGATTATCGAAACACCCGATACTCTATATTCAGCCTCCTTCACTTATAGCGCTTCCCACATATAAAACCAGTGGGTGGCATCCCGACAAACGGTGCGGAACATCGCAGCGGAGACCAGCTGATAGCGGCGGTCCTGAGATTTCGCTGGTGTATAAGCGCACACGTAGCGCCCGCTATTGGCGTCGGGCAGCCCCTCTTTAACCGACATCCAGGGGAGAATCAGTTGCTCCGGCGGAACGCCCGCCGAGATGGTATCGATCACTTCATGCGCCAGCGCCCGGGCGTCGCGGCTATAGGGGCCAACTACAACCTGTTCACAGTGTCTGAGTAAATGTTCCATTAATTATCGCTTCCTTTTATTGAGTCTCTATTTTCCCTTAATTATTGCAAAGATATCATTGGAAATAACTATTATTTAATAGGGTTTAATGGTGCTTATTTACTTAAAAATAAATTTTTAATACGAAACTATAATGACTCGCATTTATATCTTATTGATATAAAAAAGCCATTATCCGCTATCTCCGTATCAACATAGCTGAATAATGGCTAATTTCCACAATAACGTCTTATGCGCAATTGGCCGTGAACTCTACCGGCAAGTCGCCATAAAACCAGCCATCGTCCTGTTGGGTGAGATCGACGCGGATAGTCTTCTTCTCGCCAAACAGAAACTGCTTCACCAGTACCTTACGGGTAAAAACGCCGCCGATGTTAATACGCACGCCGTTGTGCTCAACCTTCTTAACCCGAATGGTTCTGCTGGAATAATCTATTTGAATATCAACATGTTCTCCGTGACGAGCAATAAAAGCCGCGATCCTGACATGCCCCCCATTTTTGGAGAAAGAGATAAACGGCTGACTCTTTCTACCGCGCCTTCCCTTTTCTATATTAATGAAGTTGTTTACGTCAGAGCGCGCTGCACCATTGAACACAAAGAAGCCTCCCTTCTCAGCAAAATCGTATCCCTTAAAACGAAAAAACAATGGTTTATTTCACTAGTGGGATGAATTTATGACAGAATAATTGACTGCATTTTAGAGATTTACACAGACAAAATCAAACCCGCCAAATGCCATTGCAGGGCAACTATCGCTCCATTCTCATCGCGGTAAAAGAAACACGACGGGCAAGATCCCGCACGGTAACTGGCTTCGGCGAGACCTTTTCCCCGCCCAGCGTCCAAGCGTAATGAAGAGTAAAGTAATCCCTGGATCTGTTAGACGGTCTCTGCGACCCTGAAATGAAGTTCGTGCAACAACAGAAGGTTAAAATTTATCCGGCAGCTCGTGCACAATATCGACCAGTTCGCCGTTTTCCATTTTGATATATCCTCCCTCCTTTAGCTCGGCAAGGATTTTAAAAAGGTAGCTGCGCGACATTTTGGTTCTTTTCAGAATAAAGCTAGCCAGGCTTCTATCATGCAATACTCCTTCATCCTGCTGTTTTTTGTAACGGTAGATCATCGATTTAATCGTATCGTAGCGTGAAGGTAAATTCTTTTCGTGATGTGCATCAATAATCAACGATAGCTGAAATGCCATGATTTCCATCAGATAAGCAAACCGTTCGCGTTGAATAAAATAGTGTTCAAACGCTTCTTTATCGCAGGTCACTATTTTGACATTTTTCTTTGCGGTATATTTTAGCGATAGCGCCGGACCATAATTTTCAATAATCCCCAAGATCATACCGCGTATCCCTTTGCCAATCTGCAGCATATCTCGCGTTTTACTCAGGACACCGCGTTTACTCGCGGAGCCAAAGCCCACGTTGTATTCCACTTCTATCGCAATAATGCCTTCCACTACAATGACGACTTCGCCAGGCTCAATTCTGAAAACGCCATTGTCTTTGATGATTCGCGGCTGGTTTGCCGAGATCAGAGGTTGAATCAACTCAAGGTCGCTGGCGACAACATGGTTATATTGATCAATAACGTCGGCATAAGTCGTTTTCATGTTGCCTCATTAATTAGCATTTATTTAATGCATGCAAAAATAGTCTGATAAAGTTAACCCTGTCAATTAAAGATAGCATTTTTAGTTCATCCCGCCATTTATTTCAGTCCGTTTAGAGACTCCTCTCTCGTATCAATCTGGATGCCTGAATAAAATACCAACACCGACGAGAACCCTAACCCGGTTTCGCCCACTGAAGCGTCTAATTTATTTTTAATAATAAACACCCTTGTAATTTAAAAATAAATTAGACGCTTCGTTAACAATCTATTTTTCCAGACCATTTAGAAAGCCGGAAAAATAAAAGGATAGCGAGCTATGTTTAAAAATATTCCCTTTAAGAGAACAATGTTGGCCAGTATGCTGACATTAGCGTCGGGCGCGGTGACCGTTGCTCACGCAGCCGACGCAACAGCGCAGAAGCAGGATGCTAAAAAGCCTAACATCGTAGTTATCTTTGGCGATGATATCGGCTACCTGAACCTGAGCACCTACAATCAGGGTCTGATGGGCTACCAGACGCCAAACATTGACAGCATCGCCGCGCAGGGCGCGAAGTTTACCTCCTACTACGCCGAGCAGAGTTCCACCGCCGGTCGTTCCGCGTTTATTACCGGCCAGATGCCGTTCCGCACCGGGATGAGTAAAGTCGGTATGCCGGGAGCGCCACAGGGTCTGCAGAAAGAAGATCCGACCATCGCCAACGTCCTCAAGCAGCTGGGCTACGCCACCGGCCAGTTCGGTAAAAACCACCTTGGCGATCGCGATGAATTCCTGCCGACCGCGCACGGTTTCGATGAATTCCTCGGTAACCTGTATCACCTGAATGCCGAAGAAGAGCCGGAAAACCCGGATTACCCGAAAGATCCCAACTTCCGCAAACAGTTTGGCCCGCGCGGCGTGATTAAGAGCACCGCTGACGGCAAGATCGAAGATACCGGACCGCTGACCGTGAAGCGTATGGGCACCGTAGATGAAGAGACTCTGGCCGCCAACAACGACTTTATGGCGCGCCAGGTGAAAGCCGGTAAGCCATTCTTTACCTGGTTCAACACCACCCGCATGCACAACAAAACCCACCTCAAAGACGACAGCGTTGGCGTCACCGGGTTGGGAACCTATGCCGACGGCATGGTTGAGCACGATAAAATCGTCGGCCAGGTACTACAGAAGATTAAAGACCTCGGTATCGAAGATAACACTATCGTTATCTACACCACCGACAACGGTCCGATGACCGCCACCTGGCCGGACGCAGGCGAAACTCCGTTCCGCGGTGAGAAAAACACCGGCTGGGAAGGCGGCTTCCGCGTACCGGCGATGATCAAGTGGCCAGGCCACATCAAACCGGGCACCGTGGTGAACGATATGTTCGCCAGCTATGACTGGTTCCCGACGCTGGTTGCCGCCGCCGGCGACAGCAACATCAAACAGGAAATGCTGAAAGGGTATAAAACGCCGTCCATCACCTACAAGGTTCACCTTGATGGCTATAACCAGCTCGACTTCCTGCAGGGCAAAGGAAAAGACCAGCGTAACGAATTCTTCTACTGGAGCGATGACGGCGATCTGCTGGCGATGCGTCAGGGCCGCTGGAAGATCCACTTTATGATCCAGGAACATACCGGTCTCGATCTGTGGCGCTATCCGTTCACCAAACTGCGTACTCCGCTGATCTTCGATCTGAAAGTCGATCCGCTGGAGAAAGGTTCCGACGGCATGGGCTACGACACCTGGTTCTACGATCGTCTGTTCCTGCTGGGCGGCGCGCAGAAGTCGGCAAAAGATATGCTGGCGACGTTTAAAGAATTCCCGCCGCGTCAGAAGCCGGGCTCCTTCACCGTCTCCGATGTCAGCGCAATGCTCGATAAGAGCGCAAGCACCGGTAAGTAACGGTAGTCCATCTCCCAGGGCGGTTCGCCGCCCTGTTTTTCTCCTCGCTTTACCCTCGACCTGACTAACCCGGGAGTTATTTATGAAATACAGCACCACCGTGCCTGTTAACGCATTACCTTCGGCAGAAAAGTACGCGGGTAACGGCCCCGCCTACCAACGTCGCTTTCATGTGATGGCGAAACCCACCGGCTCCGCCTGTAATCTCGATTGTAGCTACTGCTTTTACCTGCACAAAGAACACTTACTCCAGCAGGAAAAACGCCGCTACATGAGCGATGAAACGCTGGAAAACTTTATCCGCCAGTACATCGACGGACAGGATGGCGAACAGGTGGTCTTCTCCTGGCAGGGCGGCGAACCGACCCTGATGGGACTGGAGTTTTTCCACAAAGTGGTGAAATTCCAGCAGCAATATAAAAAGCCCGGCCAGCGGATCGAAAACGATCTGCAAACCAACGGTATCCTGATTAACGATGCCTGGGCTGAATTCCTCAAAGCGAATCAATTCCTTGTCGGCCTGTCGATTGACGGCCCGCGAGAGTTGCACGACCGCTATCGCATCACCCGCAGCGGCAAACCGACATTTGATAAAGTGATGGCCGGCGTCGACGCCCTGAAACGCCACAGCGTTCCATTCAATGCGCTGGTGACCATCAACCGTACCAACGCCCGTTTCCCATTAGAGGTTTACCGCTTTGTTACCCGCGAACTGGGGGCGACCTACGTGCAGTTTAACCCCTGCGTCGAACCGGTGGACTTTACCCAGACCGCGCCTCATTTCTGGCGTGATGACAGCATCCCCACCGTCGGTAGCCGCCGCGCGCGCCCCGGCGATTTAGACGCTATCGTCACCGACTGGTCGGTCGACCCGGACGAATGGGGACGCTTTTTGATAGCAACCTTCGAAGAGTGGGTGAACAACGACCTTGGGCGCGTCCAGGTCAATCTATTCGAAACCGCCGTCGCCCAGATGATGGGTCTTCCGGCGCAAATTTGCACCACCGCGGAGTTTTGCGGCAAAGGGCTCGCGGTCGAGAAAAACGGCGACGTTTTCTCCTGCGACCACTACGTCTATCTGGAGTATCAAATCGGCAATATCGCCGATAACAGCCTGGCGCGAATGGCTTTCTCCGAACGTCAGCAGGCTTTCGGTATGGGTAAATGCGACACGCTGCCCCAGCAGTGCAAGCAGTGCCCTTACCTGAAGCTTTGCCACGGCGAATGCCCGAAAAACCGCCTGGTGCTCACCACCGACGGCGAAGCCGGCTTGAACTATCTCTGCCCGGGCATTAAGGCCTTTTTCAACTATGCCGAGCCGATTCTGGCGGGCATTGTCACTCTGGTGAAACGCGATTTTAAAGGAGTTAGCCGATGAATCTTCGCGATAAAATGCTACGGCTGGAGCAGCGCATGAATGCGCAGGTGCTCGGCCAGGAAAACGTCGTGCGAATGCTGCTCATCGCCCTGCTCTGCGATGGGCATATCCTGCTCGAAGGGCTGCCGGGGCTGGCGAAAACCCGCGCCGTCCGCGAGCTGGCGCGGCATATCGTCGGCGAGTTTCGCCGTATCCAGTTCACTCCGGATCTGCTGCCCTCGGATATTACGGGCAGCGAGATTTATCAGCAAAATGCCAGCCGCGAAGAGGAGCAGTTTCGTTTTCGCCCGGGACCGGTATTCGGCAACGTGATTCTGGCGGACGAAATCAACCGCGCCTCGGCCCGCGTGCAGTCGGCGCTGCTGGAGGCGATGGAAGAGCGCCACGTCACCGTGGCGGGCAAAAGCTGGCCGCTGCCGGGCGTGTTTATGGTGCTGGCGACGCAGAACCCCGTCGACCAGGAAGGAACCTGGCCGCTACCGGAAGCCCAGCTCGACCGCTTTCTGATGAAGGTACAGGTCGACTATCCATCGAAAGAGCATGAGCAGCAGGTGATGCAGCTGGTTCGCGCCGAGCAGCAGACAAAATATGGCGTAGCGGCAAAAACCGCCCCCGCGCCAGAAGCGGAATCACTGCGGTTCAGCCAACAAGAGATCGCCTTCTGCTGGCAGGAGATAAGCGCCATCCACGTCGCGCCGATTATCGAAACCTGGATAGTCGAACTGGTCAACGCCAGCCGCCAGCCGCAGCACATCAGCGAACAATTAGCCAGTTATCTGGCTTACGGCCTGAGCCCGCGCGGCACCTTAGCGCTGGAGCGCTGCGCCCGCGCGCAGGCCTGGCTCGCGGGACGTGACGCGGTTCGCCCGGAAGACGTGCGCTTTATCGCGCCGGCGGTGATGCGCCACCGCTTGATGCTAAGCTATAAGGCCAGCGCCGATGGTTGCAGCGCCGACGATGTGATTACCATGCTGCTCAACGCCGTGGTGATCTGATGAGCGACCTCTGCGTGAATCGCCAGATGCTGCTCGACCTCGCGCCGCAGGCGCGGTTGATGGTTAACCCACCGGGACAGATCCCGCCGGGGGCGTTGTCCGGCGAACGCGCCTCCCGCCAGCAGGGGCGTGGGCTCAACTTCGACAGCCTGCGTCGCTATCAACCCGGCGACGACATACGCATGATCGACTGGCAGACGACCGCCCGTCTACGTACGCCGTGGGTGCGCCAGTACAATGAAGAGCGCGAACGCCCGGTCTTTTTGCTGGTCGACCAGCGATTAGATATGCATTTCGCCACCCGCGGGCAAACTAAAGCCAGCGCCGCGGCCAAAACCGCCGCGCTGCTGGCCTGGCGTAGCCATCACGATGGCGATCGCCTCGGCAGCCTGGTATTTAACGATACCACGTTGGCGCTACACCCGTGCCGCGCCCCGCGTAGCTCTCTACCCGCGCTGCTGGACGATCTGACGCATTACAACCAGTTGCTGGCGCAGCAATATCCTCTCGAGCCGGAGCGTACGCAGACGCTTTCGCAGGCGCTACAGCGCGCGGTCAGCACGATTCCGCGCGGCGCCTGGGTCGCTATCCTCAGCGATTTTCACGATCTCGACGCCCCAGCTCAGGCCATGCTGGCGCATCTGCGCCGTCGCTGCGAGGTCAGCGCATTTGTGCTGTTCGACGACTTACATCTTCGCCTGCCGCGCTCCGGCACGCTGGCCGCCTGCTACGGCGGGCGCAGCGCCAGCGTCACCCTCACCTCCGCGCTCAGCGCCGATATTCGTCAACACATCATCGGTCGGCTGGCGCGTCAGCAGCAGCAACTCAACCAGTTGGGTATTCGGGTTAATCATCTGACGGTAACTCAGGACCTGCTGCGCCAGTTACAAAAAGGGCTTTAAATGTTTGAGAAAGGCTATGCGGTGCCGGAGCTACTAACGCCCGCGCTGCCCCCCGCCCCCAGCTGGTTTCCGCTACCAATCGGCTGGCTGATTCTGCTCGCGATTGCCGTAGGCCTGGCGGGGCTGTTCCTGCTTATCCGCTACGCCCGCTGGCGGCGCAACCGCTGGCGACGAGAAGCGCTGCTGGCGCTCAATCATCCGCATACCGTCGATAGCTGGATGCAGCTGATTAAACGCGTGCAGATGGTCCACCAGCCGCGCCAGATGGTTAGCCAAACGCTGGCACCGGAAGCCGTGCTGGCGTCGTTGACGCTGGATGCTGACCTGCGCGACCAGCTCATCGCCCGCTACTGCCGGGCCGACAACGCCCTGAACGACCAGCAGACGGCGCGGCTTCGCGCTCAGTTGGCGCAGTGGCTAAAGGAGCTTCCACATGTCTGAATGGCTCGCCCACATTGATTTCGCCTGGCCCTGGGCCGCGCTACTGCTGGCGCTGCCGCTGCTCACTCGCTTTCTCCCGCTACCGGCAAAAACCACCGACGAGCGCGTGCGGGTACCGTTTTTACCCTCGCTCATTGACGCGCTACAGCTCGATACCCGGCCAAAACGCGGAAATGGGGCCAGCGCCGTGCTGTTCTGGCTTATCTGGTCGCTGCTGGTTTGCGCGCTGGCGCGGCCGGAATACCTGACGCCGCCACAATATATTACCAGGCCGATGCGCGACATCGTGCTGATCCTCGATGTCTCCGGGTCAATGGCGAAAAATGACGTCCAGGGCGGTAATACGCGTCTGCAGGCGGTACAGCAATCGGTACGCAAGTTTATCACCGCCCGCCAATCCGACCGCATCGGCATGGTCATCTTCGCCAGCAAAGCATGGCCCTTCGCCCCGATAAGCGAAGATAAACAGGCGCTGCAAACGCGCATCAATCAGCTAGCGCCGGGCATGATTGGCCAGCAAACCGCTATCGGCGATGCGCTGGGCGTGGCGGTTAAGGTGCTGGAAAATGGCCCCGATAAGCAGGCCGATAAGCTGGCGATTTTACTCACCGATGGCAATGATACCGCTTCGCAGCTATTGCCTGAACTGGCGGCAAAGCTTGCCGCCGATCACCATGTCCGGGTTCATACCATCGCCTTTGGCGACCTCAGCGATACCAGCAAAGACAAAGTCGATTTGCCGCTACTGCAGCGCATCGCGAAAACCACCGGCGGCCAGAGCTGGACCGCCGCGCATTCCGGCAGCGCGCTGGATAGCGTCTGGCAACAAATCGACGCCCTCACTCCGGCGCAGGTCAAAAGCCTCGGCTGGTCCTGGCATCAGGCGCTCTATCCGTGGCCGCTCGCCGTCGCGCTGCTATTGCTACTGCTGGCCGCCTGCGGCCGTGTCCTCAGGGAGAAAATGGCATGAGCGATTTTCACTTTCTCTATCCGTGGCGCTTAACCGCGCTGCTGCTGTGTCTGCTGGTGGCCTGGCTTCCTGGCTACGGCGCCTCCGCCTGGTCCACGCTAATGGATAAACCCTTTCGCGCGTTGATTATTCAACGCCGTCGCAGGCTAACCCGGCTGCTGCCGTGGCTACTCACACTCGGCGTCGTGGCATTGGCGGGCCCGAGCTGGCAGCGTGAACTACCGGCGGCGCTCACCCCGCAAAGCAACGTGATGGTAATACTGCAGCAGGATCTGGCGATGTATGCCCAGGATCTTCCCCCCTCGCGTCATCAGCGCATGCAGCATAAAATCGCGGCGCTGATGCAACGGCAGCCCGGTTCACATTATGGTCTGGTGGTTTACAGTAGCCAGGCCTTTCTCACCACGCCACTGACGCAGGATCCGCAGTTTTATCAGCTGTTTCTCAACGCCCAGTCGCCCTCTTTGCTGCCGGAAGGTAGCGGTTCCGCCCTGCCGCAGGCCGTCGCACTGGCGTTAAAAAATCTGCCTACAGCCAAAGACAGCCCGCGTAGCCTAATCCTCGTTGCCGATACCCTGTCGCCTGCCGATATCACCTGGCTGAAAGGGCAACATCTACCGCTGCAAATTTGGGTCCCCGGCACCGCCCCGGGCGGCACGCTGCCGGATAAGTACGCTAGCCTCGGCATCGATACCCGACTAAACGTCGATCGTTTCCGTCAGCTGCGCGACGCCGGGATCCCGGTGACGCTGGCTGGCGATGATGGCGACGATCTGCCGATCATCGCCAGCCACATTCAACAATCGGTGACTCAGCAAAATAATGCCCGCCAGGATCTGCACTGGAAAAACAGCGGCTACCTGCTGATCGCGCCGATGCTGTTCCTGCTGCTGTTCTGGCGACGCCAGTTACTGATGGTAGCGCTTCTATTTCCCGCGCTGCTGTGGTCGCCGCACAGCGATGCCGCCTGGCTCGATGCCTGGGTTCGCCCGGATATCCTGGGACAGCACGCCTTTAACCGCGGCGACTACGCCGCTGCCGCCGGGCACTATCGCGATCCGTTATGGCAAGGTATCGCCTGGTATCGGGCAGGCGACTATCCTGCCGCCGCCAGCGCGTTTCGCGCCGCGCCGCCAAGCGCGGAAACCTTGCTGTGGCTGGGTAACAGCTATGCTCAGCAAAAGCAGTGGCAACAGGCGCTCGACAGCTACGATCGCGCCCTTTACCTACACCCTGACTGGCCCATGGCGCTGCAAAATCGCGACAAAATCTCGCAGATCGTCATGCGCATTCGTCAGCAGGAGCGAGAGCGCCAACAGGCGCAGGGCGATGCGATGGACGATGGCCCGGATAAGCTGGTCCACGATCTGCAGAAAAACCAGGGCATCGATCAGCAGCAAATCGGCGCCATCGCCGGGGAGAGTCCGCAGGTTAATCAATGGTTTGATGCACTGGAGGTTTCGCCAACGGGGCTACTGAAAAGCCTGTATCGCAACGGCTCAGGAGATACCACGCCATGAACAAAGCGCTACTTTTTCTGCTGGTTGCCGCGCTTCCCGCGCATGCGGCGATGGACATCACCCGTGAACTGGAAGCGCCGACGCAGATCGTCCCCGGCCAGCCGGTTCGGGTGGCGATCACCTGGTGGACCGATAGCTGGTTTAACCCGCCGCCGCAGTGGCCCGAGTTTGCCGTCAAAAACGGCGAACTCCTGAATACTGCGTTGCCTTCACAGCTGGTGACGCGCAAAAAGAACGGGAGCGTCTGGAGCGGCATTCGCCTTGAACGTCAGGTCAGCGCCTGGCAGCAGGGCGTGCTACGCCTGCCGGCGATCGACATTACCGCGACCTCCGCCAATCAGGCGCCGGTCACGGTGCATCTTCCGGCGCTGGAACGCCCGGTACACTGGCCTGCCAATACCACTCAGGCGGACCATTTTTTACCGGCCAGCCAGCTGACGCTCAGCCAGCAAATTCAACAGTACCACGCGGGGAAAGACGCCACGCTGCGGGTCGGCGATGCCGTTGACCGTATCGTGACCGTCGAGGCGCAGGATGCGCTACCGGGGCAAATTCCACCGCTGCTGTACGCCATTAGCGGTAGCGAGAGCCAGCGTCTGGCGCCGGTCAGTGAACCATTAAAAAGCGAGCGCGGCGATGTTATCGGCGCCCACCGGGTGGAGCGGCTGCGCTATTTGCCCAGCCATAGCGGCACGCTGACGCTACCGCCGATTAGCTTGCGCTGGTGGGATACCATTAATCATCAATGGCGAACGGCGAAGCTGACGGGAGAAACGTTGAACGTCGCCGCGGCGCGACAAGGCGGCGCGGAGCAAGCGCTGCGCGGTACCACGGGAATGGTCTCCTGGCAGAGCCTGATGTGGATAATGATTGCTGCCGCGGCGGCCGGTGGGGGATGGTTTGGCCGCCGCTGGTGTTATCGAATGCTTCTCGGCATTAGCCGACGCTGGCGGCGTTTCTGGCAGCCGCAGCCGTTGCCGCCGCTGGCCCCTTAGGCAAAGCACTTCCCGGCGGTTGACCGGATACTATTCGTAGGCCGGATAAGGCGCAGCCGCCATCCGGCAAAAATACGGTTCCGAACTCACCGCCATTGCCCGGCGGCGTTTTTTATTTCGCCTTACACTGCGCCGGGTCGTATACCGTCTTCCAGTCCTGCTGCATATCGACAACCGTCCAGCCCTTCTGTTTCGCCTCGGCCAATCCTTTCACCAGCTTGCCGCTGGCGGAAGGATGGCTGTCGTAGGCATACTCCCGCGCCGCATCGGTATGGTGGACCAGCAGCTCAAAGGTTTTATAGTTCGGGTTGGCGGCGGTGTATTGCAGCATCGCCAGATCGCCATCGCTGTTGCCGAAAGCCGCAACCGGGCGCTGCCCCATAAACAGGTGGATCGCCACCGGCTTGGCCGCGGCGTCATCATTAAATGCGCCTTTCATCGTTTTGCGAAGCTGGGTGCCATTGTCCGTCAGACTAAACTCGCTGAGCGCGAACGAACCGATAACCTGCTCCGGCGGAATACCGTACATTTTCGCCGACACTACGCGCATGAAGTCAATTCCGCCGCCGGAAACGATCCACGTTTTAAAACCATTGGCGCGCAGATAGTCCAGCAACTGTCGCATCGGCTGATATCCCAACTGGTCGTAGCGACAGCCGGTACGTTTATCCTGATGGCTGTCAAACCATGCGCTGACTCGCTGACTAAACTCTTCGGTGGTCATGCCGCTATGGGTTAACGCCAGCAGCTTGAGTAGCCCTTTTTCACCGCCCGCCGCTACCGTTTTCAAATCATTGTTCAGTACCGCCGCCACCAGCGGATCTTTTTGCCATTGCGGATGTTCCGGCGCCAGTCTTTTCACTTCATCCACCGCGAACTGTAGTTGGAAAGTCAGCGGCGCTTCCGGCCACAGGGTGCCGTCGTTATCGAAAACCACATAGCGCTTATCCAGCGGAATAAAGTCCGCCCCGCCTTCACGCGTCGCCCCCTGCACCCATTGCTCAATCGCCTGTTTAGCAGGGGTATCTTTCCATGCCGGCAGCATATCGGTGGCTGCCGCGCTGGTGAAGCTCAATAGCAGCATGCTGAGCAGTACTGTTTTTTTCATTGTTTTTCCTTCTTATTCCACCGCCAAAAACCAGACCTACTTCAGCATGGCGGCAATCTTCTCAAGCGTCGGTTTAACCGTCGCGTAAAAATGGCGAAAGCCAGGACACAAATAATTGAGCCCCTCTTCGCCGTCCGGGGCGCGCACGATGCGGTTTTTCGGGCATTCGCCCCAGCATAAATTCAGATGCGGGCAGCTTTTGCAGTAGGCGGGCAGCGTCTCTTTCTTGCCCATCCCAAACACTTTCTGCCGCTCGGAAAAGACCATATGCGCCAGCTTATGCGCCTTAATATTGCCAAGCTTATATTCCGGGTAGACGTAGTGATCGCAGGAGTAGACGTCGCCGTTTTTCTCAATCGCCAGCGCCTTGCCGCAAAACGGCGCGGTGATGCATAACTGGGATGGAAGCCCCATAGTCTGTACCACGGCGGTTTCGAACAAATTCACCTGCACGCGGCCCAGATCGTAGGTCACCCACTCATCAAAAGCTTCGGTCAGAAAATGTCCCCAATCGTCCGGATCCACCGACCAGTCGGTGACGATAGAATCCAGATCGCCCGGTTTCGCCCGGCGGCTGCCGGTGATGGGGATCGTCTCTTCGCGCCAGAACTGCGGCGCGGTAGTTTTAAACTCGGCGGCCTCTACGCAGGGCGTAAACTGGATATAGGTGGCGCCGAGTTCGCGGGTAAGAAAACGATATACCTCGCGCGGGAAACGGGCATTCACCCGGTTAACGACTGCCAGCGCGTTGAACGGCACGCCGTGGCGCTTCAGCGCCGCGATCCCTTCCATGACCTTATCGAAGGTCGGCTTGCCGCTTCGCGTCACGCGGAAGCGATCGTGGATCTCGCGCGGGCCATCGATCGATACCCCGACCAGGAAGTTATGCGCCTTTAAGAAGGCCGCCCACTTATCGTTAATCAGCACGCCATTGGTCTGCAGATCGTTCTCAATGCGCTGGTGCTTCGGCTGATATTTCTTTTGCAGCTCAACGACCTTTTCGAAAAACTCCAGCCCCATCAGGGTTGGCTCGCCGCCCTGCCAGGAGAAAATAATCTCTTCGCCGTCCTGGCTTTGGATGTACTGACGAATGAAATTCTCCAGTACCTCGTCGCTCATTCCTTTGTCGTGCGGCTGATGCAGAAGCTGCTCTTTATGCAGATAAAAACAGTATTGACAGTCCAGGTTGCAGGTGGAGCCGCTGGGTTTCGCCATCATGTGATAGCGGCGTTTATAGGCGGGCAGATAGTGCCCCTGGTTCTGTAATGGCGTTAATGGAATGGTGGTGCTTTTTTTCATCGACCAGAACCTATCTCTAGAATGCTCACAACAGCAAAAGGCCCGGACATCTCGCCCGGGCCAACGTCATTTTAATTACCGGTCGGCATCGCCAACTGGAACCCTTCTTTTTGTAACTGCTCGCGGATATTGCTAAAGCGTTGGTACTGCGACAGGGTAATCGGCCCGCTATAGGCTTCGCTCTGCGGCTTACGCGGTGGATACTCGACGTAGGTTTTCATCAACTTAGTGATGGCTTCATTGAAGGTCACCAGCGTCCAGGTATGCTCGGTATAGTTGTTCATAAAGATATCGTAGCGTTCCTGCGGATCCTGCCAGAGGTCGAAAATCTGCGGCACCGTCGCGACATAGGACTCCGGTCCTTTCCAGCCGAGGTTGGAATCCACCGCCAGGCCGCCGGTTTTCGCGCCGTTATCGCCGCGCAGGTTAAACACCGCCTTATAGTGGCCGACGCGCGCCGCCCCCGGGGTCAACTCATTTTCAGTGAAGTAGAACCAGGAGGTACGCGGATCTTTACCCGTGCCAAACAGTACCGGTGAAATATCGTAGCTATCGAAGATAATCGGCTGCCCGGCGCGGTCTTTGGTCGGTAATTTAACGCCGGCCACCGAAGCAAAAGTCGCCATCAGATCGAGGCCGCCAACGATATCGTGGTTACGGCTGTGCTCTTTAATCTTGCCCGGCCACCAGGCGATAGCCGGAACGCGGCTGCCGCCTTCGCGGTCAGTGCCTTTGGTACCGCGGAATGGCGTATAGCCAGCATCCGGATAAACGTCCTGCCAGGCGCCGTTATCGGTGGTCCATACCACAAGGGTGTTTTTATCGATCCCCAACTCGCGCAGCTTATCCATGATATGGCCTACGCGAGCATCCATTTCCACCATCGAGTCGGCGTATTTGCTCTTCGACATCGACTTGCCGACGTAATCCGGATCCGGCATGTTCGGCTGGTGGTTCTTCATAAAGTTGATGCTCATGAAGAACGGTTCGGAAGATTTTGCGTTTGCTTCGAGATAGTCCAGCGAGGCCTTCTCGACGTAGCGGTCGAAGAATGGGATCCCGACCACGCCCTCTTTGCCATCAACGACCGGGGTATTCACATACTGGCCGTTAATTTTGAACTCTTCCTTCGGCGCTTCGCCCGCCTTGCCGGAGAGCGCGCCGCGGGTGACGCGGGCAAACATTTCACGCAGTTGCGGATCCATATCCGGGAACCAGGTCGGGTCGGCATAGGTATAGGCGTTCAGGTGATAGAGGCCGACGTATTTCATTTCGTCGTAGCCCTGCGCGTTTGGTAACGCGTAATCGGCTTCGCCGAGGTGCCACTTACCGGTAAAGAAGGTTTTATAGCCGCCGGTTTTCAGTACCGAGGCCAGCGTCCACTCTTCTTTCGGTAAACCGCCGCCTTGCCCCTGGAAAGCCACGGTGGTCATACCGCTACGGTTGGGAATGCGCCCGGTCTGCATCGCCGCGCGGCCCGGCGTGCTGCTCGGCTGGCCGTAGAAGTCGAAAAAGGTCATCCCCTCATCGGCCATTCTGTCGAGGTTTGGCGTCGGCATACCGCGGCCTTCGCCGCCGCCGTAGACGCCGAGGTCGCCATAGCCGGTATCGTCAGAGACGATCAGGATAATATTGGGCTTCTTTGCCGCACCATCGCTGGAGCCAGCCGCATTTTGATCGGCGGCATTGGCCGTCGCGCCGGGTAATAACGAACCGGCGGCAAATGCCAGCACGCCGATACCCTTGTATTTTTTATTCATCTTCAAACCTCATTGCTCAGAATGCGCCTGATTTAACTTACGATTTAGCTAAAGTCAGGCAGGCGTTGTCAGATTAGATAAGTCTCAATATGAGATGAGCGACATCGGCAAATATTCTTGTCGCTACTGAGGCGATTGCGCTTAAGTGAAGTAGAGAAAGCAATAAAAATCCACAGGTTCTGGTTTTATTTTTTAATTTATGCAAAGCGCATCACTATCACCGTTTCGCTAAAGAAACCCGCCGCAAAAGCAATATTATCATTCAATATTTAAGTGGATTCTTAGTTACTAAAAATAGAAGCCCAACTACCCACTAAAACAGTCTAAGTGAGTGTTTTAAAAAGAGCGATAGATCAGTCCGTTAACGGACTCTAAAAGTGTCGTCTGCTATCTGGCGCCAGCTTTTAAATTTAGATATTTTGTATCAGGCGTAATTCCGCGCCGTTAAAATATAAAGTATCGCCACTGCAAAATAGCAAAGAGTAATTAAGCGGTAGAATTGAGTCTGGAGAGAAGATGAGTCGTATTCAAACGCCCTATTCCCACATCATCGATGAATATAATAAGATGATTTCAAAGAATATAAAGGCGATAGACTCGTTAGCTCTCAGCAATAATATCCGCAAGATTGCCGATGAAACACATTTCACTCTGAGTACAGGCGAGATTATTATTGTTCTTGAAGGCGTTATTGCCATTGAGATGCAGGAGCACAACTTTATTGTCGCCCCAGGAAAAGCAAAAACCCAGCCGAAAAAGTTGTTTCAGATCGGTAAAGGCATCAAAGGGATGTTTTTCGGTATCGTCGAGAATTATGGTCCGGGTATTCAGCTGCACTATACCGCCAAAAAAAATGTCAAAGTGTTCAGCTGTAATCTCGAATACTTTGAGAAACATTTTACTCAGCCCGATAAATTCACCTTCCTGATGAACATGATGGCCATCACGCTGGCGTTTTTGCTCGATGCGCATGACGAAAGAGCTATTGGCACCCGCTATTTTGTCATTCGCTCCATGATTTATCGTTATCTCAAACAGAAAAATGAAGGCGTATTACACGATCCGAGCCTGGCGAACTTTATCCTGCGACGCACCAAAATGTCGCGTAGCTATCTGTTTCAGGTACTTTCCGATCTGAAAAACGGCGGCTATATCACGATGAAAAACGGCGAGCTCGTCGATATTGTCAACGAGCTGCCGGAAAAATATTAACGCCGTTGGCTTAACTCTTATCCTGCCCCCGGCGCTTAAACTGCCCGGCGTCGATGTCGTACTGCTTCATCTTGCGCCACAGTGTGGTACGGCCAATATTCAGCAACTGCGACATCTCCTGTACCCGGCCGCTGGTCACTCGCGCCGCCTGGATAATCGCCTCTTTCTCGATGGCGCTGAAAGACAGGCTTGATGGTAGTAATGAGGACGCCGTTTCGCTGCCCGGCCGGGTAGAGAAGAGATGCTCGGGGAGATTGCTTAAGCGGATATGACCGTTATCGCTACTCATCGCGATATTCTCAATAATGCTATTAAGCTCAAAATCGTTGCCTGGCCACGGGTAGGCCACCAGTTGCGCCAGCGCGTCGTCATCCACCTTCAGGCGCGATGAAAAGCGTTTTTCCAGCCGACGCAGACGGCTATGCACTAACGAAGGAATACTGCCGCGCCGCGCCCGCAGCGGCGGAATGACGATTTCAAACGAATGTAGCGCATAGTAAAGCTGGCGGCTAAAGCGGTTCTGCTCCACCAGATTGGCGAGGTCGACGGTGGTGGTGGCGATCACTTTCACATCCACCGGAATCAGCCGCCGGGCATCAAGACGCGTCAGCACGCCCTGTTTTATCACCTGCAGCAGCGCTGACTGCAACTCGGGGGCCAGATACTCTATTTTTTCCAGGAAAAGCGTGCCGCCGTTGGCCAGTTCGAGTCGGCTGAGGCGGCCATTTTCATCGTCGGTTGGCGCGCTGCCCATAAAATCCTGGCCCAGTACGCTGTCGGCGTACAGCTGGCAGTTAACCGAAATATACGGGCCCGGCGCCCGTTCGCTTTCGTTATGGATCGCCTGGCTCAGTAATTCTTTACCCACCCCTTCCTCGCCGCACAGCAGCACCGGGAAAGCGCCGCGCGCCGCCTGGCGGCCAAAGTGGATCAGCCTGCGGGTTTCCGGATCATCCGCCGACATCTGTTCGAAGGTATGGCTCACTTTGCCCAATTGGCTGGTCATTAATTGACGCATCTGCTCCACCGGGTGGAGCAGTAAAATAAAGCTATTGCCCTGCTCCTCCACGATAGGCTTCAGGGTGATCACCGCGTCGATAAATTGATGCTGGCTCTCAAAGGTCACTTCCACATGATTAAGGCCGCGGGCCTGTTTAATCGCGCGGCGCAGCAACGCCGGCAGGGTCAGCAGCTCATTGATATTTCGCCCCTGGCTGGCCTGGGTATCGAGATGGAGCAGCGTGGCCGCCTGCACGTTGAGAAACTGCAGCACTCCCTGCTCGTTCCACGCCATCACCCCGTCGTCCATACTTTCCAGCAGGCCGTACATTTGATTAAGGTGGCGGTTAGATTCCGCCAGCAGGCTGTCGGTAAGCAGCGAGTTACCCACTTCGCGGGCGATGGCCAACGTCAGCGACAGATCCGCCGGGGCCCACTCTTCGCGCAGGCAGCATAGCGAAATCGATCCAAACAGACGGCCATGGTTATCGAACACCGGCGTCGAACTAAACGACCAGCGCCGCAGCGCCTGCTTAAAGTGCTCGTCCCCCGCGGTGTTGACCGGCTGTCCGAGCATCGAAGCCAGCGACAGCGCGCAGGTGCCGATAATGCTTTCCGCACAGTAGCTGCCGTCGCGAAATCCCAGCTCCGCCAGTTGTTCCAGGGTCTGAGGATTGCCACAGCGGCTCAGAATACAGGCCGACTCATCAAGGATGAACAGCGCGCAGGGGCGGTTGGCCATAAACTCCCACGCATCTTCCAGCGCTGCCTGGCCGATGGTAAGCAGCGCGGTTTTGCGACGGCAGATCGATTCAAAGGTCAGCCCCTGTGCCTGATGCGGCGCCTGCCAGGTTTCCCGCTGCATAAATTTGCTGCAGCGATGCCACGACTGGCTGATAACGGCTGAAACTTCATTTTCCGCGCCCTGAGTCTGAGCTGTCATATCCCTTTTCCGCTGGAGTTAACACAGTTAAAACGACAAAACCCTCCGGCAGCGGGTGCCGGAGGGGAAAGTTCATGCCGCATTATGCTGCGGCGTCTCGGTCAGGCGAAAACGAATTAACGAGCCAGCCACTGCTGCCCAAGCAGGTCAGCGGTAAGGATGGCGGCATAGACGCTATCCGCGGTGACCGGGAACGGCATATTGTGGATGGTTTCGCCTTCCGCGCAGGTGGCTTTCGCGACCGCGTGGATTTTGCTTTCGATACCCTCTTTCACGCCCATCTGCGCAAGGGTGATCGGCAGGCCGACTTTTTCACAGAAGCCCATCACGGTTTCGATCTCTTCCAGCGGGCTGTTTTGTAGTACCAGCTGCGCCAGGGTGCCGAAGGCGACTTTTTCGCCGTGATACAAATGGTGGCACTCTTCAAGAATGGTGAAACCGTTGTGAATCGCGTGCGCGCCGGCCAGGCCGCTGCTCTCAAAGCCGATACCGCTCAGATAGGTGTTGGCTTCGACAATGCGCTCCAGCGCATCGGTCACCACTCCAGCCTGAGCCGCCAGACGTGCTTTTTCGCCTTCCGCCAGCAGCGTATCATAGCACAGGCGCGCCAGGCTCAAGGCCGCCGCCGTGGACTGCCCGCCCGCCATGCTGGTGGCTCGCGCATCGAAGCAGGCCTTGGCTTCAAACCAGGTGGAGAGCGCATCGCCCATCCCTGCCACCAGCAAGCGTACCGGCGCTTTGGCGATAATCGCCGTGTCCATCACCACCATATCCGGGTTTTTCGGGTAGATCAGATACTCTTCAAACTCGCCCGCCTCGGTGTAGATAACCGACAGCGCGCTGGTCGGCGCATCGGTTGAGGCAATTGTCGGGATCACCACCACCGGCAGCTTCTGGTAATAGCCGATAGCCTTCGCGGTATCGAGGGTTTTCCCGCCGCCGATACCCACCACGCCGCGGCAGCCGTGCTGCTTAAGAATGGCGATCAGACGGTTGATTTCCGCATGGCTGCACTCGCCGTTAAACCGTTCCGCATGGCAGCTAATATTGTGGCTATGCAGGCCGTTCAATACTTTGTCGCCCGCCAGCTTCATCACGAAGTCATCGGCGATAACAAAAAAGCTGTCGGCCAGGTTTTTAGCGTATTCGCCAAACAGCATGGCGGCATCAGGTCCCTGGAGATATTTGGCTGGAGATTGAATAACTTTTAGCATTCCTTTCACCCTCAAATAAGTGCGTATGTTGACACGTGAGCCCAGGCCGTCATGCCGCGGCGCCTGATATCAATGGCGCTTACAGCCACGCTGCCGGAGCGATGCAACCACTGTAGGGCGAGCCACGGCGAAAAAAATTTTTCCCTTTTTTGTTCTCTTCTGAAACAGATAAAAAAATAATACGTTTCATATTGAAACGTCATTACTGAGAAAGCGATCGGATTGCGATCGCGATCGGCTCATTTTGGCTAAAAGCCGCTATCGTCCCCTCCTCTTTAACGCACAAAATCGGCTCAACGCGGCACAATGGCGAAAAAAATCATCATTTTCCCCGCTCTGATAGCAGAAAAAAACGGACAAATTATTAGCGCTGGCTCGCATTTCTGGTGTTTATCGGTGAATAACGTTCCATAAAGGAACAAAAATCATTTTCTACGTTCCGTTATGGAACCCATTTTGACGGCATTTTATTTTGCGCCCGCTCAGCCAGAATCACTACATCGCCGGGCTACCCTTATAGACAGGCGACCTCCCCCTACCCTACGGAGCATAAACAATGAAAAAACTGATTAACCGTGTGGAAGATGTACTGAGTGAACAGCTTATCGGCCTGGCGAAGGCGCATCCTGAATTGACGCTGCACCAGGACCCGGTCTATGTCACCCGCGCCGATGCGCCGGTCGCCGGCAAAGTGGCGCTGCTCTCCGGCGGTGGCAGCGGACACGAACCGATGCACTGCGGCTACATCGGCCAGGGCATGCTTTCCGGCGCCTGCCCGGGGGAAATTTTCACCTCGCCGACGCCGGACAAAATGTTCGAATGCGCGATGCAGATTGACGGCGGCGAAGGCGTCCTGCTGATTATCAAAAACTATACCGGCGACATCCTGAATTTTGAGACCGCTACCGAGCTGCTGCACGAAAGCGGCGTTAAGGTCACCACCGTCGTGGTGGATGACGACGTGGCGGTAAAAGATAGTCTCTATACCGCCGGACGCCGCGGCGTCGCCAATACCGTGCTGATTGAAAAACTGGTCGGCGCCGCCGCCGAACGCGGCGACTCGCTGGAAGCCTGCGCTGAACTGGGCCGCCGTTTAAATAACCTTGGCCACTCGATTGGCATCGCGCTGGGCGCCTGCACCGTACCGGCCGCCGGACAGCCCTCCTTTACCCTGAAAGACGATGAGATGGAGTTCGGCGTCGGCATCCATGGCGAGCCAGGTATCGACCGCCGCCGCTTCAGCTCGCTCGACCAAACCGTCGATGAGATGTTCGATACCCTGCTGGAAAACGGCGTATACAGCCGCACGCTGCGCCAGTGGGATAACGTCAAGGGAGCGTGGCAGGAAGTGAAACAGAGCAAAACCGCGCTGCAAAACGGCGATCGGGTTATCGCGCTGGTCAATAACCTCGGCGCCACCCCGCTTTCTGAACTGTACGGCGTTTACAACCGCCTCGCCCAGCGCTGCGAAGCCTCCGGCATTGTGATTGAACGCAACCTCATCGGCAGCTACTGCACCTCGCTGGATATGGCGGGTTTCTCCATCACCCTGCTGAAAGCGGATGATGACACGCTGGCGTTATGGGACGCCCCGGTCCATACCCCGGCGCTGAACTGGGGAAAATAAGGAGCACGACATGTCACTGAACAGAACGCAAATCGTCGACTGGCTGTACCGCTGCGGCGACATTTTCACCAAACAGAGCGATTTTCTCACCGGCCTTGATAAAGAGATCGGTGATGCCGACCACGGCCTCAATATGCACCGCGGCTTCAGCAAAGTGGTCGAAAAGCTGCCGTCGATCGCCGATAAAGACATCGGTTTTATTCTCAAGAATACCGGGATGACGCTGCTTTCCAACGTCGGCGGCGCCAGCGGTCCGCTGTTCGGCACCTTCTTTATCCGCGCCGCCCAGGTCACCCAGGCGCATCAAAGCCTGACCCTCGACGAACTTTATCAGATGATCCGCGAAGGCGCGGACGGCGTCGTCAACCGTGGTAAAGCGGAGCCGGGCGATAAGACGATGTGCGACGTCTGGCTGCCGGTAGTGGAATCCCTGCGTCATTCCAGCGAGCAGCATTTGTCTATCCCTGCCGCGCTGGATGCCGCCTGTGAAGTGGCCGAGCGCGCCGCCCACGCCACCATCACCATGCAGGCGCGTAAAGGCCGCGCCAGCTATCTCGGCGAGCGCAGCATCGGGCATCAGGATCCCGGCGCGACCTCGGTGCTGTTTATGGTTCAGATGCTGGCTGCCGCCGCCAAAGAGTAAGGAAATCGCGATGGTAAACCTGGTTATTGTTTCTCATAGCGCCCGGCTGGGCGAAGGTGTCGGAGAACTGGCCCGGCAGATGTTAATGAACGATGGCTGTAAGCTTGCGATCGCCGCCGGGATCGACGATCCCGACAGCCCCATCGGCACCGATCCGATTAAAGTCATGGAGGCGATCGAGTCCGTCGCCGACACCGACCATGTACTGGTGATGATGGATATCGGCAGCGCCCTGCTCAGCGCCGAAACCGCCCTCGATCTACTCGATCCGGCGATTGCGGCAAAAGTGCGGCTGTGCGCCGCGCCGCTGGTCGAAGGGACGCTGGCGGCCACCGTCAGCGCCGCCTCCGGCGCCGGAATCGACAAAGTTATCGCCGATGCCATGAACGCCCTGGAAGCCAAGCGGGTTCAGCTGGGTTTACCTTCGCACACGCCTGACGCCGCCGCCCCAACGTTTGCTGACGACGGCGACGCTAAATCGGTTTCAGTCATTATTAACAATCACAACGGCCTGCACGTGCGTCCGGCATCAAAGCTGGTCGCCGCGCTGGCGGGTTTTAACGCCGACCTGGTACTGGAGAAAAACGGCAAATGCGTTACCCCGGACAGTCTGAATCAAATCGCTCTGCTGCAGGTGCGCCGCCACGATAAGCTGCGCCTGCTGGCTCGTGGTCCGGACGCCGATGCCGCGCTGGCGGCGTTTCAGGCGCTGGCCGCCGATAACTTCGGCGAGTCGCCGGAGGCGCAACCGACAGCGGAACCCGCCATACCTGCGCGTGTTGAAGGCGCCGCCCTGCTTTATCCGCTGGCGGCGATCCAACCGGCGCTCCCCACCGCCGCCGACATCGCCCGCGAGCAGCAGCGCCTGCGCCAGGCGATCGACCAGACGCTGGCCGATCTCAATGCGCTCACCGAGCTGGCGGAAAACAAATTTAACGCCGATATCGCGGCGATCTTCGCCGGCCATCACACCTTGCTCGACGATGAAGATCTGTTTGATGCCGCCAACGATCGCCTGCTCACCGAACAGTGCTCGGCGGAATGGGCGTGGCATCAGGTGCTGATGGAGCTCAGCCAACAGTATCGCCAGCTGGATGACGCCTACCTGCAGGCGCGCTATATCGATATCGAAGATATTCTGCAGCGCACGCTACGCCATCTGCAGGGTATTAAGGAAATACTGCCAACTCCCAGTGAGCCGACGATTATTATCGCCGACAATATTTATCCCTCGACCGTACTCCAACTGGATGCCAGCAAGATCACCGGCCTGTGCCTGCGCGACGGCAGCGAACAGGCCCACGGCGCGATTATCGCCCGCGCGGCGGGGATCGCCTGGCTATGCCAGCAGGGCGAAGCGCTGAATGATATTGAGCCTGGCGAAGCCATCACGCTCGATATGCGTCAGCAACGTCTTATTCGTCGCTAAATCCACTTTGACCGTTACCACTCCGGAGGCCCGCCTCCGGAGGGTGAGTTTTCGCTTACTGATCAGGAACCACTATGTCTCAATTCTTTTTTAACCAGCGCGCCAGCCTCGTTAACGACGTGATCGAGGGTACCATTATTGCCAGCCCGTGGAACAACCTCGCCCGCCTGGAGAGCGACCCGGCGATCCGTGTAGTGGTGCGCCGCGATCTGAATAAAAACAACGTGGCGGTGATTTCCGGCGGCGGCTCCGGCCATGAACCGGCGCACGTCGGCTTTATTGGTAAAGGCATGCTGACCGCCGCGGTCTGCGGCGATCTGTTCGCCTCGCCGAGCGTCGACGCGGTACTCACCGCGATTCAGGCGGTGACCGGCGAGGCGGGCTGTCTGCTGATCGTTAAAAACTACACCGGCGATCGGCTTAACTTCGGCCTCGCGGCGGAGAAAGCGCGCCGTCTTGGCTATAACGTAGAGATGCTGATCGTCGGCGACGATATTTCGCTGCCGGATAACAAACAGCCGCGCGGCATCGCCGGGACCATTCTGGTGCATAAAGTGGCGGGCTATTTCGCCGAGCGCGGCTTCAACCTCGCCACCGTCCTGCGTGAAGCGCAATATGCCGCCAACCATACCGCCAGCATCGGGGTGGCGCTGGCCAGCTGTCACCTGCCGCAGGAAGCGGAAAGCGCGCCGCGCCATCAGCCCGGCCACGCCGAGCTGGGAATGGGCATCCACGGCGAGCCGGGAGCTTCGACGATCGCGACCCATAACAGCGCGGAAATCATGCAGATTTTGGTAGAGAAGCTGACCGCCGCCCTACCTGAAACCGGCCGCCTGGCGGTGATGCTCAATAATCTCGGCGGCGTGTCGGTGGCCGAGATGGCGATTCTGACCCGCGAGCTGGCCAATACCCCACTCCATGCGCGCATTGACTGGTTGATTGGTCCGGCTTCGCTGGTAACGGCGCTGGATATGAAAGGCTTTTCGCTGACCACTATCGTGCTGGAAGAGAGCATTGAAAAGGCGCTGCTGTCGGATGTCGAAACCGCCAGTTGGCAGAAGCCGGTGCAGCCGCGGGCCGTTAACATTATGCCGTCCGCGCTCGCCAGCGCACGCGTCGCCTTTACGCCATCGGCCAACCCGCAGGTGGGCGATTACGTGGCGCAGGTGACCAGCACGCTCTCCGGCCTCGAAACCCATCTCAACGCGCTGGACGCCAAAGTGGGCGACGGCGATACCGGCTCCACCTTCGCCGCCGGCGCGCGCGAGATTGCCGCTCTGCTGCAACGCCAGCAACTGCCGCTCAATGATTTACCCACGCTGTTCGCGCTAATCGGCGAACGCCTGACGGTGGTAATGGGCGGCTCCAGCGGCGTATTGATGTCGATTTTCTTCACCGCCGCCGGGCAGAAACTGGAGCAAGGCGCCAGCGTGGCCGAAGCGCTGAATGCGGGTCTGGGGCAGATGAAATTTTACGGCGGCGCCGATGAGGGCGACCGGACGATGATTGATGCTCTACAGCCGGCGCTGGCGGCGCTGCTGGCCGAACCGGATAATCTGCAGGCCGCTTTTGCCGCGGCGCAGGCCGGCGCGGATCGCACCTGCCAGTCGAGCAAAGCCGGCGCCGGGCGTGCATCCTATCTCAATAGCGAGAGCCTGCTCGGCAATATGGACCCCGGCGCCCACGCGGTAGCGATGGTGTTTAAGACGCTGGCTGAACGCTAAGCCTCACCCGGTAGCGCTGCGCTTACCGGGGCGACATAACACCACTGAAAGGTAGCCCGGATAAGGCGCAACGCGCCGCTATCCGGGTTTACCACACTGCCGATTATTTGCTATGCCAGTACGCCTGCGAGCGCACCAGTTGCTGATCGATACTCGGCTCCTCAAAGCGCGCCAGCAGTGATTTCACCACGCCGCCTTCTCCGGTCAGCCAGATAAAATAATCGTCTGACGGCACCTTAACCTGTGCCAGACGCTCGGCAACGAACCCCGGGTTGTGGCCCACCACCCATTCGATATTAAAGCCGTCGAGATCCGCCAGATAATCTTTATACGAAGCATCCGCGACGGTGACGATGGCCGTCACCTGCGGCGTCACCGGCAGCTGGCGTAATCCCAGCAGGCGACGGCGCAGCGCCGGCATGCCGGACTCGTCACAGACATAAAGCTGCCAGGCGTAATCTTCCGGCACCACCAGCGAGCCGCGCGGCCCGCCGATCACCAGCTTATCGCCGACGTTGGTTTCCAGCGCCCAGCGGCTGGCAATACCGCCATCGTGGATATAAAAATCGTAGGCCAGCTCGTGGCGTTCGGCATCGTACAGCGGCGTGTAGTCGCGGGTCGCCGGGCGCACGCCCTCGCCCCAGTTAATGCCTTCGTCGGTCACTTCCGGCGGTGTAAATACGCTGCCCGCCTGCGGGAAAAACAGTTTGGTGTGGTCGTCAAAACCTTGTGAAACAAAGCCATCCAGCGCCTCGCCCCCCAGCACGATCCGCTGGAACGCTTGGCCGATACGCTCAACGCGCAGCACGGTTAATTCGCGAAAACGTAGTTCGTTACGCACGCGTTGCGGGTATTTAGTTTGTTTGATTATTGTCATCCGTCATCGCCTTGGTGAAGGGTAAATAGATATATCTAAACTCAGTGCAAATGATAATGATTGCCATTAATGAAAATGGCAAGTTTTTTTTGATATAAATTACAGGAAAGCTTCATCAAAGCTAAAAACAACAATAAACCAATTAATATCAACCAATTATAAATTATACATTGTCTTTTTTTACTATTTAGATATAAATTAGATATATCAAAAATATGCAGGAGAACTGATGCGACATCATCATGAAGAAGGCCACGGCGAACAGGGCCGTCGCGGCGGCGGACGCCGCCAGCGTTTCTTTGGCCACGGCGAATTGCGCCTGGTGATCCTCGATATCCTTTCGCGCAACGCCAGCCACGGCTATGAGCTGATTAAAGAGATTGAGGCGCTGACGCAGGGCAATTACAGCCCCAGCCCCGGCGTTATCTATCCGACGCTCGACCTGCTGCAGGATCAGGGATTGATTAGCGTAGAAGAGGAAAATGGGCGTAAAAAAATCGCTATCACCGAAGAGGGACGCCGCCTGTGCGCCGAAAGCGGCGCACAGTTAAGCCAAATTCAGACGCGCCTGCAGGAACGCATGGTCGGCTGCGAATTGCGCAAAAATCCGCAGATGAAACGCGCGCTGGAAAACTTTAAAGCGGTGCTGGACCTGAAGGTCAACCAGCAGAGCATCAGCGACGCGCAGTTGAAACAGATTATCGGCGTGATTGACCGCGCGGCGATGGAAATTTCCCAGCTCGATTAACCTCTCGCACCACAATAGTTCCCAGGCTGCTCCAACACGCGGCAGCCTGCACCACCCCAATTCATACCGCTTCACACCCCAACGGCAGTTTATCTTGCGGCCTCAGGAATAAAACGTGCCAATAATTAAGTTATGAGATTAAATTTTGCACATTTGCGCCTTAACTTTGCGTTTATCCCGATTTTCATCGTCGCTGCCAGGCTGGCGTAATCCCTGCAATACTTAATTCAGTATCATGTGATACGCCCCCCCCAGGAGCACATTTTGAACAGGTTACCTTCCAGCGCATCGGCTCTGGCCTGCAGCGCGCACGCACTGAATCTCATTGAGAAGCAATCGCTCTCCCATGACGAAATGAAAGCACTGAACCAGGAGGTGAGAGAATACTTTAAAGAACATGTGAACCCGGGGTTTCTGGAGTATAGAAAATCGGTCACAGCCGGCGGGGATTACGGAGCCGTAGAGTGGCAAGCGGGAGGGTTAAATACGCTTGTCGACACCCAGGGACAGGAGTTTATCGACTGCCTTGGTGGGTTTGGCATCTTCAATGTAGGGCACCGTAATCCAGTTGTGGTATCCGCCGTCGAAAATCAACTCGCGAAACAACCGCTTCACAGCCAGGAGCTGCTGGACCCGCTGCGGGCGATGCTGGCGAAAACGCTGGCGGCCTTAACGCCCGGTAAGCTCAAATACAGTTTCTTCTGCAACAGCGGCACGGAATCCGTGGAAGCGGCGCTGAAGCTGGCAAAAGCCTATCAGTCTCCGCGCGGCAAATTTACCTTCGTCGCCACCAGCGGCGCGTTCCACGGTAAATCGCTCGGCGCGCTGTCGGCCACCGCGAAATCGACCTTCCGTAAACCGTTTATGCCGCTACTGCCGGGCTTCCGTCACGTGCCGTTCGGCGATATTAACGCCATGCGTTCCATTCTGAGCGAATGCAAGAAAACCGGTGATGACGTCGCGGCGGTGATCCTTGAGCCTATCCAGGGCGAAGGCGGCGTGATCCTGCCGCCGACGGGTTACTTACCGGCGGTCCGTAAACTGTGCGACGAGTTTGGCGCGTTGCTGATCCTCGACGAAGTACAGACCGGCATGGGCCGCACCGGCAAGATGTTCGCCTGCGAGCATGAAAACGTGCAGCCGGATATTCTGTGTCTGGCTAAAGCGCTCGGCGGCGGCGTAATGCCGATCGGCGCGACGGTAGCGACGGAAGAGGTCTTCTCGGTGCTGTTCGATAACCCATTCCTGCACACCACCACCTTCGGCGGCAACCCGCTGGCCTGCGCGGCGGCGCTGGCGACGATCAACGTCTTGCTCTCGCAGAACCTGCCGGCGCAGGCGGAGCAAAAAGGCGATCTGTTGCTGGACGGCTTCCGTCAACTGGCGCGCGAATATCCGGATCTGGTGAATGAAGTCCGCGGGAAAGGCATGTTGATGGCTATTGAGTTTGTCGATAACGAGATTGGCTACAACTTTGCCAGCGAGATGTTCAGACAGCGGGTGCTGGTCGCCGGGACGTTAAACAACGCCAAGACGATCCGCGTTGAACCGCCGCTGACGCTCACCCTCGAGCAGTGCGAGCAGGTACTGAAGGCGGCGCGCAAGGCGCTGGCGGCACTGCGCGTTTCGGTCGAAGAGACATAATTCACCCCCGACCCTCTCCCGTCGGGAGAGGGTATTTTCGCATTATACCACCCGCACGCCCGCCGGCATGACGCGCTCCGGCGTCAACAGCACGCTTTCGCTTTCATCCTCGGTTTCCGCGCATAACAGCATGCACTCAGAAGTTTCGCCACGCATTTTGGCTTTCGCCAGATTACACAGCACCACCACCGTTTTCCCCAGCAGCTCCTCTTCGCTGTAGTAGGGCACCAGGCTAGTGACCGTCTGCAGCGTGCGGTCGCCGACATCAATTCGCGCGATGTACAGTTTGTCAGCATTGTCATGGCGCTTCACCTCGACAATCTTGCCGACGCGCATCTCCAGTTTGGCAAAATCAGCGTAAGCTACGGTATCCATCTCTCACCTCCAGTAAATTTTTACTAAAAGATAGCAAGTTTTTGCCGTTCGTCTGCATAATGCTGATAATAATGCTACTTCTGTCACGCTATCGCCGGGGAAAACGGCCCTCGCGCGCTGGCGTTTTTTACTGAAATAAGGTGCAGGACGCGACGCTTGCTTTACAATAGATGGGCAAACATGGGCAACGTCCGATAAAGGAAAAAGATGGCAACGCTAAAAGACATTGCGACCGAAGCGGGTGTTTCGCTGGCGACGGTTTCCCGGGTGTTAAACGACGATCCCACCCTGAACGTAAAAGAAGAGACCAAGCATCGCATTCTCGAGATTGCGGAGAAGCTGGAGTATAAAAGCAGCAGCGCGCGTAAAACGCAGGTCCTACCCGTCGGCCATCATCATATCCTGGCGCTGTATAGCTACCAGCAAGAGCTGGAAATTAACGACCCTTACTATCTCGCCATTCGCCACGGTATTGAAACACAGTGCGAAAAGCTCGCTATCGAACTCACCAACTGCTATCTCAATAACACCCTGCCAGAGCTGAAAAAGGTCACTGGCGTATTGATTATCGGCCAGCCGACGCGCGAGCTCCGCGAGACCGCCAGCGCGCTGACCGACAATATCTGCTTTATTGATTTCCACGAAGCCGGCAGCCCGTACGATGCGGTGGATATCGACCTGGTACGTATCGCTAAAGAGGTGGTCGACTTCTTTATCCAGCAGGGCGCGTCGCGTATTGGATTTATCGGCGGCCAGGACCAGCCCGGCAAGGCCGATATTCGCGAAGTGGCGTTTGTGGAGTACGGTCAGTTGAAGGGCGTGGTTTCAGCCGATGATATCTGGCGCGGCGGTTTTTCCAGTTCTTCCGGTTATGAGCTGGCGAAGCAGATGCTGGCGCAAGCGGAGTTTCCGCGGGCGCTGTTTGTCGCCTCGGACTCCATCGCCATCGGCGTGCTGCGCGCCATTCACGAACGCGGGCTGGCGATCCCGGAAGATATTTCGCTGATTAGCGTCAACGATATCCCCACCGCGCGCTTTACCTTCCCGCCGCTGTCAACGGTGCGGATCCACTCCGAAATGATGGGCAGCCAGGGGGTGAACCTGCTGATCGAGAAGGCCCGCGATGGCCGCGCCCTGCCGCTTAACGTTTTTGTTCCCAGCGTGTTGAAGCTGCGCGGCACCACCCGTTAATCCAACCCCATCCCGGCGGCGCTACGCTTGGCCGGGCTACCGCTCCTGCCCGGAACGCCATTCTGTAGGTCGGGTAAGGCGAAGCCGCCACCCGGCACAAAACGGCCTCATCCCCCATCCAGTTCCCCGGCGGCGCTGCGCTTGGCCGGGCTACCGGTCCTGGCCGGAACGCCATTCTGTAGGTCGGGTAAGGCGCAGCCGCCACCCGGCACAAAGCGGCTCATTTTGTGATCGAGTTAAAGTAAATCATCCCTGGCGATTTTATTTAGTAAAAGTTTTACTAAAATGAGTTTTATCTTATTAAGCCGTTCAGGGAGGCGATATGAATCGCTGGGAAAACCTTCAACTCACTCATGAAAACAGGCTGCCGCCGCGGGCGTATTTCTTCTCTTACGACTCACTGGCCCAGGCGCGGACCTTCGCCCGCGAAACCAGCAGCCGCTTCCTGTCCCTCAGCGGGCAGTGGAACTTCCGCTTTTTCACCAACCCGCTGCTGGTACCGGAGAGCTTTACCTCATGCTATCAGAACGAGTGGGGGCCAATTACCGTACCGGGTATGTGGCAGATGGAAGGCCACGGCCAGCTGCAGTACACCGACGAAGGTTTTCCCTTCCCCATCGACGTGCCCTATGTCCCGACCGATAACCCGACCGGCGCCTACCAGCGCCTGTTCACCCTCGGCGACGGCTGGCAGGGCAAACAAACCATCATCAAATTCGATGGCGTCGAAACCTATTTCGAAGTCTACGTTAACGGTCAGTACATCGGCTTTAGCAAAGGCAGCCGCCTGACCGCCGAGTTCGATATCAGCGCGGCGGTGCAAACCGGCGACAACCTACTGTGCGTGCGCGTGATGCAGTGGGCGGACTCCACCTATATTGAAGATCAGGACATGTGGTGGTCGGCGGGCATTTTCCGCGACGTCTATCTGGTGGGGAAAAATCCGCTGCACGTACAGGATTTCACCGTGCGCACCGATTTTAACGATGACTACATCGACGCGACCCTTTCCTGTCAGCTGACGCTGGAAAACCTGGCTCCGCAGACGGCGGCGGCGACGCTGGAATATACTCTGTTCGACGGCGAAAAGGCGCTTTATTCGGGCAACGTTGGTCAACTGCAGGTCAGCCAGCAGCTAAACACCGGCTTCACGATTGATGTGAGCGCGCCGCAGCAGTGGTCGGCGGAAAGCCCGTATCTCTATCATCTGGTGCTGACGTTAAAGAACGCCGCCGGCGAGGTGCTGGAAATCATTCCGCAGCGCGTCGGTTTCCGCGATATCAAAGTGCGTGACGGCTTGTTCTACATCAACAACCGCTACGTAATGCTGCACGGCGTAAACCGCCACGATAACGACCATCTGAAAGGCCGCGCGGTCGGCATGGATCGCGTGGAAAAAGATCTGCTGTTGATGAAGCAGCACAACATCAACTCGGTGCGCACCGCTCACTATCCGAACGACCCGCGTTTCTATGAAATGTGCGACATTTATGGGTTGTTCGTGATGGCGGAAACCGATGTGGAATCCCATGGTTTCGCCAACGTCGGCAACCTCAGCGCCATCACCGACGATCCGGCCTGGGAACATATCTACGTTGAGCGCATCGTGCGCCACGTTCACGCACAGAAAAACCATCCGTCTATCATCATCTGGTCACTGGGTAATGAATCCGGCTACGGCTGCAACATCCGCGCTATGTACCACGCCACCAAAGCGCTGGATGATACCCGGCTGGTGCACTACGAAGAGGACCGCGATGCCGAAGTAGTGGATATCATCTCCACCATGTATACCCGCGTACCGCTGATGAACGAATTCGGCGAGCATCCGCATGAAAAACCACGCATTATTTGCGAATACGCCCATGCGATGGGCAATGGTCCCGGCGGATTAACTGAATATCAGAACGTTTTTTACCAGCACGACTGTATCCAGGGCCACTACGTGTGGGAATGGTGCGACCACGGGATTCAGGCCACCGACGATAACGGCGCGGTGTGGTACAAATTCGGCGGCGATTACGGCGACTACCCGAACAACTACAACTTCTGCCTTGATGGGCTGATTTTCTCCGACCAAACGCCGGGGCCGGGCCTGCGCGAATATAAACAGGTCATCGCCCCGGTAAAAGTACAGGCGCGGGATATCTGCGGCGGCGAATTGCGGGTGGAAAACAAACTGTGGTTCTCCACTCTCGATGACTACACCCTGCGCGTAGAAGTCCGCGCCGAGGGCGAAACGCTCTCCAGCCAGTTGCTGAAAGTGAAAGACCTGGCGCCGAACAGCGGCCGCGACCTGCAAATCGCCCTGCCGCAACTCGACGAGCGTGAAGCTTTCGTCAACATCATGGTGACCAAAGATTCGCGCACCCCGTATAGCGAAGCCAATCACGATATCGCCGTCTATCAGTTCCCGCTTAAGGCGCGGACCGCCGCGCGAACTCCGCTGTTAAACGCCAGCGCCACCCCGCTGCAGATTGCCGATGAACGCCTGAACTACACCATCAGCGGCCATAACTTCCGCGTGGTATTCAGCAAGGTCAGCGGCAAACTCAGTGAATGGCAGGTCAACGGCGTCGATCAGGTAACCCGCGAGCCGAAGATTAACTTCTTCAAGCCAATGATTGACAACCATAAACAGGAATACGAAGGGCTGTGGCAGCCGGCCCACCTGCAGATAATGCAGGAGCATCTTCGCGAATTCAGCGCTGAAATAGAGGGTGAAACGGTGGTGATCACCACCCGCAGCGTGATTGCGCCGCCGGTGTTCGACTTCGGTATGCGCTGCACCTATCGCTGGCAGATTACGCCACAGGGCCACATCAACGTTGAGCTGGCCGGCGAGCGCTACGGCGACTATCCACACATTGTCCCGTGCATCGGCTTTATGCTGGGCATTAACGGTGAGTTCGACCAGGTGAACTACTATGGCCGCGGGCCGGGCGAGAACTACGCCGACAGCCAGCAAAGCAACATCATTGATATCTGGCATACCACCGTCGACGATATGTTCGTCAATTATCCGTTCCCACAGAATAACGGTAACCGTCAGCACGTGCGCTGGGCATCGTTCAGCGACCGCCACGGCAGCGGCCTGCTGGTCGTTCCGCGCAATCCGCTCAACGTCAGCGCCTGGCACTTTACGGCAGAAAACCTGCACGCCGCCCAGCACTGCAACGAACTGCAGCGCAGTGATGACATCACCCTGAATATCGATGCGCAACTGCTCGGCCTCGGCTCCAACTCCTGGGGCAGCGAAGTGCTGGATAGCTGGCGCGTCTGGCTCAACACCTTCAACTATGGCTTTACGCTGCTGCCGCTGGAGGGCGGATGCGGCACCTCGCAGGTACTGGCGAACCATAGCTTCGGCGCCGGTTTCTTTTCCCCCGTTGCACACAGCGAGGCTGAACAATGAGAATTCTCGATAATTTAGAACAGTTTAAGCAGGTTTATCATAGCGGCCGCAAATGGCAGCGCTGCGTGGAAGCCATCAATAACATCGACAACATCCGCCCGGGCGTGGCGCATTCCATTGGCGATTCGCTCTCCTATCGGGTGGAAACCGATAGTACGACCGACGCGCTATTTGTCGGCAATCGCCGCTACTTTGAGGTGCACTATTACCTGCAGGGGCAGCAGAAAATCGAGTTTGCCGCCAAAGAAAATCTGCAAACCGTCGCCTGCTACCGCGACGAAACCGATCGCGAATACCTGAAAGGGATCGGTGAAACGGTGAAGGTTCATGAAGGGCAGATGGTGATTTGCGATATCGACGAAGCCTACCGCTTTATCTGCGATGCGCCGGTAAAAAAAGTGGTGCTGCGAGTCACGGTTGAAGACGGCTACTTCCTCAATAAGTAAACCCGCGTTAAGCGACAAGGGAGGTCAACGGGTACGCCCGTTGGCCTTTCGGTTCCAGCCCGCTGCGGCGGGTAGATGAATGATTGGAGGACGTATGTCCGAATCTGTACGTGCCAAAATCGGCAAGTTCGCGCTGCTATCGATGGCCTTTACCGCCGTCTTTAACGTGCGAAATATCGTCAATAATAACATTGAGTTAGGGCTCAGTTCCGCGCCTATCTTCTTATTTGCCACTATCGTTTATTTTATCCCGTTCGTGTTTATCATCGCCGAATTCGTCTCGGCCAATAAACACTCTGAATCCGGGATGTACGCGTGGCTGAAGCAGCCGCTGGGCACCCGCGCCGCCTATCTTGGTTCCTTCCTCTACTGGTTTGTGAACCTGTTCTTTTTCCTCTCGCTATTGCCGAACGTGGTGGCCTACGCCTCGTATGCGATCACCGGGTACGCGATCCCCTTCTCGCCGATGGTGACCTCGCTTATCTCCATCGTGCTGTTCGCCATGGCCACCCATATATCCACCAAAGGGGCGACCTGGCTGGGGAAAATTTCTGAATGTGTGGCCTACGGCGTGTTCGCTTTGTTCGCGATTTACGTCGTCGGCGCGCTGACCGCGCTGGGTTCCGGTCACGTCCCGGCGCAGCCGATTACCCTGGCGGCGATGGAGCCGACCATCAACTGGGCGACGCTCGGTATCATGTGCTGGATTTTCCAGGCCGCAGGCGGCGCGGAAACCGTTGCCGCCTACCTCAACGACACCAAGGGCGGGCAGAAATCCTTTATTAAAGTCATCATCACCGCCGGGGTGCTGATTGGCGGTATGTACGCCTTAGGTTCGCTGCTGGTTAACGTCTTTGTCGCCCGTGAAAACCTGACCTACGCCGGCGGAATGGTGGAAATCTTTACCGGTCTCGGCGCCTACTTCCACATTTCTGAAGCGCTGATGGGCCGCTTCGTCGGCATCATCCTGTTTATCGCTATCTTCGGCAGCATGATGATGTGGACCGCCGCGCCGGTCAAAATCCACTTCTCGGAAATCCCGAAGGGTATCTACGGCCAGAAAACCACCGAGCTGAATGCCCACGGCGTGCCGGTACGCGCCGCCTGGTGGCAGTTCCTGTTCGTTTTCCTGATGTTGATTGTTAACGGCTTCGGCTCCGCCAGCGTGCAGCAGATGATGAACACCGCCATTAATCTCACCGCCGGTACCGCCATGCTGCCGCCGCTGTTCATCATGGCCGCCTACTTCGTCTTCCGCTGGAAACACGATGACACGCCGCGCGACTTCCGTATGGGCTCAAGAAAAGTGGGCATGAGCATAGTCACCATGTTGATGGTCATTTTCGTCATCAGCATGACTGCTTCGGCCTTCCCGCCGGGCGTCGATCTGGTTAACGCTTTCTTTATCAACGTCTTTATGACCGCGGTCTTCTCCGGCCTGGCGTGGTGGTGGATCACCCGCTTTGAAAAAAAGCAGCAACGTCTGCGCGCCGCGGCGCCGGTTAACGCTGCCGCTGCCGGTAAATAACGTTCCTGTCGTCCCGTCAGCCCCTCGTCGGCTGGCGGGATTTTTTTATCCCTCGCCTGATTACGTATTACTCAACCTTTTTCGTGATCGAGTTAAAGCTATTCGGTTTCTTTACTTCTATTTACTAAAACTTTTACTAAAATCGACATTAATTCTTAACTACCTCTACCCTACAAACAACACAACCCCCTTCAGCGACCCTCTGAAGGACAATGTGTGGAGATGTGTTATGTCTGATACTAAACGTAATACCATCGGCAAGTTCGGCCTGTTATCGCTGACCTTTGCCGCCGTTTACAGTTTCAATAACGTCATCAACAACAATATCGAACTGGGGCTGGCGTCGGCGCCGATGTTCTTCCTCGCCACCCTGTTCTACTTCATTCCGTTTTGCCTGATTATCGCCGAGTTCGTATCACTGAATAAAAACTCCGAGGCCGGAGTTTACGCCTGGGTGAAAAGTTCGCTCGGCGGCCGTTGGGCGTTTATCACCGCCTATACCTACTGGTTCGTAAACCTGTTTTTCTTCACCTCGCTGCTGCCGCGCGTAATCGCCTATGCCTCTTACGCCTTCCTCGGCTACGAATACATTCTGACGCCGTTCGCCACCACCGTGTTGAGCATGGCGCTGTTCGCTTTCTCCACCTGGATCTCCACCAACGGCGCGAAAATGCTGGGGCCTATCACCTCCGTCACCTCATCGCTGATGCTGCTGCTGACGCTCTCTTATATTCTGCTGGCCGGTACCGCGCTGGTGGGCGGCGTACAGCCAGCGGATCCGATCACCGTCGAGGCGATGATCCCTAACTTCAACTGGGCGTTCCTCGGTATTACCACGTGGATCTTTATGGCGGCGGGCGGCGCGGAATCGGTGGCGGTGTACGTCAACGATGTGAAAGGCGGCTCTAAATCCTTCGTCAAAGTGATCATTCTTGCCGGGATCTTCATCGGCGTGCTGTACTCGATCTCCTCCGTACTGATCAACGTCTTCGTCAGCAGCAAAGAGCTGAAGTTTACCGGCGGATCGGTGCAGGTGTTCCACGGCCTGGCGGCTTATTTTGGCCTGCCGGAAATTCTGATGAACCGCTTCGTCGGCCTCGTTTCGTTTACCGCGATGTTTGGCTCGCTGCTGATGTGGACCGCCACCCCGGTTAAAATTTTCTTCTCGGAAATTCCCTCCGGCATCTTTGGTAAAAAAACCGTCGAGCTCAATGAGAACGGCGTCCCGGCGCGCGCGGCCTGGCTCCAGTATCTGATCGTCATTCCGCTGATGATCATCCCGACGCTGGGATCCAACACCGTGCAGGATCTGATGAACACCATCATCAACATGACCGCCGCCGCTTCCATGCTGCCGCCGCTGTTCATCATGCTGGCCTACCTCAACCTGCGCCGCAAGCTCGACCATCTGCCGCGCGATTTCCGCATGGGCTCGCGTACTACCGGCATCGTGGTGGTATCCATGCTGATTGTGATTTTCGCCATCGGTTTCGTCGCCTCAACCTTCCCAACCGGCGGCAACATCCTGACCATTATTTTCTACAACGTCGGCGGGATCGTGATTTTCCTTGGCTTCGCGTGGTGGAAATACAGCAAATACGTCAAAGGATTAACCCAGGAACAACAACAAATAGAAGCGGCTCCGGCTTCCCATACCTCTTAAATACCTTAAAAAAATGAAAACTCACACTTACTTATACGGGGCACTCGTTGCCCTGGCTTTTTGCGCCCCTGCGGCGGCCGCTGAGACCGTCCATCCGGCCGAGCACGACGATACCAAAACGCCGGAATTAACCACCACCTCCTACCGCTTTTACGGCGAATTGGGGGTTGGCGGTTACATGGATTTAGAAGGCGAGGATAAACATAAATACAGCGATGGCACCTATATCGAGGGCGGGCTGGAGGTCAAAAACGGCCACTGGTTCGGGCTGATCTACGGCGAAGCCTGGACGGTACAGGCCGATAGCCAGGGCAATGCCTGGACGCCCGGCCACAGCTGGGGCGGCGTGGAAGGCGGCCTTAACCGCCTCTATGGCGGCTATAAAACCGATAACAACACCGAGATCATGCTCAGCCTGCGCCAGGACTCGTCGCTGGACGACCTGCAGTGGTGGGGCGACTTTACCCCCGATCTGGGTTATGTGATCCCCAATACCCGCGACATCATGTACGCGCTGAAGGTACAAAACCGCAGCGGCGATTTCCGCTATAGCGTCACCGCCACGCCGGCCGGACATCACGATGAAAGCAAGGCCTGGCTGCACTTCGGCAAATATGATCGCTATGACGATAAGTACACCTACCCGGCAATGGTCAACGGCTACGTGCAGTACGACATCGTCAAAGATGTCACCTGGATGAACGGCCTTGAAGTGACCGACGGCACCGGACAGCTATTCCTGACCGGCGTTCTGTCGCCCAATCTGGCCTTCCGCGCCTGGCACCATACCGGCCGCGCCAAAGGGCGGGATGTTCCCGGCAGCGAAACCGGCTTTATGGCCAGCGCCATGTATGAAGCATTAAGCGGGCTCTACTTCTCCACCGCATACAGCTACGCCAAACACCGCCCGGACCACGCCGCTGATGAAACCACCGCGTTTATGCAATTTGGCATCTGGTACGAATATGGCGGCGGGCGTTTCGCCACCGCCGCCGACAGCCGTTTCTATACCAGCAACGCCAGCGGCGACCCGAGCGACAAAATTTTCCTGATGCAATACTTCTACTGGTAACAAGGAGCCGAGATACCATGAACTTCACCACTACGCTGACGCCGCTGGCCTGCGCGCTGATGCTGAGTTTTTCCGCCCATGCCGTCACCGCGCAGGCGTTTAAAAACGTCATCGACCGCAGCGGCGCGCCGCAGTATATGCAGGATTTCGACGCCGACGACCACCAGCGCTTCAACCCCTTTTTCGACCTCGGGGCGTGGCACGGCCACCTGCTGCCCGACGGCCCGGCGACCATGGGCGGCTTCCCCGGCCCGGCGCTGCTGACCGAAGAGTACATCAACTTTATGGCCACCAACTTCGATCGCCTGACGGTGTATCAGAACGGCAAAAAGGTCGATTTCACCCTGCAGGCCTGGAGCCTGCCGGGCGCGCTGAAACAAACCCTCACCGCCCCCGGCGTGAAGGTGGAGATGACGCTGCGCTTCGCCAGCGCCCACACTTCGCTAGTGGAGACCAAAATCACCAGCAACACTCCGCTGAAGCTGGTGTGGGATGGCGAACTACTGGAAAAACTGGCCGCCAAAGAGGGTAAAGCGCTATCGGGCAAAACCATTGATCAAGCCTTCCCGGACTATCAGCGCCGTCTGAGCGCCACGCCCGACGGCCTGACGGTCAGCTTTGGCAAAGTTCGCGCCGCCTCTGACCTGATGACTTCCGGCGAATCGCAGTATCAGATCCACCGTTCTCTGGCAACCGAGACCCGTATCGACGGTCACCGCTTCACCAGCAGCGTGGAGATCCGCGGCTCCACCACCCTCTACACCACTTATTCGCACCTGCTCACCGCGGAGCAAGCGCGGCGGGAAAAAGCGCAGATCCGCGATATTCTGGCGCGGCCGGCTTACTATCTCACCGCCTCCGAACAGCGCTGGGGCGGTTATCTGCAAAAAGGGCTCAGCAACCCCGACGCTACCGCCGAACAGACCCGCGTGGCGGTGAAAGCTATTGAGACGCTCAACGGCAACTGGCGCGCGCCGGGCGGCGCGGTGCATTACCATACCGTCACCCCATCCGTGACCGGCCGCTGGTTCTCCGGCAACCAGACCTGGCCGTGGGATACCTGGAAACAGGCCTACGCCATGGCCCACTTCAACCCGGATATCGCCAAAGAGAATATCCGCGCCGTCTTCTCCTGGCAGATTAAAGCCAATGATAAGGTACGCCCGCAGGATGCCGGATTTGTGCCCGATCTGATCGCCTGGAACCTGAGCCCCGAGCGCGGCGGCGACGGCGGCAACTGGAACGAACGCAACACCAAGCCAAGCCTCGCGGCCTGGTCGGTGATGGAGGTGTATAACGTCACCAAAGATAAAGCGTGGCTGGAAGAGATGTATCCGAAGCTGGTGGCCTATCACGACTGGTGGCTACGCAACCGCGACCATAACGGTAACGGCGTGCCGGAATATGGCGCGACCCGCGATAAGGCGCACAACACCGCCGACGGCGCCATGCTGTTCACGGTGAAAAAAGGGCAAACCGAGCAGACGCTTTCCGGCCTTCGCGCCTACGAACAGGTGACGGCCAAAGGCGATTACGACAGCCTCGAAATTCCGGCGCAGGTAGCGGCGTCGTGGGAGTCCGGGCGCGACGATGCGGCGGTATTTGGTTTTATCGATAAAGAACAGCTGGATAAATACGTCGCCAACGGCGGCAAACGCAGCGACTGGACGGTGAAATTCGCCGAAAACCGCGACCGTGACGGCAACCTGCTGGGGTATTCGCTGCTCCAGGAATCGGTCGATCAGGCCAGCTATATGTACAGCGATAACCGCTATCTGGCGCAGATGGCGACGATTCTTGGCAAAGCGGAGGAAGCAAAGCGCTATCAGGCGCTGGCGGCGAAGCTGGCGGATTATATCAATACCTGCATGTTCGACCCGCAGACTCGCTTCTATTACGACATTCGTATCGAAGAACAACCGCTGGCTAACGGCTGCGCCGGTAAACCTATCGTCGAGCGCGGCAAAGGGCCGGAAGGCTGGTCGCCGCTGTTTAATGGCGCGGCGACGCAACAACATGCTGACGATGTGGTTTCGGTGATGCTCGACCCGAAAGAGTTCAACACCTTTGTGCCGCTGGGTACCGCCGCGCTGACCAACCCGGCCTTTGGCGCCGATATTTACTGGCGCGGACGGGTGTGGGTGGATCAGTTCTGGTTCGGCCTGAAGGGAATGGAGCGCTACGGTCATCGCGATGAGGCGCTGAAGCTGGCGGACGCCTTCTTCCAGCACGCCAAAGGCTTAACCGCCGATGGCCCGATTCAGGAGAACTACAATCCGCTGACTGGCGCCCAGCAGGGGGCGCCTAACTTCTCGTGGAGCGCGGCGCATTTATATATGTTGTATAACGAGTTTTTCCGTAAGCCGTAGCGTTTTCCCCTCACCCTACCCCTCTCCCACAGGGAGAGGGAACCTCACACCTGCGGTAACAGGCCGATAAAGCTGCGCTTCTGCCGCGGCTGCGACATCATCTCCTCCAGCTTTTCGACGCAGGCTAAATAGTGCGGCGTCTTCTTATGCGCCAGCACCGCCTCATCGTCTTTATAGGCTTCGTAGATAAAAAAGCGGGTTTTCACCTCGGGATCCTGCAGGACATCAAAGCGCAGGTTGCCTGGTTCCCGCAGCGCGCCCTCGTGGTTGGCGCGAAACACCTCGAGAAACTCATCCACCCGCTCGGGTTTAATATTGATCTCCACCAGCGTCACGTTCATTTCAGCTCTCCCTGTTTCTCTTCCTGCCAGAACTGATACGCTTCGCGGGCGTTCAGATTCTCATGCACCACCTTTTTCACCGCCTTCAGCATCGCGCGCGGGGCGCTGGACTGGAAGATATTGCGCCCCATATCCACCCCGGACGCCCCCTGGTCGATCGCCCGCCAGCACATCTCCAGCGCCTCATGCTCCGGCAGTTTTTTACCGCCTGCGATGACGATCGGCACCGGACAGCTGGCGGTTACTTTTTCAAAGCCTTCCTCAACGAAATAGGTCTTCACAAACTGCGCCCCCATTTCGGCGGCAATCCGGCTGGCCAGCGAGAAGTAGCGCGCGTCGCGGGTCATCTCTTTGCCGACGCCGGTAACCGCCAGAACCGGCATACCGTAGCGATTACCGGCATCCACCAGTTTGATGATGTTATTGATCGACTGATGTTCGTATTCGCTGCCGATATAGACCTGCGCCGCCACCGCGCAAACGTTGAGACGCAGCGCGTCTTCCATCGCCACCGCCACGCATTCGTTGGAGAGTTCGCTCAAAACCGAATTACCGCCGGAGGCGCGCAGCACCACCGGCTTATTGGTGGCCGCCGGTACCTGGCTGCGCAATACGCCGCGGGTGCACATCAGCACGTCGGTGTCGGCAAACAGCGGCGCAATCGACAGGTCGATACGCTCAAGCCCGGTCGTTGGCCCCTGGAAGTAGCCGTGATCGAAGGCCAGCATCACCGTGCGATTGCTGTGCGGATTAAAGATGCGCGCCAGCCGCGACTGCATGCCCCAATCTAGCGAGCCGCAGCCTTTCAGGGTATACAGCGTGTTCTGCTGCGGGCGGTCGATACCGAAGTCCTTACCCTCTTTGATGTCGTCTAAATCAGCCATCTCATCCTCCGTCAGAAGTCGTAATTGTTGATGTTCTCTTTGCTGAACACCACGCGTTCCGGCAGCAGCACGATACCGTTGCCCTTCGCCTCATACTGGTAACCCTGTACGCTGTTCGGCTCGACCTTAAGCGGGCCGATATCTTTCACCTCAACGCTGTCGCCGACGTTAAGATCGCCCTTTTTCAGCAATCGATCGGCGACGTTAACCGCAATTTTGCCCTGCTGAACCACATCCCACAGACCAAAGGCTTTCACCGTGCCGCGCTCAACGTACGGGCGCATCACGTTCGGTGTACTAAAGCCGACGATCGCCACGCCCTGACGCTTGAGGTTCTCCGCCGCCTGCGCCGCCGCCGGCAGCGCATTGGCATCCGGCGCGATAATGGCATCGAGATCCGGATAGGCTTTTAAGATCCCCTCGGCGGTTTGCAGCGATTTGGGGGCATCGTTATAGCCGAACTGGGTGGTGACGATTTGCCACTGCGGATGCTCTTTTTCGATTTTGGCTTTGGCTTCCTTCACCCACTGGTTCTGGTCGGTCACCGTTGGGCTGGAGTAGAAAAACGCGACTTTGGCGGCAGGTTTGCTGACCTGCTTTTCCGCCATATCTACCAGCAGGCCGCCGAGCTGCTGCGGCGTGCCCTGATTGATATAGATGCTGCGGCACTCGGGTTTGGTATCGGAATCCCAGGTCAGGACCTTGACCCCGCGCTGCATCGCCCGCTTCAGCGCCGGACACAGACCGTCCGGCGAGACGGCGGAAACGATAATGGCGTTGTAGCCCTGGTTGACGAAGTTGTTGATTAGCTGCACCTGGCCGGAGACGCTGGGTTCGGTCGGGCCGTCATAGGTGACATCCACGCCCAGCGCTTTCCCCGCCTCTTTCGCGCCGTTGCCGCCGCTGGTAAAGAAGCCGACGCCGACCAGCTTAGGAATAAAGGCGATGCGGTCCGCCGCCTGGGCGGTGACTACGCTCATCGCCAACGCCAGCACGATCAGTTTTAATTTCATTTTATGCTCCGATTGTTTTATGCGAGAAAAGACGCCGCCAGGTCGCGCGCACCCATTCACGGTGCAGGCTCAGCGAGCGCCCCATCACCACCACAACCAACAGCGCCCCTGACAGCGCGCTCGACACCTGGTTGGGGATGCCGACCATCTGTAAACCCTGTTGCAGATACCCCACCAGCAACGCCGCCAGCGCGGTACCCAGTATCGATCCCGAACCGCCGTATATATTGGCCCCGCCGAGCACCGCCGCGGTCAGCGCCGGCATCAGCAGGTCGCGGCCTAAATCCGAACGCGCCGAACCGAAATAGGAGACCATCACCAGCGCCGCGACCGCCGAGGCGACGCCAACCAGGCCATACAGCACGTACGGGATGCCGTTCACCGACAGCGCGGCATAGCGCGCGGCGCGCGAATTTTGCCCGAGTAAAAAGAGATGGCGGCCAAAGCGACCGCGATGGGCCAGCAGCCAGAAGAAAAAGGTGATAATCGCGAACAGCACCAGCGGTAGCGGCAGTCCGGCGAAAGTTAAATTGGCGAAGGAGGTGAAGCTATCGGGGAAGCCGCCAATCCCCTCGTAACCGGTCGCGCCGGCCATGCCGGAAAGCAGCAGCGCGCCGCCGCCGTACAGATACAGCGTCCCGAGGGTGATCACCAGCGGGCTGATGCCGGTGTAGTGAATCAGCGCGGCGTTGAGTAACCCGCACAGCAGCCCCAATAGCAACGTCAGCGATACCGCGAGCCACAGCGGCCAGCCCGCCTGGGTCATCACCCCGAGGGCGATGGCGCACAGGCCGATGGTCGAGCCCAGCGAAATATCGATCCCGCCGCTGATGATCACCAGCGTCAGCGGCAGTGCGACGATGCCGATGCAGATAAAGTCGCTGGTGCTAAAGAGCAGCATATTGATATCCAGCATGCGCGGATTCAACGCGCCGAATAGCAGGATTTCCGCGATCAGCAACGCCAGCAGCGCGCTTTCCCAGTTAAGCTTCAGCTTCATTTAAGCCACCTCTTTGCTTTTGCGTTCGGGAAAGCGGGCAACCTGTTTGCTTCCTTTGTTACCGGGCTGGAAACGGCTGTACTTTAGCGCCCGTTGATGGCGGGCCAGCGCCTGGCGCAGGCGGCCATCAAGCACCAGCACGCCGAGCAGCACCAGGCCGGCAATAAAGTCATTCCACCAGGCGGGAAGGCGGAACAGCACCAGCACGGTGTCGATTTGGGTGAGGAAAAAGGCGCCGAGAAACGCGCCGAGCAGCGTACCGGTGCCGCCGAGCAGCGAGATCCCGCCCAGTACGCAGGCGGCGATGGCTTTCATCTCCAGCCCGCTGCCGGTCTGATTAGGCACAAAACCAATTTGCGCGGCGAAGACGATCCCAGCGCAGGCCGCCAGCATGCCGTTGAGGGTAAAGGCCAGCATCCGCGTGCGGTTGACCGCCACGCCCAGCTGACGCGCGGCGGCGAGATTATCGCCAACGGCGTAAAAATCACGACCAGAGGCGGTGCGCGACAGCAGCCAGCCGCCCGCCAGCAGCAGCGCCAGCACCAGCCAGCCCAGCGGCGACACGCCAATAAACGCGGGCTCCGAGAGCGATTTCAGGCTGTCGGGCAAGCCCTCGATCCATTTCCCGCCGGTCCACAGCAACATCACTCCGCGATACAACCCCAGCGTGCCGAGCGTCGCGACGATCGCCGGGATGCGCAGCCCCACGACCAGCAGGCCGTTAAAAGCTCCGGCCAGCGCGCCAATCGCCAGCGCGAAGGCGATAGCCGTCGCCAGCCCGTAACCGTTGTTCAGCGCCACGCCGACGGCGATGGCGCACAGCCCAACGGTCGAACCTACCGACACGTCAATATTGCGGGTCAGCATCACCAGCGTCGCGCCCAATGCCAGCAGGCAGAGGATCTGCGAGCTGGCGAAAATCATCGCCAGGGTCTGCAGGCTGAAATAGGCTGGATTGAGCGCCACCAGCACGACAAAGAGCGCCACGATGGCAAAGAAGGCGCTCAGTTCGCGATTCTTCAGTAACGTTTTCATGCCTGTCCTCCGAAGGCCAGGGTCATCATGCGATCGACGGTCACCGCCTGCCGCGCCAGCTCACCGCTGTAGCGGCCCTGATGCATCACCAACACCCGGTCGGCCAGGCCAACGAACTCATCCAGATCGCTGGAGATCATCAGCACCGCCACGTTTTGCGCGGCAACGCTTTTTAGCAGTTGATAGATATCAGCGCGGGCGGAGACATCCACGCCGCGCGTCGGCTCATCGACAATCAGCAGTAACGGATTAGCTTCCAGACAGCGCGCCAGCAGCACTTTTTGCTGGTTGCCGCCAGAGAGCGTGCGCACCGGCTGATCGCCATCGGCCAGCTTGATCCCCAGCGCCCGGTGATAGCGTTCAACCACCGCCGCCTCCCGTTTCCCCTGCTGCCACCATGACGGCTGATTGAACATCACTGTGTTCCAGCGCACCGGCGCATCAAGAAACAGCCCCGAGACCTGACGGTCTTCCGGCAGATAAACCAGCCCGCTGGCCAACCTGGCGCGGGTGCTGTCGCGGCTAATCTCGCGGTTCTCCAGCCAGATCCGCCCGGCGCGCGGTGGGCGCAGGCCGTATAGGGTTTCAGCAAATTCGGTGCGCCCGGATCCTACCAGCCCGGCCAGACCGACGATCTCTCCGGCGCGGATCTCCAGATTGAGATCGATAAAACCTTCTCCGGTGAGATCCTCCACCCGTAGCACGGGAAAGTCCTGCGGTTGCGTACGCCGGTTGCCCGGTAGCGACAGCCACAGCTTTTGCGTGTCGCTCAGCGTATGGTCGCGGCTGACCGGCGTCATCGCGTTAATCAGTTGCTCATCGCGGTATGCCGCGGTCTCGCCGCCCAGCACCACCGCGCCGTCGCGCATCACCGAAATATGGCTGGCAAGCTGGCGGATTTCGGGCAATTTGTGTGAGATAAAGACGATCCCAACGTCCAGCGCCTGTAACGCGCGGATCTGGCTAAAGAGTCTCTCGGTTTCACCCGGCGTTAAAGAGGCGGTGGGTTCATCCAGGATCAGGATCCGTGCCTCGCGCATCAGCCCGCGCAGGATCTCGACCATCTGTTGATCGGCTACCTCGAGCGTGCTGGCGCTGGCATCGAGGTTGATCTGGCAGTTCAGCTGCCGCAGTTTGTCCTGCAACCGCGCGGTGGTATCCGCCCGCTTCGGCAGGCGGAAAAGAATGTTCTCGCGCACGCTGAGGTTGGGAAACAGCATCGGCTCCTGCGGCACCAGATAGATGCCTAACTGATGAGCCAGCGCCGGATTGAGGCGCGCAAACGCGCGTTCGCCGATCGTCAGTTCACCGCTATCCGGCGTTTCGACGCCGGCGATGATCTTCATCAGCGTCGATTTACCCGCGCCGTTGCCGCCCATCAGCGCATGCACCTGGCCCGCGCCTAGCGTGAAATCAATGCCCTTGAGCACCGCAACGCCGGAGAACTGTTTGCAAATCTGGCGAGCTTCAAGCAGTGGCTTCATCATCGCGCCTCGATTGAACAAATGATTTTTAAATTTAATAATGTTCAAAAGCGTAGACGGTGAACTATATTTACAACCGTGCGAAGATCACAGTTTGGCGCTTTAGATCGTCAGGAAAAAAGGCGCCAGCGATGAAAGATCCGTTTTGCCAGTCGGCTCACACTTTCCGACCGCGCAATAGCGAACATATGATCTAAATTTTTATAAGAGTTCAATTTATGAGCGAAAAACGCATTACGGAAGAGAACCGCTACGCCGGGCTGGCGTTAGCCGAGGAAGAGCTGGTGGCGCGGGTGGCGTGGTGCTACTACCACGACGGCCTGACGCAAAATGACATCGGCGAGCGTTTAGGGTTGCCGCGACTGAAGATTTCTCGCCTGCTGGAGAAAGGCCGTCAGTCCGGGGTGATCCGCGTGCAGATCAACTCGCGCTATGAGGGCTGTCTGGCGCTGGAAAGTGAACTCCAGCAACGCTTTGGCCTCAAGCTTGCCCGCGTACTGCCAGCGCTCAACACTCCACCGATGAATACCCGGCTGGGGATCGGCGCGGCGCAGTCGCTGATGGGCATTCTGCAACCGGGGCAATTATTGGCAGTCGGCTTCGGCGAAGCCACCATGAGCTGCCTGCAGCACCTCAGCGGCTTTATTGGCTCGCAGCAGGTGCGGCTGGTGACCCTCTCCGGCGGCGTCGGCCCTTATATGACCGGCATCGGCCAGCTTGATGCCGCCTGTAGCGTCAGCATTATCCCGGCGCCGCTGCGGGTCTCTTCGGCGGATGTCGCCGAGATCCTGCGCCGCGAGTCGAGCGTGCGCGACGTGATGCTGGCGGCAACGGCGGCGGACGCGGCGGTGGTTGGCATTGGCGCCATCGATCAGCGGCGCGACGCCACCATTTTACGCTCCGGCTATATCAGCGAGGGTGAACAGCTGATGTACGCGCGCAAAGGCGCGGTCGGCGACATTTTAGGTTATTTCCTGCAGGCCGACGGCCGGCCGGTAGAAGGACTGGAGATCCATCGGGAACTCCTCGGCGTAACCCTCGATGAACTGGCGCAGCTGCCGACCATCGTTGGCGTCGCCGGGGGAGAACAAAAAGCGCAGGCGATTCATGCCGCTCTGATTGGCAAGCGCATTAATGGCCTGGTAACGGAAGAGACAACAGCACGCGCGGTGCTCGCACTGGCCTCCTGACGGCCTGGCGCCGCGCGACAACAGCGAGGCGCATGTCATGAGTTACCTGTTAGCGTTAGATGCCGGGACCGGCAGCATTCGGGCGGTCATTTTCGATCTTAATGGCCGCCAGTTGGCGGTAGGCCAGGCCGAATGGAAACACCTGAGCGTCGATAACGTCCCCGGCTCGATGGAGTTCGACCTTACCACCAACTGGCAGCTGGCCTGCCAGTGCATTCGCCAGGCGCTCGACGCCGCCCGGCTCTCCGCCGCCGACATTCAATCCATCGCCTGCTGTTCGATGCGCGAAGGGATCGTCCTCTATGACCGCAACGGCGAGGCCATCTGGGCCTGCGCCAACGTCGATGCCCGCGCCAGCCGCGAAGTGGCGGAGCTTAAGGAGATCCACGACTATCGTTTTGAATCCGAGGTGTACGAGGTCTCGGGACAAACCCTGGCGCTAAGCGCCATGCCGCGCCTGCTATGGCTGGCGCACCACCGCCCCGATATCTACCGCAAAGCGGCGACCATCACCATGATCAGCGACTGGCTGGCGGCGAAACTTTCCGGCGAGCTGGCGGTCGACCCGTCAAACGCCGGCACCACCGGCATGCTCGATCTGTTCAGCCGCGACTGGCGCCCGGCGCTGCTGGATATGGCCGGGCTGCGCGCCGATATGCTGTCGCCGGTCAAAGAGACCGGGACCCTGCTGGGCGCCGTCACCGAAGCGGCGGCACAGCAGAGCGGCCTGCGCGCCGGGACGCCGGTGGTGATGGGCGGCGGCGACGTCCAGCTCGGCTGCCTGGGCCTTGGGGTGGTGCGCGCCGGGCAAACCGCGGTACTCGGCGGCACTTTCTGGCAGCAGGTGGTCAACCTGCCGCAGGTGCGTACCGATCCGCAGATGAATATTCGCGTCAATCCTCATGTCATTCCCGGCATGGCGCAGGCGGAATCGATCAGTTTCTTTACCGGGCTGACCATGCGCTGGTTTCGCGACGCCTTCTGCGCTGAAGAAAAACTGATTGCCGAGCGGCTCGGCGTCGATGCCTATTCGCTGCTGGAGGAGATGGCCAGCCGCGTGCCCGCCGGTTCCCACGGCGTGATGCCTATTTTTTCCGACGCCATGCACTTTAAGCAGTGGTACCACGCCGCGCCGTCGTTTATTAACCTCTCCATCGATCCGGAAAAGTGCAATAAAGCGACCCTGTTCCGCGCGCTGGAGGAGAACGCGGCGATTGTCTCCGCCTGCAATCTGGCCCAGATTTCGCAGTTCTCCGGGGTAACATTCGAGAGCCTGGTGTTTGCCGGCGGCGGCTCTAAAGGCGCGCTGTGGAGCCAGATCCTCAGCGACGTCACCGGCCTGCCGGTGCGGGTGCCGGTCGTCCGCGAAGCCACTGCTCTGGGCTGCGCCATCGCCGCCGGAACCGGCGCCGGACTGTATGGCGATATGGCCAGTACAGGAGAACGGTTAGTGAGCTGGCACCGCGAGTTCACCCCAAATCCGCAGCATCGCGAGCTGTATCAGGAGATGATGAGCAAGTGGCAGACGGTGTACGCCGATCAGCTTGGCCTTGTCGATAGCGGGCTGACAACATCGATGTGGCAGGCACCGGGCCTGGAGCGCCGCCAGCGCGTAGCGTCTTCCCCGTCACCCTAACCACCGGTACCGATCCGCCTTTCCCCCCTCTCCCTTTGGGAGAGGGCCGGGGTGAGGGACAACGTGTTCCGTTCTTTGAATCCCATCACAATCACCGCACTCCCCTTTTCCCTTTTTCTCCGCGACGGCTAAATTAGTAACTCATCCGACCACATAACAATAATTTTACATTGGAAGCCACTATGAGCCGCTATCCGTCGCTTTTCGCCCCGCTTGAGCTGGGCTTCACAACGCTCAAAAACCGCGTGTTGATGGGCTCAATGCACACCGGCCTGGAAGAGTTACCGGACGGCGCGCAGCGGCTGGCGGCCTTTTACGCCGAACGCGCCCGTCACGGCGTGGCGCTGATCGTCACCGGCGGCATCGCTCCGGCGCCTTCCGGGGTGACCATGGCCGGCGGCGCGGTACTCAACGATGCCAGCCATCTGGCGCACCATCGCCATATTACCGACGCGGTACATCAGGAAGGCGGCAAAATCGCCCTGCAGATCCTGCATACCGGGCGCTACAGCTACCAGCCCGCGCTAGTGGCCCCCTCGGCGCTACAGGCGCCGATTAACCGTTTTACGCCCCATGAACTGAGCCACGATGAGATCCTTACGCTGATTGATGATTTTGCCCACTGCGCCCAGCTGGCGCGCGAAGCGGGCTATGACGGCGTTGAAGTGATGGGCTCTGAGGGCTATCTGATTAACGAATTTCTCGCCACGCGCACCAACCAGCGCGACGACCACTGGGGCGGCGATTATGCCAGGCGCATGCGTTTCGCCGTAGAGGTGGTTAAGGCGGTGCGCCAGCGCGCCGGCCACGATTTCATTATCATCTACCGCCTGTCGATGCTCGATCTGGTCAACGGCGGCAGCACGCTGGCGGAAGTCATCACGCTGGCCAAAGCGATTGAAGCGGCGGGAGCGACAATTATCAACACCGGGATTGGCTGGCACGAAGCGCGCATTCCGACCATCGCCACGCCGGTACCGCGCGGAGCTTTCAGCTGGGTCACCCGCAAGCTGAAAGGCGCGGTGTCGATCCCGTTGATCACCACCAACCGCATCAACGATCCGCAGGTCGCGGAGGATATTCTCGCCCGCGGCGATGCCGATATGGTATCGATGGCCCGCCCCTTCCTCGCCGACGCTGAATTTATGTCGAAAGCGCAGCGCGATCGCGCCGGGGAGATCAATACCTGCATCGGTTGCAACCAGGCGTGTCTCGATCGGATCTTCGCCGGCAAAGTCACCTCCTGTCTGGTCAACCCGCGCGCCTGTCATGAAACCCTGATGCCGGTCCAGCCCGCCAACGCGCCTAAACGGTTGGCGGTCGTCGGCACCGGGCCTGCCGGTCTGGCCTTCGCCGTTAACGCCGCCGCCCGCGGTCATCACGTCACGTTGTTCGATGCGCTCTCTGAGATCGGCGGCCAGTTTAATATCGCCAAACAGATCCCCGGCAAAGAGGAGTTTCACGAGACGTTGCGTTACTACCGCACCATGCTCGATCTTCATGGTGTCGATCTACGCCTGAACACCCGCGTCACGGCAGACGATCTGCTGGCGTTCGATGAGACGATCCTCGCCACCGGTATCGCTCCGCGCCTGCCGGCGATCGACGGGATCGAACATCCCAAAGTGCTGAGCTACCTGGATGTCTTGCGCGATAAAGCGCCGGTTGGCGCGAAGGTGGCGATTATCGGCTGCGGCGGCATCGGCTTCGACACCGCGATGTATTTAAGCCAGTCGGGTGCGGCCACCAGCCAGGATATCGGCGAGTTCTGCCGCGAATGGGGTATCGATACCAGCCTACAAACGGCGGGAGGGCTGAGTGCTGAAGGCCCACAGTTGAGTAAAAGCCCGCGACAGATTGTGATGCTACAGCGCAAAGCCAGCAAACCGGGCGAAGGGCTCGGCAAAACCACCGGTTGGATCCACCGCGCGACGCTGCTGGCGCGCGGCGTGAAAATGATCCCGGCGGTCAGCTATGAAAAGATCGATGATGAAGGATTACACGTCACTATCGGCGGCGAGCGCCAACTGTTGGCGGTCGATCAGGTTATTATCTGCGCCGGTCAGGAACCGCGCCGCGAGCTGGCGGAACCGCTGCGCGCGGCGGGGAAAACGGTGCATTTAATCGGCGGTTGCGACGTGGCGGCGGAGCTGGATGCGCGCCGAGCGATTGCCCAGGGCACAAAACTGGCGCTGGCGATTTAGCCGTGTCCCGGGGGCGGCGCGATGCGCCTTCCCCGGGCTACCCGCGGTGTCGTTTTTTGTCGGGTGGCGGCTAACGCCTTACCCGACCTACGGTCCTTGCGACCTGCCTTTAATGTCTTCACCACGCTGGCTGAAACTACCAGTCGGTAGCCCGGCTAAGGCGACAGCCGCAAGCCGGGGGAAGCAGCGACATGCATCAGCGCTGCTTACGCACCTTCGTTGCTTTCAAAATGACAAACTTATTGTTCGTCGCAATGGTCGTGCAATTACCAAAAGCGCGCTTCAGCTTACGGAAGTAATCAAGGTGGCGGTTGCCGACGACGTACAGCTCGCCGCCATATTTCAGGCTGCGGCGGGCATCGTTAAACATCTGCCAGGCAATATGGTCGGTAATAGCGTGCTGCTGATGGAACGGCGGATTACACAGAATCGCCGTAAAGCGGTCAGGCTCAATGCCGGAAAGCGAATTGTTGACCATGAATTCACAGCGTTCGATATCGTCCGGCAGATTGCGCTCGACGTTCAAACGGCTGGAAGCCACCGCCATGTGCGACTCATCGGTGAACATCACGCTGGCGTTTGGGTTTTGCGCCAGCGCCTGCAGGCCAATCACCCCATTGCCGCAGCCAAGATCGGCGATCTCGCCTTCTAAATCAGACGGTAAATGCTGCAGGAAGAAACGCGCGCCGATATCCAGTCCGCTGCGGGCAAAAACGTTGGCATGGTTATGGATGGTCCACGGCGTGCCGTCCAGCTTCCAGCTGTAGGTTTGCGGCGCTTCGGCAAGCTTAGGGGCGGTGAAAACGCAGTGGATCAGACGCGCTTTTTTCCACGCCAGCGAAGTGGTGGTGGTACCGAGGATTTTTTCAAACAGCGCCAGCGTCGAGTTGTGCACATCTCGGGCTTTCGCCGCGGCGATAATGCGGGTTTCCGGCGTCACCACTTCGCGCAGCGCGCGCAGCTGCTGTTCCAGCAGCGCCAGCTGTTTTGGCACCTTAATCAGCACCAGCGCCGGCGCGACCGGCAGCGGGCTCAGGCTATCCTGAAAGCGCACGCTCTCTTCATCGATACCGTTCATCCGCAGGTTGTGGCGAGTCGCCAGCTCGGAAATAAAGGAGTCGTTGATGCTGACCGGGTTGCGCTCCGCCAGCGCGCAGGAGAGCGCGCCGAAGCCGTCGTTGAAGATGAGCGTCAGGCCGTCGACGTCATTCACCTGTTGCAGCAGATATTCATCCGCCGCTTCCCACGCCTGAAGCGCTTCTTCTTCAGCGTTAGGTGGGAACCGCTCTAATGTGAATAACTCACCGTTTAACTCTACCTGGCTCATCGCCCCTCCGAAATGCTAAAATTCGCGCGTGTTATCGCTCAATTCTCCGGAGAAGTAAACTTTTTTCACCATGAACACGCTACCTTACCTTCAGGGTTACCCCGAATCGCTGCTGTCGCAGGTGACGACCTTAATCGAGCAAGGTCGCCTCGGCGAGGTGCTGCAAAAGCGCTATCCGCAGGGGCATGATGTCAACAGCGATAAGGCGTTATATCAATATACCCAGGATCTGAAGGCCCGCTATCTGCGCGGGGCGGCGCCAATCAATAAGGTGATGTACGACAGTAAAATCCACGTGCTGAAGAACGCGCTTGGTCTGCATACCGCTATTTCCCGCGTTCAGGGCGGCAAACTAAAAGCTAAAGCGGAAATTCGCGTAGCGACGGTATTTCGCGATGCGCCGGAAGCGTTTCTGCGCATGATCGTGGTTCATGAACTGGCGCATTTAAAAGAGAAGGATCACAACAAAGCCTTCTATCAGTTGTGCTGTCATATGGAGCCGCAGTACCACCAGCTAGAGTTTGATACCCGCCTGTGGCTGACGCATCTTGCTTTACCCTGATTCTGAAAAATTTTTGTCCCGATAGTTTTTTTATACGCTTAAATTTAGAATCAATTAGTTAAAGGAGTTTTCGTTTAATTTCAGCACAGGGAATGTGTCAATGAACTGGATGTTCATAACAGAGTTATATAACAAAATAAGCGGTACTTTTACTATCAGGACGGTCCAACTTATCCGTCGATTTATTTTCGCCGCTTGCATGTTGCTTACCGCCTGCGTGACATTAATCTTTTACGCCGACACGCTCATTATCAAAACAACACAACATCTTATCTGGAACGATATCAACACGCTTCCCTACAATAATGTTGGATTAGTTCTCGGCGCCAAGCCTGGCAATAAATTCTTTGTTCGCCGTATTAATACCGCAGCCGCGCTGTACCATGCCGGAAAAGTAAAGTGGCTACTGGTCAGCGGCGACAATAGCAAAAAAAATTATGACGAACCCTCGGCGATGCAGCAGGCGCTCATCCATCAAGGGGTGCCTGAAGAAGCGATTTTCTGCGATTACGCAGGTTTTTCGACGCTAGACTCGGTAGTGCGCGCGCAAAAAGTTTTTGGCATAACCGATATGACTATTATTTCCCAGGGCTTCCATAACCCGCGGGCGCTGTGGCTGGCCAGAGAATATGGTATTCGCGCTATTGCCGTTAATGCTCCCGATATCCCCCAAAAAGCGCGAATATTCACGCATTTTAGAGAAAAACTAGCACGAGTTAGCGCAGTTATCGATGCAAAGATATTACATCGACAACCTAAATATCTGGGTTCAGTAGTTAGCATAGGTCAAGAGGTTCAGCGAGGATGCCCCACCAAGAACTAGCAATTTACCAGAGTGCGTATTTGCGCACTCGTTTTGTCATCATGGCGTGCTAGAGTGACGAAAGGTCCCCTTTAACGGAGTTCGTCAACGTTTATGATACGTTTCGCAGTTGTTGGCACAAACTGGATTACTAAGCAGTTTGTCGATGCCGCCCATGAAACCGGTAAATTTAAACTCACCGCGATTTATTCCCGCAGCCTTGAACAGGCGCAAGCTTTCGCTAATGACTATCCGGTCGAGCATCTGTTTACTTCGCTCGATGAACTGGCGCAGAGTCCTGACGTTGACGCGGTCTATATTGCCAGTCCGAACTCGCTGCACTTCCCGCAAACTCGCCTGTTCCTGAGCCATAAAAAGCACGTGATTTGCGAAAAGCCGCTGGCATCAAACCTCCAGGAAGTCGAAGCGGCGATTGCCGTGGCTAAAGAAAACAACGTGGTGCTGTTTGAAGCCTTCAAAACCGCCAGCCTGCCCAACTTCCTGCTGCTGCGCGAAGCGCTCGATAAAGTGGGCAAATTACGTAAAGCCTTCATCAACTACTGTCAGTACTCTTCGCGTTACCAGCGCTATCTCGACGGCGAAAACCCGAATACTTTCAACCCGGCTTTTTCCAATGGCTCGATTATGGATATCGGTTTTTACTGCCTCGCCTCGGCGGTCGCGCTGTGGGGCGAACCGCAAGCGGTCCATGCCCGCGCCAGCCTGCTGGCGAGCGGCGTTGATGGCCAGGGTACGGTGGTGCTGAGCTACGGCGATTTCGATGTCACCTTGCACCACTCGAAGGTCAGCGACTCCACTATCCCCAGCGAAATCCAGGGTGAAGAAGGCGCGCTGGTGATTGAGAAAATCTCCGAATGCCAGAAGGTGGCCTTTATTCCACGCGGCGGAAAAGCGCAGGATCTCACCCAGCCTCAGCACATCAATACTATGCTGTATGAAGCGGAGGCGTTCGCGCGGCTGGTGGAAGCCAACGACGTCGATCATCCCGGGCTTGAGGTCAGCCGCATTACGGCAAAACTGCTTAGCGAAATCCGTCGCCAGACCGGCGTGGTCTTCCCGGCGGATACTCAACCTATACCCTAAATAATTCAAGTTGCAGGAAGGCGGCAAGTGCGCGAATCCCCAGGAGCATAGATAACTATGTGACTGGGGTGAACGCACGCAGCCAACGCACCTGCAGCTTGAAGTATGACGGGTATATCGCGTAAAGCAGTGTAAATGGGTCCTCGACCTCCATTGACGCCCTTTATAACTTGTAATACTTTGTTACGTGCAAAGGGGAGTAACTTCCTGGCCGGTCGATCGTCATTACGATGCGTGCAAAACCGCATCCGGTCGCCGGGCAACAAGACCAAGGGTCCAGTTCCCGTCTTGTTGTAAGTGAGACCTTGCCGGAAGGCGAGGTCTATGCATAAAAGCGCAGCGGCTGCCGTCTTCCGACGACAGCCGTTTTGTTTTTATGTAAGGAATAACGCAATGAATAGTGTCGGCACGCCGTTGTTATGGGGCGGATTCGCTGTAGTCGTGGCCATCATGCTGGCTATCGATTTACTGCTTCAGGGAAGGCGCGGTGCGCATACCATGACCATGAAGCAGGCCGCCGGTTGGTCCATCCTGTGGGTCACCCTCTCCCTGCTGTTTAACGCCGCTTTCTGGTGGTACCTGGTGCAAACGCAGGGCCGCGCCGTCGCCGATCCGCAGGCGTTAGCCTTCCTCACCGGTTATCTGATTGAAAAATCACTGGCGGTCGATAACGTCTTCGTCTGGTTAATGCTCTTTAGCTACTTTGCCGTGCCGCCTGCGCTACAGCGCCGGGTACTGGTGTATGGCGTCCTCGGGGCGATTGTCCTGCGTACCATTATGATCTTCACCGGCAGCTGGCTGATTTCGCAGTTCGAATGGCTACTGTACGTGTTCGGCGCGTTCCTGCTGTTTACCGGGGTGAAAATGGCGCTGGCGAAAGAAGATGATTCCGGGATCGGCGATAAGCCACTGGTGCGTTGGATCCGCAGCCATCTGCGTATGACGGATAAAATCGAGAGCGAGCGCTTCTTCACCCGTAAAAACGGCGTACTGTTCGCCACGCCGCTGCTGCTGGTGCTGATTCTGGTTGAGCTGAGCGACGTGATTTTCGCCGTTGATAGCATCCCGGCGATTTTCGCGGTGACCACCGACCCGTTTATCGTGCTGACCTCTAACCTGTTTGCGATTCTCGGTCTGCGTGCGATGTATTTCCTGCTGGCGGGTGTGGCCGAACGCTTCTCGATGCTGAAGTATGGCCTGTCGGTGATCCTGGTGTTTATCGGTATCAAGATGCTGATCGTCGATTTCTACCACATTCCGATTGCCGTTTCCCTCGGCGTGGTGGGCGGCATTCTGGCGGCGACGCTGCTGATTAACGCCTGGGTGAACAAACAGAACGATAAGAAGAAACAGCTGCAATAACTCCCTGCTCCCGGTCATATATCGCGTATCTGGCCGGGATACGCATCACTGCTTCAGGCTTCCCGCGCATAATCTTTATCTATGTCACAAAAACGTTAATACATAGTTAAAAAACAAGATCGGCGCGTAAGAAACAGTAGATTACGCTTCCTCCCTCGCGTTCTTTCCGTATACTCGACCATGCAAACATTCATTTACATCCGGACATAAACGTAACAAATAATACGTCGCCGGGATGGACTGCTACATCACTGGAAGGAATGATTTATGACAACACAAACCCGCCCGTCGGGGCTGCTGCAGCGCCTGGCGCATGGCAGTCTGGTGAAACAAATCCTGTTGGGACTGGTACTTGGCGTGATACTGGCGCTGGTCTCGAAACCGGCCGCTATCGCGGTCGGGCTGCTGGGAACGCTGTTCGTCGGCGCGCTAAAAGCCGTCGCGCCGGTACTGGTATTAATGCTGGTGATGGCGTCGATCGCTAACCATCAGCACGGACAAAAAACCAGTATCCGCCCGATTCTGTTTCTCTATCTGCTGGGCACCTTCAGCGCGGCGCTCACCGCGGTGCTGTTTAGCTTTGTTTTCCCTTCTACGCTGCATCTGACTAGCGCGGCGGACAGCATCACCCCGCCGTCGGGGATTGTAGAGGTGCTGCGCGGACTGCTGATGAGTATGGTGGCTAATCCTATCGACGCGCTGCTGAACGCCAACTACATCGGTATTCTGGTGTGGGCGGTGGGCCTGGGCTTCGCGCTGCGCCACGGTAACGACAGCACTAAAAACCTGATTAACGACGTCTCGCACGCCGTGACTTTTATCGTCAAGATGGTCATCCGTTTTGCGCCGCTGGGTATTTTTGGCCTGGTCGCCTCGACGCTGGCGACGACCGGTTTCGACACATTGTGGGGCTACGCCCAGCTGCTGCTGGTGCTGGTCGGCTGCATGCTGCTGGTGGCGCTGGTGATTAACCCGCTGCTGGTATTCTGGAAAATCCGCCGTAACCCCTATCCGCTGGTGCTGACCTGCCTGCGTGAAAGCGGTGTCTACGCCTTCTTTACCCGCAGCTCCGCCGCCAACATTCCGGTGAATATGGCGCTGTGCGAGAAGCTGAATCTGGATCGCGATACCTATTCGGTATCTATTCCGCTGGGGGCGACCATCAATATGGCGGGCGCGGCGATTACTATCACCGTGCTAACGCTGGCGGCGGTGCATACGTTGAATATTCCGGTGGACCTGCCGACAGCGCTGCTGCTGAGCGTTGTGGCTTCACTGTGCGCCTGCGGCGCTTCCGGAGTGGCGGGCGGTTCACTGCTGCTGATCCCGCTGGCCTGTAACATGTTCGGTATTCCGAACGATGTCGCCATGCAGGTCGTCGCCGTCGGCTTTATTATCGGCGTGCTGCAGGACTCCTGCGAAACGGCGCTCAACTCATCAACCGATGCGCTGTTTACCGCTGCGGCCTGTATGGCCGAAGACGAACAGCTGGCGAAAAACGCCCTGCGTAGTTAAAGCATTGCCTGATGGCGCTACGCTTATCAGGCCTACGGAGCTATTCAGTAGTAGCCCCGGTAAGCGTAAATGCGACCGGGGAGCGTTCAATAGCGGCGCCGTTATTTTGTCGGATGGCGCTGCGCTTATCCGACCTACGGTCCGTGCGGCCTGCCTTTAATTTATTCACCATGCTGGCTGAAACTGCAGGTGTTAGTGGCCTCAAAATCGCTGAGACGTTGCCGGAAGGCCGGGGCAGCCCGCATGGATGCGGGCTGAGGGCCGTGATTTGCAGGGACGCTGCCTCGGCCCGACCCGAAGCCTGCCGGGATAAGTCGAAGGAACCACGAAGTGGCGATTTTGGCGGCCAGAGCCCGGGAGTACAGAGGGCGGCGGCGACTGGCCGCCCTTTGTGCGCTCCCTGCGCCATGAGGGACATAACGCAGAAGAAATATCGGGAGCGCAATCTGCTCTGAAATAATAAAAAACAACTGTTTTTCCCGGACCAAAACAGTTGCAAATCGATAACAGTATCTACGGACCTATTCAGTTGGTAGCCCCGGTAAGCGTAAGCGCAACCGGGGAGCGTTCAATGACGGCGCCGTTATTTTGTCGGATGACGCTGCGCTTATCCGACCTACGGTCCGGTATTCAGTTGGTAGCCCCGGTAAGCGTAAGCGCAACCGGGGAGAGTTCAATATTGTCGGATGGCGTTGCGCTTATCCGACCTTGCAAACACCGCGGTGGTCACTGCCGTTACAGCGTGACGCCGCTTTTAAAGATAGCCAGTTCGCGGAAATCATTGCGTTCGTTGCAGGTTTGCTTGCCGTTGGCGATATCAACGATCAGATCGACAAACTCCTCCAGCACCTGCGGCATCGCTTTCCCGTGAATCAACTGCCCGGCATCGAAATCAATCCAGTGCTTTTTCTTCGCCGCCAGCTCGCTGTTGGTAGCGATTTTTACCGTCGGTACGAAACCACCATAAGGGGTGCCGCGACCGGTACTGAACAGCACCATATGACAGCCGGCGCCCGCCAGCGCGCTGGTCGCCACCGCGTCATTACCCGGCGCGCTCAACAGATTCAACCCGTGGACTTTCAAACGTTCGCCGTAGCGCAGAACGTCAACCACCTGGCTGGAACCGGCTTTCTGCGTGCAGCCAAGCGACTTATCTTCCAGCGTCGTGATACCGCCCGCTTTGTTACCCGGCGACGGGTTCTCGTAGATAGGCTGGTCGTGGGCGATAAAATACTGTTTAAAATCATTGACCATGGTGACCAGTTTGCCGAAGGTCTCTTCGTCGCGACAGTGGCTCATTAGCAGCTGCTCGGCGCCGAACATTTCCGGCACTTCGGTCAACACCGTGGTGCCGCCGTTCGCAATCAGATAGTCAGAAAAACGCCCCAGCATTGGGTTAGCGGTAATGCCGGACAGGCCGTCCGAGCCGCCACACTCAAGGCCAAACTTCAGTTCGCTCAGTTTACCCGCTTCGCGTTTATCATGGCGCATCACTTCATAGAGCTGATGAAGATGCTCAATTCCCGCTTCCACTTCATCTTCCTGATGTTGGCAAATCATGAAGTGCACGCGTTCCGGGTCAAAATCCCCCAGCGTTTCACGGAAGGCATCAACCTGGTTGTTCTCACAGCCAAGACCAATCACCAACACCGCCCCGGCATTCGGGTGGCGGACCATGTTTTGCAGCATGGTACGGGTGTTGATGTGGTCGTCTCCCAACTGCGAGCAGCCGTAGGTGTGGCTGAAAAGGAAGACACCGTCGGTGCCTTCTGCGTCGTTGGTCTCTTTCAGGAAACGGTTCTGGATCTGCCGGGCGATGCCGTTAACACAGCCCACGGTCGGCAGGATCCATAACTCGTTACGCACGCCGACTTCACCGCTGGCGCGACGATAAATCTCAACGTCGCGATCCGCAGGCTGCGCCGGTTGTTCAACCCGGTCAGGTTGATAGCGATACGCGTCGAGATCGCTCAGATTGGTACGCGTATTGTGCGCATGAACATGCTCGCCCGGCGCGATATCCGCCAGCGCATGACCAATCGGCAACCCATACTTAATGACGTTTTCACCTTTCGCAATGGCCCGCAGCGCGAACTTATGACCGCGGACAACATCCTGGCGGAGGGGGACGGTATCGTTATCAATCGTCACTACAGTTCCTGACGCCATATCCGCCAGCGCCACCGCGACGTTATCCTGCGAATGGATTTTAATGTATTGCATATCAACCGACCTCAGGCCTTAGTTCAATTCAATGGCGAAGTAATCACGCGCATTGTTAAAGCAGATGTTTTTCACCATCTCGCCCAGCAGCGCGATATCCGCAGGCGCTTCGCCAGCAGCCACCCAGCGGCCGATCATCTGGCACAAAATACGGCGGAAGTATTCGTGGCGGGTGTAGGAGAGGAAGCTGCGGCTGTCGGTCAGCATACCGACAAAGCGGCTCAGCAGACCAAGCTGCGCCAGCTGGGTCATCTGACGTTCCATGCCGTCTTTCTGATCGTTGAACCACCAGCCGGAACCGAACTGCATCTTGCCCGGCATGCCTTCGCCCTGGAAGTTACCGACCATGGTGCCCAGCACTTCGTTATCGCGTGGGTTCAGGCAGTACAGAATGGTTTTCGGCAGCAGGTTTTCTTCGTTCTGCTTGCTCAGCAGCTTTGATAGCTCTTCAGCCATCGGACGATCGTTGATGGAGTCGAACCCCACATCCGGCCCTAACAGTTTGAACTGACGCAGGTTGTTGTTACGCAGCGCGCCGATGTGGTACTGCTGTACCCAGCCGCGGCGCGCGTATTCCGCACCGAGGAACACCAGCACCGCCGTTTTGAACTGCGCGACTTCATGGTCGCTGAGCGTTTCGCCCGCCAGACGACGCGCCAGAATGCTATCCAGTTCGCTATCAGTGGCTTCAGCGAACAGCACAACGTCCAGCGCGTGGTCGGAAACTTTACAGCCGTGAGCGGCAAAGTGATCCAGACGCTTAGTCAGCGCGCTTTGCAGATCGGCAAAACGGCGAATCTCGGTATCGGAGACTTCGCCAAGCTTGTTCATGTAATCGTTAAAAGTGGCCTGCTCGATATTGAACGCTTTATCCGGGCGCCAGCTCGGCAGTACCTTGATATCAAAGGTGCTATCTTTGGCGACCGCCGCGTGATGCTCCAGCGAATCAATCGGATCGTCGGTCGTCCCCACCATCTTCACATTCATCTGCTTCATGATTCCACGGGCAGAAAACGACTCCTGAGCCAGTAACTCATTACACCGATCCCAGATTTCATCCGCCGTGGCTGGCGACAGTAACTTACCTGTAATACCAAAAGGACGGCGCAGCTCTAAATGCGTCCAGTGGTATAGCGGGTTACCGATGGTATGAGGAACGGTCGCCGCCCAGGCGTCAAATTTCTCGCGATCGGAAGCATCGCCGGTACACAGGCGCTCCGCCACGCCGTTGGTACGCATCGCGCGCCATTTATAATGGTCGCCTTTCAGCCAGATGTCATACAGATTTTTAAAACGGTAATTTTCGGCAACCTGCTGCGGCGGAAGGTGGCAGTGGTAGTCGAAAATCGGCTGATCTTTGGCGTAATCGTGGTAAAGACGGCGGGCAAACTCGGTATCAAGCAGAAAATCTTCGGTCATAAACGGTGTCATTGTCGTGTCCTCTTCGCCCCATCAAGGAGCCCATCAGATGATTGACTCTAATGCTGACAAAGTTATCACACCAATTTCTACAGTCCGAAGTATTTTTCGTGAGTTAGATCAATAAACGTCGACAAAAAAAGCACCACCAAAGGAGTAAACATCGCTGCAAGCCGCGCCAGAACTGGCTTTGATTGCCGCGAATAATGTCCCTACAAACTTTCCCACTTTTGTGACAGTACTCAACTTTTAAAGTTGTATGACAAGTTATCTTTCTGCCGTCGCAACATATAAACCGACGGAATGTATTACCGGTGTGAATGACATCGGCTTAAACGGTAGGGATGCCGGTTTCACTTTAACCACTGATGGCAAGGTTCAGTTCACGTCCTGAACCCTCCGTTTCCCCATCCTGCTCCTCTTAACGAGGGGAAAGATGGCCGCAGACGCTGCGGAGAGACAACAACGATGAGGTTTTACATGCGTAAAATTAAAGGGTTACGTTGGTATATGATCGCACTGGTGACGCTGGGCACCGTGCTGGGTTACCTGACTCGTAACACCGTAGCGGCGGCTGCGCCGACGCTGATGGAAGAGTTGCACATTTCAACCCAACAATATTCTTATATCATCGCCGCCTACTCCGCTGCATATACCGTTATGCAGCCGGTTGCCGGCTATGTGCTGGATGTGCTTGGCACCAAAATTGGCTACGCCTTCTTTGCTATCGCCTGGGCGGTATTCTGCGGTTCAACGGCGCTGGCAGGGAGCTGGGGCGGCCTGGCGCTGGCCCGCGGCGCGGTCGGCGCAGCGGAAGCGGCGATGATCCCAGCCGGTCTGAAAGCCAGCTCCGAATGGTTCCCGGCGAAAGAGCGTTCCATCGCTGTCGGCTACTTCAACGTCGGCTCTTCCATCGGCGCGATGATTGCTCCGCCGCTGGTGGTATGGGCGATTGTCATGCATAGCTGGCAGATGGCATTTATTATTTCCGGGGTTCTGAGCTTCGCCTGGGCGATGGCCTGGCTGATTTTCTACAAACACCCGCGCGATCAGAAAAAACTCACCGATGAAGAACGTGACTACATCATCGGCGGCCAGGAATCTCAGCATCAGACCAATAACGCGAAGAAAATGTCGCCGTGGCAGATCCTGCGTAACCGTCAGTTCTGGGGTATTGCGCTGCCGCGCTTCCTCGCAGAACCGGCCTGGGGTACCTTCAACGCCTGGATCCCGCTGTTCATGTTTAAGGTTTACGGCTTTAACCTGAAAGAGATCGCCATGTTCGCCTGGATGCCGATGCTGTTCGCCGACCTCGGCTGCATCGTCGGCGGCTATTTGCCTCCGCTGTTCCAGCGCTGGTTTGGCGTGAATCTTATCGTCTCACGTAAAATGGTCGTAACGATGGGCGCCCTGCTGATGATTGGTCCTGGCATGATTGGCCTGTTCACCAGCCCGTATGTGGCGATTGCGCTGCTGTGCGTCGGCGGTTTTGCTCATCAGGCCTTGTCCGGTGCGCTGATCACCCTCTCTTCCGACGTCTTTGGTCGTAACGAAGTGGCGACCGCCAACGGCCTGACCGGGATGGCCGCATGGCTGGCCAGCACCCTATTCGCGCTGGTCGTCGGCGCGCTGGCGGATACCATCGGCTTCAGCCCGCTGTTTGCGGTGCTGGCGGTCTTCGACTTACTCGGCGCGCTGGTTATCTGGACGGTACTGAAAAACAAATCGGCCGACGATGACTCGACGCCGCTCAATACCAGTAAACCGGTGACGCAAAGCTAGACCGCGAGATGATTGTGCACTGACTAAGCCGCCTTTTTGAGGCGGCTTTTTTTATGCCTTCCAGTGGTGGAAAGCGCGTAAAAGTGGTATAACAAATCGAATATTGTCGCCATCTTCCGGGAGCGAATATGGAAATCAGTGAACCGCGCCGTCTCTATCAGCAGCTTGCCGCTGAGCTAAAGACGCGTATCGAACAAGGCGTCTACCTTGTAGGGGATAAGCTGCCCGCAGAGCGCTTCATCGCCGATGAAAAAAGCGTCAGCCGCACCGTGGTTCGCGAAGCCATCATCATGCTGGAAGTCGAAGGCTATGTTGAAGTCCGCAAAGGCTCCGGCATCCACGTTATTTCCAACCACCCGAAATACCAACAGGTGGTGGATGAATCGCTGGAATTCGCCAACTATGGCCCATTTGAATTACTCCAGGCCCGTCAGTTAATTGAGAGCAATATCGCTGAATTCGCCGCGACTCAGGTGACCAAACAGGACATCATGAAGCTAATGGAAATTCAGGAGAAAGCCCGCAACGAGAAGTGTTTCCGTGATTCCGAATGGGACCTGCAGTTCCATGTCCAGGTCGCGCTGGCCACCCAGAATACCGCCCTTGCCGCCATCGTTGAGAAGATGTGGACCCAGCGTGTGCATAACCCATACTGGAAAAAACTACACGATCACATCGATCTGCGCACCGTCGATAACTGGTGCGACGATCATGACCAAATCCTCAAAGCGCTAATTCGTAAAGACCCTCATGCGGCGAAGCTGGCGATGTGGCAACATCTGGAGAATACCAAGCTGATGCTGTTTAACGAAACCAGCGATGACTTTGAATTCAATGCCGATCGCTATCTGTTTGCCGAAAATCCGGTGGTTCATCTCGATACCGCGGCGAACGGAGCAAAATAACGTATTATCCCCTCCACGGGCAGAACCTCTTTTTCTGCCCGCAAACCCGACAGGGTAAGCAAAGCATATATAGTGTCAGCCTGTGTAAATCCTCTCGCTACTCGTCCACGCAACCCGCAAAATCAATCAGCAACAAACTGCAATTTCTCTGACGGAAAGTCAGCTAGTTTGTTACAATTGGATGCATTTTGCCGTTCTGTAGGTAAGTGTTTACTTACTGTTTAATCAAGGATCCGATCAGAACGTCTCAACAGCGGCCATACTCTAAAAATAATCTAGTCGCTATGTATAAGACGTACCGTTAACCGATGTACCAGGAATCGTGAATGGAACTACTAACCCAATTACTGAATGCCTTATGGGCCCAGGATTACGAAACGCTCGCTAATCCCTCCATGATTGGCATGCTCTATTTTGTCTTATTTATGATTTTGTTCCTTGAGAACGGTTTGCTGCCGGCGGCGTTTTTACCGGGCGATAGCCTGCTGGTGCTGGTCGGCGTTTTGATCGCCAAAGGGGCGATGGGCTTCCCGGAAACCTTACTGCTTCTGACGGCGGCGGCAAGCCTCGGCTGCTGGGTGAGCTACATTCAGGGACGCTGGCTGGGCAATACGCGGATCGTGCAAAACTGGCTCTCGCATTTACCCTCGCATTATCACCAGCGAGCGCATCACCTGTTCCACAAACACGGGTTGTCGGCGCTGCTGATTGGCCGCTTTATCGCCTTCGTGCGTACGCTTCTGCCAACCATTGCCGGTATCTCCGGTCTGAATAATGCGCGTTTTCAGTTCTTTAACTGGATGAGCGGCCTGCTGTGGGTGCTGATTCTTACCTCTCTCGGCTATCTGCTGGGTAAAACACCGGTGTTCCTGAAGTATGAAGATCAGCTGATGTCATGTCTGATGCTGCTACCGGTTGCGCTGCTGGTCTTTGGTCTGATCGGCTCCCTGGTTGTACTGTGGAAGAAAAAACACAGCAGTCGGAGCTGAGCATGGTCATCAAACGTCCTTCCTGGCGCCAGCTGCGGTGGCTGCTGGGCGGCTCACTGCTGCTTTGCGCCATCGTCTGGCTGTGGTTGACCGTCAGTCAGCATGAGTCCACCCTGGCCATCCGTCCCGTCAGCCAGGGCGTCGCTATGCCGGACGGTTTTTCCGTCTGGCATCATCTTGACGCCAACGGCATCCGTTTTAAGAGCATCACGCCGCAAAAAGACGGCCTGCTGATCAAATTCGACTCCAATGCTCAGGGCGCCGCGGCAAAAGAAGTATTGGGCCGAGCTCTGCCTCACGGTTATATTATTGCTCTGGTGGATGAAGAAAATTCGGCCACCGCCTGGTTATCCCGCCTGCGCGATGCTCCGCGCCGTTTGGGATAACGCGTCAAAAATTCCGAATCTTTTCGCACGGTTTGGTGAAGTCTCGCTTTCGTGTCTATTATTAACACTGCGGGAACCGCCTGGCTTGTAATGTTGACTGGATTGGGTATATCACCGATATCCCCTCACACAATGGAAGGTAGAATCCATGAATTACCGCATCGCACTATTACTGGCTCTGACCTCACTTAGCGCCAGCGCCTTCGCAGCCTCTCCTTGTCAGGAAAAAGAACAAAGCATCCAACGGGAGATCAGCTATGCCGAAAAACACCATAATCAGCATCGCATAGACGGCCTGAACAAAGCGCTGCAGGAAGTTCGCGCTAACTGCAGCGACAGCAAAGTCAGGGCTGAACATCAGCAGAAAATCGCTAAACAGAAGGCCGAAGTTGCCGAACGTCAGCGCGATCTGAGCGAGGCGAAGCAGAAAGGCGATGCAGACAAAATTAGCAAACGGGAACGCAAACTGGATGAAGCGCAGCAGGAACTGAAAGCGCTTGAGTCACGCGATTATTAATTGGTAAACGCTACAGGAGAACAAGATGGCTAAAGATAACGTTGCAGAAGATCTACGCGCTGAGCTGAAAAATCTGGCTGACACGCTGGAAGAAGTACTGAACTCCTCCACCGATAAATCGAAAGAAGAACTCGGCAAACTGCGTAGCAAAGCGGAAAGCGTACTGAAAGACAGCCGTGTGCGTCTCAGCGACACCAGCGATGCCATCGTCAAGCAGACGCGTGAAACCGCCGCTCGCGCCGATGAGTACGTCCGCGAAAATCCATGGACCGGCGTGGGTATTGGCGCAGCCGTGGGACTGGTTGTCGGCGTACTGCTGTCGCGCCGTTAATTATGGCAAACTCTCAACACACGCAGGGCCCGGGACAGAGCGTATTCGGCATCGGCCAGCGGATTATCACGCTGCTGGTCGAAATGGTGGAAACGCGCTTGCGCCTGGTCGTCGTGGAGCTGGAAGAGGAGAAAGCGAACCTCTTCCAGCTGTTGCTGATGCTCGGGCTAACGCTGTTATTCGCCGCTTTTGGGCTGATGAGCCTGCTGGTGCTGATCATCTGGGCTGTCGATCCGCAGTACCGCCTGCATGTGATGATCGCGACCACCAGCGTCCTGTTGCTCGCCTCATTGATAGGGGGAATTTGGACCCTCAGGAAAGCTCGCCGCTCAACATTTTTACGTCACACCCGCGATGAGCTGGCGAACGATCGCGCGCTGCTTGAGGACGATCCTCGATGAGCGGCCAACAGGAACGCGACCAGCGAAAAGCGCTGCTGCTGCGCCAAATCCAGCAACAGCGGCTGGATTTGGCCGCCAGCCATCGTCACTGGCTGGAAGCCACCTCGCCTATCGCTCGCGGCTGGCAAACGCTGAAACATCTGCGTTCATGGGCGATGGTCGGCAGCGGGGTAATGGCTATCTGGTCAGTACGCCATCCGCGCTTTTTAATCCGTTGGGGCAAACGCGGCCTCGGCATCTGGAGCACCTGGCGGATGGTCAAAGGGATTCTGCGCCAGTCCGCATCGCGTTAATTGCTCGCTCAGTGCGCCAGCGCGCTGAGCTCTTGTTCGCTTAAACCGGTGGTTTTACTGACCAGCGCGCTATCAACGCCGTTACGAAGCATCGCAAGAGCTATTTTACGCGTCGCCTGACGTTCGCCTTCTTCTCTACCTTCTTCTCTACCTTCTTCACGCCCCTCTTCACGACCCTGTTTTCTTCCCTTTGTGCGCCCACGCTCTTCAAACCATTCTGCTAATGTCATCAGCTGCTCCTTATGTTCAGGCATTCCCTGCGCCAGTTGACGAAAAAATCTGCCAGGGCTGGTCAAATGGCCGGAACGGGCAATGTAGTTCATCAACACGTTAAATTGATGCTCGGTGGTATAACCCGGCAGCAGCAAGGCTACAAGTTGATCTACCAGGTCATTCAGATCGCGCTGGCGAATATTTTTCTGCAGGAACTCCAAAATTGCTATACGCCGATGCTGTTGGATTTCATCGTCCGTGAAGGATGTCACATCAATCAACGGAAAATTATCCCCATATATCTCCCATGCTAACGCGGGTTGCGCAAAACTATCCAGCCAGCACATCGAAAAGGGATAAGGTGTAATCCGCCCATGATAAAACAACATCGGAATAACCAATGGCAGATGTTCATTACCGGCATCCAGATGACGAGCCATTATGGCAAATGCATAGCGCATTAGTCTAAAGGTCATATGTTTGTCTGGCGTGCTTTGGTGTTCAATCAGCGCGTACACATATCCGCTTCCGCTTTGCGTTTTAATTGACCACAACACATCCGAGTACAACGCACGCATATCGTCCTCAATAAAGCTGCCGGACTCTAACTGCAGGGTACTGAGATCGCATTGCATACGTAACGATTCCGGTAGATGGATCTGGAGAAAATCTCGCGCCGTTTCCGGATGAGTGAGAAATGTTTTAAACAACGCATCGTGAGGCGTAGAGCTGAATTGTTTCATGACATCCTGTCTATGCAAAAATAAGTTGGCGACAGATATCCTCTTTTATCCCCGCCACCACAACCGATAGCCACGCACGCTGCGAGGCGCCTCGGAAAATATTTTCACCGATCGCACCAATTGCTCAGAAACTTTGAAAAAGAACTACAGTTTTCCTTGCTAACAATCCCCTCACAAGCTCGCTAATATCCTCTCCATCGACAGCAAGCCCGCGTAACCACGCAGGATTGCACTAAAAAACGAAATCGCCGCCCTTTGGGTTTTCTGGAGTAAGAAATGAAAAAATTAGAAGATGTTGGTGTATTGGTAGCGCGTATTCTGATGCCGATTCTGTTCATTACCGCTGGTTGGGGAAAAATCACCGGGTATGCAGGTACGCAGCAGTATATGGAAGCAATGGGTGTTCCGGGAGCGCTGCTGCCGCTGACTATTCTGCTTGAGTTTGGCGGCGGTCTGGCGATTCTGTTCGGTTTCCTGACTCGCACTACCGCGCTGTTCACCGCAGGCTTCACCCTGCTGACCGCGTTCCTGTTCCACAGCAACTTTGCTGAAGGCGTGAACTCGCTGATGTTCATGAAAAACCTGACCATCGCTGGTGGTTATCTGCTGCTGGCCGTGACAGGTCCGGGCGCATTCAGCATCGACCGCGTGCTGAATAAAAAGTGGTAAGCGCACTATACTGAGTAAAAATCTAAAAAAGCGAGGGGCTATCTCCTCGCTTTTGCTATCTGAAGGAGGAAGTAATGGGACAATTAGTCGACGGCGTCTGGCAAGATACCTGGTATGACACCAAATCCACCGGAGGACGGTTCAAGCGTTCCGTTTCAGCCTTCCGCAACTGGCTCACCGCCGATGGCGCGCCGGGCCCTGCGGGCGAAGGTGGCTTCGCCGCAGAGAAAGACCGCTATCACCTGTACGTTTCACTGGCCTGCCCGTGGGCGCATCGCACCCTGATTCTGCGCAAGTTAAAAGGATTAGAACCCTTTATTTCCGTCTCAGTGGTGAATCCCCTGATGCTGGAAAACGGCTGGACCTTCGCCGACGATTTCCCCGATGCGACCGGCGACCAGCTCTATCATCATCAGTTCCTCTATCAGCTTTATCTGCAGGCCGATCCGCATTACACCGGCCGGGTGACCGTTCCGGTGCTGTGGGATAAAAAACAACAGACCATCGTCAGCAATGAGTCGGCTGAAATTATCCGCATGTTCAATACCGCGTTTGATGGCCTGGGCGCGCGGGCGGGCGACTATTATCCGCCGGCGTTGCGAGAAAAGATCGACGATCTGAATAGCTGGATCTACGACAACGTTAACAACGGGGTGTATAAAGCCGGTTTCGCCACCAGCCAGCAGGCCTATGACGAAGCCGTAGACGCGCTGTTTACCTCGCTCGAACGCCTTGAGCAGATCCTCGGTCAGCACCGCTATCTGACCGGAAACCAGTTAACGGAAGCGGATATCCGCCTGTGGACAACGCTGGTTCGTTTCGACCCGGTGTATGTCACCCACTTTAAATGCGATAAGCGCCGCATCAGCGACTATCTCAACCTGTACGGTTTCCTGCGCGATATCTACCAGATGCCGGGGATTGCGGAAACGGTGAATTTCCCGCATATCCGCAATCACTATTATCGCAGCCACAAAACCATCAACCCGACGGGGATCATCTCCGTGGGTCCGCTGCAGGATCTCAACGAACCGCACGGGCGGGATCGCTTTTCCCGCTGATCGATAAGGCGCCGAAAGGCGCCTTTTATTCAGATAACGGATATTTACCAGTTTGATATTCACGCCTATGATTATTTTGATCGCTTTAAAAACAAGTGATTAATGGTTAACTAAGGCGTGAGAAAATGGACTGGTATCTAAAAGTATTACGAAACTATATTGGCTTTGGCGGTCGCGCCCGGCGCAAAGAGTACTGGATGTTTATTCTGGTCAACATCATTCTCACCGCAGTGCTCAGCATCATTGATAAGATGCTCGGCTGGCAGCGTGCTGGGGGTGAAGGCATCCTGACGACCATTTACGGCGTGCTGGTTTTTTTACCCTGGTGGGCGGTGCAGTTTCGTCGCCTGCATGACACCGACCGCTCGGCGTGGTGGCTACTTCTGCTGCTGATCCCGGTCATCGGCTGGCTGGTGATTTTGATTTTCAATTGCCAGAACGGCACGCCCGGCGACAATCGCTTTGGGCCAAATCCAAAACCCTACTCCTACTGATTTACGCGCTCCTCGCGGCGGAGGAGCGCATCTTACCGTTATCTGCCGGCAAACAGTTTCGGGATCTCCCGTAGACACCACGATTTGGCTTCGCCCATGCTGTCACGGCGCCAGGCCATAATGATATCGATTTCGTTGGTATATTCAGGGCTTACGACCCGCAAACGCCCTTCGGCAATATCTTTCTCAACCAACGGGTAAGGCATGGTTGCAACCCCTAGCCCCGCCAGCAGCGCCTGGCGTTTATCTTCAATGGTGCTGACGGTTAAACGCGGCTGTTTATCCAGCAGTTGCACCGTCAGCACCGGGCGCTCGCGCGCGGTATCCGCCACCGCGACGCCGCGATATTTCACCCGCGTCACCTCAGAAAGCGGTTCTGGCTCCTGATGAATCGGGTGATCCGGCGCGGCAACATAAACACTTAAAACCGAATAGAGCTTACGCGAGTTAATTTCTGACGATGAACGAAAATGCATATCCGGCGCGACGACGATATCAGCACGCCCCTGCTCCAGCCGTTCCCAGGCACCGGCCAGCACTTCGGTAATAATCGACAGCTGGGTATTGGATTTAGTCGCCAGTTTTTCAATCAGCGGAAACAGATCGGTGGTCGGAACCAAGGCTTCGGTCACGATGGTCAGGTGAGTTTCCCAGCCGCGCGACAGCGCTTCGGCGTCGGTGGTCAGCTTGTCCGCCGCTTCCAGCAGCACGCGCCCGCGTTCCAGCAGCATGCGGCCAACGTTCGTAAATTTTGTGCGATGGCCAGAACGGTCAAACAGCACCACATCCAGTTCTTCTTCCAGTTTTTGCATGGTGTAGCTTAGGGCCGAAGGCACGCGCCCCAGCTCGTCAGCCGCAGCGGCAAAGCTCCCGCGTCGGTCTATCGCATCCATTACGCGTAACGCTTCCAGCGTTAATGCTCTCTCTTTCGCCATTTCGCTCTCATTCAGGAATTTTGAACATACCGGGCAGAATATCTGGCTAACAATACAGCGTCCATACCTTTACCATTGATTTAGTGTAAAGAGAGGTCAAGAAAATGATTACAACCCGAACAGCCAAACAATGCGGTCAAGCAGACTTCGGCTGGCTGCAGGCCCGCTACACCTTTTCCTTTGGCCACTACTTCGACCCTAAATTGCTGGGTTACGCCTCGCTGCGCGTACTCAATCAAGAAGTGCTGGCGCCGGGCGCGTCATTTCAGCCGCGTACCTATCCAAAGGTCGATATCCTGAATCTGATTCTGGAAGGTGAAGCGGAATACCGCGATAGCGACGGCAACCACGTACAGGCAAAGGCTGGTGAAGCCTTGCTGCTCTCCACCCAACCGGGGGTCAGCTACAGTGAGCATAATCTCAGTAAAGAGCAGTCGTTGACGCGCATGCAGCTGTGGCTCGACGCCTGCCCGGAACGCGAAAATCCGCTGGTGCAGAAACTCGCGGTTAGCGACTCGTCAATCCAGTTACTGGCTTCACCGGATGGCAGCGGTGACAGTGTACAGCTGCGCCAACAGGTATGGATCCATCATCTGCAGCTGGCGAAGGGTGAAGAGATTAGCGTTCAACTGCACGGTCCGCGCGCCTATCTACAGTCGATTCACGGTACGGTACATGCCGTGGCAAAAAAGGAAGAGAAACAGGCATTAACCTGCGGTGATGGCGCTTTTATTCGTGACGAAGCTAACATTACCCTCGTCGCCGATACGCCGCTGCGCGCTTTGCTGATAGATTTACCGGTGTAACAAGGAAGCCGGGAGTTTGTGAGTGAGCAAGAAAAAGAGCAAAAAGGCGCAACCGTTAGACCAGCCAGTCGCTGTGGAAACCATGAGCCCAATCGGCTTTGGCTATGAAGAGATGCTGAGTGAACTGGAAGCCATCGTGGAAGATGCGCAAACGCGGTTGCAGGACGAAGATAACGCCGCCTGATGAAAATCGGCCCCATAACGGGGCCGACTTTATTACTCGCTCAATGCCTGAGAGAGATCTTTTTTCACCTGAGTACGCTGTTCCGGCGTCAGAACCTGATTTACACCGAAATAGTACTTCACGCGATAATAGCGCACCTGCTGTTCAACCTTGCCAAAGGCCGCCAGCTGATCTTTCACCGCTTTCTCATTCCACTTACCGGAATCGATCACGTCAAATAAAACGCCATCTTTAATATCTTTCTGCGAAACCTGCTGGACGTTCTTTTCCATTTCCTGATGCAGGCTCTTAATTTTAGCGACCTGATCCTGGCTCAATTTTAAATGCTGAACGATAGGATCCTGAGCCGGCGCCGGAGCGGCGTTAACCTCAGCAGCCTGTGCCGCCATGGAGAATCCCGCGGCTGCAGCCGTCATTAATACCATCCGAGAAAGTTTGTTCATCTTGTTATCCTGAATAAGTACGTAGTGATAAGACGCTCTATTATTCCCTGAACAATAATGACGATGTGTAAAAAAGCATGTTCACCAGTGTAAATATTCAGATAATACATTCACCAAATGAATTATCTGAAATATAAAATTCTTCTTGCTTATTGAATACGCACTAAATCCGGCGACGTTAAATTAATATCCATGCGCGGCGCAGCCAGCATGATTTTATTTTCATCGAGCGCATTTTTGATATTTTCCAGAAAATCAAAATAGGTATCCCAATACTCCGCATTTTTTACCCATACGCGAATGGTAAAATTAAGCGAACCAGGAGCCAACTCGATCAGGCGAACCGTGGTACCGCGAGAACGATCGATGCGCTTTTCATTATCGATAAGCGTCTGGATCACCTGTTTAACGTGTGATATTTGGCTATGACATGCCACCCCAAGCGTGAGATCGATGCGGCGATAGGGATGGCGGGAATAGTTAACGATGCTATCGGCAATAATTTTACCGTTCGGGATAATGACTTCTTTATTATCCACAGTCAGCAGTGTGGTGGAAAAAACATGTACCGATTGTACCAGACCGGATACCGCCCCCACCTGCACAAAGTTACCCGCGCGGAAGGGGCGTAACGTCACCAGCAATACGCCTGCGGCAAAATTTGACAGCGAGCCCTGCAGCGCCAGGCCAATGGCCAGACCTGCCGCGCCAAGGACGGCGATAATGGATGAGGTTTCAATCCCTACCCGGCCTAACGCGGCGATAATCGCAAAAGCCATGGTGATATAGCGCACCAGCGCGGCGAAGAAGTGGACGATTGTCGCATCTACGTTGCGTCGCAGCAGAATTTTCTCGAGAGTTTTGCCGAGTAGTTTCGAAATCAGCTTACCAACAAACAAAATGATTAGCGCCGCCGCGATATTCCACGCAAACTGCATAATTGTATCGCCATGGCCGACAAGCCAGGCGAGCGCCGCTTTGATTTGGGGGAATAACACTACATTTTTCACGTCCACCGCCCTGTCTGGATAATACCTAAAACCTGCTATCCATTAAGCTGAATGATGACCGCTGCAAATGAGGGATTGAGATTAATGAATAGAAGATACATTTTCAAAGCGTGACAGTATCAACGAGCGCGGCCTGCAATGCAGCCAGAAAGCTGTTTAAAAGTGGATATCCAGTAATACAGGTTTGTAATGGGCTGAAATCAAAAAAACGTAATGGGATTGAGTTCCAGATAGTAAAAAGGTGAAACTGACCGATAAGCCGCTTTCTTTCTGGTATAGCGTCGTGGACAGTCATTCATCTTTGTTCCACCCTCCGGATAGCAAAAACCCCGCCGGAGCGGGGTTTTTACATTAAATAGGTGAAACTGACCGATAAGCCGGGTTCTGTCGTGGACAGTCATTCATCTAGGCCAGCAATCGCTCACTGGCTCAAGCAGCCTACCCGGGTTCAGTACGGGCCGTACCTTATGAACCCCTATTTGGCCTTGCTCCGGGTGGAGTTTACCGTGCCGCGGACTGTTACCAGCCGCGCGGTGCGCTCTTACCGCACCCTTTCACCCTTACCTGATCCCGCTTGCGCGGGCCATCGGCGGTTTGCTCTCTGTTGCACTGGTCGTGGGCTGTGACACCCCCCAGGCGTTACCTGGCACCTTGCCCTATGGAGCCCGGACTTTCCTCCCCTCCGCCCGTCTCCCCCTAAGAGGACGACGACGAAGCGGCGACTGTCTGGTCAGCTTCGGCGCGAAGTATAGAGGGTTCGCGCGCCTTTGTCACCCCGCACAGCGCATTCCGCTCGCCAGCCTCGCGGCAATCATGGCTTTTACCCTTCCCTCGCCGGCAGAAAGGCTTTGTTTATAAGAGTCTGGGACGAAGAAAATGTTCGTGGTGATGTAGCCTGAAGGCGCTGCTAAAAGTAAGCATAACAGGGCGCAGGAACACGCCCATCTTGTTAGCGAGTGACTTCCACTTTCGCCAGTTTTTCGTAGTAACACGCCAGAGCGCTATGGTCAGCGGTGCCCAGGCCATCCGCCCGCAGCGCCTGCATCATCTCCATCACCGCCGCCGTCAGCGGTAGCTGGGCGCCGACGCCGTGAGAAGTATCCAGCGCATTGGCCAGATCTTTAATATGCAGATCGATGCGGAAGCCCGGCTTGAAGTTGCGATCCATCACCATCGGCGCTTTAGCGTCGAGTACTGTGCTGCCCGCCAGGCCGCCGCGAATCGCCTGATACACCAGGTCCGGGTTAACACCGGCTTTGGTGGCCAGGGTTAACGCTTCCGACATTGCCGCGATGTTCAGCGCCACAATCACCTGGTTGGCCAACTTGGTGACGTTGCCTGCGCCAATATCGCCGGTATGCACCACGGATCCCGCCATCGCTTTCATCAGGTCGTAATATTTATCGAAAATCGCCTTGTCACCGCCAACCATCACCGACAGGGTGCCGTCGATCGCTTTGGGTTCGCCGCCGCTTACCGGCGCGTCCAGCATATCGATGCCTTTGGCCTTCAGCGCTTCACTGATTTCGCGGCTCGCCAGCGGCGCGATGGAGCTCATATCGATCACCACGGTGCCTGGTTTCGCGCCTTCGATAATGCCGTTTTCACCCAGCGCAACGTCTTTCACGTGCGGAGAGTTTGGCAGCATGGTAATAATGACATCGCACTGCTCAGCAATGGCCTTCGCCGTGCTCGCGGTCTCTGCGCCCGCGGCAATCACGTCAGCAATAGCTTCAGGGTTACGGTCGGATACCACCAGCGAATAACCCGCCTTCAGCAAATTTTTGCTCATCGGCTTGCCCATGATGCCAAGGCCAATAAAACCCACTTTGATTGTCATAATATTCTCTCTTAATCCTGGTGATTATTTTTTAAAAGAATCAGCAAGTTTCTGGGTTGCTGAACGGAAGACGCCTAAATCGCTACCGACGGCGACGAAGGTCGCGCCCCACTCCAGATAGCGACGCGCATCGGCTTCTACCGGTGCAAGAATGCCGCTCGGCTTACCGTGTTTCTTCGCGCTGGAGAAAATATGCTGGATAGCACGCTGAACCTCAGGATGGGCGGCGTTACCCAGATGGCCCAACGCCGCGGCAAGATCGCTCGGACCGACGAACAGGCCATCAACGCCATCGGTCGCAGCGATAGCATCAACGTTATCCACCCCGGTCTGGCTCTCAATCTGCACCAGAATGGAGATATTCTTGTTGGACTGAGCGAAGTAGTCCGGCACGGTGCCGAACATATTGCCGCGATGAGAAACCGAAACACCGCGGATCCCTTCCGGCGGATAGCGGGTTGATGCCACCGCCTGCGCCGCCTGTTCAGCGGTTTCGACAAACGGCACCAGGAAGTTATAGAAACCGATGTCCAGCATGCGCTTGATGATAATCGGTTCATTGGTCGGCACGCGCACAACCGGCGCGCTGTGGCTGCCCTTCAACGCCATCAGTTGCGGGATAAGCGTGGTCACATCATTCGGCGCATGCTCCGCGTCAAGCACCAGCCAGTCGAAACCAGCAAGTCCTAATACCTCGGTGCTAATCGGATTCGCCAGGGCGCACCAGCAGCCAATTTGTACCTGGTGGGCCGCCAACGCGGCTTTGAACTTGTTCGGGAAAATTGCGTTATCCATGATTTTTACCTTGGGTTAATCGTTGCTTACTTCTGTTGCTCTATACGTTTCATCTCGCCAATCACCAATATAATTAGCAGAGTTAAATAGCGGGCTGGTACTCCTTTTCTGTGGCCCAATGCAGAATCATTTAAATATTCATCTGACACAGAACACCTTTTATTATTTTCAGCGAGCTATTTATTTTAAGCTATCTATTCACATATCAGATTCCTCAAAAACATGGCTCAGTATAATCAGCCCTCCGCCACCAGACACTATGCATAATCACAATATAAATGCCTAAATAATCATTTTAGTTATGCAAATGCCATAGGCCATGGGCGCTAATCCACAGTTCTCAGGATTACTCATCTATGTGTCATGGCCGGCGCGGCAAGGAGTGACGTAGATCACATCCTAACGCGATAACTCCTGACATTCTTTATTTCATCATTCTGCTAAGCAGAAATTTAATTAGCGTTTTATTTTATTATTAGCACCGGTTTGGAGAGCACTGGACAATGGCTGACATTGAAATTCGACAACAGTCGCCGACGGCGTTTTATATAAAAGTACACCCTACTGATAATGTGGCAATTATTGTTAACGATCGCGGTTTAACCGCCGGAACGCGTTTTCCGGATGGCCTGACCCTCGTTGAACATATCCCGCAAGGCCATAAAGTCGCTCTTGTCGATATTCCTGCCCATGGTGAAATCATCCGCTATGGCGAAGTGATTGGCTTCGCCGTTCGCGATATACCAAAGGGAAGCTGGATTGATGAGTCGTTGGTCGAACTGCCGACCGCCCCACCGCTGAACACCCTACCGCTGGCGACTAAAGTCCCCGAGCCGCTACCGCCGCTGGAAGGATACACCTTTGAAGGGTATCGCAATGCCGATGGCAGCGTGGGAACCAAGAATTTGCTGGGGATCAGCACCAGCGTGCACTGCGTCGCCGGCGTGGTGGATTATGTGGTCAAGATCATTGAACGCGACCTGCTGCCGAAATACCCCAATGTCGATGGCGTGGTGGGATTAAACCACCTCTACGGCTGCGGCGTGGCGATTAACGCCCCGGCGGCCATCGTGCCGATTCGCACCATCCACAATATCGCGCTGAACCCCAACTTTGGCGGCGAGGTAATGGTGGTTGGTCTTGGCTGTGAAAAGCTGCAGCCGGAACGTCTGCTGCAGGGAACCGAAGACGTGCAGCCGATCGCCGTCGATAGCGCAAGCGTAGTGCGCTTGCAGGATGAACAGCATGTCGGTTTTAAATCGATGGTCGATGATATCCTGCAGGTTGCCGAGCGCCACCTGGCGAAGCTAAACGCCCGCCAGCGTGAAACCTGCCCGGCTTCGGAATTAGTCGTCGGTATGCAGTGCGGCGGCAGCGACGCCTTCTCCGGCGTGACCGCCAACCCGGCTGTGGGCTATGCCTCCGATCTGCTGGTACGCTGCGGCGCGACGGTGATGTTCTCGGAAGTGACCGAGGTACGCGATGCTATCCATCTGTTAACCCCGCGAGCCATCAACGAAGAAGTTGGCAAGCGCCTGCTGGAAGAGATGGCCTGGTATGATAACTATCTGGAGCTGGGGAAAACCGACCGCAGCGCCAACCCGTCACCGGGCAATAAGAAAGGCGGTCTGGCGAACGTAGTGGAAAAAGCATTGGGTTCGATTGCCAAATCAGGCAAAAGCGCCATCGTCGAAGTCCTTTCGCCGGGTCAGCGCCCGACGAAACGCGGGCTTATCTATGCGGCGACGCCGGCCAGCGATTTTGTCTGCGGCACTCAACAGGTGGCTTCCGGCATTACCGTTCAGGTGTTCACCACCGGGCGCGGCACCCCTTACGGGCTGATGGCGGTCCCGGTGATTAAAATGGCGACCCGTACCGAGCTTGCCAACCGCTGGTATGACTTAATGGACATCAATGCCGGTACCATCGCAACCGGCGAAGAGACGATTGAGGATGTCGGGCTGAAACTGTTCGAGTTCATTCTCGACGTCGCCAGCGGACGTAAGAAAACCTTCTCCGATCAATGGGGTCTGCATAACCAGCTGGCGGTGTTTAACCCGGCGCCGGTGACGTGATATGCCCCCGTCCAACTATAATAATAAGCCCGGAAAATCCGGGCTTATTATTAGTTGTGTTGCGCTGCCAAAAAGTTTTTGATTTGCGCCTGCGTCGAAGTGCCTTCCATGGGGCCACGCTGACCGATCGCCAGTGAACCGCTGGCGTTTGCCCATTTCAGCGCTTCCTGCGGCGAGGCGCCGCTGAGGAACAGGCTAACGAAGGTCGCGCCGAAACAGTCGCCTGCGCCAGTCGGATCGACAACCGGCACGTTAAAGCCGGCGACGTGGTGTGTTTCAGCGGCGCTAAAGTAGCTCGCGCCACGCGGGCCGCGTTTAATCACCACGTGTTTAACACCGCGTTTCAGCAGCTTATCAACCAGCACCTGCTCATTTCGCCCCGGATTCAGGCCAAAGTAGTCCAGTTCACCGTCGCTTGGTAGAAAGATATCGGTGTAATCGAGAATGTATTCAAACGCCTGCGACATCTCGGGAATATTCAGCATCTCTTTGCGAATATTAGGATCGAACGACACCGTGCCGTTGCGCGCTTTAATGTTTTCAATCGCTTTACGCATCGCATCGATAATGCGAAATGAGAACAGCGATGACCCCATAATGTGGAAGTGCTGGCACTGGTTAAGCAGCCCCTCGTCGATGTGGTCCGCGGTCAGTAATCCGCAGGCGCTGTTAGGCATATTAAAAATAAAATCGCGCTGCGCCTGGCTACGATAGCTGACGAACGCGCTGCCGGTCGTCGCTTTATGCAGCATGGCAATGCCGTTAACGTTAACGCCATCTTTCTCCAGCCGCGCAATATTCATTTCGCCAAATGCGTCGCTACCGACACAGCTAAACAGCACGGAGCCAAAACCCAGCTTCGCCACCTGATCGGCGAAAATTGCCGGCGCGCCGCTGGGATAGGGACCCCAAAATTCACCGGGGCGGGAAAATCCCTGATTTTCTTCCTTGGCGAGAAATTCCACCAGCAGCTCGCCGATGGTGCAAATGGTTACGTTCATCACCGCTCCTGGTTTGTCTTCTGCAAAGCCGTGTTGAGCCATGTCAGGCATTCATTGTTGGTGTAGCTGTTAGTTAAACCCGCGGCGAGGAAACGGGCATGATATTCCGCGGCGACAACCTGCGGCGTCACCACGCTACTCATTTGCTGAAGTTCGCCGATGGCATAGCGTTTTTCACCATAGACCGGACGGGAAGCAACAACCGCGATAACCCGCTCGCTCTGCGCCACGACTTCGCTCAGCAGGCGAGCGCTAGTTTCGTTGCGTACGCTCAGGGTGCCGTCTTCAGCGACGTGATCAACCGCAATCAGCGCACGTGATGGCCGATAATGGCCTAACGCTTTCAGCGCCAAATCACCTTCGACTATCTGCCCGTTGCCGCCAAGCACGCCGCCGAGCAGCACCGTTTCCCCATTCAGGAACTCCTGCGCCAGCGCAACGTGGGCCAGATCGTTAAGCAGCAGGCAAAGTTCCTCACTGTTAGCCAGAAACGGGATCACTTTACGCAAAATGGAACCCTGGCCTAAAAATAGCGTTTCGCTATCTTCAATTTGCACCGCCACCTGACGCGCCATTTCCGTTTCCAGCGCTTTGTCCGTCACCTGTGGAGCGTCGCGAACCGTAGCGACCGGCGTGCCGGCCTGAGCCGTGTAAATCGCCCCGCCGAATGAACGCTTCAGATACCCCTGCTGCTCCAGATAGTTAAGATCGTTACGAATTGTCACTCCGGAAACGGCCAGCATTTCAGCCAGATCGTCGACTTTAATCTCGCCGTTCTTACGAACGATCTCCGCGATGTCCAAGCGCCTTTTCAGCAGGCTGGTTGACGGTTTTGCCACGGGTTATGCCTTTTTATTTTCTCCTGGAATAACTTTCATTTTTAAATTTCCCCATCGTAATGTCAAACCACGCCAGTTATCCCCGTGAAGAAAAATCAATAAAGACAATAAAATTCAAATAGATAACAACACCCTATCGCTTCATTTATATTTTAAAAAAGAAACATAAAAAAGATTATTAACTTTCATTTTAAAAATCAATTCCCCATTGTGTGCGATGGATCACACCTAAACGCGGAAACGATCGTTACATTACTTTCAAATTGAAGGTTTAATTGAACCAATTACTTACAAATTGAAAATAGAGGGTTAGAATGTACATCATTTCCAGTAAAAACATGTTGTTAAAGGCCCAGCGTCATGGTTACGCAGTCCCCGCTTTCAATATTCATAACCTTGAAACCATGCAGGTGGTGGTGGAAACGGCAGCAGAGCTCCGCTCGCCGCTGATCCTCGCCGGCACGCCGGGAACCTACAGCTATGCCGGCACCGGCAATGTGGTGGCGATCGCCCGCGATCTGGCGAAAATATGGGATCTCCCGCTCGCCCTGCACCTCGATCATCACGAGGATCTGGTCGACATCACGCACAAAGTTCAGGCGGGCATTCGCTCAGTCATGATCGATGGATCTCATTCACCGTTCGAAGAAAACGTAGCGCTGGTGAAAAGCGTGGTGGAATTAAGTCATCGCTACGATGCCAGCGTGGAAGCCGAGCTGGGCCGACTGGGGGGCGTGGAAGACGATCTGGTGGTTGATGCCAAAGATGCGCTCTATACCAACCCGGAACAGGCCCGTGAATTCGTCGCCCGTACCGGTATTGATTCGCTGGCCGTCGCCATCGGCACCGCGCACGGGCTCTACACCGCCGAACCGAAACTTGATTTTGACCGCCTGGCCGCCATCCGCGACTGCGTTGACGTTCCGCTGGTACTGCACGGCGCTTCTGGCCTCCCGGATAGCGATATTCGCCGCGCCATTTCTCTGGGCGTCTGCAAAGTCAACGTCGCCACCGAACTGAAAATCGCCTTCTCTGATGCGTTGAAAACCTACTTCCTGGAAAATCCGGGCGCCAACGATCCGCGTCACTATATGACGCCGGCGAAAGCGGCAATGAAAGAGGTTGTCCGCAAAGTGATTCACGTTTGTGGCTGCGAAGGGCAACTATAATCCGCGGATCGAAGGAGCAATGTCGTGATCCATACCCTGACACTGAATACCGCGATCGATATGAATATCTTTTGCGATCCGCTTCGGCCTGCGGCCGTCAACCGCACCCGGCAGACGGAATATTGCCCAAATGGCAAAGGGGTGAACGTTTCGCTGGTATTAGATCATTACCTACAGCCCACCCACGTCATGGGGATATTTGGCGGTTTTACTGGCCGCTATATAGTCGAAGAGCTGCGCAGACAGCATATTAAAGTGACTCCGGCATGGGTCGCCGAACCCACCCGTATTAATGTTTTTATTAATGACGGACACGAAGAATATAAGTTAGTAAATCCCGGCTCTCGTATTAATGATGAAGGCAAAGAGCAAATTATTCATCATTTACAGTGCGTCGAACCCGGTGATTATTTGGTAATCAGCGGCAGTTTGCCGCCGGGAATTGAAAGCCGGTTCTATAGCGAAATAATGGCCTTGTGTCAGCAAAAAGGCTGTGAAGTTATTTTAGATATCAGCCACCCGGCGCTGCGGCAGTTGCTCGAGCTACGCCCGCTATTGATTAAACCCAATGACGACGAACTCAAAGAGATCTTCGATCTCGACGTCGGCAGCCCGCAGCAGGTACATGACGCAATGCGCACGCTCCACCAGCTCGGGGCCCGAAACGTGCTGCTCACCCTGGGCGCGCAGGGGCTCTACTTTTCAAACGGCGAGCAACTGTGGTTCTGCTCGGCGCCGAAAATCAAACTGGTTAGCTCGGCCTGCGCCGGCGATGCCGCGCTGGGAGCATTCCTGAGTAAATGGCTTAACGAAGATGATGTCGTTCCCGCTCTGGCGCTGGCCAGCGCCACCGGCGCCGATGTTGCCGCCTCCGCCGGGCTTGGCAAATTAAACCGTACACAAGAATTATTACAACAACTTCAGATCGTCCAATTATAAAGGTCCGATTATGAAAAAGATTATTGCCGTTACCGGCTGCCCTACAGGTATTGCCCATACATTTATGGCTGAAGAAGCCTTAAAGACCGCAGCAAAAAAATTAAACGTTGAGATCAAAGTTGAAACCAACGGCGCTTCCGGGGTAGAAAATGTCATTACACCGGAAGATCTGAAAGATATTTATGGTGTTATTATCGCTGCCGATAAAGATGTTAATGCCGAACGTTTTAATGGTTTGCCGGTCATCGAAGTGCCGGTTAAAGAGGCCATTCATCATCCGGCAGAATTAATTAATAAAGTCGTCAGCGGCCAGGCGCAACGCCGTCAGGGGATCTCCGCTACAGCGGATCCTGCGGAGAAATATGAGCAGGAATCATTCGGCCGGCAGATTTATAAACATCTGATGAGCGGTGTTTCCAATATGCTGCCCTTCGTGGTGGCCGGCGGGATCTTAATCGCCATTTCTTTCCTGTGGGGTATCTACTCCGCCGATCCAAATTCAGCGCAGTACAACGTGATTGCCGCCACCCTGATGAAAGTCGGCCAGCAGGCGTTCTCGATCATGGTACCGGTGTTCACGGCCTACATTGCCTGGTCCATTTCCGGCCGTCCGGGGATGGTCGCCGGGTTTGTCGGCGGCCTGCTGGCAAACGCCACCGGCGCCGGGTTCCTCGGCGGGATCATCGCCGGTTTCGCCGCCGGTTACTTTATGCTACTTATCCGCCGCCTGCTCGACGGCCTGCCGCGTCAGTACGAAGGACTAAAGTCGATCTTTATTATGCCGCTGATTGGCGTACTGGTGATTGGCGTGATGATGGTGCTACTTGGCCAACCGGTGGCGGCGATCAACAACGGCATGATGAACTGGCTTAGCTCTCTGCAAGAAGCCAATCCCATTCTGCTGGGGATTGTGGTCGGGGCAATGTGTTCATTCGACTTCGGCGGCCCGGTCAATAAAGCGGCCTACGTCACCGGAACGCTCTTGCTAGGACAGGGCAACTATTTCTTTATGGCCGGCGTCTCCGCTGCCTGCATTACCCCGCCGCTGGTGATTGCGCTGGCAACCACGTTCTTCCCGAAAGGCTTTAGCGAAGAAGAGCGCGCCGCCGGGATGGTGAACTATATCCTCGGCTGCACGCACATCACCGAAGGCGCGATTCCCTTTGCCGCTAAGGATCCGCTACGGGTGATCCCGATGATGATGATCGCCTCTTCAATCTCGGCCGTCCTCAGCTACAGCCTACATATTCAGGTCCCGGCGCCGCACGGCGGCTTCTTGATCCTACCGCTGGTCAGCAAACCGCTGGTGTGGGTGCTGTGCATTCTTACCGGCTCCGCCTGCGGCGCGCTCATGCTGGGATGCTGGCGGTTGTGGCAAAAACGCACTCAGGAAGCGACGGCGCTTGCCGGCGCCATTAAATAAGGAGCGAACTATGCAGCTGACTTCCGCAGACATTCATTTCGACCATCAGGTCAAAACGAAAGATGAAGCGCTACAGCGCGTGGTCGGTTCCCTGACCGCAGCCGGGCATACACAGATGGCCTATCTGGAGGGAATGCGCGAACGCGAGGGGCAAATCAGTACCTATCTGGGCAACGGCATCGCCATTCCTCACGGCACGCCGCAAAGCCGCGATGCGGTGCTAAGAACCGGTGTGAAGGTGCTAGCCTGTCCGCAGGGGGTGGACTGGGGCGAAGGGCAAACCGCCTATTTGATTGTTGGTATCGCCGCACAGGACAACGAACATCTCGATATCTTACGCCAGCTCACTCATGCGCTAGGCGACGATCGGGTGCCCGCCGCACTGTCGCGGGCCGATACTCCGCAGGCGGTGCTGGAGATACTTGCCGGCGATATCGCGCCGGCGCAAGGCGAAGAACCGGAACCGCCGCCGCGCTTTGATGAAGAGGCAATCTTTACGCTGCGCAATCCGCACGGCCTGCATGCCCGGCCCAGCGCGGTACTGGTGAAAGCCGTCAAGCAGTGGCAGTCGCAAATCCAGGTCGAAAACCTCGATACTCGATCGTCAATTGTCGATGCCAAAAATCTGATGCGCGTCGTATCGCTTGGCGCCAAACAGGGTCATCGTCTGCACTTTATGGCCAGCGGCAGCGATGCGCATCAGGCGCTGAAAGCAATTGGCGACGCCTTTAACGCCGGGCTCGGCGAGATCGCCGCCCAACCGCAGCAGGTCTCTCAGGCGGCAGAAAAAAGCAAACGCAGCTGGCTGTCCCGGTTATTCAGTTAATTTTCAATTAATTAAAAACGCTCTGCCGTGTTGGTCAGGGCGTTTTTTTTGCCAGTAAGACACCCTGTTCAACGCTTGCACAGCAATTTATCGATACAGATCACAATTCAAAACAAAGACATTTGCGACCAAAACAAAACATAACGAATATATTCGAAAGAAAACGGAGGTTGTAAATGAAAGATATTATCTCTCGCCATAAGTCCGGCGAACACATCGGCATCTGCTCAGTTTGTTCAGCCCATCCGCTGGTTATCGAAGCGGCGTTACGTTTCGATCTGCCGACCAACAACAAAGTGCTGATTGAAGCAACATCAAACCAGGTCAACCAGTTTGGCGGCTATACCGGTATGCAGCCGGCCGATTTCCGCGACTTCGTCTACAACATCGCCCACACCGTCGGTTTCCCGGCAGAACGCATTATTCTTGGCGGCGATCATCTGGGCCCAAACTGCTGGCAAGACGAACCGGCTGCCGACGCGATGAAAAAATCCATCGACCTTATCAAAGCCTATGTCGCCGCAGGCTTTAGTAAGATCCACCTGGATGCATCAATGTCCTGCGCCGACGACCCGATACCGTTGAACCCAAGCGTGGTGGCAGAGCGCGCCGCCCGCCTCTGTCAGGCTGCTGAAGAGACCGCCAGCGATGAACAAAAGCGCCAGTTGACCTACGTTATCGGAACAGAAGTACCGGTTCCCGGCGGCGAAGCCAGCACCATCGGCAGCGTACATGTCACCCGGGCGCAGGATGCCGCCGCCACCCTCGAAACCCATGAAGCGGCGTTCCGCAAGCTGGGGCTCGACGCCGCGCTGAAGCGCGTCATCGCCATCGTCGTGCAGCCGGGCGTGGAGTTCGACCACACGCAAATCATCCATTACCAACCGAAGGAAGCGAAAGCGCTGTCCACGTGGATCGAAAATACCCCGATGGTGTACGAAGCCCACTCCACCGACTACCAATCCCGCCAGGCCTACCGCGCGCTGGTCCGCGACCACTTCGCCATTCTGAAAGTCGGCCCGGCGCTCACCTTTGCCCTGCGCGAAGCCATTTTCGCTCTCGCACAGATGGAAAATGAGCTCATCGCGCCCGAGTCCCGTAGCCGAGTGATGGAAGTGATCGACGAGGTGATGCTCAACGAACCGGGCTACTGGAAAAAATACTATCGCCCGACCTGGAGTCAGGCGATGGTCGATATCCACTTTAGCCTTTCCGACCGTATCCGTTACTACTGGCCGCATCCGCGTATTCGGCAGAGCGTTGAGAAACTTATCGCGAACCTGACCGACGCTAAGCTGCCGCTGGGGCTTATCAGCCAATATATGCCGGTGCAGTTTGAACGACTGTCGCTGAATGAACTGAACGCCGTGCCGCACGAGCTCATCCTCGACAAAATCCAGGATGTTCTGCGCGCCTACCGCTACGGCTGTTCTTCTGAAACCGCGTGAAATAAAGAGGATCTATGAGTCAATTGTTTGTTCGTACCGGCATTCATTTCAGCTCCAGCCAGCAGGCGCTGGAGCATATTGGCGCGGAGATGCTGGCGCGAGGTGTTGTGCATGATAGCTATCCGGCAGCCCTGCTCGAACGCGAAGCAACTTTTCCGACCGGCATCGCGCTGGAGCAACACGCCGTGGCCATTCCCCATTGCGAAGCCATGCACGCGAAGTCACCAGCGATTTACCTGATTCGCCCGGACGCGCCGGTCCCTTTTCAGCGCGCTGATGACGATGGCGATATCGACGTTTCGCTTATCATCGCGCTGATTGTTGAAAACCCGGCGGCACAGCTGAAGCTGCTGCGCCGGTTATTTAGTGAGCTACAAAATCCAAACACGCTGGAGGTTCTGCTCTCCGCTTCCGACGAGCAGTTACCGGTGCTGTTCCAGCAATTTATCCTTGAGCCCGAGCTTAGCGCCCAGGCTTCATAACATACTGATAATAAAAGGGGTACCCTATGAAACGCAAAGTAATCGTCGCCTGCGGCGGCGCCGTCGCCACCTCCACGATGGCCGCAGAAGAGATTAAAGAGCTGTGCGCAGACCACAACATTGAGTTGGATCTGGTGCAGTGCCGAGTCAATGAAATCGAAACCTACATGGACGGCGCGGACCTTATCTGCACCACCGCCCGCGTGGACCGCGCCTTCGGCGATATTCCAGTGGTTCACGGCATGCCGTTTGTCTCCGGCGTCGGCATTGAAGCCTTACAGCAGAAAATCCTCGGCATCCTCGCGGAGTAAACGCCATGTTCAGCGAAATCATGCGTTATATCCTCGATCTTGGTCCGACGGTGATGCTGCCGATCGTGATCATTATCTTCTCCAAACTGCTGGGGATGAAGCTCGGGGACTGTTTCAAATCCGGTCTGCACATCGGGATCGGTTTTGTCGGCATTGGCCTAGTTATTGGCCTGATGCTCGACTCCATCGGCCCGGCGGCAAAGGCGATGGCGGAGCATTTCCAGATTAACCTTCACGTGATTGATATCGGCTGGCCGGGGTCATCGCCGATGACCTGGGCGTCGCAAATCGCGCTGGTAGCCATTCCGGTCGCCATCGTGGTCAATATCGTCATGCTGGTCACCCGCATGACCCGCGTGGTGAACGTCGATATCTGGAACATCTGGCATATGACCTTTACCGGCGCGATGCTGCATATCGCGACCGGTTCCTACTGGATAGGGATTCTCGGCGTCGTGGTTCATGCCGCCTTCGTTTACAAACTGGGTGACTGGTTTGCCAGGGATACCCGCGATTTCTTCGGCCTTGATGGCATCGCGATACCGCACGGCAGTTCGGCGTACTTAGGGCCGATTGCGGTGCTCGTCGATACCATCATCGACAAAATCCCCGGCCTTAACCGCATTCACTTTAGCGCCGATGATATCCAGAAACGCTTCGGCCCCTTCGGCGAACCGGTCACCGTCGGTTTCGTCATGGGGTTGGTGATTGGCGCGCTGGCGGGTTATGACCTGAAAGGCATTCTGCAGTTGGCGGTGAAAACCGCGGCGGTGATGCTGCTGATGCCGCGGGTGATCAAACCCATTATGGATGGCCTCAACCCGATAGCCAAACAGGCGCGTAAACGTCTGCAGGCTAAATTCGGCGGCCAGGAGTTCCTGATTGGTCTCGACCCGGCGCTGCTGCTTGGCCATACCTCGGTGGTATCCGCCAGCCTGATTTTCATCCCGCTGAGCATTCTGATCGCCGTCGTGGTTCCAGGCAACCAGGTCCTGCCGTTCGGCGACCTGGCGACCATTGGTTTCTTCGTGGCGATGGCGGTAGCGGTGCATCAGGGCAACCTGTTCCGCACCCTGATTTCCGGGGTCATCATTATGGGTATCACCCTATGGATCGCAACCCAGACCATCGGCTTACACACGCAGCTGGCGGCAAACGCCGGGGCGTTAAAAGCGGGCGGTATGGTGGCTTCGATGGACCAGGGCGGCTCGCCGATTACCTGGCTGCTAATCCAGCTCTTCACCTGGCAGAACGTGGTCGGCTTCGCAATTATCGGCATCATCTATCTGGCTGGCGTCCTGCTGACCTGGCGTCGCGCCCGCCGCTTCATGGCGGTAGAGAAAGCAGAGAAAAGCGCCGCCGCGCAACAGCATCCAACCGCATCTTAAGCATTAGGGGAGCGCCGCTCCCCTGAACATTTCTGGAGAATGGTATGAAATCAGTGGTAATCCATGCTGAGGGGAACGTCTGCGTTGAAGAACACCCTATCCCCACGCTGCAAACGGAAGACGATGTCCTGGTCAAAGTGGTCAGCTCCGGGCTGTGCGGCTCCGATATCCCGCGCATTTTCGCAAAAGGCGCGCACTACTACCCTATTACGCTTGGGCATGAATTCAGCGGCTATGTCGAGTCCTACGGCGCGGCGGTGACCGATCTACAGCCCGGCGACGCTGTTGCCTGCGTGCCGCTGCTGCCCTGCTTCCAGTGTCCGCAGTGCCAGCGCGAATATTTTTCTTTATGTAAGCAGTATCAGTTCGTCGGCTCCCGCAGCGAGGGCGGCAACGCCGAATACGTGGTGGTGAAGCGCGCCAACCTGTTCCGCCTGCCGGATCAGATGCCCATTGATGACGGCGCGTTTATCGAGCCAATAACCGTTGGCCTGCACGCTTTTCATCTGGCGCAGGGCTGCGAGGGTAAAAACGTCATTATTATCGGCGCCGGCACCATCGGCCTGCTGGCGCTGCAGTGCGCCCGCGAGCTAGGAGCCAATAGCGTCACGGCTATCGACATTAATCCACAGAAGCTGGAGCTGGCCAAAACCCTTGGCGCGAGCCGGGTGTTCAACAGCCGCGAGATGAGCGGCCAGGCGATTCAACAGGCGCTGGAGGAAATCCAGTTCGATCAGCTCGTCCTCGAGACCGCCGGTACGCCGCAGACCGTCGCATTAGCAATTGAAGCCGCCGGGCCGCGGGCGCAGCTGGCGCTGGTCGGTACCCTGCATCACGACCTAACGCTGCCTGCCGTCACCTTCGGGCAAATTCTGCGTAAAGAGCTGAATATCGTCGGCAGTTGGATGAACTACTCAGGCCCGTGGCCGGGAGAAGAGTGGCAAACAGCAACCCGCCTGCTGACGGAAAAACGCCTGCAGTTGGCGCCGTTGATAGCTCATCGCGGCGATGCCGAGAGTTTTGCTCGCGAAGTTCAGGCGCTAAACGGCGCGCCGATGCAGGGTAAAATCCTACTTAAACTTTCCTGATCGCTTGAGCCAGCAATCTGCGCTGGCTCACATTACCTTTCGAAAATTATCGTTCAACTTTCGTTATCCTTCGATTAAACTAAGTTGAGTTAATTATCAGGCAAATCAAGATGAACTCATTTGAACGAAGGAACAAAATCGTCGATATGGTGAATACGCAGGGCAGCGTATTGGTTTTAGACCTTTCGAATCTCTTTGGCATCTCTGAAGTCACCATTCGCGCCGACCTCCGTATGCTGGAAGAGAAAGGCCTGGTGACCCGTTTTCACGGCGGTGCCGCCCGCCCGGGTAGCGATCTGACCGAGAGTGATAACCTGGAAGTGGTACTGGAAGATCGTTACCAGCTCGCCAGCGATCCGAAAAAGCGCATCGCCCAGGCCGCCGCGGCAATGATCCATGAAGGCATGACGGTGATCCTCGATAGCGGCAGCACCACGCTGCTGATAGCCGAGGCGCTGGTACGAATGACCAATATCACCGTCATCACCAATAGCCTACCCGCCGCGTTTACGCTGTCGGAAAATAAAGATATTACGCTGGTGGTATGCGGCGGTACGGTTCGGCACAAAACGCATTCAATGCACGGAACCATCGCTGAACGTTCGCTGCAGGGGATTTGCGCCGACCTGATGTTCGTTGGCGCCGATGGTATCGATGCGACCAACGGCATCACCACCTTTAATGAAGGCTATTCGATCAGCAGCGTGATGGCCGCCGCCGCGCATAAAGTGATCGCCGTGCTCGATGCCAGCAAATTCAATCGCCGGGGCTTTAACCAGGTCCTGCCGATGGACAAAATTGACTGCGTGATTACCGACGACGGCATCAGTGACGCCGACCGCGCGGCGTTAAATAGCAAGAAGGTGGAATTGAAGATCGTGTAATTGCGCGCGAATCGGCGATTTTATTCCGACATTTATTCCGACATTTATTCCGACATTTATTCCGACATGTAGGATGAAATCCAAGGTGCCCTTCAACATCAGAAGGGCACCTTGCTGTCCTCAGCTACACCTGACAGGCTTACTCCCCCTGCTGCTCCAGCGCGTATTTATACAGCGCGTTCTTCTTCACGCCGTGGATTTCCGCGGCCAGCGCGGCGGCTTTCTTCAACGGCAGTTCCGCCTGTAGCAGCGCCAGAGTCCGCAGCGCGGCTGCCGGCAGTGCCTCTTCCTGGGCCTTAAAACCTTCGACGATCAGCACCATCTCGCCTTTGCGGCGATTTTCGTCTTCCTTCACCCATGCCACCAGCTCGCCAATCGGCGCGCCGTGGATAGACTCCCAGGTTTTGGTCAGCTCGCGCGCCAACACCACGTAGCGGGATTCGCCCAAAACCGCGCAGATATCTTCCAGACTCTCCACCAGGCGGTGCGTTGACTCATAGAAGATAATGGTGCGCGGTTCTTCTTCCAGCGCCTTCAGGGTATCGCGGCGGCCTTTTGATTTCGCCGGCAGGAAACCTTCGTAGCAGAAACGATCTGACGGCAAACCGGCGGCGCTCAGAGCGGCAATCGCGGCACATGGGCCCGGTAGCGGCACCACGCGGATATTGGCTTCACGGCAGGTGCGCACCAGATGGTAGCCGGGATCGTTAATCAGCGGCGTGCCGGCATCGGACACCAGCGCGATGTTTTGTCCTTCTTTTAATTTCGCTAAAAGTGTTTCGGCCTTTTGCTGCTCGTTATGGTCGTGAAGGGCAAATAAACGGGCGTTAATCGCAAAATGCTGCAGCAGCAAACCGGTATGGCGGGTATCCTCAGCAGCAATTAAATCAACAGCTTGCAACACTTCCAGTGCGCGCTGCGTGATATCAGACAGATTCCCTATCGGAGTGGGCACAATATACAGTTGCCCCTGAGAATTATCCGCTGATTCGTGTTGTTTCATTGTCTCGTCCGTATTGCCGATTTAATATTGAGCATTGAGCCAAAAAAATATCACTGGATACATATGGTACCGTCAACATTTCTTCGTTCTAAGCCCGCGCGCTGTCTGCCCGTATTGCTGGCGACTCTTCTTTTTGCTGGCTGCGGCACCCACACGCAGGATCAAAGCACGGCGTTTATGCAGGGTACGTCGCAGGCCAACTCCAGTTTCTACCTACAGCAGATGCAGCAAAGCACGAATGATAGCAAGACCAACTGGCAATTACTCGCCATTCGTGCACTGCTGCAGGAAGGTAAGAAGCAGCAGGCTATCGACCTGTACAACCAACTGCCGTCGAACCTGAACAGCACGCAGGCCCGCGAACAGTCGCTGCTGGCGGTGGAAGTCAAACTGGCGCAAGGCGATTACCAGGGCGCGAAGGCATTACTGAGCAAACTCGACCCTCTCAGTTTTGAGAAAAATCAGCAGCCGCGCTACTGGCAGGCGCAAATTGACGCCAGCCAGGGGCAGCCCTCTCTGGCGCTGCTGCGCGCGCTGATTGCCCAGCAGCCCCTGCTAAGCCAGGCGAAACAAAAACAACAAAACATCGACGCCACGTGGAAAGCGCTGACGGCGATGACCCCACAGCAGGCCAACGCGCTGGTGATCAATGCCGACGAAAACGTGCTGCAGGGCTGGCTGGATCTGCAGCGGATGTGGTTCGATAACCGCAACGATCCGGCGATGCTGAAAGCGGGCGTCAAAGACTGGCAAATCCGTTATCCGCAGAACCCGGGGGCGCAGATGCTGCCCACCGCGCTGGTGAACATGCAAAACTATAAACCGGCCTCGACCAATAAAATCGCCCTGCTGCTGCCTCTGAACGGCCAGGCGGCGATTTTCGGCCGCACTATCCAGCAGGGTTTTGAAGCGGCGAAGAATGGCGCCCCAGCGGTCCAGGGCAACGCAGTGCCGGCGCAGGTCGCCCAGGCGGCGAATGTTGCCGGCAATAATGATGTGGTGAGCCCTTCGCAGGCGGAAGTCGGCGATCTCACCGCCACCGGCAGCCAGGCCGCACCGGTGCAGGCGCCAGCGGAAACGCAGGCCGCGCCTGCCGCAAAACCAGCAGCCGCTCCGCTACCCGCCCCGGTTGCCGCAACGCCGGCAGCACAGCCAGTAGCACAACCGGTGAGCGCGCCAGCCGCGCAGCCGCAGCCCGCGGTGGCGGCAACCGCCAATCCTGCCGCTGAGCTGAAAATTTACGACACCACCAGCCAGCCGATGAGCCAGCTTCTGGCGCAGGTACAGCAGGACGGCGCGACCATTGTTGTCGGCCCGCTATTGAAAGAAAACGTCGAAGAGGTGATGAAAAGCAACACCTCGCTGAACGTGCTGGCCCTTAACCAGCCGGGGAAAGTCGAGAACCGCCCGAACCTGTGCTACTTCGCGCTCTCCCCGGAAGATGAAGCCCGCGACGCGGCGCGTCATATTCACGATCAGGGCAAACAAACGCCGTTACTGCTGGTGCCGCGCGGCGCGCTTGGCGACCGCGTGGTCAGCGCTTTCGCCGACGAGTGGCTGAAGCTGGGCGGCGGTACGGTGCTGCAGCAGCGTCTGGGATCGACAGCGGAGCTGAAATCCGGCGTCAACGGCGGCGGGATCTCACTGACCGGCAGCCCGGTATCGACGCTGCCGTCATCTGTAGATAGCTCGCTCGGCAGCCCAAGCGACGTTCCGGTCAGCAGCGGCGGCAGCATCGATGCCGCCTATATCGTCGCCACCCCGGAACAAATTGGCTATATCAAGCCGCTGATCGCGATGCGCAACGGCAGCCAGAGCAACGTCACCCTGTACGCCAGCTCCCGTAGCGCGCAAGGCACCTCTGGCCCGGATTTCCGTCTGGAGATGGAAGGCCTGCAATATAGCGAAATCCCGATGCTGGCCGGCAGTAACCCGGCGCTGATGCAGCAGGCGCTCTCCACCGTGCGTAACGACTACTCGCTGGCGCGGCTGTATGCAATGGGCGCCGATGCCTGGTCGCTGGCGAATCATTTCGCGCAAATGCGCCAGAGCCCAGGTTACCAGCTGAACGGCAATACGGGCGATCTGACGGCCACGCCGGACTGCGTGATAAACAGGAAGTTATCATGGCTCAAGTACCAACAGGGACAAATCGTCGCAGCCAACTAAGTAAACAGACCGGCGACGCCTGGGAAAGCCAGGCGCGTCGGTGGTTAGAACGGCATGGACTGCGTTTTATCGCCGCCAACGCCCGCGAGCGCGGCGGCGAGATCGACCTTATTATGCGCGACGGCGCGGTTATCGTGTTCGTCGAAGTGCGCTACCGGCGCAGCGCCAGCTACGGCGATGCCGCCGCCAGCGTCACGCCGCAAAAGCAACAACGCCTTCTCAAGGCCGCTCGTCTGTGGCTCTCCCGACAGAATGGGAGTTTTGATACTGTGGATTGCCGTTTCGATGTGGTAGCCTTCACCGGCAACGACATCCAATGGCTGAAAAACGCCTTTGGCGAATAGCGTATTATCAGATTTAAGGGATCCCGTGCTCGACAGAATTAAAGCCTGCTTTACCGAAAGCATTCAAACCCAAATCGCCGCCGCGGAAGCGCTCCCGGACGCCATCTCGCGCGCGGCAATGACGCTCGTTCAGTCGCTGCTTAACGGCAACAAAATCCTCTGTTGTGGTAATGGCACCTCCGCCGCCAACGCACAGCATTTTGCTGCCAGCATGATCAATCGTTTCGAAACAGAGCGCCCTGGTTTACCCGCCATTGCACTAAATACCGATAATGTGGTCTTAACCGCAATCGCCAACGATCGCCTGCATGATGAAATCTATGCTAAGCAGGTGCGCGCGCTGGGACACGCCGGCGATGTACTACTGGCGATTTCTACGCGCGGAAATAGCCGGGATATCGTGAAAGCCGTGGAAGCGGCGGTCACCCGCGATATGACTATCGTGGCGTTAACCGGTTACGACGGCGGCGAGCTGGCTGGCCTGTTAGGTCAGCAGGACGTTGAAATCCGCATTCCTTCACACCGCAGCGCGCGGATCCAGGAAATGCACATGCTCACCGTCAATTGTCTGTGCGATTTGATTGATAACACGCTTTTTCCACACCAGGACGAATAAGGAGAACACATGAAGGCTCTCTCGCCCCTCGCCATCCTGCTTTCTGCGCTACTGCTACAGGGCTGCGTCGCCGCAGCGGTAGTCGGTACGGCAGCCGTCGGCACCAAAGCGGCAACGGACCCGCGTACGGTGGGTACGCAGGTTGATGACAGCACCCTGGAGCTGCGCGTTAACAGCGCCTTAGGGAAAGATGAACAGATTAAGAAAGAAGCGCGTATTAACGTCACCGCTTATCAGGGCAAAGTCCTGCTGACCGGCCAGTCGCCGACCGCCGATCTCTCCTCTCGCGCCAAACAAATTGCGATGGGGGTTGAAGGGACTACCGAAGTCTTCAATGAAGTACGTCAAGGCCAGCCGATTGGCTTAGGCACCGCGTCGTCGGATACCTGGATCACCACCAAAGTTCGTTCCCAGCTGCTGGGTAGCGATCAGGTGAAGTCTTCGAATGTGAAAGTGACGACCGAAAATAGCGAAGTGTTCCTGATGGGCCTGGTCACCGACCGTGAAGGCCGCGCAGCGGCGGATATCGCCAGCCGGGTTAGTGGCGTGAGCCGCGTCACCACCGCCTTTACCTATCTTAAATAAACGTTATCTAACCCGGCTGGCGCTTCGCTAAGCCGGGCTACCCAATAGCACTACGCTGTAGGCCGGGTAAGGCGTAGCCGCCACCCGGCACAAAATCCGGCGCCGGGGCTACAGCCCCGCCCCGGAAAATTACACTAGCGCCAGCGCGCCAACGATCGCCCCGCACAACGCCACCAGCCCGCCGGTTAGCCACAGCGCTTTAGCCGGGAACGCCTTACGCAACATAATCAGCGACGGCACGCTCACCGCCGGCAAAGTAATCAGCAGCGCCAGCGCCGGCGCGGTGCCCATTCCGGCCAGCATCATCGTCTGCACAATCGGGATTTCTGCCGCCGTCGGGATAACGAACAGGCAACCGGCTATCGCCATTGCGATCACCCAGAACAGCGTGTTATCGACCGCGCCCTCAGCGTGCGGGAACAGCCAGACCCGCGCCGCGCCCAGTACCAGCACCGCGAGGATGTAAACCGGGATCGTACTCCAGAACAGCGACCACAGCGCGCGCAGCCAGCGGCTGATAAAACTGCCCTCATCGCGCTGCAGTTGGCTAATGTCTTCTGTCGCCACCGGCTGCGTCGCCGCCTCTTTTACCCATTTTTGCACGAGCGTCGCCACCACTAGCACCGTCGCCAGCCCGGCCACTAGTCTGATCAGAGCAAACTGCCAACCTAGCACGAAGCCCATGAAGACCAGCGTTGCCGGGTTCAGCAGCGGGTTGCCCATCCAGAACGCCAGCGCTCCGCCCATCGACACCTGCTGTTTACGCATACCGGCGGCGACCGGCGCGGCGCAGCAGGTACACATCATCCCCGGTAGCGAAAAAATCGCTCCCAGCAGCGTGCCCTGAAAACGAGATTGCCCAAGCGTGCGCAGCAGCCAGTCGCGTGGGATCAACACCTGAATAAGCGACCCGAGCAGCACGCCGAGCACCGCCGCTTTCCAGACCGCGAGGAAGTAAACCATCGCGTAATCCCATGCCGCCTGTAGCGGGTTTACATCAGACTGCGCGAGAATAGATTTACCGATACTGTGGGTTTCCGCGGCCGTAAAGGCTTTACCGTAATACGGCTGCCATTTGACGTACCACAGACCAACGATAACGACGAGAAAGAACAGCGCGGGTTTCCACCATTGAAATGGTGATGCCGCCTGAGATGAAGACTGACCAGCCATAGCATTCCCCAGGGAGAAGTGATAACAAATAAGGAGGTGAATACTACGCCTGCCGTCCAAATTTGAAAATGGTTAATCCACCTGCCGGGCAGCGCGCTCCCGTAGCTGAGACGAGGTAAGGATCTGGACGCCTTCATGGCTCGGCGCCAGCGCCTCCGCGAGCAGGGCAGTCGCTACATCGCGAGCCTGAATAGCTTTCCAGTCTCCAGGCAGAAAACGAAATAGCGGTGCAAAGAGCGTTTCATTGGCGCGTTTGTGCTCCCGATCCCCCAGCAACATTGAAGGACGGGCAATGGTCAGCCGCGGCCACTCCTGCGCCATCAGCGCCTCTTCCATTTCCCCTTTCACGCGGTTATAGAAGAAGGGCGAATGCGCATTGGCGCCCATCGCGCTGACCACCAGCATATGTTGCGCCCCAAGGCGCTTCCCGACCAGTGCCGTATCCACCACCAGCGTATAGTCAGCATGCACAAACGCTTCTTTACTCCCCGCTTCCCGTCGCGTGGTGCCCAGGCAGCAGAAAACGATATCGACAGGATCAACCACCTGCGCCAGTGCATCGGTCAACTGCGGATCGTAAGGATTAAAGACCCCTTCCGCGGGCGGGAGTGGGCGGCGAGTCGGCGCAGTAATCGCGCTAATGCCCGGCTCACTTTGCAGCAAACGAAGTAAGTGCCCACCAACCAAACCAGTCGCGCCGGTTAATAATACCTGACTCATCGAATCTCCTTTGCAGAATTGTCTGCCTTGCACTTTGCCCCACATGTTCCAGGCTTAATAGCTTACGAGGTAAGTATCCACCATCATCATGGAAATGCCTCATTCACTGCCAAAAGATCGGAGGAAGAATGAGTAAAAAGATTGCCGTACTAATCACCGACGACTTCGAAGATTCTGAATTCACCTCACCTGCCGAGGCCTTTAAACTTGCCGGACATCAGGTCGTGACGATTGAGAAACAGGCAGGAAAAACGGTAAAAGGGAAACAAGGCGAGGCTGAAGTGGCGATCGACAAAGCAATAGATGACGTGACGCCGGCGCAGTTTGACGCGTTGTTGCTGCCAGGCGGCTATTCACCGGACCAGTTGCGGGGGGATGAGCGCTTCGTCACTTTTACTCGCGACTTCGTGAATAGCGGTAAGCCGGTCTTTGCCATCTGCCATGGCCCGCAGCTGCTTATCAGCGCAGGCGTCATTCGCGGGCGTAAACTCACGGCGGTTAAACCCATCGTGGTCGACGTGAAAAATGCCGGCGGTGAGTTTTACGATCAGGAAGTGGTGCTTGATAACGATCAGTTAGTCACCAGCCGAACGCCAGACGACCTGCCGGCGTTCAATCGCGAGGCGCTACGCCTGCTCGGCGCTTGAGTCGCGCAGCCAGTATAGCTTTTTGCCAAAACCCAGCGTGTTGTCGGTAAATTTAAGCTCGTCGGGACGGATCTCCCACACCGGCGCCGACAACATGCGGGCAACAGGGAAGCGCTTAACGTAGCGCTTGCGCATCTCAGCCTCTTCATCACCGTGAAGGCGGCGGATCTCCCCCTTAAACTGCACGCCGCGGATCAAGGCAACGGTCTTTGGCTGGCCGTTGACCGTCCCGGCGACTTTCGCGCCTTCGCCGGTCATCTGGCCGTGACGGGTTTTTTCGTCGCTTAGTAGATAAAAAGCGACGTTATCCGGGTCGTAAACATAAAACGCATTGGCGCACCATAGCTCGTCATCACGCGCGACGCACCAGGTGATGACGTGCTGTTTACCCAGCCAGCGGCTAATCGCGGCAAGCGTATCCATCTTTATTCTCCATTATGCTATGGTGCACACCCCCTAACAGACTGACGTTATTACCGTGTGCTGGTTTCTCTATCTTATTCGAACCGCTGATAACCGCCTGTATACCGGCATTACCACCGATGTCCCGCGCCGCTTTCTTCAGCATCAGGAAGGCAAAGGAGCGAAAGCACTGCGCGGCAAAGGAGAACTGGCGCTGGCGTTTAGTCAGAAAGTTGGTGACCACTCACTTGCGCTGCGGCTGGAGTATCGCATCAAGCAGCTAACGAAGCGCCAGAAAGAGCGCCTCGTTGCCGGGGATGGTTTGTTCGAGACCCTACTGGAGGGGCTCAGAAGCGATTGAAATGATCGCTGTACTCGACCAGACCGTGTACGCCCTGCAGCGCGTCATCCGCCAGACGATGCACCTGGAAGGCTTCCGCGGTGTCCGGCCAACGGCAGCGTAAATCGAACGCGGCCGCGGGTTCAAAGCCCAAACGGCCATACAGCGCCGGCTCGCCCAGCGTGACCACCGCGGCGTACCCAAATTCATTTAATGAATCCAGCCCTTCGTAGACCAGCTGTCGGCCAATACCCTGGCCGCGATAGCTTTCATCTACCGCCAATGGCGCCAGCCCTACCCACTGCAGCTCTTCACCTTCGACGGTGACCGGGCTAAAGGCGACATAGCCCACCACCTGGCCTTCATCGTCAGTGGCGACTAAGCCCAGCGTGATCAGACCATCTTCACGCAGATCGTGCACCAGCTTCGCTTCCGCGTCGCTGCCGAACGTACGGCGCAGCAGCGCGTCGATACCCGGCGCATCAATCCCAATTTCCACTCGAATCAGCATGCCTCACCTACCGATGTCTGTTCAGGTTTCTGCGGGCTCTTCAGGCCTGCTTCGACAAAATCCGCCATCTGCAGCAGCATGACGCGCAGTGCTTTCGGCATCTGCTCCAGCTCGATGGCATCCATCAGGTTCTTCACGTATAGACCCAGCTCAGTATCACCTTCAATCACCAGACGACGCTGGAAGAATAGCGTATCCGGATCCTGTTTACGCGCGGCAATCATCAGCAGATCGCTGGCATCGGCGCTAAAGCTGACATCGGCGTCAGCCTGCTGGCTGACCACCAGGCGACCGTCGACTACCGAGGTATACCACAGCAGGCCAATATCGCGCACATTAATACTTAACCAGCGACCTTCGAGAAACTCCAGTTCTCCATCCGCCAGCGCCTGGCGAAATTGCCAGCTCAATACTTGTTCCAGCACCTGGCGCTTGAGGGCAAAAGGCGCCAGCTTAACCGGCACGCTCATTAAAGACGGGCCAAAACGGACCAGCCGGGAACGCAGTTCATCCAACACAAGCTTCACTCCATGCATGCAATAGTTTCGCTATTGTGCCATATCAAATAAACGACATAGCGGCGTAAATCAACAAAATCGCGATGATGGCCGCCAGCTATTGAGCCCACCAATACGCTTTTAACTGCCTCAAATCAAAAATTGTCACCAGAAGGTTAACTAAAATCCCAGCTCGTTAACCATTTTGCGTCCCTGACCGGCCGCGTTTTTCAGGAAAAATTATGGAGCTGCTCTGCCCCGCCGGTAACCTCCCGGCACTTAAGGCGGCCATCGAAAACGGCGCCGATGCCGTCTATATCGGGCTGAAAGATGACACCAATGCCCGCCACTTTGCCGGCCTTAATTTCACCGAAAAGAAATTGCAGGAAGCCGTCAGCTTTGTGCACCAGCATCGCCGTAAGCTACATATCGCGATTAACACCTTCGCCCATCCCGACGGTTATGCCCGTTGGCAGCGAGCGGTGGATATGGCCGCGCAATTGGGCGCCGACGCGCTCATCCTCGCCGATATCGCGATGCTGGAGTACGCCGCGGAACGCTACCCGCACATCGAACGTCACGTTTCAGTGCAGGCGTCCGCCACTAACGAAGAGGCGGTGCGTTTTTATCACCGCAACTTTGACGTTGCCCGCGTCGTACTGCCGCGGGTGTTATCCATTCACCAGGTGAAACAGTTAGCCCGCGCCACGCCGGTGCCACTGGAAGTCTTCGCCTTCGGTAGCTTATGCATCATGGCGGAAGGCCGCTGCTATCTCTCGTCGTATCTCACCGGCGAATCGCCAAATACCGTCGGCGCCTGTTCGCCCGCGCGCTTCGTCCGCTGGCAGCAAACGCCGCAGGGGCTGGAGTCACGCCTTAACGAAGTGCTGATCGATCGCTATCAGGATGGCGAAAATGCCGGTTATCCGACGCTATGCAAAGGCCGCTACCTGGTCGACGGCGAGCGCTACCACGCGCTGGAAGAACCCACCAGCCTCAATACCCTGGAGCTGTTGCCAGAACTGATGGCCGCCAATATCGCCTCGGTAAAAATCGAAGGCCGTCAGCGCAGCCCGGCATACGTCACCCAGGTAGCGAAGGTCTGGCGTCAGGCGATCGATCGCTGTAAAGCCGATCCGCAGAACTTCGTACCGCAATCCGCATGGATGGAAACCCTTGGTTCGATGTCCGAAGGAACGCAAACCACCCTTGGCGCCTATCACCGTAAATGGCAGTGAGAAACATGAAATATTCATTAGGGCCGGTGCTGTACTACTGGCCAAAAGAGACGCTGGAAGATTTTTACCAGCAGGCGGCAAACAGTAGTGCTGACACCATTTATCTGGGCGAAGCGGTGTGCAGCAAACGCCGCGCCACTAAAGTCGGCGATTGGCTTGAGATGGCGAAAACGCTGGCCGGTAGCGGCAAGCAGGTGGTGCTTTCCACCCTCGCGCTGGTGCAGGCCTCCTCCGAACTGGGCGAGCTGAAGCGCTATGTCGAGAACGGCGAATTCCTGATTGAAGCCAGCGACCTCGGCGTGGTCAATCTCTGTGCCGAACGCAAGTTGCCCTTCGTCGCGGGTCATGCGCTGAACTGCTACAACGCCGTCACCCTGCGCCTGCTGCTGAAACAGGGCATGGTGCGCTGGTGTATGCCGGTTGAACTCTCCCGCGACTGGCTGGCTAATTTACTGACCCAGTGTGAAGAGCTGGGTATTCGCAACCAGTTTGAAGTCGAAGTGCTGAGCTACGGCCATCTGCCGCTGGCCTATTCCGCGCGCTGCTTTACCGCTCGCTCGGAAGACCGGCCAAAAGACGAATGCGAAACCTGCTGCATCAAGTACCCAACCGGGCGCAGCATGCTGTCGCAGGAGAACCAGCAGGTGTTTGTGCTTAACGGCATTCAGACGATGAGCGGCTACGTCTATAACCTTGGCAACGAGTTAACCTCGATGCACGGTCTGGTGGATATGGTGCGCCTGTCGCCGATGGGTAGCGAGACCTTCGCCATGCTCGACGCCTTCCGCGCCAATGAAAATGGCGCTGCGCCGCTGGATCTCACCGCTAACAGCGATTGCAACGGCTACTGGAAACGGCTGGCCGGGCTGGAGCTGCAGGCGTAAGGTGAAGTGTAAAAGCTCACTTTGTTAACAACGGTTATTAATTTTTAATGCACTATTAAAAGATTCACCGTCGACAAAGTGAGCTGTTATGACTGATAAAACCATTCCGTTCTCGGTGCTCGATCTGGCGCCGATCCCGCAGGGTTCTTCTGCTAAAGAAGCCTTTTCCCATTCTCTCGCTCTCGCCCAACTGGCGGAATCCCGCGGCTACCACCGTTATTGGCTGGCTGAGCACCATAATATGGTGGGCATTGCCAGCGCGGCGACCTCGGTGTTGATTGGCTATCTTGCCGCCAATACCACCACCCTGCATCTGGGATCCGGTGGCGTGATGTTGCCAAACCACTCGCCGCTGGTGATCGCCGAACAGTTCGGCACCCTGAATACGCTGTATCCCGGACGTATCGATCTCGGCCTTGGCCGCGCGCCGGGCAGCGATCAGCCGACCATGCGCGCGCTGCGTCGCCACATGAGCGGCGATGTCGATAATTTCCCGCGCGATGTGGCGGAGTTGGTGGACTGGTTTGACGCTCGCGATGCTCATCCGCAGGTGCGCCCGGTTCCCGGCTATGGCGAACGAATTCCGGTGTGGCTGCTGGGCTCAAGCCTGTACAGCGCGCAGCTGGCGGCGCAGCTTGGTCTGCCGTTTGCCTTCGCCTCTCACTTCGCGCCGGACATGCTATTCCAGGCTCTGCATCTGTACCGCAGCAACTTCAAACCTTCGGCGCGGCTCGAAAAACCGTACGCGATGGTATGCATCAATATTATCGCCGCCGATAGTAATCGCGACGCGGAGTTCCTCTTTACCTCGATGCAGCAGGCGTTCGTTAAGCTGCGCCGCGGTGAAACCGGGCAGTTGCCGCCGCCGGTGGAAAATATGCATCAGCTGTGGTCAGCGTCCGAGCAGTATGGTGTACAGCAGGCATTGAGCATGTCGCTGGTTGGCGATAAGACCAAAGTTCGCCATGGGTTAACGTCGATTCTTCGCGAAACGGAAGCGGACGAAATCATGGTCAATGGCCAGATCTTCGACCACCAGGCACGCCTGCATTCGTTTGATTTAGCGATGCAGGTGAAAGAGGAATTGCTAGGTTAGTAACGCGGTAAGCCCGGTGCGCGTCACGCCACCGGGCAATACGGTTATTGATAAATCGGCAGCAGATTAAAGCTCGACAGGAAATGCACCACCGCGTTGCCGAGCCCGAACAGCAGGATCAGCGCAATCATCGGTTTTCCGCCCCAAACGCGGAACTGTGGGCTGCCGAAGCGTTTACGCGAAGCGCGAGCCAGCAGCGCCGGCACAATCGCCGCCCATACCGTCGCCGCCAGGCCGGCATAGCCGATGGCATAAAGGAACCCATCTGGTTTCACCAGCCCGCCAATCATCGGCGGGATAAAGGTCAACAGCGCGGTTTTAAAGCGTCCCATCGCGCTATCGTCAAAGCCAAACAGATCCGCGAGATAATCGAACAGCCCCAGCGTCACGCCGAGGAAGGAACTGGCGACGGCAAAGTTGGAGAACACCACCAGCAGCAGATCCAGACCGCGGCTATTCAGCACACCGCTCAGCGCCTGCACCAGCACATCAATGTTGCCGCCCTTCTGGGCGATACCGATAAACTGCGGACGAGGGATATTACCCATCGTCACCAGCAGCCAGACGACATACAGACCCAGCGCCAGCAGCGTACCGTAAATCAGACAGCGGGTAATGGTGCGTGGATCCTTACCATAATATTTCATCAGGCTCGGCACGTTACCGTGATAGCCAAACGAGGCCAGGCAGAACGGCAGCGTCATCAGCAGGTATGGCGCATAGGAGGCATTCTTCTCCACGACGTTAAACAGCGTCGTCGGCTCGACGTGCCCCAGCAGGCTGCCGAAGGTCAGGAAGAAGGTAATCACCTTAGCGCCCAGTACGATAGCCGTCATGCGGCTCACCGCTTTCGTGCTCATCCAGACGATAAAGGCCACCAGCAGCGCAAAGCCGAAGCCCGCAGCGCGCGCCGGTACGTTCAGCGACATCTCACTGAAGGTGTGGTGCAGGATCGAACCGCTCGCCGAAATATAGGCGTAGGTCAGGATATACAGCACAAAGGCGATCGACACGCCGTTCACCAGGTTCCAGCCTTTGCCGAGCAGGTCTTTGGTAATGGTGTCGAAGCTGGAGCCAATCCGGTAGTTAAGGTTGGCTTCCAGAATCATCAAACCGGAGTGCAGCATGCAGAACCAGGTAAAAACCAGCGCCGCCAACGACCAGAAGAACCACGCGCCGGACATGACCACCGGCAGCGAGAACATGCCTGCGCCAATAATCGTGCCGCCGATAATCACCACGCCGCCAAATAAAGACGGTCGGGTGGCCGTAGTCGTTAGTGTCGCCATTTGCCGAAATCTCCAGTGGAAAATACTTCGCTCACGTTGAGCATGACGCACTGTACCAGTACACGAGTACAAAAGAAATAAAAAAAGCCCCAATCATGACGATCGGGGCTGTATTATTTACTTTACGCTAGCGGATTGCGCTTATTACGCATCGCCACCGAAACGACGACGACCAGCGGAGTCATCACGGCGCGGCGCAGAAGAATCGTCACGACGCGGCGCGCGGCCGCCTTCACGACGTTCGCCGCTGAAACGACGACCTTCACCACGTCCGCCTTCGCGACGTTCGCCACCGAAGCTACGGCCACCTTCACGACGCTCGCCGCCGAAGCCACGACCGCCTTCACGACGCTCGCCGCCGCCACGACGTTCGGTGCGCGGCTGCGCATCGCCCAGCAGCTGCATGTTCATCGGCTTGTTCAGGATGCGGGTACGAGTAAAGTGCTGCAGCACTTCGCCCGGCATACCTTTCGGCAGTTCGATGGTGGAGTGAGAACCGAACAGCTTGATGTTGCCGATGTAGCGGCTGCTGATGTCGCCTTCGTTAGCGATCGCGCCAACGATATGACGAACTTCAACGCCGTCATCACGGCCCACTTCAATGCGGTACAGTTCCATTTCACCCACGTCACGACGCTCACGCTTCGGACGATCTTCACGATCGCCACGCGGACCGCGGTCATTACGGTCGCCACGGCGTTCGAAACGGTCATCACGATCGCGGAACTCACGCTTAGGACGCATCGGCGCATCCGGCGGAACGATCAGAGAACGTTCGCCCTGGGCCATTTTCAGCAGCGCAGCGGCCAGCGTTTCTACGTCCAGCTCTTCGCCTTCCGCAGTCGGCTGGATTTTAGCCAGCAGCGCACGATACTGGTCCAGATCGCTGCTTTCCAGCTGCTGCTGAACTTTAGCGGCGAATTTCTCCAGACGACGTTTGCCCAGCAGTTCCGCGTTCGGCAGTTCTACTTCAGGGATCGTCAGCTTCATCGTACGTTCGATGTTACGCAGCAGGCGACGTTCACGGTTCTCAACGAACAGCAGCGCGCGACCCGCACGACCCGCACGACCGGTACGGCCGATACGGTGAACGTAAGATTCGGAATCCATCGGGATGTCATAGTTAACAACCAGGCTGATACGCTCAACGTCAAGGCCGCGGGCCGCAACGTCGGTGGCGATCAGGATGTCCAGACGACCGTCTTTCAGGCGCTCCAGAGTCTGCTCACGCAGCGCCTGGTTCATATCGCCGTTCAGCGCGGCGCTGTTATAGCCGCTACGCTCCAGCGCTTCTGCCACTTCCAGAGTCGCGTTTTTGGTACGCACGAAGATAATCGCCGCATCAAAGTCTTCCGCTTCCAGGAAACGCACCAGCGCTTCGTTTTTACGCATACCGTAAGCAGTCCAGTAGCTCTGGCTAATGTCCGGGCGCGTGGTGACGCTGGACTGAATGCGCACTTCCTGCGGCTCTTTCATAAAGCGGCGGGTAATGCGACGAATCGCTTCCGGCATCGTGGCGGAGAACAGAGCGGTCTGATGACCTTCCGGGATCTGCGCCATGATAGTTTCTACGTCTTCGATAAAGCCCATGCGCAGCATTTCATCTGCTTCATCCAGTACCAGACCGCTCAGTTTAGAGAGATCCAGCGTACCGCGCTTCAGGTGGTCCAGCAGACGACCCGGGGTACCGACGACGATCTGCGGCCCCTGGCGCAGGGCGCGCAGCTGCACGTCATAACGCTGGCCGCCGTACAGGGCAACCACGTTTACGCCGCGCATATGTTTAGAGAATTCCGTCATTGCTTCAGCAACCTGTACCGCCAGTTCGCGGGTCGGCGCCAGCACCAGAATCTGTGGTGCTCTAAGCTCAGGATCGATGTTGTTCAGCAGCGGTAAAGAGAACGCTGCGGTCTTACCGCTACCGGTCTGGGCCATACCCAGAACGTCGCGGCCGTCCAGCAGATGCGGAATGCACTCAGCCTGGATCGGAGATGGTTTTTCGTAACCCAGATCGTTAAGCGCTTCAAGGATAGGAGCCTTCAGGCCCAGATCTGCAAAAGTGGTTTCGAATTCAGCCATGTAGTACGTGTGCCTCAAAATTAATGGCGGCCAGTCTACATAACTCATCGTGAAAATTTAGAGTAATTTTCATTGAAAAGTGTGAACCGGCTCAAAGTAGGTGTATTAACGAACAACAACGCCCTCACCCGCGAAGGTGATGGCAATCAAAAAATGGGCTGATGTGTGTTCGTCAGCTATTGCTGGTCCGATTCTGCCAGGTCATCTTGCTCCTGGCCCAAGAGCGATAATTCCAACAATGCGTATCGGTGCTCAACGTAGTTATGAACGTTGTTAGCGACCGCCAGTTTGAACAGTGCCGTAGCGCTGTCCTTGTCCCCCAGACTTAGGTAGTACTTACCTAAATAGAAGTTGGTTTCACTGAGATGCTCAGCGAGCGAGGTGTTATCCGTTGCGTCTGCCTTCAGACGGGTCATCAGCTCTTTTTCGCTAATGTCGCCAAGGTAGAACTCGACAATGTTCCATCCCCATTGCTCTTTATCCGACTTGTTGAAGCGCTGTTTCAGTGCTTCAAGCGCCTGCTTCTCATCAAGCTTACGCTCGGCGAGGTATAACCACAGACTGCGGAAAGGATCATTGGGATCGTCTTGATAAAACGCCAGCAGATCATCTTGCGCTAACTTAGCACGGCCGCCGTAATACAGAGCGATGCCGCGGTTTAAGTGCGCGTAGTTGTAAGTTGGATCAAGCTCAAGTACAGAATCAAACGCTTCATAGGCAGCATCAAAATTGCCTGCCTGCGTTAAATAAATGCCTAAGTAATTGAATACTTCAGGCATATCGGGTCGGATTGCCAGCGCTTGTGAAAAATCATTTCGCGCTAGTGCCCTCAGACCGAGACTATCATACAACACTCCGCGCTCATATAAAAGCTGTGCGCGTTCGTCATCGGTTAAAGCCCGACTGGCAAGAATTTGTTCCATGCGCGCCAGAATCACTTCTTGCTGCAAAGTCGGTTGCAATGGTACCGCGAGGACGGCGTCCTTACGCCAGGCAGAGTTGCTGCATCCTGCCAGCGTGAGAGCTGTCGCCACGAAACACCAGCGCAGAAAAGGCTTCATTTCCCACTCCCGAAGACAACGATTGGATGAACGTCCAGTTCCCCGGCTGCAAAAAGGCATCCTGCCCGGAATAGACCCTCCGCCGAAGCGGAGGGCAATCGGCAACCTTACTCGCCCTGCTCTGCAGCCGGAGCTTCCGGCGCGTTAGCTGGCTGAGTCTGCTCAGTTGCTTCTTTAATGCTCAGACGTACGCGGCCCTGACGGTCAACTTCCAGAACCTTAACCGGTACTTCCTGACCCATCTGCAGGTAATCAGTCACTTTCTCAACACGCTTGTCAGCGATCTGAGAGATGTGGACCAGACCTTCTTTACCGCCGCCGATGGCAACGAATGCGCCAAAGTCAACGATACGGGTCACTTTACCATTGTAGATACGGCCAACTTCGATCTCAGCGGTGATCTCTTCGATACGACGGATAGCGTGCTGCGCTTTGTCGCCGTCGGTCGCTGCGATCTTCACGGTACCGTCATCTTCGATTTCGATGGTGGTGCCGGTTTCTTCGGTCAGGGCACGGATAACAGAACCGCCTTTACCGATAACGTCTTTGATCTTGTCCGGGTTGATCTTGATGGTGTGGATACGCGGTGCGAATTCGGAGATGTCGCCGCGCGGCGCGTTAATCGCCTGTTCCATCACGCCCAGGATGTGCAGACGCGCACCTTTAGCCTGGTTCAGAGCAACCTGCATGATTTCTTTGGTGATACCTTCAATTTTGATATCCATCTGCAGCGCAGAGATACCGTCGCGAGAACCCGCAACTTTGAAGTCCATATCGCCAAGGTGGTCTTCGTCACCCAGAATGTCGGACAGTACGACGAAGTTATCGCCTTCTTTCACCAGACCCATTGCGATACCCGCAACGGCGGCTTTTACCGGCACGCCAGCGTCCATCAGCGCCAGAGATGCGCCACAGACGGAAGCCATGGAAGAAGAACCGTTGGATTCGGTGATTTCAGATACCACGCGAACGGTGTACGGGAATTCGTCGATTGTCGGCATCACGGCCAGAACGCCGCGCTTAGCCAGACGACCGTGACCGATTTCACGACGCTTCGGAGAACCAACCATACCAGTTTCGCCTACGGAGTACGGAGGGAAGTTATAGTGGAACAGGAAGGAGTCCGTGCGCTCGCCCATCAGTTCGTCGATGTTCTGCGCGTCGCGTGCGGTACCCAGAGTCGCGGTAACCAGCGCCTGAGTTTCGCCACGGGTAAACAGTGCGGAACCGTGGGTACGCGGCAGTACGCCGGTACGAACGTCCAGACCACGGATCATGTCTTTTTCGCGGCCATCGATACGCGGCTCGCCTGCCAGTACGCGGCTACGAACGACGTTTTTCTCGATAGCGTGCAGGATTTCACCCAGTTCGTTGGCGTCCAGGGTTTCGTCTTCGGCAACCAGCGTCGCGATGGTTTCAGATTTGATCACGTCAACCTGAGCGTAACGCTCTTGTTTGTCGGTGATACGGTAAGCATCGCTCAGGCGGGATTCAGCCAGCGCAGCAACGCGCGCGTTCAGGGCGGCGTCAACCACTTCCGGCTGCCAGTCCCAACGCGGTTTACCGGCTTCTTTCACCAGGTCGTTGATGTTCTGAATAACAACCTGCTGCTGCTCGTGGCCAAAGACCACCGCGCCCAGCATCTGGTCTTCGCTCAGCAGTTCAGCTTCGGATTCAACCATCAGTACGGCCGCTTCGGTACCGGCAACCACCAGATCCAGTTTGCTGGACTTCAGCTCTTCCTGGGTTGGGTTCAGTACGTACTGGTCGTTGATGTAACCCACGCGAGCGGCGCCGATTGGGCCATTGAACGGAATACCAGACAGCGACAGCGCTGCGGAAGCGCCGATCATCGCGACGATATCCGGGTTAACCTGCGGGTTAACGGAAACGACGGTGGCAATAACCTGAACTTCGTTAACGAAGCCTTCCGGGAACAGCGGACGAACCGGGCGGTCAATCAGACGCGCGATCAGGGTTTCGCCTTCGCTTGGACGGCCTTCACGACGGAAGAAGCCACCCGGGATTTTACCGGCAGCGTAGGTACGCTCCTGGTAGTTAACAGTCAGCGGGAAGAAGTCCTGGCCCGGTTTCGCTTTTTTCTGACCCACAACGGTAACGAATACCGCGGTGTCATCCATGCTAACCATCACAGCGGCCGTTGCCTGGCGCGCCATCATGCCGGTCTCCAGGGTTACGGTGTGTTGGCCGTACTGGAATTTACGAACGATCGGATTAAGCAAAATTCTATCCTTTTATCTAAAAATGACGCCATATCCACGATATCGCGTCTGATGACCCGATCCTCTGCATCCTCGCGACTAATGACAACCTTTACCCGCCCCTGCGGATGAAGCCTCTCATTAGCCGCGCGAACCTCTGCATGAAGATCATTAATAGCAACAATACATGAGTTTTTAATGAATTGCTGCCGCCTGGTCGAAAAAAGGGGCCGTGAGGCCCCTTTTTCTGAAACTCGCAGAATTAGCGACGCAGACCCAGACGCTCGATCAGCGAAGAGTAACGTGCAACATCTTTACGTTTCAGGTAGTCGAGCAGTTTACGACGCTGAGAAACCATGCGCAGCAGACCACGACGGCTGTGGTGATCTTTTTTGTGCTCTGCAAAGTGACCCTGCAGGTGGTTGATCTGTGCAGTCAGCAGTGCAACCTGAACTTCAGTAGAACCGCTGTCGTTTGCGCCACGACCGAACTCAGAAACGATTTGTGCTTTAGCTTCAACGCTTAGAGACATTTTCAAACTCCAAAATTATAAGTAAAGAAAGGGTGCCGATCTCTAATTCAGCAACCCCTGATGCAACGCCCGAAAATGTTAAAACACTTTAGCGGACGTTAAGCGGCGATATTCTACTCGTAGCAGGCTTTTATCGCAACAAAAGCGCTCACTGCGGGTATTCCACCACCAAACGACGAGGCGCGACGCGGCCTTCATCGTCGATTTCGCCCATGCCGAGGAACTTGCCGGACTCGCTTTCCATCACCCGCACCAGCCCGTTAAGCGGCGCGCCTGACTGACGAACCGGATTACCGTTCTTAAAGTAGACCGCGGAAGTTTCTGGAATATGAACCAGCGGATAATCCGACGCCGGGCTGTCCATCGGCATCAACAGCGGGTCAAGCAGTTGAGCGGCGGGAATATCCTGCGCCGCCGCCTGTTCGACCAGCGCCTGCAGCTGCTCAAGAGTCACCATCCGCTCGACCGGATATTTGCTCACCGCCAGGCGACGCAGGAAAATCACGTGCGCGCCGCAGCCAAGCTTCTCGCCCAAATCATCGATAATCGTACGGATGTAGGTGCCTTTCGAACAGTGGATCTCAAGCTCCAGTTCATCTCCTTCATGGCGAATAAACAGCAGCTCATAGACCGTAATCGGCCGGGCTTCACGCGGGACCTCAATGCCCTGACGAGCGTATTCATACAGCTTTTTACCCTGATATTTCAGCGCCGAGTACATCGACGGCACCTGCTGCGTTTCGCCGCGGAAGCTATCCAGCGCCGCCGCCAGCTGTTCTTCGCTAAAGGTGAGCGGGCGTTCTTCCACCACCTGGCCATCGGCGTCGGAGGTATCCGTACGCTGACCAAGTTTGGCGATCACGCGATAACGCTTATCAGAGTCCAGCAGATACTGGGAAAACTTAGTCGCTTCGCCTAGACACACCGGCAGCATACCGGTCGCCAGCGGATCCAGCGCGCCGGTATGCCCAGCGCGGTTGGCGTTATAAATGCGTTTTACTTTCTGCAGCACATCGTTGCTGGAGGCGCCCTGAGGCTTATCCAGCAGCAATACGCCGTGCACGTCGCGGCCGCGACGACGAGGACGACTCATTAGTCCTCCTTGCTGTCGTCCGGGTTCACACGACGCTCATCGTCGTGTTTCACCACGCTGGTAACCAGATTGGACATGCGCATCCCTTCTACCAGCGAGTTGTCGTAGAAGAAAGTCAGTTCCGGCACGATGCGCAGGCGCATCGCTTTGCCCAGCAGAGAGCGGATAAAACCAGACGCTTCCTGCAGCGCTTTGATGCCCGCTTTCACCGCGGCTTCGTCTTTGTCGTTGAGGAAGGTGACATACACTTTGGCATAGGCCAGGTCACGGGACATTTCTACGCCGGAAACGGTAGTCATCATGCCCAGACGCGGGTCTTTGATTTCACGCTGCAGGATGATGGCAATTTCTTTTTGCATCTCCTGGGCCACGCGCTGCGGGCGACCAAATTCTTTCGCCATAATAAATTCTCCAGAATAAAGACAAAAAAGGGGCCAAAAGCCCCTTTTTAAAATTATTGCCGGGTGGCGCTTCGCTTACCCGGCTTACGTTTAGCTATCTGACGATTAATCGATGCTACGCTGGATTTCGATGATTTCGAACACTTCGATCATATCGCCAACGCGAACGTCGTTGTAGTTCTTCACGCCGATACCACATTCCATGCCGTTACGGACTTCGTTAACGTCATCTTTGAAGCGGCGCAGGGATTCCAGCTCGCCTTCATAGATAACCACGTTGTCGCGCAGGACGCGGATTGGGTTGTGACGCTTAATCGTACCTTCGGTAACCATACAGCCCGCGATGGCGCCGAATTTCGGCGATTTGAAGACATCACGCACTTCAGCCAGACCAATGATCTGCTGTTTCAGTTCCGGAGACAGCATGCCGCTCATCGCCGCTTTCACTTCGTCGATCAGGTTATAGATGACGGAGTAGTAACGCAGATCCAGGCTTTCTGACTCGATAACTTTACGTGCGGAAGCATCGGCACGAACGTTGAAGCCAACCAGAATCGCGTTGGAAGCTGCAGCCAGGGTCGCGTCGGTTTCGGTGATACCACCTACGCCGGAACCGATGATCTTCACTTTCACTTCGTCGGTAGACAGTTTCAGTAAGGAATCGGAAATCGCTTCGACAGAACCCTGCACGTCCGCTTTCAGTACGATGTTCACTTCGTGAACTTCGCCTTCGGTCATGTTAGCGAACATGTTTTCCAGTTTAGATTTCTGCTGGCGAGCCAGTTTAACTTCACGGAATTTGCCCTGACGATACAGCGCAACTTCACGCGCTTTTTTCTCGTCACGAACGACGGTAACTTCATCACCCGCCGCCGGAACGCCGGACAGACCGAGGATTTCCACCGGAATGGACGGACCCGCTTCCAGCACTTCGCGACCCAGCTCGTCACGCATCGCACGTACGCGGCCATATTCAAAGCCACACAGTACGATATCACCCTTGTGCAGAGTACCTTCGCGAACCAGAACGGTAGCCACCGGGCCACGACCTTTGTCCAGGAAGGATTCGATGACCGCGCCGCTCGCCATACCGTTACGTACCGCTTTCAGCTCGAGAACTTCAGCCTGCAGCAGGATAGCGTTCAGCAGGTCGTCGATACCGGTACCGACTTTCGCTGATACTGGGATGAACTGCGCTTCGCCGCCCCACTCTTCCGGCATAACGCCGTACTGGGAGAGTTCGTTCTTCACGCGATCCATATCCGCTTCCGGCTTATCGATCTTGTTCACTGCAACCACTACCGGCACCTGCGCCGCTTTGGCGTGCTGGATAGCTTCCACAGTCTGCGGCATCACGCCGTCGTCTGCCGCCACGACCAGAACCACGATATCCGTCGCCTGCGCGCCACGAGCACGCATGGAGGTAAACGCGGCGTGGCCCGGGGTGTCCAGGAAGGTGATCATGCCGTTGTCGGTTTCTACGTGGTACGCACCGATGTGCTGGGTAATACCACCCGCTTCGCCGGAGGCAACCTTAGTAGAACGAATGTAGTCCAGCAGAGAGGTTTTACCGTGGTCAACGTGACCCATGATGGTCACTACCGGTGCGCGCGGTTCAGCCGCAGCGCCGGTGTCACGGTCGCTCATTACTGCTTCTTCCAGCTCGTTTTCACGACGCAGGATAACTTTGTGGCCCATCTCTTCGGCAACCAGCTGAGCGGTTTCCTGGTCGATGACCTGGTTGATGGTCGCCATCGCGCCCAGTTTCATCATCGCTTTGATGACCTGAGAGCCTTTGACCGCCATCTTGTTGGCCAGCTCGCCAACGGTAATGGTTTCGCCGATCACAACATCACGGTTAACAGCCTGAGCCGGCTTCTGGAAGCCCTGCTGCAGAGAAGAACCTTTACGATGTTTGCCGCCTTTACCACCGCGAACGGCCGCACGGGCTTCTTCACGGTCAGCTTTAGATTCAGCGTGTTTGTTGCCTTTCTTCGCCGGACGCGCAGCTTTGCTGTTACGGCCACGGCCGCGACCGCCTTCAACTTCACGATCGTTATCATCTTCAGCCTGACGTGCATGCTGAGACGTGGTTACGTGATAGTCGGTCGTTTCTTCTGGGGTTTCCGGAGTTTCACTCCAGTTTTTTTCATTTTCTTCAGCCATACGGCGTGCTTCTTCCGCTACACGGCGCGCTTCTTCTTCAAGTTTGCGGCGTGCTTCTTCTTCCGATTTGCGCTTCAGCTCCGCTGCTTCGTTCTCACGGCGGGTCTTTTCAGCCTGGGCGGTCTTGGTCATTTCGTCGGTATGTTGATTGCTCACTTTGTCTTTTTCCGCGGCTTCACGTTTCGCTTTATCAGCGACTTCACGTTTAGCTTGTTCTGCGGCCTCACGTTCAGCTTTTAATTGCGCCTCGCGTTTAGCTGCTTCTTCAGCTTCACGACGGGCCTGCTCTTCCGCTTCACGCTGCGCCTGCTCTTCCGCGGCCAGGCGTTCAGCCTCTTGCGGATCGCGTTTCACAAAGGTGCGTTTCTTGCGGACTTCGATTTGTACCGATTTACTCTTTCCACCGGTACCTGGAATATTCAACGTGCTGCGCGTTTTACGCTGCAACGTCAGCTTGTCAGGCGCCGAGCCGTGTTCACGGTTCAGGTGCGTTAACAAGGTTTGCTTCTCTTGCGCGGTCACAGAATCATCAGCCGATTTGCGAATACCTGCATCAGCAAATTGCTGTATCAGGCGATCCACAGAGGTCTGAATTTCTGAGGCCAGCGCTTTAATAGTCACATCTGTCATGCTGTTCCTTCCTGCTACAGTTTATTACGCTTCGTCGCCGAACCAACAAATGTTGCGAGCAGCCATGATGAGTTCACCAGCTTTCTCGTCGGTCATACCTTCGATATCAGCCAGGTCATCAACGCCCTGTTCGGCGAGATCTTCCAGCGTACAAACACCACGGGCAGCCAGCTTAAACGCCAGAGCACGGTCCAAACCTTCCAGATTCAGTAAATCGTCGGCAGGTTTGTTGTCTCCCAGGCTTTCTTCCTGAGCCAGCGCCAGTGTAGTCAGTGCGTTTTTCGCACGCTCACGAAGTGCTTCAACGGTCGCTTCATCAAGGCCGTCGATTTCCAGCAGTTCTTTCATCGGCACATAGGCCAGTTCTTCCAGCGAGGAGAAGCCCTCTTCAACCAGTACGGTTGCGAAATCTTCATCAATATCGAGATATTTGGTGAAGGTATCGATAGCGGCATGGGCTTCAGCCTGGTGCTTAGCCTGCAGGTCATCAACGGTCATGACGTTGAGTTCCCAGCCGCTGAGCTGCGATGCCAGGCGGACGTTCTGGCCGTTACGGCCGATCGCCTGCGCCAGGTTGCCCGCTTCTACCGCGATGTCCATGGTGTGTTTATCTTCATCCACCACGATGGACGCGACGTCAGCCGGCGCCATGGCGTTAATCACGAACTGCGCCGGGTTATCATCCCACAGGACGATATCGATGCGCTCGCCGCCAAGCTCGGTAGAAACCGCCTGAACGCGCGCGCCGCGCATACCTACGCAAGCGCCAACCGGGTCGATACGCTTGTCATTGGTTTTCACGGCGATTTTCGCACGAGAACCCGGATCGCGGGCTGCGGCTTTGATTTCCAGCACTTCTTCGCCGATTTCCGGCACTTCAATGCGGAACAGTTCGACCAGCATCTCCGGTTTGGAGCGAGTCACGAACAGCTGCGCGCCGCGCGCTTCCGGACGAACGGCGTACAGTACGCCGCGAATACGGTCGCCCGGACGGAAGTTTTCACGCGGCAGCATATCTTCACGCAGGATCACGGCTTCAGCGTTGCTGCCCAGATCCAGAGTGATGTTGTCGCGGTTTACTTTTTTCACCACGCCGGTGATTATCTCACCTTCGTGCTCGCGGAACTGATCGACAACCATCGCGCGCTCAGCTTCACGTACTTTCTGTACGATAACCTGTTTAGCGGTCTGCGTGGTGATACGGTCGAAGGTGACAGATTCAATCTGATCTTCAACGTAATCGCCGACGTTCATGCTTTCATCTTCGTAACGCGCGGCTTCCAGCGTGATCTCGCGAGTCGGTTGAGTCACCTCTTCAACCACCAGCCAGCGACGGAAGGTGTCGAAATCACCGCTTTTACGGTCGATTTCTACGCGAACGTCGATCTCTTGTTCGTATTTTTTCTTGGTCGCCGTTGCCAGAGCGCTTTCCAACGCTTCGAAAATCTTCTCGCGCGGCAGCGCTTTTTCGTTGGAAACGGCTTCAACAACAGCCAAAATTTCTTTGTTCATCGGGGCCTTTCACCTCAATCCAGACTGTTAAAAGTGGGGAACCAGGTTCGCCTTCTGGATGTTACTCAGCGCGAACACTTCATCTTTGCCTTCGACGGTTACCGTGATCATCTCACCGTCTACCGCTTTGATAATGCCCTGCCATTTACGACGGTTCTGTACCGCCATACGCAGCACCAGCGAAACTTCTTCACCGGTGAAACGTTGATAGTGTTCAGCAGTAAACATCGGACGGTCGAGACCAGGCGAAGAGACTTCCAGGTTGTAAGCGACGGTGATTGGATCTTCGACATCCATGACAGCACTGACCTGGTGGCTCACATCAGCACAATCATCAACATTGATGCCATCTTCACTATCAATATAGATGCGCAGTGTGGATGTGCGACCGCGAATAAATTCGATGCCGACCAGCTCAAAGCCAAGCGCTTCAACTGGCGCAGTGAGCATCTCTGTTAATTTTTGCTCTAATGTGGACAAACCCACCCCCAAGACATAAAAAAAGGGCGTATAGCCCAGTTATTCTGAAGTCAGATAACAAAAAACCCCGATAAATCGGGGCTTTAGATAACTGAACCCTGAGACCGCAATTGCGATCTGGAACACCTTCCAGAAGAATTCTTTCAAATCCGGCTACGAAGGACCTAGTCCTCACAGTATATTTGAAAAAGTACTTAATGGGAAAGTGGTTGCGGGGGCCGGATTTGAACCGACGACCTTCGGGTTATGAGCCCGACGAGCTACCAGGCTGCTCCACCCCGCGCCTGAAACGTGGCATATTTTACTCTTTCTGAGTAAAAGACGCAAATACTGCTGGGATTTGGTACCGAGGACGGGACATAAAATCGTGGTGAATTGTATCGATAAATCATATATTTTGTCAACATCCATTTTACACCACCCGCTTGCCGTTTATGCTGGCATTTCAGGCTTTTTTAGCAAAATCACCATCAGGCTCTTCCTGTCGCCAGCAAAAGATGATTAAATGAAAACTCACAATTAGTGCATAAAAATGCAAATTTGTTGTTGAGTCGAACTCACCACAGTCTATCTAGCAGGGTTTTATTTTATGACGACGATTCTTAAGCATCTCCCGGTTGGTCAACGTATTGGTATTGCTTTCTCTGGTGGACTGGATACCAGCGCCGCCCTGCTGTGGATGCGTAAAAAAGGCGCGGTTCCTTATGCATATACCGCGAACCTGGGCCAGCCTGACGAAGACGACTACGAGGCCATTCCGCGTCGTGCAAAAGAGTATGGCGCTGAAGGCGCTCGTCTGATTGATTGCCGCAAACAACTGGTGGCGGAAGGCATCGCGGCGATTCAGTGCGGCGCATTCCATAACACCACCGGCGGCTTAACCTATTTCAACACCACGCCGCTGGGCCGCGCCGTAACCGGCACCATGCTGGTTGCCGCGATGAAAGAAGACGGCGTCAACATCTGGGGCGACGGTAGCACTTATAAAGGCAACGATATCGAGCGTTTTTATCGCTACGGCTTGCTGACCAATGCGGAACTGCAGATTTACAAACCGTGGCTGGATAGCGACTTCATTGATGAACTGGGCGGCCGTCATGAAATGTCCGAGTTTATGATAGCCTGCGGCTTCGACTACAAAATGTCTGTCGAAAAAGCCTACTCCACCGACTCCAACATGCTGGGCGCGACGCACGAAGCGAAAGATCTCGAATTCCTTAATTCCAGCGTGAAAATCGTCAACCCGATTATGGGCGTGAAGTTCTGGGATGAAAGCGTAAAAATCGCCGCTGAAGAAGTGACCGTGCGTTTTGAACAGGGCCACCCGGTTGCGTTGAATGGCAAAACGTTCAGCGATGACGTCGAACTGATGCTGGAAGCTAACCGCATCGGTGGTCGCCACGGTCTGGGCATGAGCGATCAGATTGAAAACCGCATCATTGAAGCGAAAAGCCGCGGCATCTATGAAGCTCCGGGGATGGCACTGCTGCATATCGCCTACGAGCGCCTGCTGACCGGTATCCATAACGAAGATACCATTGAGCAATATCATGCTCATGGCCGCCAGTTGGGTCGCCTGCTCTATCAGGGTCGCTGGTTCGATTCCCAGGCGCTGATGCTGCGCGATTCGCTGCAGCGTTGGGTTGCCAGCCAGATCACCGGCGAAGTGACGCTGGAACTGCGTCGCGGCAACGACTACTCAATCCTGAATACCGTTTCAGACAATCTGACCTATAAAGCAGAGCGTCTGACCATGGAAAAAGGCGATTCTATGTTTACCGCTGAAGATCGTATCGGCCAGTTGACCATGCGCAACCTGGACATTACCGATACCCGTGAGAAGCTCTTCGGCTATGCCCAATCCGGGCTGCTCAGCGCATCTTCCGCCACCGGTCTGCCACAAGTTGAAAACCTGGAAAATCGCGATAAATAAACCGCGAAGCCAAACTCACCAGCCGGCGCTAACCCGCCGGCTTTTTTATTTCCGCAATAAATCCTAAATGACAACCCTACTTTATCGTTATAGTTTATGGCATCACTATTTTTAATAATCACCATCTATAATTTATCGAATACCTGTACTCTTATACCGAGAGGATCGCAATGAATATTAAACCTCCCGTTCGGCCGCAAGAGGCGATCAATCGTCTGATGGCGCTGCTGGAACCGTATGCCACGCCAATAAATATGGTCGCAAGGAAAAGGCTTAGCTGGGAATATAAAGGCAAAATCCAGCTCTATCTGTTTAAGAAAGGTGAGTTATCTATTTTTCGCTCATCGGACAGATTACTCATGGTCACCGTCTATGAACCGCACCTGTTTGGCGTAGCCGAGATGCTGCAGCCCAGCCGTAGCCACGGCCTTCGCGCGGAAGTCGACACGGAGATCCTGCGGATTGACAGCGACAAAGCCATGCAACTCATCAGTGAGCATAACATGTGGGAAGAGGTCACCCGACTGCTGGCTTACCACACCTCTTATTTGGTGTATCGCGACGATTTAGTATTACAACAGCGGACTTATTCGGTCATTCGTAATCATTTAATGGAAATGTTACTCCTTCCGGAAGAAACCCGATTGCGGGTATCCATGCTGGAATATATTCAGGACCGCACACACCTGTCGCGCAGCAGCATTCTGAATGTGTTATCAGCGTTGAAAAAGGGTGGCTATATCGAGTTTGCCCGCGGTGGTTATTTACAGAGTATCACCTCCCTGCCTGAGAAGTTTTAATCCCCTATCGACCCTGCCACTTATCGCCCCACCATTGTTTAAAATTAAACATATAAACGGTAACGGTGGGCGATAAATGCTTTTATTCTGCACATAACTATTAAACCAGAAACCCGTTAATTTTTGCCCGAACGCTCGTATCGGGCATTTTTTTACCCGAAGGAATACGAATAATGAGCATGTTCAGACTGAAATCCATCCTGCTTATCACCGCCCTGAGCGCCAGCAGCGCCGCCTTCGCTTCCGTTAGTCTTCACGGTGAAGCCGGTTCAGAATTCACCAACTTATCAGCCAGCTTTAATCCGCAGTCTCCCGGAATGACCTTTAACGGTAACTGGGCGCATAGCGATAACGATGGCGATACGGTGGGATTAGGTATGGGTTATAACTTCGATCTGGGTCCGTTCCTGCTGACGGCCGGCGGTAAAGCGGTATACCTGAATCCGAACGATGGCGATGAAGGCTATGCGATTGCCCTCGGCGGCGGCGCTCAGCTACCGCTTGGCGATTTCTTTACTTTGTTCGGTGAGGCTTATTATTCCCCGGATTCCATGTCCAGCGGCGTTGATGAATATCTCGAAGCCAATGCCGGCTTACGCGTGAATATCATCAAATCCATGAGCATCGAAGCGGGCTATCGCTATATCGATATGGCGGGTAAACATGACCACCGCGATAACGTTCTGGCGGATGGCGCCTATGCAGGTTTCAATTTCCGTTTCTAAGTTCGACAAAAGGGATTGCCTGCCGGCAATCCCTCCTTATTATGCGACTGATGGGATGGTTTTCAGCAGCTTATTAATTTCCTGCAAGCCTGCCATATTGTTCTCTTTACGGTAGACGTCGTTCATCGACGCCATTTGCTCAAGTTTGGTTAACGCACCGTAGACTTGAAACGCCTCGCTATCCTTATCAAAGACATCCCGTTTATCCACATCCTGTAAATAGTTGCTTTTAAGCGACTGGCTTAACTTGCTGATGAGTAGACTGTTATCCTTAAAACAGTTAACGACCGTTGATGATTCCGGCGCGGGCGCGGAATTATTAATAACCGGCACCTGTAGGGTATTCAACGTGTCTACTGTTTCTGGCGACGAATGGCTGCTGCATCCGGCCAGGCCCAACATACCGGCAATGATAACTACTTTTAAAGTACGCATGGCGTCACTGAACCTCGTCAAAATTGATGAGGGCGACTTTAGCGATTTCACGGGGTTCAAAACCAGCGGAGTGTTGTTTATAAATAAACAGCCAACAAGAAGGACAAAAACAAAAAAAGACGCTTTTCAGCGTCTTTTCTCTGGAATATTGGTACCGAGGATGGGACTCGAACCCACAAGCCCGTTAGGGCACTACCACCTCAAGGTAGCGTGTCTACCAATTCCACCACCTCGGTACAGAATACTTAGTGCGGGATATCGCTGGCCGGCTGAGCCGGTGCAGTTGGCTGAGTCTGCTCAGATTTCGGCGCACTCAGGTTATCCCACTCGCTTCCTTTATTGGTCTTGTTGCTGTTGATATTACCCAGCGCCAGACTGATGATGAAGAACAGCGCGGCCAGAATGCCGGTCATACGGGTCATGAAGTTACCAGAACCGCTAGAACCAAACAACGTGCCAGAAGCGCCTGCTCCGAAGGAGGCTCCCATGTCAGCGCCTTTACCTTGCTGCAGCATGATCAGGCCAACAAGGGCAATCGCTACAATAAGGAAAATTACTAAAAGAGCTTCGTACATAATCAACCTGTTCCTTGCGGATTCGCCGCATACCAAGTGCTTCACCAATAAAGCGGGACGTTTTAATATTTCCCACTGAAGCGGGTGTGAATACTAACCAAAGCGAATAACCTTCGCAAGGGCAATTTTGGCGTATTGTATCAACTGCGGAAAAAAACAGCAAAAAGCGTTTTTATATGCTTAAAAAGGCAGCAAGAGCCGCCTTTTTAATCACTTAGCTGCGATAGTTATACGCTTTTAACCGCATCGGCGATACGGTGGGCAAATTCCTTCACCTGCGCTTCATGCTCGCCTTCAACCATCACGCGGATCAGCGGTTCAGTACCGGATTTACGCAGCAGCACGCGTCCACGGTTCCCCAGCGCAGCTTCTACTTCGGCAGTCACCGCTTTCACGCTTTCATGCTCCAGCGGATTGCCGCTGCCTTCGGTAAAGCGCACATTGACCAGAATCTGCGGGAACATTTTCATTCCGCTGCACAGATCGTGCAGGCTCATATGATTGCGCACCATCGCCGCCACGACCTGCAGGCTGGCGACAATGCCATCGCCGGTGGTGGTTTTGTCCAGCAGGATCACGTGGCCGGAGTTTTCCGCACCGATACGCCAGCCTTTTTCCTGCAGTTTTTCCAGCACGTAACGGTCACCCACTTTCGCGCGGGTAAACGGAATGCCAAGCTGCTTAAGCGCCAGCTCAAGACCCATGTTGCTCATCAGCGTGCCGACTGCGCCACCGCGCAGCTGGCCCTGACGTAGGCCTTCACGGGCGATAATATAGAGGATCTGATCGCCATCGACTTTATTACCTTCATGGTCAACCATGATGACGCGATCGCCATCGCCGTCATAGGCAATACCCAGATCGGCTTTTTCCGCCAGTACGCGAGCCTGCAGCGCGCGTACATCGGTTGCGCCAACCTCTTCGTTAATGTTCAGCCCATCAGGTTCACAGCCCATCGCGATAACCTGCGCGCCCAATTCGCGGAATACATTCGGCGCAATGTGGTAAGTCGCGCCGTGGGCGCAATCCACCACCACCTTCAGCGAGCCGAGGCTCAGCTCATTCGGGAAGGTGCCTTTGCAAAACTCAATATAGCGGCCAGCGGCATCGACGATACGGCTGGCTTTCCCAAGCTCAGCGGAATCAACGCAGGTCAGCTCTTTTTCCATTTCTGCTTCAATCGCTTCTTCGACGTCATCCGGAAGCTTAGTGCCTTCGATGGAAAAGAATTTAATACCGTTGTCGTAGAAAGGGTTATGAGAGGCAGAGATGACGATTCCCGCTTCAGCGCGGAAGGCGCGGGTCAGATAGGCGATAGCCGGCGTCGGCATAGGGCCGGTAAACGAGGCGGACAAACCCGCAGCCGCCAGGCCAGCTTCCAGCGCGGATTCCAGCATATAGCCAGAAATTCGCGTGTCTTTGCCGATAATGATTTTACGTGAACCATGGCGTGCCAGCACTTTGCCTGCCGCCCAACCCAGCTTCAGCACGAACTCAGGTGTAATAGGTGCGTCGCCAACGCGGCCACGAATACCATCGGTGCCAAAATATTTGCGGTTACTCATAACGTTTATTTTCCTTAGCGGCCAGGGTGGCTTCTACCACGCGCAGCGCTTCTACCGTTTCTTTGACATCATGGACGCGAATTATCTGCGCGCCCTGCATTGCAGCAATGACTGCGCAGGACAAGCTGCCGCTCAGCCGTTCCGACGGCCCTACGTTCAACAGCTGACCCACCATCGACTTACGCGACATCCCCACCAGCAGCGGGAGCCCAAAATGATGGAACTCCCCTAGTCGGGCAAGCAGTTCATAGTTATGGGAAAGATTTTTACCGAATCCGAATCCCGGGTCGAGCAACAATTTTTCTTTTGCGATCCCCGCCTGTTCGCAGCGCACAATGTGTTCAGCAAAAAAACGGTCAACATCGGCAAAAACATCTTCGTACTTCGGCGCTTCCTGCATCGTTTTCGGCTGCCCCTGCATATGCATCAGGCACACCGGTAGCCCGGTTTGCGCGGCGGCCTGCAGGGCGCCAGGCTCGGTTAATGAACGGATATCGTTAATGATATGTGCGCCAGCGCGCGCGGATTCGCGGATGACCTCGGCTTTCGAGGTATCAACCGAGATCCAGACTTCAAAACGCTGTGCAATTGCCTCAACCACCGGGATCACCCGCGCCAGCTCTTCCTCGACGCTGACATCCGCCGCGCCAGGCCGGGTTGATTCACCGCCGATATCAATAATAGTCGCCCCGGCGTTAATCATCAGGTTGGCATGCTTAACCGCTTCAATCAGTGAATTGTGGCTGCCGCCATCGGAGAAGGAATCCGGCGTAACGTTAAGGATCCCCATCACATGCGGATGGGAGAGATCGAGCGTTGACCCCTGGGCGTGTAATTGCATGTTTTCTTTCCGCTATGGTTTATACAGTTGTAGTACGGACAGGGCTCGGCCCGCACCATCTTAGAGATTCTGGCGGTGACATCATTCAATTCCTCAAGAGGATAATGAAGCACCGGCGTTTAAATATTCAAAAAATGAATATTATCAGACAGACGGCTCATCCGCGCGTGTTGCAGCCGCCGCCATCCCGAAAACATTTTACGCGATGGACGATAGCACGCCATCGCCATAGTTATGTTCTGAAAGAGGATCCCGCGCAGCCGGTAAAGACGGGCGTATAAAAACAAAAGGGCCGCAGCGGATTAGGCTGCGGCCCTTATTAGTCAGAGCGCTTTAGCAAAGCGTGGAGACTTATTTGTCGCCCAGCTGTTCCGACATGGTATTGCCCGGGTTCGGCGTACGCGGCTCATCAACCGGACGCGGCGCCGTCGGGGTGCCATTGTTGCCAGAGTTGTTAGAAGAACCAGGTTCTTCCCAACCCGCCGGCGGACGAACATCGCGACGAGCCATCAGGTCGTCAATCTGCGGCGCATCGATGGTCTCATATTTCATGAGCGCATCTTTCATCGCGTGCAGAATATCCATGTTGTCGTTCAGCAGCTGGCGAGCACGACCGTAGTTACGCTCAATTAGCGATTTCACTTCCTGGTCGATGATGCGCGCGGTTTCATCAGACATATGCTTCGCTTTCGCGACGCTACGGCCGAGGAACACTTCGCCCTCTTCTTCGGCATACAGCAGCGGGCCGAGTTTGTCAGAGAAGCCCCACTGGGTGACCATGTTACGCGCTAGGTTAGTCGCAACTTTAATATCGTTGGACGCGCCGGTAGAAACATGTTCCGCACCGTAGATAATCTCTTCAGCCAGACGCCCGCCGTACAGAGTGGAGATCTGACTTTCCAGTTTCTGACGGCTGGCGCTGATAGCATCGCCTTCCGGCAGGAAGAAGGTCACACCCAGCGCACGGCCGCGCGGGATAATCGTCACTTTGTGTACCGGATCGTGCTCTGGTACCAGACGGCCGATAATCGCGTGGCCCGCTTCGTGGTATGCGGTTGATTCTTTCTGCGCTTCCGTCATCACCATGGAGCGACGTTCCGCACCCATCATGATTTTGTCTTTCGCTTTTTCGAACTCAACCATCGAGACGACGCGTTTGTTGCCACGGGCAGCAAACAGGGCTGCTTCGTTCACCAGGTTCGCGAGGTCAGCACCGGAGAAACCAGGAGTACCACGGGCAATAATTGCCGCGTCGATATCCGGCGCCAGCGGTACGCGACGCATGTGAACTTTAAGGATCTGCTCACGACCACGAACATCCGGCAGACCAACGACAACCTGACGGTCGAAACGGCCAGGACGCAGCAGTGCCGGGTCCAGAACGTCCGGACGGTTAGTCGCGGCGATAACGATGATACCTTCGTTACCTTCGAAGCCGTCCATCTCAACCAGCATCTGGTTCAGGGTCTGTTCACGCTCATCGTGACCACCGCCAAGACCGGCGCCACGCTGGCGACCGACGGCGTCGATTTCATCGATGAAGATGATGCAAGGCGCTGCTTTCTTAGCTTGTTCGAACATGTCGCGTACGCGAGACGCGCCGACACCCACAAACATTTCTACGAAGTCAGAACCGGAAATAGTAAAGAACGGCACTTTGGCTTCGCCGGCGATAGCTTTCGCCAGCAGCGTTTTACCGGTACCCGGAGGGCCGACCATCAGGACGCCTTTCGGGATTTTACCGCCCAGCTTCTGGAAACGGCTCGGTTCGCGCAGATATTCAACCAGCTCGCCCACTTCCTCTTTCGCTTCGTCGCAACCGGCAACGTCAGCAAAGGTGGTTTTGATCTGGTCTTCGGTCAGCATTCGGGCCTTGCTCTTGCCGAAGGACATCGCGCCCTTTCCGCCGCCGCCCTGCATCTGACGCATAAAGAATATCCAGACGCCGATCAGTAGCAGCATCGGGAACCAGGAAATGAAGATGGAAGCCAGCAGGCTCGGTTCTTCCGGCGGTTCGCCAACCACTTTGACGTTTTTAGTCAACAGGTTGTCGAGCAGCTTCGGATCGTTAACCGGAATGTAAGTCGTGTAACGGTTACTATCTTTCTTGGTAACGTTGATCTCACGTCCGTTGATACGCGCTTCGCGAACCTGGTCCTGATTGACCTCTTGCAGGAAGGTAGAATAATCCACCTTGCGGCCATTCGACTCGCTGGGCCCAAAGCTCTGGAATACTGACATCAGCACAACGGCAATGACCAGCCAGAGTATTAGGTTTTTCGCCATGTCACTCAAGGGATTAACCTCTTATTACAACTGTGTTAAAAACAGCGTCAGGATACTCTATATCCAGCGTCTTTCAAACTTTCGTTTGAAATCTACCGGTTATGGTTTACGCCCGGTCGCTACAATATACACTTCACGCGAACGAGCGCGGGAAGAGTCCGGCTTACGAACTTTGACCTTCGTAAACAGGGAGCGAATTTCTCTAAGATACTCATCGAAGCCTTCGCCCTGGAACACCTTCACAACAAAACTACCACCTGGCGCTAATACATCACGAGACATTTCAAGCGCCAGTTCTACCAGATACATAGCCCGGGGAATATCCACCGCCGGTGTTCCGCACATATTCGGCGCCATATCGGACATGACAACTTGTACTTTACTGTCGCCTACTCGCTCAAGTAACGCTTTCAGGACTAATTCATCACGAAAATCGCCCTGAAGGAAGTCCACACCGACGATTGGATCCATTGGTAAAAGATCGCAAGCGATGATGCGGCCGCTGTTTCCGATCTGCGTAACCGCGTATTGCGACCAGCCACCGGGAGCAGCGCCGAGATCGACTATCGTCATCCCCGGCTTAAAAATCTTGTCACTTTGCTGTATTTCATCAAGTTTAAACCAGGCACGGGAACGTAACCCCTTTTTCTGTGCCTGTTGAACATATTTATCGCTAAAGTGTTCCTGAAGCCAGCGGCTTGAGCTGGCAGAACGCTTTTTACCTGTCATTTAACATTCCCATTCGGGTTCATCGTACTTTACTGCGTAAAAATCGACGCGGTAGTTTGGCGATATATGGGAGATGGCGGTAGAATGACCCGTTTTCAATCCCAACGTAAGCAAAAAAATACGATGAATCTGAGTACTAAACAAAAACAGCACCTGAAAGGTCTGGCACATCCGCTCAAGCCGGTAGTTATGCTTGGCAATAATGGTTTGACCGAAGGGGTACTGGCCGAGATCGAACAAGCGTTAGGGCACCATGAGCTCATCAAGGTGAAGATCGCCTCAGAAGATCGCGAAACTAAAGCCTTGATCGTGGAAGCCATCGTGCGTGAAACCGGCGCCTGTAACGTACAGGTCATCGGTAAAACGCTGGTTCTGTACCGCCCAACGCCAGAGCGTAAAATCTCGCTGCCACGCTAAGAATATCCTGAATCCCGACACAACATTGTGTAAAACGAGGGATTTCTGTGGCCAGGCGAGCAAAATGCCATGCTCCTGACGTTGATAAAAGGCCGCTATGCGGCCTTTTTCCTTTCTTTACAATCTATAAACATCGTAGCGGGAAATACGCCTTACAGGTATTCAACCTTGGTAATTTCGTATTCCACTTCACCACCCGGGGTACGGATAGTGACGACGTCATCCTGCTCTTTGCCGATCAGGCCGCGGGCGATCGGTGAATTCACAGAGATCAGATTCTGTTTAAAATCCGCTTCGTCATCGCCCACGATGCGGTAAGTCTGCTCTTCGTCGTTATCCAGGTTCAGCACGCTGACCGTAGAGCCGAAAATCACGCGGCCATTATTCGGCATCTTAGTGATATCGATAACCTGCGCATTCGACAGTTTTGCTTCGATATCCTTGATACGACCTTCGCAGAAGCCCTGCTGTTCGCGGGCGGCGTGGTATTCCGCATTCTCTTTCAGATCGCCGTGCTCACGCGCCTCAGCGATAGCAGCAATAATCTCTGGACGACGTACGGACTTCAGGAAATCCAGTTCTTCGCGCAGTTTTTCTGCGCCACGTAAGGTCATCGGAATAGCTTGCATTTGTTATACCTCTTTATCATTCCTTCATGGAACGGACGGAGTCGTTCCGCCATCGGTCACGTCTTAGCCATGGCCGAAGCAAAAAGAAAACCGACCCGGGAAACACTCCCCAGGTCAGCAGCAATTTTCAATTTGATACGCATTTTACCCTGAAGTTCACTATGGGTCATCGTTTACTTTACAGGGCGATGCACCGTAGTATGACGGCTTGGTTTCAGGTTGTTAGCGCGAGATTATGCGATTTCCCAGATTTATCATCGGATTGACTGCCGGTATAGCGCTTAGCGCTCAGGCCGCGAATATTGACGAGTACATCAGCCAGCTTCCTGCCGGCGCGAACCTTGCCTTCATGGCGCAGAAGGTTGGCTCCCCGACGCCGGAGATAGACTTTCACAGCCAGCAGATGGCGCTGCCTGCCAGTACCCAGAAAGTGATCACCGCGCTGGCCGCGTTGCTGCAGTTGGGGCCGGATTTCCGCTTCACCACGACGCTGGAAACCAAAGGTTCCCTTGACGGCGGCGTGCTGAAAGGCGACCTGATTGCCCGCTTCGGCGGCGATCCGACGCTAAAGCGTCAGGATATCCGCAACATGGTGGCGTCGCTGAAAAAAGCCGGCGTGCAGCGCATTGAAGGCAATGTGCTTATCGATACCTCGGTTTTCGCCAGCCACGATAAAGCCCCCGGCTGGCCATGGAATGACATGACGCAGTGCTTCAGCGCCCCGCCAGCGGCAGCGATCGTTGATCGTAACTGTTTCTCTGTCTCGCTCTATAGCGCACAGAAACCCGGCGATTTGGCCTTTATCCGCGTGGCCTCTTACTATCCGGTCACCATGTTCAGCCAGGTGCGGACGCTGGCGCGCGGCTCCGCAGAAGCGCAGTACTGCGAGCTGGACGTCGTACCAGGCGATCTCAACCGCTACACCCTCACTGGCTGCCTGCCGCAGCGCAGCGAACCGCTACCGCTGGCGTTCGCCATTCAGGACGGCGCAGGCTATGCAGGTGCGATCCTGAAAGCTGAGCTCACCGATGCGGGTATTACCTACAGCGGCACTCTCTTGCGCCAGACCCTGGCCAACGATCCGGGCACCGTGCTGGCGACGACCCAATCGGCGCCGTTGCACGATCTTCTGCGCATCATGTTGAAGAAATCCGACAACATGATTGCCGATACGGTGTTTCGTACTATCGGCCACGCGCGGATGGGCGTGCCGGGAACCTGGCGCGCAGGTTCCGACGCGGTGCGGCAAATCCTGCGCCAGCAGGCGGGTATTGACCTCGGTAACACGATTATCGCCGATGGCTCAGGCCTGTCCCGACACAACCTTATCGCGCCGGCGACGATGATGCAGGTATTGCAGTACATCGCTCAGCACGATAACGAGCTCAACTTTATCTCGATGTTGCCGCTTGCCGGACACGATGGTTCACTGCAGTATCGAGCCGGTCTTCATCAGGCGGGCGTAGACGGTAAGGTTTCGGCGAAGACCGGTTCTCTGCAGGGGGTATATAACCTGGCAGGTTTCATCACCACCGCCAGCGGGCAAAAGATGGCTTTCGTGCAGTACCTCTCCGGCTACGCGGTGCCGCCGGGTGACCAGCGCAACCGCCGCATACCATTGGTGCGCTTCGAAAGTCGACTGTATAAAGATTTGTACCAGAACAACTAAAAACAAAAGGGCCGCATTGGATGATGCGGCCCTTTTTACTCAGGATTAACGTTTGTAGATGAATTCGACGCCTTCTTCGTCGTCTTCGTCCCAGTCGTCATCCCAGTCTTCGTCATCTTCTTCCAGTTCGGCTTCTTCAAGCTGCTGACGGTGATAGTCGTCCCACATGAACTCGACTTTCTCCGGCTTCTGCTCTTCTTCCGCCTGCACGATTGGGTTTTCGATGATAAAGGTCATCACGTCCCAGCACAGGTCTTTAACGCCCTGCTGGCTGGCCGCGGAGATCAGATAGAATTTATCTTCCCAACCCAGCGCTTCGGCGATGGCCTTCGCTTTGGCTTCAGCCTCCGCTTTGTCCATCAGGTCAATCTTGTTGAAGACCAACCAGCGCGGTTTAGAGGCCAGCTTCTCGCTGTATTTCTCCAGTTCGCCGATGATAATGCGCGCATTCTCAACCGGATCGGAACCGTCGATAGGCTCGATGTCGATAAGGTGCAGCAGCACGCGGCAGCGTTCGAGGTGCTTAAGGAAGCGAATACCAAGGCCAGCGCCTTCCGCCGCGCCCTCAATCAGCCCCGGAATATCGGCGACCACAAAGCTCTTCTCGTTGTCCATACGCACCACGCCCAGGCTCGGCACCAGGGTGGTAAATGGATAATCGGCTACTTTCGGCTTCGCCGCGGAGACCGCGCGAATGAAGGTGGATTTACCGGCATTCGGCATCCCCAGCATCCCCACGTCGGCCAGCAGCATCAGTTCGAGCTGCAGATCGCGCTTATCGCCCGGCGTACCCATGGTTTTCTGACGCGGGGTACGGTTAACGGATGATTTGAAGCGCGTGTTGCCCAGACCGTGCCAGCCGCCTTTTGCGACCATTAAACGCTGACCGTGCTTGGTCATATCGCCCATGGTCTCGCCGGTCCCCTGGTCGATGACGCGGGTCCCTACAGGCACTTTCACCGTAACATCTTTACCGCGTTTACCGGTGCAGTCGCGGCTCTGACCGTTCTGTCCGCGTTCTGCGCGGAAAGATTTTTCGAATCGATAGTCGATCAGGGTGTTGAGGTTCTCGTCCGCTTCCAGCCAAACGTCGCCGCCGTCACCGCCATCACCGCCGTCAGGGCCGCCTCGCGGAATATATTTTTCGCGGCGGAAGCTAACGCAACCATTGCCGCCGTCACCTGCTACGACCAGGATCGTTGCTTCATCTACAAACTTCATTTTACTCTCCGTAAATCATTCGCCTGAGCGGGGCAGCGGTACAACCGCCTCTCGCTTGCGCCAACGTCCCCAAAGACGATGGCCAATGGCGGAATACATCGCGCCCGCAACCACGACAAACGCACCGAGATAACCAATCAGGTTTAACATCGGTCTGGCGAAAACATCGGGCCAGGCCATTGATAATAAATCAGAAAACAGTAGCGTAAACAGTGGCGTTAAGGTAATTAACGCGCTGACCTGCGCCGCCTGCCAGCGCGCCATGGCTTCCGCCAGCGCCCCGTAGCCGACCAGGGTATTCAGCCCGCAAAAAATCAGGCAAGCCAGTTGCCAGTCGCTCAGTTGGGAGATAACCCCCGGTTTAGCGAGCGGCAGTAAAGCAATCGTACATAAAGTGTACAGCAAAAATAGTATCTGCTGTGATGCCAGGCGCCGCAATAACACCTTTTGCGCGACTCCGTAGCTTACCCACACCGTTGCCGCTGCGACACCAAAAATTACCCCCCACGTGTAGTCCGTGAGACGGGTAAAGATTTCAATCAGGCTGGTGTTGAAGAACATCACCAGCCCGCTGAGCAACATCAGCGCTCCCACAACCTGGGTACCACGCATGCGCTCTTTCAGAATCACAACGCTTGCCACCATCATACCGACCGGCGATAGCTGGCCGATGACCTGGGAGGCCGTTGGACTGAGATATTGCAGGGAAGAGCTGAACAGAATGAAGTTACCGAACAAACCGCCGGTAGCAATCGCTAATAAAACCAACCAGCGCGGCTTGCGAAAAATTCGCAGCGGCGGCAGCTTGCCTTTGATGGCGAGGATCGCGCCAAGACCAATACTGGCCATCAAAAAGCGATAAAAGACCACCGTTGGCGGCTCCATCACTTCGAGAACCTGCTTCATTGCAATTGGCAGTGCTCCCCAACACATCGCGGTGGTTAGCGCCAAAAGAATGCCAATGCCGGCCTGCTGCTTCATGATGCCCGTTTTCCCTGCAGAAATTTTTTCCGGGATTCTAATGTAAAAAGCCCCGCAACGTGTTGCGGGGCTTTCATCCGTCACCAGGACGCGAAAAACTTATTCAGCAACGATGCTGATGAATTTACGGTTTTTCGGGCCTTTAACTTCGAACTTGACTTTACCGTCAGTCAAAGCGAACAGAGTGTGGTCACGGCCGCAACCAACGTTGGTGCCAGCGTGGAATTTAGTACCACGTTGACGAACGATGATGCTACCTGCCAGAACTGCTTCACCGCCGAAACGTTTTACGCCCAGACGTTTAGCTTCTGAATCGCGACCGTTACGAGTCGAGCCGCCAGCCTTTTTATGTGCCATTTAAATCTACTCCCTCAAGTCTTAGGCGCTGATGCCAGTGATTTTCACATCAGTGAACCACTGACGATGGCCTGCTTGCTTACGATAGTGTTTACGACGACGAAACTTAACGATTTTAACTTTCTCGCCACGACCGTGAGCAACAACTTCAGCTTTGATCACGCCGCCCTCAACGAAAGGAACGCCGATCTTGATTTCTTCACCGTTTGCGATCATCAGAACTTCAGCGAACTCAACAGCTTCGCCAGTTGCGATGTCCAGCTTTTCCAGGCGAACGGTCTGACCTTCGCTTACTCGGTGTTGTTTACCACCACTTTGGAAAACCGCGTACATATAAAACTCCGCTTCCGCGCACCTCTTCGTGTGATTCAGAGTGCGCTATAAATATTCACAATAGGGCGCGAATATTACGCAAAACGCGACCCTTTGACAAGAGCGATCATCGATCAACGCAGAAAAAAAACACAACTTTCACGCTAACGTTTATCTGCGCTGATTTTTCAGTACAATCATATCTTCTTTTAATTCTATCTTAATCCTTCTGTGATCCCACCTGGATTCGCGGTAACAGGACATTTGGCCCGGCTTTTGCGATGAATTTAGAAAAAATCAATGAGTTAACCGCGCAGGATATGGCGGGTGTCAATGCGGCAATCCTTGAGCAGCTCAACTCAGATGTTCAGCTTATCAATCAGTTAGGCTACTACATCGTCAGCGGAGGCGGTAAACGTATTCGTCCGATGATCGCCGTGCTTGCAGCTCGCGCGGTCGGCTATCAGGGGAATGCGCACGTCAACATTGCCGCACTGATCGAATTTATTCATACCGCGACCCTACTGCATGACGACGTCGTCGACGAGTCCGATATGCGCCGCGGCAAGGCGACGGCCAATGCCGCATTCGGCAATGCCGCCAGCGTACTGGTGGGCGACTTTATCTACACCCGCGCCTTCCAGATGATGACCCGTCTCGGTTCGCTGAAGGTGCTGGAAGTGATGTCGGAAGCCGTAAACGTCATCGCCGAAGGCGAAGTCCTGCAGTTGATGAACGTCAACGACCCGGATATCACGGAAGAGAACTATATGCGGGTCATCTACAGTAAGACCGCCCGTCTGTTCGAAGCCGCTTCGCAGTGTTCCGGCATCCTGGCTGGTTGCAGCGCGGAAGAAGAGCAGGCGCTGCAGGATTATGGCCGTTACCTCGGCACCGCGTTCCAGCTGATTGACGATCTGCTGGATTACAGTTCCGATGGCGAACGCCTTGGCAAAAACGTCGGTGATGACCTGAACGAAGGCAAACCAACGCTGCCTCTGCTGCACGCGATGCATCACGGTACCCCGGATCAGGCGGCGATGATTCGCGGCGCTATCGAGCAGGGGAACGGGCGCCATTTGCTTGACGCGGTACTTGAAACCATGGCGGCCTGCGGTTCGCTGGAGTGGACGCAGAAACGTGCGGAAGAAGAAGCCGATAAAGCTATCGCCGCGCTGCAGGTTCTGCCGGATACGCCGTGGCGCGAGGCGCTCATCGGCCTTGCCCATATCGCCGTTCAGCGCGACCACTAATCCCCCCTTTCTCCCGCGCGCATTGCGCGGGAGAGTTCCAATAAAATCCAATATCCTTCAAATGACGCCAGAAACCTTAATATATTCTGAATATACAGGAACAATAAGGGAACTTGTTAAAACCATATAAGAACCAGGGTATAGTATTCCAGCCGTCCGTATTGACGCGCAGACAGTTATCACCGGGAGAATTTATGGATAAGTTCATCGACTGGCATTCAGCGGATATTATTGCCGGCCTTCGCAAAAAGGGGACGTCGCTCGCAGCTGAGTCGCGACGTCACGGTTTAAGCTCTTCTACGCTTGCCAACGCGCTAACCCGTCCGTGGCCAAAGGGCGAATTGATTATTGCTAACGCGCTGGGAACCGAGCCGTGGGTTATCTGGCCATCGCGTTATCACGATCCCATTACCCATCAGTTCATCGACAGAACGCAGATGATGCGTCAGAAGAGAAATAAGACCTAATGTGAGGGAGAGCTCGATAACAGCCCCCGGACGGACGTCAGAGGGCTGCTACCGAAGCGGGATTACTCGCCTTTGACGCGTTCGATATTCGCGCCCAGAGCCTGCAGTTTATCTTCGATGCGCTCATAGCCGCGATCGATGTGATAGATACGGTCGACGATGGTCGTCCCTTCCGCAATACAACCCGCCAGCACCAGGCTTGCAGATGCACGCAGGTCGGTCGCCATGACCTGTGCGCCAGACAGCTTCGCGACACCATGGCAAATCGCGGTATTGCTTTCAATTTCCGCGTGCGCGCCCATACGGATCAGTTCCGGAATGTGCATGAAGCGGTTTTCGAAGATGGTTTCGGTGATAACGCCAGTCCCTTCAGCCACCAGGTTCAACAAAGTGAACTGAGCCTGCATGTCGGTTGGGAAACCCGGGTGCGGCGCGGTACGCACGTTGACCGCTTTCGGACGGTTACCGTGCATATCGAGGCTAATCCAGTCTTCACCGACTTCAATATCCGCGCCAGCTTCACGCAGCTTCGCCAGTACCGCATCCAGGGTATCCGGCTGCGCATGGCGGCACATAATTTTACCGCCGGAGATCGCCGCGGCAACCAGGAAGGTACCGGTTTCGATACGGTCCGGCAGTACGCGATAAACGCCGCCACCCAGACGCGCGACGCCTTCGATGGTGATACGGTCGCTGCCCTGGCCTTTGATTTTCGCACCCAGCGCGTTAAGGAAGTTGGCGGTATCGACGATTTCCGGCTCGCGCGCGGCGTTTTCGATAACGGTGGTGCCTTCAGCCAGCGTCGCCGCGCTCATGATAGTCACGGTCGCGCCTACGCTCACCTTATCCATCACGATGTGCGCGCCTTTCAGACGCCCGTTGACTGACGCCTTCACATAACCTTCTTCCAGTTTGATTTCCGCGCCCAGCTGTTCCAGGCCGGTAATGTGCAGGTCGACCGGACGCGCGCCGATAGCGCAGCCGCCCGGCAGAGAAACCTGGCCCTGGCCGAAACGCGCCACCAGCGGCCCCAGCGCCCAAATGGAAGCACGCATGGTTTTCACTAAATCGTACGGAGCACAGAAAACATTTACCGGACCGGCATCGATCCATACGGAACCATTGCGCTCGACCTTCGCGCCCAACTGACTCAGCAGCTTCATGGTGGTATCGATATCTTTCAGCTTCGGTACGTTCTGGATTTCAATCGGCTCTTCGGCTAACAGCGCGGCAAAGAGGATTGGCAGGGCAGCGTTTTTAGCGCCGGAAATGGTGACCTCGCCCTGCAGGCGAGTCGGCCCCTGAACACGGAATTTATCCATTGATTCTGTTCTCGGTTAAAAATTCATCAATGCTGTAGGGAACATCCCTACAGCTTAAAAGCCATTAAGTTTGCGATCGCGCGCCCATTCTTGCGGGGTAAACGCTTTGATCGACAGCGCATGAATGCGATTGTCGGCAATATATTCCATCAGCGGCGCGTAGATAGCCTGCTGTTTTTTTACCCGGCTCATGCCGTCGAACATCTCACCCACAGCGATAACCTGAAAGTGGCTGCCATCGCCAGAGACGTGGACTTCCTGAAGGGAGAGTGCGTTCATCAGCACGGTCTGAATTTCATGATTTTCCATGGGATCAAATTTTTCTGAGAGTGAAAACAGCCCAACATCTTAGAGGAAAGTGGCGCTGTCTTAAACAAGCAAAAAGCCCCATCGAACAGATTGATGGGGCTTTCAGAATAGCTTCAGCATTAACTCACTGAAAAAATTACGGGATCATGTCCGCCGGAAGGTTGTAAAGACTGACCAGCGTTTGCAGGTTTTCGCTTTTCCCCACCACTTGCGCCGTTTTGCCCTGCCGACGTACCAGCGCGACAAAATGAACCAGTAACGCCACCCCGGCGCTATCGACCCGTGAAACGTCGCTGAGGTCGATAGTGGATACGCCGTCGGTCGCCTGCGCGCGTGCATTCCATAGCGGCAGTATAAATTCCTGATCCAGTTCGCCGCGCAACGCCAGGCGTTCACCGTCGCGGTTCCAGCTCAGTTGTTCACTCATTATTTTTTCTGATCCAGAGTGATCGGCTGGGCTGAAATAGCTTTCAGCTGCGCGGTCAGACCATCAACGCCTTTCGTACGCAGCAGGTCGCTCCACTCGTTTTGTTTGGTGGTGATCATGCTGACGCCTTCGGCGATCATGTCATAAGCCTGCCAGTTGCCGGTTTGGGTATTCTTACGCCACTGGAAGTCCAGACGTACCGGAGGACGGCCGTTCGGATCGAGGATAGTGACGCGAATCGGAACGATGGTTGCGCTGCCCAGCGGCTGCTCAGGCGCAATTTGGTATGTCTGGCCGTGATACATCGCCAGCGCCTGACCGTAAGCCTGTTTTAGATACTCGCGGAAGGCGGCGAAGTAGGCTTCACGCTGTGCAGGCGTAGCCTCTTTGTAGTAACGGCCCAGCACCAGCGCGCCGGCGTATTTCACCTGCACGTAAGGCAGCAGTTCCTGATCGACGATATCACGCAGATAGTTCGGGTTCGCTTTGATCTTCGGCTGTTCGTTCTTCAGACGATCGAAGGTCTTCTGCGCCGCCTCGTCCATCAGCTTATACGGGTTAGTTTGATCCGCGGCATGCGCGGCGGTCAGTGGAGCAATCACCAGCATGGCGACCATGAGTAAGCGTTTAAACATATCTTGTCTCTCCTGAAATTAATGCGTCATGCCGGCCTGCGGCGTAGCGTCAGTATGACCCTCAGCCGCCGCCTTATCATTGTCAGAATTCTGATTATCGCCGCCCTTGCTGTTATAGAGGAACTGGCCTATCAGATCTTCCAGTACCATCGCGGACTTGGTGTCCTGAATCGTACCGCCGTCTTTAAGAATAGCGGTGCCCAGTTCCGGGTCTTCGAAACCGACATTCAGCGCCAGGTACTGCTCCCCGAGCAAACCAGAAGTACGAATCGCCAGCGAACTGGTATCCGGAATGTGGTTGTAGCTTTCGTCGATATCGATGGCAACGCGCGGCAGATAGGTTTTTGGATCGAGGGTGATATCCGCGACGCGACCAACCACCACGCCGCCAATACGCACCGGTGAACGCGCTTTCAGGCCGCCGATGTTATCGAAGGTCGCATAAAGACGATAAGTCGGTTCGGTACGTAACGAGGTCACGTTTGCCGCCTTCAGACAGACAAACAGCGCCGCCAGCAGCGCTGCCAGTAAGAACACACCTACCCAGATCTCATTTTTTTTCGTTTGCATGAACTTAATTCCCAAACATCAGCGCAGTCAGCACAAAATCCAGCCCCAGAACCGCCAGCGACGAATGCACCACGGTGCGCGTCGTTGCCCGGCTAATCCCAGCGGAAGTGGGGATAGCGTCATAACCATTGAATAACGCAATCCAGGTTACCGTAACGGCAAAAACCAGACTTTTAATCAGGCAGTTAACCAGATCCATTCGCCAGTCGACGGCGTTTTGCATCGCGGTCCAGAAGAACCCCGCGTCGATGCCTTTCCAGCTGACGCCAACCAGCGAACCGCCCCAGACGCCCACGGCGACGAAAATGATCGTCAACAGCGGTAGCGAGATGACTCCGGCCCAGAAGCGCGGCGAAATCACCCGGCGCAGCGGATCTACCGCCATCATTTCCATGCTGGAGAGCTGCTCGGTCGCCCGCATCAGGCCAATCTCGGCGGTTAACGCCGAACCGGCTCGTCCGGCGAACAGCAGCGCTGCCACCACCGGCCCCAGCTCGCGCAGCAGCGACAGCGCCACCAGCATACCCAGACTGGTCTCTGCGCTATAGGTCGTTAATACCAGATAGCCCTGCAGCCCCAGTACCATACCGATGAACAGCCCCGAGACGATAATAATCAGCATCGATAGCACGCCGACGTTATACAGCTGGCGTACCAGCAGCGGCGCATGCTTGCGAAATTCCGGCTTGCCCACCACGGCATTAAATAGCATTAATCCGGCGCGCCCGAAGGTCGCGGTGGTTTTGATGCCGCGGTGTCCGAGCGCTGCCAGCGCATTAAATAGCATGAGTCGTTTAACTCCCTTTGCCTAATAAATCATGGTGGTAATCGCCCGCAGGATAGCGGAACGGCACCGGGCCGTCAGCGATGCCATCAATGAACTGGCGCACGCGCGGATCGCTATTTTCACGCAGCGATTGCGCGCTGCCGTGGGCAACGATTTTCTTATCCGCCACAATGTAGGCGTAATCCGCAATGCTCAGCACTTCCGGCACGTCGTGCGATACCACAATGCAGGTCACTCCCAGGGTACTATTCAGCTCTGAGATAAGTTTAACCAATACGCCCATGGTGATGGGATCCTGTCCGACGAAGGGTTCGTCAAACATGATCAGATCCGGCTCAAGGGCAATCGCCCGCGCCAGCGCCGCGCGCCGCGCCATCCCGCCGGAGAGCTCCGAAGGCATCAGTTTCGCCGCGCCGCGTAACCCAACCGCTTCCAGCTTCATCATGACGGTGGTATGCAGCAACGCATCCGGCAACTGCGTATGTTCACGCAGCGGGTAAGCTACGTTATCAAACACGTTCATATCGGTGAATAGCGCGCCGGACTGAAACAGCATGCTCATGCGTTTACGCACGGTATACAGCCGCGAGCGCGTCATTTGCGGCACGTTTTCGCCGTCAAACAGGATCTCGCCGCTGTCCGGCGGGATCTGGCCGCCTATCAAACGCAGCAGGGTCGTCTTGCCGATCCCCGATGGCCCCATAATGGCGGTAATCTTGCCGCGAGGCACCGATAGCGAGATATCATCGAAGATGACGCGGTCGCCCCGAGAGAAACGAATACCGCGAACCTCGACTAAATTCGCCAGAGTTTGGCTCATAAAATCATCCTTACTAAACCTTCGGGCTAAGCATGGCGCTTTCTTTCACCACAAACCCAACATTTTTACAGAATCTTACCTGCCCGGGTTAGCGAAAGCTGGCATTTGTTTTACTTTTGCCACACATAAAGTCAAAATTAAGAATTCGTTACGCTGTGTACGGACGGCCAGCGAGGCGACGATTATACCTGAAGAAAGGACTTTAGATGCTCTTAGCAACGGCTCTGTTAATAATTGGTTTACTGCTGGTAGTTTACAGCGCCGATCGTCTGGTATACGCCGCTTCAATACTGTGTCGCATGATGGGGATCCCGCCGCTCATCATCGGCATGACTGTCGTGAGCATCGGTACCAGCCTGCCGGAGATCATCGTTTCCACCGCGGCCTCCCTTCACGGGCAAACCGATCTGGCGATCGGTACGGCGTTGGGATCCAATATTACGAATATTCTATTAATTCTCGGTCTTGCCGCCCTGCTCCATCCATTTACCGTGCATTCTGATATCCTGCGCCGCGAATTGCCGTTAATGTTGCTGGTTAGTTTACTGGCGGGATTTGTGCTCTACGATGGCCAGCTGTCGCGTCTGGATGGTCTGTTTTTACTGGCGCTGGCCATACTATGGCTGGTGTTCACTCTAAAAATAGCGCGCCTGGCGGAACGTCAGGGCAGCGATAGCCTGACGCGGGAACAGCTGGCGGAGCTGCCGCGCGGCGGTTCGCTGCCCGTCGCCCTGCTGTGGCTCGGGGTGGCGATGATCGTCATGCCGATGGCCACCCGCATGGTGGTGGATAACGCCACGGTGCTGGCGAACTATTTCGCCATTAGTGAACTGACGGTTGGCTTAACGGTTATTGCTATCGGCACCAGCCTGCCGGAACTGGCCACCGCCATCGCCGGCGCACGAAAAGGGGAAGACGATATCGCCATCGGGAATATCATTGGCGCCAATATTCTTAACCTCGTGCTGGTGCTCGGGCTGCCGGCGTTAATCGCCCCTGGCGCCTTCCCTGCCGAAGCTTTTACGCGCGACTACAGCGTGATGCTGCTGGTGAGCGCGATCTTCGCGCTGCTGTGCTGGCGGCGTAAACGGCAGCCGGGTCGCGTAGCGGGCGCCTTGCTGGTCGGCGGCTTTATGGTTTGGTTGGCGCTGCTGTTTTGTTCAGCGCCGTACTTCGTTGAATGAATTGGGATAACATCATGTCGCAAATAGATTTGCCAACGGATTTTGACTTTCAACAGGCAGGACGTCAGGTTCTGGAAATTGAACGTGAAGGTCTGGCCCAGCTCGATCAGTATATTAATGAAGATTTCACCCGCGCCTGTGAGACGATTTTCCGCTGCGGCGGTAAGGTCGTCGTGATGGGTATGGGCAAATCCGGTCATATCGGGCGCAAAATGGCGGCGACCTTCGCCAGTACAGGTACCTCGGCTTTTTTTGTCCACCCCGGTGAAGCCGCGCACGGCGATCTGGGGATGGTGACGCCGCAGGATGTGGTCATCGCGTTATCTAACTCCGGTGAATCCAATGAAATCCTGGCGTTGATTCCGGTGCTTAAACGCCAGCAGGTGCCGCTTATCTGCGTCACCAGTCGTCCGGATAGCAGCATGGCGCGCGCCGCCGATATTCATCTGTGCGTGAAAGTGCCGAAAGAAGCCTGTCCGCTAGGTCTGGCGCCGACCTCCAGCACCACCGCCGCGCTGGTGATGGGCGACGCCCTCGCCGTGGCGCTGCTCGAAGCGCGCGGTTTTACCGCCGAAGATTTCGCCCTGTCGCACCCCGGCGGCGCACTCGGTCGTAAGCTGCTGCTGCGGGTCAATGATATTATGCATACCGGCGACGAGATCCCCCACGTCGGCCTGCAGGCTACCCTGCGCGACGCGCTGCTGGAAATCACCCGCAAAAATCTGGGCATGACGGCCATCTGCGATGACGAGATGAATATCATCGGCATCTTCACCGACGGCGATCTGCGCCGCGTCTTCGATACCGGCGTCGATATGCGCAACGCCAGCATCGCTGAAGTCATGACTCCAGGCGGGATCCGCATTCGTCCGGGCATGCTGGCGGTAGATGCGCTCAACCTGATGCAGTCCCGCCATATCACCTGCGTGCTGGTTGCCGATGGCGACCGACTGCTAGGTGTGGTACATATGCACGATCTGCTGCGCGCTGGCGTAGTGTAAGTAAGGATAAAATAATGAATAATGCTGATGCCCAGGTCGACACCTGCTACGGGCCGGTAAGCCAGGAATTTATCGACCGGGCGGCGAAGATCCGTTTACTGATCCTCGACGTCGACGGCGTGCTTTCCGACGGCCTTATCTATATGGGCAACAACGGCGAAGAGCTGAAAGCGTTTAACGTCCGCGATGGCTACGGGATCCGCTGCGCGCTAACTTCCGGTATTGAAGTCGCGATTATTACCGGGCGAAAAGCTAAACTGGTAGAAGACCGCTGCCAGACGCTGGGCATTACGCATCTGTATCAAGGTCAGTCCGATAAGCTGTTGGCGTTTCGTGAATTATTAAGCAAACTGGCGGTTCGCCCGGATGAAGTGGCTTATATTGGCGACGATCTGATCGACTGGCCGGTAATGGCGGAAGTCGGTTTAAGCGTCGCCGTCGCCGATGCGCATCCGCTGCTGCTGCCACGGGCGAATTACGTCACGCGAATTAACGGCGGACGCGGCGCGGTACGCGAAGTCTGCGATTTGTTACTATTGGCGCAGGGCAAGCTTGATGAGGCCAAAGGGCAATCAATATGAGTAAAACCAGACGTTGGGTTATCATCTTACTATCGCTGGTCGCGTTGATCCTGATCGGCCTGAACCTGGCGAGTACGGACGACACCGCGACCGTCGCGGTCAATCCTAACGATCCGACGTATAAAAGCGAGCATACCGATACCGTGGTGTACAGCCCGGAAGGCGCGCTGAGCTATCGTCTGATAGCCGAGCATGTCGAATACTTTTCCGAACAAGAAGTATCGTGGTTCACCAACCCGGTGATGACCACCTTTGATACCAATAAGGTTCCGACCTGGTCAATCAGAGCGGATAAAGCCAAGTTAACCAACGACCGTATGCTGTATCTTTACGGCCACGTTGAGGTCGACGCGTTGAGTCCCGACTCTCAACTGCGCAAAATTACCACCGATAACGCGCAGGTAAACCTGGTGACCCAGGATGTAACCTCTGACGATATGGTGACGTTATACGGAACAACATTTAATTCCAGCGGCCTGAAAATGCGCGGGAACCTACGCAGCAAAAATGCCGAGCTGATTGAAAAGGTTAGAACCTCTTATGAAATTCAGAACAAACAAACTCAGCCTTAACATTGCGCTCGCAAGCGCGCTTCTGGCCGCCAGCCTGCCGGCTCTGGCAAAAACCGGCGATACCGATCAGCCGATTCACATCGAATCCGATCAGCAGTCGCTGGATATGCAGGGCAACGTCGTGACCTTCACCGGCAACGTAGTCGTCACCCAGGGGACCATTAAGATCAATGCCGACAAAGTCGTGGTTACCCGCCCTGGCGGTGAAAAAGGCAAAGAAGTGATCGACGGTTTCGGCAATCCGGCCACCTTCTATCAGATGCAGGACAACGGTAAGCCGGTGAAAGGCCGCGCGTCGAAAATGCATTATGAACTGCAGAACGATTTCGTGGTGCTGACCGGCAACGCGCATCTGGAACAGCTGGATAGCAATATTCAGGGCGACAAAATCACCTATCTGGTGAAAGAGCAGAAAATGCAGGCCTTCAGCAACAAAGGCGGTCGCGTGACTACGGTGCTGGTGCCTTCGCAGTTGCAGGACAAAAGCGGCGATCAGCAGAAGAAAGGTAAGTAATCCGTTATGGCAACATTAACTGCAAAAAACCTCGCCAAAGCCTACAAAGGCCGCCGCGTGGTGGAAGACGTCAGCCTGACCGTCAACTCCGGTGAAATCGTCGGCCTGCTGGGCCCGAACGGCGCCGGTAAGACCACCACCTTTTATATGGTAGTGGGCATCGTGCCGCGCGATGCCGGCAACATTATCATTGACGATGAAGATATCAGCCTGCTGCCGCTACATGCCCGCGCGCGCCGCGGCATCGGTTACCTGCCGCAGGAAGCCTCTATTTTCCGCCGCCTGAGCGTCTACGATAACCTGATGGCGGTGCTACAAATCCGCGACGATCTCAGCAGCGAGCAGCGTGAAGATCGCGCTAAAGAGCTGATGGAAGAGTTCCACATCGAACACCTGCGCGATAGCCTGGGTCAGGCGCTCTCCGGCGGTGAACGCCGCCGCGTCGAAATCGCCCGCGCGCTGGCGGCGAACCCGAAATTCATCCTGCTGGATGAACCGTTCGCCGGGGTTGACCCTATCTCCGTTATCGATATTAAACGTATCATCGAACACCTGCGCGACAGCGGGCTGGGCGTACTCATTACTGACCATAACGTCAGGGAGACGCTGGCGGTTTGTGAACGAGCTTATATCGTAAGCCAGGGCCACCTCATCGCCCACGGCACCCCGCAGCAAATCCTTGAAGACGAGCAGGTAAAACGCGTGTACCTTGGGGAAGACTTCAGACTCTGATAGGGTAGAGGTTATAGACGTTTTAGCCGGAGATATTGACCCTGAACATGAAGCAAGGTTTGCAATTAAGGCTAAGCCAACAGCTTGCCATGACGCCCCAACTGCAGCAGGCTATCCGCTTGTTGCAGCTGTCCACGTTAGAACTCCAGCAAGAACTCCAGCAGGCGCTGGAGAGTAACCCGTTGCTTGAGCAAACCGATCTTCACGAAGAGGTTGAGACCACAGAAGCCGAGGACCGCGAATCTCTGGATACCGTCGACGCGCTCGAACAAAAAGAGATGCCGGATGAGCTTCCGCTGGACGCCAGCTGGGATGAAATCTACACCGCCGGCACGCCGTCGGGTAATGGCGTCGACTACCAGGACGATGAACTGCCGATCTATCAGGGTGAAACCACCCAGAGCCTGCAGGATTATCTGATGTGGCAGGTTGAGCTCACGCCTTTCACCGATACCGACCGCGCGATTGCCACCTCCATCGTCGATGCCGTTGACGATACCGGTTACCTTACTATTCCCATTCAGGACATTGTCGATAGTATCGAAGATGATGAAATTGGTCTTGAGGAAGTTGAAGCGGTACTCAAACGCGTGCAGCGTTTCGATCCGGTCGGCGTCGCCGCCAGGGATCTCCGTGACTGTCTGCTGATCCAGCTTTCACAATTTGCCAAAGAGACACCATGGCTGGAAGAAGCCCGGTTGATCATCAGCGAGCATCTTGATCTCCTGGCCAACCATGATTTCCGCAGCCTGATGCGCGTCACCCGCTTGAAAGAAGACGTTCTGAAAGAGGCGGTTTGCCTGATCCAGTCGCTGGATCCGCGCCCGGGGCAGTCCATTCAAACCAGCGAGCCGGAATACGTGATCCCGGATGTGCTGGTGCGTAAAGTCAGCGGCCGCTGGGTCGTCGAACTCAATTCCGACAGCATTCCGCGGCTGAAAATCAATCAGCAATACGCGGCGATGGGCAATAATGCGCGCAACGACGCCGACAGCCAGTTTATCCGCAGCAACCTGCAGGAAGCTCGCTGGCTGATTAAAAGCCTTGAGAGCCGTAACGATACCCTGCTGCGCGTGAGCCGCTGCATCGTCGAGCAACAGCAGGCCTTCTTTGAGCAGGGCGAAGAATTTATGAAACCGATGGTGCTGGCGGACATCGCCCAGGCCGTCGAGATGCATGAATCAACAATTTCACGCGTTACCACGCAAAAATATCTGCACAGTCCACGCGGTATTTTTGAGTTGAAGTATTTCTTTTCCAGCCACGTCAATACCGAAGGCGGCGGCGAAGCCTCGTCTACCGCCATTCGCGCGCTGGTGAAGAAGTTAATCGCCGCGGAGAACCCCGCGAAGCCGTTGAGCGACAGCAAGCTCACCACCATGCTCTCCGATCAGGGTATTATGGTGGCGCGACGCACTGTTGCTAAGTACCGAGAGTCTTTATCCATTCCGCCGTCAAACCAGCGCAAACAACTGGTCTGACACAACCGATAAGGAAGACACTATGCAGCTCAACATTACAGGACACAACGTCGAGATCACTCCTGCTATGCGCGACTTCGTTACCACGAAGTTCAGCAAACTGGAGCAGTTTTTCGATAGGATCAACCAGGTCTATATTGTGTTAAAAGTAGAGAAGGTGACGCAAATCGCGGACGCCAATTTGCATGTCAACGGTGGCGAAATCCATGCCAGTGCGGAAGGGCAGGATATGTATGCCGCTATCGATGGTCTTATCGATAAGCTGGCAAGACAGTTAACAAAACATAAAGATAAACTGAAACAACACTAATTGTCCGGGCGATCGCCCTTATCCGCAGCCCGCGGATAAGGGCAGCTCAGGTGAAATTATGATGAACAACGATTCCGCTCTACAACTGAGCAATGTCCTTAACCAGGATTGTACCCGTAGCCAGGTTCACTGCCAGAGCAAGAAACGCGCGCTGGAAATCATCAGCGAACTGGCGGCGAAGCAGCTAGGTTTACCGCCGCAGGTGGTCTTTGAAGCGATCCTGACCCGTGAAAAAATGGGCAGTACCGGGATCGGCAACGGCATTGCGATCCCTCACGGCAAGCTTGAAGAGGATACCCTGCGCGCCGTTGGCGTCTTTGTGCAGCTGGAAACGCCGATCGCCTTCGATGCGATCGACAATCAGCCGGTCGATCTGCTGTTTGCGCTACTGGTGCCGGCCGATCAAACCAAAACCCATCTGCATACGCTCTCGCTGGTCGCCAAACGTCTGGCGGACAAAACCATCTGCCGTCGCCTGCGCGCTGCGGTGAGCGATGAAGAGTTGTATGAGATCATCACCGAAGCAGGAAGCAGCGATGACGCTTAACGTGAGTCGCGACTTAACCTTTATCGTACTGAGGAGAAACGGTACATGGTACTGATGATCGTCAGCGGCCGCTCTGGCTCGGGGAAATCCGTCGCCCTGCGAGCGCTGGAAGATATGGGCTTCTACTGTGTGGATAACCTGCCGGTAGTGCTGTTGCCTGAGCTGGCGCGAACGCTGGCCGACCGCGATATCTCCGCGGCCGTCAGCATTGACGTGCGTAATATGCCGGAATCACCGGAAATCTTTGAACAAGCGATGCAGAATCTGCCGGAATCCTTCTCCCCGCAGCTGCTGTTCCTTGATGCCGACCGCAACACCCTGATCCGCCGTTACAGCGATACCCGCCGCTTGCATCCGCTCTCCAGCAAGAATCTGTCGCTCGAAAGCGCGATCGACGAAGAGAGCGATCTGCTTGAGCCGCTGCGCTCCCGTGCGGATCTGATCGTCGATACTTCCGAAATGTCGGTGCATGAACTGGCCGAGATGCTGCGTACTCGCCTGTTAGGTAAACGCGAGCGTGAATTGACGATGGTGTTTGAATCATTCGGCTTCAAACACGGTATCCCTATCGATGCCGATTACGTCTTTGACGTCCGCTTCCTGCCAAACCCGCACTGGGATCCAAAGCTGCGCCCGATGACCGGCCTCGATAAACCGGTTGCCGCCTTCCTCGATCGCCATACGGAAGTGCATAACTTTATTTATCAGACGCGTAGCTATCTTGAGCTATGGTTGCCAATGCTGGAAACCAATAACCGCAGCTATTTGACGGTGGCCATTGGTTGTACCGGCGGTAAGCATCGCTCGGTCTATATTGCCGAACAGCTGGCTGACTACTTCCGCTCGCGCGGTAAGAACGTACAATCTCGTCACCGGACGCTGGAAAAACGTAAATCATGACCGTCAAGCAAACCGTTGAAATCACCAACAAGCTGGGCATGCACGCGCGCCCGGCAATGAAGCTTTTCGAGCTGATGCAGAATTTCGATGCGGAAGTATTGCTACGCAACGACGAAGGCACGGAGGCGGAAGCCAACAGCGTTATCGCCCTGCTGATGCTGGATTCCGCCAAAGGACGCCAAATTGAGGTTGAGGCCAGCGGCCCGCAGGAAGTCGAAGCGCTGGCGGCGGTGATTGCGCTATTCAACGCCGGGTTTGATGAAGACTAATCATCTCCCGGCGGGATCGCGGTTAATGCAGCTTATTGGCCTGCATAAAGCCTTCGCCGCCTAACTGACGCATCTGGCGCAGGATCCACGCCTGTCGGCTGCGAACATAGCCTGACGGCGCATCGGCGCGAAAACGAATCGGGTTCGGTAATACCGCCGCCAGCAGCGCGGCCTCTGCAGGGGTTAAACGGCTGGCCGGCTTATGAAAATAGCGCTGGGCCGCCGCTTCTACGCCGAAAATACCGTCGCCAAACTCGGCAATATTCAAGTACACGGTAAGAATGCGCTTCTTGCTCCAGACCGTTTCAATGCCGACCGTCAGCCCCACTTCCAGCCCCTTGCGCAACCAGCTACGGCCATCCCATAAAAACAGGTTTTTCGCCGTCTGCTGAGAGAGCGTCGACGCGCCGCGAATTCGATTTTCATTCCGTTCGTTGTGCGCCAGCGCTTTTTCGATTGCCGGCACGTCAAAACCCCAGTGGTCGGGGAATTTCTGATCTTCAGCGGCAATCACCGCCAGCCCCATCCAGGGGGAAATCTCGTCCATCCCAACCCAATCAGAATGGGCGACATAATGAAAATCACCGGAGAACCAGGCGCTAACCTGGCGCTCCAGCATCACCGCTGAGAACGGCACCGGCAGGACGCTGAATAAGGCGATACCGCCGCCCCAGAACACCACGCAGATAAGCGCCAGGCGTAACAGCAGGCGCTTGATCATCGCCAGCGGCGCAACACGCTTACTCATTCAGCGAGAACCAGTACGCGATCGACCAGTTTCTCAATACCGCTGGCGGCCTCGGCAATATTCTGCGCCAGCATATAAGCAGGCGTAGTCACTACTTTGTTGTCTTCATCGACCACGATGTCGTCAACCGGGCACGGCACGTGCTCCGCGCCCATCTCTTCCAGCACCTCGGCAGTATCCGGATCGGTACCGATGGTTATCCGCAGCGGCGTCGGGAAAATCTTCGGCAACAGCGCCGGTGCGATACACATAAAGCCCAGCGGCTTACCCGCTTCGTGCATCGCCAGCGTTAGCGTCTGCAAATCGCGGTCAACCGCGCACTCACTCCCCTGGGCGGCAAAATTACTCAGGTTTTTCGCCGCGCCAAAGCCGCCGGGCACAATCAGCGCATCCAGCTCGTCCGCGCGGGCGCTGGCCAAAGGCTGAATAGCGCCGCGCGCCAGGCGCGCCGCTTCAATCAGCACGTTGCGGCTTTCCGCCATCGTTTCGCCGGTCAGATGGTTGATCACGTCGCTTTGCGCCTTATCCGGCGCAAAGCAAACCGCCTGCGCGCCGCGACGCGCAATGGCCAACAGGGTAATGACCGCTTCATGAATTTCTGCGCCGTCGTAAACGCCGCAGCCGCTTAGTACCACGCCAATCTTCTTCATCTTGCTAACCCCTTAGCGCAACTCTATGAAACAAGTAAATAATTTTGATTTACTCGCTATGCTTCACATATTTTACCGATTCACGTAACAAAATATTTATGGTTTGCTATCTTAATGAGCGAGCAAGCCAAATCCTCAGGTTGCGCCGTGTAAAAAAATCACTCGAACAATCCTGGCTCAACAACCAGTTCCCTGGTGTTGGCGCAGTATTCGCGCACCCCGGTTTATCCGGGGTCATTTTTTATCCGCAGCCGCAATCCAGGCCTTCAGTACCGCAACATCGTTTTGCCACTCGGATTTCATCTCTTCCACCCACTCGCCGACGTTGTCTTCCCAGGCAGGTAAATCTGGCGTTTGGATCTGCTGCCCCAACTGCTGGATATGGCGCAAGCCTATCGACCCCGCCGCGCCCTTAATTTTATGGCCTTCATCGACAATACCTTTCTGGTCGCGCGCGGTGAGATTCGATTCCAGCACGGACATGTAGCCCGGCATCATCTTCTCGAACACCGCCAGCCCGTCGGTAATCAGCTTCGGCCCCACCAGCTCGATATATTGTTCCAGCATGTCGGTATCCAGTACCGATGCCGATTTCGCCACATCCACCGCGGGCGGCTCATGGCCATCGTCTTCCGGCGCATCCCAGAATTTCTTGATGATCGCGGTTAACGCCGGTACCGACAGCGGCTTGCTCAGTACATCATCCATGCCGGCATCAAGGTACTCTTTTTTGTCCTTCAGGACGTTGGCGGTCAGCGCCACCAGCGGCGGCAACTCATCGGCGGCATAGCGTTGTTTTAGCTGTCGCGAGATATCGAGGCCGGTCATGTCCGGTAGCTGAATGTCCAGCAGCACCAGGTCGTATTCGCCGGGTTCGAACATCTCCAGCGCGGCTTTACCAGTCATCGCCACGTCCACGCTGTTGCCCAATTTTTCCAGCACCGAACGGGCGACAATCACGTTCAGTTCGATATCTTCCACCAGCAGCACGTTCAGCGCCGGCAGCGGCATATCGTCTTCGGCCAGCGTATCTTCAACTTCATCAGCTACCGCCTGCGCGTGTACGGTCAGGGTAAACGTCGCCCCCTGCCCCGGCTGGCTGGTCACGCTGATATCGCCGCCCATATTGCGCGCCAGACGGCGCGACACCGCCAGCCCAATCCCGGTACCGGTTGCCGGTTTACCGCCGTGGCTGTCTTTCACCTGATAATACATGGCGAAAATTTTGTCCTGCTCCGCCTGCGGGATGCCGATACCGGAGTCCTCGACTTCGAAGTGCAGCATATCGCCTTCGTCATAGCGGATGCGCACGGTGACATTGCCCTGTTGGGTAAACTTCACCGCATTGCTGATCAGGTTCCACAGGATCTGCCGCAGACGCGTGCCATCGGTTATCACCTTATGCGGCAGCGGCTGGGTTGGCTCCATCACAAAGCGCAAACCTTTCTGCTGCGCCTGCAGGCCTGAGAGGTTCTCCAGATCGGCAAGGAAGCTGGTAAAATCCACCTCCTGATTATCAAGCTGAACTTTGCGCCGCTCCATCTTATCCATATCGATAATATCGTTGAAGATATTCCCCAGCGTCACCGCTGAAACATGGATAGTTTTCAGATATTTTTCCTGCTCGTTGGTCAGTTCAGTATCCAGCAGGATGCGGCTGAGCCCAACGATGCCGTTGAGCGGCGTACGCAGCTCGTGGCTGATGGTTGAGATAAAGGTGGTCTTGTCCCGGCTGGCGCGCTCCAGCGCGTCCTGATAGCGCTTACGCTCGGTAATATCGCGGCCAAAGCCCATCAGGCCACGGCGCTTGCCCACGCGGTCATAGTAGGGGACCTTGCGGATCTCAAAGCAGGCTTTACGCCCATCGGGATAATCGAGCCATTGTTCGTAGGTTAGCGAGACATTGTGGCGGAAGACTTTCTCATCGGTCTCCAGCACTTTTACCGCGGCTTCTTCGCTATAGACATCCTGCGGCTTGAGGTGAATCAGCTGCTTTTCGCTTTTTCCGGTCAACAATTCCATCGCCCGGTTACAGCCGGAGAACTCCTTATCTTCGTTACGATAGAAAACCAGATCCGGTGAGGCATCAAGGAAAGAGCGCAGGAAGGAGGACTGTTGTTCCAGCTGAATCTGCGTCTCTTCACGCTCTTTCATCTCTATTTTCAGCTGTTCCAGCGTGGTTTCACGTTCCGCTTCCGCTTTCTCACGTTCGCCAATTTCCTGATTCAACTGGGCGATATTGTCCTTGAGCTGCACGTTAAGCTTAAGATCGCGCTCGCGCATCTCTTCCAGCTTTTCCACCAGCCGCGAGAGTCGCTGGCGCGACTCTTCCAGTTGTTCGACCACCACCGACAGAAAATAGACCGCCCAGGGGGTAATCAGCAGCCCGAAGAATATAGAGCGGATAACATCGATACTCTCAACCTGCCCATGCAGCACCATCGTGACGGCCATCTGCACCACGATAGCCAGCACCACCAGCGCCAGAGCCAACAGCATTGAAAAGCGCACCAGACCTAACTTCATCATCAGATCGACATAGTACTGCGCCAGCATACGAATTTGCTTCATGAGGGATTCCTTATCGCCAACTCCGCACAATAATACCCAATTCTGAACATTACGCTGTAAGTTGTGCAAAAAATGCGGCGGTAATCAGCCGTTAAGGAAGTGGAACATCAGGCGGGCAGGACCCACGGCGTCCCCAATGCCGACCCCTGAACGCCATGGGTATTAAGGTATTTGTCCAACTCGACCATACCGGTCCAGCGGTTTTCGCACCACAGCGGCGCCAGGAGCGTCGGGCGACGGGCGCTGGCCGAGATGCGATGATAAATCACCTCCGGCGGGGTATGGCGAATCATCTCACCGGCGGTGACCGTATAATCATCCAGCGCAATACCGTTCAGGCGCCCCGCCTGCCAGGCTTTCGCCATGATGCTGCCGGTCACGATGTGCAACGGGTGCAGCTTGATGCCATCGACCCCGGTTTCGACTACCCGTTGCAAGGTTTGCAGGCACTGCTGCTGGGATTCGCCCGGCAGGCCGGCGATAAGATGCGCGCAGACCTTTAATCCGCGCTCGCGCGCCAGTCGGGTGGTGCGCTGGTAGCAGGCAAAGTCATGGCCGCGATTGATACGATGCAGCGTTTTATCATGCGCGGTCTGCAATCCCAGCTCCAGCCAGATTTCATAGCCCTGCTCCCGATATTCGCTGAGCAGATCCAGCACCGCATCGGGAACGCAGTCGGGACGGGTGCCGACGCACAGCCCAACGATATTCGCCTGGCTCACCGCCTGCTGATACATTGAACGCAGCAGCTGTACTTCGGCAAAGGTGCTGGTGTAGGCCTGGAAATAAGCAAGGTAGCGTTTCGCTCGGTTAACCAACTGCGCCTGGTGCGCCAGTTGATCGTGAATCGAACGGTACTGCTGGGCTTCGTCGGCGAAGGAGGCGACATTACAAAATGTGCAGCCGCCGCGGCCGATTGTGCCATCGCGATTCGGGCAGCTAAATCCACCATGCAGCGTCAGTTTATGTACCTTTTCGCCGTAGCGGCGCGTAAGATCCCCACCAAACATGTTGACTAATTTTTGTAACTGCATAATCTGATAGACCGGCCTCAAGAAAGGGGCCAAGCCTGCCATTTTTAGCCTCCGACGGCGATGACCTGGATCAATCGTCAGCGCGGCCGCTTACCTCATTGCATAATCAATCAAAATAAACGCGGTTTCATTCACGCCCGCGGTAATAACATTTACTTATACTTCAATACTGAGTTTCAATTATCTTTGACGCAGCAAAAAACAGTTTTATTTCCTGCCATTAAGAACACCAGCAGTCAAATACTCTGCTATAAAAAAACAATTCAGCACAGAAAGGTAATCTTAGGCTGCGGATATAGTGAGACAGATCACACTAGATTACGCATCCCTGAGAGTTTATATGCCTTTAAAAAAACAACAATTCTTTTTAAAATCATAATATTAAACACCTCTTAGCACACTTTTGTATAAATAAGATTGCCATTTGACGTAAGTGTGGATTCTCGATAAGTTGGGAATCCGCTGGAAGCTTTCTGGATGAGCGCTCTGCTCATCATATTTATGCAGTAATTGAGATTCCCTCTTAATAGCAAGTCCTCAAACTTGTGTACCGATGCGAAAAGGATTTAAAGAGGGCGAATGCGAGGTAGGCAAAGATGCCCTTACCCCGTCGCCATGCTCTTGCTGTGCCTTGCGCGCAATCGATTAAGGGGGCGTCCCGTAGAGCCTGGGGAGGTTCACTGATATGTTGTACGACAAATCCCTTGAGCGGGATAACTGTGGTTTCGGCCTGATCGCCCACATAGAAGGCGAACCTAGCCACAAGGTAGTGCGCACCGCTATACACGCACTGGCCCGAATGCAGCACCGCGGCGCGATCCTTGCCGATGGTAAAACCGGCGACGGTTGCGGCCTGCTGTTACAAAAACCCGATCGTTTCTTCCGGATTGTGGCGGAAGAGCGCGGCTGGCGCTTAGCCAAAAACTACGCCGTCGGGATGCTGTTCCTGAATAAAGACCCCGAGCTGGCAAGCGCTGCGCGCCGTATCGTTGAAGAAGAGCTGCAACGCGAAACATTGTCTATCGTTGGCTGGCGCGATGTGCCAACTAACGAAGGCGTACTCGGTGAAATCGCCCTCTCCTCGCTGCCTCGTATTGAACAAATTTTTGTTAACGCCCCGGCAGGCTGGCGTCCGCGCGATATGGAACGCCGTCTGTTCATCGCCCGCCGTCGCATTGAAAAGCGCCTGCAGGAAGACAAAGATTTCTACGTTTGTAGCCTGTCGAACCTGGTTAATATCTATAAAGGTCTGTGTATGCCGGCGGATCTGCCGCGCTTCTACCTGGACCTCGCGGACCTGCGCCTGGAATCCGCCATCTGCCTGTTCCACCAGCGCTTCTCCACCAATACCGTGCCGCGCTGGCCGCTGGCGCAGCCGTTCCGCTATCTGGCGCACAATGGTGAAATCAATACCATCACCGGTAACCGCCAGTGGGCCCGCGCCCGTACCTATAAATTCCAGACCCCGCTGATCCCCGATCTGCATGACGCCGCGCCGTTCGTCAATGAAACCGGCTCTGATTCAAGCTCGATGGATAATATGCTGGAACTGCTGCTGGCAGGCGGGATGGATATCGTCCGCGCGATGCGCCTGCTGGTACCGCCAGCCTGGCAGAATAACCCGGACATGGATCCGGAGCTGCGCGCGTTCTTCGACTTTAACTCCATGCATATGGAGCCGTGGGACGGCCCGGCGGGCATCGTCATGTCCGACGGCCGCTACGCCGCCTGTAACCTCGACCGTAACGGTCTGCGTCCGGCGCGCTACGTCATCACTAAAGACAAACTCATCACCTGTGCGTCTGAAGTCGGTATCTGGGACTACCAGCCGGATGAGGTGATGGAAAAAGGCCGCGTTGGGCCTGGCGAGCTGATGGTCATCGATACCCGCAGCGGGCGTATTCTGCACTCGGCGGAAACCGATAACGATCTGAAAAGCCGCCATCCGTACAAAGAGTGGATGGAGAAAAACGTCCGCCGTCTGGTGCCGTTCGAAGACCTGCCGGAAGAAGAAGTCGGCAGCCGTCAGTTGGATGATGACACGCTCGCCAGCTACCAGAAACAGTTTAACTACAGCGCCGAAGAGCTGGACTCTGTCCTGCGCGTCCTTGGGGAAAATGGCCAGGAAGCGGTCGGTTCGATGGGCGATGATACCCCATTCGCCGTGCTCTCCAGCCAGCCGCGTATCATTTACGATTATTTCCGCCAGCAGTTCGCCCAGGTGACAAACCCGCCTATCGATCCGCTGCGTGAAGCGCACGTGATGTCGTTGGCTACCAGTATCGGCCGTGAAATGAACGTCTTCTGCGAAGCGGAAGGCCAGGCGCACCGTCTGAGCTTCAAATCGCCGATCCTGCTCTACTCAGACTTTAAACAGCTGACCACCATGGAAGAGGAGCACTATCGCGCCGACACCCTGGATATTACCTTTGATGCCAACGAAACCACGCTGGCCGAGACGGTAAAAGCGCTGTGCGATAAAGCGGAACAGATGGTGCGTAACGGCACCGTACTGCTGGTGCTGTCCGACCGCAACATCGCGAAAGATCGTCTGCCGGTACCGGCGCCGATGGCCGTTGGCGCCATCCAGACGCGCCTCGTCGATAAGAGCCTGCGCTGCGACGCTAACATCATCGTCGAAACCGCCAGCGCCCGAGACCCGCACCACTTTGCGGTGCTGCTGGGCTTTGGCGCGACGGCTATCTATCCGTATCTAGCTTATGAAACCCTGGCGAAGCTGGTAGATAGCAAAGCTATCGATAAAGAATACCGTGCGGTGATGCTGAACTACCGTAACGGCATCAACAAAGGCCTGTACAAAATCATGTCGAAGATGGGGATCTCGACCATCGCCTCCTACCGCTGCTCGAAGCTGTTCGAAGCGGTCGGTCTGCATCGCGACGTGGCCGACCTCTGCTTCCAGGGCGTAGTGAGCCGCATCGGCGGCGCCGGTTTCGACGACTTCCAGCAGGACCTGCTGAATCTGTCGAAACGCGCATGGCTGGCGCGTAAACCGCTGGCTCAGGGCGGCTTGCTGAAATATGTCCACGGCGGCGAATATCACGCCTATAACCCGGACGTCGTTCGCACCCTGCAGCAGGCGGTTCAGAGCGGTGAATACCGTGATTATCAGGAATACGCGAAGCTGGTTAATGAACGCCCGGCGGCCACGCTGCGCGATCTGCTGGCGCTCAACCCAGGCGATGAAGCCGTTAGCATCAATGAGGTGGAATCAGCGAAAGAGCTGTTTAAACGCTTCGATACCGCGGCCATGTCGATCGGCGCACTGAGCCCGGAAGCGCACGAATCACTGGCGGAAGCGATGAACAGCATCGGCGGCTTCTCCAACTCCGGTGAAGGCGGTGAAGACCCGGCGCGCTACGGCACCAACAAAGTCTCGCGTATTAAGCAGGTGGCTTCCGGTCGTTTCGGCGTTACTCCAGCCTACCTGGTGAATGCCGACGTAATCCAGATTAAAGTCGCCCAGGGCGCGAAACCTGGTGAAGGCGGACAGTTGCCGGGTGACAAAGTGACGCCCTATATCGCCAAACTGCGTTATTCGGTACCGGGCGTGACGCTGATCTCCCCGCCGCCGCACCACGATATTTACTCTATCGAGGATCTGGCGCAGCTGATTTTCGACCTCAAGCAGGTCAATCCGAAGGCGATGATTTCCGTCAAACTGGTTTCCGAACCGGGTGTCGGCACTATCGCCACCGGCGTGGCGAAAGCCTACGCAGACCTAATCACTATCGCCGGCTACGATGGCGGCACCGGGGCGAGCCCGCTCTCATCGGTGAAATATGCCGGCTGTCCGTGGGAACTTGGCCTGGTGGAAACCCAGCAGGCGCTGGTCGCCAACGGCTTGCGTCATAAAATTCGCCTGCAGGTAGACGGCGGCCTGAAAACCGGCCTCGATATCATCAAAGCGGCGATCCTTGGCGCGGAAAGCTTCGGCTTCGGCACCGGCCCAATGGTCGCGCTGGGCTGTAAATACCTGCGTATCTGTCATCTGAACAACTGCGCCACCGGCGTGGCGACCCAGGACGACAAACTGCGTAAGAACCACTACCACGGCCTGCCGTTCAAAGTGACCAACTACTTTGAATTCATCGCCCGCGAAACCCGCGAGCTGATGGCGCAGCTGGGCGTGAAGCGTCTGGTGGACCTGATCGGCCGCACCGACCTGCTGAAAGAACTGGAAGGCTTTACGGCGAAACAGCAGAAACTGGAGCTCGGCAAGCTGCTGGAAACCGCTGAGCCACTGCCAGGCAAGGCGCTGTACTGCACCGAGAGCAACCCGCCGTTCGATAACGGCGTGCTCAACGCGCAGCTGCTGCAGCAGGCGAAGCCGTATGTGGATAACAAACAGAGCAAAACGTTCTGGTTCGATATTCGCAACACCGACCGTTCCGTTGGGGCGTCGCTGTCCGGTTATATCGCCCAGACTCACGGCGACCAGGGGCTGGCCGCCGACCCGATTACCGCCCACTTTAGCGGTACCGCGGGCCAGAGCTTCGGCGTCTGGAACGCCGGCGGCGTTGAGCTGCACCTGACCGGCGATGCCAACGACTACGTGGGTAAAGGCATGGCGGGCGGTCTGCTGTCGATTCGTCCTCCGGTCGGCTCCGCCTTCCGTAGCCATGAAGCAAGCATCATTGGCAACACCTGTCTGTATGGCGCGACCGGCGGTCGTCTGTACGCGGCAGGACGCGCGGGCGAACGCTTTGCGGTACGTAACTCCGGCGCCATCACCGTGGTGGAAGGCATCGGCGACAACGGTTGTGAATACATGACCGGCGGTATTGTCTGTATCCTGGGGAAAACCGGCGTGAACTTCGGCGCAGGTATGACCGGCGGCTTTGCTTACGTCCTGGATGAAGATGGCGACTTCCGTAAACGCGTTAACCCCGAACTGGTGGAAGTTCTGGACGTGGACACGCTGGCTATCCATGAGGAGCACCTGCGCGGCTTAATTACCGAGCACGTCCAGCTTACCGGTTCGCAGCGCGGCGAAGAGATCCTCGCCAACTGGCCGGCCTTCGCGGCGAAGTTTGCGCTGGTTAAACCGAAGTCCAGCGATGTTAAAGCACTGTTGGGTCACCGTAGTCGTTCCGCAGCTGAGCTGCGGGTGCAGGCGCAGTAAGGGGTTAAGATGAGTCAGAACGTATACCAATTTATCGACCTGCAGCGCGTTGATCCGCCAAAGAAACCGCTGAAGATCCGTAAAATTGAATTTGTAGAAATTTACGAGCCGTTTTCAGAAGGCCAGGCCAAGGCGCAGGCGGATCGCTGCCTCTCCTGCGGCAACCCGTACTGCGAATGGAAATGTCCGGTGCACAACTACATCCCTAACTGGCTGAAACTGGCCAACGAGGGGCGTATTTTTGAAGCGGCGGAGCTGTCGCATCAGACCAACACCCTGCCGGAAGTCTGCGGACGTGTCTGCCCGCAGGACCGCCTGTGCGAAGGTTCCTGCACCCTGAACGATGAGTTCGGCGCGGTGACCATCGGCAACATTGAACGCTATATCAACGATAAGGCGTTTGAGATGGGCTGGCGCCCGGACTTGTCCGGCGTGAAGCAAACCGGAAAAACCGTCGCCATTATCGGCGCCGGTCCGGCAGGCCTGGCCTGCGCGGATGTGCTGACCCGCAACGGCGTGAAGGCTATCGTCTTCGATCGTCATCCGGAAATCGGCGGTCTGCTGACCTTCGGCATCCCGGCGTTTAAGCTGGAAAAAGAGGTGATGACCCGCCGCCGCGAGATCTTCACCGGCATGGGGATTGAATTCCGGCTCAATACCGAAGTGGGTCGTGACGTCCAGCTCGACGATCTGCTGAAAGAATACGACGCGGTATTTCTGGGCGTGGGCACCTACCAGTCCATGCGCGGCGGGCTGGAAAACGAAGATGCCAACGGCGTGTATGACGCGCTGCCGTTCCTTATCGCCAACACCAAACAGATCATGGGCTTTGGCGAAACGGCGCACGAACCCTTCGTCAGTATGGAAGGCAAACGCGTGGTAGTTCTCGGCGGCGGCGACACCGCGATGGACTGCGTGCGGACCTCTGTTCGTCAGGGGGCGGCGCACGTTATCTGCGCCTATCGCCGTGACGAAGAAAACATGCCAGGCTCCAAACGTGAAGTGAAAAACGCGCGTGAAGAGGGTGTCGAATTCCAGTTCAACGTCCAGCCGCTGGGCGTGGAAGTGAATGCCAACGGCAAAGTGTGCGGCGTGAAAATGGCGCGCACCGAAATGGGCCAGCCGGATGCGAAAGGCCGCCGCCGCGCGGAAATCGTCGCCGGTTCCGAGCACGTGGTGCCCGCAGACGCGGTGGTGATGGCGTTTGGTTTCCGTCCACATAGCATGGAATGGCTGGCGAAGCATAGCGTCGAGCTGGATTCTCAGGGCCGCATCATCGCCCCGGAAGGCAGCGACAACGCGTTCCAGACCAGCAACCCGAAAATCTTTGCCGGCGGCGATATCGTTCGCGGTTCAGACCTGGTGGTAACGGCGATTGCCGAAGGCCGCAAAGCGGCAGACGGTATCCTCAATTACCTTGAAGTCTGATTAAAGCCTGAGTCTCAGCGCATAAAAGCCCGATGGTTAACGCCACCGGGCTTTTTTATGCTTGATCGTGGTTAAGCGTGGGCAAAAAAAACAGGCCCCGGAGGGCCTGTCAGGAATTACTTCACAACGCGCAGCGCCGGACGACCACCGCGCGGCGGCGGTGGCGTATCGTCAGGATCGTCATCGTGATTATCCGGCTTATCGCCATCAATCACCGACATCACCGTTTCGTTTTCGCTCTCAGGCGCAACGTCATCATCGTTGAGGCTGCTGACATCTTCGTCATAGGCCGCTTCAGGTTCAAACATCGTTCCTGCGCCGTTCTCACGGGCATAGATAGCGAGTACCGCAGCCAGCGGCACGGAAACGTTGCGCGGTACGCCGCCGAAGCGAGCGTTAAAGCGCACTTCGTCATTCGCCAGTTCCAGATTGCCCACCGCACGCGGCGCAATGTTCAGAACGATTTGGCCGTCGCGAGCGTACTCCATCGGCACGAGAACGCCTGGCAGCGTCACATCGACGACCAGGTGCGGAGTCAGCTGGTTATCCAGCAGCCACTCATAGAACGCCCGCAGCAGGTACGGGCGACGCGGCGTCAGCTGTGATACATCCATTATTTAGCCCCGGCCGAGGCGCATTTCACGCTCGGCTTCAGTTAAAGAAGCGAGGAAAGAATCACGTTCGAAGACGCGAGTCATATAGCCCTTAAGCTCTTTCGCGCCAGCCCCCACCAGTTCTACGCCGAGAACCGGCAAACGCCACAGCAGCGGAGCCAGGTAGCAATCGACCAGGCTGAATTCGTCGCTCAGGAAGTAAGGCTTCTGAGTAAAGACCGGCGCAATCGCCTGCAGTTCTTCACGCAGCTGCTTACGAGCGGCATCAGCCTGGGCCGCGGTACCGGTCTGGATGGTATTCATCAGCGAATACCAGTCTTTCTCGATACGTTGCATGTACAGACGGCTTTCACCACGCGCCACCGGGTAAACCGGCATTAGCGGCGGATGCGGGAAACGCTCATCCAGGTATTCCATAATGATGCGGGATTCCCACAGAGTGAGCTCACGATCCACCAGCGTCGGGACGCTTTGATTCGGGTTGAGGTCAATCAGATCCTGAGGCGGGTTATCCTTCTCCACGTGCTCTATCTCAAAACTGACACCTTTTTCGGCCAGCACGATGCGGACCTGATGGCTATAGATGTCAGTAGGACCAGAAAACAGCGTCATTACCGAACGTTTGTTGGCAGCGACAGCCATGAAAACCTCCAGGTATATTCAGAATTTTTACTGCTGCCGACCACGCATGGCCAGCCAGATGTATAAACCCCATTCGCACGGCGACGATATGTTCATTGATTAACTAAAAAATGAACAACCACCAGCATTTGGGCAGAAAATTGGATGATAGTTTACCAGATTTTGCGGACGTTGTGGTGAGGGTATTCTGGAAATGCTGAAAAAGTGGTAAGAACAGACCATTTCTTTGTGGATAACAGCTGTTTTATCCATAAAAAAACCCGCCGAAGCGGGTTTTTTCGCAAATTGTTCTGCGTGAGCAGAAAACAATTAACGTTTGGAGAACTGCGGACGACGACGTGCTTTACGCAGACCGACTTTCTTACGTTCAACCTGACGAGCGTCACGAGTAACGAAGCCAGCTTTACGCAGTTCAGAACGCAGGGACTCGTCGTACTCCATCAGAGCGCGGGTGATACCGTGACGGATCGCACCAGCCTGACCAGAGATACCACCACCTTTAACAGTGATGTACAGATCCAGTTTCTCAACCATGTCGACCAGTTCCAGCGGCTGACGAACTACCATGCGGGCAGTTTCACGACCGAAGTACTGTTCCAGCGAACGCTGGTTGATTACGATTTTGCCGTTGCCCGGTTTGATGAAAACGCGAGCTGCGGAACTTTTGCGGCGACCAGTGCCGTAGTATTGATTTTCAGCCATTGCCTATAATCCCGATTAGATGTCAAGAACTTGCGGTTGCTGTGCCGCGTGGTTGTGCTCGTTACCAGCGTAAACTTTCAGTTTACGGTACATAGCACGACCCAGCGGGCCTTTTGGCAGCATGCCTTTAACCGCGATTTCAATCACACGCTCAGGACGGCGGGCAATCATCTCTTCAAAGGTCGCTTCTTTGATACCACCGATGTGGCCGGTGTGGTGGTAGTACATTTTGTCTTCGCGCTTGTTGCCGGTTACAGCAACTTTTTCTGCGTTCAGAACGATGATGTAATCACCAGTATCAACGTGCGGAGTGTATTCCGCTTTGTGCTTACCGCGCAGGCGACGAGCCAGTTCAGTAGCCAGACGGCCCAGAGTTTTACCGGTCGCGTCAACAACATACCAGTCGCGTTTTACGGTTTCTGGTTTAGCTGTAAAAGTTTTCATTAAAAGCTTACCCAAATAAATAAGTTACACGTTGGTGAACACCCAAACGTTTAGTCAGTTGAGGTTCACACGACAAAGTCCGGCAAACCTACCCCTTCGAATAGCCTATGCCAGCACATAGAAGATTTCGGGAAAAAAAACCTTCTCGTAACGTGGGGTCGCAAGATTATAGAGAAGTAGGGGCCAAAGATCGACCCCTTTATGTGATTTGCAGCAGGTTTTTCTCAGCGTGAGAAGAAGGCTGGATTCAGGGCATGTGCGGCTGCTTCAGATACTCTTCGCTTTGCATTTCCTGCAGGCGCGATAAACAGCGCTGGAACTCAAATTTCAGGCGTTCGCCCTGATAGATCTCATACAGCGGTACCGCCGCGCTGACCACCAGCTTCACGTGGCGTTCGTAGAATTCATCCACCAGCGCGATAAAGCGCCGCGCTTCGCTCTCGAGCTGCGTCGTCATCACCGGCACATCGAACAACATCACGGTGTGGAACAGGCGTGACAGCGCGATGTAATCATGCTGGCTGCGCGCATCCACGCACAGCGTGTCAAACGACGCCGCCAGGGTCTGGTTTTCCACGCCCAACGTCGGCAGCGGCCGGTGGTTAATTTCCAGCGTCGGCATCTGCTCGCGTTTAGCCCCCGCCAGCGCCAACCAGAGCTTATCCATTTGCTGGCTGGTCTCGCCATCGAGCGGCGACAGCCACAGATGCGCCTGGGTCAAAGTGCGCAGGCGGTAATCAATCCCCGCATCCACGTTCATAATGTCGCAGTGCTGTTTGATGGCGTCTATCGCCGGCAGGAAACGCGCGCGTTGCAGACCATTGCGGTAGAGTTCGTCCGGCGGGATGTTCGAGGTAGCGACCAGCGTAATCCCACGCGAGAACAGCGCTTTCATTAAGCCGCCGAGCAGCATGGCATCGGTGATGTCGGAGACAAAAAACTCGTCGAAGCACAACACATCGGTTTGCGCTTTAAAGCGATCGGCAACGATCTCCAGCGGGTCGCTATGCCCCTGCAGGGTGGTTAACTCTTCGTGCACGCGCAACATAAAGCGATGGAAATGCAGGCGCTGTTTACGTTCGCCCGGCAGGCTTTGATAAAACATATCCATCAGCCAGGTTTTACCGCGCCCCACGCCGCCCCACATATACAGGCCACGCACGGCGGTTGCTTCCGCCGTCGGTTCGCGCTTGCCGAGTAGTTTGCTGAATTTCGCCCGCAGCCCGCCGCCCGCGGGCGCTGCGGCTACAGGTTTTTCCTGCAGTTCACGATAGATGGTATCGAGGCGGCTGACCGCTTCTTGTTGCACGTCGTCAGGTTGATGGCTGCCCTCTTTGAGAGCTAAAAGGTAACGCGATGTTGGGGACAGGCTTTGCATGATCTTATTGTTATTCCTTGAAAACCGTGGCGCCGTGACGCACGATTGACGAAAAAAAGGCGGTTCTACAGTACGCGATGATACGCCAGGATTCCACTTCTGTGGAATTAGCGGTTATAGTGGCACTATCGGGCGCAGGCGGAGAGCCTAACAGCCACCCTACGGAACCACAAAACAACGGGAGATGTTCATGACCTGGGAATACGCGCTAATTGGATTAGTCGTCGGTATCATCATCGGTGCCGTCGCCATGCGTTTTGGTAACCGCAAATTGCGTCAGCAACAAGCGCTGCAGTTCGAACTGGAAAAGAATAAAGCAGAGCTTGAAGAGTATCGCGAAGAGCTGGTCAGCCATTTTGCGCGCAGCGCAGAACTGCTGGACAACATGGCGGATGACTACCGTCAGCTGTATCAGCACATGGCAAAAAGCTCCAGCAGCCTGCTGCCGGACGCGATGGCGGAAGCTAATCCGTTCCGCAATCGCCTGGCGGAGTCCGAAGCCAGCAACGATCAGGCGCCTGTCCAGATGCCGCGCGATTATTCTGAAGGCGCATCCGGCCTGCTGCGCGGTGGCGCGAAACGCGACTGATCCCGCTGTCTGCGTAAAAATATTTACCGGGCGCGCCTTCCGCGCCCGTCTTCCCCCTGCATCCCAGCTACAATTTAAGCACGGACCGCATTGTTAGCCGGTCGAAAATTCAATAACATCAAATCATTCGGACGTTTTTTCCATACACCTCAGGTTACGAGAGCCAGCATCTAATGAAGAAACAGACTTTGCTGTTGAGTGCGTTAGCGTTAAGCATTGGATTATCGTTGTCGGTCCTGCCTCCGGCGGCGGCATCACTGCCGACCCAGGTTCCAGGCCAGGGCGCGCTACCGAGCCTCGCGCCGATGCTGGAAAAAGTATTGCCTGCGGTGGTGAGCGTGCAGGTAGAAGGCACCGCCTCGCCGGTGCAGAATATGCCGGAAGAGCTGAAAAAATACTTCGGCGATAACGCGCCGCAAGAGCAGGCGCAGCCGTTTGAAGGCCTCGGTTCAGGGGTGATTATCGACGCCGCCAAAGGCTACGTGCTGACCAACAACCACGTAATAAGCCAGGCGCAGAAAATCAGCATTCAGTTGAACGATGGCCGCGAGTTCGATGCCAAACTGGTCGGCAGCGACGAGCAGAGCGATATCGCTCTGCTGCAGGTTTTAAAACCCAGCAATTTAACGCAAATCGCCATCGCGGATTCCGACAAGCTGCGCGTCGGCGATTTCGCCGTTGCCGTCGGCAACCCCTTCGGCCTCGGCCAAACCGCCACTTCCGGCATCATCTCCGCGCTGGGCCGAAGCGGCCTTAATCTCGAAGGGCTGGAAAACTTTATTCAGACCGATGCCTCAATTAACCGCGGCAACTCCGGCGGCGCGCTGCTGAATCTCAACGGCGAGCTTATCGGCATTAATACCGCCATTCTGGCGCCGGGCGGCGGCAGCATCGGCATCGGCTTCGCCATTCCGAGCAACATGGCGAAGACCCTCGCCGATCAGCTTATTCAATACGGCGAAATCAAACGCGGCCTGCTGGGCATTAAAGGCATGGAAATGAGCGCGGATATCGCCAAAGCGATGAACATCAACGCTCAGCGCGGCGCCTTCGTAAGCGAAGTCCTGGCCAATTCCGGCTCCGCAAAAGCGGGGATTAAATCCGGTGACGTTATCGTCAGCATGAACGGCAAGCCGCTAAGCAGCTTCGCCGAGCTGCGTTCGCGTATCGCCACTACCGCCCCTGGCACTAAAGTGAAACTGGGGCTACTGCGCGACGGCAAACCATTGGATGTCGAAGTCACGCTGGATAAGAGCACCTCTTCCACCGCCAGCGCCGATCTGATTATCCCGGCCCTGCAGGGAGCGGCGCTAAGCGATGGCCAGCTGAAAGACGGCACTAAGGGCGTGACCATCGATAACGTCGATAAAGGCAGCGCGGCGGCGCAGGTTGGCTTGCATAAAGACGATCTGATTATCGGCCTCAACCGCCAGCGCGTGCGTTCCATCGCCGAGCTACGTAAAGTGCTGGAAACCAAACCGGCCGTCATCGCGCTGAATGTGCTGCGCGGTAACGAAAGCATTTATCTGCTGCTACGCTGACGGCTGCTTCCGGACATCGTGCGTCGTGCGATGTCCGGATAAGTCATGCTATGCTGCGCCTGCCCATTAATTAACGATATTCGCATCATGCCAGGAAAGCTTTTACGTTCAGTCCTTATCGGTTTAATCGTCGGCGGCATCCTGCTGGCGGCGATGCCTTCGCTGCGCCAGTGGCAACTCTCATCGGCGACGCCGAGCGATACCGCTGATGAATCGCCCGCCAGCTATAATGCTGCGGTAAGACGCGCCGCGCCTGCGGTGGTCAACGTCTATAACCGCGCGCTGAACAGCACCAGCCATAACCAGCTGACGCTTGGCTCCGGCGTTATCATGGACCAACGCGGATATATCCTCACCAACAAGCACGTCATCAACGATGCCGATCAGATAATCATCGCTTTGCAGGATGGACGGGTATTTGAAGCCCTGTTGGTCGGTTCTGATACCCTGACCGACCTGGCGGTGCTCAAAATCAACGCCAGCGGCGGCCTGCCGGTCATCCCGATTAACCCGAAACGCGTTCCACACATCGGCGATGTAGTACTGGCGATAGGCAACCCGTATAACCTCGGGCAAACCATCACCCAGGGCATCATCAGCGCGACCGGTCGTATCGGCCTGAACCCTACCGGGCGGCAGAATTTCCTGCAAACCGATGCTTCTATCAACCACGGCAACTCCGGCGGCGCGCTGGTCAACTCGCTGGGTGAACTGATGGGAATTAACACCCTGTCATTCGATAAGAGCAATGACGGCGAAACGCCGGAAGGGATCGGCTTTGCCATCCCGTTCCAGCTGGCGACCAAGATCATGGATAAACTGATCCGTGACGGCCGGGTGATCCGCGGTTACATCGGGATCAGCGGCCGCGAGATCGCGCCGATGCATGCGCAGAGCGGCGGCATGGATCAGATCCAGGGGATCGTCGTCAATGACGTCGCCCCGGATGGCCCGGCGGCGCAGGCGGGGATCCGCGCTAATGACGTGATCATCTCAGTGAACGATAAACCAGCGGTTTCGGCGCTGGAAACCATGGACCAGGTCGCAGAAATTCGCCCGGGTTCAGAAATCCCGGTGGTCATCATGCGCGATGATAAGAAAATCACCCTGCACGTGGCGGTACAGGAATATCCGGCGACAAATTAACGATTAGCGCTCCGTTATCGGAGCGCGATTAATCAACAAACAGCGGCCCGGCCGGGAATCTGGCCAGAAACCCGGTCACCGCCAGCAGCGACCACAACGATGGCCAGCGGACCTGCCGCTCCCGCAGTTCATCATCCAGCGTCAGTAACGCGAACTCCCCTCTCTCGCCGAGAACGCCGCCCTGCCACAACAGCCGTTGCGCCTGCTGCCGCGCCCACGGCGATTCACTCTTCCAGGCCAGCAAATGCAGCAGCGACTGCTGTAAACAAACGCTGTGCGAATGACTGTCCCGCAGCAATCGTCGATACACCGGCAGCGAGATACTGCGTACGCTGTAGAAACCGCTGCGCGATTCACTATCAGCCTGCGCCACGCTGGCGCACATCTGCCCGGCCAGATCGCATAAACGGTTATGCGTCAGCGGCTGGCGCAGCGCATCCAGATGCCCGGCGGCGGCGCAAAGCAGGCCGCTCCTTTGCTGCTCATGCGTCCGCGAACCCAGCAACGCCGCTACCGTTTCATCCTCCCCGGTCTGCGCATGCTGTACACCCGCGTCATAACAACAGACAAAGAAATCATGGCTGCCATGGTCGATTGACGGGTGCGCCAACAGATTCAGCGCCGGGTGCAGTTGTTCAAGCTCCTCCAGCGACGCCAGGGTGTCATCAACGACTCCCTCTTTTGCCGATGACCTGCTGCCAGGACGTAATGCTACCGTTTCATTCATCAAAGCCTCCTCAGGGAAAATTCCCGGCTCGCGCTACGCTTACCGGGGCTACAAACCGGAGCGGACCGGTCGCCCGGATAAGGCGCCAGCCACCATCCGGGAACCTCTCCCCGGTGGCGCTGCGCTTACCGGGGCTACAAACCGGAGCGGACCGGTAGCCCGGATAAGGCCTCAGCCGACATCCGGGAACCTCTCCCCGGTGGCGCTGCGCTTACCGGGGCTACAAACCGGAGCGGACCGGTAGCCCGGATAAGGCGCCAGCCGCCATCCGGGAACCTCTCCCCGGTGGCGCTGCGCTTACCGGGGCTACAAACCGGAGCGGACCGGTCGCCCGGATAAGGCGCCAGCCGCCATCCGGGAACCTCTCCCCGGTGGCGCTGCGCTTACCGGGGCAACAAACCGGAGCGGACCGGTAGCCCGGATAAGGCGCCAGCCGCCATCCGGGAAGGATGCCGGTTACATCGCCAGCACGTACTTGAGCATCACCCCGGCGGCGATCGCCGAGCCGATCACCCCGGCCACGTTCGGGCCCATCGCGTGCATCAGCAGGAAGTTCTGCCCGTCCGCTTCCAGACCCACCTTGTTGGACACCCTCGCCGCCATCGGCACCGCCGACACCCCGGCGGAGCCAATCAGCGGGTTGATCTTGTGTTTACTGAACACGTTCATCAGCTTCGCCATGATCACCCCGGCCGCGGTGCCCACGCAGAAGGCGATCACCCCCAGCAGCAGGATCCCCAGCGTCTGCGGCTGCAGGAACTTGTCCGCCACCAGTTTGGCCCCCACCGACAGCCCGAGGAAGATGGTGACAATGTTGATCAGCGCGTTCTGCACCGTGTCGCTAAGACGATCCACCACGCCGCTTTCGCGCATCAGGTTGCCGAAGCAGAACATCCCCAGCAGCGGCGCGGCGTCCGGCAGCAGCAGCGCCACCAGCAGCAACAGCACCGCCGGGAAGAGGATCTTCTCGCGTTTGCTCACCGTACGCAGCTGTACCATGCGGATCTTCCGCTCTTTGTCGCTGGTCAGCGCCTTCATGATCGGCGGCTGGATCAGCGGCACCAGCGCCATATAGGAGTAGGCGGCCACCGCGATGGCCCCCAGCAGCTCCGGCGCCAGTTTGCTCGACAGGTAGATAGCCGTCGGGCCGTCGGCGCCGCCGATGATGCCGATGGCCGCCGCCTGCGGCAGGGTGAAGTGGATGAAGCCGAAGTAGTTCAGCGCCAGCGCCCCGAGCACGGTGGCGAAGATCCCGAACTGCGCCGCCGCCCCCAGCAGCAGGGTGCGCGGGTTGGCCAGCAGCGGGCCGAAATCGGTCATCGCCCCGACGCCCATAAAGATCACCAGCGGCGCGATACCCGAGCCAATCGCCACCTTATAGAAGATGGCCAGCACCCCGGAGGAGTAGCCCATGTCCACCGCCAGCGTCTCCATCTGCCCCTGCACCGACGGCAGGGCCAGGGCCAGCGCCTCCTTGATGGCGTGGACGTCCGGCGCGCAGTTGAGCTTCGCGGCAATCACCGCCAGCTGGACCGGGTCGTGATGGGCCAGCAGGTTTTCCAGCGCGCTCAGCGCCAGCCCGGCCTCCGGAATATTGGAGAGCAGGCCGCCAAAGCCAATCGGCAGCAGCAGTAACGGCTCGAACTTTTTCGCAATCGCCAGCCACAGCAGCAGCAGGCTGACCAGCAGCATCACCGCCTGGCCGGCCCCCAGGTGCATCAGCCCCATGCCCTGAATCAGGGCGTTCAGACTTTCCATTTGCGCTCCTCGTCCTTACGCCAGCTGCAGCAGGGTGTCGCCGACCGCCACCGCATCGCCGGATTTCACCGCGATACCGCGTACGGTACCGGCCTGCGCGGCGCGGATTTCGGTTTCCATCTTCATGGCTTCCAGAATCAGCAGTACCTCGCCTTCCGCCACCGCCTGGCCTTCGCTGGCCAGCACCTTCCAGATAGTGCCCGCCAGCGGCGCGGTCACCGGGGTGCCGGCGCCTGCCGGGGCCGGGGCGGCAGCGGCTACCGGCGCAGCGGCGCTGAGCTGGCTGACGTCGCCGCCGTCGCTGACCTTGACCACGAAGGCTTTGCCTTCCACTTCGACGGTGTAGACGCCGGAGGCGGCGGCTTTTGCCGGCGCGGCAGATTTTGCTTCTTCCACCTGCGGCACGGGCTCAAAGGCCGCCGGGTTGTGGCGGTTTTCGAGGAACTTCAGGCCGACCTGCGGGAACAGCGCCACGGTGAGCACGTCGTCGATGGCGTTTTCGGCAAGCGTGATGCCCTTCTCCTGCGCCTGGTGTTTCACGTCGGCTTCAAGCTCCGCCAGCTCCGGCTTGAGTAAATCCGCCGGGCGGCAGGTGACGGCGTCGGCGCCGTTGAGCACCCGCGCCTGCAGGGCGGCGTTAACCGGCGCCGGGGTGTGGCCGTATTCGCCTTTCAGGATACCGGCGGTCTCTTTAGCGATGGTTTTGTAGCGCTCGCCGCCCAGCACGTTGAGCACCGCCTGGGTGCCGACTATCTGCGAGGTCGGGGTGACCAGCGGGATGAAGCCGAGGTCCTCGCGCACGCGGGGAATTTCCGCCAGTACTTCATCCAGACGGTGGGCGGCGCTCTGCTGTTTGAGCTGGCCTTCGAGGTTGGTGAGCATCCCGCCCGGCACCTGGGCGACCAGGATGCGGCTGTCGGTGCCTTTCAGCTGGCCTTCGAAGGCGTGGTATTTTTTGCGCACCTCGCGGAAGTACGCGGCGATGCTCTCCAGCTTGTGGATATCGAGGCCGGTGTCGTACGGCGTGCCGGCGAGGGTGGCCACCAGCGCTTCGGTAGCCGGGTGGCCGTAGGTGGCGCTCATCGAGGAGATGGCGGTATCAACGCCGTCGACGCCGGCTTCAATGGCCTTCAGCAGCGCCATTTCCGCCATGCCGGTGGTGGCGTGGCAGTGCAGGTGCAGGGTGACGGCATAGCGTTTTTTGATTTCGCTGACCAGCTCAAAGGCGGCATGCGGGGTGAGGATGCCGGACATGTCCTTGATGGCGATGGAGTCGACGCCGGTCTCCAGCAGCTGTTCGGTGAGGTCGAGCCAGGTCTGCAGAGTGTGCGCCGGGCTGGTGGTGTAGCTGAGGGTGCCCTGGGCGTGGGCGCCGTGGCGGCGGACCGCCTGCAGGGCGGCCTGCATGTTGCGCGGGTCGTTCATGGCATCGAAGACGCGGAACACGTCCATGCCGTTTTTGACGGCGCGCTCCACGAAGCGCTCCACCACGTCATCGGCGTAGTGGCGGTAGCCAAGCAGGTTCTGGCCGCGCAGCAGCATCTGCAGCGGGGTTTTCGGCATCGCCTTTTTCAGCTCGCGCAGGCGGAGCCACGGGTCCTCGCCGAGGAAGCGGATGCAGGCGTCAAAGGTGGCGCCGCCCCAGCATTCCAGCGAGCGGTAGCCGACGTCGTCGAGCGCGGCCGCAACGGGCAGCATATCGTCGAGACGCAGACGGGTGGCGAACAGGGACTGGTGGGCGTCGCGCAGGACGACATCGGTAATGGCAACGGTCATAAATTCCTCCGTGAATTAAGGATTAAGGCGGCGATGGTGGTGAATGGCGGCGACAATCGCCGGTTTTAAACGGGCGAAGTCGTCGGCGGGCGCGACGGCCGCGGGCGCCGCTTTGGGCGCGGCAGGCGGCTCAGGAAACAGACGGGTAACGGCGACGGACATCCCCCGGATGGCGAAAATGAGCAGCAGCAGAAACAGCAGCACGAAGCCCATGCCAAGAAACATCAGGGTGAAGCCTTCGCCTAACAGCGCAGCATCAGTCATAAAATAGCCTTTGGAGGGGCGCAATAATGGCGTAATAAACAGCCGCGATAGCCGAGTGGATTTCCCCAGACCACATAGTCAGAAGCCTCTTTATCGCGGAAATTAATTTTCGCCACTACTGCGCAATATATTTAACCGGGAGTTATTTAATAAAACTTACGTGCTGACAGATTTCATCAGCGACAATCTCTTTGCGCTGATTAAATATCACTTTATTCTGCTCAAACAGGTTATTCCCGTGGGTATCGATCGACACAATCAGTGGACCGAACTCTTTCACCCGGCAAACCCATAAGGTTTCAGGCATCCCCAAATCACGCCACTGGGCATCTTCAATTTCTTCTACACAGACCGCGGCGACCACCGCGCAGCCGGCCGGGAAGACACAGTGGAGCGCTTTATGTTCGGCACAGCCCTCTTCGGTCCCCTTACCCATGCCGCCTTTGCCGACGATTAATTTCACACCGGTCTTAGCAATAAATTCTTTTTCAAATTTCTCCATGCGCATACTGGTGGTTGGCCCAACAGAAACCATTTCAAATTTATCTTCCGTACCTTTAATCGGCCGTACAATGGGTCCGGCATGTAATATCGCGCCGCCGGCAACGTTGACCGGTAATTCGCGACCGCCTTCAATTAAACGACGATGAGCAACATCACGACAGGTAACAATATGACCATTGAGATAAATAATATCGCCCGCTTTAATATCAGCTAAATCTTCATCTTTAATTGGCGTAGTGAGTATTTTTTTAGTCATCAGAAAGCCACTCCTGTGTGAGACGTAATGGTGTAATTCAAATCTTTATCGAAAACGATATGTCCTTTGCGGTGCGACCAGCAGCCGACGTTGACCGCCACGCCGATGGTGGAAGGATGGCGCGCGGTATTTTCGATATTGACGCCCATCACCGAGGTGTTACCGGACATTCCCTGCGGGCCAAGGCCGATTTTATTAATGCCGTCTTCGAGCATTTTCTCCAGCGATGCGGCACGTTCATTCTCATTGTGCGACCCCACCGGGCGCATCAGCGCTTTCTTCGACAGTAGCGCCGCGGTTTCAACGGAAGTCGCGACGCCAACGCCAACCAGCAGCGGCGGACAGGCGTTCAGGCCATAACTGGTCATGACATCCAGCACGAAACGAGTTACGCCTTCGTATCCAGCGCCCGGCATTAGCACCATCGCTTTACCCGGCAGCGAGCAGCCGCCGCCGGCCATATAGGTGTAAATACTGCACTGGTCAGAATCAGGGACAATCTCCCAGAATACCGTCGGCGTACCTTTACCCACGTTTTTACCGGTGTTGTATTCGTCAAAGGTCTCTACGCTGTTGTGGCGCAGCGGAGAATCCACGGTGGCTTTAATCACCGATTCGCGCAGCAGCGCTTCCAGCTCGCCAATCAGCGGGAAGTTGGCGCCGCACTCAACCAAAAACTGAATCACGCCGGTGTCCTGGCAAGACGGACGATCCAGCTCTTTCGCCAGACGCTGGTTTTCAATCATGGTGGTAAAGATGACGTCCGCCAGATGGCTGGTCTCTTTTTTATGCAACTCTTTCAGTTTTGCAGTGACGTCATCAGGCAATACTTTGCCGGTATATCCCACGAATTTGGCCATAATATCGGTCATTCGGGATATCTGTTCGCTTTTGCTCATAAAGGCTCCTTAGTCAGAACAGCGTCCGTAAATTACGGGTGAAAAGGGAAAAGAATTGGCAGCAGTACGAGGCTGACAATGGTAGAAACGAGAATCAGAGGAAGGCCGGATTTGGCGTAATCGACAAACTTATAGCCGCCGGCCGATAGCACCATCATGTTGGCGGGCATGCCGATCGGCGTCGCGTAGGCGCAGGAGCTGCCGATAACGGTCGCCATCAAAACCGCTTTCGGATCGGCGCCCATACCGGCCGCGATCGACAAACTCACCGGTACCAGTAGCGCGACGGTGGCGGTATTGGACATAAAGTTGGTCATGATGACGGACAGCGCAAAGACCACCGCCATCAACATGAATGGGGAAGAGTTCTGGCCCAGCATGCCGATGACATGATCGGCAACCAGCTTCCCAGCACCGGTCATTTCCAGCGCTTTTGCCAGCGCCAGCGTGCCGCCAAAAATGAAAATAGTCTGTGAATCAATCGCTTTATAGGCCTGCTTTTCCGTCAGCACGCCGGTAAACACCAGAACTAACGCACCGATACAGCCTGCCACCGTCAGGCTAATGCCGGTCTGTTTCTCAAAAATCATGCCGAGGATCGTGGCGATCAGCACCACCAGAGACAGGATCTGTTTCCAGCGCGGAACGTGGCTGTAATCTCGCTGTTCGCCGACGCTACCGACTTCACCGCCATTCGCGGTAGCAGGCAGGAATTTATAGCCGATAGTCAGGAAATAGAGGATGCCGCAGAGCAGCATCGGTAAACCCACCTTCGCATACTCAAAGAAACCAAACCCGCTACCGATATTCTGCAACGCCGATTGCGCGATCAGGTTGCCGGGCGCGCCAATCAGCGACAGGTTACCGCCGAGCGCGGCGGCAAAAACCAGCGGCATCAGTAAACGAGAGCGGGCAAAACCCGATTTCGCCGCCACGCCAATCACTACCGGGATCAGTACCGCCGCCGTACCGGTGTTGGAAAGAAAACCCGACATCACGCCGACGACCACCATGATGGTGAAAATCAGCTGTTTTTCGGTTTTGGCGAAGTGAGTGATCACCCCACCAACTTTATTGGCCATCCCGGTTTCAAATAACGCCCCGCCGACGATGAACATGGCGACAAAAAGAATGACGTTGGAGTCGATAAAACCGGCAAAAGCTTGTTTTAGATCCAACACGCCGGTGAGCACTAACGCCACGCAGACCACCATGGAAGTCACTGCCAAAGGCACCTTCTCCCAGACGAACATGACGATAGCGAACACCAGCAAACATAAGGTGATGGTAATCGGTTCCATATTTATAATTATCCCTATCAATGATATATGATATTGTATCCAATATTGACGAGGGAGAAATTATGCCCATGCAAAAAGTAAGTCAATGCGTTTTTAAACAAAGATCGCGCAGTGCGATCTGCATCAAGATCCTCTGCAGATCGTCACAAGAGATGATTAATAGCGTTGATGAATGCGACTAAAACCAGCAGGCTTTAGCGCTATACAGAGGTTTCGGGAAGGTATCGCGTGAGCATATTTTCCATTGAGCGGATAATATGCTCGCGCATGCGCTGACGCGCCAGCTCTTCATTATGCTGTTCAAGTGCCTGTAAAATCTCTTTATGTTCCTGTATCGAGATAGCCGCATACTCCGCTTCGGTGACCTTGTGCCCCATCGACAGTCCGTTCCACATGTTGCAGAGCAGCATCTTCATTTTTTCGTTGCCCGCGGCGTTCCAGATCTCCATATGGAAAGCCTGATTCAGGTCGGAATATTCAGTGAAGTTATTATCGGCCAGCGCTTTTTCTGCTGAGTAGTGTACCTGGGCAATGCGCGAAATATCCGTGCCGGGACGAGATGCCTTCGCCACCGCCTCACTTTCCAGCAGCGCGCGAATTTCATAATGCTCGCGAATCGTCTGCTCGTTGATCCCTAACACCACCGCCCCTTTATTGGGGCGGACTTTAATCAGGCCATCGGCGGCTAAAATCTGAAACGCTTCGCGCACCGGCATGCTGGAAACCCCAACCATGCGGGCAATGCCTTCGAGAGTTATCTCCTGCCCTTCCACTAAATCCCGCGAAAGAATCGCTTTGCGTAATACCGCCGCGACCTGCTCTTTCGCCGAAAGAAGCTTAATTTTCCCTAATTTAGGCTTCTGCACTTTCCCAATCCTTCATATGTTGACGCATAATTTCCGCAAGCATGAGGAAATAACGCTGTGTTGCCTGAGCAATATTGCCCGCATCGCCGCGGCTAATGGCTCCAGCCAGTTCATGTAGTATCAGTGCCGATTCCTGGCTATCGTCTTTCAGATACAGAATGACATAAGAAATATATCCATCCAAAAATTGCTGATATGCCTTCGCCAGATAACGGTTATCAAGATAGGAAATCAGTAACTGATGAAAATCCAGTTCGCGAGTTTTGTCGCCAGGCTGCGCCAGGGCCTGCGCGCGCCCGAGCAGCAATTCCCCCTGGTTTGTCGGCACGAGAGTGAACAATTCGGCAGCCATCACCGCTATCACGCGAAAAATATGGCTAACATCATCGGGCACCAGCTTTGATACCTGCATATGACGGTTAGGCAAGCGCACCAGAAACCCCTCTTGTTCAAGAGACTGCAACGCTTCTCTAACCGGCATACGTGAAAGCCCTAGCTGCTCGGCAATACTCTCCTGCGCCAGCTCATCTCCCGCTTTCATCGCTCCGGAAAGAATTTGATAGCGAATGATTTGCGTAATGTGGTCCCTGGTCTGCTTTCTGTCGATCTTTTTCACAACGTCCTCATTGCTTGGGGCTTAAGACGCGGGGATTTTAGCAGATTTAGCCGCCAGACGGCGCATTCGGCAGGGATATGAGGCGATAAAAAAGCCGGAACGACGGTTCCGGCTTTTCTGCTAAGTAGACATTACTTATTCACGAAATCTTCGCCGAGGGCGATATCTTTCTTCAGCGTATCCAGCATGCCTTCCAGCGCCTGTTGTTCAAAAGCGCTGAGTTTACCGATGGACTGGCGCTCTTCCACGCCATTTTTGCCCAACAGCAGCGGCTGCGAGAAGAAACGGGCATACTGGCCGTCGCCTTCGACGTAGGCACATTCAACCACGCCTTTTTCACCCTGCATGGCACGCACCAGTGAGAGCCCGAAACGCGCAGCGGCCTGGCCCATAGAGAGTGTTGCCGACCCGCCGCCCGCTTTCGCTTCCACGACTTCCGTCCCGGCGTTTTGAATACGTTTAGTGAGATCCGCGACTTCCTGCTCGCTAAAGCTGACGCCAGAAATCTGCGACAATAAAGGCAGGATAGTGACGCCAGAGTGGCCGCCAATGACCGGAACTTCAACCTCGGTGGCCGACTTGCCTTTGAGCTCGGCGACAAAAGTATTAGAACGAATGATATCGAGAGTGGTAACGCCAAACAGTTTGTTTTTATCGTACACGCCGGCTTTTTTCAGCACTTCGGCGGCGATAGCGACGGTGGTATTTACCGGGTTGGTGATAATACCGATGCAGGCCTGCGGACAAGTTTTCGCAATCTGCTGCACCAGGTTTTTAACGATACCGGCATTAACATTAAATAAGTCGGAACGATCCATGCCGGGCTTACGCGCGACGCCGGCGGAAATCAGCACCACATCAGCGCCTTCCAGCGCCGGGGTGGCATCTTCACCGGAGAAACCTTTGATTTTTACATCTGTGGGAATATGACTTAGATCTACCGCCACGCCCGGCGTAACCGGAGCGATGTCGTACAACGAGAGCTCTGAACCTGAAGGCAGTTGGGTCTTAAGTAGTAGGGCAAGCGCCTGGCCGATTCCACCAGCGGCGCCGAGGACTGCAACTTTCATCCTAAACTCCTTATTATGGTTAATTTACACCCTAAATAATTCGAGTTGCAGGAAGGCGGCAAGAGAGTGAATCCCCAGGAGCTTACTGAAGTAAGTGACTGGGGTGAACGATTGCAGCCAACGCCCATGCAGCTCGAAGTATGACGGGTATAGTCTTTCGTTATTCCGTCGCCTGGACCTTAATTCACAAGATGAACAATTACAATAATTATGGCTGAAGAATGCGGGGTACGCGCAATGATGCAGCAAATTCGCATTTTTCTTCCTGAGACTGGCCATCCAGCAAAGCCGTAGTACCGGATCGACTATTGGTTACAATACACCCAGCTCGCTCGGCAAAACAATATCAATTTCATAACATTTATTTCACTTTTACAGCAATTTACCCGCTGTGATGCAAGCATGTTCCTCATCAGGGTTATTTGCTAAAATATGCGCCTTTCATAACATTATTTACGCTATTCCCTTGCGGATTATTTGCATAAAAATGCACTTGTATGCATAATGATGTTGTTTTTACCACCATAATCTGGGTGACTTATGCGTAGTTCGGCAAAACAAGAAGAACTGGTTAAAGCGTTTAAATCGCTGCTTAAAGAAGAAAAATTCAGCTCGCAAGGCGAAATCGTTCAGGCGCTGCAGGAAGAAGGTTTCGAGAACATCAACCAATCGAAAGTTTCCCGCATGCTGACAAAGTTTGGCGCCGTTCGTACGCGTAACGCCAAAATGGAAATGGTCTACTGTTTGCCTGCCGAACTCGGCGTGCCGACGACCTCCAGCCCGCTGAAAAACCTGGTGCTGGACATCGATTATAACGATGCAGTGGTAGTGATCCACACCAGCCCCGGCGCGGCGCAGCTGATCGCACGCCTGCTGGATTCCTTAGGCAAAGCCGAAGGTATTCTGGGTAGTATCGCGGGTGATGACACTATCTTTACCACCCCTGCCCGCGGTTTTTCCGTTAAAGATCTCTACGACGCGATTCTGGTCCTGTTCGAACAGGAACTCTAAGCGCTCCCCCTCTGGTTCCTGCCAGAGGGTTCTTCCCCGCAAAATGCTATTCCCCAAACCTTCAAATAAAGCAGCATTTTTTTAACATTTAGTGTGGTTTTCCACCTCTATACATTCCTTTACCGAATGATAACGGCTAAAGCGCACAAAAGATCAAAGCGCAATATCTATTTGATTTAAATATAAATAATCATGACATTCACCCCATGAATGACATTTCTAATTCTTATACGTTATAAAAACGACATTTCTTGGAAATTATTTACACTGAAAACAATTAGCATGGTATTAATATTTTTGGTGATTAGTGTATACTTGATTTTGTGATGAGGGTCACGAAACAAAGCCCCCTAATAATAAAATTCGACGAGGTGAACATCATGAAAATCAAAACCACTGTAGCCGCACTCAGCATGCTATCCGTACTGTCCTTTGGCGCTTTCGCCGCTGATTCAATCAACAGCACTCAAGCGGAAAGCCGCCAGTCACTGGGCACCGTATCTATCGGCGCGGTAGGTTCTTCCCCGATGGATATGCATGAAATGCTGAACAAAAAAGCACAAGAAGAAGGTGCTTCTTCTTATCGCATTATCGAAGCTCGCACCGGCGACCATTGGCACGCCACTGCTGAACTTTATAAATAAGCTTTAACGATTGTCGGTCATTAACTGAAACAGTATCTCTTCAGCGGCCTGGGTTCATATGAAATCTCCCGCCGCTGCACATAAGGTTGGAGTCAAGATTATGAAAAGCGCAATTATCATCGCATCCCTGGGTCTGGCATCTGTTCTCTCGTTCGGCGCAAGCGCAGCCGTACAGCAAGTGAACGCCGATCAAGCACAAAACCTGCAACCAATGGGCACTATCTCTGTATCGCAAGTAGGTAGCGCGCCAATGGATATGCGCCAGGAACTGGCGGCTAAAGCCGAGAAAGAAGGCGCCAGCAGCTACCGCATTATTGAAGCTCGTACCGGCGACAGCTGGCACGCGACTGCTGAGTTGTACAAATAAACCCTCGTCGTCTTATCCGACGACTTGCCCCCGCCTGCCGGGGGCTTTTTTATGCCCAACGGGCATTAAAACGTAGTAGCCCTTCCAGCTCCTCTTCCGCTTCATCGAACAGCAAAATTAACGCACCAAAGCGACGACGCTGTTTTTCATCCAGATGGACAAATTCAATCTCCAGCGGGAACGGTAAGCGCCCTCCCGTCACCGCGCTCCACAGCGCGTCAAGGTTATCCACCTGCTTATCCGGTAGCGCGAAGGCGCGGGAAAACTCACGATAGAAATCCTGTTGCTCAGCTATTTCATCAAAATCAAAGGTATAAACAGTCATTGCCCGGCGCCCCTTAAGCTCTGTCCCTCTACACCAAATAAGTATAGCGATAAAAAAACCGACGCCGGGCGTCGGTTTGCAGGTTAGCTATTGGTAAATACGTGCTGATATTTTTTCAGCATATCGACCAGTCGTCGTACCGGCTCAGTGACCTGGGGCGACGCCTGCCAGTGAAGGAGTTTTTCCTGATAAACATCAAGCTCTTCCAGCAAGCGGGTAAAGTAACGACGGCGCTTATCGTCGCTACCGGCGGAGATAACGTGATCGGCGGTTCGCCGCAGCTGGCGGTGGAAGGCCGACAGATCCTCGTTTACCGGCACCGGGGCATCGCGTAGACGCTGGTGCGCGATAATCAGCGTCAGCGCCAGCCGGAAGCGGGCGATATCGCCGGGAAACTTATTCAGCAGTAAAAACAGCTGTTGATACAGCGCCGGCAAATGGTTCTCTTTACGCCGGGCGCTATTCGTGGTGAGCGAAGAGACCGCCGCCGAGACGAACTGGTTCAATAACACCCGTCCGGTGCGGGCCTGCGAGTTATCACGCACTAACAGAATCACCATCAGCGCGAGGAAACAGCCGACAATCTGCCCCAGAGCGCTATCGAGGAACTGGCTAAACTGAAACTGCATCGGGTTATCCAGCACCAGAATATTGATGGTGCTCGCCAGGGCCCCCAGCGATCCGAGCCGCCGCTTTTGTACCTCAATACCGATAAAGAACGCCATCGCGGCAAGGCTGATACACAATAGCAGCATACTCTGCTGCGTCGCAGGCATGACGACAAGGAAGAACAGCGCGCCGAGCGGTAAAGCGGCAAGGGTGCCATAGAGGAAGTCTAAGGCCACCATTCGCGGGTTAGGCAGGCGCATCGCCAGCGCGGTCACCACGGCAATCATAACCATCGCCCCGCTACCGGATGTCCAGCCGGTCCATAGCCAAAACAGGGTGCCGAGAATACAGGAAATGGAGGTTCGCCAGAAGTTAACCATCGCGTGGTGACGCTCGGCGGACTCAACCTTCACCACCGTTTCGCCGCGTAAGACTTCATCTTCAATACGGCTAATTTTGGTATTGCCGACCACGCCGCGCTTGAGCAGCAGATAGCGCGTCGCCGCGCCGACCCAGCTATAAATAGTGACCGGCGTATTGTGTTCACCTTTCCAGGTCAGGAAGCGGCGCATACGCTTAAGCTGTTGATGCACATCCTGTACCGTTTCTACGGGCTCGGCAAACAGCTCACGGTAGTCGTCAGTCACCATCTCCGGGCGTGAGTTCTGGATCAGATAGGTTTCGCAGGCCTGAGTAATCAGCGTCAGCGATAGCGTGTTGATCGCCTTTAGCCGCTGGTTTACCTTCGACCAGCGCGAAGATTCCATGATCAGATTGCCGCGCATTCCTTCCAGTGCGGCAGTACGGCGCACCAGCGCTCCCCAGGCTTTGTCCACCACCTCGCTATCGCCATGGGCGACACAAAGCTGCATCAGGCGATACTGATCCAATAGCAGATTATCCAGTTCGAGGTCGATCTCTTTTTTGATGGAGCGCGGGGAAAATAGCAGGTCAGCGACGATGGCGCTGACGATCCCGATGACGATTTCGCTGCAGCGCTCGACGGCAAACTGCGGCGCCAGCATCGGGTCGGTATGAATGGTGATGATGATAATCAGCGCCGTATAACCCGCCAGCCCCCAGGCGTAGGAGTTTTCCACCTTCACCAGCGAGGAGATCCAGGTGCAGAAACCGGCCCAGAGACAGCAAACCAGCATCATCAATAGCGGCGCGCGGATCATGAGGATAATGATCGCCAGTGCGGCAATACAGCCGATAAACGTCCCGGCAATACGCAGCATCCCGCGGTAGCGAATCGCCCCGGAATAGGGCTCTCCGCCGGCGGCAAATGCCGGACCGGCGGTCACGATAGCCGCGGTCAGTACGGCCCAGCGCGGCGTCTCAAGCTGAAAATGAAAGCCGACGAACAGCGCCAGCACCACCGCGCATGCAAGCTTAATGGCAAAGCGGAGATGCCGGGGAGCAATGGTATAGGTCCCCATGGCGATTAACCAAACTCACGCAAGCGCATGGCGACTTTCTGGAAGAAGTTGGCCTGGCTGGCGTCGCGATCTTCTTTACCGGTAATGACAACGGTCGCGGTGGTGCCCGACGGCCAGAGGTTGCCCTGCTGCTGGTCAAGACGGATACGTACCGGCACGCGCTGCGCCAGACGTACCCACTCAAGGTTGGAGTCAACGGAAGCCATGCCTTTCGCATCGCTGCTGCTGCTGGCGTTAGTCACGCCCGCGGCAACGCTGTCAACGGTACCTTTTATCACCTTACTACTGCCGAGCGGAGTGATTTCGGCACGATAGCCCGGACGCACGCCTTCCAGTTTGGTCTCTTCCAGATAGGCCATCACGTAGAAGGTATTTTGTTTAACCAAAGCGACCGCGGTCGAACCGCGGGTAATGAATTCGCCGGAGTAGACGTTCAGGTTGGTCACCCAGCCATCGGCTGGCGCACGAATCACCGTACGTTCAAGATCCAGTTTGGCTAAATCGCGGCTGGCCACCGCTTTCGCCAGCTGATGCTCAACGGTTTGCAGCACGTTGTTGGCCTGGTCAATCTCTTCGCGCGACATGGCCTGCACGCCGAGCCTGTTACGGCGCCCGGCTTCAACGCGTTTTTCCTGAGCCAGCGTCTGGTAATAGGAGACGTCGGCTTGCGCCTCCGCCAGCGCTTTTTGGTAACGAGGTTGGTCAATAACGAACAATACCTGGTCTTTCTTAACCAGTTGGTTATCCTTGACATTCACCTGCGAAATAAGCCCCGACACGTCCGGCGCGATGGCGACAATATCGGCGCTAAAGCGCGCATCGCGCGTCCACGGCGACGCGGTGTAGTACACCCATGCGCGAAAAATAGCGATAAACGCCAGAATAACCAGTATCACAGTGATGGCAGTACGCAGGATATTTCTTGTTAGTGTTTTCACATCGACCTCAAACGAACAAGCGCGATATCAGATAAAACAGACAGCAATACAGCGCAGTATTAAACAGTGCAGGGTGCCAGACAAAATCATAAATACCGGTCGGAACCAGCAAACGGTGCACCAGCCAGAAGATGGCTAGCGACAATAGCAGCTCAAAGAAGATCGGCGGAAACGATAGGCCGAAAATCACTATGACAGGAAACAGACTCATGATGACCTTGATAAGAAGCGTACAGGTGGTAGCGTGATGCGTTTATTATGTAGCTAACTATATATTAACGTAACAATTGCAGCCTTATCTATAATATGTGATCTAAATCACTTTTAAGCCAGAGTGAATAATGGAACGACTAAAACGTATGTCGGTGTTCGCCAAAGTGGTTGAGCTGGGCTCTTTCACCGCCGCCGCACGCCAGCTCCAGATGAGCGTTTCATCTATCAGCCAGACCGTTGCTAAACTGGAAGACGAGCTACAGGTAAAGCTGCTCAACCGCAGCACCCGCAGCCTGGGCTTAACAGAAGCGGGTAAAATTTATTACCAGGGCTGCCGAAGAATGCTCTTTGAAGCGCAGGACGTCCATGAACAGCTGTATGCCTTCAACAATACCCCTATCGGCACGCTGCGCATCGGTAGCTCTTCAACTATGGCACAGAATGTGCTGGCGCGCATAACCGCCGAAATGCTCAAAGAATATCCGGGTTTATCGATTAATCTGGTGACCGGCATCCCCGCCCCGGACCTGATTGCCGACGGCCTCGACGTGGTGATACGCGTCGGCGCATTGCAGGATTCCAGCCTCTTCTCGCGGCGGCTGGGCTCGATGCCAATGGTGCTCTGCGCGGCGAAAAGCTATCTCCAGCACGCGGGATGCCCGGAAAAACCGGCGGATCTCGCCAGCCATTCGTGGCTGGAATATAGCGTACGGCCAGATAATGAGTTCGAAATTATCGCCCCGGAGGGGATCTCAACACGCCTGATCCCACAAGGACGCTTTGTCACCAACGACCCGATGACGCTGATCCGCTGGCTGACTGCCGGCGTTGGCGTGGCCTACGTTCCGCTGATGTGGGCGATCGACGAGATCAATCGCGGCGAACTGGAGATCCTGCTGCCGAGCTATCAATCGGATCCGCGACCGGTCTATGCGCTGTATACCGAAAAAGACAAACTGCCGCTGAAGGTGCAGGTGTGTATTAACTATCTGACGGATTATTTCGTCGAAGTGGCGAAGATTTATCAGGGAATGCACGGGCGCGGGATGACCCGTTAATTGACTTCCCGGCAGCGGCTTCGCGCCGCCGGGACCAGCCGTTATCAGGCGGTGCCGCCAACGGTAAGGTTGTCGACTTTCAGCGTCGGCTGACCGACGCCGACCGGTACGCTTTGCCCTTCTTTACCGCACACGCCTACGCCGCTATCCAGCTTCAGGTCGTTACCGACCATAGAAATCTGCTGCATCGCTTCGATACCGGAACCGATTAGCGTCGCGCCTTTGACTGCTTTAGTCACTTTGCCTTTTTCAATCAGATAGGCTTCCGAGGTCGAGAAGACAAATTTACCGGAGGTAATATCCACCTGGCCGCCGCCGAAGTTCGGCGCATAGATACCGTAATCGACCGATTCGATAATCTCCTGCGGCGTCGACTTACCGGCCAGCATATAGGTGTTGGTCATCCGCGGCATCGGCAGATGCGCATAGGATTCACGGCGACCATTACCGGTCGGCGCAACGCCCATTAAACGCGCGTTGAGCTTATCCTGCATATAACCTTTCAGGACGCCGTTTTCGATAAGCACGTTGTATTGACCCGGCGTACCTTCGTCATCAATCGCGACCGAACCACGGCGATCGGCCATGGTGCCGTCATCCACGACGGTGCACAGTTCAGAGGCGACTAATTCGCCCATGTGACCGCTGAAGACCGAGGTGCCGCGACGGTTAAAGTCACCTTCCAGGCCGTGGCCGACGGCTTCATGCAGCAGCACGCCAGGCCAGCCCGCGCCAAGCACCACCGGCAGCATTCCGGCTGGCGCGGCAACCGCGGACAGATTGACTAATGCCATACGTACCGCTTCACGCGCCCAGACATCCGCCCGTACGTCGCCATCCAGCGGCGCGAGGAAATAATCATAGCCAAACCGTCCGCCGCCGCCGCTGGCGCCGCGCTCGCGTTTGCCGTCTTCTTCCACCAGCACGCTCACGGAGAGACGAACCAGCGGACGAACATCAGCGGCCAGCGTTCCGTCCGTTGCCGCCACCAGGATAAGCTCGTAGACGCCGCTCAGGCTGGCGGAAACTTCCTGCACGCGCTTATCGGCAGCACGCGCCACCTTATCAACGCGGCGCAGGATATCCAGTTTCTCTTCGCGGCTCATGCTCTGCAGCGGATCGACGCTGGTATAGAGAGAGCTGTATTCCACCGCGCCGAGCGTCTGCACTTTGCCGTCGCCATGGTCGCGGACGATAGTACGCGCCGCCTGGGCGCTCTGCTCAAGCGCCAGTTTGCTGATTTGGTCCGCATAGGCAAAACCGGTTTTTTCGCCGCTTACCGCCCGGACGCCTACGCCCTGGTCAATATTGTACGACCCATCTTTGATGATGCTGTCTTCCAGAACCCAGGATTCGTGATAGCTCGACTGAAAATAAAGATCGCCGTAATCGAGACGGCGCTCAGCCAGTTGGCCAAGAATGGCAAACAGGTCCTGATGGTTCAGGCCATTTGCCGACAGTAATTGTTCACTTACCAGGTTCAAACTCATCGTTACGCTACTCGTTTGTTGCCGCCTGACACAGGGAAATGCCATGCGGCGAAAAAGATGACGGGGAGAAAATACTCTCTATTGAGAGTGCGATAATTCCCCGTACTCGTCAAATCATTGCTTTTTGTTGCTGCGCGCCTGGCGCAGCACTTCATTGATTTCCGGCTGATCGATTGGACCCGTAATGCGATAGCGCAGAATCGATACTTTGTTCCACAGCGGCCCAAGCACCTTGCTGGCGGCAAACACCGCCGCGCCGACAATCGGGTTGACGGCGAATGCCGCCGCTACGCCCACGGTTGCCGAAATTTCCGGCGCCACCACCGCTTGTAAATCTAAACGACGGCGCACCAGATCGACCGAACCTTTCATCGCGATGTCGGCTTCAAGCCCATCCACCAGCGTATCATCCGTATTCAGCACGCCGTCTTTAATCCACGCCGTACTGCGAATTGAATCGAACCAGAACCCTTCCTGGAAGGTGTCGCTGAAATCGAAGCGTAGCTTACGCAGCAGCGCATCAACGCTCAATAGCCTTAACAGCTGACCGGCATGACCAGTGCTCAGGTCAGTAAACTCGCCTTTGCCGAGGCGGCTTTTGAGGATCCCGTTCAGCGAAGCGACATCAGGCTGCCATGGCGGCGCGCGCCAGTGCAGATCGTAATCGACATCAAACGACGACCCTTTCACCGGCGTCGAAACACCGAAGAAGTTCACGAAGTCGTCCGTTTTATTACCGTGCAGCTTGCCTTTCAGCGAGGTACGCACGCCGCCGGGCGCATTCACCCAGACGCCATCGGTAGTGAGGCGGCCAAAGCCGGTATCCACCAGGCCATTGCTGAGGGTTAGCGTATCGCCCTTGATATTGAAGTCACCGTCGATTCGCCCATACTTTTGCCCCCACAGCCAGCACTCTTTACAGCGCAGCTGTAAATCAGGCCAGCCGCGGAAATCCAGACGCGTATCAGCCAGCGGGCCGCTCTCTTTTTTCACCGTGCCGTTGTTATCGCTGGAAGGGTTGTAATAGATATAGCGAATGGCCGCCAGCCAGGGCGCGTTCTTATGCATCGTCAACGTGGCGTTGATTTCACGCCCCTGCGCCTCCACCTTCGAGCCGCTACCGTCAGGCTGGGAAACCAGACTGACGTTATTCCAGTTCTGTCCGGCGAAGGCCAGCGACGGTGTACGAAGCGTCACGCGCTCCGGGAAGGCCATATTACTGCTCACTTCGTTGACGGCCCCCCGCTGGAACAACGCCAGCCATTGCGCGCCATCCATCGCCGGCATGTTCAGCTCGACGCCTGATGCTTCAGGCAGCGAAGGAATCGCTTTGCTGTCGGAGGTCAAAATCGCCCGGTCGAGCGTCAGCTTATTATTCAGCAGCCAGCGACTATTGACGTGGTTCTTGCTGCCGATATTGCCGGTCAGATCGAAGCTGTTTAAGCCGCCGGTCACGTTGATTTTCACCGGCAACGGTTCGCCCGCCGATTTATTCACCGGCGCAGGTAAGTGACTACTCACATTTCTCAGATCGCCGTTGATATCGACTTTGTAGCTCGCGCTACCGCGATACGGTAACTCAATGGCCACTTTGCCATCCCAGGGGATGCTGCCGCGGAGTTCATCGTTGACCGCTTTCGGCAGCAGGCCGGTACGCGTCGGCTGCCAATTAGCGTTCATGCCGACGTCAACGAGGAAGGCTTTCGCCCCTTCCGTGGTGGTGAAATTGAGGTTCAGCGGTTGATTAAACCAGGTCGCGCTTAGCAGCCCGCTTTTTAAATCTCCATTCTCAAAGCTGAACTGACCATTGAGATTCTTCAGCGTCGCGTCAATCGGCTTGATAAACAGATCGTTATTTTTCAGCCGCACATCGCCTTTGGCGGTGGTCATCTCGCCATCGAGCGGGATAGCAAGATGTAAGCGAGCGCTCACATTACCATCAAGCTGTAGTTCATCCAGCGCCGAGCCGAGCGTGTCCTTCAGCGGGGTCTGTTTGAAATAAGGGCCAACCTCTTTGCCTGGACCGTTAACATCGGCATCGATAAACAGTTTTTCATGGGAATAGTCAGGGATCACCGCGTCAAGGTTGCTGGCGGTGACGTTGCCCAGCATCGCTTTATCCGCCTTCATCCACAGACCGTTATTAACGAAGTTAAGGTTGATATCTAATCCGGTCAGCGCCGGCCAGTCCGGCTGGAAGGCGAAGGTCGCGTTCTTCAGCGGTACCGAGACCTGGAATTGGCCTTCGTTATGCTCATAAGGGAACAGATGCGGGTTGCCGCCGTAAACCAGGGTAGCGTTGCTGGCCTGTCCGCCCTTAATTGCGCCGCTCAGGTAATCCACCAGCGCTTTGCCCATCAGGTTTTCCGGGAAATAACGCCACGCCTGGCCGCCGTCGTTAGTGCTGATGCCCGCCAGGATGCCTAACCACGGCTCATCGCCTTCCGGCTGCAGATAGCGGAAGCCGCCGCGCGCGCGAACGCCGGTTGCCTGCACGTCGATATCGCGGCCATCCAGCATAAAGCCCTTGCTGTTCTTCTCCCAGCTCAGGGTCGCATCGCCCTGGGCTATCTCCAGCGGCGCGCGAAAGACCGTTTCATAAGGCATTTTCGCCTGGGTCATATGCGCGCGCAGTTCGCCGTTTTCCACACTGCCGCTCAGGCTGCCGGAAAAGTGCTCGGCCCCCGGCAACAGCTTCCACTGCTTCCAAGCCAGATCGCTCCAGTCAGCCTGGAAACGGGTCTTCTCCGTTGCCTGCAGCGGGATATCTAACGCCAACAGGTTAATTTTTCCGCTCGGCTGGGTGGTTCGCCAGACTTCGCCGAAGCTCGGCGCCAGCTTATCGGCCATCGGTTGCAGACCGGTCAGGCCGCCAAGATCGAGATTGCTGGCGCGGATGCGCAGTTCATCGCTGCGCTGATTGTTATTACCACCCACTTCCTGCGCCGGGATCCACGCCATCGCCAGCGCGCCGCGCGGCCAAGCCTTGCCGTCTATCGAGATCCGCGTGTCGGGGATATGAAATGCCCAGCTTTGATTTTCGCGTGTGATATGCGCCGTCAGGTTATCCACCGACAGCTTATGCAGATGTTTATCACCCTGCCAGCTGGCGCCGCCTTTTTTCAGCCATACATCACCGCTGGCGACATCGCCTTTATCGATAGTCATCCAGCCTTCGAGACTAAAGCGCGCGCTCTGCAGGGCGATGTTGTCCTGCATCCAGCGCCCGAGCCAGGGCTTAACGTCGATGTCGTCGGCCTGTAACCAGAGGCGCCCCTTATTGAGCAGGCCGTTCTCGTCACGTAAATCCATCCGCACCTGCATGACGCCGTGCTGGCCGGTGAGACTCGAAAGGCTCAGTTGCCCCTCGGCGCGGTGGCGGTTTTTACCGTTAAGCCAGGTCAGCTGTGGTATCGCCAGTTCAGCACGCTGACCGGAAATCGTCAGGAAGCTTAAATGGCTATCACGGAGAATAAAGTGGTCAAACTGACGCAGGAACAGATCGCTGATGCGATCGGTCTTCAGACTTGCGCCGTCGTCGTTAGTCTGGATGGGCGTATTGGTGTGAATTTGCAGCTGCCAAAAGGTCAGGTCGCGGAACTGCCAGCGCATATGTAGCAGGCTTTGCCAGACGTCGAGCGCAAGGGTAACCCGTTTGATCGTCATTTCGCCACCGTCTTTCAAGGTGGCTTTAATATCGCGAACGTCCAGCGTCGGGCCGAAGTTTTCCCAGTTGGCGTTGATCTGCGAGGCATCAACCGCGACCCCGGATACCGCGGTAATTTTCTCCAGCAGTTGGGGACGCCAGTTATTTAGCTGCGGCAATGCCAGACGCAGGCCACTCACCAGCAGCGCAACAATCACCACCACGGTTGCCACGGTGAGCAGTAATATCCCGGGCCATCGCCTCAACGCATCTCTCCTTGTCAGCCTGTTACGCTTTATCCTTCAGCCCGCCTGTTTACCCGCCCCCGACGCCATCGGGAGCGACAGGCTGAATGATTACATCATTACCACATCGAACTGCTCTTGATTATAGAGCGGCTCAATTTGTACTTTGACCTGCTTGCCGACAAAGATTTCAACTTCCGCCAGCGCGTGGGACTCTTCCCCTTTCAGCGCTTCCGCGACGGCAGGTGAAGCATAGACCAGGAAGCGGTCTGAGTCATACGCATGATGCACGCGGACTATTTCGCGCATGATCTCATAACAGACCGTTTCGACCGACTTTACCGTACCGCGCCCATGACAGGTAGGACACTCGTTACACAGCACATGTTCCACGCTTTCACGGGTGCGTTTACGGGTCATCTCGACCAGCCCCAGCTGCGAGAAGCCGTTAATGCTGGTTTTCACCCGGTCTTTACTCAGCGCCTGCTCCAGGGAATGCAGTACCCGACGACGATGATCTTCATTATTCATATCGATAAAATCAATGATGATAATGCCGCCCAGATTACGCAGACGCAGCTGGCGCGCGATGGCCTGCGTGGCTTCAATATTGGTATTGAAGATAGTGTCGTCGAGATTGCGGTGGCCAACGAACGCCCCGGTGTTGATATCGATGGTGGTCATCGCTTCGGTCTGATCGATGATCAGATAGCCGCCTGATTTCAGCTCAACTTTACGCTCCAGCGCGCGCTGGATTTCGTTCTCAACGTCAAAGAGATCGAAAATCGGCTGGCGGCCGCTGTAATGTTCCAGCTTGCTGGTCATTTCCGGGATGTATTCCGCGGTGAACTCCAGCAGCGCCTCGTAGGTCAGGCGCGAATCCACGCGAATGCGGTCAAGCTGAGCATCGGCGAAATCGCGCAGCACGCGCTGGGCCAGCGCCAGCTCGCCGTACATCTGATAGCGGGTCTGGTTACGCTTTTTGCGTTCCATCACTTTGGTCCAGACGCGCTTGAGGTAGGCCGCATCCGCCGCCATCTCTTGCTCATGCACGCCTTCCGCCGCGGTGCGAATAATAAACCCGCCCTGCTCGTCGCAATATTCGGTGACCACGCTTTTCAGACGTTCGCGCTCAGCCTCGCTTTCAATTCTCTGCGATACGCCGACGTGCGAAGCGCCCGGCATAAACACTAAATAGCGGGAAGGTATGGTGATGTCGGTGGTTAGACGCGCGCCTTTGGTACCCAGCGGGTCTTTCACCACCTGCACCATCAGGTCCTGGCCCTGACGCACTAGTTCGGAAATATCGCGAACGGTAAACTGCTTTTGCTCTTCACCCGCTACGCACTCGGTGTGCGGCATGATATCGGAAGCATGCAGGAAGGCGGCCTTATCCAGGCCAATATCTACAAAAGCCGCCTGCATTCCAGGCAACACACGACTGACACGACCTTTGTAGATATTGCCTACGATTCCGCGCCGCGCTTCTCTCTCAATATGAATTTCCTGCAGGATCCCGCCATCGATATACGCGACGCGCGTCTCGGATGGCGTTACGTTAACTAATAATTCAGCCGTCATCTTTATCCCTTTTCTTCACGCAGTGAGTTAAAGTTACTCAGCAACTCATACGTTTCCACCAGCGGTAAGCCGACTACGGCGTGATAGCTGCCATTTATCTTCCTGACAAAACAACCACCCAACCCTTGAATACCGTATGCGCCTGCTTTATCTAAAGGTTCGCCACTGGCTACGTAGGTAGCGATATCCTGCTCGGAGAGCAGACGGAAGGTCACTTCCGTCACCACCAGGCAATCCAGCGTTTGCTGCTTATCCGCCAACGCCACCGCGGTCATCACCTGGTGGGTTTTTCCGGAAAGCATGCGAAGCATTTCTGCGGCGTGCCCGGCGTCGCGCGGCTTTTCCAGCACTTCGCCGTTAAGAATGACAATCGTATCCGCGCCCAACACCGGCAGATCGCGCGGCGCCATCGCCACGCCAGCCAGCGCTTTTTCACGCGCCAGACGCGCAACGTAATGCGCAGCGCTCTCCTGCGGGTCGCGCCGTTCCTCAATACCCGGAACCAGGCGTTCGAAAGAGAGACCAAGCTGAGTTAACAGTTCCTGCCGACGCGGGGAACCAGAAGCCAGATACAGAGTTGTCATATCAACCTTTATTGAACCGCAAATTGCTGACGCACTTTACGCATTAGCAGGAATAGCCACGGCCAGAGCACACCATTTACTACACTACTCCAGAACACTTCCGGACGGAAAGAGACGTTGATCACTAAAAACTCTGCCCAGAAAACAATGATATCAACGGCAAGAGACAACAGCATGACCACCAGCGCCTGTTGCCAGAGCGCCAGATTACGGAACAGCTGATATTTTAAAGCGACCAGATAGGCAACAATACTTAACGACAGCGCGCGTACGCCGAGGGTCGAACCGCTGATGAGGTCGAGAACCGCCCCCATAACAAAGCCGGTACCGACGTTAACCCGATGCGGCAGCGCGAGGATCCAGTACAGCAGAATCAATAACACCCAGTTTGGCCGGAAGACGGTGATGTCCTGCGGCCAGGGCATAATCTGCAGCAATAGCGCGATAAGAAACGAGAGCCAGATAACCCAGCGTCCCTGGCTACGATAACTTGCCACTATTGCCCCCCTGCTGGCAGAGGTTGCGCGGACGGCGGCGGCGTCAGGCCCGTCGCCGGCGCCGGCATCTGCGGCCCCATAGCATCAGGCGCAGGCAGCACCTGCGGCATCATTTGCATCAGGCGCTCATTGGCAACGCGGTGAACCTCTTCCGGGGTCATCGGGTTGGCGCCGTTGCGATCGGCGCCCCACAGCAGCAGCAGATAGCGCAAACGCTGCAGACCGGCGGTCGGACGGGCCTGGATTACCGTATAAGCACGTTGAGTATCCAGACGTACCGAGGAGACCACCCCAACCGGATATCCTTCCGGGAAGCGTCCGCCGAGCCCGGAGGTCACCAGCACATCGCCGACGCGAATATCGGTATTCGCCGGCAGGTGTTCAAGCTGTAAATCATCAGTGCAGCCGTTGCCGGCGGCAATCACGCGGATATCGTTACGCAGCACCTGGATCGGCAAGGCATGGGTCGCATCGCAAATAAGCAGCACGCGGCTGGTCATTTTCGCAACCGCCACCACCTGGCCGACAACGCCCTTGTCGCTAATAACCGGCTGGCCTTCATATACGCCATTGACGCTGCCTTTATCGATAACGACCTGATCGCTGTAAGGGTCGTTAACCGTCGAGATAACCTGAGTCACCATCTTCTGCTCGTCCTGACGCAGCGGCGAGCCTAACAGCTCACGTAAACGGGCATTTTCTTGTTTGTATTGACCAAGCATCAGCAGATCGCTGTTTTTCAGCAGCAGTTCCTGACGCAGCGCGCGGTTTTCCAGTTCGAGCTGATCGCGGGTCGCCAGCGATTGCGATACGCTGTCGAGCAGTTCCCGGGGACCATTTGAGATAAAGTAGAAAGGACTGACGGCTGTATCCATGTACGTTCGGATTTGGCTGAACGTACCCAGGCGGCTGTCGGCGATAATGACGCCAAGCGCCACCAAAACCGCCAGAATAAGGCGAATCTGTAGCGACGGGCCACGGCTAAAAATTGGCTTCATAGGCTATGCGTATTCTCGTGTCAGTAAAGACCAGAGGCAGCCCTTAAGCTGCCCCAGACCTTCAGGCTGACTACTCTTCGCTGAACAAGTCGCCGCCGTGCATATCGATCATTTCCAGCGCCTTACCGCCGCCACGAGCGACGCAGGTCAGTGGATCTTCTGCAACTACGACAGGGATCCCTGTCTCTTCCATTAACAGACGGTCAAGGTTGCGCAGCAGCGCGCCGCCGCCGGTCAGGACCATACCGCGCTCGGAGATATCGGATGCCAGCTCCGGCGGGCACTGTTCCAGCGCGACCATAACGGCGCTGACGATGCCGGTCAGCGGCTCCTGCAGCGCTTCGAGGATTTCGTTGGAATTCAGGGTGAAGCCGCGTGGAACGCCTTCAGCCAGGTTACGGCCGCGCACTTCGATTTCGCGTACTTCATCACCCGGGTAAGCGGAACCGATTTCGTGTTTGATACGCTCAGCGGTCGCTTCGCCGATCAGGGAACCGTAGTTACGACGCACGTAATTGATCACGGCTTCATCGAAACGGTCGCCGCCGATACGTACGGAAGAAGAGTAGACCACGCCGTTCAGGGAGATAACCGCGACTTCGGTAGTACCGCCGCCGATATCAACAACCATAGAACCGGTCGCTTCAGAAACCGGCAAGCCTGCGCCGATCGCGGCCGCCATCGGCTCTTCGATCAGGAAGACTTCGCGGGCGCCAGCGCCCTGCGCGGATTCGCGGATAGCACGACGCTCAACCTGAGTCGCGCCAACCGGCACGCACACCAGCACGCGCGGGCTCGGGCGCATAAAGCTGTTGCTATGCACCTGTTTAATAAAGTGTTGCAGCATCTTTTCAGTCACGAAGAAGTCGGCGATAACGCCGTCTTTCATCGGGCGAATCGCCGCGATATTGCCCGGCGTACGGCCCAGCATCTGCTTCGCTTCATGACCTACAGCGGCAACGCTTTTCGGCGAACCGGCACGATCCTGACGAATGGCCACAACGGAAGGCTCATTCAATACGATGCCTTGTCCTTTTACATAAATAAGGGTATTCGCGGTACCCAGGTCAATGGACAGGTCATTGGAAAACATGCCACGAAATTTTTTTAACATACTAAGGGATAATCCTGAAAGCTGGGGCGGAAAACAAAATCCGCTTACTTTACCAACCACACGCAGCAGCGACAAGGCGCAAAAATCATCTGCTACGGTGAAAATTAGTGCAGTTCATTTCCTTTGTTACAAACATTTACGAAGTCCCTTCGGCGCTGAATAAATCAGCTGCGCTCCGTGCTCTGTTTGTACCTGTCAAAGGTCAGTCTTGCGTAAGTTGCGACATTCCGGCGGGTAGACAAGCACACCCCCTTTACTATGGCGCGCGTTATTCTACGTGAAATCACGCCAAACGGCAGATCAAACAGAGTATCTTTGCGAATATTTTTTCACATTTGTGTCAAGTGGCTGTGAGGCGGCAAAAAATTCCCCCTGACCGCCGGTCACGCCGCATTGCGACAGCACCTGCCACTCGCTGCGACTGCGGACTCCCGTCGCAAAAACCTGTACCGGCATCCCTTTACAGGCCTCCACCAGACTTTGAACCAGTAACTGGTTCTCGCTGCGTTTTTCAATATTGCGCGATAGCCCTTGATGCAGCTTGATCACTTCCACGTCCAGCTGCTTGATCCAACTGGTGCCAACCAGCGTCAACCCGGCCTGAACCACGGCGACGCGAATGCCCAGCGCGTTTATCAACCGCATTACCGGGTGTAAACGGCCGATATATTGACAAACATCCGCCTCTGCAAGTTCAAAAATAATCCGCCGACGTTGCGATTTTTCGCACTGCATCATGGTATCGCGCAGCCAGCGCTGGAAACGCGGGCGAATCAGCGACTCCACGGTCACCTGTAGCGCCAGCGTTTGATCCGGCCAATAACTTAATAACGGCAGCAAACGCGTAATCTGTAGGCGATCGTACTCTTCCGCTAAGCCGAACTGCTGCACCATCGGCATATACTCGGCGGCAATCACCTCTTCTTTACCGTCATAGATGCGGCACATGAGCTCGCGGTGATGTACCCGCCCATCGCGCATGACCGCCGGTTTCTGATACAAGCGCGGGCCGCCGCGGCTGAGCATCTGCTCGATAAGCGTTCGCCAGCGCACGTTGCCACGCCCCTTCTCCGGCAGCGAATCATCGTAAACCGCCCAGCTATTACTCCCCTGCAGCACGGCGTTGCGGGTGGCGGCTTCAGCATGTTCCATCACCTGAGAGGTGGACTGGCCGCTGCGGAACGCGCAGATGCCGATATGCATCGTGTCGTCTTTATCCAGCACCCGCGTTGACGGCAGCGCATCCATTGCCTTCAGCAACTGCCCGGCAATACTATCAGCCTCTTTTAAAGTGCGATGCGGCAATAAGACGGCGAAGTCGCTACGGTGATAGCGCGCCAGTAGCGAGCCGGGATAGCGCATAATAAAAGTAGACAGCAAATTAATTAGCGTGAAGTAATGTTCTTCCGCCGCCGCCCGTCCCCAGTTATCGCGCAGCAGATCAAACTCCGGCAGGCGAATCATCATCACAATACCGTGCGCCCCCACCTTTTCCTGATCGTCCAGCAGCGTCGCCAGTTGATTATCAAAGAACAGGCGGTTGTTAAGGCCGGTTTTAGAATCCTGGGCGGCGTAGGAGCGAATCAGGGTATCCATGCGGCTGCGCTGATCGCTGGCAAACTGCAGTTCCGAGAGCAGCATATCCAGCGCGCTGCTGGTACTGGCCGGCCATTCATGAACCGAACCGCGCACCTGCGGCCCGCGCTCGCCGCTGAGAATGCGCCGCGCGCGCAGCTCCAGTAGCTCCTGTCCCGCCAGCTGACGGCGGATCCAGCGAATCGAAAAGAAGATAATCAGCACCATGAAGCCGATGGCGAAGGAGAGCGGCGCGGTGACGTGAAGCGAGCGGAAGTAATTGACCATCGGGTCCATGTAGACCAGACGAATCGAAATTCCGGGATGTTTGAGCGAGGGTACCGTCATTTCACGATACTGGTTGTTACTGCCCAGCGGACGGTAACTATCACCGCGGGTATGGCTGTAAAGCGATTTGCCGTTGAGCAGAAAATCAATATGTTCGACTTCTACCGGCGTGAGCAGCTCGTCCATTTGCGGTTCGAGCTTCTCAAAAGAGGTGGTCACCAGGCGGCTATCCAACATCGTCGCCACCGCCTGCACGCGATTCTCAACTTTAATCTGAATGCCGTTGTAAAAGCTCAGCGACGCGCCGATAAGCGTGACAAAAATCGTCAGGCTGGTGAGCAGCGTAACAAATGCTGAGAATTTCGTCGTTAATCGCATCCCTGTGTTAACTCCGCGTGTGAATAACTACCCGATGGGCATTCGGGCCCCTTTTAAGACTTTTACTTAAGTAAGTACTAACTTTCTGAAGCGACGCATACTACCAAAGCTGGCGTATCTGGCAATTTATTGCGTTACATCCACGTAATAATGCCGTTAGCGAGTATAGTCTGCAGAATAATTTTTCCAATCTTCAAACCGCGAGGAACCACATATGCAGGCTTTAATCTTAGAACAGCAGGATGGCAAAACCCTTTCCTCGGTGCAAAACATCGATGCCAACCTGCTGCCGCCAGGCGATGTGACTGTCGATATTCACTGGTCGAGCCTCAATTATAAAGATGCCCTGGCCATTACCGGCAAAGGAAAAATTATCCGCAACTTTCCGATGATTCCTGGTATCGATTTTGCCGGTACCGTCCATGCCAGCGAAGATCCGCGTTTTCACGTTGGCCAACAGGTGTTACTCACCGGTTGGGGCGTGGGAGAAAACCATTGGGGCGGCCTGGCCGAGCGCGCCCGTGTCAAAGGCGAATGGCTGGTGGCTATGCCTGAAGGTCTCGACGGACGCAAAGCGATGGCGATCGGTACCGCAGGTTTTACCGCTATGCTATGCGTGATGGCGCTGGAAGACGCCGGCGTGCGTCCGCAGGATGGCGAGATCGTCGTAACAGGCGCCAGCGGCGGCGTCGGCAGCACGGCAGTCGCTCTGCTGCATCATCTGGGTTATCAGGTGGCGGCGGTTTCCGGTCGCGAAAGTACCCATGACTATCTGAGAAGCCTCGGCGCGCAACGTATTCTGGGCCGCGACGAGTTCGCTGAGAGCCGTCCGCTGGAAAAACAAATCTGGGCGGGCGCTATCGATACCGTCGGCGATAAAGTGCTGGCTAAGGTGCTGGCGCAGATGAATTACGGCGGCTGCGTCGCGGCCTGCGGCCTGGCGGGCGGTTTCGCGCTGCCGACCACCGTGATGCCGTTTATCCTGCGCAACGTACGCCTGCAGGGCGTCGATTCGGTAATGACTCCGCCTGCGCGCCGCGCAGAAGCCTGGCGCCGGCTGGTGCGCGATCTGCCTGAGTCTTTTTACGCGCAAAGCGCGACCGAAATCAGTCTGGCGGATGCCCCGGCCTTTGCCGACAAAATCATGAACAACCAGATCCAGGGACGTACGCTGGTCAAAATCGGCTAATCTGCAATTTTTCGTGACATATTCGCGATCGCGCTCCGCCTCCGTCATGCTTAGAAAAAAGTATGACGGAGGACGCCATGAAAACCAGAAAACTGACGGAAGCCGACGTAACGGCGGAATCGGTATTTAACCTGCAGCGCCGCCAGGTGCTGAAAATGCTCGGTATCGGCGCGACGGCGATGTCGCTCTCAACGAAGGCCCACGCCGACCTGCTCGATTGGTTTAAAGGCCATGACCGCCCGCCGGCGCCCGCCGGAAAGGCGCTGACCTTCGATAAACCCGCAGCATGGCAAAACAAGCTCGCCCTCACCCCGGAAGATAAAGTCGCCGGCTACAATAACTTTTATGAATTCGGCCTCGATAAAGCCGATCCGGCCGCTAACGCAGGCAGCCTGCGCACTGACCCCTGGACGCTTACCATCGGCGGCGAAGTCGCCAAACCCCTGACGCTCGATCACGACGACCTGACCCATCGTTTCCCGCTGGAAGAGCGTATTTATCGTATGCGCTGCGTAGAGGCCTGGTCGATGGTCGTGCCGTGGGTCGGCTTCCCGCTGCATAAACTGCTCGCGCTGGTGGAGCCCACCAGCAACGCCCGCTACGTCGCTTTCAAAACGCTGTATGCGCCGGAACAAATGCCGGGACAAAAAGATCGCTTCATCGGCGGCGGCCTGACCTATCCCTATGTCGAAGGGTTGCGCCTTGATGAAGCAATGCACCCGCTCACGTTGATGAGCGTTGGCGTCTATGGGAAAGCGCTGCCGCCGCAAAACGGCGCGCCCATCCGCCTGACCGTGCCGTGGAAGTATGGATTTAAAGGGATTAAATCTATCGTAAGCATCGAATTAACCCGCGAGCGGCCGCCGACCACCTGGAATCTGGCGGCGCCGGATGAATACGGTTTCTATGCTAATGTGAACCCGCACGTCGATCATCCGCGCTGGTCGCAGGCCAGCGAGCGGTTTATCGGCGCCGGTGGCGTACTCGATGTAAAACGCCAGCCGACGTTACTGTTTAATGGCTATGCCGAGGAAGTCGCGTCGCTGTATCGAGGGCTTAACTTACGGGAGAATTTCTAGTGCGCCTGAGCGTTAAACAGATAGGCTGGCTGAAAGTTGTGCTGCATTTAGCCGGTTTTTTACCGCTGGTCTGGCTGTTCTGGGCCGGACATCAGGGCTATTTCAGCGCCGATCCGGCAAAGGATATCCAGCATTTTACCGGACGGATGGCGCTGAAGTTTTTGCTTGCCACCTTGCTTATTACGCCGCTGGCGCGTTACGCTAAACAGCCATTATTGATACGCACCCGCCGGTTATTAGGGTTATGGTGCTTTGCCTGGGCCACGTTGCACCTCACCAGTTATACGTTGCTGGAGCTCGGCATTAACAATCTGGCGCTGCTCGGTTCCGAGATAATCAACCGTCCGTATCTCACGCTTGGTTTAATCAGTTGGCTGGTTTTACTGGCGCTGGCGGCGACGTCAACCCAGTACATGCAACGAAAATTAGGCCGACGTTGGCAAACATTGCACAACTTCGTCTATCTGGTGGCGATCCTCGCCCCTATTCATTATCTGTGGTCGGTGAAGATTTTATCGCCGCAGCCGCTGATTTATGCCGGACTGGCAATAGTACTTTTAGCCAGCCGCTACAAGAAGTTTCGCCAGTGGTGGCGCTAATCTCCGGATATGTGCAGTTCCCCGCAGAACGTTTATCAACCGCGACTCTTTTTACGATAGCGGTTGATAATCTTCCCTGATAAGACCAGTATTTAGCTGCCAATTGCTACGAAATCGTTATAATGTGCGACTTTGGTTTTCCTGAAGGGGTTTTCGAACCCTGAAAAGGTGACAAGCGCGTATCGAAGGTATATTTTGTTTTTTACCCGAGGTTAGCAGGAGATAGCTGCACAATGGCTGACAAGTTTCGCATTTTGCTTTTGAACGGACCAAACCTTAATATGCTCGGCAGCCGTGAACCCGAGAAGTATGGTTCGCTAACGCTGGCAGAAATTGTTAACCGTTTAACCGCAGAAGCGGAAGCGCTAAACGTGACGCTCGACCACCTGCAATCCAATGCGGAGTTCGCGCTCATCGACCGAATTCATCAGGCTAAAGACTCTGTGGACTATATCCTGATCAATCCGGCCGCGTTTACGCATACCAGCGTGGCCATCCGCGACGCGCTGCTTGCCGTGAGTATCCCGTTTATCGAGATCCACCTGAGCAACGTGCATGCGCGCGAGCCGTTCCGTCACCACTCGTATCTGTCTGATGTCGCCTCGGGCGTGATCTGCGGATTAGGTGCGGACGGCTATTCATACGCTTTACAGACGGCGGTCAAACGCCTGTCACAAACACACTAAACAAAGAGTACGGAACCCACTCATGGATATTCGTAAGATTAAAAAACTGATCGAGCTGGTTGAAGAATCAGGCATCTCCGAACTGGAAATTTCTGAAGGCGAAGAGTCTGTACGCATCAGCCGTGCAGCGCCTGCTGCTAGCTATCCGGTAATGCAGCAAGCCTATGCTGCGCCAATCGCCCAGCCTCAGGCGCCAGCCGCCGCAGCGCCGGCAGCAGCACCTGCCGCTGAAGCGAAAGCGGAAATCAGTGGTCACATCGTACGTTCCCCGATGGTCGGTACTTTCTACCGCACCCCGAGCCCGGACGCGAAAGCCTTTGTGGAAGTCGGTCAGAAAGTTAACGTGGGCGACACCCTGTGCATCGTAGAAGCGATGAAAATGATGAACCAGATCGAAGCCGACAAAGCCGGCGTGGTTAAAGCCATTCTGATCGAAAGCGGCCAACCTGTAGAATTCGACGAGCCGCTGGTTGTCATCGAGTAACGAGGCGAACATGCTGGATAAAATTGTCATCGCTAACCGTGGCGAGATCGCACTGCGCATCCTGCGTGCCTGTAAAGAACTGGGCATCAAGACCGTTGCTGTGCACTCCACCGCGGATCGCGATTTAAAACACGTATTATTAGCGGATGAGACGGTCTGCATCGGCCCGGCTCCGTCCGTAAAAAGCTATCTGAACATCCCGGCTATCATCAGTGCGGCGGAAATCACCGGCGCGGTAGCGATTCACCCGGGTTACGGTTTCCTCTCCGAGAACGCTAACTTTGCCGAGCAGGTTGAACGTTCCGGTTTCATCTTCATCGGCCCGAAAGCCGACACCATCCGCCTGATGGGCGACAAAGTGTCCGCTATCACCGCGATGAAGAAAGCTGGCGTCCCGACTGTTCCAGGTTCTGATGGCCCGCTGGGCGACGACATGGACGCTAACCGCGCGCATGCCAAACGTATCGGCTATCCGGTTATCATCAAAGCCTCCGGCGGCGGCGGCGGTCGCGGCATGCGCGTCGTGCGCAGCGACGCTGAACTGGCGCAATCCATCTCCATGACCAAAGCGGAAGCGAAAGCGGCTTTCAACAACGACATGGTCTATATGGAGAAGTACCTGGAAAATCCTCGTCACATCGAGATTCAGGTGCTGGCGGATGGCCAGGGCAACGCTATCTATCTGGCGGAACGCGACTGCTCCATGCAGCGTCGTCACCAGAAAGTCGTCGAAGAAGCGCCGGCGCCGGGCATTACCCCGGAACTGCGTCGCTACATCGGCGAACGTTGCGCGAAAGCCTGTGTGGATATCGGCTACCGCGGAGCGGGTACCTTTGAGTTCCTGTTCGAAAACGGCGAGTTCTACTTCATTGAGATGAACACCCGTATCCAGGTAGAACACCCGGTTACCGAAATGATCACCGGCGTTGACCTGATCAAAGAACAGCTGCGCATCGCGGCGGGTCAGCCGCTGTCTATCAAGCAAGAAGAAGTGCAGGTTCGCGGCCATGCGGTAGAATGCCGTATCAACGCCGAAGACCCGAACACCTTCCTGCCGAGCCCGGGTAAAATTACCCGCTTCCACGCGCCGGGCGGTTTTGGCGTGCGCTGGGAGTCTCATATCTACGCCGGTTACACCGTACCGCCGTACTATGACTCAATGATCGGCAAACTGATCTGCTACGGCGAAAGCCGTGATGTGGCGATTGCCCGCATGAAGAATGCGCTGCAGGAACTGATCATCGATGGCATCAAAACCAACGTAGAGCTGCAGATGCGCATTATGAGCGACGAGAACTTCCAGCATGGTGGCACCAATATCCACTATCTGGAGAAAAAACTCGGACTGCAGGAAAAATAATCCTGTACTCGCTGCAAAAGGCCGGATAATCCGGCCTTTTTTCTTTTTCTCTCCCCTCGACTTTTCCATGCGGTACAATCCCCGCTTTCTTCATCCTCAAGGGACAAAAAATGGACAAAAGATTTGTTCAGGCCCATAAAGAAGCGCGCTGGGCGCTGTGGCTGACCCTTCTCTATCTTGCCGCCTGGCTGGCTGCGGCCTATTTACCGGGCGTCGGTATCGGCTTTACCGGCCTGCCGCACTGGTTTGAACTGGCCTGCCTGCTGGTGCCGCTGCTGTTCATCCTGCTGTGCTGGGCGATGGTGCGCTTTATCTTCCGTGATATCTCTCTGGAGGATAACGATGCAGCTTGAGATTATCGTGGTGCTGATCGCTTATCTGTTTGTGGTCTTCGGGCTGTCTCTTTACGCGATGCGTAAACGCAGTACCGGGAACTTCCTTAGCGAGTACTTCCTCGGCAGCCGATCGATGGGCGGTTTTGTATTAGCCATGACCCTCACCGCTACCTATATTAGCGCCAGCTCGTTTATCGGCGGCCCCGGCGCCGCGTACAAATATGGGCTGGGCTGGGTACTGCTGGCGATGATCCAGGTACCGACGATCTGGCTTTCTCTCGGGATCCTCGGCAAGAAGTTCGCGATCCTGGCGCGCCGCTACAACGCCATTACCCTTAACGATATGTTGCAGGCGCGCTACCAAAGCCGCGCGGTGGTATGGATTGCCAGCGTCAGTCTGCTGGTGGCCTTTGTTGGGGCCATCGCGGTGCAGTTTATCGGCGGCGCGCGCCTGCTGGAAACCGCCGCCGGGATCAAGTACGAAACCGGACTACTGATATTTGGCATCACGATTGCGCTCTACACCGCTTTTGGCGGCTTCCGCGCCAGCGTACTCAACGATACGATGCAGGGGATGGTGATGTTGATCGGAACGATCGTCCTGCTGGTTGGCGTCGTCCATGCCGCCGGCGGCCTGCATCAGGCGGTAGACACGCTCCAGCAAATCGATCCGCAGCTGGTATCGCCCCACGGCGCGGATGATATCCTCACGCCAACCTTTATGACCTCGTTTTGGGTGCTGGTCTGTTTCGGCGTCATCGGCTTGCCGCATACCGCCGTACGCTGTATCTCTTATAAAGACAGTAAGGCCGTACACCGCGGGATCGTTATTGGCACTATCGTAGTAGCGATACTGATGTTCGGTATGCATCTCGCCGGCGCTCTTGGCCGCGCCGTCCTGCCGGGCCTCACCGTGCCCGATCAGGTGATCCCGACGTTAATGGTTCAGGTGCTGCCGCCGTGGGCCGCTGGGCTGTTTTTAGCGGCGCCGATGGCCGCGATTATGTCTAACGTTAACGCCCATTTACTGCAGGCATCGGCTACGATCATTAAAGATCTATGGCTCAGCGCTCAGCCGACGAAAAAGCGTAATGAGCAGAAGCTGAAGCGGATCTCAACGATCGCCACTTTAGTGCTGGGCATACTCATGATGCTGGCCGCCTGGCGGCCGCCGGAAATGATTATCTGGCTTAATCTGCTGGCCTTTGGCGGCCTGGAAGCGGTGTTCTTATGGCCGCTGGTATTGGGCCTTTACTGGGAGCGGGCAAATGCTGCCGGCGCGCTCAGCGCGATGTTAGTCGGCGGCGTACTGTATGCCGTGCTCGCGACGTTTAATATTCAGTACCTGGGCTTCCATCCTATCGTGCCCTCGCTGCTGCTAAGTTTGTTGGCTTTTGTCGTCGGGAACCGTTTCGGCCAGCCCGTACCGCCAGCCCCTATTATGACTACTGATAAATAAAGAGTTTTGCCATGCCTTGGATCCAACTAAAACTGAATACGACCGGCGCTCACGCGGAAGAACTGAGCGACGCGCTGATGGAGGCCGGCGCGGTCTCGATTACCTTCCAGGACACCCACGACACGCCGGTGTTCGAGCCGCTGCCGGGTGAAACCCGTTTATGGGGAGATACCGACGTTATCGGCCTGTTCGATGCGGAAAGCGACATGAACGAAGCGGTTGCTATCCTTGAGCAGCATCCGCTGCTCGGCGCCGGCTTCGCGCATAAAATTGAACAACTGGAAGATAAAGACTGGGAACGTGAGTGGATGGATAACTTCCACCCGATGCGTTTTGGCGAACGACTGTGGATTTGCCCGAGCTGGCGCGATGTTCCTGATGAGAATGCGGTCAACGTGATGCTTGATCCTGGACTGGCCTTTGGTACCGGCACTCACCCGACGACCGCGATGTGTCTGCAGTGGCTCGACGGCCTCGATCTGCAGGGCAAAACGGTTATCGATTTTGGCTGCGGTTCCGGCATCCTGGCCATCGCCGCGCTGAAGCTCGGCGCCGCCAAAGCTATCGGTATTGATATCGATCCGCAGGCCATTCAGGCCAGTCGTGATAATGCCCAGCGCAACGGCGTCTCCGACCGTCTTGAACTTTATCTGCCGCAGGATCAGCCAGAAGCCATGAAAGCCGATGTGGTGGTCGCAAACATCCTGGCGGGCCCATTGCGTGAGCTGGCCCCGTTAATCAGCGTGCTGCCGGTTACAGGCGGCCTGCTGGGCCTTTCCGGAATCCTGGCAAGCCAGGCGGAAAGCGTCTGCGAAGCCTACGCTCCGCTCTTCACCCTTGACCCGGTGGTGGAGAAAGAGGAGTGGTGCCGGATTACCGGCCGGAAAAATTAAGTGAGACTGCGGCCTACGGGCCGCATTTTTGTTTCCAGTAACCGTCGAATATTGCCAGGAAATGAGAGCCGGATCGCATTACGATGCCCTTTTTTGGCTACAAAAACAGCGTTTTATCCCGTCTCGTATCGCCTTCATCTCAGAAAAATCGAGAAGTTTTGTGATTTTATAATTGGACACAAATTATCCAGTTGTTAATAACGTAATGATTAATATGATAATTTATTCACGGCTATTACGTTACTCCTGGATTCATTGATCTGTAACAGAGGATTGGTCAAAGTTTGGCCTTTCATCTCGCGCAAAAAATGCGTAATATACGCCGCCTTGCAGTCACAGTATGGTCATTTCTTAACTCATGCGCATCGGACACCACCAGCTCAGAAATCGCCTGATCGCAGCACCTATGGCTGGCATCACTGACAGACCATTCAGGACGCTGTGTTACGAGATGGGAGCAGGTTTAACCGTCTCCGAGATGATGTCCTCCAACCCGCAGGTATGGGAGAGCGACAAGTCCCGGTTACGGATGGTGCACATTGATGAGCCCGGTATTCGTACCGTGCAAATCGCCGGTAGCGTACCGGAAGAGATGGCCGCGGCCGCCCGTATTAACGTGGAAAGCGGCGCCCAGATTATTGATATCAATATGGGGTGCCCGGCTAAAAAGGTGAATCGTAAGCTCGCTGGTTCAGCCCTCTTGCAGTATCCCGATCAGGTGAAGTCAATCCTGACCGCGGTCGTCAAGGCAGTGGACGTTCCGGTGACTCTCAAGATTCGCACCGGTTGGGAACCGGAACACCGTAACTGTGTAGAGATTGCCCAACTGGCTGAAGAATGTGGCATTCAGGCTCTGACTATTCACGGACGCACTCGCGCCTGCTTGTTTAACGGAGAAGCTGAATACGACAGTATTCGGGCAGTTAAGCAGAAAGTTTCCATTCCGATTATCGCGAATGGCGACATTACTGACCCGCTTAAAGCCAGAGCCGTGCTCGACTACACGGGGGCTGACGCTCTCATGATAGGCCGTGCGGCTCAGGGAAGACCCTGGATCTTTCGGGAAATCCAGCATTATCTGGACACTGGGGAGTTGCTGCCCCCCCTGCCGTTGGCAGAGGTTAAGCGCTTGCTTTGCGCGCACGTTCGGGAACTGCATGACTTTTACGGTCAGGCAAAAGGGTACCGAATCGCGCGTAAACACGTCTCCTGGTATCTCCAGGAGCATGCTCCAAATGACCAGTTTCGGCGCACATTCAACGCCATTGAGGATGCCAGCGAACAGCTGGAGGCGTTGGAGGCATACTTCGAAAATTTTGCGTAATAGAAATAAAGAGCTGACAGAACTATGTTCGAACAACGCGTAAATTCTGACGTACTGACCGTTTCTACCGTTAACTCTCAGGATCAGGTAACTCAAAAGCCCCTGCGTGACTCGGTTAAACAGGCACTGAAGAACTATTTTGCTCAACTGAATGGTCAGGATGTTAATGATCTGTATGAGCTGGTATTGGCTGAAGTTGAACAGCCACTGTTGGACATGGTGATGCAATACACCCGTGGTAATCAGACCCGCGCTGCCCTGATGATGGGTATCAACCGCGGTACTCTGCGTAAGAAACTGAAAAAATACGGCATGAACTGATATTAATCAGTGAATTGCTGAATTAAAAAGGCGCTCTTCGGCATGGGGAAGCGCCTTTTTTTATGGCCTGAGTTTTTATACGGAATTACTGCCCCACGGCAGCCATCGGCCACCCGCTATGGTCAGGTTGCTGCAACGATAACGCCGACATAATATTGTCTACCAGCACGGGCGCCTGCTGATAGAGATTGAATTGTTCAGGATCCATTAACCAGTTTTTAATAATTCCTGTAAAAGCCCCGTGTAATATAATCAACGTAATTTCGATATTTGTTTCAGCTGGTAATAGTCTGTTTCTGACACAGCATTGTAGTACGTCACGGACTATCGCGTAATTAAAGCCAATTCGCTTGCGAATTTCCGTTTCCGGTAACATATCGCTGGCGAACTCACATTTATGATAAAGAATCTGTAATAGTGCCTGCTGCCGGGGATTCTCAGCGATATATTGCAATCCGGTAATAAATTTTTTACGTAACCCGGTTAACGGATTTTGGTTATCCAGTTCCCACTGCTGATGAGGCAGTAACTCTCTGAGCGGCGGTTGCTGCTGCCACATCTCATTAAACAATTCAGCCTTGCTGGAAAAATGCCAGTACACCGCCCCACGCGTGACGCCAGCGGCGTCGGCGATATCAGTGAGAGTGGTATTGGTGACGCCGCGCTGTGCGAACTGCTGAATAGCGGACTCAATCAGGAGTTGACGCGTTCTTAATGCGTCCTCTTTGGTTTTTCTGGCCATAACCTTTTCCCACTCGCAACCTAACGGTGAATACAGAATTGACTGATACATCTGTCAATTTAGCATTCCAAAGAAAATATTATTTAGCAAAAATGCAGATACGAATATTTAATTTCGAGGAAATACAATACACACGACAAATATAAATACAAAACACATTCACGGAAGCAATATTAAAGAGAAGCGAACTAAACCAACTGCCTGTTTTTTGTTTTTGCGTGCCTTGTTCATTGCTCAAAAATAACTATTTCTTACATCCACCGGTGTTTATTTGTAGGATAACGAACCGCTTTAATATTCATTATTTCTTCGCAGATTCGCCGCCCTATCCGGCCCGTAATCTATAAGGAACAGCAATGACGAGTCATGCCAGAGTTTCTCTTTTATCCAGCTTAATTATCTCCGCCTTGTTGCTTACCGGTTGTGATAATTCAGGCGATCAACAGGCACAGCCACAAGCGCCTCAGGTTAGCGTGCATGTGGTGCACAGCGAACCGCTTTCTGTGACTACCGAACTACCGGGGCGAACTTCTGCTTTTCGCGTCGCTGAAGTTCGCCCCCAGGTCAGCGGCATTATCCTGAAACGCAACTTTGTCGAGGGCAGCGATATCAAGGCCGGTGAATCGCTCTATCAAATCGACCCAGCCACCTATCAGGCGGCCTGGAATAGCGCCAAAGGCGACGAGGCGAAAGCCGAAGCCGCGGCGGCTATCGCCCATCTGACGGTGAAACGCTATGTCCCTCTGCTTGGAACTCAGTATATCAGTCAGCAGGAATACGATCAGGCCGTCGCGACCGCGCGTCAGGCCGATGCCGACGTCGTGGCGGCTAAAGCCGCGGTCGAAAGCGCCCGTATCAACCTGGCGTACACCAAAGTGACTTCGCCCATCGACGGGCGGATTGGTAAATCCACCGTGACCGAAGGCGCGCTGGTGACCAACGGCCAGGCGGACGCCATGGCGACGGTGCAGCAGCTCGATCCGATCTATGTCGACGTAACCGAGTCCAGCAACGATTTTATGCGCCTGAAACAGGAAAGCCTGCAGCGCGGTGATGACAGTAAAAGCGTGCAGCTGATTATGGAAAATGGCCAACCCTATTCCCTGAAGGGATCGCTGCAATTTTCTGACGTGACCGTCGATGAAAGCACCGGGTCCATCACCCTACGCGCGGTATTCCCTAATCCGCAACACACTCTACTGCCGGGCATGTTTGTCCGCGCCCGTATCGATGAAGGCGTCAATCCGCAGGCGATTCTGGTACCGCAGCAGGGTGTTACCCGCACGCCACGCGGCGATGCCACGGTGATGATCGTCAATGCGCAGAACCAGGTAGAAAACCGTGAAGTCACCGCCGCACAGGCGATCGGCGATAAATGGTTAATCACCGGCGGTCTGCAAAACGGCGACAAAGTCATCGTCAGTGGATTACAGAAGGTTCGCCCGGGCATCACCGTGAAGACGACGGAAGATACCGCTGCCCCTGCCGCACAATAAGGTATGAATCGCTATGTCTAAGTTCTTTATTCATCGACCGGTGTTTGCGTGGGTGCTGGCAATCATCATGATGATTGCCGGTGGCCTTGCCATCATGCAGCTTCCTATCGCGCAATATCCCACGATCGCGCCGCCCGCGGTAGCCATCTCGGCAACCTATCCTGGCGCGGATGCGCAAACCGTGCAGGATACCGTTACCCAGGTTATCGAACAGAATATGAATGGTATCGATAATCTGATGTACATGTCCTCTACCAGTGATTCATCCGGTAGCGTGACCATCACGCTCACTTTCGAATCCGGCACCGATCCGGATATCGCGCAGGTACAGGTACAGAACAAACTGCAGCTGGCGACGCCGCTACTGCCGCAGGAAGTACAACAGCAAGGTATTAGCGTTGAGAAATCCAGCAGCAGCTTCCTGCTGGTTGCCGGTTTTATCTCTGATAACCCAAACACTACCCAGGATGATATTTCCGACTACGTTGCCTCTAACATCAAGGACCCTATTAGCCGCCTTAACGGCGTGGGCGATGTGCAATTGTTCGGCGCGCAATATGCCATGCGTATCTGGCTTGACGGCAACTTGCTGAATAAATATAACCTCACGCCGGTCGATGTTATCAACCAACTGAAGGTGCAAAACGATCAGATTGCCGCCGGGCAGCTTGGCGGTACGCCGTCGGTTAAAGGTCAACAGCTCAACGCCTCGATCATTGCCCAGACTCGCCTGAAAGATCCGGAGGAGTTCGGTAAAGTCACCCTGCGGGTTAACGCCGATGGTTCCGTGGTTCGCCTGAAGGATGTCGCGCGTATTGAACTGGGCGGCGAGAACTATAACGTTGTCGCCCGTATTAACGGCAAACCCGCCTCTGGCTTGGGGATTAAACTGGCGACCGGCGCCAATGCGTTAGATACCGCTACGGCGATTAAAGCGAAACTTGCCGAGCTGCAGCCCTTCTTCCCGCAAGGGATGAAAGTTGTTTATCCCTACGACACCACGCCGTTCGTTAAAATCTCCATTCACGAAGTGGTTAAAACGCTGTTTGAAGCCATTATCCTCGTCTTCCTCGTGATGTATCTATTCCTGCAGAACATCCGTGCAACGCTTATCCCGACGATTGCCGTGCCGGTGGTTTTGTTGGGCACCTTTGCGGTACTGGCGATGTTCGGCTACTCCATCAACACGCTAACCATGTTCGGCATGGTGCTGGCGATAGGGCTACTGGTCGACGATGCCATCGTGGTGGTGGAGAACGTCGAGCGCGTGATGGTCGAGGAGAAGCTTTCCCCCGTTGAAGCCACCGAGAAATCAATGGAGCAGATCCAGGGGGCGCTGGTTGGTATCGCCATGGTGCTCTCGGCGGTATTCGTCCCGATGGCCTTCTTTGGCGGCTCGACCGGGGCGATTTATCGTCAGTTCTCCATCACTATCGTTTCCGCGATGGCGCTGTCTGTACTGGTCGCGCTGGTACTGACCCCGGCGCTGTGCGCAACCATGTTAAAACCAGCATCCGCAGACCATCATGGCAAAAAGGGGTTCTTCGGCTGGTTTAACGCCAGGTTTGACCAAAGCGTTAACCACTACACCAACAGCGTAAGCGGGATCCTGCGCGGCACCGGGCGCTATCTGGTTATCTATCTGCTGATTGTTATCGGCATGGCCGTACTGTTTGTCCGCCTGCCGACATCATTCTTACCTGATGAAGACCAGGGCGTGTTCCTGACCATGATCCAACTGCCCGCAGGCGCCACCCAGGAGCGTACGCAGAAGGTGCTTGATTCCGTCACTGACTACTATCTGCAGAAAGAGAAAGCTAACGTTGAAAGCGTGTTCACCGTTAACGGCTTTAGCTTCAGCGGACAGGGCCAAAACTCCGGTATGGCCTTCGTTAGCCTGAAACCGTGGGAAGCGCGCAGCGGTACGGAAAACGGTGTCGAAGCCATTATCAAACGCGCCACTGCCGCCTTTGGCCAGATTAAAGATGCGATGGTCTTCCCGTTCAACATGCCGGCCATCATCGAATTAGGTACCGCGACTGGTTTCGACTTCGAACTGATTGACCAGGGCGGTTTAGGACACACACAGTTGACCCAGGCCCGAAACCAGCTTCTGGGGATGGTAAAACAACATCCGGCTCAACTGGTACGTGTTCGCCCTAATGGCCTTGAGGATACGCCGCAGTTTAAACTCGACGTCGATCAAGAGAAAGCGCAGGCGCTGGGCGTTTCACTATCCGATATTAACGAAACGATCTCGGCAGCGCTTGGCGGCTACTATGTGAATGACTTTATCGACCGCGGCCGCGTGAAAAAGGTCTACGTTCAAGCCGATGCCAGCTTCCGTATGCTGCCGGGTGATATCAATAATATGTATGTCCGCAGTTCTAACGGTGAAATGGTACCGTTCTCTGCATTCGTCACCTCACGTTGGGTATATGGTTCTCCGCGCCTTGAGCGTTACAACGGCCTGCCTTCGATGGAGATCCTCGGCGAAGCTGCTCCGGGCAAGAGTACCGGGGAAGCGATGGCGCTGATGGAGCAACTGGCCAGTAAACTACCTACGGGTATTGGCTATGACTGGACCGGCATGTCCTATCAGGAGCGTCTCTCAGGCAACCAGGCGCCAGCGCTATATGCTATTTCGCTGATAGTCGTCTTCCTCTGCCTGGCTGCACTCTATGAAAGCTGGTCTATTCCATTCTCAGTTATGCTGGTTGTGCCATTAGGGGTTATCGGCGCATTATTAGCAGCTTCGCTTAGAGGATTGAATAATGACGTTTATTTCCAGGTCGGCCTATTAACCACTATTGGTTTATCTGCGAAGAACGCTATTCTTATTGTCGAGTTCGCTAAAGATCTTATGGATAAAGAAGGCAAAGGCATTATTGAGGCGACCCTGGAAGCATCTCGTATGCGTCTGCGCCCTATATTAATGACTTCATTAGCCTTTATTCTCGGGGTCATGCCATTAGTGATTAGCCATGGAGCTGGTAGCGGCGCGCAAAACGCTGTCGGTACCGGTGTGATGGGCGGTATGCTTACCGCAACGCTGCTGGCCATCTTCTTCGTGCCGGTGTTCTTTGTGGTCGTAAGGCGTCGCTTTACCCGCCACGCAGAATAATCGACTATAATTATCAAGGCGCCACGCGGCGCCTTTTTTATTTCTATCAGAACAACAAGTTAGTAGAAATATTAATTTTTCATCTCCGACTAACGCCTTGAAATATCCCCCTCTGCATATTTTCTTCATTATTTCTCATTTCTCTTCACGATATTTACACTGCTCATAATTTGAGATTATTTCCCCTTCCAGGCCTGGGTCATTGCGATGGTAAAATAAGCTATTCCGTTATGTGTTGACATCGTTGACAGCAAACGGTTATTTAGAGGTAATACCATGAAAAAATTAATATTAGTGACATTGTTAGCAACGTTGCTTGCTGGCTGTGCCCATGATTCCCCGTGCGTGCCTGTCTATGACTCGCAGGGCCGACTGGTGCATACCAACACCTGTGTAAAAGGCACAACACAGGATAACTGGGAAACAGCTGGCGCGATCGCCGGTGGTGCCGCAGCGGTTGCCGGTCTCACGTTAGGTATCGTGGCGCTTACTCGTTAGCGATTCCTCGCCATAATGCTCAGCCGGGAGGTATCCCTGTCGGCTTATTCCCCTGAAAGGCAAAAGGCCCGGTCACACGACTGGGCCTTTCATTTATATTGATATGGTCGCTTTCCCCGGGGGCGGCGCGATGCGCCTTTCCCGGGCTACGATTTTTGTAGCCCCGGTAAGCGCAGCGCCACCGGGGATCTGGCGGCGCGTCTGGCCGCAAAAGACAAAAACGAAAGGCCCGGTCACACGACTGGGCCTTTCATTTATATTGATATGGTCGCTTTCCCCGGGGGCGGCGCGAGGCGCCTTTCTCGGGCTACGATTTTTGTAGCCCCGGTAAGCGCAGCGCCACCGGGGAGATAGACGCCACACAGCAAAAAACCCTGCACCTTCCGGTACGGGGTTCTTCTTGTTTGATGCCTGGCAGTTTATGGCGGGCGTCCTGCCCGCCACCCTCCGGGCCGTTGCTGCGCAACGTTCAAATCCGCTCCCGGCGGATTTGTCCCTACTCCGGAGAGCGCTCATCGACAAACAACAGATAAAACAAAAGGCCCAGTCTTTCGACTGAGCCTTTTGTTTTATTTGATGCCTGGCAATTCCCTACTCTCACATGGGGAGACCCCACACTACCATCGGCGCTACGGCGTTTCACTTCTGAGTTCGGCATGGGGTCAGGTGGGACCACCGCGCTCTCGTCGCCAGGCAAATTCTTTACAAGTGCCGAACTTTAACCTAAAAAGTGGTGCTGATACCCAGAGTCGAACTGGGGACCTCACCCTTACCAAGGGTGCGCTCTACCAACTGAGCCATATCAGCACGCTAAATTTGATGCCTGGCAGTTCCCTACTCTCACATGGGGAGACCCCACACTACCATCGGCGCTACGGCGTTTCACTTCTGAGTTCGGCATGGGGTC